>CP191863.1:6905000-8817076 GCA_050954585.1 Actinosynnema sp. CA-248983 | reverse complement strand
CTCCGCGCTCCCCTCCCCTCGGTGTGACTCCCCCGCGGTCAGCCCCGGGGGACTTCCACGACGTGGACACGGAGAATAGAGGCATCCACAGAGTTATCCACAACTGTGCACGAACGCGTGCCGGAGCGCAGCGGTTCCCCCCGTTGCTTTCCCGACACCGATGCGGTCCGTGCGACGCTGCGTCGGCCACGGCTACCCGCGAAGGCAGCACGCTAACAAGAGGCGGGCTCTGCCACAAGACGTCCGGTCGTCGCAAGCGTTTTACGTGCCCGATGAGTCGCGCAGCGTGGCCGCGGTGATCGCCGGGTGTGCCTGCGCGGACCCCGATTTGGGTCCCGCCCCCGGGGCCGCGTACCCTGGACCGGTCTCCGATTGCGAGGCGTGCTCTTCGCGCGCCCTATGAACGGCCGGGGACCACCACAGACGTTAAGCATCGGGAGTCCGACCGTGAGCAAGGGTAAGCGCACCTTCCAGCCCAACAACCGCCGCCGCGCGAAGACGCACGGCTTCCGGCTGCGTATGCGCACCCGTGCCGGTCGCGCCATCCTGGCCGCGCGCCGCAGCAAGGGCCGCAAGCAGCTCTCCGCCTGATCGCCGCAGCGCCGTGCTTCCCGCGGCCAACCGGCTGACCCGCAGCCAGGACTTCGGCCTGGTGGTCCGCCGAGGCCGCCGGGCCGGCCGGCCCCGGCTGGTCGTGCACGCCCTCGTGCCGACCTCGCCGGGTGTTGCACCAGGCACTCCGGTCGTGGTGGACGCCACCACGACCGGGCGACGTACGTCGGCGCAGCCCACCTCGGACGTGCAGTCCAAGGTGGGCTTCGTCGTGAGCAAGGCCGTGGGCAACTCCGTGGTCCGGCACCGGGTGAGCCGCCGCCTGCGCCACGTGGTGCGGGACCGGCTGCCCGGCCTGCCCCCCGGCTCCTCGCTGGTCGTGCGGGCGCTGGCCCCGGCGGCGACGGCGAGCAGCGCCGACCTGGCCGCCGACTTCGACGCGGCGTTGCGCAGGTTGCTGCGATGACCGGGCCCCGAGTGAGCCCCGTGACGCGGGCACTGCTGCTGCCGATCAACTTCTACCGGCGGTTCATCTCCCCCGCGTTGCCCCCGACCTGCCGTTTCCACCCGAGTTGCAGCACGTACGCGGTGGAGGCGCTGACCGTCCACGGCCCGCTGCGCGGCTCCTGGCTGGCCCTGCGCCGGCTGCTGCGCTGCGGACCCTGGCACCCTGGTGGCCTGGACCCCGTTCCGCCGAGGCGAACCACGGTCCCCGACGTTTCTGCCGAGGAGTAGCAAGTGCTCAACTTCATCTACTACCCGGTGTCCTTCATCCTGTGGTGTTGGCACTGGGTGTTCGGACACGTCTTCGGCGAGTCGAGCGGGTTCGCGTGGGCGCTGGCCGTGGTGTTCCTCGTCTTCACGCTGCGCGCCCTGCTGTTCAAGCCGTTCGTCGGCCAGGTGCGCTCCATGCGGAAGATGCAGGAGTTCGCCCCCGAGATCCAGAAGATCAAGAAGAAGTACCCGAACGACAAGCAGCGCCAGGCCCAGGAGATGCAGAAGCTCCAGTCCGAGCACGGGGTCAACCCGCTCGGCGGCTGCCTGCCGATGCTGGTGCAGATCCCGGTGTTCATCGGTCTGTTCCACGTGCTGCGCTCGTTCCGGCCCGGCTGGGGCGAGGTCTACTTCTTCGACGCGCAGGGTGTCGACTCGTTCGTCAACGCCAAGCTCTTCGGCGTCAACCTGTCGACCTTCATCACGATGCCCGCCAACGAGCTGGAGGCGTTCGCGACCTCGCGCACGTCCGTGCTCTACGTCGCCATCCCGCTGATGATCGTCGCGTCGATCGCCACGCACTTCACCGCGCGGCACTCGGTGGCCCGCCAGACCCAGGCCGCCGCGGAGAACCCGCAGACCGCGATCATGAACAAGCTGACGCTGTACATCTTCCCGCTGGGTGTGCTCGTCGGTGGTCTCTTCTTCCCCGTCGCGATCCTGCTGTACTGGCTGAGCAACAACGGGTGGACCCTCGGCCAGCAGTACGTCGTGTACCACCGCATCGACCGCGAGGAAGCCGAGAAGAAGGAAGCGGTCGTCGAGAAGCGCCAGGCGCTCGCGCCGCGGCCCGGTGCGAAGCCGAAGCCGGGCGCCAAGCCCGCTACCGGCGCGAAGAAGCCCGCCGTGCAGGACACCCCGCCGTCGGAGCCGTCGGACGAGCAGGCCGGCAACGGCAAGCCGTCCACCGAGATCCCCGGTCTGAGCCCAGACCGATCCCCGAGCAAGAAGCAGGGCAACAAGAAGCGTCGTTGACCCTGGAGAGGAGACATCGTGTCGGAGACGTTGCAGGCGACCGACGTGGACGCGGCGCCCGAGGCCGACGAGGCCCCGCCGGCGCGGTCGGGGAGTTCGGAGGACCTGCTCGTCCAGGAGGGCGACATCGCGGGGGACTACCTCGAGAGGCTGCTCGACCTGCTCGACTACGACGGTGACATCGACCTCGACGTCGAGGCCGGTCGGGCGATCGTCAGCATCGACGGCGGTGACGACCTGGAGAAGCTGGTCGGTACCCGCGGCACCGTGCTGGAGTCCTTGCAGGAGCTGACCCGGCTGGCGGTGCAGCAGGAGACCGGCGTCCGCAGCCGGTTGATGCTGGACATCGCGGGCTGGCGGGCGAACCGCCGGGCCGAGCTGGCCGAGCTGGGTCGGACGACGGCGGAGAAGGTGGCGGCGTCGGGCGAGAAGGTCCGTCTGCACCCGATGACGCCGTTCGAGCGCAAGGTCGTGCACGACGCCGTCGCCGCGGTGGCGGGCGTGCACAGCGAGAGCGAGGGCGAGGAGCCGCAGCGCCGGGTCGTGGTGCTGCCCAAGCCCTGAGTGGTTCTTGTTCGTAGGAGCGGCCCTCGGTTTCACGTGAAACCGAGGGCCGCTTTTCTGTGCGCACGCTCGTGCGCGATCTGGTGGGCGCTCGGACCGGAGGGTCGGTCAGCGGACGGACGCTCCCTGCCTCCGGTGCTGCCGGGCCGGGACCTGGCCCCGGTGCCGCCAGACAAGCACCTTCGGTGGCAGTTCGGCCCGAGCCAGCCGCCTTGGGTGGCAGTTCGGCCCGAGCCAGCCGCCTTGGGTGGCAGTTCGGCCCGAGCCAGCCGCCTTCGGTGGCAGTTCGGCCCGAGCCAGCCCGCCTTCGATGGACGCGCCTTCGATCCACATGCCTTCGCCGAGCACCCGCCACCCGCCCGGCTTGAGCAGCCGCACCCGCCGCGCGAGCACCACGTCCACCGACTCGCCGGCGCGAGCCGCGGCGTTCCCCCAGGTAAGGCCCGCGCCACTCACGATTCGTCCCGGCGCGGCCGGCGGGTCAACAGACGCATCGGGAGTTCGCCCTCGTGGGCCGGCCCGTGCGCCATGCCGGGTTCCGACCATTCGCGCCCGGAGCCCTGCACCCGTGTGCCTCGCCTCCTCCAGCCCCGCCTACGCCACCTCTCCCGACCCGACCTCACGACCGGCGTGGGACCCGCTCCGAAGCCCAGATCCGGCTCGCTCACGGCCGCCAGTTGTCCACAGCGGCGAAGTTGTCCACAGATGCACCGCCAAGCCGCCCGCCGCCTCCTGCCGTCGATAGGCTGGAACAGGGACGCCCCCCAGGGAGGGTGGGGGCTGCGTGGTGGGGGCTGCGTGGTGGGGGCTGCGTGGTGGGGGCTGCGTGGTGGGGGCTGCGTGGTGGGGGCTGCGTGGTGGGGGCTGCGTGGTGGGGGCTGCGTGGTGGGGGCTGCGTGGTTCGGCGGTCGCTCAGATCTGGTCTGGTTCGCCCTCGGAGGTCTCCGGCTGTGCGGCTCGGGACTGGCGAGCGGCGAAGGTGTCGAGCCAGGCGTGTTGTTCGTCGGTCTCCGGCACGTCACGGCCGCGCGCCTCGGCGATCGCCTGCCAAGCCGCCGCCGGGCTTGCGCCGTCGAGGACGAGGAGTGCTGCCGCCAAGAGGGACGAGCGGCCGATGCCGCCCCAGCAGTGGATCAGGATGTGGCGGCCGGCGTTGAGGTCGGTGGCCAGGCGGTGGAGGTCGCGGTCGAGGTTCGTGGGTGTGCCGAAGTCCGGGATGGGGAGGTGTCGGTGGTCGCGGGCGGCGTCCGGGGCGTCCTCCAGGTTCAGTTCGGCTATCTCCGGGGCGGTCAGTGCGCACACGACGATGTCGACGCCGGCTGCGGTCCACTCCGCTACTTCCGCGACGCCCTCGGGGTGGGCGGAGGTGCTGAGGCGGCCGGGGCGGATGGTGTACATCTAAAGCTCTTCCCCTCGTCGTGTTTCACGTGAAACGGTCCCGGCATGACTGAGATCATCCGGAAGCTCCGCGTCGCCGCGTACGCGGTCATCGTCCGCGAGAACCAGATCCTGCTGTCGCGGTGGCTGGGGCCGGAGCGGCCGATGTGGATCCTGCCCGGCGGCGGGGTGGATCACGGTGAAGATCCGTACGACGCCGTCATCCGCGAGGTGTTCGAGGAGACCGGGTACAAGGCCGAGGTGCGGCGGCTACTCGGCATCCAGAACGTCCACGGGCCGCTCAACCGGGACGGCGTGGACGTGGACTACCACCGCATCCGAATCTTGTATGAAGCGGAAGTTGTCGGCGGGGAGCTGACGTTCGAGGTGGGTGGGTCGACCGACCAGGCCGGGTGGTTCGCGCTCGACGAGGTCCCCGAACTCGACCACGTGGAGTCGGTCGACGTCGGGCTGGAGATGTTCCGGAACCGGCCCGAGGACGGGCGGATTGCTCGTTTCACGTGAAACACGGTCGTTCTGGTCACGTCGATTTGGCGTGTCGCCGGGGTGATCCGTCATAGTGGGCGTCGGCACATTTGTGGGGCGCGTGACGCCCCCGTGGGCGCCCCCATCCACCCACCCGGCTCGACACCCGCCGTGTGGTTTCACGTGAAACGACGGAGACATGGCCGGAGAGTTGGAAGACCGTGCGAAGCGGGTCTTCGGTGATCACTACCCCAAGGCGGTCGCCTTCACGGAGATGCTCGCGGAGCAGGGCGTCGAGCGCGGTCTCATCGGGCCGCGTGAGGTCGACCGGCTGTGGGAGCGGCACGTCCTCAACTCGGCCGTCGTGGCGGAACTGTTTCCCGCCGGGAGCCGGGTGGTGGACGTAGGCTCGGGGGCGGGCCTGCCGGGCATCCCCCTGGCGATCGCGCGACCGGACCTCGACCTGACCCTCCTCGAACCGATGGCTCGACGGGTGGCATGGCTGACCGAGGTCGTGGACGCGCTCGGGCTCGACGTCGAGGTGGTGCGCGGGCGAGCCGAGGAGGGGCCGGTGCGGGAGCGGCTGTCCGGCTGCGACGCCGTGACCGCTCGCGCGGTCGCACCCCTCGAACGGCTCGCCCGGTGGTGCCTGCCGCTGCTGCGACCCGGTGGCCGCCTGGTGGCGCTCAAGGGTGAGAGTGCCGCCGAAGAGATCGAACGCGACGCCGAGGCGGTGCGGAGGGCCGGGGGCATCCGGCCGTCCGTGACCACCTGCGGCGCGGATGTCCTCGAAGTGCCGACGACCGTCGTGCTGGTGGAGCGCGACGAGGCGGGCCGCCGGGCCGGGGCGCGCCGACCGGTGAAGGCTGCAACCAGACCACGGAAGGATCGGTGACCGTGTACCCCGACCCCCTGCAACCGGTGTTCCAAGCGGCCGGTGTTTCACGTGAAACAGAACAGGGCGCGGTGGGCGCGGGCGAGGTCCTGCGCCCCGCCCCGACCGAGCCGACCGTGAGCGACAACGCAGGAGACAGCACCGTGTGGACCCCCATCGCGGAAGAGGCGGCGCGCGCCACGCGCGTCCTCCACCCCGACTCCCTCCAGCTCCCCCCGCCGACCCACCGCCGCGTCCTCACCGTCGCGAACCAGAAGGGCGGCGTCGGCAAGACGACCAGCACGGTGAACCTCGCCGCCGCGCTCGCCATCCACGGCCTCAAGGTCCTCGTGATCGACCTCGACCCGCAGGGAAACGCGAGCACCGCCCTGGCCGTCGAGCACCGCTCCGGTACGCCGTCGGTCTACGAGGTGCTGATCGGCGAGATGTCGGTCGCCGAGGCCGCTCAGGTCAGCAACCAGTCCCCCAACCTGTACTGCGTCCCGGCCACGATCGACCTCGCCGGCGCGGAGATCGAACTGGTCTCGATGGTGGCCCGCGAGTCCCGCCTGAAGGAGGCGCTGAGCCCCGAGGCGCTGGACCCGATCCGCCCGGACTACGTGTTCATCGACTGCCCGCCGTCGCTCGGCCTGCTGACCGTCAACGCGATGGTCGCCGCGCAGGAGGTCCTGATCCCGATCCAGTGCGAGTACTACGCGCTGGAGGGCCTGGGCCAGCTCCTGCGCAACATCGAACTCGTCCAGGCGCACCTGAACCCGACCCTGCTCGTGTCCACCATCCTGCTCACCATGTACGACGGCCGCACCAAGCTGGCCGACCAGGTGACCAGCGAGGTGCGCGGCCACTTCGGCGACACGGTCCTCAAAACGGTGATCCCGCGCAGCGTGAAGGTCTCCGAGGCACCAGGATTCGGTCAGACGGTGCTCACCTACGATCCCGGCTCACGGGGCGCGATGAGCTACCTGGACGCAGCGAGGGAGATCGCCGAGCGCGGCGCGGAGATGGAGTCGGCATGACGGAGCAGCGCAAGGGTGGACTCGGCCGCGGCCTCGCGGCCCTGATCCCGAGCGGACCCCCGGTGGGTGCGCCGACCCCGATCCGGGCCGTGCCGAACGGCGCCACCCCTGCGCCCTCCCCCGCCCCGTCGGCGTCGGGTGAGGTGGCGGGCGCGGTGTACCAGGAGCTGCCGGTCACCGCGATCCGCACCAACCCGAAGCAGCCGCGGCAGGTCTTCGACGAGGACGCGCTGCACGAGCTGGAGCACTCGATCCGCGAGTTCGGGCTCATGCAGCCGATCGTCGTGCGGTCGATCGGCCCGGACTCCTACGAGCTGGTGATGGGCGAGCGCCGGTGGCGCGCGACCCAGCTGGCGGGGCTCAAGACGATCCCGGCGATCGTGCGCCAGACCGCCGACGACGTGATGCTGCGGGACGCGCTGCTGGAGAACATCCACCGCGTCCAGCTCAACCCGTTGGAAGAGGCGGCGGCGTACCAGCAGCTGCTGGAGGAGTTCGGCGTCACCCACGAGGAACTGGCCGACCGCATCGGCCGCAGCCGCCCGGTGGTGACCAACACGATCCGGCTGCTGAAGCTGCCCCTCCCCGTGCAGCGGCGGGTGGCGGCGGGCGTGCTGTCGGCCGGGCACGCGCGGGCGTTGCTCGGGCTGGACGACCCGGGCGCGCAGGAGGACCTGGCGACCCGGATCGTGGCCGAGGGCATGTCCGTCCGGGCGACCGAGGAGGCGGTGACGCTCGCGAAGTCGGCCGAGCCGGCCAAGGCGAAGCAGGCGCGGCGCAAGCCGATCCAGGCGCCGGGGTTGCAGGAGCTGGCGGAGCGGCTGTCGGACAACTTCGACACCCGGGTGAAGGTCGAACTGGGTCAGCGGAAGGGCCGGATCGTGGTCGAATTCGGATCGGTGGACGATCTTGAACGGATCATCCACCTCATGGCGCCGGAAGCGACAAATCGGACACGTTCGACGGACGTGTGATCACCCACGGCACTTATGTCACGGTGACGATGACGGCCCGCATCCGAAAGGATACGGGCCGTCACCACGTTGCGAGGTCGGTTCAGCGGTTGACCGCGCGCTCCACGAGACCGGCGTAGATCTCGCCGAGCGACTGGCCGGCCGCCTCCACCGCCATCGGCAGGAGCGAGGTCTCGGTCAGCCCCGGCGACACGTTCACTTCGAGGAAGTACACGGTCCCGTCCGGCGCCACGATCGCGTCGGTCCGCGAGACGTCCCGCAGACCCAACAGCCGGTGCGCGGCCACGGCCAGTTCGCCGACCGCCTGGGCCGCCTTCTCGTCCAGCCGCGCGGGGGCGTGGAAGTCGGTGAGGCCGGCGGTGTACCGGGCCGTGTAGTCGTAGACGCCGTTCTCCGGGACGATCTCGACCGGCGGCAGGGCGCGGGGGCCGTCCGGCCCGTCGACGACCGCCACGGCCACCTCGACGCCCTCGACGTACCGCTCCGCGAGCACGGTGTCCCCGTACGCCAGGCACCCCACCATCGCGGCGGGCAGTTCCGCCGCCTCGCGCACGACGTGGGCGCCCAGCGCCGAGCCGCCCTGGTCGGGCTTGAGCATCAGCGGCAGGCCGAGCTTGTCCACCATCGCGTCCAGCACCGGCTGCGCGCCCAGCTCGCGGAACGTGGCGTGCGGCAGCACGGTCCACTCCGGCGTCGACAGGCCCGCCCGGGCCAGTTCGGCCTTGGCGGTCGGCTTGTCCCACGCCCGGCGGCACGCGCGGGAGTCCGTGCCGACGAACGGCACGTCCAGCATCTCCAGGACGGTCTGCACCGACCCGTTCTCGCCCTCGCCGCCGTGCAGCGCCACCACGACGGCGTCCGGCCGGTGCTCGCGCAACCGCGTGAGGAGCTGGGCGTCGGCGTCCCACTCCTCCACGACGAGACCGGCCGAACGCAGCGCGGCGGACAGCCTGCGACCGGATCGCAGGGACACCTCCCGCTCGTGCGACAGGCCCCCGGACAGCACTGCGACCCAGTGGTCGGACAACTTCTCTCCTAATCAGGCGGTGTCGGGCGAGGGGGTCTGCGGACCGGAGACCGGGCGGGGCGTCGACGGCCCGAACGTCTCGTGCAGCTCCAGCTCGTCCTTGATCACGTTCGCCAGCCGCCGCACGCCTTCGCGGATGCGCTCGGGCGTCGGGTAGCAGTACGAGATGCGCAGCTGACGGCTGCCCAGCCCGTCCGCGTAGAACCCGGTGCCGGACGCGTACGCCACCCGCTGGGTGATGGCGCGGGGCAGCATGGCCTTGGTGTCGATGCCCTCGGGCACGGTCAGCCACACGTAGAACCCGCCGTTGGGCTTGTTCCACGTGGAACCAAGCGGCATGTGCTGCTCCAGGGCCTCGATGGCCGCGTCGCGCCGCTCCCGGTAGGCCTCGCGGTAGGTCTTGATCTGGCCCTTCCAGTCGTGCGTCGACAGGTACCGCGACACGACGAGCTGGTTGAACGTGGGCGGGCACAGCGTGGCCGACTCGGCCGCCAGGACCAGCTTCTCGCGCACCGCGTGCGGCGCGAGGACCCAGCCCACGCGCAGGCCGGCGGCGAAGGTCTTGGAGAAGGAGCCCAGGTAGACCACGTTGTCCGGGTCGGTGGAGCGCAGCGCCGGGTAGGTCGTGCCGTCGAAGCCGAGCAGCCCGTACGGGTTGTCCTCGACCACGAGGATGCCGTGCTGACGGCAGATCTCCAGCACCTCGGCCCGGCGCTCGACCGCGAGCGTCACGCCGGCCGGGTTGTGGAAGTTCGGGATCGTGTAGAGGAACTTGACCCGCTGCCCGGCCTTCTCGACCGCCCGGATGGCCTCGCGCAGCGCCTCGGGCACCAGGCCGTCGGCGTCCATGGCCACGTGCGCCACGTTGGCCTGGTAGGCGGAGAACGAGCCGAGCGCGCCCACGTACGACGGGCCTTCGGCCAGCACGACGTCACCCGGGTCGCAGAAGATCCGGGTCACCATGTCCAGGCCCATCTGGGAGCCGACGGTGACCACCACGTCGTCCGGGTGGGCGTTGATGCCCTCCAGCGCCATGATGTCGCAGATCTGCTCGCGCAGCTCCGGGATGCCCTGGGCCGAGCCGTACTGGAGCGCCACCAGGCCGTCCGTGGCCACCACGTCCGCGACCTCGGCGGACAGCGACTCCAGGGGCAGTGCCGCCAGGTGGGGCATCCCTCCCGCCAGGGACACCACCTCGGGCCGGCTTGCCACCGCGAACAGCGCCCGGATCTCCGAGGCCGTCATCCCCGCCGTGCGCGCCGCGTACCGGCGCATGTGGGGATCGAGGCTTCTGGCACCCTGCTTCGGGGGCTGTCCGGGTAGGTTCACGGGGAACTCCGAGGTAGTCGTGGTTACCGGCGGGTTTGTTCCCGGCTGAGTGTAACCGCCGTCCCGTTCGGGGCATGTGCCTTCCGGGCGGGGGTCACATCCGCCTATCCTCGTGGGGGATGCATTCGGGGGTTGGGAGGTCGGGGTGTCGCGACGCGTCGTGGGCGTCACTCTGGACAACCTGGAGCACCTCTCCAAGCACAGCAGGACCTGCGTGTTCTGGGAGTTGGCGCCCCACCTGAAGGAGCAGGCCGAGGAGTTCGGCGACACCGAGTTCGAGAAGGAAGCCTGGGTTTCCAGCGTCCTGCTCGAGTGGGGGTCGTGCGGTCGCATCATCTACTGCGACGGGATTCCCGCAGGCTCGGTGTTCTACGCCCCGCCGCCGGCAGTGCCCCGGTCGTTGGCCTTCCCCACCTCCCCCGCCAGCCCGGACGCCGTGTTGATGACCGGTCTTGAGGTGCTGCCGGAGTTCCGCGGTGGCGGGCTCGGGCGCGTGCTGGTGCAGACCGTGGCGAAGGACCTGACCCGCCGCGGCGTGAAGGCGATCGAGGCGTTCGGCGACGCCCAGCCGATCGAGGACGAGCGGACGTGCGTGACGCCCGCGGACTTCCTCACCAGCGTCGGCTTCAAGACGGTGCGGCCCCACCCGCGCTGGCCCCGGTTGCGGCTGGAGCTGCGCAGCGCGTCCTCGTGGAAGGAAGACGTGGAGGCGGCGCTGGAGCGGCTGCTCGGCTCCGTGACCGTGTCGACGGCCGAGCCGAGCTTCCGTCCCGTCTGATTCGCGCCCTGACCTGCGGTCTCTTTCGCACGGGTTGACATGCAGGTATTTGCCTGCATAACGTTTACCGGGTGGACAAGGTCTTCAAGGCCCTCGCCGACCCGACCCGGCGCTACCTGCTGGACCGGTTGCACGAGGAGAACGGCCAGACGCTGGGCGAGCTGTGCGCACGCGTGGGCATGACCCGCCAGTCCGCCACCCAGCACCTGGCCGTCCTGGAGGCCGCGAACCTGGTCAGCACCGTCCGCCGGGGCCGGGAGAAGCTGCACTACCTCAACCCGGTGCCGCTGCACGAGATCCAGGAACGGTGGATCGACAAGTTCGAGCGCCCCCGGCTGCGGGTGCTCGCCGAGGTCAAACGACGAGCGGAGAACGCGATGAAGCCCGAGTTCGTGTACGTGACGTACATCGAGAGCACCCCGGAGAAGGTCTGGGAGGCCCTCACCGACCCGGACCTGACCGCGGCCTACTGGGGCCACCGGAACGTGTCGGACTGGCAGGTCGGGTCGACCTGGGCGCACCGGCGGGTCGACTCGGACGTCGACGACGTGGTGGGCGAGGTGCTGGAGAGCGACCCGCCGCACCGCCTGGTGACGACGTGGCGGGACCCGGAGGACGAGTCGGAGTCGTCGACCGTCACCTTCCTGATCCAGCCGTACGAGGGCATCGTGCGGCTCACCGTGACCCACGAGAACCTGGCCGACGAGGCCGAGCGCGCCCAGGCGGCGGCCGGGTGGGCGGCGGTGCTGTCGAACCTCAAGTCGCTGCTGGAGACCGGGCGGACGCTGTCCGGAATTCCGTGGGAGATGCCGGGGTGACCTCGGGCGTCTAGGTTTCACGGCGTGGTGTTCGCGATCTTCGGCCTGGTGTCGGCCGTGTTCTTCGTGCTGGGGGTGCGCCGCGACCGGCGGCGGGTCGCCAACGCCGTGTGGCTGGGGTTGACGCTGGTCGCCGCCTTGCTGTGGCTGCTGACCAAGGACGACCTGCCGTGGTGGCTGGACGACCTGCTGGGGTGGGCGGTCGCGGTGGCCGTGCTGGGGTGCGGGCTGGTGCTGCCGATCGCGCTCATCGGGAACGGGCTGCTGATGGTCCGGCGCGAAGGGCGTGCGCTGGGGAACCTGTTGTCGCTGCTCGCGGGCCTGGCGGTGATCGGGCTGGTGGTGATCTTCCTGCTCGCCCTGGACGACCCGCGGACGTGGGTGCACGCCGTGGTGGGGTCGCTGGTGATCGCGTCGGCGTACCTGGCGTTCCTGTTCGTCAGCCTGCTGCTGTACTCGGTCATCTACGGCAAGACCGGCCGCCGGACGGGTTTCGACGCCGTGGTCGTGCTCGGCTCGGGCCTGCTCGGCGACCGCGTCCCGCCGCTGCTGGCGTCCCGGCTGGACCGGGCGGCGCGGCTGTACCGGCGGGAGGTGGCGGCGGGCGGTGCGCCGGTGATCGTCGTTTCCGGTGGTCAGGGGGCGGACGAGGCCGTTTCGGAGGCGCTGGCGATGCAGCGGTGGCTGGTGGCGGCGGGCGTGCCGGAGGAGGCGGTCCTGTTGGAGGACCGGGCGACCACGACGGAGGAGAACCTGCGGTACAGCCGGGCGGTGCTGGACTCGCTCGGGCACAACGGCCGGACCGTGGCGGTGACCAACAACTACCACGTGTTCCGCACCGCGGTGACCGCGCGGAGGTTGCGGCTGAAGATGGGCGTGATCGGGTCGCGGACGGCGTTCTACTTCCTGCCGAGCGCGTTCCTGCGCGAATTCGTCGCCATCCTGACCCGCAACCCGGTGGCCCACACCCTGGCCGGCGGGTTGCTGGTCAGCCTCTACCTGCTCCTGCTCTACTAGCCGGCCGGCGCCTCGACCGCCGCCAAGAACTCGTAGACCGTGGAAGACGGGTTGTCGCGCGGTGTGGTCACGTTGGCTTCGTAGTGGACGGCGGTCTCGTCCAGTTCCACGACGTACTCGAAGCGCACGCCCGCGACGATCGACTCCAGCGCGAACTCCGACGGCCGCTCACGTCCGCCGGAGAACGCGAAGGGCTCGACGGGGATCCGCTCGTCCCAGAAGCGGAGCGAGTCGCGCACCGCGGTCCGCAGCCACGTCAGCGCCGCGATGAGGTTCGACTTGCCGGAGGCGTTGGGGCCGAACACCGCCGCGACCGGGAGCAGGCTCTCGCCGATGTTCGGCGCGGGCCGGGCCTCCTCGCGGTCGCGGTCGACGGCGACCATCGACAGTTCGACCGGGTCGAGGATCGAGCGGTAGTTCGCCACCTCGAACCGGATCAGCGCGGCGGACCTCGCCTGGCATCGTCCACGCTGTCGACACAGCGCCGTTCCCGTGAGAAACGGCACCGGTCGACGTTGGGACCGCAGGTTCGAGCGAGAGGGTGAGTGCTAGCCCGCTGAGCGCTGGCCGGTGGCCAGTTCGTGGCGCATGAGGTCGTCGAGGGTGAAGGTGCCGGTGGGCTGGTCGTCCTTGCCCAGCAGGTACAGGCGTTTCACGGCCACCAGGATGCCCTCGGCCACCACGTCCCGGAACGCCGGAGTCGCCAGCCGCGCCCGGTCCTGGTCGTTGGTCAGGTAGCCGACCTCGACTCGAACGGCGGTGCACTTGGTCATCCGCAGCATGTCCCACGTCTTGGGGTGGGTGCCGCAGTCCAGCATCCCCGTCCGGGCGATCAGCTCCCGCTGGATGAAGCCCGCCAGGGCCTCGCCGACCGTGGAGGACGTGCCGTTGCCGGTGCCGTAGTGGAAGCTCGCGACGCCGTTGGCCAGCGGGGACTTGTTGCCGTCGCTGTGCAGCGACAGGATCAGGTCGGCGCCCGCCTCGTTGGCGAAGCGCGCCCGCTCGCTCTCGTCCGGGCAGTTGTGCGGACCGCGGGTGAGCAGGGCTTCCATGCCGGTCGCGGCCATCTTGCCCTCCAGCAACCGCGCCAGGTCCAGCATGACGTCGGCCTCGGACACGCCGCCGACCACGACACCGCGGTCCTCGCCGCCGTGACCGGGGTCGATGATGATCCGCTTGCCGGACAGCCTCGGCCCGGCCTTGCGGACGCGCTCCTGCTCGCGCAGGAACACCGGCCGGCCGCCGCGGACCTTCGGCTGGAGCTGGCGCAGCGCCCGCACCGTGTCCGGGCCGCACATGCCGTCCACGATCAGGCCGTAGTCGCGCTGGAAGCTGCGCAGCGCCTGCTCGGTCTGCGGCCCGAACTCGCCGTTGGGGCGGCCCGCGTCGTAGCCCAGCTCCAGCAGCCGCTCCTGGAGGGCGAACACGTCGTCGCCGGTCACCGGCTGGGACATCAGGTACGCCAGCGGCCGGTCGCCGAGGCGGTAGGTGGCGTCGCGCAGGGCGCGGTAGGTGGCGGGGCCGACGACGCCGTCGGTGATCAGACCCCGTTGCTGCTGGAACGCGCGCACGGCGTGCTCGACCGGCAGGTCGAACACCTGAGACGGCTGCGGATCGGACAGCAGGCCGAGCCGGGTCAGCGTGGCCCTCACCTCGGCGACGTCCGGGCCGAAATCCCCGCGGCGGAGTAGCAGCATGTACCCCTCGTTCACTAAGGCGTCGACGGACCGCCGACGCTGAGGTTGACGCCCTATTGTGCCTTGCCTGAGCCGATGCTCCTCGCTGGGCTACTGCGAGTGGTTACCCACCCACAAAAGCGTGACCCGTCCGTCTCACCGTGAAGACGGACGGGTCACGCTTCGGGTTGCACTCAGCCGAGGAAGTCGGCCAGGTCGTTGAGCAGCGCGGCCTTCGGCTTGGCGCCGACGATCTGCTTCACCGGGCGACCGCCCTGGAAGACGATCAGGGTCGGCACCGACATGATCTGGTAGTCCCGCGCGATCCCCGGGTTGGCGTCGATGTCCAGCTTCGCCACGGTGATCTTCTCGGCGTTCTCCGCCGCGATCTCCTCCAGCACCGGGGCGACCATCTTGCACGGGCCGCACCAGGTGGCCCAGAAGTCGACCAGGACCGGCTTGTCGCTCTGGAGCACGTTCTCGGTGAAGCTGTCGCTGCTGGTCACAGCGACGGTGGCGCCTGCCATGTTCTCTCCTCTGATGGCGGGAAACGTGGGGATGTGCTGGGGGATGTCAGTCGGCGGAGTCGCCGTAGCCGCCGCCCACGAACTCGGGCGTCAGGTGCGCCTCGGACGTGCCGTGCTCGGCCAGCCAGCGCTCCGCGTCGATCGCGGCGGCGCAGCCGGAGCCGGCGGCGGTGATGGCCTGGCGGTAGGTGTGGTCGACCAGGTCGCCGGCCGCGAACACGCCGTCGAGGTTGGTGTAGGTGCTCTGCCCCTTGACCTGCACGTAGCCTTCGTCGTCCACGTCGACCTGGCCGCGGACGAGGTCGCTGCGCGGGTCGTGGCCGATCGCGAGGAAGAACCCGGTGAAGGGGTGCTCGGTGATCTCACCCGTCCGGGTGTCACGCACCTTGAGGGCGGACATCGTGCCGCCCTCGCCGACGACCTCGACGGCCTCGGCGTTGAGCAGCCACTTGATCTTCTCGTTGGCGCGGGCGCGCTCGAGCATGATCTTCGACGCGCGGAACTCCTCGCGGCGGTGGATGAGCGTGACCGACCGGGCGAAGCGGGTGAGGAACGTGGCCTCCTCCATCGCCGAGTCGCCGCCGCCGACCACCGCGATGTCCTGGTCGCGGAAGAAGAAGCCGTCGCAGGTGGCGCAGGCCGACACGCCGCGGCCGAGCAGCTCCTGCTCACCGGGGATGTGCAGGTAGCGGGCCGCCGCGCCCATGGCGAGGACGACCGCCTTGGCCGCGTAGCGGACGCCGTTGGCGGTGACGTACTTGACGTCGCCGCCCAGCTCCAGCCGCTCCACGTCCTCGGCGCGCAGCTCCGCGCCGAACCGCTTGGCCTGCTCGCGCATCTGCTCCATGAGGTCGGGCCCCATGATGCCGTCGCGGAAGCCCGGGTAGTTCTCGACTTCGGTCGTGGTCATCAGCGCGCCGCCGTACTGCGAGCCCTCGAACACCAGCGGTTCGAGCTGCGCGCGCGCCGCGTAGACCGCCGCGGTGTACCCGGCGGGCCCCGATCCCACGACGATCAGGTTCCGAACGTCCGACACCCTCGACCTCCGTTTGTCGTGACAGGCGTGGGCCTGCACTTGTGCTCAACGGATCGTAGGGTGCCGCAATTCCTGATCTGTGGGGTGAGGTGGACTACTGCGCTACGGCGTGATCTGGCTGGTCGCGAGGACGCCGTTCGGGTTGTCCGGGCCACAGGTGTCCGGGTCCAGCACGACGATCTTGAACGCGCCCGGCTTGCCGCCCGGCAGGATGGCCATCACGGCGTCCTTGCCGTCCAGGGTGATCGGGCTGACGCCCAGCGGCTTGGCACTGGCGATGTTCGCGCCCTGGAGGCAGCCGGCCAGCTTGTCCTGGTTCTCCAGGGGGCCGTAGTTCTGCGCCTTGAGCACGTCGCCGAAGACCGGGCCGAAGTCGTTGCCCTTGACCGCCAGGGGACGCTCGGCGACCTGGGTCTTGGAGGTCGGCTCGGCCAGGTTGTCGCCGGGGTTCGACGTCGGGGTGCCCTGGGTCGAGACGACCACCACACCGACCGCGACGGCCGCGGCGGCGAGGAGGCCGGCACCCCACCCGAGCTGCTTCTTCCGCCGCCGCGCGGCCAGGTCGACCACCGGGGCGACGGGTTGCGCCGCCGGGGCGCCCACGCGCCGCATCTCCTCGGCGAGCGCCGCGTCGATCCGGTCCGCGACCTCGCGCGGCACCGGGATCGGCGGCAGGTCGCGCAGGTCGGCGACGGTCGCGTCGAGCGCGGCGAGGATGTCCCGGGCCTCGGGGTCGTCGGCCACGGCCGCCCGAAGCTCCGCCTCGTCCTGCGGGTCCAGTACTCCCGCGTGCAGGTCAGCCAGCAGGTCGACGGACCACGGCGGCCCTGAACGCCGCACATTGCCGGTCATCGTTCCTCCAACTGACGTCCCTGTTGCACCTGCACATCGCTCACTGGGACGTTCGCATCTGCACTCTGGTTCCGGAGGTGCCCGAGAACTTTGGCCAGCTTCGCGCGACCGCGGGCGCACCGCGACTTGACCGTGCCCTCGGCGATGCCCAGCAACTGGGCCGTTTCCGCGACCGAGTACCCCTCCACGTCGACCAGCACGATCGGCGCCCGCTGCTCCTCCGGCAGCTCGTTCAACGCGGCCTGCACGACCAGCCGCGTCTCCCGCTCGGCCATCGCGTCACGTGGCGCGACCGGCTCCCCGGGCCCGGCTTCGGGCAGCGGCACGGTGGGGCGCGTCTGCCGCCTGCGCATCCGGTCGAGGCAGGCGTTCACCACTATTCGGTGCAGCCATGTCGTGACCTGGGACTCGGCGCGGAAGCTCGCGGCGGCGCGGAAGGCGGAGATGAACGCCTCCTGCAACGCGTCCGCCGCCTCTTCGGGGTCGCGCAACGTGCGCAACGCGACGGCCCACATCCGGTCCCGGTGCCGTCTGACCAGCTCCGAGAAGGCGTGCGGGTCGCCCGCGGCGTGCGCCGCGATGAGGTCTGCGTCCGAGCTGGCTGCGGCGGTCACGCGGAAGAGCGTATAGGGACCTGCACGTGACGTTTCGATCACCCGTTGGGAGCAATGTCGGATTGCCGCGACGCGGCCTCGCGGATCACTGGGCGCGCGTGTACACCAGTTCCGCGATCTCGGACTTGTGGTTGCGCCCGCCGCCCGCGAGCTGCGTGACCCACACCAGCACGTGCTGGGTGGCCTCGTGCTCGCCCAACTGGATCTGGGTCTGGCCCGGCGAGAGCGTGGCCGTGGCGATGACCTTGGTCTCCTCGATCGGGGCGTTCTCCGACGCGGCCACCCGGATCTCGACCACCGTGCCCTCGCTGGGCGAGGTGATCGTGACCGACGCCAGCTTCACCGGTTCGGCGAACGACGCCATCAGACCGATGCCCGGCTTGAGCGTCGGGAACTGCTGGAAGTAGTTCTCCGTCTGCCAGACCGTCGTCGGGTTGTTGTCCACGGCCCGGTTGGCGCGGTTGGCGTTGTCCGGCTGGTTCGTCACGTCGTAGACGCCGATCGACGCCGGCTGCACCGGGCCCGCCGGGGTCGGCGCCGGTGGAGCCGGCTGGCCGGAGGCGGCGGGGGTGGTCTGGCCGATCACCACCGTCGGGCCGCTGCCCTTGGTGGGTTCGTCGCTGAAGAAGCTCACGATCTGCACGCCCAGCCAGACGATCACCGCCAGGGTGGCCGCCGCGAGCACGGCCACGCTGATCCACAGCTTGCGGCTGTGCTCCCGGCCGCGCTGGGGCCGTTGGGTGGTCCACACCGCGCCGTCGTCCTCGGGGTGGACCGGCTGGATCAGCGCGGTCTGGGCCTCGGACTCGGCGATCTGGTCCAGGACCTGGAGGATCGCGGCCGACGTGCGGATGCCGCCGACGCTGGTGTCCTCCAGGGACCGCACGGCCACCGACGACAGCTCGTGCGGCACGTACGGGTGCAGGGTGCTCGGGGCGACGACCGAGCCGTCCGGGCCGGTCGGGGCCGCCGGCACGCCGTCCGGGCCGCCGGGCAGGGCCCACCGGCCGGTGAGCAGCAGGTACAGGATCGCGCCCAGGCCCTTGACGTCGTCGCGGGCGATCGCGTCCGGTCTCGGGCCGGGGAAGGCCAGCCGGAGGCGGCCGTCGGAGGTCACCCGGATGCGCTGGGGGTGGTCCGCGCCGAGGACCAGGCCGGCGTGGTGGGCGCCCTCGATCGCCGCGCCGAGGGGTTCCAGCAGGCGGGTGGCGGCGCCGGCGGGCAGCGGGCCCTCGGCGATCAGGTCCATCAGGTCGGTGCCCTGGGTCCACTCGGCCACGATGACGCCGAGGATGCCCTCGTCGAGCTTCACGCCGGTGCCGGGGGTCAGGACGTCGATCACCCGCGAGACGCCCGGATGGGTGAAGCTGGCGGCGTGGGTCGCGCGTTCGGCGGTCCGCTTGGCCCGCGCCAGCGCCTGCTGGTCGGCCGGGTCGCCGACGAGGACGGTCAGGGCGACGTCCCGGTTGAGCTGACCGTCGCGCGCCCGCCACAGCTGGGCTTCGCAGCGCTGGTCGACGCCGGACTGGGCGAGCAGCCGGTAGCGGCCGTCGCCGATGACCCCGCCGGGGACCAGCGAGGTGTTCTGGATCGGGCCGCTGCTCACGCGCCCGAGCGTACGGGACTCGGCTCTGTCGGCACGCTCACCGCCGCCGCACCAGACGGCTGATCTTGTCCACCACGGGCTTCACCTCGGGTACCCGGAACACCGCCATCAGCAGGAAGCTCAGCGGCAGCCCCACGATCGTCAGCACGGTCATCTCCACCCAGGCGGAGGCGACCGGACCTTCGGTGCCCAGCAGCCGGACGGCGAGCCCCGCCGCCCCGGCCGCCACCCCGAAACCGAGGGCCGACGCCACCACGCTCAGGCAGATCGTCCACGCCGTGTACCCGGTCCGCAGCCGGCCCAACCGGATGCGCAACCACAGCTGCCCGACCAGGCAACCCACGACGAAGCTCAGCGACATGGCGATCGACACGCCCACGGCCAGCTTCTCCGGCGGCGAGATCGCCAGGAACCCGTACAGCAGCGCGATCCGGACCACGACGATGATCGCCTGGATCAACGTGGGCGTCCGGGCGTCCTTGAGCGCGTAGAACACCCGCAGCTGCAACAACGTGATCGCGTAGGGCACCAGCCCGAACGCCGACAGGGCCAACGCGGTGCCGATGCGCTCGCCGCCGTCGACGCCCGATTCGCCCCACGAGAACACCGCGAGGCCGATCGACACGCCCGCCACCGTCATCAGCGCGCTGAACGGCATCAGCATGATCGACGACATCCGGTTGCCGAACGCCAGGTCGCCGACCAGCGCCCCGGTGTCGTGCGCCGCCGCCGCGCGGGACATCTTCGGCATCAGCGCGGTCAGCAGCGAGACGCCCAGCACGCCGTAGGGCACCTGCGCGACCAGCCACTGGTAGTTGTAGACCGTGATCGCGCCCGGGTCGTGGGCGGCGACCCGGGTCAGCACGATCATGCTCACGAACCCGAGCGCCACGTACAGCAGCACCCAGAACGCCAGCCCGCCGAACTCGGCGAGCCGCCGGTCCCAGCCCCACCGCCAGCGGAACCGGAAGCCGGTGCGCCGCATCGCGGGCACCATCACCGACGCCTGCACCGCCACGCCGAGCATCGTGCCCAGGCCCAGCACCAGCAGCTTCGGCTCGCCCATCCGGACCGGGTCGAGCGAGATCTCCCCCGGCACCAGCCAGTACACGCCCAGCGTCGCGATCACCACGAGGTTGTTGAGCACCGGCGCCCAGGTGGGCAGGCCGAACACGTGCCGGGTGTTCAGGATCGCGCCGAGCATCGCGGACAGGCCGTAGAAGACGATGCCGGGCAGCACCAGGTAGGCGAACGCCGTGGTCAGCTCCGGGTTGGCCTTGTCCGAGCCGCCGATGAACAGCGCGGTCAGCAGCGGCGCGCACAGCAGCGCGATCACCGTGCCGACGCCGAGCAGGACCACCGACATGGTGATCAGCCACTGCGCGTAGCCCTCGCCGCCGTCCGGGTCCTCCTTCTCGGCGCGGACCAGCAGCGGGATGGCCACGCTGGTCAGCACGCCGCCCAGGAGCAGCTCGTTGATCATCGTCGGCAGCGTCGTGGCGACCTGGTAGGAGTCGTTCAGGACGGTCGTGCCGACCAGCGTGACCAGCAGCAGCTTGGCCAGCAGGCCGGAGACCCGGCTGACGATCGTGGCGATCGCCATCGAGCCGGAGGCACGCGCCACCGACGGGGGCTTCTGCTGCTCGACCACCGCGCTCGTTCCGCTCAACTCGTGCTCGACCTCTCCGGCGTGACCGCTTCCGGCTGTCCGGGGCCGGCCGTGCTGGGCACCGCCGCCGCGGACTTCGCCGCGCGCGCCCGCCGGTAGATGCGCCGGGCGGACAGCAGCACGAGCAACGCGCCCGCGAGGGCGGTGATGACGACGGTGATGGTCCCGTACGCCGAGGAGGACACCTCCAGCCGGGCCCGTTCGCCCAGCTCGACGCCGTCCGGCGTGGTCAGCCGGACGTGCACCGGGAACCGGCCGGACCGCAGCACCTCGACCGGCACGGTGAGCTGCCGGTCGCCGCGGGCCGGGAGGACCACGTCGGGCTGCTGCTCGACCAGGATGCCGGGGGTGTCCTCGATGAGGATGCGCACGGTGACCCGCACGTCGAGCCGGTTGCGGATGGTCACCGGGATCGGGCTGTCGCCGGAGGCGAGCAGGATCGGGCTGTTCGGCTCGGACACGGTGACCTGGCCGCGCAGCGCGTCGAGCTGCTCCCGGCCGGTGGCCAGGGTGGCGCGGGCGCCGGACTCGTTGGCCCGCCACGACCCGGACACCGCGCGCAGCAGGTTCAGGCGCATCGGCTCGACCAGGTCGCCCGGCTTGGTGGACTCCGCGTCCTGCTGGGCCATCGCCCCGAACAGCTGCTGGAGCTGCCGCCAGGTCGCGGACACCTCGGCGGTGACCGCGGGCGAGACCTCCCGCGCGCCGGACTCGACCGGGTAGCTCAGGCTCGCCTGCTGCTCGGGCGGGGTCGCGCCGAGCAGGGTCGGCAGGCCCACCGGCGTGGCGAACCCGGAGCCGACCAGCGACTTCGTCTGCTGGAGGAACGTGTCGACCTCGCCGGTCGGCGCGTTCCAGCGGCGCGGGGGCGTGATCACCAGGTGCCGGCCGGCGCCCTGGAACGCGGTCCGGTAGACCAGCGCGGCCAGCGCGTTCTGCACCGACACCGGGCGGCTCTCGGCGGGGGTGGCGATGCCGGAGGTGACCTGGTTCGGGCCGCCGCGCAGCGCGTCGGACACCATGTCGTCGATCCGGACGGCGGTCACCGGCTTGCCGCCGGGCACGTCGAGGCGGACCGGCGCGGTGCCGGCGGTGCCCGCGACCGCGGACTGGTCGACCACCAGCGAGGTCACGCCCAGCGCGGTGAGGTCGGCGAGGGTCTGCTCGTCCACCGCGCCGTCCTCGGGCCACGCGAGGCCGGCCTGGGCCTGCACGTCGAGGACCTGGCGGACCACGTCGACGCCCTTGCCGGCCAGCGCGGCCAGGTCGGTCAGCCGGGCCCGGGACAGCGCGACCAGGTCGGCGTCCGCGTCGGGCAGCGCGACCACGCACCGGCCGCCGGCGAGCAGCTTGAGGCGGGACAGCCACAGCTCGGCCGCGCCGGAGCCCTTGCCCGCGCCCTGGCCGCGCACCTGGTAGCCCTTGGCCATCGCGGACACCGTGCGCAGCAGGTCGGGGTCCACGGCCAGGCACACGGCCGGTCCCAGCGGGCCGTCCAGCGCCGACTCGTAGGCCATGAGCAGGCCGTACAGGCGACCGCCGAGCGCGAGGGACCCGGCCAGCTCGTCGTCGGCGAGCACCGGTTCCAGGCCGCCGGAGATCATCCGGGGGCGGTCCACCAGGGGCCACAGGAGGGTGATCTTCGCCGGGTCGGCGGGCGCGCCGAGCGGGCTGCCGCCGGGGACCCCGAGCACCGGCAGCAGGGTGCTCAGCGCGACCAGGCGGGCACGTCCGCCGTCCTGCGGGCGGCCGTTGATGTTGGCCAGGACCGGGTAGATGCCGGGCCGGTCGATCTGGAGCGCGGTGTTGCCGGAGCCGCGGACCGGGACGGTGAGGGTGAACGGCTTGCTCTCGTTCTCCCCCAGCTCGTCCACGATCGGGGTGAACCAGGGCTGGACGAACTCGGCGTTCGTGGGCTCGCGCAGGGCGCGGCGGACGGCGTCCTCGGACTCCAGGGCCTTGCCGCGCTCCAGGCGCAGCTCCAGGTCGAACAGCGGGCGGTCGCCGATGTTGACGACCTTGCCGGTGACCGTGATGGACTCGGTGTCGGCGGTGACCACCCGGGGGGTGAGCGCCTCGATGTCGAGCCGGAGCCGGGCGGGCGTGTTCTGGCCGGGCTGGCTGGACAGGGCGCGGGTCGACCAGACCTGGGTGGCGGGCGCGGGCTTCACCGGGATGCGGCCCGCGAGGACGCCGCCGACCGGGCCGGGCTGGGCTGGGGACAGCGCGCCGTCGACCTGGCCCGCCGTGCCGCCGGGTTGGCTCTCGGGTTGGCCCGGGGTATCGGGTTGACCGGCGGTTTCGGGTTGGCCGGCGGTTTCAGGTTGGCCGGTGGCGCCCGGGGCCGGGACGGTGCCGTCGACGGGCGCGGCGAGGGCCGGCGAGCCGGTGAGCAGGAGCCCGGCCGCCGCTAGAGCGGACAGCAGCCGTTTCACGCGCGCTCCGCCCCGTCCTCCGCCGTGTGGCCTCCGGCCCCGAGTCGATCATCTCACGGGGCACCGACAGTTCTCGTGTCGCGGTCCGTTCCCGCGACAGTTCGCGGGACACCGGGAGTTCGGTGCGCGCCGCGTTGACCAGGTCGGGCAGTTCGGACCCGGCGAGCAGCTCGACGGCCCGGCGCACCAGCCGCCGCTCGTCCGCGTAGGCGAGCCGCTCGTCCAGTTCGCCAAGGGGCACCCACGCCACCTCGGTGACCTCCACGTCTTCGTCGGACAACTCGCCGCCCAGCGCTTCGAGGAGGAAGTGGTGGACGGTCTTGTGCACCCGGCGGTCCTCGGCGACGAACCAGTAGTCGATCGAGCCGAGGGGCCGCAGGACCCTGCTATGGATACCGGTCTCCTCCGCGACCTCGCGCACCGCGGTCTGCTCCGCGGTCTCGCCGGCCTCGATGTGGCCCTTGGGCAGCGACCACAGGAGCCTGCCACGCCGGTCGAGCCGCCCGATGATCGCCGCCGCGCCGCGCAGGCGGTCGAGCACGAGGCCGCCCGCCGACGTCTCGTCCACCGTCTTCAGGCGGCGGCCGCGACGTCGGTTCCGACGCCTCGGCTTGGGACCGCCGGAGCGACCGGACGAGTGGGGCATGACCTGATGGTAGTCACGTCCCTTGATTACCGGTCGTGACCCCGGCGTTGCTTGAAGTAACCGATATCCTCACGTGCTTGACTTAGGACCAGTTGACATAGGACGAAAACCCCGTAGATAGAAGGCTGGCCTTTCGTGTCCGGATCGAAGCTGTCCCCAGATGACGTCGTGGAGCTGCTCAGCGCGTTCCCCGTCGCCGACGAGCTGGCCGAGCGGTTCGCCGCCGCGGGGCACCGGCTCTACCTCGTGGGCGGCAGTGTCCGTGACGCGCTGCTGGGCCGGTTGACCGGCTCCTACGACCTGGACTTCACCACCGACGCCCGGCCGCCGGCGGTGCAGAACCTGCTCGCCGGGTGGGCCGAGGCGGTGTGGGACACCGGTATCGCGTTCGGCACGGTCGGCGCGGCCAAGCGGGGCCTGACGCTGGAGATCACCACGTTCCGCGCGGACGCCTACGACGGGGTGACCCGCAACCCCGAGGTGACCTTCGGCGACACCATCGACGGCGACCTGGTCCGGCGCGACTTCACCGCCAACGCGATGGCGTTCGACCTGGTCGCGCGGGAGCTGGTGGACCCGACCGGCGGTCGCGCGGCGCTCGTGGACCAGGTCCTGGACACGCCCGCGACGCCCGAGCAGTCGTTCTCCGACGACCCGCTGCGGATGCTGCGCGCGGCCCGGTTCGTGTCCCAGCTCGGGTTCCGGCCCGCGCCGCGGGTGGTCGAGGCGATGCGGGCGATGGCGGGCGAGCTGTCCCGGATCACGCCCGAGCGGGTGCAGGCCGAGCTGTCCAAGCTGCTGACCGGCGCCTTCCCGCGGGCCGGCGTCGAACTGATGGTCGAGACCGGGCTGGCGGACGTCGTCCTGCCCGAGCTGCCCGCGATGAAGCTGGAGATCGACGAGCACCACCAGCACAAGGACGTCTACCACCACTCGCTGGTCGTGCTGGAGCAGGCGATCGACCTGGAGGACGGCCCCGAGCCGGACCTGGTGCTGCGGCTCGCCGCGCTGCTGCACGACATCGGCAAGCCGGACACCCGGAAGTTCGAGGAGGGCGGCGGCGTCTCGTTCCACCACCACGAGGTGGTCGGCGCGAAGATGGCCCGCAAGCGCTTGCGGGCGCTGCGGTACTCCAAGGAGGTCGTCGAGGACGTCTCCCAGCTGGTGTACCTGCACCTGCGCTTCCACGGCTACGGCTCCGGCGAGTGGACCGACTCGGCGGTGCGCCGGTACGTGACCGACGCCGGCCACCTGCTGGCGCGCCTGCACAAGCTGGTCCGCGCCGACTGCACCACGCGCAACAAGCGCAAGGCCAACACGCTCCAGCGCACCTACGACGAGCTGGAGCGCCGCATCGCCCGGATCGCCGCCGAGGAGGACCTGCGCCGGGTGCGGCCCGACCTGGACGGCAACGAGATCATGAAGCTGCTCGGCCTGCCGCCGGGGCCGCTGGTCGGCAAGGCGTGGAAGTTCCTCAAGGAGCTGCGCCTGGACCGCGGTCCGCTGGACCACGACGAGGCCGTGGCGGAGCTGATGGCGTGGGCCCGGGCCGAGGGGATCGACCTGCCCGGGTGACTCCTGGTGAAACAATCACCCGCTTTCCGTTAGCCAAGTGACAGCGGGTTGCGACACCATGACTGTGTGCGTCGGGGGCAGGCGCACATTTGGGGGTGGTGTCGTATGAACGCTTGGGGGTTGTCCACAGAGGGGGGCACTCGGGCGGACGGGCTGGCGGTGCTGACCGACCACCAGCGGGCGGTGCTCAGGTGTCTGGCCAGGGGGTTGGCCGACCACGAGATCGCCCGCGTGCTGGCGGTGACGCAGCGGCAGGTCGGTGTGGTCGTCGGCGAGATCCTGCGGGCGTTGAACCTGCGCGACCGCATGGCGGCCGTGGTCTACGCGCACGAGATCGGGATGATCCGACTACCCGTGCCTTACGGGGTCTGACTTGCGCCGGTTCAGTGCGAGGAAGCCGGTGATGCCGAGCAGGTAGGCGACGGTCGCCGCGACGACCAGGCCGGGTGACCGGCCGTCCAGGGGAACCACCGCCGCGGCGACCGCGACCGCCGCCACCTGCGTGGCGTTGAACAGCGTGTCGTACAGCGCGAACACCCGGCCGCGCACTTCGTCGCCGATGTCGTGCTGCACGGCCGCGTCCACGCACAGCTTCACCACCTGGCCCGCGAAGGTCAGGAAGAACGAAGCGGCCAGCGTGGTCGGCAGCGTCATGGGCAGGCCGAGGCCGAGTTGGGTCGCCCCGGCCAGGCCCAGCGCGCCGCACACCGTGCCGCGGCGGCCGAGCACGTCCACGACCCGGTCGGTGACCAGGCCCGCGAGCAGGATGCCCGCACCGCCGAAGACCGCGACCTCGCCGAGGCCCGCGAGACCCGCCCGGAACGGGCCGAAGTCGGTGAACGAGTTGCGCATCAGCAGCAGCGTGATCAGCAGCGAGATGCCGAACGCGGCGCGGTGGGCGAGCAGCGCGAGCAGCGCGGCGGACACGCTGGGCGCGTGCCACGCGGCCCGTCCGCCGTCGGCCAGGCCCAGCGCCACGGCGGTCACCGTGCGGGACGGCTCGTCGACCTCGTCGGGACCCAGGACACCGCGCGCGAACCGGGACGCCAGGAACGCGGCGGTCAGCGAGCCGACGACGGCGAACACCGTGGTCAACGCCGAACCGCCGTCCCCCGCGCCGAGCAGTTGGCGCAGGCCGACCGCGCAGGCCGCGCCGAGCACGGCGGTCAGCGCGCCCAGGGTGGTGACAAAGGCGTTGGCCTCGACCAGGTGGTCGTCGTCGACCACGTGCGGGAGGGACGCCGACAGGCCGGAGCCGACGAACCGGCTCACCCCGGTGACGAACAGCGCGGACGCGTAGAGCGGGACACCGTCCAGGCCAAGGCCCACGGCGGCGGCGGTGAGCAGGATGAACGCGCCACGGGTGAGGTTGGCGACGACCAGGACGCGGCGGCGGTCCCACCGGTCCAGCAGTGCGCCGGCGAACGGGCCGACCACGGAGTACGGGAGCAGCAGGACGGCGAACCCGGCGGCGACGGCGAGCGGGTCGGCGTGCCGTTCGGGGTTGAACAGCACCGCGCCCGCGAGACCGGCCTGGAACAGACCGTCGCCCCACTGGGCCGCGAGCCGGGAAGCCAGCAGCCTGCGGAAGTCGGTGATGGCGAGGAGCTTCCGGATTCCGAGGTGGTGCTTTGCCGTGGTCGTCCCGGCCGTGGTCACCCCACGAGCCTATGCCTTGGCGTGGGCCGCTCAGGTGAACGGTGGGGGAATCAGGGGTTCGTGAACGCCACGAAGGCCGGACCCGTGGTGGGTCCGGCCTCCCTGGCGCCAGGTGCCCGGTCGCCTCTCGGCGGATTGCGCTTCGCGGCTCCAGCCGTGCGGTATTCCGCGAAGGCGGTTTGTGTTGGGCCCGGGGGACTCGATGGCACCTGACGGTCACTGCAACGAACACGGTAACCCGGATGTTCCGCTCCGGGTGTGATGTGCGTCGTCTGGGATCATGGGCCGGTGCGCCCTGATGCCGAAGTCGAACCGGGTTCCCTGCTGGTCGCGGCACCGAGCCTGACCGACCCGAACTTCCGCCGCACCGTGGTCTACGTCATCGACCACCGCGGCGAGGGCACTCTGGGCGTGGTGCTGAACCGGCCGAGCGAGGTCGCGGTGCACGACGTCCTGCCGGCGTGGGGGCCGCACGTGTCCCGGCCGCAGGCGGTGTACATCGGTGGTCCGGTGGAGCAGAAGACGGCCCTGTGCCTGGCCGCTCTGCGGGCCGGCGAGGACCACGGCTCCCTCGAAGGGGTGGTCGGCGTGCACGGACCGGTGGCGTTGATCGACCTGGACTCGGACCCGGACGCCCTGGTCCCGAAGGTGCGCGGGCTGCGGGTGTTCGCGGGTTACGCGGGGTGGGGCGAGGACCAGTTGGCCCGCGAGATCGACCGCGGCGACTGGATCGTGGTGCCGGGCCTGCCCGACGACGTCCTGACCCCGCCGAACACCGACCTGTGGGGCCGGGTCCTCCGCCGCCAGGGCATGCCGACCGCGCTGTTGGCCACCTTCCCCATGGACGTCCGCCGCAACTGACGTCTGGCCCTGTCATACCTCGCTGGGAGAATGAGCCCCAGGGGGACTTCGAACCGGATTGTCGTACCTCGGTGGGAGAATGAGCCCCAGGGGCGCTCGGGGCGGAATGTCGTACCCCGGTGGGACAATGGAGACGGGGGCCGGAGGCCGCACCCGCGAAACAGAAGCGGCCCGGACGGTGGTGGGCGTCCGGGCCGTGAACTCTTGTCGATCAGGCGCGTTGGAGCACGCCGCACGCGCCGGCGCAAGCGCAGCCCCCGCAGCCCGCCGGCTCGGGAGCGGGCATGGCCTCGGCGGTGCGGTGGGCGACTACGCCGCCGGCGGCGGCGATCACGAGGGAGCCCACCAGGCCCAGCAGGCCGACGACCAGGGCCGTCTCCGGGTTGAGGAGCACCGCCACGGCGCTGGCCAAGGCGATCGCGCCCGCCACCGCGGTCGGCACGGCCGCCACGCGGTTGGCCATCGCGAAGGTCTCGTCGTCGCGGAGGGTCGCCGCGGTCCGGACGCCGAAGTAGCGGTTGCGGCGCAGTTGGCCGCGCAGGCCCAGCACGCCGGTCGTCCCGAACGCCACGCCGACCAAGCCCAGCACCACGAGCAGCACGATGTTCACCCTGTCGAGGGTAGGCGCGTCCTTCGATCAAGGTCGAACCAGGTCCTCCGAACGTGGTCACCCGAAGTGGGAGTTCCGGTGCCGGCGGACCGGGCGGCAGGGTCGAACCTGTGACTATCCGCTCACTCCTGGTCGCGGCGGCCCTCGTTGCCGCACAAGCGACGCCCGCACAAGCGACGACCGCACAAGCCACGCCCGCGGTGGGCTTCCTCGGCCACCACGTGCTCCCGCACAAGCTCCAGTACGCCGGCACCACCGTCGGCGGCCTCTCCGGCATCGACCGCGACCCGGAGACCGGCGAGTACGTCCTGATCAGCGACGACCGGTCGAACATCAACCCCGTCCGGGTGTACACGGCCAGCGTCGACACCGGCGGGGTGGAGATCACGGGCGTCCGCACGCTCACCAACCCCGAAGGCGCCCCGTACCCACCCAACGCGGTCGACCCCGAGGACGTCCGCGTCGACCCCCTGACCGGCCAGTACTGGTGGAGCCAGGAAGGCAACCGGGGACCACCGTCGTCCAGCCGTCCCTCGAGCGCAGCGAGCGTGACGGCACCCACGCCGGTCGCCTCCCCCTGCCCGCGAACTACGCGATCACCGAGAACGCCGGCCCGCGCGGCAACCGGGTGCTGGAGGCGATCACGTTCGACCGCACCGGATCGCTGCTGACCAGCATCGTCGAAGGTCCGCTGCTCCAGGACGGCGAGGAGTCCACGGTCGAGCACGGCTCGGTCGCCCGCCTCACCGTGCAGAACCGCTCCGGCGACGTCCTCAGCCAGCACGCCTACCAACTGGAACCCCTGTTCGCCGCCGCCGAGCCCGGACCGTGGGGCCCGGACACCGGCGTCACGGGCATCCTGGCCGACCCCCGGCAACCCGGCCGGTACCTGACCGTCGAACGCTCCTGGGTGCCGGGCGCCGACTACAAGGTGCGGCTGTTCGAGATCGACGTCCGGGGCGCGACGAACGTCGCCGGAACCGCCTCCCTCGCCGACGCCGACTTCCGGCCGGTGCGCAAGCGCCTGCTGGCGGACCTGGACGACTTCCCGCTCCCGGTGATCGACAACGTCGAGGGCATCGCCTGGGGACCCCGCCTGCCGTCCGGCGCGCGCACGGTCGTGCTGGTCAGCGACGACAACTTCGCCGCCGAGGAGTTCACCCGGTTCATCCTGCTTGCGGTCCGCTGATACCGTGGACGCATGAGCACGGCCCGCCTGCTCCTTAGCTAGCCGCGCGGACCCGCACGACAGGGTCGGCGCGGCAACCCCTCATGCCCATCGGGGCTGGGGGTTTCGTCATGTCAGGGGCCGGCAACCGGAAGGGACTACCCAGATGAGCACCGACGCGGCGGCTGAGACGCCCGCCTTCCGCTACACCGCCGCACTGGCGGGGGAGATCGAACGGCGGTGGCAGCGCGAGTGGGAGGAGCGCGGCACGTTCCACGCGCCCAACCCGGTCGGCCCGCTCAAGGGTGACGTGCCCGCGGACAAGCTGTTCGTGCAGGACATGTTCCCGTACCCGTCCGGCGCCGGGCTGCACGTCGGCCACCCGCTGGGGTTCATCGGCACCGACGTGTTCGCCCGCTACCACCGGATGGCCGGCCGCAACGTCCTGCACACGATGGGCTTCGACGCTTTCGGCCTGCCCGCCGAGCAGTACGCCGTGCAGACCGGCCAGCACCCGCGCAAGACCACCGAGGACAACATCCAGACCTACCTGCGGCAGATCCGCCGGGTGGGCCTGGGCCACGACGAGCGCCGCCGCATCTCCACGATCGACCCGGCGTACTACAAGTGGACCCAGTGGATCTTCCTGCAGATCTTCAACTCCTGGTACGACGACAAGGCGCGCAAGGCCCGGCCGATCGCCGAGCTGGAGACCGAGTTCGCGCAGGGCAAGCGGTCCACGCCGGACGGTCGCGGCTGGTGCGAGCTGACCCGCGCCGAGCAGCAGAAGGTGCTGGGCGGCTACCGCCTGGCCTACCTGTCCGAGGCGCCGGTCAACTGGTGCCCCGGCCTGGGCACCGTGCTGGCCAACGAGGAGGTCACCGCCGACGGCCGCAGCGAGCGCGGCAACTTCCCGGTGTTCCGCCGGTCGCTGCGCCAGTGGATGATGCGGATCACCGCCTACTCAGACCGCCTGATCGACGACCTGGACCGGCTGGACTGGCCGGAGAAGGTCAAGTCGATGCAGCGCAACTGGATCGGGCGCTCGCACGGCGCGCGGGTGAAGTTCGCTTGTGCGACCTCGGGTGCGGGCGCCCCGCAAGACACCGTCGACATCGAGGTGTTCACCACGCGCCCGGACACGCTGTTCGGCGCGACCTACATGGTGCTGGCGCCCGAGCACCCGCTGGTGGACGTCATCGCGACCCCCGAGCACGCCGAGGCGATCGAGGCCTACCGGCGCGAGGTGGCCCGCAAGTCCGAACTGGACCGCCAGGAGAACAAGGAGAAGACCGGCGTCTTCACCGGGGCGCACGCCGTGAACCCGGTGAACGGCAAGGAGATCCCGGTCTACGTCGCGGACTACGTGCTGATGGGCTACGGCACCGGCGCGATCATGGCGGTGCCCGGCCAGGACCAGCGCGACTGGGACTTCGCGAAGACCTTCGACCTGCCGATCGTGCGGACCGTGCAGCCGCCCGCCGACTTCGAGGGCGAGGCGTTCACCGGCGTGGGCCCGGCGGTGAACTCCGGTTTCCTGGACGGCCTGGACGTCGACGAGGCCAAGAAGACGATCATCGCCTGGCTGGAGGAGCAGGGCCGCGGCGAGGGCACCGTGCAGTACAAGCTGCGCGACTGGCTGTTCTCCCGCCAGCGGTACTGGGGCGAGCCGTTCCCGATCGTCTACGACGAGGACGGCGTGCCGGTCGCGGTGCCGGAGTCGATGCTGCCGATCGAGCTGCCCGACGTGGACGACTACTCGCCGCGGACGTTCGAGCCGGACGACGCGAACTCCGAGCCGTCGCCGCCGCTGTCGCGCGCGGAGGAGTGGGTCGAGGTCGAGCTGGACCTGGGCGACGGGCGCCGCAAGTACCGGCGCGAGACCAACACCATGCCGAACTGGGCCGGTTCCTGCTGGTACCAGCTGCGGTACGTGGACCCGACCGAGGACAGCCGGTTCGTCAACGCCGAGAACGAGCGCTACTGGCTGGGCCCGCGCACCGAGGACCACGGCGCGAACGACCCGGGCGGCGTCGACCTGTACATCGGCGGCGTGGAGCACGCGGTGCTGCACCTGCTGTACGCGCGGTTCTGGCAGAAGGTGCTGTTCGACCTGGGCCACGTGTCCGGCGACGAGCCGTACCGGCGGCTGTTCAACCAGGGCTACATCGAGGCGTACGCCTACACCGACGCGCGCGGCGTGTACGTGCCCGCCGAGCAGGTGGAGGAGCGCGACGGCAAGTACTTCTTCGAGGGCGAAGAGGTCAAGCGCGAGTACGGCAAGATGGGCAAGAGCCTGAAGAACGTCGTCACGCCGGACGACATGTGCGACCGGTACGGCGCGGACACGTTCCGGCTGTACGAGATGTCGATGGGCCCGATGGACGTGTCGCGCCCGTGGGCGACCAAGGACGTCGTCGGCGCGCAGCGGTTCCTGCAGCGCCTGTGGCGCAACCTGGTCGACGAGGAGACCGGCGCGCTGCGGGTCACCGACGAGGAGCCGACCGAGGAAGCGCTGCGGCTGCTGCACAAGACGGTCGCGGGCGTGCGCGAGGACTACGCGAACCTGCGTTACAACACGGCGGGCGCGAAGCTGATCGAGCTGAACAACCACGTGACCAAGCACCACCCGGGCGGCGCGCCGCGCGCGATCGCCGAACCGCTGGTGCTGCTGCTGGCCCCGCTGTGCCCGCACGTGGCCGAGGAGCTGTGGGCGCGCCTGGGCCACGGCGAGTCGCTGGCGCACGGGCCGTTCCCGGTGGCCGACGAGAAGTACCTGGTCGAGGACACCGTCGAGTACCCGATCCAGGTCAACGGCAAGGTGAAGGCCCGCGTGGTCGTGCCCGCGTCGGCCGGGCAGGACGAGGTGAAGGCCGCCGCGCTGGCCGACCCGAAGGTGGCCGAGCTGGTCGCCGGCGGCGAGCCGCGCAAGGTGATCGTCGTGCCGGGCCGCCTGGTCAACGTGGTGCTGTAGCAACCGGAAGGGGCCGCTCTCCGACAACGGGGAGCGGCCCCTTCTTCGTGTCTGCGGGTCAGTCGGTGAAGCCCATCTCGGCCAGGATCTCGCGCAGCATCGAGTCGAACATCGGCTCGTGGTTGCCGATGGCGAACGGGAAGCGGCCGAACACCTCCAGCGCGACGTGGCCGTAGAGGCGGACCCACGACTGCGTGATGTGGTAGACGGCGGTCAGCGGCAGCACCTCGGGGTCCACCGGCACGCCCTGCGCGGCGACGGTGTCGAGCAGGATCTGGCGGAAGGCCTCCAGGTCGGCGTGCAGGCTCTCCGGCACGTCGGTGTGCGGTGGCGTGGGCGCCGGGTGGCTGGCGATGAGCCGGCCCGCGACCTCCAGGAAGATCCGGCCGAACTGGTCGCCGACCTGTTCGCGCTGGTCGGGGGTGCACACGCCGAGGGTGCCCTCGGTGCTGGCGAACACCAGCGCGAACTCCTGCGGGTGGGCCAGCGCCCACCTCCGGAAGCCCCGGCACACGGCGTAGACCTGCGCGGCGACGTCGTCGGTCGCGATCACCGCGAGGTCGGCGTCCAGTTCGACGGCGAGGTCGGTGCAGATGTCGTCGGCGAGCCGGCGGAGCAGGTCCTCGCGCGAGTCGTAGTACCTGTACAGGGCGGGTGCGGTGATACCGAGTTCCCGGGCGATGGCACGAAGGGTGACAGCATCACGACCATGCGACACCAACAGGGCACGGGCTTGCCTTCGAATGTCGCGCTCCGTCTCGGCCCGGAGCCGTTCGCGGCGCGTGGCCTCGGTCATATGTCACCCCATCGGGTTGTAAACGGTGTTCACCGGGCGTACGGTCGGGCGGAGATTTCAGTGAACGGTGTTTACGAAGTTCACGCCATTCACGCCACCGTAACGCATCAGCCTGGGAGGACGCTTTGTTCGCGAAGTGGGGATCGCTGGCGTACCGCCGCCGATGGGTGGTGTTGATCGCGACGGTGGTGCTGGCCGTCGCGGGCGGCGTGTGGGGTCTGGGGGTCTTCGACAAGCTGAGCCAGGGCGGTTACGACGCCCCGGACAGCGAGTCGGCGCGCGCCAACAAGGTCGCGGAGCAGGCGTTCGGCCGCACCGGCGGTGACGTGGTCGTCGTGTACGACACCGTCGACCCGGCCCTGCTGCAGAAGATCGACAACCAGCTGTCCGGCCTGCCGTCCGACGCCGTCCTGACCGTGCAGGACCCGTTCCCGTCGGTCGAGGCGGGCAAGTCGCTGGTGGCCATCACGCTGCGCGGCAGTGACTCCAACACGCACGTCAAGCAGTACGAGCAGATCAAGGACCAGCTGCACGTCGACGGGGTCAGCGAGGTCGTGGGCGGGTTCATCCCGACCCAGAAGGCCATCAACGACATGTCGTCGTCGGACCTGGCCACCGCCGAGGCCGTGTCGCTGCCGATCGTGCTGCTCCTGCTCATCGTCATCTTCGGCGGCCTGGTCGCCGCGTCGCTGCCGGTGCTGGTCGGCGGGCTGGCGATCATGGGGTCGCTGGGCGTGCTGCACGCGATCTCGCTGGGCGCCGAGGTCAACTCGTTCGCGGTCAACGTCGCCAGCCTGCTCGGCCTGGGCATGGCCATCGACTACGGCCTGTTCATCGTCGGCCGGTTCCGCGAGGAGATGGCCGCCGGCCGCACCCCCGAGCAAGCGGTGAAGCGGACCGTCATGTCCGCCGGCCGCACGGTCGTGTTCTCGGCGACGCTGCTGGTCATCGCGCTGTCCGGGCTGCTGCTGTTCCCGCACGGCTTCCTCAAGTCGCTCAGCTACGGCGGCATGTCCGCGGTGGCGATCGCGATGGTCGTGTCGCTGACCCTGCTGCCCGCGCTGCTGGGCATCCTCGGCCACCGCGTGGACAAGCTGGCCATGCCGTGGCGCAAGAAGGGCGAGCCGTCCGAGCGGGGCTGGCGCAAGCTCGCCGGCGTGGTGATGAAGCGGCCGGTGCTGTTCGCGCTGCCGATCGTCGCGGTGCTGGTGGCGCTGGGCGCGCCGTTCCTCGGCGTGAAGTTCGGGCAGGTCACCGAGAAGGTGCTGCCCGAGGGCAACGCGGTGCGCGTCGCCGCCGAGTCGATCAACAACGACTTCCCCGGGCTGGCCTCGGGGAGCATCAAGATCGTGATCACCGGCGACCCGGCGCCGGCGGACGTGCAGGCGTTCGCGACCCGGGTCGGCGCGGTGCCCGGTGTCGGCGAGGCCGTCATCGCGGCCGAGCCGAAGAACGGGGTGTGGCTGGTCAACGCCGGCCTGGACGTGGACCAGCTGTCCGACGAGGCCAAGCAGGCGATGAAGGACGTCCGGGCGCTGGACGGGCCGGGTGCCGAAGTCCTGGTCGGCGGCAACACGGCGGTGGTGTCGGACAGCCTGGACGCGGTGCGCGCCGAGCTGCCGTGGATGGTGCTGATGCTGGTCGGCGCCACGTTCCTGCTGATGTTCCTGGCGTTCGGGTCGATCCTGCTGCCGATCAAGGCGGTCGTGGTCAGCACGTTGTCGCTGTCGGCGACGTTCGGCGTGCTGGTGCTGGTGTTCCAGGAGGGCCACGGCGCTTCGCTGCTGGGGGTCACGCCGGGGCCGCTGGAGTCGGGGATCGTGGTGCTGATGGCGGCCATGGTGTTCGGGCTGTCCACGGACTACGAGGTGTTCCTCATGTCCCGCATGGTCGAGGCCCGTGGGCGCGGTGAGTCCACGGAGGAGGCGGTGGCGACGGGTCTGGCCAAGACCGGTCGGGTGATCACGGCGGCGGCGCTGCTGCTGATCGTGGTGACCGGGGCGTTCGCGTTCTCGCAGATCGCGATGATGCGGTTCGTCGGGGTGGGGATGATCCTGGCGCTGGCGCTGGACGCCACGGTGGTGCGGATGCTCCTGGTGCCGGCGGTGCTGAAGCTGTTGGGCGGGGCGGCTTGGTGGGCGCCCGGGCCGTTGAAGCGCATCCAGGAGCGGATGGCCATCCACGAGGAGGCGCCGCCGGTGGAGGACGAGCGGGTTCCCGCGCGGGTCTAGTTTTGTTGCGCTGAAAGGCCTCCGGACTTCGTGTTCGGGGGCCTTTCAGCGGTGGTGGGCGAAAACCACCGCGGTGGCGTCGAAACCCCGGCCGTTGTCGTGGAACGGGACGCTGTGGTGGTAGGTCGTGAGGACCGTGTTGTCGGTGCTGTCCAGGACGGCGGTCGTCCTGCCGCAGGCCAGGAAGACCCGGTGGTCGCCCGGCGGGATGGCGAGGCTGCGGACGTCGTGGCGGACGCGGGTGACCGCGTAGGTGTTGGTGTCCAGGATGGCGATCTCGCCGTCCAGGGCGACGTAGACCCGTTCGCCGTCGGGGGTCACGGCGACGCTGCCCGCGCCCCGGCCCACTTTCTGCTGCCAGCGCACGCGGTTCGTCTGCGGGTCGATCAGGGTGACCTTGCCGGTGCGGTCGGAGACCTCCAGGGAGCTGACGTACACCGCGCTCCCGTCCGGGCTCACGGCCACGTTCTGCGGGAGGCCGCCGACGGGGATCGTGGCGACCGGGGACGACGACTTCGTGTCCATCACGGTGACCGTGCCGTCCTGGGAGTTGGCGACGAAGACCAGGTCGCCGTTCGGTGCGACCGCGATGCCCTGCGGCTGCCGGCCCACCCGGACCGCGGCGACCAGGTGGAACTCGCGGGTGTCGACGACGGCCACGACGCCGCTGCCGGTGACGTACAGGCGTTCGCCGTTCGGGTGCAGCGCGGCGCGGGCGAGTTGGGCGCCGGTGTGGATGCGGCCGGCGACCTTGCCGACGAGCGGGTCGACGGCGGTGATGACCCCCGCGTAGCCGTTGACGACGTAGACCCGGGTGCCGTCCGGGGCGACCGCCGCGCCGGTGGTCCACGCGCCGGTGTCGACCTCGGTGCGGACCTGGCCGGCGGCGGTGTCGAGGACCTGGACCTGGCCGTTGCGGGAGAGCACGTAGGCGAGCGGGACCGGCACGCCGGCGGCGGTGACCACGGCCTGCTGGGGGCGTTCGCCGAAGGCCGGGACGAGCGCCGTGGCGACGAGCAGCGCCGCGCACGAGAGGGCGACTCGTCGTCGGACCATGCGCGAATGGGAGCACCTGCCGCCCGCGCCGATCCAGTCCAGTCCTACCGACGGGTGATTTTCATGCCGGAGCGAGTGAACTGCCGCCCGCGACGGCGGGGCGGGCGGCAGCACGCGGCGATGGTGTGCCCGGCGCCGGTCGCTCGGGGGGCGAAACGACCGACGCCGGACCCCTGCCGGTGCGCTGCACCGGTGGTCGTTCCCCGACGACGTAGAACTACACCAGGTTGACGCACGGCGCCGCGTTTTGGATCCCGACCTGACCTAATTCGCGGAAATTCGTCGCGCGGCCACCAACTTGGCGTAGCGGGTGCCCGCCGTCAGGAGCACCAGCCCTGCGCCGATGAACGCAAGGACGCGGGCGATGCCGTCCAGCGCGGCCAGGTCGAACAGCAGCAGCTTGACCACCGCCGAGCCGACCAGCACCAGGCCCGCGACCCGCAGCGACCGCACGTCGATGCCCCGCACCAGCAGCACCAGCGCGGCCACCGTCCAGGAGACCGTCACGACCGAGTGACCGAACAGGAACCCGGCCTCGTCCTGCGACACCAGCAGCGCGGAGCACAGCACGACCCCGGCCGTCCCGTAGAGGACGACCAGCCCGGTCGTGACCCACGGCAGCGGGTGCCGGTCGAGGACGCCGAGCCGCACGGCCGCGCGGGGCAGCGCGATCGCGGTCAGCGCCAGGACCAGCGCCGCGAGCAGCCCGGTCACCAGGTCGCCCGGCGGGATCGCGCGCCACGGCGGTGCCAGCAGCAGGTCCGGTCGGACGGCGTCGGCGAGCGTCATCACCAGGCCGATGCCGGCGAACGCGGTCGAGCCGAGCAGCGACCCGCGGGACCGCAGCCGTTCGGCGAGGACGGCCAGCACCAGGGCTTCGCCGAGCACGACGCCGGCGCGGGCACTGCCGTCCAGCGCGAGGGTGGTCGAGACGAACAGCGCCAGCACGCCGACCGCGCCGACCCCGGCGGTGAACGCGGAGGGCAGGGCCCGCCGACCGACCACCCACAGGCCGAGCATGACGACCGCGATCACCCCGGCGAGCCCGGCGCCCCAGGTCTTGTCGAGGACGGCGGTCGTGAGCAGGGCGGGGAGGGGCGAGCCGACGGCCAGGCCGAGCGCGGTCACGTCGTCCGGCCGGACCCGGACCGTGACGACGGCCGCCGCCACGCCGACCAGCGCGGCCAGCAGGGCGAGTCCGGCGAGGGTGCGGGGGTCGCGGGTGTGCCCGATGACCAGGAGGGTGGCCAGCAGCGGCGGGACGCCCGCCGTGACGGCCAGCGACGGCCAGTCCTTGCGCAGGTGCACGGGACTGGCGGCGATCTTCAGGACCAGCAGGAACCCGACCAGCAGCGGGGTGAAGCCGTCGGTCAGGACCGGCGCGCAGACCGCGCAGGCACCCACCACGCCCGCCGCGAAGAGGGCGGAGTCCCAGCGCATGGCGAGCAGCAGGCCACTGGCGGCGATGAGGAGTCCGGCGGCCAGACCGCCGCCTTCGGGGAGGTAGTCGTAGATCGAGGTGGCGGCGACGACGTCCAGGTAGAGGACGGCGAACCCGGTGGCGGCGACGGCGAACGCGCCGGTCCGGGAGTGCTCGCTGCGGTGCAGGCGGAGGGCGATGGTGACCAGGGCCGCGCCCAGGAGCGCGCCGCCGATCACGCGCGGGACGGGGCCGAGGTAGCCGCGCTGCACGGCGAGGACGAGGAGGAGGACGACGCCCAGGAGTGTCACCGCGCCGCCGACCCAGGCGAGCAGTTTGCTGCCCGCGCCGGGTTGGCTGAGCCGGTCGAACAGGGAGGGGCGCGGCGGGACCGGCGGCATGTACGGCATCGGCTGGCCGGGCCACGGCGTCGGCGGGGGCGGTGCGGCCGGCAGCGGGACGTGCGGCGCGGCCGACCCGGGAACCGGCGGGACCCGCGACGCGGCCGACGCGGCGACCTGCGGCACCGCTGGCTGCATGTGCGGCGAGGCGACCGGCGGCACCTGTGGCGAGGCGGTCGGCGTCTGCGGTGTGGCGGCGACCGGTGGGGTGGCGGGCGTGCTCCATCCCGGCCAGTGCGGCTGCGGCTCGGCGGGTGCCGGCTGGGCTGCTGCGGGTTGGGCTGCTGCGGGCTGGGCTGCTGCGGGCTGGGCTGCTGCCGGCTGGGCTGCTGCGGGCTGGGCTGCTGCGGGCTGGGCTGCTGCGGGCTGGGCTGCTGCGGGTTGGGGTGCTGCGGGCTGGGGTGCCGACTGCTGGGCGGGCGCGGTCGGCTGGGTGTGGGCGGCGAGGGTGGTGTTGCGGAGTTCGGCGCCCACCGCTTCCAACCGCCTGCCGAGGTGGGCGAGTTCGTCCGCCAGCCGTATCAGGGGGTCCGGTCCGGTCATGTGACCAGGGTCGCGCCCCGCGCGCGCATCCGAATCCGTACCTCTACTCACTCCCGCGTACCGAACAGGTCACGCCGCTGAATCGAGAAACTTGACAAGGCCCCCGTGTAACCGATTAACTACCGCCCTGTAATCGATACCACGTGATCGAGGGGGTGCGGAGCGTGACCACGATCAAGGACGTCGCGCAGCACGCCGGCGTCTCGACCGCGACCGTCTCCCGCGTCCTCAACGGCCACGCCGCCCCGACGCCCGAGACCCGCACCCGCGTCCTCGCCGCCGTCGAAGAACTCGGCTACCGCCCCAACGCGCTGGCCCGCTCCCTGCGCACCACCTCGACCAAGACCCTCGGCCTGGTGATCAGCGACCTGGTCAACCCGTTCTTCGCCGAGATCGCCCGCGCGGTCGAGGAGGAGGCCCGGGCGCACGGCTACTGCGTGATCGTCGCGAACGCCGACGAGTCCGCCGACCAACTCCTCACCTACGTCCGCACGTTGCTGGACCGCCGCGTCGACGGCCTCCTGGTGTGCCCGGCGACCGACGACCCGTCGTGGCTCGCGGAGGTCGAGGAGCGGGGCGTCCCGCTGGTCCTGCTGGACCGCACGGTCCCCGACGCGTCCTGCCCGGTGGTCCGCGCGGACGGTGCGCAAGCGCTCGCCGACCTGTCCGAGGCGCTCAAAACCGCAGGTCATCGGACGGTCGGCGTGATCGCCGGTCCCCCCGACACCAGCACCGGCCGGGAGCGCCTGGAGCAGTTCGCGCGCGGCGGCCTGGACCTGCGGGTCGTGCACGGCGACTTCCGCCGGGACAGCGGCGCCCGCGCCGCGGCCGAACTCCTCGACGCGCCGGACCGCCCCACCGCGCTGGTCGCGATGGACAACCTGATGGGCCTGGGCGCCCTCGAAGAACTCCGCCGCCGCGGCCTGACCGTGCCCGCCGACGTGGGCCTGGCCGTCTACGACGACCAGCCGTGGTTCCCGCTGCTCGACCCGCCGATCACGGTCATCGCCCAGCCCACCGTCGAAATGGGCCACGCCGCCGCGCGCAGCCTGCTGGCGCTGGTCGCGGGCGAACAGCCGGCCGACGTCCAGCTCACCGCGCGCCTGGTGGTGCGGGGTTCCTGCGGGGAGGCGACCGGTGCTGCTTGAGGCGCGGAACATCGGCAAGAGCTTCACCGGCGTGCGCGCGCTGGACGGCGTGGACTTCGACGTCCGCCCCGGCGAGGTGCACGTCCTGCTCGGCGAGAACGGCGCGGGCAAGTCCACGCTGGTCAAGGTCCTCGCCGGGGTGCACGCGCCGGACACCGGGACGGTCGAGCGCACCGGCAGCCTGGCCGTGATCCACCAGGAACTCACCCTGGTCCCCCAGCTGTCGGTCGCCGAGAACCTGTTCCTCGGCCGCCCGCCCCGCCGCTTCGGAATTGTCGACAAAGCGCGAATGCGACACGACGCCAAAGCGCTCCTGGACCGCGTCGGCCTCGACGTCGACCCGAGCACGCCGGTCGGGCGCCTGGGCATCGCCGGGCAGCAGATGGTCGAGATCGCCCGCGCGCTGAGCCTGAACGCCCAGCTCCTGGTCCTGGACGAGCCGACCGCCGTGCTCACCGACACCGAGACCGACCGCCTGCTCGACATCATGTCCGAGCTGCGCGCGCAGGGCGTCGGCCTGGTGTTCATCACCCACCACCTCGACGAGATCCGCCGCGTCGCCGACCGGATCACCGTCCTGCGCGACGGCCGCAGCGTCGGCACCCTCCCCGGCACGGCCACCGTCGAGCACATGATCGAACTGATGGTCGGCCGCACCATCGACGAGCAGTACCCGCGCCGCCGCCCCGAACCCGGCGAAGTGCTGTTCAAGGTCGAGGGCCTGACCCGGCGCGGCGCGTTTCAGGACGTGTCCTTCCACGTCCGCGCGGGCGAGGTCGTCGGGGTCGCGGGCCTGGTCGGCGCGGGCCGGACCGAGGTGGTGCGCGCCGCGTTCGGCGTCGACCCCTACGACTCCGGCACCGTCGAGGTCGCCGGGCGGAAGGTGCCCCGGCACGACGTGCAGGCCGCGGTGCGCGCCGGGCTCGGCCTGGTCCCCGAGGACCGCAAGGGCCAGGGCCTGGTGCTGACCTCGACCGTCGCGGACAACCTCGGCCTGGTCACCATGAAGGCGAGCACCCGGGCGGGCCTGGTGGACCGGCGCGGCCAGCGCGACCGGGCCGCCGAGATGGCGAAGTCGTTGCGGGTCAAGGCGTCCGGGCTGGGGCAGCAGGTGCGCGAGCTGTCCGGCGGCAACCAGCAGAAGGTCGTCATCGGCAAGTGGCTGCTGGCCGACCCGCACGTGCTGGTGCTCGACGAGCCGACCCGCGGCGTGGACGTGGGCGCGAAGGTCGAGATCTACGAGCTGGTCAACCGGATGACGGCGGCCGGGCGCGCGGTCGTGCTGGTGTCCTCCGACCTGCCCGAGGTGATCGGGATGAGCGACCGGGTCGTCGTGATGGCGCACGGCCGCGTCGCGGGCGAACTGCCCGGCGGCACGACCCAGGACAAGGTGATGGCGTTGGCGGTTCAGGAGTTCCCGGCATGACAACGGTGGCCAGTCGCAAGAACGTCAAGGTGCTGTCGGACAACGGCGCGCTCGCGGGTCTGCTGGTGCTGGTGGTGGCCCTGTCGCTGCTCGCGCCGTCGTTCCTGACCACCCAGAACCTGCTCAACGTGGGCGTGCAGGCGGCCGTGGTCGCGGTGCTCGCGTTCGGGTCGACGTTCGTCATCGTGTCCGGCGGCATCGACCTGTCCGTGGGCAGCGTCGCGGCGCTGTCGGCGATGGTCGGCGCGTGGTCGTCGGCCGAGGCGGGCCTGCCCGGACCGGTGGCGCTGCTGCTCGGCCTGGCCACCGGCGTGGTCGCGGGCCTGGTCAACGGCGCGCTGGTGTCCTACGGGAAGCTGCCCGCGTTCATCGCGACCCTGGCCATGCTCAGCGTCGCCCGCGGCCTGACCCTGGTGGTGTCGCAGGGCAGCCCGACCGCCACGCCCGACGTCGTGAGCTTCCTCGGGTCGAACCTCACCCCGTACCTGCCGGTGCCGCTGCTGGTGATGCTGGTGTTCTTCGGGATCACCGGTTTCCTGCTGTCCCGCACGTACTCCGGCCGCGCCATGTACGCCATCGGCGGCAACGAGGAGGCCGCGCGGCTGTCCGGCATCGACGTGCGCCGGCAGAAGCTCGTCATCTACGCGCTGTCCGGCCTGTTCGCGGCCGTCGCCGGGATGCTGCTGGCCGGCCGGCTGTCCTCCGCCGGGCCGCAGGCCGCCGTGGGCTACGAGCTGGACGCGATCGCGGCCGTGGTGATCGGCGGCGCGTCGCTGTCGGGCGGCGTCGGCCGTGCCACCGGCACGCTGGTCGGCGCGCTCGTGCTGGCCGTGCTGCGCAACGGACTCAACCAGTTGCAGGTGTCCCCGTTCTGGCAGCAGGTCGTGATCGGCGCGGTGATCGCGCTGGCCGTCCTGCTCGACACGCTTCGCCGCCGTACCCGATGAAAGGAATGACCAAGATGAAGTTCCGCGGTGTCGCCGCGCTGTCGGCCGTCGCCCTCGCGGCGCTGACCGCGTGCGGTTCGGGGGCGTCGGCAGGTGGCGGTGACGAGATCACCGTCGGCCTGGCGATCTCCACCCTGGACAACCCGTACTTCGTGGCGCTCAAGGAAGGCGCCGAGAAGGCCGCCGCCGAGCTGGGCGTCAAGCTGACCGTGGTGGACGCGCAGAACGACGCGACCAACCAGATCAACCAGGTGCAGACGTTCACCACCCAGGGCGTCAAGGCCATCATCATCAACCCGGTCGACTCCAAGCAGGCCGCGCCCGCCGCGAAGGCCGCCGAGAACGCGAACATCCCGCTGGTCGCGGTGGACCGGTCGGTGGACCAGGGCAAGGTCGTGTCCGAGGTCGCCTCCGACAACGTCCAGGGCGGCACCCTGGCGGCGATCGAGCTGGGCCGCGCGGTCAGCGGTGACGTCGTGCACCTGCAGGGCATCCCCGGCGCGTCGGCCGCCCGCGACCGCGGCCAGGGCTTCGAGCAGGGGCTCAACTCCGGTGGCATCAAGGTCGTGGCGAGCCAGCCCGCGGACTTCAACCGCGCCAAGGGCCTGGACGTGATGACGAACCTGCTCCAGGCCAACCCGGGCATCAAGGGCGTGTTCGCGGACAACGACGAGATGGCGCTGGGCGCCATCAAGGCGCTGGGCGACCGGGCGGGCAAGGAGGTCGCCGTGGTCGGGTTCGACGGCACGCCGGACGGCCTGAAGGCGGTCGAGGACGGCACAATGGCCGCGACGATCGCGCAGCAGCCCGACGTGCTCGGGCGCAAGGCCGTCGAGCAGGCGGTGAAGGCGGCGCGCGGCGAGACGGTCCAGGAGGTCGTCGACGTCGAGGTGAAGGTCGTGACCAAGAAGAACGTCGCCGAGTTCAAGAAGTGAGTTGAGCAGTGGGCGTACTGGTGCTGGGCTCGGCCAACGCGGACCTCGTCGTGGCGGTGGACCGCCGTCCGGCGGGCGGCGAGACGGTCCTGGGCGGTGACACGGTGGTGATGCCGGGCGGCAAGGGCGCCAACACGGCCGTCGCCGCCGGGCGGCTCGGGTGCGACGTCGCGCTGGTGGGTGCCGTGGGCGCGGACCAGTACGGCTCGCTGCTGCGGGAGTCGCTGGTGTCGGCCGGGGTGCGCGTGGAATCGGTGCGCACCTCGGACCGGCCGACCGGGCTCGCGTACATCACGGTGACGCCGGACGGGGAGAACTCCATCGTCGTGGCGCCGGGGGCGAACTCGGACGTTTCACCGTCCGATGTGGACGCCCTGGTGTGGGACGGGGTTTCGGTCCTGGTGTGTTCCCTTGAGGTGCCGCTGTCCACTGTGGAGCACGCGCTTTCGGTCGCCGCGCGGCACGGGGTGCGTTGCGTGCTCAACCTGTCGCCGGTGGCCGCGGTGTCGGCGGACGCGATGGCGTTGCTCGACCCGTTGATCGTGAACGAGCACGAGGCGCTGGCGTTGGCGGACTCGTTCGAGGGGCTGTTGTCGTTGGGGCCGCGGTCGGCCGTGGTGACGCTCGGTGGGCGGGGTGCGGCTGTGGTGACCTCGGACGGGGTTGTCGAGGTTGCTGCGCCCGCGGTGGACGTGGTCGACACGACCGGTGCCGGCGACGCCTTCGCCGGCGCCCTCGCCTTCGGACTGTCCCGCGGGGACTCCCTGGTGGAGGCCGCGCGGTTCGCCGCCCGGGTGGCCGCGACGTCGGTGACCAGGGCGGGCGCGCAACCGTCCTACCCGCGGCCGGCCGAGGTGCTCGGGTGAAGCGGACGGGCATCCTGCACGCGGAGCTGAACGCGGAACTGGCGCGCCTGGGTCACACGGACGAGGTGGTGGTGGCGGACTGCGGTCTGCCGATCCCGCCGGGTCCGGCGGTGGTGGACCTGGCGTTCACGTTCGGCGTGCCGACGTTCCTGCAGGTGGTGGACGGGCTGCTGGCGGAGCTGGTGGTCGAGCGCGCCGTGGTGGCGACGGAGATCGACGACCGCAACCCGACGTGCGCCCGGGCCCTGGCGGAGCGGCTGCCGCTCATCGACCGGATCAGCCACGACGACCTGAAGGCGAGGACGGCGGGCGCGCGGCTGGTGGTGCGGACCGGCGAGGCGACCCCGTACGCCAACGTCGTGCTGCGCTGCGGCGTCCCGTTCTGAGCAGCCCCCGACTTCCATTCTCCCAGAGGGGTACGACACCGGGGCTTCAGCGCCCCCGATGCCGATCTTGCCACGCCGCCACGACAATCCCGCGCCACGCCGTCCGCCCCACCTCCCACGCGGACCGCACCGGCGCACCCCACGACCCCACGGCGCTGCCCCGCCGTGGGGTCGTCCCGCGTTTCGGCGACGTCCGACCCGCCGCCGACGTGCGGCAGTTGATCGCAACCGGTTAAGACTGCGTTTCCTGCGGTAGCGGACTCGCCGGTAGTGGCGTTGGCTGGTTCACGTCCCTGCTACCCGAAGGGTATGGTCTAGACCATGTCGAGCGCGCGGCTGAGCGGTGTCGGTGTCAGTTCCGGTCGAGCCTCCGGGCCCGTGGTGCGGGTGGCCGAACCCCTGGGGGAGCCACCGGCCGAGCCGGTTCCGGCCGACCCGACAGCCGAGGCGGCGCGCATCCGGCCCGCCGCGGACGTCGTCGCCGAACGGCTCTTCGCCCGCGCCGCCCAGGCGACCGGTGACGCCAAGGCCGTCCTGGAGACCACCGCCGCGATGGCCGCCGACCCGGCCCTCCTCGGCCAGGCGGAGAAGCTCGTCACCGAACGCCAACTGCCCGCCGCGCGCGCCGTCCACCAGGCCGCCGCCGGGTTCATCACCGCGCTCGAAGCCGCCGGCGGGTACATGGCCGAACGCGCCCGCGACGTGCAGGACGTCCGCGACCGCCTGGTCGCCGAACTCCTCGGCGTCGCCCCGCCGGGCGTGCCCGACCTGGCCTCGCCGAGCGTCCTGGTCGCCCGCGACCTCGCCCCCGCCGACACCGCCGGCCTCGACCCGGCCAAGGTCCTCGCCCTGGTCACCGAGGAGGGCGGCCCCACCTCGCACACCGCGATCCTCGCGCGCTCGCTGGGCATCCCGGCCGTGGTCGCGTGCCGCGGCATCCTCGCCTCCGATGCCGCCGCGCTGCTCGTGGACGGTGACACCGGCGTGGTGCAGGCGTCCGACGGCACGGTCCGCGCCGCGCACGTCGCGGGCAAGGCCGAGTGGAACGGCGTGGGCGTGCTGCGCGACGGGCACCGGGTGAAGGTCCTGGGCAACGTGGGCTCCCCCGCCGACGCGGTCGCCGCCGCAGCCGCCGGCGCGGAGGGCGTGGGCCTGTTCCGCACCGAGTTCTGCTTCCTGTCCTCGACGCAGGAGCCCACCGTCGAGGACCAGCGCAAGGCCTACGCCGCCGTGCTCGCGCCGTTCACCGGCAAGCCGGTCGTCGTCCGCACCCTGGACGCCGGCGCGGACAAGCCCCTCGCGTTCCTCGAACCCGACCCCGAGCCGAACCCGGCGCTGGGCGTGCGCGGCCTGCGCGTCGCGTTCGACCGGCCCGACGTGCTGGACCGCCAGCTGGAGGCCATCGCGCTGGCCGCCAAGGACAGCGGCGCGGACGTGTCGGTGATGGCGCCGATGGTCGCGACCGCCGCCGAGGCCGCGTGGTTCGTCGAACGCGCCCGCAAGGCCGGCATCGAGCGGGCCGGCGTGATGATCGAGATCCCGGCCGCGGCGCTGGTCGCCCGCGAGATCCTGGCCGTGGTCGACTTCGTGTCCCTGGGCACCAACGACCTCGCGCAGTACACCTTCGCCGCCGACCGCCAGGTGGGCGCGGTGGCCGCGTTGAACGACCCGTGGCAGCCCGCCCTGCTGCGCCTGGTCAAGCTGGTCGGCGACGCGGGCACCGAGCTGGGCAAGTCGGTCGGCGTGTGCGGCGAGGCGGCGGCCGACCCGCTGCTGGCGTGCGTGCTCACCGGCATGGGCGTGACCAGCCTGTCCATGAACCACACGGCGCTCACCGGCGTCGGCGCGAAGCTCGCGTCCACCAGCTTCGACCTGTGCCAACTGGCAGCGCGCGGCGCTCTCGGCGCCCACGACCCGGCCTCCGCCAAGCTAGCCGCCCGCGCGCCGCACTGAATTGCGCCGCCTCCGGCGGCGCGTGGTGGTCGAGGGGCCGGTCAGCCGCGGGCCGCGTCGAGGACCGCTCTGATCAGGGGGTGGTCCTCGCTGCCCTTGCGGACCGCCGCGAACACCCGGCGCAGCGGCGCGGTGCCCCGGACCGGGATGCCGGGCAGGGCGTGCCGCGGCACCAGCGCCACGCCCGCCCCGGCCCGGACCAGCGCCCCGACCGCGCTGAAGTCGTCGGACGTGTGCACGATCCGGGGCGCGAACCCGGCGTCGCCGCACGCCAGCTCCACCACGTCCCGCACCGGGTTGCCGGGCAGCGTCGCCACCCAGTCGTCCTCCGCGAGTTCCCTCAAGTCCACCGACGGTCGTCCGGCCAGCGGGTGCGACGGCGGCAGGACCACGTCGAACGGCTCGGTGTACAGCGGGAACCGGGTCAGCCGGCCGTCGTCGCGGCGCGGCCGGTACTCCTCGGTGATCGCCAGGTCGATCTCGCCGTCCAGCAGCAGCGGCACGCTCGCGTGCCCCTCCACGTCCCGCACCCGCACCACCACGCCCGGCGCGGACACCCGCAGCCGGGCCAGCGCCGGCGCCACGACCTGCGTGATCGCCGACGCGAAGCTGCCCACCTCGACCCGACCCGCGGCCCCGGACGACAGCCCGGCCAGCGTCGCCTGGGCCCGCTCCAACTCGGCGGCGACCGCGTTCGCGTGCCCCACCAGCAGCTCACCCGCGGACGTCAGCGACACCCGCCGACCACGCCGGCGCAGCAGCTCCTGCCCGACCTCGGACTCCAGGGCGGCCAACTGCTGCGAGACGGCGGACGGCGTCAGGTGCAACGCCTGCGCCGCCGCCGTCACCGTGCCGTGGTCGGCGAGCGCCCGCAGCACGCGCAGCCGTCGGGGATCGATCACCCGGACATTGTCGTCACCGGGTCACGCCGTCTGCCGCATGACCTCGCGCGCGGCGATGAAGGCGTCCACGGCCCGGTTCACGTCGTCGGTCGAGTGCGCGGCCGACATCTGCGTCCGGATGCGGGCCTTGCCGTGCGGCACCACCGGGTAGGAGAAGCCGATCACGTAGATGCCCTGCTCCAGCAGCAGGTCGGCCATCCGGGACGCCTCCGCCGCGTCGCCGATCATCACCGGGATGATCGGGTGCTCGCCGGGCAGCAGGTCGAAGCCCGCCTCGGTCATCCGCGACCGGAACAGCGCGGTGTTCGCGCGCAGCCGCGCCAGCAGTTCGCCGGACGAGCTGAGCAGGTCCAGCGTGGCGATCGCGGCGGCGGTGATCGACGGGGCCAGCGAGTTGGAGAACAGGTAGGGCCGCGAGCGCTGGCGCAGCATCTCCACGATCTCCGCCCGCCCGGACGTGTAGCCGCCGCTCGCCCCGCCCAGCGCCTTGCCCAGCGTGCCGGTGACGATGTCCACCCGGTCCTGCACCCCGAACAGCTCGGGCGTGCCGCGGCCGGTCGGGCCGGTGAAGCCCACGGCGTGCGAGTCGTCCACCATGACCAGCGCGTCGTACCGGTCGGCCAGGTCGCAGATCTCGTCCAGCGGCGCCAGGTAGCCGTCCATGGAGAACACGCCGTCGGTGGCGATCAGCCGGTACCGAGCGTCCGCAGCGTCCTTGAGCCGGCGCTCCAGGTCGTCCATGTCCCGGTTCTTGTAGCGGTACCGGCGAGCCTTGGACAGCCGGACGCCGTCGATGATCGACGCGTGGTTCAGCTCGTCGGAGATGATCGCGTCGTCCGCGCCGAGCAGCGTCTCGAACAGGCCGCCGTTGGCGTCGAAGCACGAGCTGTACAGGATGGTGTCCTCGGTGCCGAGGAACTCCGACAGGCGCTTCTCCAGCTCCTTGTGCGGTTCCTGGGTGCCGCAGATGAACCGCACGGACGCCATGCCGAAGCCCCAGCGGTCCAGCGCGTCCTTGGCCGCCGCGATCAGCGTCGGGTGGTCGGCGAGGCCCAGGTAGTTGTTGGCGCAGAAGTTCAGCACCTCGTCACCCGCGCCGACCCGCACGGCCGCGTTCTGCGGTGTGCCGATCACCCGTTCCGCCTTGTACAGGCCCGCCGCGCGGATCTCGTCGAGGCCGGAACGCAGGTCGTCGCGCATCGCGCCGTACATCAGTGGGCTCCCGTCCAGTCGAGGATGACCTTGCCGCACTTGCCCTCGCGGGCGGTGGCGAAGGCCTCGGCGTGCTCGGTGTAGTCGAACCGGTGCGTGATCACCGGCGTGAGGTCGAGGCCGCGCTGGAGCAGCACGGACATCGAGTACCAGGTCTCGAACATCTCGCGGCCGTAGATGCCCTTGATGTGCAGCATCTTCAGCACGACGCTGCTCCAGTCCACGGCGAACTCCTCGGCGGGCAGCCCGAGGATGGCGATCCGGCCGCCGTGCGCCATGTTGCCGATCATGTCCTGGAGGGCGACCGGCTTGCCGGACATCTCCATGCCGACGTCGAACCCCTCGGTCATGCCGAGTTCGGCCTGGGCGTCGGCGATGGACCGCTTGGTCACGTCCAGCGCGAGGTCGACGCCGACCTTGCGGGCGATGTCCAGCCGGTGCTCGCTGACGTCGGTGATCACGACGTTGCGCGCGCCCGCGTGCTTGGCGACGGCCGCGGCCATGGTGCCGATCGGGCCCGCGCCGGTGATCAGCACGTCCTCGCCGATGACCGGGAAGGACAGCGCGGTGTGCACGGCGTTGCCGAACGGGTCGAAGATCGCCGCCACGTCCAGGTCGACGGGGGCGCGGTGCACCCACGCGTTCTGCTCGGGCAGCACCACGTACTGGGCGAACGCCCCGTCGCTGTGCACGCCGAGGCCGCGCGTGTTGGCGCACAGGTGCCGGCGGCCCGCCTTGCAGTTGCGGCACGTGCCGCACACCAGGTGGCCCTCGCCGCTGACCAGGTCGCCGACCTTCACCCCGGTCACCGCGGACCCGGTCTCGACGACCTCGCCGACGAACTCGTGGCCGAGCACGAGGGGCGCGTGGATGTTGTGGGCGGCCCACTCGTCCCACGAGTCGATGTGCAGGTCGGTGCCGCAGATGCCGGCGCGCAGCACCCGGACGACCACGTCGTTCGAGCCGGGGGTCGGGTCGGGGACGTCGGTCAGCGCCAGTCCCGGCCCGGCGGTCGCCTTGACCAGAGCCTTCATGCCGGCAGTGTGCTCCCGTCACGCTTGTGCAGTCCATCAGGACTTTCTGAACTCGCTTGTAAGCTCCGCTTCACTGGCGATGTTGCGGGCCATGCCCCCGAACACCACCCCGTGGAACGGCCACACCAGCCACCAGTAGAGGTGCCCGGCGAGGCCGCGCGGCACGAACACCGCGCGCTGCCGGTAAGTGGACCCGCCCCCGTCGGCCGCCGCCACCCGGAGTTCCAGCCACGCCAGACCGGGCACCCGCATCTCCGCCCGCAACCGCAGCAGCCGCCCGCGCTCGACCTCCTCCACCCGCCACCAGTCCAGCGCCTCGCCCACGTGCAGCCGCTTGGCGTCCCGCCGCCCGCGCCGCAGCCCGACCCCGCCGACCAGCCGGTCCAGCCACCCGCGCACGGCCCACGCCAGCGGGAACGAGTACCACCCGTGCTCGCCGCCGATGCCCTCGACGACCGCCCAGAGGCGTTCCGGGGAGGCGTGCGTCCGACGCTCCCGCACGTCGACATAGGAGGAGCCGCCCGACCAGTCCGGGTCGCTGGGCAGCGGGTCGGACGGCGCACCGGGGGTCGACGCGCCGGACCACCGGGTCTCCACCTCGCCGTCCCGGACCTTCGTCAGCGCCAGCCGCACGGCCTGGTCGTACCCGGTGGTCGGGCCGGGGACCAGCGCCTCGATGTCGTGCTCCCGGCACACCACCTCGTGGACCAGCGACTCGATCAGCGGCGCGGCGATCGAGCGCGGGACGGGCGTCACCAGGTTCACCCAGTGGGCGGACAGCTTCGGCGTCAGCACCGGCACCGGCAGCACCCGCCGCGACCGCAGCCCGGCGACCCGCGCGTACCGCAGCATCATGTCCAGGTAGGTCAGGACGTCCGGGCCGCCCACGTCGAACGTCCGGTTGATCCCGTCCGGCAGGTCGACGCACCCGACCAGGTAGCGCAAGACGTCCCGCACGGCGATCGGCTGGACGCGGTTGTGCACCCACCGGGGCGTCACCATCACCGGCAGCCGCTCGGTGAGGTAGCGCAGCATCTCGAAACTGGCCGACCCGGACCCGATCACCACGGCCGCCTGGAGCACCACGGCGGGCACGCGCGAGCGGAGGAAGACGTCCCCGACCTCCTTGCGCGAGGCCAGGTGCGGCGAGAGGTCGGCGTCCGGCGGGTGCAGGCCGCCCAGGTAGGCGATCCGCCGCACCCCGGCGGCCTCGGCGGCGCGCGCGGTGTTCTCGGCGGCCCGCCGGTCGGCGTCGGCGAACTGCGGGTCGTGCAGCGAGTGCACCAGGTAGTAGAGGACGTCCACCCCGTCGACGGCGGCCCCGAGGTCCCGCAGCACGTCCCCGCGCACCACCTCGACCCGGTCTGCCCACGGCACGTCCCGCAGCTTCCCGGGGTCGCGCACCAGGCACCGGACCTCGTGGCCCTCGTCGAGCAGTCGCGGCACGAGCCGCCCACCGAGGTACCCGGTCGCACCGGTCACGAGACAGCGCATACCCCGATCCTGGCCGGCCCGGGGTGCCGCCGCACGACGGGCGTCAGACGCTGCGCAGCCAGTTCTTCTTGCGCTTGACCTCGACCGAGCCCGCGGTCACGTGGCCGCGCAGGACGAAGTGCGGACGGCCGCCGGTGCCGCCGACCTTGTCCTTGAGCGACGACGCCGCCAGGTCCACCCTTCGGTGCTCACCGTGGCGTCGTCGGGCAGCACCAGCTTCACCGAACCGGCCAGCACGTCCAGCTCCACCTCGACCACCGCGGTCAGGATCGACGCCTCCCGGAAGTCCAGCTCGGTCGACCCCATCCGGTTGCGCACCACGACGGTCTTCGGCACCGTCCACTGGCCCTTGCGGCGCACCGACGACATGGTCGACTTCAGCTCCAGCGGCTCGACCGTCGCCGCCACCCGGGCCTGGTCGGTGTGCACCACGCCGCTCAGGTCCAGCAGCACGGCGTTGAGCTGTTCGCGGGTCTTGGCGGCCAGCGCCGTGTCGGCCCGCTCGGTGAACTCGTCCAGGGTGATCAGGCCGCGCCCGATCGCCTTCTGGAGCACCCCCACCACGTGTTCCCTCTCGGCGTCGGACACCCGCCACTGCCTCGGATCGGTCATGTCCCCTCCGGCTCGACGTCCAGGCCGTGCTCTATGGCGTACCGGGCCAGCTCCACCCGGTTGTGCAGTTGGAGCTTGCGCAGCGTCGACTGCACGTGGTTCTCCACGGTGCGGTGCGAGATGACCAGGCGGTTGGCGATCTGGCGGGCGGTCAGGCCCTTGGCGACCAGCCTCAGCACCTCGGTCTCGCGGTCGGTGAGCTGCGGTTTGTCCTCGTCCGGGGTCGCGGCCATGCGGCGGTACTCGCCGAGCACCAGGCCCGCGAGGCCGGCGGTGAACACGGCGTCGCCGGCGGCGGTGCGGTTGACCGCCTCGACCAGCTCCTCCGCGGACGCGGACTTCACCAGGTAGCCCGACGCGCCCGCCTTCACCGCCTCCAGGACGTCGTCGTGCTCGCCGCTGGCGGACAGCACCAGGACCCGCGTCCCGGTCAGCGACCCGGTGATCATCGTGGTGGCCTCGACCCCGGTCGACTCGCCCAGGTTGAGGTCCATCAGCACCACGTCCGGCCGCACGGCGCGGGCGATGCGCACCGCGGACGCCGCGTCGCCGGCGGTGGCGACCACGTCGAACCCGCGTTCGGCGAGGTCGCGCGCGACCCCGTCCCGCCAGATCGGGTGGTCGTCGACCACCATCACGGACACGTTCATCGGTAGACCCGCACCTCCCACTCAGTGCCCTCCCCGGGCCTGTTTGCAGCTCCAGCGTCCCACGCAGCGCCTCGACCCGGCCCCGGATGGACTTCGCCACGCCCATCCGCCCCTCCGCCTCGGCCGACGCCAGCCGCCCCTCCGGGATGCCGGGACCGTCGTCGCGGACGCTGAGCACCACTTCCGGGCCCAGGTCCTCCAGCAGCACCCACGCCTTGGCGCCGGCCGCGTGCTTGTCCACGTTGGACAGCGCCTCGCGGACCACCGCGGTCAGCTCGGCCACCGTCGAGGCCGGGAGCATCACCTGGGTGGCCGGAGTGGACACCTGCACCCGCGGCGTGGCCAGCAGTTGCAGCCCCGGCCGCAGGTCCGCGTCACCATCCACAGTGGACTCGGTGGGCGCGGCGGCGACCAGCGACCGCAGCGCGATCTCCTGCTCCCGGCCATCTCGGCCAGCTCCGCCGCCTCGCCGCCCAGTTCCAGCCCGCGCTTGCGCACCCGCGCCAGCACCTGGAGGACACCGTCGTGAATGGACCGCGCGAGACGCTCGCGTTCCGCTGTCGCCGCCTCGGTGCGCAACGCCTGCTCCAGCCGCACGGCCGACTTGCGCGCCGTCGTGGACGCCATGCCCACCACCAGGCCCGCGCCGGACAGCAGCACGACGTCCCGCACCAGGTCCACGCTCAGCACGCCCCGGCTGAGGTAGGTGAACAGCCCGACCACCAGACCGGACATCGCGCCCGCGACCGACCCGCCCAGCGCGCCCGCCGCGACCGGCGGCCCGGACGCCCAGATGGTGGTGATCAGCGGGACGTTCGACAGGAACTGGAAATCGGTCATGATCAGCGGCGACAGCGCCATCAGCGCGCACGCCAGCCCCAGGTCGGCGGACACCAGCCACGGCCGCCGCCCGCTCTCCCGGCTGTAGGCCACGCTGGTGAACACCGTCCACGCGGCCATCACGCCGATCACGGTCCACGCCAGCCACGGCCGTTCGTACGTGCTGTGGTGGACCGCGGCGTTGCCCAGCGCGAACAGGAACGTCACGATCCGTAGTGCGACGGTTCCCCGCCAGAGGTGCGCGACCGGGTCTCCGGTCACCGATGGACCCGTCCGGCCCGGCTCTGTGTGCACGGTGTGCTCCCTTCACCGGTGATTTTGCCGTGTCGGAGTGGCGCAGCTAACCCCCAGGTGGCCGTCTGTTCCGCGGCCGGCGGGTGTGGAAGGCTTGCCCGCATTACTGGGTGTGACTCTCGGGGGACACCGCGCGATTCGACTCCTGGCGCGAGGGGTGGGGTGGACGTGCGCGATTGGCCACTGTGGACGCTGCGGCGCTCCGCCCTGGCCTACTGGCTGGCCGTCGACCTGATCGCGCTCGCGGTCGTCGTCTACGTAATAGCTTCCTCGCCCACACCCGACTCCGAGGCCATCGCCCGGTTCGGCGCGATCGCGGGCACCGCCGGCGCGGTCATCATCGGCAGCTCGATCTACAGCCACCGGATGGGCGAGTCCGAGCGCAACCCGTGGGCCGCGCACCTCACCTACCTGACCGCCGGCCTGATCGCGCTGCCGTGCAACCTGCTGGTCCTGCTGCTGTTCGGGCCCGCGCTGCACGGCGTGCTGGCGCAGCGCCCCGAGTCCCACCGCTGGGTGTTCACCCTGTCCGCGACCGCCATCTCCGTGTTCGGCACCCGGGCGCTGCTGGGCTGGATGAGCCCGAACCGCGAACTGCTGGTGATGGTGCTCGGCGCGGCCGTGCTGCTGATCGTGCGGGCCGGGATCATCGCGCTCGGGCTGAAGCTGCGCAGCCCGCGAGCCCCCGCCGAAGAGGTCGTGGGCGAACCGATCGACGCCGTCCTGGGGATCGTGGCGGTGAGCATCGGCGGGCTGATGGGGTTCGTCGCGACGGCAACCCCCGTGCACGCGCTGATGGCGGCGGCCCCGATGGCGCTGCTGGAACGCGCGGCCCAACTGCCGCACTGGCGGCGGTCGGCGCAGCGGGACGCCAAGACCGGCCTGGCCAACGCCGTGCACTGGGACGGCCGCGCCCGGTACGAGCTGTCCAAGGCACGCGCCCGCAACCGGCCGATGGCCGTGATGCTGCTCGACCTGGACCACTTCAAACGGGTCAACGACGAGGTCGGGCACCTGGCCGGGGACGCGGCGCTGTCCGCGATCGCCCTGCTGCTGTCCGGGACGGTGCGGCGCGGTGACCTGGTCGGGCGGTTCGGCGGCGAGGAGTTCGTGGTGCTGCTGCCGGACGCGGAGCCGGCGATCGCCCGGTCCGTGGCGCAGCGGGTGCGGCTGGCGGTGGCGGGCCTGGCGGTGACGACGGTCGGCACGGACGGCCGCGAGCACCTGCTGACCGGGCTGACCGTGAGCATCGGCGTGGCGACCACCCAGCGCTACGGCTACGAGCTGCCGGACCTGCTGGTGGCCGCCGACGCCGCGCTGCTCGCCGCGAAGGGGTACGGCCGGAACCTGGTGGAGATGGCCTAGGGCTTGCCGTCGAGTTCCTCGACGCGTTCGCCGCCGGTGTCCGGCGGGCCGGTCTCCTGCGGTTCGTGCACGTCCACCTGCTCGGGCTCGACGGCCTTGTCCGACTCCGACAGCAGCGACCGGATGCCCGAGTTGAGCACCGCCAGCAGCGGCACGGACAGCAGCGCGCCGGAGATGCCGCCCACGACCAGGCCCGCGGTGATCGCGAGGACCACGGCCAGCGGGTGCAGCTTCACCGCGCGGCCCAGCAGCAGCGGCTGGAGCACGTGGGACTCCAGCTGCATCACGCCGATCAGGACGGCCAGCACGATCAGCGCCGCCACCCACCCGTTGGCGACCAGCGCCACCAGGACGGCCACCGCACCGGTGATCACCGCGCCGACGATCGGGATGAACGCACCCAGGAAGACCAGCGCGGACAGCGGCACCACGAGCGGGACGCCCACGATCCACAGGCCGATGCCGACGCCGAGCGCGTCCACCACGGCCACCAGCGCGGTCGCCCGCACGTACGAGACGAGGGACGCGAAACCGCGCCGTCCCGCCACGTCCGCCCGGTCCCGGACGTCCGACGGGACGGCCCGGATCAGGAACCGCCAGATGCCGTCGCCGTCGTGCAGGAAGAAGATCAGCGTGAACAGGGCGAGGATCAGGCCGGTCAGCAGCTCGCCGACGGTCGCGGCGGTGGTCAGCGCGCCGGAGGTGATCTCGGCCTGGTTCTCCTTGACCGTCTCCACGACCCGGTCCAGGTACTGCTGGAGCTGCACGTCGCTCAGGTGCAGCGGGCCGTCCTTGAGCCAGCCGCGGATCGTGTCGAGGCTCGCGCTGACCTGCTTCTGGAGGTCCGGCAGACCCTTGGAGAACTCGGTGATCACGAAGGTGAGCACCCCGCCGACCACGGCGATGCCGCCGACCAGCACCAGCCCGGTCGCGACCCCCTTGGGCACCCCGACCCGGGTCAACTGCGCCACCGCCGGCGACAGCAGCGCCGCCAGCAGCAGCGCCACCCCGGCCGGGATGAAGATGGTCGTCAGGTACCCGACGACGACGCCGATGACGTACAGCGCGGCGACGACCGCGACGAACCGCCAACTCAGCGCGGCGCTGACCCGCAGCAGGCGCGGCACCCTGGATTCCGTATCGCTCCCCTTCACACGATCACCGTAGCCCGCGCACCCGCCGCGCGAGTCGAACACGCGGCCAACTCCCGCCCTCCGGGTCGTCGGACGTCCGGGACAGTCCCGGCCGGTCGCCGGCGCTTGTCGGACAGCCGTTCGGACGGATTGCGTCCGGTGTCGAGCGATCCGACGAGGAAGGGCCGTGCCGATGCCACGCCGACGAGTCACCCCACCAGCCGCACGGGCGAAGCGCGCTGCTGCCGCGCCGACCGGGTCCGCCGGGGAGCAGCAGCCCGGGCGGATGGAGCCGAAGACCCTGCTGGTGTTCGCGGCGTTCGCGCTGGCGGTCGTGGCGGCGTTCCTGCTGGGGCATCAGCAGGGCGGCGAGGCGATCGTCGCGGAGCCGCCGGTGGCGGAGGCGCCGGTCGGGCAGGTGCCGGTGGAGGAGCCCGAGGAGTCGGTGACGCCCGCTCCGGAGGAGCCCACCGCGCCGTCGTCGGAGGAGCCCGCGCCGGAGTCGCCTTCCGAGGAGTCGCCCGCAGAGGAGCCCGTGTCGTCGGAGGAGCCGGTGACGCCGGACGAGCCTGCGCCTTCGGAGCCGGCTGGTCAGGCGGTGCCGGTGGAGGACACGCCGGCCGAGACGCCCGCACCCGTGCAGCCGCCCGTTGCGGCGGTGTCCGCGGCGGCGAACACCCGTCCCGCTGAGGAGTCCGAGCCGGTGGAGTCCGAGCCGGTGGAGTCCGAGCCGGTGGAGTCCGAGCCGGTGGAGTCCGAGCCGGTGGAGTCCGAGCCGGTGGAGTCCGAGCCGGTGGAGTCCGAGCCGGTGGAGTCCTTCGAGCCGATCGAGGTCGTCGAGCCCGAGTTCACGGAGACCTTCGCCATCCAGCCCGAGCCCCAGCCCGAGCCGGTGTTCGAGCCGTACCAGCCCTACCTCCCCGAGTACCCCGAGTACCCCGAACACCCGGAGTTCCGCGAGTTCGGCCAGTTCACCGAGCACCGCGAGCTGCCCACCGTCCAGCCCATCACGACCTGGTCGTTCCCGCAGGCCGCCGACGCCTGCGAACACCCCTGACAGAGGAGATCACCTTGCGATTCACCCTGCTCAAAACCACCACCGCCCGCCTCGTCGTCGGCGTCGCCGCAGCCGCCGGCATCGCCCTGATGGGCATGTCCGCGCACGCCGCCCCGGTCGAGATGGACCTGGTGGCCGCCGCGACCAAGCCGGCGGACGACGAGTCCCGCAAGAAGATCGTGGACATCGCGCAGAAGGAGCTGAACAACCCCAAGCGCAACCACGAGTCCGGTGGCGACAACTGCAACGCGTACAGCCCGGGCGGCAAGTGCCAGGCGTGGTGCGCGGACTTCACCAAGTGGGTCTGGAACAAGGCCGGCGTGAAGACCGACGGCACCACGTCGATGGCCAACAGCTTCCGCAGCTATGGCGTGAAGTACGGGACGTGGAAGAACGGCGCGGGCGTGAAGAACGTCAAGCCGGGCGACGCGGTCACCTACCGGCTGAACGACGGCAACACCGGCAACGACCACGTCGGCATCGTCACGAAGGTCGACAAGAAGACCGGCAAGATCACCGTCATCTCCGGCAACAGCGGCGCCGGGTCGAAGAAGGTCTCGAAGATCACCATCGACCCGAAGAAGTCCCAGGTGACCGGCTACGCGGCCCCCGTCGAGAAGAAGACGAAGACGGACGCCAAGACGAAGACGGACGCCAAGACGAAGACCGACGCCAAGACGAAGACCGACGCCAAGACGAAGACCGACGCCAAGACGAAGACCGACGCCAAGAAGAAGGTCGACACCAAGAAGAAGGTCGACGCCAAGAAGAAGGACACCAAGAAGTCGAAGGCGGACGAGCCCGGCTTCATCGAGGGCAGCCAGCCCTCCCAGGTGACGATCGTCAACGGCGACCAGCTCCACGACGCGTACGGCTTCGTCGGCTGAACCACCACCCCTGCCAGGAGAACATCGTGAAGAAGCTGTTCAAGGGTTCCGGCGCGCGCATCGCCCTCGCCGTGGCCGCGGTGCTCGGGGTCGCCGCCGTGAGCGGCACCGCCGGGGTCGGCATCCAGCCGGTGGCGTCGTCCAAGGCCGCGAAGGCGGCGAAGATCGTGAAGTCGGAGATCTTCTACGAGACCTACATCCCGCGGCACCCGACCGTCGCGCCGCAGGGCTACATCGACACCCCCGACGTCGGCTGCCACAACTACGGCAAGGACGGCCGGACGAAGGCCGACTGGTGGAACGGCGTCGACAACCGCACCGGTCCCGCGTTCGGCACGGGCCAGTTCCGGACGCAGGTGGTGCTGACGTTCGACTTCAAGAAGAAGAAGTACGGCGAGCGGCACACCATCCACCCCACGAGCCGGTACAAGAAGGTCGGCGGCGAGTTCGTCTACGAGGACTCCCGGACCGCCGGCGACGAGGGCATCCGGGTCGAGGGCGAGCCGAAGATCAGCGCGAAGACGGGTCGGATGGTCGTGTCGCACAAGGTGACCAACCCGTGGTGCTCGGGCTTCGCGGCGATCGACTGGACCATGGTCATCGGCGTCCACCGCGACGGCCGGACGGAGGTCGTCGGCAGCCACGACAAGATGCCGAACCACGAACTCTGGCGGCAGGACACGTACTCGAACGGCAAGAAGACCCAGAAGTTGATCTTCTCGCACGCCCTCGTGTCGCCGAAGTGCCTGATCGACTACGTGGGCGAGGCGCTCTGCAAGGGCCTGAAGAAGTACTCCTACAAGAAGTGACCCGAAGGGGGAGCCCCGCCACCGCCGGGCTCCCCCTCTGGGCTGATCGGGCCACCTCGGGAACGCGCGAGCCGCCCGAGATGTCGTACCCCCATGGGACAATGGAACCGGGGGCCGGAGGCCACGTGGTCCAGCCGACAAGATCTGGCGGACGGGGTCCTCGGAATGATCGGATCGGGCCCGTGACCGACGAGGAGTCCCTGCGCGCCGCTTTCGCCGCCGGCCGCCGCACCGCGTTCGACGCCAGGAAGCCCAAGGTCGACCGCACCGTCCGCGGCGAACTCCTCTCCGCCCTGCTCACCGAACCCCTCCCCGGTTCCGCCCTCCGCCTGGTCGGCGCGCACGTCACCGGGCCGTTCGCGCTCGAAGGCCTCACGGTCACCCAGGTCGTCGACCTCGTGGACTGCACGTTCGACGAAGTGCCCGACCTCCGCATGGCCCGCCTCACGCACCTGCGCATGCGGGGCTGCAAAGTCCCCGGCCTCTGGGCGCGCAACCTCCGCGTCGGCAGCGACCTCGTCCTCGAAGCCGGCTTCACCAGCGACGGCGTGGTGGACCTGACCGACGCGACCGTCGACGGCACGTTCCGCCTGGCCGGCGCGGTCCTCAAGGCCAAGGGGGACCACGCCCTCCTCGCCGCCCGCATCCGGCTCTCCGGTTCGCTCCAGGCCATCGCCCTGCGCGCGGGCGGCGAAGTGCGGATGCGCGGGGCGAACATCGGCGGTTCCGTGCACCTCGGGGGCGCGCGGCTGCTCAACCCCGGCCAGAACGCGCTCGACGGCTCGGGCATCACCATCGCGGGCAACCTGTTCTGCGACGCCGAAGGCGGTCGGTTCACCGCCGACGGGCGCATCCTGCTGGACGGGGCCCGGGTCGGCGGCAACGTCGTCTTCTCCGGCGCCCGCCTGAAGGCCGGCGTGGTGGACCGGCCCGTCCTGGTCATCCCGCGCGGCACGGCCGACGAGTCCGCCTCGCTGGTCGCCGACCGCATCCGGGTCGACGGCAACGTCGAACTCGACGACGGCTTCACCTCCAGCGGCACCGTGCGGCTGCCCAACGCCGAGATCGGCGGGTACCTGCGGCTGTCCGGCGCGGCCATCGGGCAGCAGGACGTGGTCGAGGAACTGGAGGCCCGCGAGGTGGTGGACCGGATCCCGGTCGCGCTGCACGCGGACGGCATCCGGGTGCGCGGCGACCTCGAAGCGCGCGGCGCGGTCAACGGCGGGTTCCGCGGGGACGGGGCGCGGGAGTCCGCCCTGCGCGCCTACGGCCAGGTCCGCCTGGTCGACGCGCACGTCCGCGGCAGCGCGAGCCTGTCCGGCGTCCAGCTCCACGGCCCCGGCATCGACGTCCTGTTCGCCGACCGGCTCACCGTCGGCGGCACCCTCTTCCTCCGCGACCTGCACGCCAAGGGCTCGCTCCGGCTCCAGAACGCCGCGATCGGCTCCACCCTGGACTGCTCGGGCGCGACGCTGGTCCAGCCCCGCCGCCGCCCCGACGGCACCGGGGTCAAGCCCTCGCTCGACGCCCGCGTCGCCACCATCGGCAAGGACCTGCTGTGCAGCCACGGGTTCACCGCGACCGGCGGCGTCCGCATCCGGCTGGCCGAGGTCGGCAAGATGGCCACGTTCACCGGCGCCCGGCTGGGCGGTCCGGGCAGCGACATCGCGCTCAACGCCTACGGGCTCACCGTCAGCCAGCTCGTGCTGCGGATGGCCGAGGACGTGATCCCGGTCGGCCGCGTGGTGCTGCGCCGGGTGAGCGCGACCGCCGTGCAGGACGGGCCCGGCCTGTGGGCGGCGACCGGCGGGGTGGACGTGGAGGACTTCACGTTCAGCGCGATCTCCTCGACCCCGCCGGTGGACGTGCACACCCGGCTGCGCTGGCTGCGCGAGGTCCAGCCGGACTTCGCGCCCGGGCCGTACGAGCAGCTCGCCGCGGTGTACCGGGACGGCGGCGAGGAGGAACTCGCGCAACACGTGCAGCTGGAGAAGCAGCACCGCCGCTACTCCGAGCTGGGCCGGGCGGGCCGGGTGTGGGGGTTCCTCCAGCGCTGGACGGTGGGCTACGGGTACCGGCCGTGGCTGGCGATCGCGTGGCTGGCGGCGTTCTGGCTGGTGGGCGCGCTGTGGTTCCTCGGGCACGAGATGCCCAAGCTCAACGACGACGAGTCGCCGACCTGGAACCCGTGGCTGCTGGCCGTGGACCTGCTGATCCCGATCGTCGACCTGGGCCAGGACGGCAAGTGGAAGTTCTCCGGCGCCTCCCAGTGGATCTCCAGCGCGTTGATCGCGGTGGGCTGGATCCTCGCCTCCACGGCGGCGGCCGGCGCGGCCCGGGTGCTGAAGCGGGTCTGACCAGTGTCGGCTACACAGAGTTAAATCCGACAACACGGAGTGTCGATCACACGATCCGGCGAACCAGGCCGCCAACACGTGCGCTCCGGCCCGGCGGGCTGGCACGCTCGACGGCGTCGGCTTGATCAGCTTCTTTTCTCTCGCGCCGACGATTCCCCAGCGTTCAGGTGGAGGTACCAGCGGTGTCGTCGGCCGACCAGCGATCGGGTGTGGGGGTGAGCCGCGTTCGGCGGCTGCTCTCCCGCGCCCTGCTGGTCGCCGGCGGCGCGCTGGCTGGCACTGCCGCCGTCTGGGCGCTGTCCGCGTCCCCGGCGTCCGCGCACAGCGCCGACGCTGTCACGTCCGTCACCGAAGCGGTGGCGGTCAGCCCGGTCGGCGAGGCCGTCGCACCGGTCCGCGAGACCGTGCGCGACCTCGACCGGAAGATCCGCGCCGAGCACGAGCACCCCCGGGTGCCCGACCTCGGCCGCGTCGCGGAGGACATCCGCGACACCTTCGGCCACACCGTGGCCCGGTTCGAACCGAACCTGGGCCAGTCGGTCATCGCCTCGTCCCTGTCGGGGCGCGCGGTGAACCGGCACACCGAGCCCGCCTCCGAAGCCACCGCCGTGCCGGTCTCCATCGGCACCCCGGTGGTGCGGAGCCCGTTCGGCAAGCTCAGCGAGAGCTGGGCGTCCTCGCCGGCGCCGTCGTCCGACGCGTCGTCCGACGAGGACCGCACCTCCCCCACGGGAGGTCCGGCCGCCCCCACGCGCACGCCGTTCGCACCGCCGTCAGGGGTGCCGGTGCACTGCTCGTGCGGTGGTGACGGCTCCGGTTCCGCCGGCGGCGGCAGCGGCCCGTTCACGGGCGTGACCGCCGACGGCATGGACGCCGCCGTGCTCCGGGCGCTGCTGCCCGGCACCGAGCGGAACTCCGTGCTGCCGGGCAAGCAGCCCGGCACCACCCCCGACTGATCCCAGCGCGCGGTCCGCGGGCGGCACTCCGCCGTCCCCGGTAATCGACCGTCGCGCCCTCGTCGCGCCGCACACCGGTCGAAACGCCGCGCCCACCCCCCGATCCGGGTGGTCGTCGCCCCACGACGCGGTGCACGCGTCGACCGCCCTTCACCTCCCGCTCACAGGGACACAGAAGAAGGAGAACCCATGCAAACCTGGGCCAAGCGCGGTTTCCAGACCGCACTTGTCACGGGTGGTTTGCTGATGCTCGGTACGGGCATCGCTTCAGCCCAGGAGAACGTCAACCCCGACGCCAAGCCGTCGCCGCTGGACGCCCGCGTCCGCGTGCCGATCGACGTCGAGGAGAACAACCTGGGCACCCCGGTCGGCAACCGGGACCTGCCGGAGATCCACCGCGAGATCGGCACGGAGAACGTGCCGCAGCCGGAAGCCGTCACCAAGAACCCCCTGGTCCGCGACGCGGTGGGTCGTGCCCACCAGGTCGACACCACCCAGGTGACGCGCGGCAACGCCTTCGACGGCGACGTGGTGGCCCCGGTCCACGCCTGCGGCAACGCGGTCGGCGCCGGCGGCGACGCCCACGCCGACGGCGAGTGCGCGCAGTACACGCCCAGCACCGGCAAGACCCGCACCGACGGCTCCCGCGGTTCGCTCGCGGGCAACGTCGCCGCGGTCCACAACGCCAGCCCGATCGGCGCCACCGGCAACGCCGCCGCCATCGGCGCCAACGCCTACTCCGAGTCCTACGCCCGCCAGGACGCCGCCGCCGGCGGCGACGTCAGCACCGGCGGTTCGGACGGCTCGCTGTCCGGCAACATCCTCGGCGTCCAGCAGGCCACCCCGTTCCGCGTCAGCAACAACGCGGTCGCGGGCGGCGGCATCGCCAACAGCGCCTCGCACGCCGACACCGAGGCCGAGGCCGGCGGCTCGCTGGCCACGCACGGCGACCGCAGCACCCTCGGCGGCAACACCGCGGGCGTCCCGCTCGCCCCGATCACCTCGGTCGAGGGCAACGCGCTCGGCGCGGCCGGCAACGCCGACTCCACCGCCGACCACCGCACCACCGCGGTCGCCGGTGACACCGGCCCGACCCGCAGCAGCCACGAGTCGTGGCTGTCCACCAGCGGCGAGAACGCCACCATGGCGGGCAACGCGCTCCAGCCGCAGCTCGCCGGCCCCGCCACGGTGAACAACAACGCCCTGGCCGGCGTCGGCAACGCCGACACCGAGACCCGGTCGGACAACAACGCCCAGGCGGGCGGCTGGGCGCAGACCAGCGGCCAGGACTCGACCCTGTCCGGCAACTTCGGCGACGCGCCGGTCGCGCTGCCGGTCGGCAGCGCGGGCAACTCCGGCTCGGTGCTCGGCAACACGTCGTCCACCCACGCGGCGGACACCGACGTCCAGGCCGGCGGCTCGACGTTCACCGACGGCGACCGCTCGGTGCTGTCGGCGAACTCGACCAACGTGGCCCCGGCCGGCGCGATCGACGCGTGCGGCAACGGCCTGTCCGGCGGCGGCATCGCGACCTCGCAGTGCGAGAACGAGGTCGACTCCAGCGCCGGCGGCTACAACGGCACCACCGGCAACGACGCGGTCCTGTCCGGCAACATCGGCCAGGCCCCGCTCGCGCTGCCCGCCGAGGGCTTCGGCAACGCCGGCGGCGTCGGCGGCCTGGCCACCGGCAACGCCGTGGAGGACAAGGAGATCCGGGCCGGCGGGGCGCCCAACGCCCGCGACGACAACGGCACCGTCTCCAGCAACGTCGTCACCACGCCCACCGCCCTGGGCGGCCAGGGCTTCGGCAACGCGGGCGGCCTGGTCGCCAACCCGAACTCGAAGACCGACAGCGACACCGCGATCGTCGCGGGCGGCCCGGCGTCGGCCACCGGCCGGCACGGCTCGATGTCCGGCAACATCGTCGAGGCCCCGACCTCGAACCCGGCCCAGGTGCCCGGCAACACGGTCGTGGCCGTCGGCAACGGCGCGTCCGACCTGAGCAACGAGCTGCACTCCCGCTCCGGCGGCAACGCCACCTCCGAGGGCGACCACGGCGCCTTCACCGGCAACATCGTGTCGGCCCCGCAGGCGTCCTCGCCGCAGGTGTTCGGCTCGACCCTGGCCGCGGGCAGCAACGCCAAGAGCGCGGTCGAGAACGAGTTCACCTCGTTCTCCGGCGGCGACATCGAGACCTCCGGCAACCAGGGCTCGGTGTCCGGCAACGGCCTCACGGCGCAGCCCGCCGTGGCGCTGCAGACGTTCGCCGACTCGGTGTCCGCGGCCGGCAACAGCCGCTCGGACGTCACCGACCAGTCCGCGGTGGTCGCCGGTGGCGACCAGGAGACCGAGGCCTGGAACAGCTCGCTGTCGGGCAACCTGGTCAACCTGCCGGCCAACGCCAAGCCCGGCGTGTTCGGCGACGCGGTGACCGCGGGCGGCCTGTCCGACGCGAACGCCGACTCGCTGAGCCTGACCCAGTCCGGTGGCGACTCGGAGACCAAGGGCTCGGGCGCGCTCACCTCGCACGACGTGTCGGTGCCCGCCGAGACGCGGCCCGCCGTGTTCGACGTGCCCGCCGACGTGCTCGGCGACGCCCGCACCGACCTCTCGGAGGCCTCGGTCGAGCGGACCGGCGACGAGCCGGAGAGCCAGGGCGGCCCGCGCAAGACCGTGCCGCGCGGCATCAACCTGCCGGCCGGCGTGGACAGCCTGATGAAGCCGACGGAGCTGCCGAGCCTGTCCAGCCTGGACAAGCTGTCCGGCCTGGGCGCGATGGACCTGTCCGACCTGCGCGACTTCGACCTGTCGGTGCTGCGCGGCTTGGAGCTGTCGAAGGTCCGCGAGCTGGGCGCGCCCCAGGTGCGCGGCATGGACCTGACCCGCGCGAGCGACCTGTCGCTGACCCGCAAGGCGCTGCCGACGCTGCCCGCCGTGTCGGACCTGGTCGACCTGGAGGACATGCCGGTCAACCAGATCCCGAACCCGAAGCTGGTCCTGGAGCTGCTGACCGGCCAGGCCGGTGGTCTGCCGAAGGTCGACCTGACCAAGCTGGCCCCGGGCGAGCTGCCCACGAAGCTGCCGTCGAAGGCCCCGGCCACCAGCGTGGCGGACAAGAAGCTGCCCGCGCCCGCGCTGCCCGGCAAGCTGCCCACCCGCGGCCTGACCGACGTGAAGGTCCCCGGCGTCGCGAACCTGCCCGGCCTGAACAACCTGTCGAAGGTCACCGGCCTCACCAAGTCGCCCGAGCTGGGCCGGCTGAACGAGCTGCGCCGCCTGCAGGAGCTGCGGCGGGTGCCGGAGGCGGTCGTCAACGCCTCCGACCGGCACAAGATCGTCAACGACGGGGACAAGGACGAGCGGTCCTTCGGCGGCACCCTGCCGCTGTTCGGTGGCACCCTGGGCGTGACCCCGGTGGTGCAGGGCCTGCCGCTGCTGCCCGGCCCGCAGAAGGGTTCCCCGCGGAGCCTGCCGAGCCTGGCGTCCCCGCTGCCGCTGCCGTTCGTGGTGCCGGTGCCGGGCGTGGCCCAGCCGCGCACCGCGGCCCCGGCCCTGCCGGGCGTCCCGGCCGCGCCCGCCGTGCCGCAGCTGTCCGGCGCGTCGCTGTCCGGCCTGAACGTGAACCCGCTGAACGGCCAGGTCGAGGGCCCGAAGGAGCGCACCTCCGCGCCGGCCCTGGCCGGTCTGGACGCTATGAGCATCTTCGACGCGATGGGCGCGATGGACGTGACCCAGGTCATGCCGAAGCTCTGACCCACCCCGCGTGACCAAGGACCCCTGGCACATCCAGTGCCAGGGGTCCTCTTTTGTGCGTCAGTGGCGCAGGCGTTCCTCGACGTGGGCGATCACCGCGTGCAGGGGCGCGTCGCCGTCGCTGGTCACCCAGCACACCCGCACCCCCGGCTGGATGCGCGTCCCGCCCAGCCGCACCGCCCGCCCCGCCAGCTCGCGGGCCCGCGCCGCCACGGCCTCGCCGCTGCCGTTGGGGTGCTCGGCCACGACGGCGAACTCGTCCCCGCCGTACCGGGCCACGGTGTAGTCCGCCCGCAGCCCCTCGCGCAGCCGCCCGCCGATCACCGCCAGCAGTTCGTCGCCGCGCTGGAACCCGTGCGTCCGGTTGACCTCGGCGAGCTGGTGCACGTCGAGGAGGACGAGGGTGGCGAGCGTGCCGTGCGTGCGGGCGCGGGTCAGCGCCTGGTCGAGGCGGTCCAGCAGCAGCGCCCGGCCGGGCAGCCCGGTCAGCGCGTCGAGCAGGTTCGCGCTGTGCGGCACGTCCTGCTGGACCGGCCGCAGCAGCACCAGCACCTGACCGCGTTCGGACAGCGGGTGGATGTCGGCCCAGACCCGGGTGTGCGGCAGCACCACCGGGATGGTCAGCGCGGCTCCGGTCCGCAGCACCTGGGCGGCGAGTTCGGCGCACGTCGGCAGTTGGGCCCCGGATTCGTCCCAGGCGACGGGCAGGCGGTAACCCGGCAGGGTGGTCGGCGGGACGCCCAACAGCGCGGCGGCCAGGCGGTTGCCGGCGAGCACGGTGCCGCGTTCGTCCTGGAGCAGCACGCCGACGGGCAGTTCGGAGACGAGTTCGTCCCACACAGGACGCGTTGTCCGCACGGTACGCATAGGACTCGTGCCCTTCGCCGAACCGACCTGTCCGTGAAGAGCCTCCCCGCAGGTCGCGGCCATTTCAATAGGCCCAACGACACCCGGTCCGGTGATCTTTAGGGATGTTGTGGTCACGCGCGCAGCGCGCGGAGCGCGAGCGCCACGACCGTGTCGGAGAACGTGCCCGTCAACGGCCCCGTCCGCAGCAGCCACCGCTGGTAGACCGGCCCGAGCAGCAGTTCGGCCGCCGCCGGCACGTCCACGTCGCCGCGGATCTCGCCGGACCGCTGCGCCAGCGCGAGCCGCTCCTCCAGCCGCAACCGGCGCGGCGTGAGCAGCAGCGTCACCAGGTCCGTCCGCGCCTCGTGCACCAGCACCCGGCACACCTGGTCGAACCGGCGCTCCTCCAACTGCCGCACCGCCTCGCGCAGCTCCCGGCGCAGGTCGTCGCCGAGCGCGCCCCAGCCGGACGGCTCGTCCTCGACCGGCCCGAACTCGACCAGTGCGTCGAACAGCAGCGGGCCCTTGGACTCCCACCAGCGGTAGATGGTCTGCTTGCCGACCCCGGCCCGGGCGGCGACGCCCTCGATGGTCAGCCGCGCGTACCCGACCGCCTCGACCAGCTCCAGCGCAGCCGCCAGCACGGCCCTCCTAGACCGCTCGCTGCGCCGCGCCGCGTCGGGTGGCATCCCTTGATCGTAAGCGCCCGACCCCGAGACGTTCACACTTTCGTGCGTCACCGACCCGAAGTGCCTACCCACCGCAACCGAAAGTCTGGACCCTCCGCGGGTGCCGGCGATCGCCGTTCCGGCGTTTCCGGCGACCGGCCAGGGCAGAATCGATCGGGTGCACATCGGGGTGTTGGGGCCGTTCGAGGTCCGCGCGGACGACGGCGGCCTGGCGAACGTGCCGGGCGCGCGGTTGCGGGCGCTGTTGATCGCCCTCGCGCTGGACCCCGGTCGGGTGGTGCCGAAGGCCGCGCTGGTCGACTGGGTGTGGGGCGAGCAGCCGCCGTCCGACGCGGCGAACGCCCTGCAGCGCCTGGCCTCCCGGCTGCGCCGGGTGCTGCCCGACGGGGTGGTCGACGGGCAGGCGGGCGGCTACCGGCTGGACGTCGCGCCCGACGCCGTGGACGCCGTGCGGTTCGAACGGCTCGTCGGCCAGGCCCGCGGCACGGACGAGAGCCGCCAGGCGGGTCTGCTGCGCGAGGCCCTCGGCCTGTGGCGCGGCCCGGCCATGCAGGACGTCGGCCTCCAGGACAGCGAGGCGTTCGACGCGGCGGTCACCCGGCTCGAAGGGCTGCGGCTGGCCGCGCTGGAGGACCGGTTCGAGGCGGAGCTGGGCCTCGGCCGGGGTCCGGAGCTGGTCGCGGAGCTGACCGAGCTGGTGGCCGCGCACCCGGTGCGGGAACGGCTCGTCGCCGCGTTGATGCGCGCGCTGGGCGCGGCCGGGCGCAGCACCGAGGCGCTGATGGTCTACCAGCGGGCGCGCGAAGCCCTCGCCGACGCGCTGGGCGTCGACCCGTCGCCGGAGCTGTCCGCGCTGCACGTCGCCCTGCTCCGGGGCGAGCTGGGGCGGCGCGAAGAGACCCGGAAGACGAACCTGCGCGCCGAGCTGACCAGCTTCGTCGGCAAGGACGCCGACGTGGCCGCGGTCCGCGACCTGGTCACCGGGCACCGGCTGACCACGCTGATCGGGCCGGGCGGGTCGGGCAAGACCCGGCTGGCCGCGGAGACCGTGCGCACCCTGCTCGACGACCTGCCGGACGGGGCCTGGCTGGTCGAACTCGCCCCGGTCGGCGCGGGCGGGGACGTGGCGCAGGCGACGCTCGCCGTGCTCGGGCTGCGCGACGCGCTGCTGAGCGGGGCGTCGGACGCCGAACCGGCGGAGCGCGTCGTCGCCGCGCTGCGCGAGCGGGACGCGCTGCTGGTGCTGGACAACTGCGAGCACGTGATCGACGAGGCGGCGAAGTTCGCCCACCGGGTGCTCGGCGAGTGCCGGCGGCTGCGCATCCTCGCGACCAGCCGCGAACCGCTGGGCATCACCGGCGAGGCGCTGTGGCAGGTCGAGCCGCTGGCGCTGCCCGCGGGGGACGCCGACCCGGCCGCGGTCGAGGCCTCCCCGGCGGTCCGGCTGCTGCGGGACCGGGCCGCCGCGGTGCGCAGCGACCTCGCGGTCGACGCCGACGCCCTGGCCACCATGGCGCGGGTGTGCCAGGCGCTGGACGGGATGCCGCTGGCCATCGAACTGGCCGCGGCCCGGCTGCGCACCATGTCCCTGGACCAGCTCGCCCACCGGCTCGACGACCGGTTCCGCCTGCTCACCGGCGGCAGCCGCACCGCCCTGCCCCGGCACCGGACGCTGCGCGCGGTGATCGACTGGAGCTGGGAGCTGCTCAACGACGCCGAACGGGTCGTCCTGCGCCGGCTCTCCGTGTTCGCCGGGGGCGCGAGCCTGGAGGCGGCCGAACGGGTCTGCGCGGGCGACGGCGTCGAGCCGTGGCAGGTGCTCGAACTGCTCACCGCGCTGACCGAGAAGTCGCTGGTGGTCACCCGCGGCGACGCGGCGCCGCGCTACCGGACGCTGAGCACCATCAAGGAGTACGCCTACCAGCGCCTCGCCGAGGCGGGCGAGGCGGAGTCCGCGCGGCACGCCCACCTGGCGTGGTGCACCGAACTCGTCGAGACCGCCGAGCCGCACCTGCGCCGGGTGGAGCAGGTGGAGTGGCTCGCCAAGCTGGAGGCGGAGCACGACAACATCGTGGCCGCGATGCGCGGCGCGGTCGCCGCCGGCGAGGCCCAGGGCGCGATGCGGCTCGCGGCGGCGGCCGGCTGGTACTGGTGGCTGAACGGGCACAAGGTCGAGGGCGGCGAGCTGATCATCGCCGCCGCCCGGATGCCCGGCGAGGTGACCGACGACGTCCGGGCCCTGGTGTACACGTTCGTCACGACGCTGCTGACCGCCGGCCGGGGCAGCGACGAGTTCCAGGCCGAGGAGTGGATCCGGAAGGCGGCCGACATCAGCCGGCGCGTCGACGGCCTGCACCCCGTGGTCAAGCTCGTCGTCGCGCTCGAACGCATGCTGGTGCGGCCGGGCGACTACCAGGCCGCCTACGAACCGCTGCTGGCCGACCCGGAACCCTTCGTGCGCGCGCTCGCCCGGCTGCAACTGGGCAAGATGGCGATCCTGCACGGCCACGGCGGGCGGGACGCGGACGCCTGCCTGGAGGCGGCGCTCACCGAGTTCCGCGCGATCGGCGAGCGGTGGGGGACCTCGTTCGCGCTGACCGAGCTGGCGAACCGGATCGCCATGCGCGGCGAGTTCGTCCGCGCCTGCGAACACCTGGAGGACGCGGTCACCGCGATCAGCCAGGTCGGCGCCGGCGAGGACCTCCTGCGCGTCCGGGCGCGGCAGGCCGAGCTGTACTGGCTGACCGGCGACCGGGAGGCCAGCGCCGCCGCCCTCGACCAGGCGCAGCGGCTCGCGGAACGGGTCTCCTGGCCGGAGGCGCTGACCGACCTGGCCCTGGCCAAGGCGGACCTGGCCCGGAGGCGGGGCGACGCCGAGCAGGCCCACCGCCAGCTCGACCTCGCCCGGACCCTGATGGGCGAAATGGCCGAGCAGGCGGGCATCCGCGCGTCCACCCACGACCTCCTCGCCTACCTCGCCGAAGGGCTCGACGAGGCGCGCGAACACCGCGTCGCGGCCCTCCACGCGGCGTCCGAGTCGGGCATCCCGCTGGCCCTCGCGCACGTGCTGATCGGGGTCGCGGACCTGGCGCTGCGCCGGGACCTGCCCGAGCAGGCCGCACGGCTGCTCGGGGCGAGCGCCGCCGTGATCGGCCTGCTCGACCGGTCCCACCCCGACGTCGCCCGAGTCGAGCGCGAAGCACGCGACCGCCTCGGTGACACGGGGTTCACCGAGGCGGTCGAGGAGGGGGCGCGAGCGGACTGGCGGGAGCTGGCCGAGGTCACGTTCGCTTGGTGAAACTCGCCCGCGCCCACACGTAGCCGACGAGCGCGATCCCGACGCACCAGGCGATCGCGGCGTAGGTGTCGCCCGTGGCCGGCGTGCCGGCGAAGAACCCGCGCAGGCTCTCGATGATCGGCGTGAACGGCTGGTACTCCGCGAACTCCCGGATGCCCGGGCCCATCTGCCCGGCCGGCACGATCGCGCTGCTGAAGAACGGCAGCATGATCAGCGGCACGGTCACGAACCCGGCGGACTCCGGCGTCTTCGCGGCCAGGCCCATCGCGACGGTCAGCCAGGCCAGCGCGAACGCCGTCAGCAGCATGACGCCCAGGGCGCCGAGCCAGTGCCCGAACGTCGCTGAAGGGCTGAAGCCCATGAGGAACGCGACCCCGATGACCGCCGCCACGGCGATCGCGGTGCGCACGACGGTGACCACGACGTGCCCGGTCAGGACGGCGGCGCGGGAGACGTCCATGACCCGGAACCGGTTGATGATCCCCTTGGTCATGTCGGAGTTCACGCCCAGCGAGGTGGCGCTCAACCCGTAGCTGACCGCCATCAGCAACATGCCGGGCGTCGCGTAGTCGATGTACTCGCCGCCGACGTTGAACGAGTCGCCGAACACGTAGACGAACATCAGCATCAGCACGATCGGCAGCAGGATCGCGTTGAACACGGTGACGGGGTTGCGGACCGAGTGCTTGAAGTTGCGGCGCAGCATGATCGCCGAGTCGGTGAACGGCGTGGCGGTGCTCATTTCGCGATGGCCTCCGTGCTCGCGTGACCGGTCAGGGCGAGGAAAACGTCGTCGAGGTCCGGCGTGTGCACGGAGAACTCCTCGACCTCGATCGAGTGCTCGTCGAGCCGGTTCAGCAGCGCCCGCAACGACTTCACGCCACCGTCACCGGGGACGCGCAGGGTCAGGGCCTCCTCGTCCGGCGTCGCGCCGACCACCACCCGGGTGGCCGCGCCGAGGGTCGCGGCGTCGGCGAACCGCAGCCGGACGTGGCTGCCGGGCACCTGGCGCTTGAGTTCGGCGGCGGTGCCCTCGGCCACCAGGCGGCCCTGGTCGAGCACCGCGATCCGGTCGGCGAGCTGGTCGGCTTCCTCCAGGTACTGGGTGGTGAGGAAGATCGTCATCCCGTCGGCCACCAGCTCGCGCACGATGTCCCACATCGTCCGGCGGCTGCGCGGGTCCAGGCCCGTGGTCGGCTCGTCCAGGAAGATGATCCGCGGCGTGCCGACCAGTGTCATGGCCAGGTCGAGCTTGCGGCGCATGCCACCGGAGTAGGTCGCGGCCTGCTTCTTCGAGGCCTGGACCAGGTCGAACCGTTCGAGCAGGGACGACACGACCCGCTTGCCCTCCCGGGCGCCCAGGTGGTGCAGGTCGGCCATCAGCCGGAGGTTCTCCTCCCCGGTCAGCAGGTCGTCCACGGACGCGAACTGCCCGGTGACCCCGATGGCCGACCGCACCGCCTTGGTCTCGGTCGCGATGTCGTAGCCGGCGACCCGCACCGTCCCACCGTCGGCCTTGGCCAGGGTGGTCAGCACGTTCACCGCGGTGGTCTTGCCGGCCCCGTTCGGGCCGAGGAGGGAGAACACCGTGCCCGCACGGACATCGAGGTCGATGCCGGCGAGCACGGTCTTGTCCCCGTACGTCTTGCGCAGCCCTGAGGCCACGATCGCGGAATCCGTCATGCGCCCACTGTCATCGGCCGCGCTGACACGCCCCTGTTCCGCGCCTGACACGACCGCTGACACGCCCCTGTTCCGCGCCAGACACGACCGCTGACACCACTCAGGTCCAGGCGGATGCCTCGAAAGGGATCTCCAGGACGGTGGCGCGCACGCCGTCACCATCGACCAGGCGCGTCTCCACGGTGGGGGCGCTGACGGTGAGCCGGTGCCGGGCCAGCCAGTCGAACAGCTCGTGCCCCGCCCGCACGACTTCGTCCTGCGCGGTGACGGTCACGCGCGCCACGGTGCGGGCGGGCAGCACGAGCGGATCGCCGGTGCGGCCGGTGTCGACCGCGGCGGCGAACGGGCCGTCGGGTCGCTCCCGCAACCACGTCACCAGGACCGACGGCTCATCCGCGCAGGCCGCGGCGATTTCGCTCGGGTGCTCGACGGTCAGGTGCCGCACGTGCAGTCGCCGGGTCGCGGCGGTGGCCACGTGCGGCAGGAACGACGTGGGCGCGGCCAGGTGCCGGCGGGTGCGCTCGGCGACCTCGGTCAGCTCGTCGACCTGCCGGTCCAGGTCGGCCAGCGTGTCCCGGAGCGCCTGGCGGACCTCGGTGTCCGGGGCGTCCACCACGTCGGCCAGCCGGCGCAGCGGCAGCCCCAGCCGGCGCAGCGCGCGGATGCGTTCCAGCCGCACGAGTTCGGCCACCCCGTACCAGCGGTAGCCGGACACCGGGTCCACCGCGGCCGGGGCGAGCAGGCCGATCCGGTCGTAGTGGCGCAGGGTCCGCTCGGTCGTCCCCGCCATGCCTGCAAGCTGCCCGATCCGCCACACGGTTGACCTTCTCCCTGGGGCAGGGTCCTAGCGTCGCCGGCCATGACCGACGTGAACCCCGGCACCCGGCTCGCCGGCGTGCTGCTGCTGATCTCGTTCGTCGCGATGGTGGCCGGTGCGGCCGTCGCCGCGCCATCGGGGTTGACCCTGAACCCGACCGACCCGCTGGCGGCGTTGACCGCCGTGCACGACCAGGTCGGCCTGCACATGACCGAGCTGGCGCTCGACGTGCTCGGCTGGCTGGCGCTGACCACCGCCGGCCTCGTGCTGGCCGGCGGTCACCTCGCGGTACCCGCCGCAGGTCCCGTGACGGCCGGCGGGGTGCGCGGTCACCTCGCGGTGCCCGCCGGCGGGTTGCTGGCGGCGGCCGGTCTGGCCGGGCTGCTGCACGACGCGGGCAACCTGGCCGTGACGCGGTTGGCCGCCGAGCCGTCGACCGCGTCGGCGGAGGTCGCGGCGCTGGCCATGCTGACCGCCAAGTGGGGTGTCAACCTGGCCGGGTTGCTGTGGGTGGCGGCCACCGTGGCGACGACCGCGTGGCTGCTCGCCCCGCGGTGGTTCCGCCTGGCCGGGGTGGTGGCCGCCGGGTCGGGCTCCGCCGCCGTCGTCCTGCCGTGGACGACCGGGACGGCGGGGTTCCCGCCGGAGCTGGAGCAGCTCGGTTACGCCCTCCACCTGCCGGTGATGCTCTGGTACGCCGTCCTCGGGTGGCGCTTCCTGCGTGACCGGTGATCAGCGCGCGACGCGGGCTTCGACGGCCTGCGGTCACCGGGCGCACGCCTGCTGCTGAGCATCAAGGGCGGGGGCCACAACATCGCCGGAACGGCACTCGCCGACGGTGGGCTGACCCTCGACATGTCCCGCATGCGCGAGGTCGCCGGTCAGCCCTGGGCGAGGTCGGCGAAGCGGCTGTAGTGGAGCTGGTGGGCGACCGTGATGGTGGCCGTCGGACCGGCGCGGTGCTTGGCGATGATCAGGTCCGCCTCACCCGCGCGCGGGTCGTCGCGCTCCCACGCGTCGGGGCGGTTGATCAGGATGACCATGTCGGCGTCCTGCTCCAGCGAGCCGGACTCGCGCAGGTCGGACAGCTGCGGGCGCTTGTCGGTGCGCTGCTCGGGACCGCGGTTCAGCTGGGAGATCGCGATCACCGGGACCTCCAGCTCCTTCGCGATCAGCTTCAGGTTCCGGGAGAACTCCGAGACCTCCTGCTGGCGCGACTCGGTGCGCTTGCCCGACGACATCAGCTGGAGGTAGTCGACCACCACCAGCCGCAGGTCGTGCCGCTGTTTGAGCCGCCGGGCCTTGGCCCGGATCTCCATCATGGTCAGGTTCGGCGAGTCGTCGATGAACAACGGCGCCTCGCTGATCTCGCTCATCCGCCGCGCGAGCCGCGTCCAGTCGTCGTCACTCATCCGCCCACCGCGCATGTCGCCGAGCCGGATGCGGGCCTCGGCGGAGAGCATGCGCATGACGATCTCCGTCTTGCTCATTTCCAGCGAGAAGAACGCGCTGGTCAACCCGTGCTTCACCGACGCCGACCGGGCGAAGTCCAATCCCAGCGTCGAGTTGTGGGTGGGGATCATCGACCGGCTCGCCAGGTACAGGTGGTCGGCGTTGTCCACCTCGACGCAGCGCACGGGGACGCTGTCGACCGGCCGGACGTCGACGATGTACCGGGAGCCTGTGCGGGCCGTGCTCGCCGTGCGCCGGCGCTCCTTCAGCACGAGCCTCTTGCGTTCGAGCCGGAAGACGTCGTCGTCCGTGCCGAAGGTCAGGGTGTACGCGGTCGAGGAGTCCTCGTTGCGGCCACGCACCCGTTTCGTCGTGAATCCGCACCGGTAGCCGAGGCTGACCACCAGCTCGCGCACGTCCTCGGCGAGCCGCCGGTTGGTGACGCCGAACTGCACCGACCCGCCGGGGGTCACGGTGCCGTCGGTGTCGAGGAGACCGGCGAGCAGGGCCCGGCGCTGGGCCTCCGACGCGCGCAGGTACTCGGCCGGGATGTGCTTGACACCGAGGACGCCGAGGCTGCGCAGTACCGCCTGCACCGTGCCGTGGTGGCTGTGGCACTCCTGGCACCTGCGCAGACCGGTGGACGGCTTGCCGCAGTCGGGGCAGGTCGGCGCCGGCACGGGTGCGGAGGTGAAGCGGGCTTTGCCGCCGCACCCGCGGCCGCAGGTGCGGACCTGGCTGGTCTTCGGAGTGAACCGCTTGCCGCACACCGCGCATTCGCGTTCGGCGGGCTGGTCGACCGGGAGCCGGATGCCGTAGAGCAGCGGTCCCTGCGGGACCACGTCGTAGCCCTCGGCCTCGACGTGCCACGTGATCTCGGGGTCGGCCGTGGTGAACCGCGCGGACGCCGAGTGGCCGTCGCCGAGCCAGACGCCCAGGACGTACGGCGCGAGCGGTAGCGGTCGGTCGGGCAGGGCGAGCGGTCGGGCGTTGGTGACCGAGTGGTTGAGGCGCGCGTCGGCGGTGGCGCAGCGCAGCGTGGCCTCGATCTCGCGGGTGGTGCGGACCTCGGCGAACGTCCTCTGGTTCCGGTTGCGCCCGACGGCCGCGGCGTCGGCGGACCTGCGGGAGGCTCGGGTCTCGGTCAGCCACTGGTGCTCCGCGTCGGCGACGACCACGGTGCCGTCGGAGAACTCCACCTCGTAGCACGGTCGGCCGTGCATGACGTCGGTGGCGGCGACGACCGTCGTCGGCACGCCGTCCGCGCCGATCAGATGGTCGCCGACCGCGACCTCACCCATCGTCGTCCAGCCGGTCGGAGTGGGCAGCGGCGTGTCCAGCGCCAGCGCCTTCCCAACGCCCGGCCGGGCCGCGACGATGATCATCTGGCCGGGGTGCAGGCCGTTGGTCAGCTCGTCCAGGTCGGCGAAGCCGGTCGGGATGCCCAGGGACGAGCCGCCGCGCGAGGCGATGGCGTCGATCTCGTCCATGGTCGGCTGGAGCAGCTCCTCCAGCACCACGTAGTCCTCGGTCGTCCGGCGCTCGGTGACCTCGTAGATGGCGGCCTGGGCGCGGTCCACGACCTCGTCGACGTCGGCGCCCTCGGCGCCGTTGTAGCCCAGCTGCACGATGCGGGTGCCGGCCTCGACCAGGCGGCGCAGGACGGCCTTCTCGGCGACGATCTCCGCGTAGTAGGAGGCGTTGGCGGCCGTCGGCACGGTCGCGATCAGGGTGTGCAGGTACGGGGCGCCGCCGACGCGCAGCAGCTCGCCGCGCCGCTCCAGCTCGGCCGACACGGTGATCGGGTCGGCGGGCTCGCCGCGCCCGTAGAGGTCCAGGACGCAGTCGTAGATGGCCTGGTGCGCGGGCCGGTAGAAGTCGTTGGGCGCGAGCACCTCGACGACGTCGGCGATGGCGTCCTTGCTCAGCAGCATGCCGCCCAGCACGGACTGCTCCGCGGCGAGGTCCTGGGGCGGCTGCCGCTCGAAGCCGGGGTCGGCCATCCCCCGGTCGTCCACCAGCGCCACCGCGCACTCACCCCAATCCGCTCGTGCCCTGTTTTCTACCCCGCGGGTACGACAATTTCCGCGAGCCACGCTCAGCGACTTCGCGGACGCTAGTGACCCCCGGATGGCGCAGGCAAACGGCCCTGGGGACAGACCGGTGGACAGCCTGGGGATGGTTCCGGCGGGTTGGCCACAACGCCGTGGAAAGCTGTGGACAACCTGGGTACAACTCCGGCCATGACAGAAGTTTTCCCACGTCAGACCCTGTGGATAGAGATGTGGAAAAGTCCTTCGTCACAACTTCGGCGTGTCGCGTGTAACCGCGTCTACGGCGTGTCGCGCACGGGCTGTCACACGGGGTTGTCCACAGCCGGACGTGCGAAGGCGCCGCCCGTCCGGAGTACCGGTCGGACGGCGCCTTTCGACAAAGCGGCGAACGTCAGTTCGCGGCGGCGACCTCGACGGCCAGCGACACCGTGACCTCGGGGTGCAGGCGCACGGCGACCGTGTGCTTGCCCAGGGTCTTGATGTGGCCGGCGATCTCGACGGCGCGCTTGTCCAGCGTCGGGCCGCCCGCGGAGCGGACCGCGGACACGACGTCGGACGAGGTGACCGAGCCGAACAGCTTCTTGGAGCCGACGGCGGCCTTGGCCTTCAGCGTCACGGAACCGAGGCCCTCGAGCGCGGCCTTGAGCTCCTTGGCGTGGTCCAGGTCGCGGACCCGGCGGGTCTCCTGCGCACGGCGGATGACCTCGACCTGCTTGGCCGCGCCCTTGGTGGCGACGATCGCCAGGCCGCGGGGCAGCAGGTAGTTGCGGCCGTAGCCGTCCTTGACCTCGACGATGTCGCCGGGGCCACCGAGGCCGCTGACATCAGCGGTGAGGATGAGCTTCACGGTAGGTCCCCCTTTCTCAGCGAGCGGTCGAGGTGTAGGGCAGCAGCGCCATCTCGCGGGCGTTCTTCACGGCCACGGCGACGTCGCGCTGGTGCTGGGAGCAGTTGCCGGTGACCCGGCGGGCACGGATCTTGCCGCGGTCGGAGATGTACTTCCGCAGCAGGGTCGTGTCCTTGTAGTCGATCAGGTTGGCGTTGCGGTCCTTGCAGAACGCGCAGACCTTCTTCTTGGGCTTGCGCACAGGCGGCTTGGCCATGTGGGGTACTCCTGGATGAAGCGGTGAAGTGAGGTGGGTGCGAGGTCTAGAAGGGGGGCTCGTCGGAGAAGCCGCCGCCGGAGCCCGCCGGGGGCGCGGAGCCCCACGGGTCGTCCGCCGGAGCGCCACCGCCGCGGGACTGACCGCCGCCGCCGCCGAAGCCGCCGCCGCCGTCACCCCGGCTCACCTTGTTGACCTTCGCGGTCGCGTACCGCAGCGAGGGGCCGATCTCGTCGACCTCCAGCTCGATGACGGTGCGCTTCTCGCCTTCCTTCGTCTCGAAGGAACGCTGGCGCAGGCGCCCGGTCACGAGCACGCGCGAGCCGCGGGTGAGCGACTCGGCCACGTTCTCCGCGACCTGCCGCCACACGTTGCACCGCAGGAACAGCGCCTCCCCGTCCTTCCACTCGCCGGACTGGCGGTCGAAGGTGCGGGGCGTGGAGGCGACCGTGAAGCTCGCCACCGCGGCACCCGACTGGGTGAAGCGGAGTTCCGGATCGGCGGTCAGGTTCCCGACCACCGTGATCGTCGTCTCGCCTGCCATGTGGAAAGGGCTCCCTTACGCCTTGGCTGCGACAGCCTTGGGGGGCTCGCGGCGCAGGACCTTGGTCCGGAGCACCGTCTCCTGAAGGCCGAGCTGGCGGTCCAGCTCCTTCACCGCGTCGGGGGTCGAGGTCAGGTCGAGCACCGCGTAGATACCCTCGGTGTTCTTGTTGATCTCGAAGCTCAACCGGCGCTTGCCCCAGACGTCGACCTTCTCCACGTTGCCACCGCTGGTGCGGATGACGTTGAGGAACGTGTCGAGCGACGGCGCGATGGTGCGCTCGTCGAGACTGGGGTCCAGGATGACCATCACTTCGTAATGACGCATGAAGACCACTCACCTCCTGTGGACTCGGCGGCCACGGACGTTCCGTGGCAGGAGGGTCGTCGCGTCAGCAACCCGGGAAAGGTAGCAGGAGGCCCCCGGACCGTTGCGTCCGGGGGCCTGTCCACGCAGTTCAGGTCAGGCGACCGCGCGCCTGAGCACCCACGTCCTCACCAAAGCGCCGGTCACGAAGGACACCATCAACACCGCCAGCAGCACAGGCGCGGCCACGCCGCCCCCGAGCTTGCCGCCACCCGGCAGGGCCTGCGCGCGACCGGCGGTCTGGACGCCGTCGTTGGACGGGGTCGGCAGGCCGTAGCCGGGCCGGTAGCCGGAGACGTTCCCGCCGTACCGGACGCCCGGCGACGGGGAGAACTGACCGGGCATCGCGAACGGCAGCGAGCCGTAGCTGAACAGCGGCACGCGGCCGAAGTTCCCGCTGAACGGGTTGCTGCCGTACAGCGGCAGGTCCAGGCCGCCCACGCCGCCGACGGGGGTGAAGCCACCGTTCTGTTGACCTTCGCTGGGTGGGGTCCCGGGCTGGCCGCCGCCGGGCTGACCCGTCCCGGGCTGTCCCGTGCCCGGTTGGCCGGGCTGGGCGCCGGGCAGGACCTGGCCGACGACCTGCTGGGAGGTGTCCGCGACCGCCTTCGAGCCGTCCTGGACGGGGGCCGCCGCCGCGTTCACGCCGGTCACGGTCACGCCGCAGAGCTTGGTCAGGGTCTCCTGCACCCGGCCGGTCAGCGTCGTGATGACCGGTCCGAGCAGCGGGATCTTGTTCAGCTCGGCGTTGACCTGGTTGGCGATGTGCCCGCCGGTGATGACGCCCGACCCGGTGGGGATGGCCCCGATCGGGATCGGCGGCAGGGCGTTGAACGCCGTCCTGAACGGCTCCGCGAGGGGCGGCCCGAGCAGCGGGATCGCCCGGATCAGGTCGGTGACCGGCTGCACGACGGCCCCGGGGCTCAGCGACACGGGCGTGCCGGGAGCACCTTGGACGCTCGTCGCGCAACTGCCGACCACCACCGGCTCGGCCGCCTGCGCGGTGCCCGAGCCGGTCGCCGCGACCGCGAGCACCACGGCCGCCGCGACCGACAGCCGGGTGAGTCGGGTCCGCATGGCTTGCCTCCTGCCGTGCCCCACGCCGTTACCTACTTACAAGTAACGAGCGTACGTCCTCCGGGTGACGCGAGTCATGTGCTCTTTTCACAAAACCCGTATCGGCGTCGGCTCCTGACTCGTTGCAGCATCCGGCTACTCTGCACAACCATGCGCATCGGGGCCCACGTCCGCGACGACGACCCGCTGGGCGCCGCGGCTGCTCGCGGTGCCGAAGTCGTCCAGTTCTTCCTCGCCGACCCGCAGGGGTGGAAGGCGCCCAAGCCGCACCCCCAGACCGAGGACCTGCTGGCCGCCGACCTCGACGTCTTCATCCACGCGCCCTACCTGGCGAACGTGGCTTCGCTGAACAACCGCATCCGCATCCCGTCCCGCAAGATGGTCCTCCAGCACGCCGAGGGCGCGGCCAAGGTCGGCGCGAAGGGCCTGATCGTGCACGGCGGCCACGTCGGCAAGGGCGACGACCCGGCCGAGGGCATCGCGAACTGGCGGAAGATGTTCGAGCGGCAGGCCGCCGACGGCGGGTTCGCGGTCCCGATCCTGATCGAGAACACCGCGGGCGGCGAGAACGCCATGGCCCGCACCTTCGACATGCTCGCCCGGCTGTGGGACGCGGTGGGCGAGTTCGACGCCGGGTTCTGCCTGGACACCTGCCACGCGTTCGCCTCCGGCGAGGACCTGGTGGGCATCGTCGACCGGGTGAAGGCCATCACCGGCCGCATCGACCTGGTCCACCTCAACAGCTCGCGCGACGAGTTCGGCTCCAGCCGCGACCGGCACGCCAACATCGCCACCGGCACGATCGACCCGGATCAACTGGTCGCGGTGGTCGCCGCGGCCGGGTCGCCGGCGCTGGTGGAGACACCGGACGAAGGGCAGGCGGAGGACATCGCGTTCCTCCGCGAGCACCTGGGCCGATGAGCGTGACGCGGGAGGTGTCGGCCGTGCCCGAGCGGGCGCGCGGGGAGCGGTCGCACCGGCTCGGCCGGGCCGCGCTGGCCGCGCTGGTCCTCCTGTGCGGGGTGACGCTGCTGCTCGGGTTCGCCAACAAGGACCGCTGCACCGGCCCGGAGTTCGACCAGTGGGGCCGCAGCGAGCCGGACTACGAGGAGCGCAACAAGGCCGAGGTCTGCTACTCCGACATCCAGCACCTGTGGATCGGCCGGGACGTCGACCGGCACGTCTTCCCGTACGTGCACGGCAGCATCGACAGCAAGGGCGTGCTGATCGGCGGCACCGTCGAGTACCCCGTGCTGACCGGCCTGCTGATCTGGGCGGGCGCGATCTTCGCCTCGACCGACGCGGCGTTCCTGCTGTTCAGCGCGTTGCTGATGGCCCCGTTCGGGCTGGCGACGGCGTGGCTGCTGGGCAAGCTCAGCCGGTGGCGGGCGCTGCTGTGGGCGGTCGGCCCGCCGATGGTGCTCTACGCGTTCCACAACTGGGACCTGCCGGTCGTGTTCTGCGCGGTCGCCGCGGTCTACGTGGTGCACAGGGGTGGGGGCGGACACCGAAACCGCTGGTCGACCGGGCCGTGGTGGCGTCGGTGCTGCTCGGCCTGGGCTTCGCGTTCAAGATCTACCCGGCGGCGTTCGTGCTGCCGCTGTGCCTGTACGTGCTGACCGGTGGCCGTGAGGGCCTGAAGAACGGCGAGCGGTACGACATCGCGGGCGCGGTGAAGGTCGCGTTCGCCTCGATCGTCACGGTGGTGCTGGTCAACCTGCCCTTCGCGATCGCCGGCTTCGAGGGCTGGCAGGCGTCGTTCACGTTCCAGCAGCTGCGGCGCGTGGACATCACGACCAACTCGATCTGGTTCTGGTCGATGCGGCCGTTCATGGCCGACGAGACCATGCAGGGCGTGGTCAGCGTGCTGTCGCCGGTGGGCATCCTGGCGTCGTTCGCGCTGGCCTGCTGGCTGGGCTGGCGGCGGTTCCAGCGCGAGGGCGTGTACCCGTGGGTGCCGGTGTCGGCGGCCATGCTGTGCGGGTTCCTGTTGCTGCACAAGGTCCACTCGCCGCAGTACACGCTGTGGCTGGTGCCGATGTTCATCCTGCTGCGCGTGCCGCTGGGCTGGGCGTTCGCGTACTTCGCGGCCGACCTCGCGATGGGCATCGGGATCTTCCGCTGGTACTACGCGATCGAGTTCGGCCAGCCGTCGGGCATCTACGACGGGTTCTCCGCGCAGGCCGTGGTGATCGGCGTGTGGGGCCGGGCGGCGCTGCTGGCGGCGTTGTTCTTCGTGTTCCTGAAAGCCCGGGTGACCTTCCCCGAACGCGTGCGCTTCCTGCCTAAAGTGAGTTCGTGACCTACCTCGAATCCACCCGTGCCGCTTACGACACGGTCGCCGAGTCGTACCACGAAACCCTCAAGGACGTGCTCGCGGAGAGCCGGCCGGGCAGCGTCCTGGACCGGGCGATGCTGGGCGCGTTCGCCGAGCTGGTGACCGGGCGGGTGGCGGACGTCGGCTGCGGTCCGGGGCGGATCACCGGCCACCTGGCGGCGCTGGGCCTGGACGCGTTCGGCGTCGACCTGTCCCCGGAGATGGTCGCGATCGCCCGCCGGACCCACCCGGACGTGCGGTTCGAGGTCGGTTCCATGACGGCCCTGGACCTGCCGGACGGCTCGCTGGGCGGCCTGGTGGCGTGGTACTCGGTCATCCACGTCCCGCCGGTCGAGCACCCGGGCGTGTTCGCCGAGTTCCACCGGGTGCTGGCGCCGGGCGGGCACCTGCTGCTCGGGTTCCAGGTGGGTGACGAAGCCCGGCACATCACCGAGGCGTACGGGCACCAGGGCCTCGACGCGATGGCCTACCGGCTGAACGTGGACCAGGTGACGGAACAGCTCGTCAAGGCCGGTTTCACCGCCCACACGACGCTGGTCCGCGAGGCGCTGGAGGAGTACGAGAAGACCCCGCAGGCCTACGTCCTGGTGCGGCGGTGACCGGGTACTCCGGCAAACCCCTGCACGTGAAGCTGGGCGTCCAGCCGGGTCACCGGGTCCTGCTGGCGGGGTCCCCGAAGGACTTCGGCCTGGACTGCCCGTTCCACCGCAGGGCCGGCCGCGACCCGTACGACGTGCAACTGGTCTTCTGCCCGGACCGCGCGGCCCTGACCCGCCAGTGGGACGCCTCGGTGGCCCGGATGACCACGGCGGGCGCGCTGTGGGTCGCCTGGCCGAAGAAGTCGTCGGGCGTGCCCACGGACCTGGACGAGAACGGCGTCCGCGACCACGCCCTGGCGCACGGGCTGGTGGACGTGAAGGTGTGCGCGGTGGACGAGACGTGGTCCGCCCTGAAACTCGTCCGCCGCCTGACCGACCGCTAGGCGGCGTGGGCCGGGGTCCTGCGGCCGAACCGCAGGACCCGCCGGTCCGGGGCCCCGTCGAGGAAGCCGCCGCACGGGTCGTCGTCGCCCGCCTGGCGCACCAGGTCCCGCGCGGGCCGGTAGATCTCGCGCACCACGAACACGCACAGCACGACCACCGCGACGTCCCGCACCACCACCGCGCCCAGGAACCAGTCGATCGGCAGGCCCTTGTTGTCCACGCCCAGGTAGAAGAACATGCGCGGCACCCAGACCAGGGCGTCCACCGCCATCCACGCCAGGAGCAGCCGCCAGCGCGGCAGGGCCAGGACGGCCAGCGGCACCAGCCACAGCGAGTACTGCGGGCTCCACACCTTGTTGGTCAGCAGGAACGCCGCCACCACCAGGAACGCGAGCTGCGCCAGGCGCGGCCGGGTCGGCGCGGACAGCGCGATGAAGCCGACGGCGGCGCAGCAGATGAGGAACAGGACCGCGCTGACGGTGTTGAGGACCTCGGGCGCCTGGCCCTGCACCAGGCCCGGGTCGAAGCCCTTCCAGTCGGTCCACTGGGCGACCACGTTGTACAGCGAGTCCGGGTCGGCCCCGCGCTCGGTGTTCAGCCGGAAGAACTCGCGCCAGCCCGCCGGGTACAGGATCGCGATCGGCGCGTTCACCGCCGCCCACGTGAACATGGTGGTGGCCAGCGTGGTGAGCCCGGCCCGCATCTTGTCCGCCCGCCAGCACAGCAGCAGCAACGGCCCGAGCAGGAACAACGGGTACAGCTTCGCCGCGCCGCCCAGGCCGAGCAGGATGCCCGCCAGCACGGGTTTCTTGCGCGCCCACGCCAGCATGCCCGCCGTGGCGAACGCGGTCGCCAGGGTGTCGAAGTTGGTGAACGCGTGCACGATGACCAAGGGGGACACGGCGACGATGGCCGCGTCCCACACCCGCCGGCGCGCCAGCCGGGCCACCGCGTAGGTCGTCACCAGCCACGCGAAGGCCAGCCACAGCGCGGTGATGTCGAAGTACACGATCACCGTCATCGGGTTCGGCAGCCAGCCGCTCTCGGCGATCCGGGTCCAGCCCTGCGCCATGCGCGCGTTGAGCCACTGGAACAGGCCCGTCACCACCGGGTACTCCATGTACCGGACGTGCGCCGTGGGCTTGCCCTCGTCGTCGATCCACGACGTCTTGTAGGGGAACGTGCCCGGCTTGTCCAAGCGCTCCGCCGTGTAGAGCGGCACGGTGTCCGAGTAGCACATGGCGGTGAACTGCTTGCTGCCCCGCCAGTCGAGCTGCACGACCCCGTTGGAGTCGGTGTACTGCTGCACGCACGGCGACTTCTGGAGGTAGGCGAGCGCCAGCGTCAGCACGCCCAGCAGCAGCACGACCCGCAACGGCGTCCAGAACCACTGTCGCCCCACCGACGCGTGCCGTCCCACCGGCCCCCCGAACGGCCGCGCGACGGCCCGCGCCAGCGGCTCGGTCCACGTCGGGTACACCCGCTCCTCGGGGCTGAGCGAGTCCGTGTCGTCGGCAGCGGTGCGGTGCGATGGGCTGGCCACGTGCCGGATGCTACGGCCACGGCGTGCACGTGTGGCGTGAAGCGAGCCGGTCCGTCCCCGAAAGCCGGACGGACCCGGGCTCGGTGGGGCGCAAAAAGGTGAGGCCCGGCGCTGTGGCCGGGCCTCACGGAGCTATCTCGTCGGTGGACTGTCGCCGGCGATCGGATCCGGGTTGTTCTGCTGCGTGGTGCTGGTCGGACACCCGATGATGCCGCAGCCCGACGACGGCTTGGTGGGCCGGGGCGTCGTGGTCGTCGGCTCGTCGCGCGTCGTCGTCGGCCGGCCCGTAGTCGTCTTGTCGTCGTCCTTGTCGTCGTCCGTGGGCGTGGTGGTGGTCGTCGTCGGCTTCGGCGCTTCCAGCTCACCGATCGGCTTCGGCTTGGGGAACGTCTCCTTGGGGGCGTTCGCCAGCGCCCTGTCCATGAACTTCTTCCAGATCTCGCCCGGCAGGCCCGAGCCGTAGATCATGGCGTTCTTGGAGTTCTTCAACGCGACCGTGCCGGAGTCGGTGCCCATCCACACGCCCGCCGCGAGCGACGGGGTGTAGCCGACCATCCAGGCCTTCGAGTTCTCCTGGCTGTTCGGGAGTTCGTGGGTACCGGTCTTGCCGGCGCACTCGCGGCCGTTGGCGCACGGGATGTTCGACTTGCCCGGGATGTGCTTGAGGACGTCGGTGACGTTGTCGGCGATGTCCTGGCTCTTCTGCGGGTCCGGGTCGAACGCGGGCCGCGTCACGTCGGTGTGCGTGTAGACGGCCTGGTCCTGGGAGTTCGTGATCTTCGTGACGAAGAACGGCTCGTGGTAGACGCCGCGGGCCGCGAACGTCGCGTACGTGGAGGTCATGTCGAACGGCCGGACCTGCGTCGTACCACCACCGATGGAGATGTTGGCGTCCGGCGCGTTGCCGTTCTCGTCCTCCAGCAGCGTGTAGGTCTTCCCGTTGACGTCGACCTTCGACGGGATGCCCGCCTGGTGGGCCGCCTGCGCGACCTTGCCGGTGCCGACCTTCAGCGCCATGTCGAAGAACACGGTGTTGACCGACTTGATCATCGCTTCGCGCACGCTGCACTGCGTGGGCACGTCGCACTTCACACCGGGGGAGTTCCGCACCGGGTTGTCCGGGCCACGGCCGGGGAACGTGCGCGGCGAGCTGCCGTCGTAGAGCTTGCCCGCGCCCTCGCCCTTCTGGAGCGCGGCGACGAGGTCGAACGGCTTGAACGACGAGCCGGGCTCCTGGAGCGTGCCCGTCTGGTAGTCGATCCCCTGGCCGTTGCCGCCCCAGTACGCGCGGACCGCGCCGGTGGCCGGGTCGATGGCGGACATCGACGTGCGCAGCACCTCCGGCTGACCCGCCATCACCTCGTTGACCACCTCCTCGGCGGCGGTCTGCATGGCCGGGTCGATGGTGGTGTGGACGGTCACGCCGAGCTTCTGGGCCCGCTCAAGACCCCACCCGTTGCGCTCCATCTCGGCCTCGACCTGCATGCGGATGAACAGGCGGGTGCCGTCCAGGCCGTTGTTGTTCACCTCGTTGAGCGGCACCGGGGGCACGTACTGGAGGCCGTCGCGCTCGGCCTGGTCGATGAACCCGAACTTCACCAGGTTGCCGGCGACGTACTCCCAGCGCTCCTGGCTGTACGCCTGGTTCTCGGACTTGCTCGGGTTCTGGATCATGCCGGCCAGCAGCGCGGCCTCGGACAGCGTCACCGTGTTGAGGTCGTCGCGGTTGAAGTAGACCTTGGCCGCTTCCTTGATGCCGTACGCGGACCGGCCGAAGTAGATGGTGTTCAGGTAGGAGGTCAGGATCTCCTTCTTCTCCTGCTGCTCCGACATCTTGTACGCCTTGACGACCTCGGTGAACTTCCGCGTGAGCGTCTCGGCGTCGTCCTCGGTCGCCTGCTTGACGTACTGCTGGGTCAGACCGGAACCACCGCTCTTGCGGCCGGTGACCTGGTACCAGCCGGCGCGGGCGATGGCGCGGAAGTCGAAGCCCGGGTTCGTCTCGAAGGTGGGGTCTTCGGCGGCGAACACGGCCTGCTTGATCGACTCGGGGATCTGGTCGTAGGTGATCATCGTCCGGTTGGCGCCGGACGGGGCGATCTTGGTCATGACCGAGCCGTCGGAGTACAGGATGGTGATCGCCTTGTTCTGCTTCGAGGCGGTCTCCTGCGGGTTCGGGACCTCCACCAGCTGGTAGGCGATCGCGAACGCGACGATCGGGCCGAGGATCATGAGGAAGAGCCCGACGTACGAGACGCGGCGCACCCGGCGCCAGATCTTCTTCCGGCGCAAGGCTTTCTCCTCCTCCGGCGTCAGCTCGTCGTCGTAGTCGTCCTCGTAGAACGGCTCCAGCTCGATCTCGTCCTCGCGGTGCGTGAGGAGTTCGGGCTCGCGGGCGACGGTCTGGTGCACGGGCGGGAGCAGGTCGGTCGGCTCCTCGGCGGGATGACGCGGTCCGCCGGGGCCGGGGGCGCCGGGAACACCCGGGCCCGGGTGGCGCATGCCGCCGGGAGGCGTGTTGGGGCGGCCGGGACCACCCCTCGGCACGTGCCGCGTGGCGTTGGGGTCGGCGTTCGCCGCGGAGGGCACGCCTGCTGCGCGCGGGGGCGGGCCGCCGAAGCCGCCCTGTCCGGGGGCGCCGGGCGCACCGGGTGCCCCGGCCGGGCCGCGGCCGGGGCCGGGTTCCGGGGCGTGACGTCGGCCACCCGACTGCGGGATGCCGCCGGGGGCGTGCCGCCGCCCCGGGGGATGCCGCCGGGCGGGGTGCCGGGGCCGCCGCGCGGGACGCCACCGGGGGGCGTGCCCGGACCACCGCGGGGGGCGCCCCCGGGAGGTGCGCCGCCACCGCGGGGGATGCCGCCGGGCGGGGTGCCCTGAGGCGGGCCGCCTGCGGGCGGGCGCGCGAAGCCGCCCGGCGGGGTGCCGTGGCGCGGCTGGCGCTCGAAACCGCCCGGTGGCGTGTTCGGACGGTCCGGCTGATCCCCTGCCCCGTGGCGGGGTGCCAGGCGGGCGTCCGGGTCTTCACCCGTCGGCCACTGCGGCTCCGGGCCACGGTGCCTGTCGTCATGCTGGTCGTTCACGAAATGGCCTCCCAGACCGGCGTGCGGTCGCACGCGGTTCGGTGGTCGTACGCCGTCGCCTTCGGCAGCGACGCCCGCGGCCGGAGCAGCACGTTCACTCCGCCGCGGTCCTCCTGCGCGGTTTGCGCGAGTTCACCCCGCGCGTTCCCAGGACGTATGACTGCACCAGGTGGTTCCAACTACATGTGCGGCAGACCTCGACCACGTACACGGTGAACTCCTCGAAGAGGTTCGCCATGCGGGTCAGTTCCTCGGCGGTGCGCGCGGACCCGGCCGCGTGCTTGAGTTCGTCGCCGTAGACCCAGGACACGAGGGTCAGGGGTTCCTTGCGGCAGACCGGGCAGGTCACCTCGCTCGGCCGGCCGTGGAACTTCGCAGCTCGCAGCAGGTACGGGCTGGCGTCGCAGACCTCCATCGTGCCCACCCGGCCCGCGTAGACCTCCGCCAGCAGCGCGCGTCGCTGCAAGGCGTAGTCCACCACCTGCCGTTGGGTCAGCACGGGACCAGAGTACGTGGCGGCAAAACCCCTTCGATGGGCCGTTCAGGGCAGTGCTCGCGATCACGTTGTGACCTTGTGCGCCCGGCCACATCTCAACGCGCGGACAGATGTATCGCACCGATATACTGAGCACACCCATCGGGCAGCGTAGTGCGGGAGGTGACGAGTGCTGGAGTTCGCCATTCTCGGGCTGCTGCACGAGGCACCCATGCACGGGTACGAGCTGCGCAAGCGCTTGCACGAGCTGCTGGGGGCGTTCCGAGCGTTCTCCTACGGAACGCTGTACCCCACGCTGCGCCGCTTGCAACGCGCCGGGTGGATCGTCGAGGAGGCGCCGGAGGAGACCCGCAGCTGGGGTCGTCGTGCGCGCAAGGTCTACAAGCTCACCGCGGAGGGCAAGGAGCGGTTCGCCGACCTGCTGTCCAACGCGGGCCCCCAGACGTGGGACGACGACTCGTTCGGCGTCCACCTGGCGTTCTTCTCGCGGACCCCCGCGGAGATCAGGATGCGCATCCTCGAAGGCCGGCGGCGCCGGGTCGAGGAGCGGCGGGAAGGGCTGCGGACGGCTTTAACGGGCGCGAGCGAGCGGATCGACCGCTACACGCGCGAGCTGCACCGCATGGGGTTGGAGAGCACCGAACGCGAGGTGCGGTGGCTCAACGAGCTGATCGCGCACGAGCAGGCCGAACAGCGCGAGCGGGACGAATGACAGACGTAGAACACAAAGGAGGACTCGGCATGGGCGACAACCGCCGCACCGTTCGAGTGGCCATCGTCGGGGTCGGCAACTGCGCGGCGTCGCTGGTGCAGGGCGTCCAGTACTACCGCGACGCGGACCCGACCACGCGCGTGCCCGGCCTGATGCACGTCCAGTTCGGCGAGTACCACGTCCGCGACGTCGAGTTCGTCGCCGCGTTCGACGTGGACGCCAAGAAGGTCGGCGTCGACCTGTCCGAGGCGATCGTGGCCAGCGAGAACAACACGATCAAGATCGCGGACGTGCCGCCGCTGGGCGTCACCGTGCAGCGCGGGCCCACGCTCGACGGCCTCGGGAAGTTCTACCGGGAGACCATCGAGGAGTCCGACGAGGCGCCGGTGGACGTGGTCCAGGCCCTGCGCGACGCCGAGGTCGACGTCCTCGTGTCCTACCTGCCGGTCGGCTCCGAGGAGGCGGACCGCTTCTACGCGCAGGCCGCGATCGACGCGAAGGTGGCGTTCGTCAACGCCCTGCCGGTGTTCATCGCCTCCGACCCCGAGTGGGCGCGCAAGTTCGCCGAGGCCGGGGTCCCGATCGTCGGCGACGACATCAAGTCCCAGGTCGGCGCGACCATCACGCACCGCGTGCTGGCCAAGCTGTTCGAGGACCGGGGCGTCCAGCTCGACCGCACCATGCAGCTCAACGTGGGCGGGAACATGGACTTCCTGAACATGAAGGAGCTGGAGCGGCTGGAGTCCAAGAAGGTCTCCAAGACGCAGGCGGTGACCTCGCAGGTCGACCGCGAGCTGGGCAAGCGGAACGTGCACATCGGCCCGTCGGACTACGTGGCGTGGCTGGACGACCGCAAGTGGGCGTACGTGCGGCTGGAGGGCCGGGCGTTCGGCGACGTGCCGCTGAACCTGGAGTACAAGCTCGAGGTGTGGGACTCGCCGAACTCGGCGGGCATCATCATCGACGCCGTGCGCGCGGCGAAGATCGCCCTCGACCGGGGCATCGGCGGGCCGATCCTGTCGGCGTCGTCGTACTTCATGAAGTCGCCGCCGGAGCAGTACTCGGACTCCGAGGCGCGGGACGCGGTCGAGGCGTTCATCCGCGGCGAGATCGAGCGCTAGATCGTCTTGTCGACAAACGCCCCTGTGCCCTTTTTCGGCACAGGGGCGTTTGTGCTGGTCAGCGCTTGGAGAGGCGGAGGGACTGCCACGAGCCGTCGGCGGTCCAGCCACCGTCCACCGGCAGCGCCACCCCGTTGATGAAGCCACTGCGCTTGGCGTCGGCGAGGAACGACACGGCCTGCGCGATGTCGTCGGGGTAGGCGAAGCGGCCCATCGGGACGTGGTCGGTGATGTCGGTGTCCCCGTAGTGCCCGCCGGCCTGCGACTCGACGTCCATCTCGGTCTTCACCCAGCCGGGGCAGACGGCGTTGACCCGGACACCCCGACCGCCCCACTCGACGGCGAGGGTGCGGGTCATGCCGATCAGCCCGTGCTTGGTGGTGTTGTAGGCGGCCCGGTCGGCGACGCCCCGCAGTCCGGCGACGGAGGCGATGTTCACCACGGCCCCGGAGCCCTGGCTTAGCATCTTCCGGCCCAACGCCCTGGTCAGCAGGAACGGCCCGGTGAGGTTGACCGCGAGCATCCGCTGCCACTGCTCGACGGACGTCTCCTCGAACGCCCAGATCCCCGCGATCCCGGCGTTGTTGACCACCACGTCCACCCGGTCGAGCTGCGCAGCGAGCCGCTCGACGTCCACCTCCGACGCCACGTCCCCGACAACCCCGCCGGGCGTCTCCCGGAGGTCGAACCCGACCACCCGGAACCCGTCCTCCCGCAACACCTCGGCCACCCGGGCCCCGATCCCCTGAGCCGCCCCACTCACCACCGCAACCGGTTGATCCATGGCGGTGAGGCTAGGTCGGCGAGATCACCTCGGCGAGCCCCTCAGGCGGCGGTGACATGAGGATGTTGCGGTAGCTCCCGCTGCGGCTGACCGGCCCCATCTCAGACGTCGATCAGTTCCGGCGCCTCGGCGGTGAGGTCGTCGACCACCTTGAGCAGGTGGTCCGGGCCTCCAGGACGGTGGTGTTCGGGCGCTCGGCGATCTCCCTGCCCCAGGTCGTGCCCGCGACCACTTCGGGGAGGAGGAGCACGTGCCTGCCGTGCTCCAGGGCCTGCCGTGCTCCAGGGCCAGCCGTGCCTGGATGCGGGTGCCGCGGTGCTCGCCGGCCTCCACGATGACCGTTGCGACTCCGCACCCGCTCGTCACGGCGTCGCGCATGGGGAAAGTGCTGCTTCGCCGGACCGGCGTCCGGCCAGAACTGGGAGATCACCGCCCCTCGGCGGGCGATCTCGTCCTGCGAAGCGCGGTTGGCGGCGGGGTAGCAGTGTCGAAGACCCGTGCCCGCCACCGCGACCGAGCGGTCGTCGCCCGGGTCGAGTGCGCCGCGGATCGTCAGGAACGGAGGGCGCCGGTGGACCAGAGCGAGCAGGAGTGCAGCCTGTTCGCGTCTCGTCAGCTTGACGTCCTATTGAACGCGCGTTCGAGTCGGCAGGTCATTCCATCGGACGTGTCGAGACTAGTGCACTCGGCAGGTCGGAGAGCGTCCGCAACACCGTGACCTCGGCGAGCACCTTCGGGTCGGGCGGGAAGTGCGGGTTGGGGACGGCGTAGACGGTCATGCCGGCGGCCAGCGCGGAGCGGAGGCCGTTGGTGGAGTCTTCGACGGCGGCGCAGCGGGTCGGGTTCGCGCCGAGCTTCGAGGCGGCCAGCAGGTAGACGTCGGGGGCGGGTTTGCCCGCGCCGGCCTCCTCGCTGGACAGGGCCACCGGGACGACGTTCACCAGGTCGGTGGCCTCCAGGAAAGACCTGATCAGCACGGGTGGTGAGGAACTGGCGATCGCCACCGGGTACCGCGCCGCCACCTCCCGGACCACCTCGACCGCGCCCGGCAACACGGGCGGCCCGGCCTCGTAGCGGGCGGCCATCTCGGCGACCACACCCCGGGCGACCTCGTCCGGGGTCAGTCGGACGCCGACGTCGGAGACCAGGTAGGACGCCCATTCCGGGGTGCTCATGCCCTGCATGTCGCGGGTCGAGGTGGGGAGCCAGGTGCCACCGTGGCGGGCCGCGAAGGACCGACGCACCTCGTCCCACACCGTCTCGGAGTCCACGAGCACGCCGTCCAGGTCGAACACCACCGCTTCCACGCCCTCCACCCTAGTGCGAGCGCACTTACTTACCTACCCTAAGCAAAAATATTTAGTACAGTGAAGTGAAATTTTCGGCCCACCCGAACCAACGCCAACGCCAACGCCAAGCCGAGCGCCAAGCCGAGCGCCGGCCGCAGCCCAACGCCAAGCCGAGCGCCGGCCGCAGCCCAACGCCAAGCCGAGCGCCGGCCGCAGCCCAACGCCAAGCCGAGCGCCGGCCGCAGCCCAACGCCAAGCCGAGCGCCGGCGCCGTCCCCGAGCCCAACGGCAACCCCAACCCCAACCCCAACCCCGGCCGCAAGGCGCACGGCAACCGCGACGGGTGTGGGTCACCGTCGCCGCAGTCCTCGCGTTCGCCGCGCTCATGCTGGTGATGGCCGTGCCGAACAAGCCGCTGCTGGTCGTCGCGGTGATCGTCAGCGGCCTGGTCAGCGGGCTGCTCAACACCCTGCTCGCCGGCGCCGCCATGAGCATCAGCCCGGCCCCGCGCCCGGTCGCCAGAGCCGGCTACAACTTCCTGCGCCGGCTACAACTTCCAGAGCCGGCTACAACTTCCTGCGCCGGCCCGGCGGCGCGCTGGCGGCGACGTTCGTGGGCCACCTGGCGCAGCCGTTCGTGGTCGCGGCGGTGGCGTGCGTCCTCGCGGCCGGGTTGCTCTCGATCGGCCGGACCGAGGACCGCCCGATCACACCTGCGGACGTGCTGGTCGGTGAAGAAGTGGTGGGTTAACAACCGGTGAACGCCGGCCTACGGTCAGTGGACCCGAACCGACCCGGAGGGCCCAGACCGTGCGACACCTTCCCCTGCTGCCCAACCACTCCCCGGGCCGCGCGGCGGTGACCTGCCGCTACCGCTGCGGCGACGCGTGCTTACACGACGCACCCAACACCTCCGCCAACTCCTACTTCGGCGACCTGCTCAGCCGGCGGGCGGCGATCCGGGCGGGCGTCGTGGCGACCGCGCTGGCGAGCGTCCCGGTGATCGCGTCCGCCGAGGCCGAAGCCCCCGCCGGGACCCGGCACGCACGCGGTCTGGACTTCACCCCCGTGCAGCCGAACACCCGCGACGAGGTGGTGGTGCCCGAGGGCTACCGCCAGGCCGTCGTGATCCGGTGGGGCGACCCGTTGTTCCCCGACGCGCCCGAGTTCGACTTCGACCACCAGACCGCCGCCGCCCAGGCCCGCCAGTTCGGCTTCAACTGCGACTTCGCCGCCCTGCTCCCCCTGGACGCGTCGGCCCGCACCAACCTCCTGGTCACCAACCACGAGTACACCAGCGAGAGCTTCATGTTCCGCGGCTACGACCCGGCGAACCCGACCCGCGAGCAGGTCGAGATCGCGTGGGCCGCGCACGGCCTGTCCGTGGTCCAGGTCGACCGGCGCGGAGGCCGCCTGACGCCCGCGTTCTCCCGCTACAACCGGCGCATCACCATGAGCACGCCGTTCGAGCTGCGCGGCCCGGCGGCCGGTTCGCGGTACCTCAAGACCTCCGCCGACCCGACCGGCACCAAGGCGCTCGGCACGCTGAACAACTGCGCGGGCGGCGTGACGCCGTGGGGCACGATCCTGTCCGGCGAGGAGAACTTCAACCAGTACTTCGCCAACGGCGGCACCGACCCGCGCCGCACCCGCTACGGCATCCCCGCCGGCGCCACCACCCGCAAGTGGGAGCGGTTCGACGAGCGGTTCGACCTCGCGCAGGAACCCAACGAGGTCAACAGGTTCGGCTGGGTCGTCGAACTCGACCCGAACGACCCGGGGTCCACGCCGGTCAAGCACACCGCGCTGGGCCGTTTCAAGCACGAGTGCGCCAACGTCCGCATCGCGCGCGACGGCCGCGTGGTCGCCTACTCCGGCGACGACGAGCGGTTCGAGTACATCTACAAGTTCGTCTCCACCGGCAAGGTCCGCCCCGGCAACAGCAGGTCCGCCCGCCGGCACAACATGACCCTGCTCGACGACGGCACCCTCTACGTCGCGCGGTTCCAGGGCGACAGCGACCCGGCCGAGATCGACGGCACCGGCCAGCTCCCCGCCGACGGCAAGTTCGACGGCCGCGGCGAGTGGGTCCCGCTGGCCCGCGGTGACAAGTCCTATGTGGACGGCATGACCGCCGAAGAGGTCTACGTGTTCACCAGGATGGCGGCGGACAAGGTCGGCGCCACGAAGATGGACCGCCCCGAGGACATCCAGACCCACCCGCACACCGGCACGGTCTACTGCGCGCTGAGCAACAACGTCGACCGCGGCAAACCCGGCAAGGAAGGCGCCACCGAACCCAACCCGCGCACGTTCAACAAGCACGGCCAGGTCCTGGAGCTGCGCGAACGCGGCGGCGACGCGCTCTCCCCGCACTTCTCCTGGAACCTCGTGCTGGTGTGCGGCGACCCCGCCGACCCGAGCACCTACTTCGCGGGCTACGACAAGACCAAGGTGTCGCCGATCTCCAGCCCCGACAACGTGGCGTTCGACCGGCACGGCAACCTGTGGATCTCCACCGACTCGGCGGGCGCGTTGAACGGCCGCAACGACGGCCTGTACGCGATGCCGCTGCACGGCCCGGAACGCGGTCACCTCAAGGCTTTCCTCACCGTGCCGCGCGGGGCGGAGACCTGCGGACCGGTGATCGGGGACCGCGTGGTGACGGTCTGCGTGCAGCACCCGGGCGAGGTGGACGGGGCGTCGGCGGACAACCCGGTGTCGCACTGGCCGGACGGCGGGGACTCCCAGCCTCGGCCGTCCGTCGTAGCGGTCTGGCGCGACGGGTTCATCGGGGACTAGCGACGCGGCCTCGCCGCGACGCCGGAGGCGGCGCAATCGAACACAGCACACCCGGTGACCAGCCGGTTCCGGTCGGCAAGGGCGGGAGGTGTTCGCTCTGCGTTCACCTTCCCGTCCCCTGGAAGAGTGGTTGTGAACCTACGTTCGCCGAGGTTCCCACCTGAAGCGATCTCGGAGGTCCGCGTGGCTTCGTCCACCGATCGGGGCCGGCGCCTGCTGCCCCTGCTGCCCAACCACCCCCTGGGGCGGTCGGCGATCACCTGCAAGTACCGCTGCGGCGACGCGTGCGCGCACGAGGCGCCCAACACGTCCGACAACGCCTACTTCGGCGACGTGGTCGGCGAGGTCGTCCGCCGGCGCGGCCTGCTGAAGGCCGGCGCGGTGCTCGCCGTCGCGGGCGCGGGCGTCGGGCTGGCCGGCGCGGGCACGGCCGCCGCGGACCCGGCGACGGACACCGAGTTCGAGGCCGAGCGCCGCGGTGGCAAGCGGGACGGGCTGAACTTCGACCCGGTCGCGCCGAACACCGAGGACCGGATCGTCACGCCCGAGGGCTACGAGTCGGCGGTCGTGATCCGCTGGGGTGACCCGGTGCTGCCGGGCGCGCCCGCGTTCGACTTCGACAACCAGACCGCCGCCGCGCAGGCCAAGCAGTTCGGCTTCAACAACGACTTCTGCGGCCTGGTCCCGCTGAACCACTGGAACCGCTGGCTCATGGTGTCCAGCCACGAGTACACCTCCGAGGAGTTCCTGTTCAAGAACTGGGACTCCGCCAACCCGACCAAGGAGCAGACCGAGATCGCGTGGGCCGCGCACGGCCTGTCGGTCGTCGTGGTCGAGCGCGACCACCGCAGCGGCAAGATGCTGCCCAAGGTGGACAAGCACTTCAACCGCCGCCTGACGGTCAAGTCGGAGTTCAAGCTGACCGGCCCGGCCGCCGGTTCGCAGCACCTCAAGACCTCCGCCGACCCGACCGGCACCAAGGTCTTCGGCACGCTGAACAACTGCGCGGGCGGCGTGACGCCGTGGGGCACGATCCTGTCCGGCGAGGAGAACTTCAACCAGTACTTCGCCAACGCGGGCTCCGTCACCGACCCGGTCCAGCAGGCGCGCCTGGCCCGCTACGGCCTGCGGGGCGCGGCCTCGGAGCGCAAGTGGGAGCGGTTCGACAAGCGGTTCGACGTGGCGCAGGAGCCCAACGAGCCCAACCGGTTCGGCTGGGTCGTCGAGATCGACCCGCTCGACCCGAACTCCACCCCGGTCAAGCACACCGCGCTGGGCCGCTTCAAGCACGAGGGCGCGAACGTCATCGTGGCCCGCGACGGCCGCGTGGTCGCGTACATGGGTGACGACGAGCGGTTCGACTACATGTACAAGTTCGTCTCCGACGAGCGGTACAAGCCGGGCAACAGCCGCCACGCCCGCGAGCACAACAAGAAGCTGCTCGACAAGGGCACCCTGTACGTCGCGAAGTTCACCGGCGACAGCCCGGCCGCCGAGATCGACGGCACCGGCAAGCTCCCGGCCGACGGCGAGTTCGACGGCTCGGGCGTGTGGATCCCGCTGGCGGCGGGCGACAAGTCCTTCGTCGAGGGCTTCACCGCCGAAGAGGTCTACATCTTCACCCGCCAGGCCGCGGACAAGGCCGGCGCCACGAAGATGGACCGCCCCGAGGACGTCGAGCCCAACCCCCGCAACCGCCGCGTCTACGCCGCGCTCACCAACAACTCCGACCGCGGCAAGGCCGGCAAGGAAGGCGCCACCGAGCCCAACCCGCGCGTGAACAACCGCCACGGCCACGTGCTGGAGCTGGAGGAGCGCCGCGGCGACAACACGGCGACCACCTTCTCGTGGAAGCTGCTGCTGGTGTGCGGCGACCCGAACTCGGCGGACACGTACTTCGGCGGGTACGACAAGTCCCAGGTGTCGCCGATCTCGTGCCCGGACAACGTCGCGTTCGACTCGCAGGGCAACCTGTGGATCTCCACCGACGGCAACGCCCTGAAGTCCAACGACGGCCTGTTCGCCGTCCCGGTGGAGGGCAAGTACCGGGGCCGCGTGAAGCAGTTCCTGACCGTGCCGAAGGGCGCGGAGACCTGCGGCCCGATCGTGGAGGACGACTTCGTCCTGGTGTCCGTCCAGCACCCGGGCGAGATCGACGGCGCGTCGGCGAACAACCCGGCGTCGCACTGGCCGGACGGCGGCACCACCCAGCCCCGCCCGTCCGTCGTGGTGACGTGGAAGAAGGACAAGGGCCGCATCTGCGGCTGAGGTGAAAGCGGGCCCGGGCGCAACTCACCCCGGGCCCGCTTTCCCCACCCACCTGCAAATCGGTCGGGATCGTCGGTGGTCCGTGGGAGAATGGAAGCGGGGGCCGGAGGCCGCGGTTCAACGCAATGGGGGCGTGTTGGTGGGGCTGTCCGTCGTCACCCTCGCCCAGCGGCCCGACCTGCTCGTGCCCGCCCTCGACCTCGGTGACATCGGCGCGGAGTTCATGCAGCACGACCCCGTCGCCGCCCTCACCCGCGCCCGCCGCCTCGCGCAGCGCTGGCCCGACCACTTCCTCATCGTCCTCGACCGCGACCGACCCGTCGCCCGCGCGGTCAGCGTGCCGCTGGTCTTTCCCGATCCCGACCGGCCCGAACTCCCCGACCACGGTTGGGACGGCGTCATCATCTGGGCCGTCGAAGACGCGCTCGACGCTCGCATGCCCACCTGCGTGGCCGCCCTCGACGTGCAAGTCGCCCCCGACAACCGCGGCCGCGGCTACGCGGCGGCTGCCCTGGCCGCCCTGCGCGACTCCGCACGAAACGTCGGCAAGCTCGTCATCCCGGTCCGCCCGACCACCAAAGCCCGCCACCCGCAGCTGTCGATGGACGACTTCCTGGCCCGCCGCCGCCCGGACGGCCTCTCCGAAGACCCCTGGCTGCGCGCCCACGAACGGCTCGGCGCGCGGATCGTCAAAGTCGCACCGTTCTCCATGACCATCATCGGCACCCGCGACCAGTGGCACGACTGGACCGGCCACCCGCTCAACGACGGCCCGAACACCGTCGAAGGCGCCCTCGTCCCCGTCATCGCGTCACACGACCTCGGCATCTACGTCGAACCCAACGTCTGGGTCGAGCACGACCTAGGGTCTGGGGCATGACCCGACCCGTTGCCCTGATCACCGGCGCGTCCCGAGGCATCGGGCTGGCCGTCGCACGCCGGCTCGCCGACACCCACGACCTGCTGCTCGGCGGCCGGGACGAGCAAGCCCTCGCCGACGCCGGGGTCGGCACGCCCTGGCCCGTCGAGTTGACCGACCTCGACGCGCTCGCCGAAGCCGTCGACCGGCTCGACCGGCTCGACGTACTCGTCCACAGCGCGGGCATCGCCGAACTCGGGCCGCTGGCCGAGGCGACGGCCGACACGTGGCGCCGCACCCTCGACCTCAACGTCGTCGCGGTCGCCGAGTTGACCCGGCTCGCCCTCCCGCTGCTGCGCGCCGCCCGGGGTCACGTCGTGCTGATCAACTCCGGCGCGGGTCGACAGGCCAACGCCAACTGGGGTGTCTACGCGGCCAGCAAGTTCGCCTTGCGCGCGTACGCCGACGTGCTCCGCGCCGAGGAGTCCGACCTGCGGGTCACCACCGTCTACCCCGGCCGCACCGACACCGACATGCAGCGCGGGGTCCGCACCCAGGAGGCCGGCGACTACCAGCCGAACCTCTACCTGCGCCCGGAATCGGTCGCCGAAGCCGTGCACACGGCGGTCACGGCGGCGGACGACGCCCACGTCACCGAGATCGTCATCCGCCCCCAACCGCGCTAGCTCCGCACCCCGACGGCGCCGGCTCCGCGCGCGCCGACCGCACAGCGGAGCCGCGCCGACCGCCTCATCGGAGTCGCTTCGAGACGGCCGCGACGCCCGCCTGGGCCGCACGCCGGTCCACGCGGGTCGTCTCGCCGTCGGCCACGACCTGCTCGCCCGCCACCCACACGTCCTTGACCCGCCGCGTCCCGGACGCCCACACCAGGTTCGCCAGCACCTGCTCGTCCGGCGCGTCCAACCCGGTCGCGAACGCCGGGTCGTCCACGTCCACGTGCACGAAGTCACCCCAGCGCCCGGTCTCCAGCACACCGATGTCGTCCCGACCCAGCGCCGCCGCACCGCCGCGGGTGGCCAGCAGCAGGGCGTCGGCGGCCCGCATGGCGGTGGCGTCGAGCGTCGTCACGCGGGCCAGCAGGGCCGCCAGTCGCGCCTCCTCGAACAGGTCCAGGTCGTCGTTGGACGCCGGGCCGTCCGTGCCCAGGCCCACCGACACGCCCGCGTCCAGGTACGACCGGATCGGCGCGATCCCGGACGCCAGCTTGGTGTTCGACCCCGGGCAGTGCGCGACACCCACGCCGTGCCGCGCGTAGATCTCCACGTCCTCGGGCGACAGGTGCACCGAGTGCGCCGACAGCACCCGCCCGCCCAGCACCCCGGCCTGCTCCAGCAGCTTGGGCACCGACCCGAACGCGGCCCGCTGGTCGACGTCCTCCTCCGGCGACTCGGCCACGTGGATCTGCAGCAACGCGCCCCGGTCCCGCGCGAGGCCCGCGATCTCGCCCAGCGCCTCCGGCGCGATCAGGTACGCCGAGTGCGGCCCGTAGGACAGCTCGATCCGCTCGTGCGGCCCGAACCGCAGCCCGTCGGCGTCGATCCACCGGGTGATCTCGTCGGTCATCGGCCGCCACGGCAGGCCGGGCAGGTCCATGATCGCCGCGCCGAACACCACTCGCGACCCGGCGTCGAGCACGGCCTGGGTCAGCTGGGGGCCGTGGAAGTACATCTCGGAACTGGTGGTGACGCCGTTGCGCAGCATCTCCACCGCGCCGAGCAGCATGCCCGCGCCGATGTCGTCCGGGGACATCTTCGCCTCGGCGGGCCACATGGCCTCGCGCAGCCAGCGCAGCAGCGGCAGGTCGCCACCCAGGCCGCGCAGCACCACCATCGGGCTGTGCGCGTGCGTGTTGACCAGGCCGGGCATGAGGATGCCGGTCAGCCGGCGGACCTCGCCGGCGAAGTCGGGCGCGTCGGCGGCCGGGCCGACGTGGGTGATCCGACCGTCCACGACGTCGACCACCGCGTCCCGCAGCACGGTGCAGGACGGATCGCAGGGCAGGACCACGGGGGCGTGCAGGCGCAACGACATGCCCCCGATCCTGCCGCACCCGACCTCCGACCCCCACCCACCCGGGTCACTCGGCGATGGGCAGTGCCGCCCGGACCTCCCAGCCGCCGCTCGGCCGCTGCCCGGCCGAGAACGTGCCGCCCAGCAGCTCCACCCGCTCCCGCATCCCCACCAGCCCGAACCCGCCGGACCCGCCCACCGGCGCCGTCTTGAACGCGCGCCCGTCGTCGGCGACCACCACGTGCACGACGCCGCCCTGCACGGCCACCGACACGTCCACCGTCGTCACGCCCTCGGCGTGCTTGCGCGTGTTCGTCAGCGACTCCTGCACCAGCCGCAGCACGGACCGCCCCAGCGACGGCGGCACCTCCGACGGCAGGTCCAGCGACAACCGCACCGGCTGCCCGGACTGCGCCACCACCTGCTTCACGTCGTCCGCCAGGTCGCTGGTCGCGGCCGGCGCGGCGTCGGTCTCCGCCCCGCGCAGGGTGCCGACCAGGCGCCGCATCGCGGTCAGCGCCTCGTTGCCGCTCTGCGCGATGATCGGCAGCACCTCCTGCGCCGCCGCCGGCACCGCCTGCGCGGCCTGGGCGTGCACCACGATCCCGGTCACGTAGTGCGCCACCACGTCGTGCAGCTCGCGGGCCAGCGCCATCCGCTCGGCGTGCTGCGCGGCGGCCACCTCGGCGCGCAGCGTCGTGGCGCGCTCCCGGTCCCGGGCCCGGAAGTACAGGCCGGTGCCGACCGACAGCACCAGCAGCACCGCGCCCGCCAGGACCTGCTGCCAGAACGTCGGCCCGGAGTAGTCGACGTCGGCGTAGTACCGCTCCCAGTACGACGGGCGGAGTGGCTGGGTGAACCCCACCGCGAGGACGAGCGCCACCACGCCGATGAGCACGCGCGGTAGCGACGCCTGGCGCACCAGGATCGCGGTCAGCGCCATGGTCGCCGCGCCCTCCGACAGCGTCACGCCGGCCACCAGCACGGCCGGCCCGGCGGTCTGGTCCACCACGTCCAGCACCACCGACGACGCCACCAGCGCGGTGGCCGCGGCCAGGGCCGCGTCGAACGGCCGGCGCGGGGACAGCACGGCCAGCGCGCACACCACGGCCGTGCCGGGCAGCTGCCACCAGGACGTCCCGTCGCTGAGGGTCTCGCTGCCGGCGAAGAAGAGCAGCGCGCACGCCAGCGGCCACTGGCGCTTGGCCAGGGTGCGCCAGCCGAGGTGAGTGCTGTCCACGGGACGTCACCGTATGTCCTCGGGGCTGATCCCGCGTCCTCCCCCGGTCGGGGTGGCGCGTCATCCGCCGGACTGACCCGAACGCGTGGCGAAATACCCCGGTGGCCGATGTCGGATGACGTTTTCGGGGTGACTCTGGAAGGGCAGGTCGGGGAACGGAGGAACGAGATGTTCACGGTTGTGGCGACGTGGGCCGGTGCGGTGTTGGGGCTGTTGGTGCTGGTCCTGATGGCGATCGCCGGGGTGCTGGTCGATTCCCAGCGGTGAGCCCGGCTACCCCTCGGCACGCCTGCGCAGCAGTTCGGCGAGGCGGCCCGGGGAATGCGGCTGGGTGGTTTCCACCGCCGCGCCGGAAAAGCGCGCGGGGCCGCCGGTGCGGGCCCGCCGGGCGGCGGAGGGTTCGAGGCGGAACGCGGGGCGGTTGGCCGACGCCCGCTGCCGGGAGCGCAGCCACGACAGCCGGTGCAGCGACTCGGCGTGGTGGTCGGTGATGGTGACCTCGGCGAGGTCGAACGAGTGCAGGACGGCCCGGTTGAGTTCGACGACGGCGCGGTCGCGCCACAGCGTGCGCTCGGCGGAGGTGTCCAGGCCCAGCGCCTCGGCGACGGGCCGCGCGGCGCCGTAGCCGCCCTCGTCGGCGAGGCTGCGGGTGCCCACCTCGGAGCCGACGAACCAGGTGTTGAACGGGGCGGCGGGGTAGGTGACGCCGCCGATGCACAGCTTCATGTTGGTGATCAGCGGCACGGCGTGCCAGCGCAGGCCCAGCGAGCCGAACCAGGGCAGTTCGGGGTGCTCCAGGCACACCTCGTGCACCACGTCCGGCGGGATGGTGAACAGCTTGGGCCCCTCGTGCGCGGTCTCCACGACCAGCGGCAGCACGTCGAAGCGGCCGGGTTCCGCCGGTGGCCGCCAGCCCATGCCCTGGACGGCGTCGGTGAACGCGGCGTAGCGCCGGTCGCCGGTGCCGTCGGCGTAGCCCGCGTACCGGACGAGCTGCTCGTTCCAGATGCACGGGCCGGGCGCGGTGGGGGTGTCCGGGGCGAACACGGTGACCAGCGGGCGGACCTCGCCGTCGTTGGTGGCCAGCCGCAGGTGCTCCACGCACTCGCCGGCGACGGCGGCGGCGTTGCGGTAGCCGCGCAGGTCGCGGACCTTGAGCCGGCGCCACGGGACGCCGCTGGTGCACCAGCCGCTGTCGCGCAGGGCGATGCGGGTGCCGTAGGCCAGCTCGGCGGTGGTGTGCCGGTAGGTGCCGGTCTCCGCGATCTCGTCGCGGACCTCCGACAGGCGGGGGCCGACGGGGCCGGCCTCGGGGTGGGCGATGTGGAACATGCGGAGGAAGCCCTCCGCCGCGTCGATGTCGAGCGTTATCGGTTCGTTGTCTACGACGGTCACGGGCGGCAACCGTAGTTGCGGAACGGCGTCACCCGTCACTGCCAGACGGGGCACATCGGGTGATCAACAAAGCCCACTCGATGGAGTGACGAAACGACCGACCGTCGCCGTATCGACCACTCGATGACGTGGCTTTATGACACGATGTGCTGGATTGCGGTGTTGGATTGCGCCGCCTCCGGCGTCGCGGCGAGGCCGCCTGGTAGTCGGCTTGTCGCGCCGCGTTTTCCGCCGATCGAAGAGCGTGATCGTCGGAAAAGGCGACGCGACAAGCCGACGCGGCCTCGCTCAGGTGGTCTCGATCCGGTCGAACATCAGATCGTGGCTGACCCGGTCCTCCTCGACCGCCCGCTGCTCGAACTTCGTCACCGGCCGCCAGTCCGGCCGCGGCGCCCACCCGTCGTACCGGTTGCGCAGCAGCGGCTCGGCGGAGCACACCTGGAGCATCTGCTCGGCGTAGTGCTCCCAGTCGGTCGCGAGGTGCAGCGTGCCGCCCGGCTTGAGCCGCGTGGCCACCAGGTGCACGAACTCCGGCCGCACCAGCCGCCGCTTGTGGTGCTTCTTCTTGGGCCACGGGTCGGGGAAGAAGATCCGCACGCCGCTCAGCGTCCCCGGCTCGACGTGCTCGGTCAGCAGGTCCACCGCGTCGCCGCGCAGCACCCGCAGGTTCGTGGCGCCCAGCGCCTCGGCGCGCATCAGCAGCTGCGCCAGGCCGGGCTTGTAGACCTCGACGGCGACGTAGTTCAGGTCCGGGGCCGCCGCGACGAGCTGCGCGGTCGTCTCGCCCATGCCCGAGCCGATCTCCAGCAGCACGGGGGCGTCGCGCTCGAACCACGCGGTGAAGTCGACGGGACCGGCCGGGAGCGCCTTGACCTCGCGGCCCAAGCGCTCCCAGTGGCGGTCCCACGCGCGCTGCTGCCCGACGGTCATCCGCTCCCCGCGCTGCACGTAGCTGACGACGGAACGGTGGTGCGGCGGGCGCTGGCTGGACGTCACAGGCGCACAGCCTAAGCAGCGACCGGTTACGCGATGTTCTCCAGGTCCTCGATCTGCTCACGCAGCGCGGCCGGCGTGAAGGCGATCGGCTGCCGCGAGCCGGGTCCGCGGTGCGCGGGCAGCAGGTCCACCCAACCGGGGTGCCGGTCGGTGAACTGCACGGTCGTGGGTTCGGCGGGCCCGTAGACGCCGCTCTCGGAGGGCACGAACTCCCAGTAGCCGACCTCGCCGTCGGCCGCCCACGGCACGAAGACCCAGCCCGGCCGGTCGGCCAGCAGGTCGGTGACCTCGTCCTCGACGGCGAAACCCGCCGCCCGGGACGGCAGCTTGCCGCGGGCCAGCGCCCGCAGCCACCACGGGGCCGGGGCGTCCACGCCGACGGCCCGGAACAACGCCAGCACCTGCTGCTCGTCGGCCCGGTGGAGCCAGGCTCGGCGGCTTTGCGCAGGGGTGGTGGCGATGCCGACGCCGCCCGCGGGTTCGATCGCGTGCGACCATTCCAGTGCCATCATCGGTTCGACGCGAAGGGCGTGGTCGCGTTGCCGTGGCAACTTCTTCGACCCGGTCGCCGACGAGTCGGCGTTCAGGTCCGGATCAAGCACCGTCACGGGTTCACCTCCGGAGGGTTCCTTGACGGGGGGTATCGGAATTCGCGTGCGGGCGTTCGCCGCCTCACGATTCCCTGCTTTCCATCTGACCGCGTTCAGGCGTTCCTGTCATGGTGCTGTGCGGGAGTTCACGGGCTCTTAACGAAAGCCTTACTCCAATTGCCACACGGAACTCCGTTGAAACATCTCCGACATGGAATATTCTGTGACCTCGACCACAGGGGGAATTGAGGGATGAGCCGTCGGGCGTTGCTCGTCGCGATCCTGGTCGCACTCTGCGTCCCGCCGCCGGCCCACGCGCAGACGATCCGGGACCAGCAGTGGCACCTGGACGCGCTGGCCGTGCCGCGGGCGCACGAGCACTCGCGCGGCCGGGGCGTCGTGGTGGCCGTCGTGGACTCCGGCGTGGACCACACCGTCCCCGACCTGGCCGGCGGCGCGGTGCTGCCGGGCACCGGCTTCGCGTCCGCGACCGGCACGAACGGCACCGAGGACACCGACGGGCACGGCACCGCGATGGCCGCGCTGATCGCCGGCCGGGGCCACGACGGCGGCGCGCTGGGCGTCGCGCCCGAGGCCACGATCCTGCCGGTCTCGGTCGGGTCGGACGGGGCGAAGTTCACCACCACGGCGGTCGCCGAGGGCATCACCTGGGCCGTCGACAACGGCGCCGACGTGATCAACCTGTCCCTGACCTCCGAGGCCACCCTCACCCCCGACCTGCTGCGCGCGGTGAACCACGCGTTCGACCACGACGTCGTGGTGGTCGCGGGCACCGGCAACGACGGCGTCGAGCACATCGGCGCGCCCGCCAACATCCGCGGCGTGCTGGCCGTCGCGGGCACCGAGCCGGACCTCGTGCCGTGGGACTCGTCCAACACCGGCCCGGAGGCGGTGCTGGCCGCGCCCGCGAAGGGCATCGTGTCCGCGGTGCCGAAGTCCGTGGTCGACACCGGGTACGCCGAGATGGACGGCACGTCCGCGGCGACCGCGCTGGTCTCCGGCGCGGCGGCCCTGGTCCGCGCCGCCCACCCGGACCTGAACGCGGCCAGCGTGGTGAACCGGCTGATCACGACCGCGACCGACGTCGGCGTGCCGGGCCGCGACGACGCCACCGGCTTCGGCCAGGTGGACCCGGTCGCGGCGATCACCGCGGACGTCGCCGACGTGGCGCGCAACCCGCTCGCCCCGGCGCCGCGCACCACCGCGGCACCGGTTCCGGCGACGTCCGCCCCGCCGGTCGCCGAACGCGCGCTCAACGGGCCCGCGTGGAGCGGCGGCGCCCGCGCCGGTATCGCGCTCGGCGGCCTGCTGGCGATTCTGGTCGGCACCGCGGTCGCCGGTCTGCTGTTGTCCAGAACGCGCCGGCCGGAGCCACCGCCGCGGGCACCAGGGGAAATTCCACCGCCCCCGGAAGAATTCTGGAAACGCACCCAGTGGTGAACCGGTCGGTGAATTCGGCGACTACTCGTGGGCGTGGTACTCGACGGATTCCTTGGTGAGCTGGATGAACGCTTCCTCCAGCGACCCGCGCTGCGGGCTCAGCTCGTGCAGTGTGATGCCGTTGAGGGCGGCCAGCTCGCCGATGTGCGCGGGCTCCAGGCCGTGCACGAGCAGCGAGCCGTCGCCGTCGGTCACCCGCGTCCCGCCGGGCAGCAGCTCGCGCAGCCGGTCCAGCTGGGGTGAGCGGACCCGCACGGCGTCCTCGGTGGCGTCGTGGATGAACTGCTCGGTGCTGGTCTGCGCGATCAGCCGGCCGCGACCGATGACGATCAGCTCCTGGGCGGTCTGCGCCATCTCCGACAGCAGGTGGCTGGACACGAACACGGTCCGCCCCTGGTCGGCGAGCCGGTGCATGAACTGCCGGATCCACTGGATGCCCTCCGGGTCCAGCCCGTTGACCGGCTCGTCGAACAGCAGCACCCGCGGGTCGCCGAGCAGCGCGCCCGCGATGCCCAGCCGCTGCGACATGCCCAGCGAGAACCCGCCCGCGCGGCGCTTGGCCACCTGGGTGAGGCCGACCAGGTCCAGCACCTCGTCCACGCGCCTGGCGGGGATGCCGTTGGACCGGGCGAGCCACAGCAGGTGCGCCCGCGCGGACCGGTTGGGGTGCACCCACTTCGCGTCCAGCAGGGCGCCGACGGTGCCCAGCGGGCGGTGCAGCTCGTGGTAGGCCTTGCCGTCGATGAGGACCTTGCCGCGGGTCGGGCGGTCGAGCCCGAGGATCATCCGCATGGTGGTGGACTTGCCGGCGCCGTTGGGTCCGAGGAACCCGGTGACCCGGCCGGCCTGGACGGTGAACGACAGGTCGTCCACGGCGACGGTGGTGCCGTAGTGCTTGGTGAGTCCGGTCGCTTCGATCATGACAGCTCCTGTCCGATCCGCTACGGCGAACGTGAACGGCGGAAGCTCGGGCCACCTCCCCGAAAGGCGACCCGAGCTTCCCCCTTCCCCCGTACCCGCCCGGTCGGCCCCGATTCCGGCCGGGCGGGGTCGAACGTCTAGGCGTCCCGGCGCTTCGCGACCACCAGGGACACGATGAAGAACGCCAGCGCGATGGCCGTGAAGTAGGCCAGCGAGCCCCACGGCGACAGGTCGCCCGGCACCGGCGGGCCGGCGCCCTCCGGCAGGCCGCTGCTGTCCGCCTCGCCCAGCACGAACTTGTTGGCCACGGTGAACGGCAGCCACTTCTGGATGTCGTCGCCGATCTTGGGGATCAGCGTGACCAGGTTCTCCACCAGCAGCGCGAACACCAGGATGATCGACACCGCGCCGGCGGTCTGCCGCACCAGCGTGCCCACGCCCAGCGCGAGCAGCGAGCCGGCCGCGAACACCAGCGAGATGCCCAGGACGTGCCGCCAGTCGTTCGCGGTCTCCAGCGCGAGCTGCGAGCGGTCGGACACGATCAGCCAGCTCAGGCCCCAGGAGCCGAACCCGACCAGCAGGCCGACCACCGCGGACAGCAGCGCCACCACGACGCCCTTGGCCACCAGCGGCGAGATCCGGTCGGGCACCGCCTGGAACGTCGCCTTGATCGTCCCGAACCGGTACTCGGTGGTGATCGCCAGCGCGGCCATCACCATGACCACCATCAGGCCCATCTGGTGCATGAACGCCGAGGCGACCACCGGCATCGCGCCCTCGGTCGAGTTCGCCGCGATGATCGCGGTGAAGCCGATCGACAGACCCAGGGCGAGCAACATGCACCACCACGGCGACCGGGTGGTGAACAGCTTGATCCGTTCGACAGCGAGCAGAGTCATCTCGGTCGTCACTTCCCCGTCTCGGCCGCGTGGTACTCGACAGAATCACCGGTGAGCTGCATGAACGCCTCTTCCAGCGAACCTCGCTGCGGGCTCAGCTCGTGCAGCACCACGCCGGCGGAGGCCGCGATGTCACCCACCTGGTCACTGGTCGCACCCGACACGGTGAGCGCGCCGTCCTCGCCCTCGCGGACGGTGAACCCCTTGTCCACCAGCATCGCGCCGAGCTTGTCGGCGTGCGGGCTGCGCGCTCGCACCGTGTTCTCCGTCGAGCGCTCCACGAACTCGGTCGTGGTCGACTGCGAGATCAGCTTGCCCCGGCCGATCACGACCAGGTCGGACGCGGTGAGCGCCATCTCCGACAGCAGGTGGCTGGACACCAGCACGGTGCGGCCCTCGGCGGCCAGGCCCTGCATGAACTGGCGGATCCAGAGGATGCCCTCCGGGTCCAGGCCGTTGACCGGCTCGTCGAACAGCAGCACCTTCGGGTCGCCGAGCAGCGCGCCCGCGATGCCCAGCCGCTGCGACATGCCCAGCGAGAACCCGCCCGCGCGGCGCTTGGCCACCTTGGTCAGGCCGACCAGGTCCAGCACCTCGTCCACCCGCTTGCCGGGCAGGCCGTTGGACTTGGCGAGCCAGTCCAGGTGGGCCCGCGCGGACCGGTTGGGGTGCACCCACTTGGCGTCCAGCAGCGCGCCGACGGTCCGGAGTGGACGGTCGAGCTGCGTGTAGGGCTTGCCGTCGATGAGCACCTTGCCCGCCGTCGGCCGGTCGAGGCCGAGGATCATCCGCATGGTGGTGGACTTGCCGGCGCCGTTGGGTCCGAGGAACCCGGTGACCCGACCCGGCGCGACGGTGAACGAAAGGTTGTCCACCGCCACCGTGTTCCCGTAGCGCTTGGTGAGGCCGATCGCCTCGATCATGGTTTCTCCCCTGGACTGGCACATCCCCCGGTCTCGGCGAGAACTTTGCCCGGTCCAAGGGGCCGACCACATCGGTCTGTAGTTGACTCGTGGGTGCGACTTCAGTCTTATCGTGCGCGCTACCTCGGGTGTAGTAATCCGTGATCACCCTGAGTGGTCCCCTGGGACTTCCCCCGAAGTCCCTCAGGGAAGAGGAGCGGCTACGGCTGCACCAAGCCGTGCCGGGGAGCGAGTCCGGCTCAGTCCACGGCCTCCCGCAGGGCCGCGACGCACGCCGCGATCGCCGGGTGGCCACCTCCACCCCGGCGGTAGGCGACGGCGGTCCGGCGGCACACGTCCAGCGGCACCAACCGGACGCCCGCAAACGGTTGCGCGGCGCCCAGTTGCGGCACCAGCGCCACCCCCTGACCGGCCGCGACCAGCGCCAACACCGCCGTGAAGTCGTCAACGCGGTGCCGCACGCGGGGGGTGAACCCGTGGGCCTCGCACACCCGGGTCGCCATCGTGTGGCACAGCGTCCCCGGCGTCCCGGCCACCCACGCCGCCTCGCGCGCCGACGCCACCGGGGACGGCCCGGTCTCGAACGACGCGGGCACCGCCAGGAACACCGTCTCGTCCAGCAGCGGCACCGAGTCCAGCCCCGGGTCCGGCGCGACCGGCGCGATGTCGTAGTCGTGCACCAGCGCCACGTCCAGCCGGCCGTCGCGCAGCGCGTCCGGCATCTCGACCGGGTCCAGTTCGCTCACCATCAGGTCCAGCGCCGGGTGGTCGCGCGCCAGCGACACCAGCGCGGTCGGCAGCAGCGTGCGCACGGCGGTCGGGAACGCCCCGATCCGGACGGTCCCGGACACGCCCTCGCGAGCCGCCGACAACGTCGCCGTCGCCGCCTCCAGGGTGGCCAGGATCGACTCGGTGTGCCGGACCAACTCCGTCCCGGCGGGCGTGAGCATCACCCGCCGGCCGATGTGCTCGAGCAGCGGCACACCCGCTTCGCGTTGCAGCGCCGCCAATTGCTGGGAGACTGCCGAGGGTGTGTAGGCATGAGCTTGAGCGACCGCGGCGATCGTGCCCAGGTGGGCCAGATCGCGGAGCAGGCGCAGGCGCCGGACGTCGAGCATCAGTCCAGCTTACGTTTCCGTTGAGGAACGCGAACTGGTGCTACACGTTCGCGGACCGCATCCTGGCACCATGCTGACCGGCCTGTTCGTCCCCCTGATCACCCCGTTCGACCGCGAGGACCGCGTGGCCCTCGACGCGCTGGAAGCCCTGGCCGACCAGGTACTGGCGGACGGGGCGACGGGCCTGGTCGCGCTGGGCACCACCGGCGAGCCCGGCGCGCTCACCCCCGCCGAGCAGCGGGCGGTGCTCAACCTGACCGCCCGGGTCTGCCACGAGCGCGGCGCGCAACTGCTGATCGGCGCGAACACCCCCGAGGCCCTGCGCGACGCCGCCGGCCGGGGCGCGACCGCCGCCCTGACCCTGGTGCCGCCGTTCCTGCGGCCGGGCGAGGAGGGCGTGGTCGCGTACTTCACCAAGGTCGCCGCGGAGAGCCCGGTGCCCCTGGTCGTCTACGACATCCCCTACCGCACCGGCCAGCACCTGTCGGCCGCGACGCTGCGCCGGATCGCCGCGCTGCCCGGCGTGATCGGCGTCAAGCACGCGCCCGGCGGCGTCACCGACGACACCGTGGACCTGCTCGCCGACCCGCCCGCCGGCTTCGCCGTGCTCGGCGGCGAGGACGCGTTCCTCTCGCCGCTGCTCGCGCTCGGCGGCCACGGCGGCGTCCTGGCCTCGGCGCACGTCGCGACCAGCCGGTTCGTCGAACTCGTCCAGGCCTGGGAGAAGGGCGACCACACCGCGATCCGCGCGCTCACCGGTCCGCTCAGCGCGCTGGCCAGGGCGTTGTTCGCCGAGCCGAACCCGACCGTGATCAAGGGCGTCCTGCACGCGCAGGGCCGCATCCCCACCGCCGAGGTCCGGCTGCCGCTGCTGCCCGCGGACCCGGCGAACGTCGAGGAGGCCCTGCGCCGGGCTACCGCCCTGGGCTGACGTCGTACCGCCGCGGTCGCAGGCCCGGGGTTATCGTCCTCCCGACCAGCGCGGGCCACGCCCACCACGGAGGCTGAATGAGATCCGGACCTCTCGTGCTCGGCGTGCTGGGCGCGCTGACGGTGTTCGGCTTCGCCTCCTACGCGAACCACGACCGGCCCGAGCTGATCGACAACTCCGCGGTCGCCGAGGCGGTGGCGGAGGCGTGCGCCGTGATGGCGCGGGACGTCCAGGCTGCGGTCGGTGACCGGGTGGCGGTGATCCGCGCGCGCAACGACGCCGTCGTGGCGATGGTCGAGGCGGTGCGGGCGCTCGGGCCGGACCTCATCGCGGGCGACGAGCCGACCGCCGCGTGGCTGGTGGACTGGCACTCCCTGGTCGACGCGCGCGCCCGGTACGCCGACGACCTGGCCGCCGGGCGGGCCCCGGTGTGGACGCCGCCGGTCGCCGGCGGTGCGCCGGTCGTCGACCGGCTGGCCTCGGTCGGTGTGGACTGCGCCGTGCCGGCCGAGGTCGCGGACCCGCGCTAGGCCGCGAACCACCGGTCCAGGACGGCTGCCGCGCCGTCCTCCAGCACGGTCCCGGTGACGGCGTCCGCCACCTCCTGCACGGTCGCCGGCGCCTGCCCCATCGCCACGCCGTGCGCCGCCCACCGCAGCATCTCCACGTCGTTGTGCCCGTCGCCGATGGCCAGCGTGTCGGACTCCGCGACGCCCAGCCGCGTGCGCAGCAGCTCCAGCGCGGACCACTTGCTCACGCCCAGCGGCGCGACGGTCAGCCACGGTTCGCCGTGGTCCACCCACCAGGCCACGTCACCCGGCGACACGTCCGCCAGCCGCAGCGACACCTCCTCCGGCGTGCGGTCGATCCACCGCATGACCAGCCGGGAGGTGGGCTCGGCGGTCAACTCCGCCAGGTCCACCTCGCGCACGTGCCCCCACAGGTCGCCCTCCGGGAACCGGCCCAGCGACCGGTTGCCCTCGCCGGTCACCTCGGTGGCGAACACCGCGCCGGGGAACAGCTCCCGCAGCAGTTCGACGGTCGGCCGCGCGTCGAAGGCGACCTGGCGCACCACCTCGCGGGTCGTCGTGTCCCACCACACCGCGCCGTTGGAGCAGATCGCGGTGGTGTCGCGCAGGTCGAGGTCGTCGACGACCGGACGGGTGCCGATGAGGCTGCGACCGGTGGACAGGACCACGTGCGCGCCGTGGTCGACGGCCCGGTGGATGGCCGCGCGCACGGCGGGGGCGACCTCCTCGGTGCCCACGCGGGTGATGGTGCCGTCGATGTCCAGGGCGATGAGGCGAGGTCTCCAACTCACTGGTCTCACCCTAATGGACGGCATTAATGAATCGTGGTTCAATAACTGGCGTGCCACGACCGAAGACCATCACCGACGAACGGCTCCTCACCGCCGCCGGCACCGTGATCGGCCGCAGGGGGCCCGGGTTCACCATCGCCGACGTGGCCGCGGAGGCCGGGGTGTCGGTCGGCACGGTCGCGCAGCGGTTCGGGTCGAAGGCCGGCCTGCTCCAGGCGCTGACCAGGCAGACCACCGCCGACGTCGAACGCCGGATGCGCGAAGCGGCCGAGGGCCTGGACCCGGTCGAAGGCCTGCGGCGGGCGCTGCTGACGTGGTTCGAGGGCATGACCGACCCGGTCGAGGCGGGCAACCACCTCGCCCAACTCGGTGTGGACCTCATCGACCCGGACCTGCGGGCGCTGCTGGCCGAGCACTACGCGGCGACCGAGCGCACGGTGCTCGCCCTGGTGCGCGCGGCGGACCTGCCGCGCGCGCCGGAGCCGGAACGGGCGGCGCGGGTGCTCACGGTGGTGGTCTTCGGGGTCTCGATGGACTGGTCGGTCCGGCCGCGCGGCGCGCTGGCCGACCGGCTCGCGGAGGACGTGGACGCGGTGCTGGACGCGTGGAAGGGGAGATGAATGTCGTTGGAGGGCAAGGTCGCGGCGGTCACGGGGGCCACGCGCGGCGCGGGTAGGGCCATCGCGGTGGAGCTGGGGGCGTTGGGGGCAACGGTGTTCGTCGGCGGGCGGTCGACGCGTGCCGGCCGCTCGCCCATCGGGCGGGACGAGACGATCGAGGAGACCGCGGAACTGGTGACCGCGGCGGGCGGGCGCGGCATCCCGGTGCGGTGCGACTTCACCGTGATCGAGGACGTGGACGCGTTCCGCGACCGCATCGAGTCCGAAGTGGACGGACAGCTGGACGTTCTCGTGGACGACGTCTGGGGCGGTGAGCAGGCGGTCGAGTTCAAGCCGTTCTGGGAGGTCGACCTGGAGCAGCAGCTCGGCATGTGGCACAACAGCGTCCGCGCGCACCTGGTGGCGCTGCACCGGTTGGTGCCGCTGGTGATCCGCAAGCCGGGCGGGCTGGTCGTCGAGGTCACCGACGGGGACGACGACGAGTACTACTCGGGCATGCTGGCCTACGACTCGGTGAAGGTCGCGCTCCGGCGGATGGGTCGCGTGCTGGCCAAGGACATCGGCAAGCACGGCGCCACCTCGGTCGCGGTCACGCCGGGGTTCCTGCGGTCGGAGGAGATGCTGGCGGGCTTCGGCGTCACCGAGGAGAACTGGCGGGACGCGGTGCCGCAGTCCCCGCACTTCGTCATGGCGGAGAGCCCGCACTACGTGGGCCGCGGGATCGCCGCGCTGGCCGCCGACCCGGACCGGCACCGGTTCACCGGGCAGGCGCTGGCGTCGTGGACCCTGATGCGCGAGTACGGGTTCACCGACATCGACGGCACCCAGCCGGACTGGGGCCGCTGGAACGAGGACGTGGTCAAGGCCGAATTGGACCCGACCACCGTGGACGCCTCGAAGTACCGCTGACCCGAGTCAGAGCGTGTGTGACCCGCGCGTCCGGCCCGGTCAGACGTCGCCGGGCCGGACCAGGCCGGTCTCGTAGGCCAGCACCACGGCCTGCACCCGGTCCCGCAGGTCGAGCTTGGCCAGGATGCGCCCCACGTGCGTCTTCACCGTCGCCTCGGACAGGAACAGCTTGCGCGCGATCTCGGTGTTGGACAGCCCCTTGGCGATCAGCACCAGGACCTCGCGCTCCCGCTCGGTCAGCACCTCCAGCACCGACGCGTCCCGCAGCTCGCCGCCGCTCTCGCCGAGGAACCGGCTCAGCAGCCGCTTGGTCACCGACGGCGAGACGACCGCGTCCCCGGACGCCACCGCGCGCAGGGCGGAGACCAGGTCGCCGGGCGGGGTGTCCTTGAGCAGGAAGCCGGAAGCCCCGTTGCGCAGCGCCGACAGCGCGTACTCGTCCATGTCGAACGTGGTCATGACCAGCACCTTCGCCGTGCCGGCCGCGGCGATCCGCTTGGTCGCCTCCACCCCGTCCAGCACCGGCATCCGCACGTCCATCAGCACCACGTCCGGCTTCAGCGAGGCCGCCATGTGGACGGCGTCGAGACCGTCGCCGGCCTCGCCCACCACGTCGATGTCGTCCTGTGCGCCGAGCACCATGCGAAAACCCATCCGCATGAGTTCCTGGTCGTCCACAAGCAGTACTCGGATCACGCTCTCCACCCTATGACGGCACCACCGGCAGGACGGCCCGGACGCGCCAGCCGCCACCGGGGTTCGGACCTGCCTCCAACGTGCCACCCAGCACACCGGCCCGCTCGCGCATGCCGATCAACCCGTTGCCCCCGGACACCGCGACCAGGTCGTGCGGCGTGCCGAACCCGTCGTCCACGACCTCCAGCGCCACGTGCTCGCCGGCGCGGGCGATCCGGACCACGGCCGACGCGCCGGTCCCGGCGTGCTTGAGCGTGTTGGTCAGCGCCTCCTGCACGATCCGGTACAGCCCCAGCCCCAGCCCGGCGGGCAGGTCGGCGAGGTCGCCGGAGGTCTCCAGGCGCACCGGCAGGCCGGCCGCGCGCAGGTTCTCGGCGAGGTCGCCCAGGTCGGTGGCACCCGGCTGCGGCGCCCACTGCGTGCCCGACTGGTCCTCCTGCCGCAGCACGCCCAGCAGCCGGCGCAGCTCGGTCAGCGCCTGCCGGCCGGTCTCGGCGATGGTCCGCACCGCGGCCTCGGCCAGTTCGGGCTGCGACTTGATCGCGTATCCGGCGCCGTCGGCCTGCACCACCATCACCGACACCGCGTGCGCCACCACGTCGTGCAGCTCGCGCGCGATCCGGGACCGCTCCTCGCCGACCGCGATCCGCGCCTGCTGGTCCCGCTCGGTCTCCAGCAGCTTGAGCCGCTGCTCCAGTTCCCGCTGGTAGGCGCGCCGGGCCCCGACGAACTCGCCGAGCGCCCAGCTGAACCCGAAGATCACGACGATGAAGAAGACGAGGAAGGCGACCTCGGGCTCCGGGCCGACCCGCGCCACCGCCCACACGACCGTGCCCAGCGCGAGCCACCCCGCGTAGAGCAGCGCCGACCGGCGGCCGACGAACGCGACCATCGTGTAGAGCGCGACGGCCAGCGCGAAGTCCGCGGGCCGCGCGGCCAGGCCGTCGTCGAGGGTGCCGTGGGTGAGCAGTTGGAGGACGCCGCCGGCCAGGATCGTGTAGCTGGACCCCACCGGGTACTTGCGCCGGAACGCCACCGGGACGACCAGCATCAGGCCGATCAGGAGCAGCGCGGACAGCGGCACCCGGGAGCCGGCGGACACCATCGCGCCCAGGTCGAACAACAGCAGCAGCCCGGCGATCAGGGAGTCCCCGAACACCGGGTGAGCACGCATCCACAGGCTCAGCCGCCGCACGCCACCAGCCTAAAGAGAGGCCAGACCGGACGCGTCGCGCCACGGTCTGACCTCGACCTAATCCTCTGGACGGATGGTGTTGGACGCACCGTCCGGTGATCGTCTCAGCGAGTCGTCTTGATCTGCCTGGGGTCGACCTGCGTGGGGTCCACCCGAGTCGTGTCCACCGGCTGGGCCCTGGTCGTGTCCACAGGCGGGACCGGCTCGACGCGCACCGCCTGCGACGGCACGTTGTGCTCCCGCTCGTACTGCCGGTGCTCCTCGGCCATCTCGTCGGCCAACTGCTGCTGGAGCTGCCGGTCGCGGATGCGGCCCAGGACGATCATCGTCACCGCGTGCACCAGCGCCAGCAGCAGGAGCACGACGCCGAGCTTGACCACGACGTCCTTCACCGGGTCGCCGGTGTTCACGGTGATGATCGACACCAGCGCCAGCAGGCCCAGCACCACGAGGTGGAACAGCACGGTGGCCAGGGCCGTCATGGACCGGGCCGCGTCCGGGTCGCCGTACGCCCGGTTCATGTAGGCCCGGCCGCTGCGGTGGATCAGCTGGCCGTCGATCAGCACCAGAACCACGCCGAGCAGCAGGAAGACCGCATAACCCTGTTCCATGACGTGACCTCCCTCTCGACCTGGGCAATACCCGGAGCCGCCCGTTCGGAAACCGGACCCCGACCCCGCGTGGCACGATCTCCGTCGTGACAGCGCAGGCGCAGCAGCTCGCCGGCCCGCTCTCGGCGGCCGTGGCGAACCTGTGCATGCGGCTGCAACCGCAGGTGTCGCCGAGCACCGCCGCCGGGTTCCGCGAGGTGCTCCGCCGGTTGTCCGCGCCGTTGCAGGTGGCGGTGGCGGGGCGGATCAAGTCGGGCAAGTCGACGTTGGTCAACGCGCTGATCGGCCGCCGGGTCGCGCCGACGGACGTGGGCGAGTGCACCCGGCTGGTCACCCGCTTCCAGTACGGGACCGTGGACCGCATCGAGGTCGTGTTCACCGACGGGCGCAAGCAGGTGCTGCCGTTCGACGCGAACGGGGGCATCCCGGCCGACCTGGGCGTGGACGTCGAGCAGGTCTCGCACATCGAGGCCTACCTGACCAACGCGGTGCTGCGGGACCTGACCGTGATCGACACCCCGGGCCTCGGCTCGCTGGACGCCGCGTCGGTCGCGCGCACGGAGGCGTTGCTGGGCAACGAGCTGGACCCGGTGTCGCGCAGCGCGGTCGCCGGCGCGGAGGCCGTCCTCTACGTGGTGACCCAGGGCGTGCGGCAGGACGACCAGCAGGCGCTGGCCGCGTTCACCGCCGCCACGGCCAGCCGCGAGGCCGGCCCGGTGAACGCGATCGCCGTGCTCAACAAGGCCGACACCATCGCGGCGGAGACCGTGGACGGCGCGGACGGCGACACCTGGAAGGCCGCCGTGCTGCTCGCCGAACGCCAGGCGCACACCCTCAAGCCGCGGGTCGCGGACGTGCTGCCGGTGATCGGCCTGGTCGCGGAGTCGGCCGAGACCGGCGGGTTCACCTCGGCCGACGCCGACGCGCTGCGCAAGCTGGCCGACCTGGACGACGCGACCCGCGAGACCATGCTGATCTCCGCGGACCTGTTCGTGAGCTGGGAGTGCGACGTGCCGGTGGGCGTGCGCACCCGGCTGCTGGAGAAGCTCGACCTGTACGGCATCCGCTGCGCCCTCGACGCTGTCGACGCGGAGCCCGCGATCACGGCCGGCGCGTTGCGGCGCAAGCTGCTCGACGCCTCCGGCCTGGCCGGGGTGCGCGGCAAGCTGAACGCGGTGTTCCGGTCCCGGGCCGACGGGATCAAGGCCGCCGCCGCGCTGGCGTCGGTGACCGCGCTGGCCGCCGCGTCCGGCGACCCGGGCGAGCGGCAGCGCGTGCACGACGCCATCGAGGTGCTGCTGGCCAAGCCCGAGGCGCACCAGCTGCGGCTGCTGGAGGCGTTGACGCTGGTGGCCTCCGGCGCGGTCGCGCTGCCCGCGGACCTGGCCGAAGAGGTGTTGCGGTTCGGCACGTCGCCCGACCCGGCCGAGCAGCTCGGCCTGCGCGGACGCCCGCCGCAGGAGCTGATCGCGTACGCGCTGGAGCGCGCGGGCTGGTGGCGGTCCTTCGCGTCGTTCGGGGCGACGCCGGCGCAGAGCCGGGTCGCGCACGTGGTGCACCGGGCGTACTTCCTGATCTGGCAACAACTCCGGGGGCGGCGATGACGGACGGAACCCAACCGGCGCAGGCTTCGTCCGAGCCGGGTGTGGAGACCACCATCGCCGGTGAGCTGCTGGAGCAGGCGCTGGCCGAGCGGCGCGCCCTGGTGCAGCTCTGCCTGTACGCGTTGGACCGCGCCCGGTCGTCGGGCGTGGTCGAGCGGATCGAGGAGGGCTTGGCGGGCATCGGCGTGACCGCCGTGCGGCCCGACGGCGAGCGGTTCGACCCGTCCCGGCACGAGGCGGGCGGCACGGTGCCCACCGACGACGCGTCGCTGGACGGCGTGGTCGCGGAGACCGAGGTGGTGGGCTTCGTCGACCGCGGGCGCACCCTGCGCGCGCCGATCGTCACGGTCTACACGGCCCGATGAGCACGCTCCCGCAGACCGTCCGGCAGACCCGCGAGCGGCTGACCGCCCTGGTGCGCTCGATCGACCCGTCGGCGGCGTCGTTCGTGGAGACCCGGCGCGGCGGTCCGGCCTCGGTGGTGGTCGTCGGCGAGACCAACCGGGGCAAGTCCTCCCTGGTCAACGCGTTGCTGGCGACGCCGGGCCTGTCGCCGGTGGACGCCGAGGTGGCCACGGCGGCGTACCTGGTGTTCCGGCACGGCGCGGAGTTCGCGGCGCGGGCCTGCTACGCGGGGTCGATGTCGCCGGTGCCGTTCGAGCGGACCGAGCTGGTGAACTGGGTGTCGGCGGCGCACGAGCTGCCGGAGGGCATGCTGCCGCCCCGGTACGTCGAGGTCGAGGCCCCGATCCCGCTGCTCGAACGACTGTCCGTTGTGGACACCCCTGGGGTCGGCGGGCTGGACTCGGTGCACGGTGAGCTGGCGGCCGAGGCGGCGGCGTCCGCGACGGCCCTGCTGTTCGTGGTCGACGCGTCCGCCCCGTTCACCCGCGGCGAGCTGGACTTCCTGCGCACGGTGGGCGAGCGGGTCGAGACCGTGGTGTTCGCGCTGACCAAGGTCGACCAGTTCCGCGGCTGGCGGACCGTGCTGGAGGCGGACCAGGCGCTGCTGGCCGAGCACGCGCCCCGGTTCGCGGGCGCGGTGTTCCACCCGGTGTCGTCGCGGATGTTCGAGCTGGCCGCCAAGGCCCCGAACCCGGACGCGGCGGCGATGCTGCGCGAGCGGTCCGGGGTCGGCGAGTTGCAGGCGGCGCTGCAGGAGCTGGTGGTCGGGCGGGCGGCGATGCTGGGCGAGGCGAACTCGTTGCGCGCCCTGGCGACCGTGCTGGACGAGCTGGTGGCGCGGGCCGAGTCGGACCGGCGGGCGCTGTCGTCCGGCGAGGAGGAGGCCGAGGCGCTGCGGGTGCGCCGGGACGAGCTGAACTCGCAGCGCCGGTCGTCCACCCGGAGCTGGCAGGTCAAGCTGCGCGGCGAGGTGCAGCGGGCGCGCGTCGAGGGCAGCCACGAGGTCAGCCGGCAGATGCGCGACGTCCAGACGTGGTTCCGGTCGGCGATCGACGCGGCGTCGCGCGAGCAGTTGGCGGCGCTGCCGCAGCAGGTCGACGTGGCGCTCCAGATGGTGTCCGGGCGGATCAGCGCGGGCCTGGCGCACCGGTTGCAGCGGGTGGCCGACGCGGCCCTGGCGGACCTGTTCTCGCCCGACGAGCTGGCGGTCATCCGGGGCCAGTTCGCGCGCGGCGCCACGCCGCCGGTCGTGCTGCGCCCGCCGGAGAAGCGCGCGCCGACGGCGGAGGACAAGCTGCTGGTGTTCATGGGCGTGACCGGTGGCCTGGGCGCGGGCCGGCTGGCCGCGCTGCCGCTGGCCGGGCTCGGGGTGGCCGCGCTGAACCCGGTCGTCCTGCCGGTGACCATCGTGCTGGGCCTGGGCGCGGGCTGGTGGATGGCCCGCACCCGCAAGCACTCGGCGGACAAGCAGCACCTCAAGCAGTGGCTGTCCGACGCCATCGCGGACGCCCGGTCCACAGTGGACCAACTCGTCGCCGAGCAGCTGATCGAGGCCGAGCAGGCGCTGTCGCTGGCCCTGGACGACGCGCTGGGCAAGCGCGTGGACGCCATCGAGGCGGAGCTGCGCGAGGTCGACAAGGCGCTGCGCATGGAGGCCGGCGAACGGTCGAAGGCGCTCGCCGCGGCGACCCGGCAGGTGACCGAGCTGAAGGCCGGCCGGGCCAAGGTGGACGAGTTGCTGTCCCGGATCAGGGCTCTCCGCGACCGCGTTTGAGACGTATTGTGGGAGCCTGAAAAAGGAACAACGAGCGCTGTTCGAAATGGGTGCGCCCGGTCACCCGGATGGCCGTAGATCGACAATGTTTGCGCTGGTCAGCGCTTGTTGTTCGGGAAATTAAATTCGATGTTGCCGTTCTCGCCCCAGGCCGGAAGGCGTATTCGGCGACCCACTTAACGGCCGATACACGATTACGACATCCCCGTTCACGCGAGGCTGATTCGCTGATCCCGCATCAGTTCCGGCGAGGTGGCGCGGGGGGCACGGTGAAGGTGAACAGGGACCAGGTGGTCGCGGCCAGTCTGGTGGGCACGGTCGTGGTGGTGCTCGGCTACGCGTCCGGCCTGGGTCGCGTGCCGACACCGGCCTCCGGCCAGCAGGAGGCGATCCGACCACCGGCCGTCGTGCCCGGGCACGCCACGGCCACGCCGCCGATCGTCCACATCGGACAGCCACTGCCGCGGAACCCGCCCCGCGTGGGCCCGCCGGTCACCCACCCGTCGCCCAGCCACCCCTCGCCGACCCACCCGACGCCCTCGCACCCGGACACCACCCCACCGACCCCGACGCCACCGGGCACTGCTCCACCCTGCGACACCAACGCGATCACCGCACTGCTCGCCGCACTCGGCGCGCTGGTGGGCGACCTGCCCCTGCCGCTGCTGACCGACCTGCCGCTGCCCCTGCCCGCCACGAGCGACCTCCCGCTGGTGACGAGCCTCCTGCCGGCGGCAGACCTCCTGCCGGCGGCAGACCTCCTGCCGGCGGCAGACCTCCTGCCGGCGGCAGACCTCCTGCCGGCGGCAGACCTCCTGCCGGCGGCAGACCTCCTGCCGGCGGCAGACCTCCTGCCGCTGTCCGGCCTGACCGGTGTGCTCCCCACCGCCACCCCGCCGGCCGTCTTCAAGACCACCGACAACCAGCAGCTCAACGACCTCCTCGGCGGCTGCGGCCTGCTCGTCGAGCCGGGGGGTCGGATCGTCGGGTTGGTGGGCAATCCATGAGTCCCGCGATCTTCGCCGAAGCGGCAGCCGCCGACCCCGCCCGCTCCTGGCTGACCCTCGCCCGCCTGGTCGACTACACCGGCACGGTCCTCTTCCTCGGCGGCACCGCGTTCCTCGCGTTCCTCTGGCCCGACGGCGCACGGGAGCGCCGCCCGAAGCGGCTGCTCACCGTCGCCTGGCTGCTGGGTGCCGCGGGCACCATGGCGGGTCTCCTGCTGACCGCCGCCTGGATCGCCCGCACCGCGCCCGGGGACCTGACCATCGGCACGGTCCGGGCGGTGCTCGACATCCCGTTCGGCCGCGCCTGGACCGCCCGCACCCTGCTCTGGGTCCTCGCCGCCGTGGTCCTGGTCGACCTCCTGCGCCGGGGCCGCACCGCCGTCACGTCCCGGCCGTGGCGGGTGGGCGCGGGCGCGGTCGCGTTCGGCCTGGTCCGCACCAGCGGCATGACCGGGCACGCGCCCGACCTGGGCTGGTGGGCGGAGGCGGCGGTGCTGGTCCACCTGGTCGCGGTGAGCCTGTGGGTCGGTGGTCTGGCCGTCCTGCTGACCGGCGTCCTGCCCGGCCGCGACCCCGACACGCTCCGCGCGGTCGTGCCGAAGTACTCGACGCTGGCCCTGGCCTCGGTCGCCGCCCTCACCGCCGCCGGCGCCCTGCTCGCCTGGCGCCTCAACGGTTTCCAGGTCGCCACCGACTACGCCCGCGTGCTGCTGGTCAAGCTCGCGCTCTTCGGCGTCCTGCTCGTCGCGGGCCTGGTCAGCAAACGGTGGGTGGACCGCAGGCTCGCCACCGCCACCACCGTCGCGCCCTTCGCCCGCTCGGTCGCCCTGGAGACCGTGCTGGCGGTCGCCGTCCTGGGCGCGGCGGCCTTCCTCGTCACCGCCAGTCCCGGCCGGTGATCCCTGCGAGAACCAAGGAGTCCACTGTGGACGAACAGCACAACCGGCGGGGCGGCGGGCTCGCGCTCGCGCTCGCCGCGCTCGGCATCGCGGGGGCGGTGTTCGGCCTCGCCGCCGCGGCGGTGGCGCCGGCCGCACCGCCCGTCGCCGCGGCGGTGGGCCTCGCCGCGCGGGCCGGCCACGCCCCCGACGCCCAGCCCGGCGCGGCGGCGGCGGCGCACCAGGTGGCCATCGCGGGCTACGCCTACAGCCCGGCGAGCCTCACCGTGAACGTCGGCGACACGGTCACCTGGACCAACCAGGACTCCGCGCCGCACAACGTGGTGGTCACCTCGGGCCCGGAGAAGTTCACCTCGCCGACCCTGCAGAAGGGCCAGTCCTTCAGCTTCACCTTCACCAAGCCCGGCTCCTACCAGTACTACTGCTCGGTCCACCCGGACATGAAGGCGAGCGTCACGGTCACCGGCTCCACCACGACCACCGCACCGCCGACGACCACCACCGGCCACCCGACCCACCCGCCGACGACCACCACCACCACCACCACCACGACCACCGCACCGCCGGCGGACTGCGTGCCCAAGGAGTCCCTCGCACCGCTCATCGCGCACATCAAGGCCGCGCACCTGGAGACCTCGCCCCTCCAGCAGGTCAACGACGCCCTGGCGTTCGACAACTACGTCAAGCAGCACACGGTGATGCTCGGCCAAGTCCTCGACCCGCTGCTCGCGAGCGACGCCCAGGCGCAGGTGCTCGAACCGTTCATCGCCCACCTCAAGGCCGCGCACCTGCAGACGTCCCCGTTGCAGCAGGTGAACGACGCGCTGGCGTTCGACAACTACGTCAAGCAGCACACCGTGCTCCTGGACCGGATGCTCACCCCGTTGCTGGAGCAGGCGACCTGCTGACCGCGCCGCGACCCGGCCGACGACGTCCGGGTCGCCCACCTCCCCGGAGAACCCGCCATGCTCGCGCTCGTCACCCTGCTCCTGGCCCTGTCCGCACCACCCGCGCACGCGGCCCAGCCGCACGCCGGGCCGTCCCACGCCGTCCCGATCCGCCAGTACGCCTACCAGCCCGCGAGCCTGACCATCCGGGTCGGCGACACCGTGACGTGGACCAACGAGGACCAGGCCCCGCACGACGTGGTCACCTCCGCGGGCCCCGCCGCCCTCCAGTCGCCGATGCTCGCCACGGGCCAGACGTGGACCCACACCTTCACCGCCGCCGGCACGTACTCGTACTACTGCTCGATCCACCCCGACATGCGCGCGCAGATCACCGTTCTGCCCGAAGAGACCCCCGAGCCCCAAGCACCGCCACAACCGCAGATCCAGTCACCGCAAGTGATCGGGACAACCCTGCCCGTCACCACCGAAACGTCGGCGCCCGTGACCGCCGTTCCCCAGGCCGCGAGCGCCCCGGTGCCGTCCGGTCCGCACCCGATGCTCCTGCTGGCCGGCCTCGTCGCGGCGGTGACGACGTTCTGCCTGCTCCTCATCGGTTCACGTCCCGACAAAGGGTGATGCGGGTTCCGCAGCGGAACCGAACAGGCATAACGTGAGTCCTACCGGTACTTGTGCGGCAGCAGGAGGGTGGGATCCGGTGTACGTCGACGAGACAGGCGCTTCCGACGGCGAGCTGAAGGTCACCGTCGAGGACGAGGAGTACACCGCCGAGGCGACCTACGACCTGAACGACGACGGCGTGGACGAGAGCGCCGTGGTCGAGACCGACGACGGCGGGCACCTCGCGTTCAGCGACACCGACGGTGACGGCGACGCGGACCTGATGAGCACGTTCGACAAGGACGGCGAGCTGGTCGGCCAGGCCCGGTTCGACGAGGGCTCCGGCGAGTGGATCGCCGTCGAGCCGTCCGACGACCACTTCCAGCAGACCAACACCAACGCGGGCAAGTCCATCGTCGTGGACGTCGAGGGCGGCGCGGACCAGAACGTCGGCCCGGCCACCGAGGACACCGACGGCGACGGCACCGCCGACACCGCGGTGGTGAAGGACGAGCAGGGCGACACCTGGCTGTTCACCGACGTCGACGGCGACGGCAAGGCCGACCTGGCCACCGAGATCACCGCCGACGGCGAGGTCACGATGTCCAAGCACACCGGCGAGGACGAGTGGACCGAGGTCGAGCACGGCCGCATCGACGAGAACGGCAAGTACGTGCCGGACAGCCGCGACGGCCTCGCCGAGGACAGCGACGAGGTGTGGGCGGCGGCGGCCGAGGAGCGGAAGGTGACGGTGAGCGGCGTCGTGCGCATCGACTCCGTGACCGGGCAGTGGATCAGCCCCAACTAGGGGTGGCAGCGGCCGGCGATCTCGCCGGCCGGGTCGAACGTCGACCGGGGCGGGTAGAGGGCGACCCCCGGCGAACTGCTCCTGCGCGCACTTGACCGTGCCCACCAGGCGTGAGGTGTGCCGGTGCGCCGCGGGTCGATGACGTCGACGTCCACCGTGCGCGGGGGAAAACCAGCACCGCCCCACCCCCGCCGCTCGCCCGTTGCACCACGCGACCAGGCTGTTCGGGACCGGGCAAAGTCGGACATTTTTCGTGCAATTCTTGCGCCGCAACGTGAGAGCGCTCTCACAACGTTACGAAGTCGCAACCTCACCGTGTGGTCACCGCCGCACCGTCGTGCCCTTGCATTCCGGGAACTAAAGCCCAGGTCACAGCGGGGTTTGTGATGATCGGGTGCTGAATCGATTCCAGAATCGGTTTTGTGAGAGAGCCGACAGGTCAGATGCGCGTTACCGAGGATTAACCCGGCTAACCTCCGTCTATCCCCTTAAACGGCACGCCCTCCACCGGGCGGGCGGAGCCATTCCCGAGGACGTCCCACCAGGACACCGGCGTCCACGTGGGCTGGCGCTCAGCTAGGAGACGAGACGAGATGACGGCAGTGACCATTCCCGGTCTCGACCACGCACCGACCAACCACGCGCGCCTGCTGTCCTGGGTGCGCGAGGTCGCCGAGCTGACCTGCCCCGACGAGGTGGTCTGGGCCGACGGTTCCCAGGACGAATGGAACCGCCTCACCGCGAAACTGGTGGACGCCGGGACGTTCGTCCCGCTGAAGAAGAAACCCAACTCGTTCTGGGCCGCCTCCGACCCCACCGACGTCGCCCGGGTGGAAGAGCGCACCTACATCTGTTCCGTGGACGAAGCCGACGCCGGCGCCACGAACAACTGGATGGACCCGGCCGAGATGAAGGCGATCATGACCGAGCTGTACCGCGGCTCGATGCGCGGTCGCACGATGTACGTGATCCCCTTCTGCATGGGCCCGCTGGACGCCGAGAAGCCGATGCTGGGCGTCGAGATCACCGACTCCGAGTACGTCGTCGTCTCCATGCACATCATGACCCGCATGGGCACCAAGGCCCTGGCCCGCTTCGGCGACGACGCCGAGTTCGTCCAGGCGCTGCACTCGATCGGCGCGCCCCTGGAGCCCGGCCAGGCGGACGTGCCGTGGCCGTGCAACGACACGAAGTACATCACCCACTTCCCCGAGGAGCGGACGATCTGGTCGTTCGGCTCGGGTTACGGCGGCAACGCCCTGCTGGGCAAGAAGTGCTACTCGCTGCGCATCGCCTCGGTGATGGCGCGCGACGAGGGCTGGCTCGCCGAGCACATGCTGATCCTCAAGCTGACCTCGCCGGAGAACAAGGCGTACTACATCGCCGCCGCGTTCCCGAGCGCCTGCGGCAAGACCAACCTCGCCATGCTGGAGCCGACCATCCCGGGCTGGAAGGTCGAGACCCTCGGCGACGACATCGCGTGGATGCGGTTCGGTGCGGACGGTCGCCTGTACGCGGTGAACCCGGAGAACGGCTTCTTCGGCGTCGCGCCGGGCACCGACTACCACACCAACCCCAACGCCATGCGCACCATCGAGAAGGGCAACTCGCTCTTCACCAACGTGGCGCTGACCGACGACGGCGACGTGTGGTGGGAGGGCATGGGCGAGCCGCCGGCCCACCTGACCTCGTGGAAGAAGCAGGACTGGACGCCGGACTCGGACGAGCTGTCCTCGCACCCGAACTCGCGCTACTGCACGCCGATCGAGCAGTGCGACATCAAGGCCCCGAGTGGGAGGACCCGAACGGCGTCCCGATCTCGGCGATCTTCTTCGGCGGCCGGCGCGCCACCACGGTCCCGCTGATCACCCAGTCCCGCGACTGGCAGCACGGCGTGTTCATGGGCGCGACGCTGTCCAGCGAGACCACCGCGGCGGCGGTCGGCCAGGTCGGCGTGGTGCGCCGCGACCCGATGGCGATGCTGCCGTTCATCGGCTACAACGCCGGTGACTACTTCCAGCACTGGATCGACACCGGCAAGTCGGCCGACGCGGACAAGCTGCCGAAGATCTTCTACGTCAACTGGTTCCGCCGGGGCGAGGACAAGCGCTTCCTGTGGCCCGGGTTCGGCGAGAACTCGCGCGTGCTGAAGTGGGCCATCGAGCGCATCGAGGGCAAGGCCGCCGCGCAGGAGACGCCGATCGGCCACGTGCCGACCGCCGACGAGCTGGACCTGACCGGCCTGGACGCGTCGCGCGAGGACGTCGAGGCGGCGCTGGAGTTCGACGCCGACGAGTGGCGCGCCGAGATCCCGATGATCGAGGAGTGGTTCGCGAAGATCGGCGAGAAGGTGCCGACCTCGCTGCGCGACGAGCTGGAAGCCCTGAAGCAGCGCCTCGGCTGAGCCCGCCGACCGCGAGGCCGCGTCGGCCTGTCGCGGCGCCTTTCGCTCCGATCACGCTCTTCGATCGGGGCGAAACGCGTCGCGATGGGGCCGACCGCCAGGCGGCCGAGCCGCCGCGACGGAGGAGCGGCAATCCCACCCGGCGTCCACCGGGTTTTCTCTTTCGGGTGATCCAGCCATCTCTTTTTGGTGACTCCGGGTGATTTCCGGCTGGTCCGGAGGTACCAATGGAGTGTGACCCAGCAGGAGGACCTGCCCGGCGGCCTCCACTTCGACGGACCGCGGGACGTGCAGGTGGGACCGCAGACCGGCATCGTGCGCTACTACCCGGTGGCGCCCGGCACCACGCCGCCCGAGAACGGGTCCCCGGTGCCGCCGCCGGCGCCCGAGCGCCCGCGCACCCGGTGGTGGTGGCACGTCTTCGGCGTCGTCCTCGGGCCCGCCCTGGTCGTGGCGGCGGCGTTCGCCTGGGGGTACGGCATCGACCAGTTCGACGAGCTGCGCTGGCGCGGGCTGGTGGGCCTGGGTCTGGCGGGACTCCTGGTGGGGTTGATGACCTTGGGGCGGCTGTCCCCAAGTGCGCCGCTGGTCGGTGGACTGGCCGCGGTGGGTGCGTCGGTGGTCTACGAATTGGGATACTTCCCGGCGTTGCCCGTGCTCAGGCCGGTGCTGGAGAGCGGCGCGCCGGTCGCGGTCGGGGTGCTGCTGCTGGTCGTGGCCCTGCGTCGGCGATAGTTGTCCACAACCTGTGGATGGAACTGTGCACAGCCTGTGGGTCAGCTGGGGAGCGGCTTGTCGCCCAGGCCCCACAGGCGTCCGGTGAACGGTCGGGTCGCCTCGGCGTAGCAGACGACCGTGGTGTGGCCCTCGGCCCAGGCCTGGCTGCCGAACGCGCGCCAGGAGGCGAAGACGTCCGGGCGTTCCGCGCCGACGTACCCGGTGACGGCCTGCGCGCAGTGGTCCTTGGCCTTGGCGTCGACCTGGTCCTTGGACGGGGTGGGGGAGGTGTGCGCGCCGAGGTTGAGCACGCCGGGCACGGCCTCCGCCTTGTGCTGGGTGTCGCAGGTGACGATCTTGAGCTGTTCGTCGACGCCGGGTGAACCCTGTGCGCAGAGTTGGACCTGGGCGAAGCCTTCGGCTTTGAGCACGCTCTTCAGCGGTGCAGTGCGCTTCTTCCGTTGGCCGTCGGGGCTGATCTCGACCACCGTGCACAGCCGCCAGCGGTCGCCGCGCGCCCAGCCGTCCCGGCTCACCCACAGGACCTGTGGGTGGAGGCGGGTCGCGTCGTGGTCGGTGCTGCCCAGGTAGGCGGCCAGGGCGGTGCGGCACGCGGGGAGGGCGCTGCGGCGCAGGTCCCGTTCGCTCGGGTAGGTGTCACCCAGTCCGGTGAACTGGCCGATGGCGACGACTTCGCCTTCGTGCGGTTCGGTGCAGGGGACGGCCTTCAGCCCGCCGTCGGTGCACTGGCCGTGTCGGGGGAGTTCCTCGCGGCTCGGGGTGATCGACGGTCGGACCACCTCGCCGTCCGGGGTGCCCGGGACCGGGGAGGTGCAGCCCGTGAGGAGGGCGAGCGACAGCAGTCCGACACCCACCGCCGCCCGCCTGCGCCGCACGGTGGTCAGACTACTGAAACCAGGGCGCGGACCTGGTCGGCGATCGCCCGGCGTTCGGCCTCGAAGGCGGCGTCGGTGAGGGCGGTCGGGTCCACCGGCTGCCGGAGGACCGGGGTGTGCAGGTGCCCGCCGGCGGCGGTCGACCCCAGGCCGAGGCGGACCCGGTTGGCCCGGTACACGGACTCGTTGGACAGGTAGTCGCCGCCGCTGCCGACCGCGGCGACCGCGCCGGGGGTCGGTTCGTCGGTGCGGCAGGCCGGGGTGCCCGTGCCGGGGGTGGTGCCGAGTGGCCACTCGCAGAAGGACCGGTTGAAGTTGACCGGGAACGGGGTGGTGCCCGCGTCCACCATCCGCTGCCAGGGCAGTGAGGTCTCGATGAACTCCCGAGCCGGCTGTGGCCACCCGACGGCGTCCGGCACGGGACCCGTCACGCCGATCCCGTTGTTGTCCGCGAACCCACCACGCCAGCGCGCCGCCCAGCGCTCGACGTCGAAGCGCCCCGGCCGGCCTTGGCTCACCGTGACAAGGGCGTCCGGCCGCAACCCTCGTAGAATCGCTCCCCCGTAGAACCGTTCAACAATCCCCTCGTCGAACGATCCCCACAGCACTGGCAACACGGCAGCCTCAACCCGTGCCGGCCCGTCTGGGGTCTGCACGACGGTCCCGTCCAACCGCAACGCCGCCGCTCCGGCCGGATTGCTGCGCCGGACGGAGGTGCCGGTCAGTTGGAACGGGTCGAACCCGGTGACCAGGACGCGCCTGCCGGTGCCGCCGAACCGCACGTCGTCCACCCCGCGCGCCGCCCAGTCCACACGCCGCACCAGCCGAGCGCGGTCGTCGGCCGACAACGGGAACCGAGCCTGCCACTGCCGGACGGCCGAGGTCAGGTGGAGTCGAGCCCAGTAAAGGGGCCGGTCGTCATAGGCATCCCACTCGTGCTCACCCTTGGCCCGCTCGACCGCGCTCCGCCACAGTTCGCGCCCGGCCTCGGCGGTGAGGGAGTCCGCACCGGCCCGGGTCCGCACGTCGCACAACCGCGTCGCGAACCCCCGAACCACCGCGTCGAACCCACCCAGCCGCACCAGTTCCGGCCCGACCGCCGGGGTCCCCGGCGCCAACGAGTCGTCCAACCGCTGCTCTTCGACCGTCAACGGTGCACTGGTGTCGAAGCAGGCCCCGGCTTCTTGAGCCGAAGCCACCGCAGGCAGGCCCAACAGACCGAGCCCGACCACCACTGCCATCACGCTGCGCATTCTCTTGATCACGCACCGATCTTGGCGAACCCACGCGGCCGTCACCACCCCCGAGTGTTGACACCTCAGGCGCTCAACCGGGCTTCGTCACCGCCCATCGCAGCCAGGCTCACCCCGGCGAGCGTCAACGCGTCCCGAACCGCCCGAGCGATTCCCACGGCTCCCGGTGTGTCGCCGTGCACGCAGATCGAGTCGACCCGCAGCCGGACGAGGTGCCCGTCGACGGACCGCACGTGCCCGTCGACAGCGATCCCCACGCACCGCTCGGCGATCTCCACCGCCGAGTGCAGCACGGACCCGGGTCGACGTCGGTCGACCAAAGTCCCCATCGCGGTGTAGGCCCGATCGGCGAAGGCTTCGTACCGAACCGGCAACCCCGCCACCTCGGCCCGCTTCAACCACACCGCGCCGGGGAGCCCGAGGACCGGAAGGGCAGGGTCGAACGCCCGGACCGCGTCGACCACCGCATCGGCTTGGGCTTCGTGGGCGCCGAGCGCGTTGTAGAGGGCGCCGTGCGGCTTCACGTAGGCGATCCGCGTGCCGGCGGCGCGGGCACAGGCGTCCAATCCGCCGAGTTGGTAGAGCACTTCGGCGGTCAGCACGGCAGGCTCGACATCGACGAACCGCCGCCCGAACCCGGCGAGGTCGCGGTACCCGACGTGCGCCCCGACCGCGACGCCACGAGCAGCCGCGGCCTCGCAGGTACGGCGCATGATCACGGGATCGCCGGCGTGGAACCCGCAGGCGACGTTGGCGCTGGTGACAACCCCCAACAACCGAAGGTCATCCCCGACCTCCCACCGCCCGAACCCTTCGCCCAGATCAGCATTGAGATCCACCTCCACCCCTCCTCCCACGCCAACCCACACGGCCCCACATTGTTCAATGTAGGGATTGTTCAACAATCCAGCAACTCCGATTGACCTGTTCACCGATAGACTCACCGCATGACGAGCCTGGACGCGGACGACTGGCTGCAGACCCTCGCCGGCGACCGCGCGGACATCGACCGCTCCAGCACCGCCGAGAAGGTCGCCGACAAGCTCCGCGCCAGCGTCCTCAGCGCCGAGATCCGCCCCGGCCAGCAGCTCAACGAGAAGGCCCTCGGCGACGCCCTCCGCGTCTCCCGCAACACCCTCCGCGAAGCCTTCCGCCTGCTCACCCACGAGCGCCTGCTCGTCCACGAGTACAGCAAGGGCGTCTTCGTCCGTAAGCCCGACTGGCAGGACATCGCCGACCTCTACGCCGCCCGCCGCGTCATCGAGTGCGGCGCCGCGCGGGCCTACCCGCGCGCCGGCGACCAGGCCCGCAAGGCCGTCAGCGCCGCCGTCGACAACGCGGTCGAAGCCGCCACCGTGGGCGACTGGACCGCCGTCGGCACCCACAACATCAAGTTCCACCAGGCCCTCACCGCCCTCGCCGGCAGCTCTCGCCTGAACGAGGAGATGGAGCGCCTCCTCGCCGAACTTCGCCTGGCCTTCCACGTCATGGCCGACCCCAAGCGCTTCCACGAGGCCTACCTGCCGCTCAACGTGGAGATCGTCGCCCACCTCGAGAAGGGCGAGATCCAGAACGCCGTCGACTCGCTCACGGCCTATTTTGAGACGGCGGAACAGCAGTTGGTGACGGCCCTGCGCGGTGAGTGAAAAAGGATCACGATTCAACTACGTCACCGGTAGGTAATCCACCGGACACCGTGACGGCCGTACTCCTCGGGGCCTAGCATCGCGCGACACCCTGTCATCCGGGCCGCACGGAGGGCACACATGCCGTCTGCTCGACACTCCAGCCTGCGCTGGAGCTGGTGGAACCTGCTGCTGCTGGTTCCCCTGCTCATGCTGATCACACCGTCGTTCAACTCCGACGAACCACGGCTGCTCGGGCTGCCGTTCTTCTACTGGTACCAGTTCGTCTGGGTCCCGCTGGGCGTCCTCTGCGTCGGCATCGTCTACGTGAAGACGAAGGATCAGCCGACCGTGACGGGCAAGCCCGACCTGCTCGGTGCGGACGACCTGGACGAGGGGGCGAAGTAGATGCAGTGGACCGAACTCGTGGTGTTCAGCGCGTTGTTCCTGCTGGTCACCGTGCTCGGTTTCGTCGCGGCGCGCTGGAAGGCGGGCGACACGCTCGACCACCTCGACGAGTGGGGCCTGGGCGGGCGGAAGTTCGGGTCGTGGATCACGTGGTTCCTGGTCGGCGGTGACCTCTACACGGCGTACACGTTCGTCGCCGTCCCCGCGCTGGTGTTCGGCGCGGGCGCGATGGGCTTCTTCGCCTTGCCGTACACGGTGATCCTGTACCCGATCGTCTTCCTGCCGCTGGTCCGCATGTGGTCGGTGTCCCGCGTCCACGGCTACGTGACGCCGGCCGACTTCGTCCGCGGTCGCTACGGCTCGCACTGGCTGGCGCTGCTGGTCGCGATCACCGGCATCGTCGCCACCATGCCCTACATCGCGCTCCAGCTGGTCGGCCTGGAGGCCGTGCTGCGCAGCATGGGCCTCAACGGCGCGGGCGTCCTCGGCCACGCGCCGCTGTTCATCGCCTTCGTGATCCTGGCGCTGTACACCTACCAGTCGGGCCTGCGCGCGCCGGCGCTCATCGCGTTCGTCAAGGACACGTTGATCTACATCGTGATCCTGGTCGCGGTGATCTACCTGCCCGCCAAGTTCGGCGGCTGGGGGGCGATCTTCGACGACGCCCAGGCCAAGTTCGACGCCACGCCGGCCAAGGGCGACGGCATCCTGCTCAACCCCAACAACCAGCTCCAGTACGCCACCCTGGCCCTGGGCTCGGCGCTGGCGCTGTTCCTCTACCCGCACTCGCTGACCGGCATCCTGGCCTCGCGCGGGCGCAACGTCATCAAGCGCAACATGGTGGCGCTGCCCGCGTACTCGCTGCTGCTGGGCCTGCTGGCGATGCTGGGCTTCGTCGCGATCAGCGCCGGCGTCAAGCCGATCACCAACCAGGCCACCGGCCGCCCGGACACCAACACCATCGTGCCGGAGCTGTTCGGCCAGGAGTTCCCGTCCTGGTTCGCGGGTGTCGCGTTCGCCGCGATCGGCATCGGCGCGCTGGTGCCCGCGGCGATCATGTCCATCGCTGCGGCGAACCTGTGGACCCGCAACATCTACAAGGAGTACCTGAAGAAGGACGCCACCCCGGCGCAGGAGGCCAAGCAGGCCAAGCTCGCCTCACTGGTGGTGAAGTTCGGCGCGGTCGCGTTCATCGTGTTCATCGACCCGCAGTTCTCCATCGACCTGCAGCTCATCGGCGGCGTCATGATCCTCCAGACGCTGCCGTCCGTGGCGATCGCCCTGTACACCCGGTGGTTCCACGTCTACGGCCTGATCGCCGGCTGGATCGTCGGCATGGGCTGGGGCATGTGGCTGCTCTACAACATCCCCAGCGCCGACGGGAAGCGCCCGCACTTCGGTGGTTCCGCGCTGGCGCTGGACAAGCTGTCGCTGTTCGGCTGGCACCCGTTCGCCGGCTCCACGACCCAGATCTACGTGGGCGCGGTGGCCGTGGTGGCGAACCTGCTGGTCGCCGTCCTGGTGACGGTCGTGGCCCGGCGGCTGCGGGTGTTCAACGGCACCGACCAGACCCAGGCCGACGACTACCACGCCGACGAGGACAGCCCGCGGGTCAAGCCGGTCGCCGTGCACTGACCGTCCACCGAGGACCACGCAGAAGAGCCCGTCCGGCCATCGCGCCGGGCGGGCTCTTCTCCGTCCGAAGTGGACTCGGGGGCCGCTAGTCCACGACCTCCAGCGGCACCGCGGCCGACCTGCGCACCAGTCCGGCCCCCGCCACCTTCGCGCGCAGCCACCACCGGCCGGTGGTGGCCCACCGCGGCACCACGACCTCGAACCCGAACTCCGCCCGCCCCCGCGTCGGCACCTCGCCGCCGCGCGCCAGGGGACGCACGAAGTCCCATGTCCCCCAAGGACTCACCAGCCGCACCTCGACCGCGACCGGTGCCCACAGGGCCGAAGCCACCGCCACCGGCACCACGGCCCGCTCGCCGGGGCGCAGCCGAAGCGGCTCGGGTGCCCGCGCGATCCACAGCGGCTGCACCGGCCCGTCCTCCAACAGCGACCCGCCCCACTCCGGGACGTCCACCAGCAGCACGTCCTCCACGACCGGCCCCGCCTCGACCGGTCCCGCCTCGACCGGTCCCGCCTCGACCGGCCCCGCCTCGACCGGTCCCGCCTCGACCGGTCCCGCCTCGACCGGTCCCGCCTCGACCGGTCCCGCCTCGGCCGGCCCCGCGTCGACCTGGGCCCGCACCGGGTACAGCCCCGGCGCGGCCCAGCGCGGCCAGCCGATCGACACCTCCGACCGCGCCGACCCGCCGGGCGGCAGCGTGAACGGCACCTCCGCCGGCGCGACCGACCACCCCGGCGGCGCGACCAGCCGAACCCGTCCCGCCAACTCCTCCTCCGCCGACGACGTCACCACCACCTCGCCGTCACCCCGGAACCGCACGCCCACCGGCGGCCGACCCAGCGCCGGACCCCGCTCGTGCCGCAGGTGGTCGGCGAACAGCGGCACATCGTGCTCGCTCGACACCACGACCGGACCGACGTCCACCGGCTCGTCCAGCGACCCGGACGCGGGCAGCCGCCCGGACCCGTCCACCCCCAGCACCGCCGTCAACGGGTGCGCGCACTCCTCCGCCGCCCGCGCCGGATCGCCGCACGGCACCGCGTACTCCACGGCCTGCTGCTGCGGGAAGTCCACCGGCCGCAGCACCTCCTCGACCCCGGGCCAGGTGATCCGGACCTCGTCGCGCAGGTCGTCCACCGACGTCACGCAGTCCACCCAGTCGACGCCCTCCCACAGCGTCACGGTCTGCGCGTACGCCACGCCCCCGGTCCGCCCGCGCACCACGACCCGCTCGCCGACCGGGCTGTGCCACACGGTCACCGTCCCCGGGGTCGTCGCCCCGAGGTCGTTGCCGACGGCGGGCGCGAGCAGTTCGGCCTCGTCCACCAGCCGGACCAGGCCGGTCACCACACCGCCGCGCGCCGGGTCGACGGTCAGCAGGTGGGCGGAGTTCGCGATCTGCGCGCCGCCGCCGCGCGTCCAGCCCTGCGACGTACCGCCCGCGAGGTGGAACACCTTCCACCCCAGCGCGGGCACGTCCCCGGCGTGGAACACCACCGTGTGACCTTCGTGGACGCACGGGTGCAGGCCGTCCGCCGACACCACCGACACGTCCGCCAGGTCGTCCTCCAACCGCACCTCGACCATGCCGGACCGCTTGCGCGGCAACGGGTTCCACACCACCACCGGCACACCGTCACCGGACGTGTCCACAATGGACGACAGCGCGCGGAGCACCCGCTCCCGCACCTCGGTGGCCAGGAAGTGGGCCTCCCGCAACGACACCAGCGGGTCGGCGTCGTCCGCGAGCCGCGCCCGGGCGTGCGCCAGCACGTCCTCCGGCGGTTCCGCGACGAGCGACGCGAACGCCTCCGCCTCCTCCACGACCCGCGTCGCCACGCGCACCTCGACCCCCTGCGGCACCGGCACGTCCTGCGGCAGCGAGCACACGAACCGCGGCGACGAGTACCGCGAGTTCCAGTCGTGGTGGATCTGGGTGAACCAGCGCCCGCCGCCGACCAGCGCCGCCTGGCCGGTGCTCAGCTGCCGGTACGCGGCCCGCTCGGCGTCCGCGAGGGTCTCGGCGTCCTCGACGGGCGCGCTGTTGGCGGGCAGCAGGCGGTCGACCAGTTCCACCCGGTTCTGGTCGACCAGGGCGGTCAGCGGCTCCCGGTCCTGCGGACGGGTGTCCAGGTAGGGCTCGACCACGCTCGCGAGCAGCCCGAACCGGTAGGCCGGGTCGGCCAGCGCCAGCTCCAGGTGGGCGCGGACCTCGGCCACCGCCGTCGCCTGCGCGACCAGGTGGAGGGTCCGGCCGGGTTCGGCCACGGTCAGCTCGAAGTCGACCTCGTGGTGTTCTTCACCGTGCCGCACGACGGCCCGCGCGGGCAGCACCGTGCCGGGCGGGTGCGCCGACACGTCGACCGGGACCTCGTAGTCGAACAGCCCCGGTTCGAGATCCGTGCCGTGGCGCGCACTGCGGACTCCCGCACCTTCGACGTGGACGTGCACCGGCCCCTCGTGGTCGGGGGCGCGCACGCGGACGACCTGCAGGGAGCCGACGAACAAGTCGGTGGACTCGACGACGACCATGGTTCGACCTCAGCACTGGAACGTCCGATGTGGAAATCCCCCAAACCGGCACCCCCACCCGCAATAACGCGGTCAGCGCTTGAGCATCCGCGTGAGACCCGCCGCCACGGTCGTGGCCAGCACCCACCCCGTGACGATCAACGCGGCCCCGATCCACTGCGAGGCGCCGGCCAGCTGCCACCGGTTCTTGTTGCCGAAGTCGACGATCGGCACCACGAGGTCGATCGTGAACAGCCACGGGTTCCACGGCAGGCGGTCATCGGCGTTGATCACCTCCAGCTTCGGGCGGACGGAGAACCAGACGCTGCCCAGCACCCAGGACACCACGAGCCACGCGAGCGCGCGAGCCGGCCGGTACCCGTACCCGACCATCGACCGCTGGAGCCAGCTCCAGAGCAGGACGAGCGGCCCCAACCACCGGCGCCCCTCGGCCATGGAGCGGTAGCGCAGGCGTTGCTTCTCGACCAGGACGGTGGCGGCGTGCTCGTCGTTGCCGGAGGCGCGCAGCATGTCGGCGAACTGGTCGTAGGGGCCGGGACGGTAGCTGCGCCGCATGGCCTGGCGCAGCCAGCGCAGGCGGCGGTCCACCTCTTCGTCGTCGCGCAGGTCGATCGGGTTGCGCAGCGAGTCGTAGCGGAACTCCTCCAGGTCGATCCAGCCGGTGGCGGACCAGAAGGTCTCGTTGTCGTCCAGCGACGTGCAGCGGACCTGGCGCAGGGTGACGTCCCCACGCGGCGGACTGATCGGGGTGAGCACGAGTTCCTGGACCTGCAACCCGAGCGCGTTCAACGCGTGGCTGTCGAGCTTGTCCCCCAACACGGCCCCGCTGAAGTTCGCCATCCGCCCGACCTGCGCCCGCCGAGCCCGAACCCCGCCGTGCGCCACGAACTCCTTCGCCCCACCCGCACAGATCAGGTCCCGCCCGATGACCGCGCCACCCACGTCCAGTGAGGGCTTGCCCGCCGGCATGTGCCGGTACCGCCCAGGCTGCGTGATCCGACTCCCTCTCAGGTCGAGGTTCGCCCCGATCTGCACCCCGCGCAGCTCCAACCCACCCGCGACCTCGACCTCGCGGGCGGTCAGGTTGCTCCCGATGCGCGACCGGTTCCCGAGCACCGCGTCCGCTCGGGGATTGTCCAGCGCGGACCCGTCCAAGGTGAGACTCCCCTTGACCTGGAGGTCCACCATCCGAATCTGCCCCCGCACGAACGATTGCCGCGCGATGAGATCCCCACCGACCTGCGCCCCGTCCAGGTGCAACGCCCGCCCGAACCCGGTCGGCTCCGCAACCCGCTCCCCACCGCCCTGTCGGTCCCCCATGAGACGATGGACTCGGGGGCCGGAGGCCACGCCCGCGCTCGCACCGGCCGTTTCAGCAGCCCCCAACGCGGTCCCGGGCGCGGCATCCAGTGCGGTCTCGGCACGCACCGGCGCAGTCTCTCCCGACTCCTTGCCCACCCTCGCCCGGACGGTGCCGGCCAGCCCGACCGCAACGGTCCGGGCCGCCTCGACCCGGGCCACCCACCCGGAACTCACCGCCCCACCATCAGCCGCCCCGCCGCCGAACCCGTTACCGCCCGACTCGCCACTGCCCGGCTCGCCACTGCCCGACTTGCCACCGCCCGGCTCGCCACCGCCCGGCTCGCCACCGCCCGGCTCGCCACCGCCCGACTTGCCACCGCCCGACTTGCCACTGCCCGGCTCGCCGCCGTCAGGCCCGTCACCGCCCAACCCCGCCGCTCGCCCCGCCGGACCAACGCCGTTCCCGAGCGCGTGATCCTCCGCGTCGAAGTGCCCGCCGGACAGCGACAACGTCCCACCCAGCCGCGCGTTCACCATCCGGACCGTCCCCGCGCTGCTGAACTCCCGGTCCAGCTGCACGTCCCCGTCCACCGTCACCCGGTCCAGCACCACCGTCGACGTCGGGTCCGCGTGCGGGTCCAGCCCCGCCTCCTCGTCCACCTTCCCCGCCGCCACCGACGCGCCCCGCAGGGTCAACGCCGAGTCCACCCGAGCGTTCGCCAGCAGTACCGTGCCGAGGATCGTAGAATTGTTGAACAAAAGGTTCCCGCCCACGTGCACACCGGTCGCGTTCACCGAGTGAGCATGGGGATTGTTCAACGATCCACTCGAAAAATTGCAGTTCCCGCCCACCTGAGCCCCGGCCATCCGCAGCTCACCGGAGACCGAAACCCCCTGCGCCAGCAACGCCCCGGCCAGCTTCACCCGATCGGCGTGCAACGCCAGGCCACCAGCCACCGGCGCCACCAACCGGGCATCGCGCAATACCAGCGAACCCGCGATGTCGGCGTCGGTCAGGTCCACCAGCCCTTCGACCGTGCTCCCCGACAACGACACCTCGTTGGCACTGCTGAGGTTCCGCCCCCCGAGCCCGGGCAGTCGGCACCCGGAGAACACCACCCCGGCCAACCGCCCCTGCCGCAGGTCCGGCACCTCCTCGAACCGGCACCGCACGAACTCCAGCAGGTAGTTCAGCTCCACCGCCCGCAGGTCGAGCACCCCGGTCAGGAACCGGTCCTCCACCCGGATCACCGGCGGCACCGAAGGCCGCCGCAACCCCAGTCGGAACGCACCCTCGCCCAACCCGCGCAACACGTCCGCCGCGGGCATCCGGTAGGCGCGCGGCGGGCTGGGGTCGAACACGTCCAGCCCCCGCGCGCCCGTCTCGGTCATGTGATCGACAATGCGGGCAGCACAAGATCCCCCGCAAGCGAACGGGCCAAAAAGCGGAAAGTTACGCCGAAGGCCCCTGGCGCGTCGGGTCGAGCACGCGCGCCAGGAACGACTGCGTCCGCTCGTGCTGCGGGTCCCCGATGACCTGCGCCGCCGGGCCCTCCTCGACGACGTACCCGCCGTCCATGAACAGCACCCGGTCCGCCACCTCGCGCGCGAACTGCATCTCGTGCGTCACCACGAGCATGGTCATGCCCTCGTCGGCCAGCGCCCGCATCACGCCCAGCACGTCACCGACCAGCTCGGGGTCCAGCGCCGAGGTCGGCTCGTCGAACAGCATCACCGACGGGTCCATGGACAGCGCCCGCGCGATCGCCACCCGCTGCTGCTGCCCGCCGGACAACTGCGCCGGCATGGCGTTGACCTTCTCCGACAGCCCGACCCGGGCCAGGTTGCGCAGCGCGATCTCCTGCGCCTGCTTCTCGCCCCGCTTGAGCACCTTCCGCTGCGCCACGGTCAGGTTGTTCAGCACGCTCAGGTGCGAGAACAGGTTGAACCCCTGGAACACCATGCCGATCCGGGTGCGGGCCGCGTCGATGTCGCAGTCCGGGTCGGTCAGCTCGACGCCGTTCACGACGATCTTGCCGTCGGTCGGCTCCTCCAGCAGGTTCACGCACCGCAGCAGCGTCGACTTGCCCGAGCCCGACGGCCCGATGATGCACACGACCTCGCCCGGCGCCACCGTGACGTCGATGCCCTTGAGCACCTCCAGCGGCCCGAACGACTTCTTCAGCCCGGTGATCTCCACCGCGACGTCGGTGACAGGAGCACTCACGCCGACACCCCCAGCCCGGTCGACTCCGGCGTGCCGATCTTCCGGCCGCCCGTCCGCTTCTCCAAGTGCCGCGACAGGTGGCCCAGCGGCAGCGTGATGATCAGGTAGCACAGGCCCGCGACCAGCAGCGGCGTCAGCGACGGCGACCGGCTCAGCGTCTCCCGGCCGAACTTGGTCAGCTCGTAGTCCGCCGCGGTCAGGCCGACGACGCTGATCAGCGACGAGTCCTTGATCAGCATGATCAGCTCGTTGGTCAGCGGGGGCAGGATGATCCGGAACGCCTGCGGGATGGTCACCGTCATGAGCGTGCGGCCGGGCGACATGCCCAGCGACCGCGCCGCCTCGATCTGGCCCTTGGGCACCGCCAGGATGCCCGCGCGGATCGTCTCGGCGATGTACGCCGACCCGACGATGCCCAGCGCGAGCCCCGCGGTCGAGTTGATGTCGAACTTCAGGCCGAAGGCCAGCGGCACCGCGACGCTCAGCGCCACGAACACCAGCAGCGCCGGCACACCGCGGAAGAACTCGATGTACGCGGTCGCGATCCACCGCCAGGGCGCCACCGGGGACAGCTTCATCAGCGCGAGCAGCAGGCCGAGGCCGAGGCCGATCGCGAATCCGAAGGCGCTGTAGATGACGGTGTTCACCAGGGCCGACTGGATGACGGTCGGGAACATCTTGGTGGCGGTGTCGACGTTGAAGAACGACCGGCGGATGTCTTCCCAGTCCGCGAACCACGCGATCAGCGCGACGATCACGATCAGCAGCGCGTACTGCGCCCGGCGGAACATGAGCGCCCGCCGGCGTTTGGACATGGCCATTTCTCTCGGCACTCCTAGCAGGGGATCGGACAAGAACCGGGGCCGGTGCCCGTGAGCACCGGCCCCGTGGGTGTGCGAGGCCGCGTCGGCCTGTCGCGGTGCCTTTCGCCGGCGATCACGCTCTTCGATCGGGGCGAAACGCGCCGCGATGGGCCGACTTCCCGGCGGCCGAGCCGCCACGACGGAGGAGCGGCAATTCCACCCAGCCGGTCACTTCTTCTCCGGCTTCTTGCCGAACCACTTCTCGTAGATCCGGTCGTACTCGCCGTTCTCCTTGGCCTTCTTCAGCACCTCGTTGACCTTGGCCTGGAGGGCGGTGTTGCCCTTCTTCATGCCGATGCCGTACGCCTCGCCGGTGTCGAACTCCTTGGTCACCGCGGTGTCCGGGAACTCCTTGACGTAGTCGTAGAGCACGCCGTTGTCGTTGATGGCCGCGTCGACGGCGCCGGTGCGGACGGCGGTCTCCATCAGCGGCAGGTCCTCGAACTCCACGACGGTGTAGCCGTGGGCCGCGGCGTTCTTGTTGGCGTACTCCTCACCGGTGGTGTCCTGCTGGACGCCCAGGCGCTTGTCCTTGAGGTCGGGCAGGTCCTTGATCGGCGAGTCCTTCTTCACCAGCAGGGCCTGCGAGGCGTCGAAGTACGGGTCGGAGAAGTCGATCGCCTTCTGGCGCTCTTCGGTGATCGTCATGCCGGCGGCGGCCAGGTCGCACTCGTTGGTGGCGAAGACCGTGCCGGACGTGATGTTCTCGAACGGGGTGTCGAAGATCTCCTGGGTGACGCCCAGCTCCTTGGCCACCAGGTCCACCAGGTCGACGTCGAAGCCGACCGTCTTGTCGCCCTCCGAGTACTGGAAAGGCTTGTAGGACAGGTGTGTGCAGGTGACCAGCTTGCCGCTCTTGACCAGGGAGATGTTGTTCGACCCGGTGTCCCCAGACGAGCCGGTGTTGACCTTTTCGGCGCAGCCCGCCACCACGACCGCTAGTGCGATCGCGGGGAACAAGGCGAGCACGTTCCTGGTACGACGGGCCACGGCGTCACTCCTCGTAACTGTGTCGGTCGAGTGTTCGGCATACTGCCACTTGGGTGACGTGGTGCACAGCACGCGCGTGTTACAGCCCGAAGTGACGCATGAATCTTGCGTCACAGAGGCCTTTCGGGCACAAGATGTTCAGGCGTTTGGGTTAAATCACACAATAGATACACTCAGAGCGGCGGTTTGGCGACGATCTGTCAACAACGACGCGACCAGCGCGGTCCAGCCCGTCTGGTGCGTCGCGCCGAGTCCCTCGCCCGTGTCACCGTCGAAGTACTCGCTGAAGGTGACGTGTGATCGCCACAGCGGGGAATCGGTCGCCTCGATCCGCTTGCCGTCCGCCGGCCGCCGCCCGTCGTGGTCCGGCAGGAACAGCGACACCAGGCGTCTGACCAGCTCGTCCGCCGCTTGGCCGGCCGTGACGTGCCGGGTCGACCGGGTGGGAAGTTCCACGTGGAACCTTCCCCCGTGGAACGACTCGACCGTCCGCAGCGCCTCCACGAGCAGGGCGTTGGTCGGGAACCACACCGGGCCGCGCCAGTTGGAGTTGCCGCCGAACATGGGCGTGCGGGACTCGCCCGGCTCGTAGCCCATCCGGTGCTCCTGGTCGGCCACCTGGACCTCCAGGCCCTCCCGGTGCGCCGCCGACAGGCTGCGGATGCCGTGCGGGGACAGGAACTCGCCCTCGTCGAACATGCGGCCCAGCACCCGGCGCAGCTTGCGCTCGTCCAGCAGCGACAGCAGCGCCCCGTTGTCCTGCCTGGTCAGGAACTGGTCCAGCTCGGGCCGGCGGGCGAGCAGGTACTCCAGCCGCCGGGTGAACCCGGGCAGCTCCTCGAACACCCACGGCTCCAGCACGGCGCACGCCAGGACCGGGATCAGGCCCACCATCGACCGCACCCGCACCGGCTGCGATTCCACGGTGCCGTCCGGCAGCCGCCGGGTCACCACGTCGTAGCAGAAGCCGTCGGCCTCGTCCCAGATCCCGCTCTTGCCCGAACCGAACCGGGTGGACGCCTCGGCGATGCTCAGGAAGTGCTCCACGAACTTCGTGGCCACGTCCTCGTACGACTCGTCGTGCCGGGCCAGCTCCAGCGCCATCCGCATCAGGTGCAGCGAGTAGGCGGCCATCCACGAGGTCGCGTCGGACTGCTCCAGCCGCCACTGGCCCAGCATCGGCTCCGACCGGTTGACCGGGCCGATGTTGTCCATGCCGAGGAACCCGCCCTCGAACAGGTAGCTGCCGTCGGCGTCCTTGCGGTTGACCCACCACGAGAAGTTCAGCAGCAGCTTGTGGAAGACCTTCGCCAGGAACTTCCGGTCGTGGTCGACCTGGTAGACCTGCAACGCCGCCCACGCGTGCACGGGCGGGTTCACGTCGCCGAACTCCCACTCGTAGGCGGGGAGCTGGCCGTTGGGGTGCATCAGCCACTCCCGGCACAGCAGGAGCAGCTGCTCCTTGGCGAACGCCGGGTCCACCTGCGCGAACGGCACGGTGTGGAACGCGAGGTCCCAGGCCGCGAACCACGGGTATTCCCACTCGTCCGGCATGGAGATGACGTCGGCGACGTCCAGGTGCCGCCAGTGGGCGTTGCGGGCGTGCGGCGACTGCCGGGACTTCGGCGCGGCGGGCTGCGCGGGGTCGCCGTCCAGCCACTCCCGGGTGCGGAACCGGTAGTGCTGCTTGGTCCACATCAGCCCGGCGAGGGCGCGGCGCACGACGTTGGCGCGCAGCGGGTCGAGATCGGTCTCGTGGAACTCGTCCGCCTCCTGCCGCCGGTCGTCCACGGTCGACTCGAACGTCGGGCCGAACGCGTCGATGTGCCCGTCGCCCGCGATGAGCCGCAGCCGCACGGTCACCGACTCGCCGGGCTGGACCGGGTCGAACGAGTACCAGGCGGCGGCCTTGGTGCCCGGGTCGCTGGTGTCGTGCGGGCCGACCACCCGGCACGCCCGGCTCTCGCCGCGCACGACGTACCGGTCGATGCCGTCCTTGGTGTACGGGGTGGGGTTCTCGGCGGCCCCGAACAGCTCGACCTCGTTGGTCTCGTTGTCGGTGACCAGCAGCGTCGGGGTGCCCTCGACGTGCAGCGTGTAGCGGCCCAGCGCGGCGTGCTCGGCGGTGACCCGCCGCCAGCCGTCCTCGGTCGACGCGCGCAGCGACGGGCGGCGCTCGTCCCGGCCCCACGCCCACGTGTTGCGGAACCAGAGCTGGGGGAGCAGGTGCAGCGGGGCCGGGTCCGGGCCGTGGTTGGTCGCGGTGACCTCGACGCAGATGTCCGTGGGCGAGGCCTTCGCGTAGGTCACCTGGACGTCGAAGAACCGGTTCCCGTCCAGCGCCCCGGTGTCCGACAGCTCGGGCTCGCGCTCGTTGCGGCCCGCGCCGCGGGCCAGTTCGCGCAGCTCGGCGTAGGGGAACTCGGCCTGCGGGTACCGGTAGACGACCTGCATCCACGAGTGCGTGGGGGTGCCGTCGGTGACCCACCAGTGCTCTTTGACGTCCTCGCCGTGGTTGCCCTCGTTGTTGGTCAGCCCGAAGTACCGCTCCTTGAGGATCGGGTCGCGGCCGTTCCACAGGGCGATGCCGAGGTTGAGGAACCCGTGCACGTCGCAGATGCCCGCGATGCCGTCCTCGCCCCACCGGTAGGCCCGCGAGCGGGCGTGCTCGAACGGGAAGGAGGTCCAGGCGTCACCGCCGGCCGAGTAGTCCTCCCGCACTGTGCCCCACTGGCGTCCGGCGAGGTAGGGACCCCAGAGCCGCCAGGGAGCGGTGGGCGAGTCAGACTCCCCCAGGCGCGCCCGTTCGGCCTGCTGCCGTTGCTCGTTCACCGGGCCAGTGTGCGGCATCGATCCAGTAAAGCGGTTACCGACGGGTTAGGGTCACAGATCACGCCTAGCATTGCTGCTCATGGCGAGGGGGTCGTTACCGTGGGTGGGCGGTGCGGACAGTCGTGACAAGGTCCTGGAACGTGCGCTGAACAGCGCTTTCGAGGTCGAGGAGATCGAGGCGGCGCGCACCGCCGGAGTGGTGACCCGCGACCGGCTCACCCGAGCCGTGCACGAGGACCGCTCGACCGTGTTCGCCGCCGCCAAGCCCCAGGAGGACCGGTACCGGACGCTCGTGGCCTACGAGCGCGTGCTCGTCGTGCGACCGCTCGAAGCCCGTCCGCTGCTGGCGGAGGCGATGGCCATCGTGGTGCTGCCGACCATCGCGCTGTCCGCCCTCGCCTGGGTCGCGCTGTGGTCGCTCGGCGCGCGCCCCGACGACCGCGCCTCGCTGACCGCCTCGGTGGCGATCGCCGCCCTCCTCATGGGACTGCTGGTGTGGCGGCGGCACCGACGGCGGCCGACGCGCTTGCGCTGGGTGCCGCCGGCCATATCGGAGGTCATGGGGGAGGAGTCCCCCGGTTCGGTGTGGGCCTTCCTCGGCTTCACCTCGCTGATGGCCGCCGTGGTGTGGTCGGTCCCGCACTGGATCGGGTGGAGCTGGTGGCTGGCGGCCTACGCCGTGCCGGCTGTCGGGGCGCTCGTAGTGGGCGTCTCGATCGTCACGACCGCGTTCCCCCAATCGCCCTCGAACAGGGACCGGGACGCGCTGCTGGGTGCCTTCCGGGAGTGGGAGGACGTGCTGCTGCGGGAAGGTGTGCTGCCCGTCCTCTACACGCGGATCAACGAGGCGCGGCGGGTGTACTCGACCACCCTGGCGGTGCGCGAGGCACCCGCCTTGCTGCGGTCCGACCCGTTGCGGATGCACGTGCCGACACCCGCCGGTGAGGAGCTGGCCCGGCTGACGGCAGCCGTCCCGGGTGGGAGCTTCGCGCTGGCCGGGCCGCGTGGGGCGGGCAAGACGAACCTGTTGCGGGCGTTCTGCGGTGGGCGGTACGGCGGGCAGGGCGGGCTGGCGGTGATGGTCGCGGCACCGGTCGAGTACGTGCCGCAGGAGTTCGTGGTGCACCTGTTCGCCGAGGTGTGCGAGGCCGTGGTGGCGCACATCGGCGAACCCCGGGCCCGGCGGTGGCGGAAGGTCCGGCCGCACCGGCTCGTCGTGCTGGCCCGGGAGAACCTGTCCGCGCTCACCCACGTCCGCACGGTCGGCAGCGAGATCGCCGGGAAGGGCGGGTTCAAGGGGTTCGAGCTGTCCGGCAAGCGGGCCGTCACCCTCGCCGGCCGCGCGCTCACCTACCCCGAGCTGGTCAAGCGGTTCCGCGAGTTCCTCACCGCGGCGGTCGCGGAGATCTCGCCCGGCCGGGTGGTCATCGCGATCGACGAGCTGGACCGGATCGGGGTCGGCGAGCCCGCCCGGCGGTTCCTCAACGAGATCAAGGCGATCTTCGACGTGCCCGGCTGCCACTACCTGGTCAGCGTGTCCACCGAGGCCCAGCACGACTTCGAGCTGGCCGGCATGGGCCTGCGCAGCGTCTTCGACAGCTCCTTCGACGACGTCGTCCGCGTCGACTACCTGGACTTCGAGGACGCCCAGAAGCTGCTCCGCCGCTACGTCCTGGGCATGTCCGAGCAGTTCCACGCCCTGGCGTACGTGTTCTCCGGCGGCCTGGCCCGCCAGCTCGTCCGCACCGCCCGGGCCATCGTCGAACTCGGCCGTGACCGGCGGCGGCCCCTGGCGGAGGTCGCCCGCACCCTGGTGGCCACCGAGCTGGAACGCGCCCGGCTGACCACCGTCGACGCGCTGACCAGCGTGGACGACCCCGCCGGGGCCGCGGACCTGCTGCGCCTGCTGGACGACCGGCCGGGCGAGCCGGGGCCGTTCGCCGACCGGGTCCTCGGCGCGTCCGGCGGTTCCGAAGAGGTCCGGAGGTTGCGGGACGGCCTCGGCGCCCGCGTCCGGTTCCTCGATACGGTCCTCGGCGTGTTCACCGAAGACCTGGACGAGGAGCGGACGCGGGCGGCCGACTTCGACCGGCTCGCCCGCGCCCGCCGCTACCTCGGCGGCAACCCGGAGGTCGCCCTGGGCCTGGTCGACGACATCCGCCGCACCTGGGGACTACCGCTTGGCGTGTGAGTCGAGGACGTGGGCCACGCCCTCGGTGATCCGAGCCGCGTGGGACAGGTTCAGCCACTCGTCCGGCACGTGGCAGTTGCTGTCCGGACCCACCGCGCCCGTGACCAGGAACTGGGCCTCCGGGTACGCCTCGTGCAGCAGCCCCATGAACGGGATCGAGCCGCCCAACGCCACCGTCCGCCACGGCGCGTCGAACACCTCCTTGCCGACCACGTCCAGGGTCTCGCGCAGCCACGGGGCCAGCTCGGGCGCGTTCCAGCCGTCCGCGTGCTCGACCCGCGACAGCTCGACCGTCGCGCCGTAGGGCACGTCCGTGGTCAGCTTCGCGACCACCGCGTCCAGGGCCGCCTTCGAGTCGGCGGTCGGCGGCAGGCGGAAGCTCAGCACCAGGGTCGTGAACGGCCGCAGCACGTTGCCCGCGTCGTCCGGGGCGGGCAGGCCGTCGGCGCCGGTCACCGACAGGGTCGGCCGCCACCCGGCGTTGAGCGCCAGCTCCACCTCGTCCTGGGCCATCGGCCCGGTGGACCCCGCCCACGGCACCGACCCGGCCAGCACGCCGGGCGCGGCGGCGACCGCGTCGCGGACCTCGGCGACCCGGTTCTCCGGGATGTCGACGTGCATCTCGCGCACCAGCACCTCGCCGGTCGCGGAGTCCTCCAGCCGGTCCAGCAGCTGCCGGGCGATCCGGAACGAGCTGGGCACGATGCCGCTGGCCATGCCCGAGTGCATCCCGCTTTCCAGCACCCGCACGGTGAGCGTGACCTGGGTCAGCCCGCGCAGGGAGGTGGTCAGCCACATCCGGTCGTAGTCGTTGCCGCCCGAGTCCAGGCACACCACCAGCGACACCTCGCCCAGCCGGGGCTTGAGGTGCTCCAGGTAGGCGGGGAGGTCGGGGCTGCCGGACTCCTCACCGGTCTCCAGCAGCACGACGCACCGGGCGTGCGTCCCACCCGCCGCGCGCACCGCCTCGATCGCCGCGACGGCCGCGTAGCCGGAGTAGCCGTCGTCGGCCGAGCCGCGCCCGTACAGGCGGCCGTCCCGCACGACCGGCGTCCAGGGACCGAGGCCTTCGGACCAGTTCGCCACCGGGGGCTGCTTGTCCAGGTGGCCGTACATCAGCACGGTGTCACTGGTCGAAGCGGTCGCGGGCACGTCCACGAAGAGGAGGGGCGTCCGGCCGGGCAGCTCCACCACCTCGACGGTCGCGCCCAGGTCACGGGTCGCCAGCCAGCCGCGCACGTGTTCGATCGCGGCGGCGAGGTGCCCGTGCTCCTCCCACGCGGGATCGAACGCCGGGGAGATCGCCGGCACGGCGACGAGTTCGGACAGGCTGGGGAGGATGTCGTCATCCCAAAGCCCACGGACGGTACGGGTCAGCACAGAACGGTCCACTGTGTCATCTTGCCTCGACGGCGGCTGTGTTGGATGGCCGCGACTGGCGTCGCGGCGGCCTCGCGGACCGATCCAGTCACGGGTTGGGCGGTTCACCAGCCGGGCAACCCCTTGAAAACCCGACCTTCGGACGTCCACTGTTGCCGGCCCGGAAGGACCCAGCTCTTCGGCGGGGCTCGAAGCCGACCGGACGTGAACGCCTGCGTACGGACGGTGGTTAACGATCGGTAACCGGGACACCGGTGTTCGTCCAGCGAACGCCTCGGTCGGACTGCCGAAGATTGGGCTTCCTACAGTTCTCCCTGTTCAGGAGGGTGCGCCGACTGTTACAAAGTGGGACGGGGCTCACCAAGCTGGGTGAGCGCGTGTCAGGATGTGGATAGGAACACCGCCAGCGCCGACGGTTGTCCGACCTTCCCTACCCGGGGTGGCGGCGACTGGCGGTGCCGCCGCGCAAGGTCGTCACAAGCGACTTGGCGGCCTCGAAGACGAGGAGTTAGGCGCAATGTCGTCCCCTGAGAAATGGACGCACCCAGGGCCGGACAGCCCACCGGCGACCGCCGCCAAACCGACCGCGGAACAGGTGATCGCAGGCTTGCGAGCGACAGACGAGGGCGGCGCCGACCTGGTGCAGCTGCTCACCCCCGAGGGCGAGCGCGTGCACCACCCGGACTTCGACATCGACATCACGCCCGAGGAGCTGCGCGGGCTGTACCGCGACATGGTCCTGGTGCGGCGGGTCGACCGCGAGGCGAACGCGTTGCAGCGCAAGGGGCAGCTCGGCATCTGGGTGCCGCTGCTGGGCCAGGAGGCCGCGCAGATCGGCGCCGGCCGGGCCATGCGGCCCGACGACATGGCCTTCCCGAGCTACCGCGAGCACGGCATCGCGTGGTGCCGCGGCGTCAAGCCGACGGACCTGCTCGGCATCTTCCGGGGCACCGACAACGGCACGTGGGACCCGGTCGCGCACCGCTTCCACCCTTACACCATCGTGATCGGCAACCAGGTGCTCAACGCCGCCGGCTACGCGATGGGCCAGAAGTTCGACGGCAAGGTCGGCGACGACGACGGCGAAGCCACCATGGTCTTCTTCGGCGACGGCGCGACCAGCCAGGGTGACGTCCACGAGGGCTTCGTCTGGGCCGCGGTGTACGACGCGCCGCTGGTGTTCTTCTGCCAGAACAACCAGTGGGCCATCTCCGAGCCCACCGAGCGCCAGTCCCGCCTCCCGCTGTACCAGCGGGCGCGCGGCTACGGCTTCCCCGGCATCCGGGTCGACGGCAACGACGTCCTGGCCACCCTCGCGGTCACCAGGTGGGCGCTGGACGAGTGCCGGCACGGCAACGGCCCGATCCTCATCGAGGCCTTCACCTACCGCATGGACGCGCACACCACGTCCGACGACCCCTCCCGCTACCGGCTCTCCGACGAGCTGGAGCTGTGGAAGCTGAAGGACCCCATCGAGCGGGTCAAGGTGCACCTGGTCAAGCAGCAGTGGGCCGACCAGGACTTCTTCGACTCCGTCGAGGACGAGGCCGAGCAGATCGCGATCGAGCTGCGCGACTACTGCGTCAACCTGCCCGACCCGCCCGCCGAGCGGATCTTCAGCAAGGTCTACGCCGAGGGCAACCCCGTCCTGGAAGCGCAGCGCGACGAGTTCCTGGCCTACCACGCCGGTTTCGCGGGAGGTGAGCACTGATGGCTGCTCCGACGATGGACCGACCCACCGCCGACAGCACAGGCGCTCCGGCGGTGCAGACCATGACCATCGCCAAGGGCATCAACAACGGCCTGCGCGCGGCGATGGAAGCCGACCCCAAGGTCATCGTGATGGGTGAGGACGTCGGCAAGCTCGGCGGCGTCTTCCGGATCACCGACGGCCTCCAGAAGGACTTCGGCGAGCAGCGCGTGCTCGACACCCCGCTCGCGGAGTCCGGCATCATCGGCACGGCCGTCGGCCTCGCCATCCGCGGCTACCGCCCGGTGTGCGAGATCCAGTTCGAGGGCTTCATCTTCCCCGGCTTCGACCAGATCGTGTCGCAGGTCGCCAAGCTGCACTTCCGCACCCAGGGCCGGCTCAAGCTGCCCATGGTGATCCGGGTGCCGTTCGGCGGCGGCATCGGCGCGGTCGAACACCACTCCGAGTCCCCCGAGTCGTACTTCGCGCACACCGCGGGCCTCAAGGTCGTGTCGTGCTCGAACCCGACCGACGCCTACTGGATGATCCAGCAGGCCATCACGTGCGACGACCCGGTCCTGTTCTTCGAGCCGAAGCGCCGGTACTACGAGAAGGGCGAGGTCGACACGACCGCCGCCGCCTCGCCGCTGTTCCAATCGCGCGTGCTGCGCACCGGCACGGACGCCACCCTGGTCGCGTACGGGCCGATGGTCCGCACCGCCCTCGACGCCGCCGCGGCGGCCGAGGAGGAGGGGCGGTCGCTGGAGGTCATCGACCTGCGCACGCTGTCCCCGCTGGACCTGGCCCCGGTCTACGAGTCGGTGCGGCGCACCGGCCGGCTGGTCGTGGTGTCCGAGGCGCCCAGCGAGTCGTCCATCACCAGCGAGATCGCGGCCAAGGTGCAGCAGGAGTGCTTCTACTCCCTGCAGGCGCCGGTGCTGCGGGTGACCGGGTTCGACACGCCGTACCCGCCGTCGAAGCTCGAGGAGGAGTTCCTCCCCGACCTCGACCGGGTGCTGCACGCCGTCGACCGCTCACTGGCCTGGTAAGGGACTTCTGGGATGCCGCAGTTCAAGCAATTCCCCCTGCCGGACACGGCGGAGGGGCTGACCGAGGCCGAAATCCTCACCTGGCACGTCCGGCCCGGTGACACGGTCAAGGTCAACGACATCATCGTGGAGATCGAGACCGCCAAGGCGGCGGTCGAGCTGCCGTGCCCGTGGGACGGCGTGGTGACCGAGCTGCTCGCCGAGGTGGGGCAGACGGTGGAGGTCGGCGTGCCGATCATCACCATCGACGTCGACCCGTCCGGCGCGGCGGCGCCCGCCCCGGCTCCGGCCGCCGGCGCTCCGGCGACCAACGGCACGGCTCCGGACGCGACCGAGGGCCGGGTGGCCAACCTGGTCGGCTACGGCCCGAAGTCAGGCCCGGCCAAGCGCCGCGCCCGCGTCGGCACCCCGCCGGCCGCCCCGGCTGCCGCTGCCCCGGCTGCCGCTGCCCCGGCTCCGGCCGCTCCGGCCCCGACACGGCCCGCTCCGGCCGCCGTCGCACCTGCTGCCGTGGCCCCGGCCGCCGCCCCGACGACCCCCGCGCCGGCCGCGAGCGGTTCCCGGTCACCCGGCGGCTACGTGCCGCTGGCGAAGCCCCCGGTCCGCAAGCTCGCCAAGGACCTGGGCGTCGACCTGCACGCGCTGACCGGCAGCGGTCCGAACGGGGTCATCACCCGCGAGGACGTGGAGCAGGCCGTCGCCGCACCCGCGGTCACCGCCGCGGCCCCCGTGGAGACCGGCGCGCGTGAGCGTCGCGTCCCCATCAAGGGCGTCCGCAAGGCGACCGCGCAGGCGATGGTGGACAGCGCGTTCACCGCACCGCACGTCACGGAGTTCCTCACCATCGACGTCACGCCGATGATGGAGCTGCGCGCGCGGCTGAAGGACACGCCGGAGTTCCGCGGCGTGAAGCTCACCCCGCTCGCGTTCTGCGCGAAGGCCGTGGTCCTGGCGACCCGCCGCACCCCCGACGTCAACGCGACGTGGGACGCGGCGGCGAACGAGATCGTCTACAAGGACTACGTCCACCTGGGCATCGCCGCCGCCACCCCGCGCGGCCTGGTGGTGCCCAAGGTCCGCGACGCCGACCGGATGTCGCTGCGCGAACTGGCGGTGGCGCTGGACGAACTGGCCACCACGGCCCGCGACGGCAAGACCGCGCCCGCCGACATGCTCGGCGGCACCATCACCATCACCAACGTCGGCGTCTTCGGCGTCGACACCGGCACGCCCATCATCAACCCGGGCGAGTCCGCGATCCTCGCGTTCGGCGCGATCCGCGACATGCCGTGGGTGGTGGACGGCCAGGTCGTGCCGCGCAAGGTGTGCCAGCTGGCCCTGAGCTTCGACCACCGCGTGGTCGACGGCCAGCAGGGCTCGCAGTTCCTGGCCGACGTCGGCCGACTGCTGGCCGACCCGGGCGTTGCCCTGACGTACTAGACGGGATCGACGCCGGGGGCCTGCGCGCCCTCGGCGTCCTTCTTTCGCCGCAACGCTTCCGCGAACTCCTCGACGGTGGCGTACGAGTCGCCGTCGTGCTCGAACACGCACCCGTCCGACTCCGCGCCCTCGAACCACGTGGCCGTCCTGGTCAACGTGGCCCGCGAGAAGTCGACCACGTCACCGCTGAAGGTGGCGGCGGAGAAGTCCAGCACCGCGCGGAAGGCCGTCACACCCCAGAAGGAGGTCCGGCCGGCCGCGAAGCTCGCGCCCCGGAACGTGGTCGTGCCGAAGAACCGGGTCTCGCTGAAGTCCGCGACCTTGCCCGCGAACCGCGCGAAGTCGAACGAGATGTCACCGTAGAACACGCGCTCGGACAGGTCGACGTCACCCAGCTCCGCGCCCCGGAAGTCCATCTCCACCCCGCGCCACTTGTGCCGCGAGCTGTAGTCGAGCAGCGTCGTGATGATCGCCTGCCGGACCTCGCGCTCGGCGCGGTCGGTCTCGTCGAACGGGCTGCGCAGGTAGCCGCACAGCACCTCGACGCACGTCTGCCGCTGCCGCTCCCAGTCGTCGGCCAGCGCGCCCATCGCGTACACGCCCGCCAACCGCACGGCGAAGCTGTCGTGGCCGAGCTGCTCGGCGGCCTTGGCGTACCGCTCGTTGAGCAGCTTGACGTCGTCGCGCTCCTCCTGCCGGGTCGCGATGTCGTGCGCGGCCTCGGACACCTGCTGCCGCCGGTAGGCGACCGCCAGCGCCACCACCGCACCGAGCCCGCCGACCACCGCGAGCCCGATCTTGAGCAGGTCCAGCAGCTCGGCGGTGGTGAAGCTGGTCGCCGTCGGCAGTCGAGGGCCCCCAACAGCCAGTACAGCCCGAACCCGGTCGCCGTGGCCGTCACCCCGGCCACCAGCAACCACCGCGCGACCGACCCGGCCACCGACCCGCGCGCGCCGACCTTCACCGGCTTGTGCTTCTCCGGCCGTTCCGTGCCGCGCTCCAGGTACCGGGCGACGCGCAGGAAGAACACTACGAGCAGGGTCGCCGCGAACGCCGCCGTCGCCGGGCCGTAGGCGGAGAGGTAGGCGGGCACGGGAGGTGATCGTGCCGGATCATCGCGTTATTCGGTTGAAGTTCCAGCAACTGGAGAGTTCAGGGTGGTCGGCGTGACGCACTACTCGATCGGCGAACTGGCGCGGCTGACCGGCCTGTCCACCCGGACGATCCGGTTCTACTCCGACTCGGGCCTGGTCCCGGTGGCGGGGCGGACCACGGGCGGCTTCCGCACCTACGACGTCGACGGGCTGGCGCGGCTCAAGCTCGTCCGCACCCTGCGCGACCTGGGCGTAGACCTGCCCACCGCGCACCGCGTGCTGGCGAGCGAGGTGTCCGTGGCCGAGGTGGCCCGGACGCACGCGGAGGCCATCGACGCGCAGTTGCGCACGCTCCGGCTGCGCCGGGCCGTGCTGCGCGTGGTGGCCCGGACCGGGGAGGTGGAGATGGTGCACGAATTGGCGCGGCTGTCGGAGGAGGAGCGCCAGGCGATCCTCGACGACTTCTTCGACGAGGTCTTCGGGGTCTGGACCTGGACCCGACCTTCCACGACCGAATGCGCTCGGTGAGGGTCGAACTGCCGGACGACCCCACGCCGGACCAGTTGGAGGCGTGGATCGAACTGGCCAACCTGGTACGCGACAAGGACTTCCGAGCCTCCATCCGCCGGATGTCCGTGCGCCACCAGGAAATGCGCGCCGAGGGCACTGACCTGTCCGGCCCCAGCGCCGCCCAAATGGAGGTCTTCCAACACGCCATGACCAGAGCCCGCGAGGCCCTGGCGGCAAACATCCCGCCGACCTCTCCTGAAGGCCGCCGCATCGCCGAGGAGGTCAACGCCCGCTGGTCCGAGGTCCTGGGCGTCCCCGTCGGCGACGAGCTGTCCCGCTGGCTATCCGAATTCGGCGACCCGAGGGCAGAACGCTACTGGGCCCTGCTGGCGAAGATCAACGGCTGGCCCCCGGTCCCCGACACCACCGCGGAACGCAGGTGGCTGTCCGAAGCCGGCGGCTGAGGAACACCAAAGGGGCGGGGTCGTCCGCGCCCGGAAAGACCCCGCCCCGTCCCCCGCCGGTCACATCACCGGATGTGCAACCCCGAAATCGCCCGCGCCACCACCAGTCGCTGGATCTCGGAAGTCCCCTCGAAGATGGTGAAGATCTTCGCGTCCCGATGCATCCGCTCCACCGGGTGCTCCCGCGTGTACCCCGCCCCACCCAAAATGTGGATCGCCCGTTCCGTAGCCCACACCGACACCTCACCGGCCTTGAGCTTGGACATCGACCCCTCGCCCGCCGTGAACGGCACGTTGTTGCGCCCCATCCACGCCGCGCGCCACACCAGCAGCCGGGCCGCGTCGATCTCCATCCTCATGTTCGCCAGGTCGAACGCGATGGACTGGTTCTCGATGATCTTCCGCCCGAACGCCTCGCGGTCCTTCGCGTACGCCAGCGCGTACTCGTAAGCCGCCCGCGCCACCCCGACCGCCATCGCACCAACGGTCGGCCGGGTCGTCTCGAAGGTCGCCATCGCCGCCTGGCCACCGGCCGAAACGCCCTCCCGAGCCCGCGCCAAGCGCCGCTCCAAGCGCTCCCGACCGCCCAGCAGGCACCGGCCCGGCACCCGCACGTCATCGAAGAACACGTCCGCCGTGTGCGACGCCCGCATCCCGTGCTTCTTGATCTTCCCCGGCGACGACAACCCCGGCGTCCCCGGCGGCACCACGAAGGCGGCCTGCCCCGGGAGCCCAGCGAAGGATCGACGACAGCCGTCACCACGTGGACGTTGGCGATCCCGCCGTTGGTCGCCCACGCCTTCTGGCCGTTGATCACCCACTCGTCCGTCGCCTCCGAGTACACCGCCCGCGTCCGGTACCCGGCGACGTCCGACCCGGCCTGCGGCTCCGACGCGCAGAACGCGGCCAGGTGAGGCGAATCGGGCGTCCCGAAGCACTCGGGCACCCACTCGGCCAGCTGCTCGGGCTCGCCGGACGCGAAGATCCCGGCTGCCGCCAACCCCGTCCCCATCAGGGCCAGCGCGATCCCGGCATCACCCCAGAACAGCTCCTCCACGGCGATCGGCAGCGACAACCCGACCGGGTCGGCGAACCACGTCGCCAGCGCCTCGAACCCGTACAGGCCGATCTTCGCCGCCTCCTGGATCACCGGCCACGGCGTCTCCTCCCGCTCGTCCCACTCGGACGCGGCGGGCCGGATCACCTCGGCGGCGAAGCCGTGCACCCAGTCGCGCAGGTCGCGCTGGTCCTCGTTCAGCTCCAGTGAGAACAACGCGGTCACGCCTTGGGGATGTCGAAGAGGCTCATGAAACCGGCCGCGAAGCCGAGGTCGCCCTTGACCCTCAGCTTGCCGGTCATGAACAGGACGGGTGCGGACGCGTTGCCGGTGGCCAACTTCAGGAACTCCACCGGGCCGAGCGTGACCGTCGCCCGCGACTCGCGGGTCGCGCCCTTGTTGATGGTGCACGTGGCGTCCTCGATGACCGCCTCGTACACGTCGTCCCCGGACGCGCCGCCGGTCAGCCGGAAGTGCACGACGGCCCGGGTGGCGCCCGCGCGGTCGGTGCGGAAGTGGACCTCCATGCGGCGGAAGACCTCGTCCAGCACACGTTCGCGCAGGCCGGGGCGCGCGGTGACGGCGTCGATCTGCTCCTTCGACGCGCGTGACACGATCCGGGCGAAGTTCTGCGGGTCCATCTTGGCCAGGTCGAGGTCGGCGCCCGCGTCCGCTAGGTCACCGAGGGTGCCGAGGAGGTCGGCGAACTCGTCCTGCCCGAGCTTCTTGGGGTCGATGCCGCGCGCGATGACGTCGATGTCCAGCTCGCGCAGCGCGGGGTCGGCCGGGTCGACCTGCTGGAGCGCCTTGATCAATTCCTTCGGGCTCAGCTTGGCGATGGCCTCGGTGGTGAGGTTGGTCATGGTGGCACCTCCGCGTACCTACTGCGCGGTAAGACTACTGGCGAGTAGGTAAGTGGGCAAGAGGCGCGGAGTAATCTTGCTCCAGCCTTCAGGGGGTGCGATGCACGCAGAGCAACCGGTCAGCGCCGGACGAGCCAAGAGACTGCCCCGCGCGGTGCGCGAGCGGCAGATCATGGACGCCGCGGTCGACGTCTTCTCGCGGCTGGGTTTCCACGCCGCGTCGATGGACGAGATCTCCGATGTCGCGGGCATCTCCAAACCCATGCTCTACGCGTACCTGGGCTCCAAGGAGGAGCTGTTCGCGACCTGCATCCGCCGCGAGTCCACGCGGATGATGGAGGCCATCGCGAACGGCGTCGAGGCCGACCAGCCGCCGGACGTCCAGCTGTGGAGCGGCCTGCGGGCGTTCTTCGGGTTCGTCGGCGAGAACCGGTCGAGCTGGCAGGTCCTGCACCGCCAGGCCTCCTCCCAGGGCGGCCCGTTCGCGCAGGAACTGGCCGACATGCGCGGCCGGGCGATCAGCCTCGTCGCCGCGCTGCTGGTGCACTCCGCGGACTTCCCCAACGTCCCGCGCGCCGGCGACAAGGAGGCCGAGTCGCTGGCCGCCGCACTGGTCGGCGCGGCCGAGGCGCTGGCCGACTGGTGGCTGGACAACCCCGACGAGCCCGCGGGCGTCGTCGCCGCCCGGCTGATGAACCTGGTCTGGATGGGCTTCGGCGACCTGGTCGAGGGCAACATCTGGCACCCGCCCTCACGACGGGTGCCAGAGGACGGCTAGGCGCTGATCACACCCTCAAGGTGCGGCTTCTTCGACCACAAAGCGAATCGCCACCCGTCGGCGGTCGGCGAAGCGGAGAAGTCCACCTTGCCGGGCAGCAGGATCGGCGCCTTGAACCGGACGTCCACGGTGAACGCGCCCGGCAGCCGGCCCTCGAACGCCGCCAGGCAGCGCGCCTTCGACCACATCCCGTGCGCGATCGCCCGCGGGAAGCCGAACGCGCGCGCGGTCAGCGGGTGCAGGTGGATCGGGTTGCGGTCACCGGACACGTCGGCGTACCGGCGCCCGACGTCCCCGCCGACCCGCCACACGCCGGTGGGCTTCGGCGGCTCCTCCCGGCCGCGCTCGTTCTCCTCGGAGCCCGACCCGCCGCCGATTCGGAGATATGTCGACACGTCGACCCACACCTGTTCGCCGCCCACCGACACCACCGACACCACGTCGAACTGCCGGCCCTTCTCGTGCGGACGCAGGTTCTCCAAGCGCACGGCCAGGTCCAACGGCTCGTCCGCCCGCAACGGGCGGACCTGCGTGATCCGGTTCGCCACGTGCACCAGGCCGGGCAGCGGGAACGGGAACCCCGGCCCGGTCATCAGCTCGATCTGCGTCGGGAACGCGAGCACGTGCGGGTAGGTCGCCGGCAGTTCGTCGCGCACCCCGAACCCGCACACGCGGTCGTACGCCGCCAGGTGCTCGCGGTCGACCTCCACCCGCAGCTCGCGCGAGGAGGCGGGCAGCGTCGACCCGCGCCGGGTGAACCCGGTGAGCGCGGCCTTGGCGTACAGCAGGGTCAGGTTCCCCATCACGCCCCCAGCAGGCTCTGGCCGCACACCCGAACGACGTTGCCGTTCACGCCGGAGGACGCCGGGTGCGCGAACCACGCGATCGTCTCCGCCACGTCCACCGGCAGGCCGCCCTGGGACAGGCTGTTCATCCGCCGCCCGGCCTCGCGGATCATCAACGGCACGGCGGCGGTCATCTTGGTCTCGATGAACCCGGGCGCGACCGCGTTGACCGTGGCCCCGGTGCCCGCGACGGTCGCCGACAGCGAGTCGACCATGCCGATCACGCCCGCCTTGGTGGTCGCGTAGTTGGTCTGGCCGACGTTGCCCGCGATGCCCGCGATGGAGGAGACGCCGATGATCCGGCCGTTGGGGCGCAGCGCGCCGGAGTCGAACAGGGCCTGGTTGACCCGTTCCTGACTGGCCAGGTTCACCTCGATCACGGCGCTCCAGCGGCCCGCGTCCATGCGGCCGAGCGTGCGGTCGCGGGTGATGCCCGCGTTGTGCACGACGATGTCGACACCGCCGTGCCGCTGGGTCACGTGTTCGACGATCCGCTTCGGGGCATCCGCCGACGTGATGTCGAGTTGGAGCGTGGACCCGCCCACCCCGTTGGCCACGGCCGACAGCTCGTCGCCCTGGCCGGGCATGTCCAGGCACACGACGTGCGCGCCGTCGCGCCCGAGGACCTGCGCGATCGCCGCGCCGATGCCCCGGGACGCCCCGGTGACCAGCGCGACCTTGCCCGCCAGCGGCTTGACCCAGTCGTCGGGGACCTCCAGCGGGCCGGTGCCGATCCGCACCACCTGGCCGGACACGTACGCCGAGCGCCCGGACAGCAGGAACCGCAGGGTGGACTCGACGTTGCCCTCCGCCCCCTCGGCGACGTACACGAGCTGGGCCGTCCCGCCGCGCTTGAGTTCCTTCCCGACGCTGCGGACAAAGCCTTCGAGGGCGCGCTGCGCGATCCGCGAGGCGGCTTCGGCGGGCGGCGTGCCGAGGACCACCACCCGGCCGCACGGGCCGAGCGACCGGATCACCGGGTGGAAGAACTCGTACAGCTCGCGCAGCTGCTCGGTGGTGCCGATGCCGGTGGCGTCGAAGACCAGGGCCGCGTACCGCTCGCTCTCCTTGGCCTCGGACACCACGTCGAGGCCGATGGACTTGCACACCGCGGCGACCGGGTCGACCAGTCGTCCGCTGCCGCCGAGCAGCACGGGTCCGTCCAGCGCGGGCTTCCCGGGCGTGTGCCGGCGCAGGGGGTACGGGTTGGGCAGGCCGAGCTTGCCGACGACGAGACGCCCGAAGCCGGACTTGGCGAACGACTGGTAGCGATCCATGCGCACATCACACTCCCTACTCAGTAGTAAGTCTACTGACGAGTAGGTAATAATGGACAACACACACCCGTACCGGGAGGACGACATGGCCGACATCCGCAGGGTTGCCATCCTGGGCGGCAACCGAATCCCCTTCGCGCGCTCCAACGGCCCCTACGCCACCGCGTCGAACCAGGACATGTTCACCGCGGCCCTGGACGGCCTGGTCGGCCGGTTCGCGTTGCAGGGCGAGCGGCTCGGCGAGGTGGTCGCGGGCGCGGTGCTCAAGCACAGCCGGGACTTCAACCTGGTGCGCGAGTGCGTGCTGGGCAGCGCACTGTCGGCGGAGACCCCGGCCTACGACGTCCAGCAGGCGTGCGGCACCGGTCTCCAGGCCGTGATCGCGGTGGCCAACAAGATCGCGCTGGGGCAGATCGAGGTCGGCATCGCCGGCGGCGTGGACACCACCAGCGACGCGCCCATCGGCGTGAACGAAGACCTGCGCGGGGTGTTGCTGGAGTTCAACCGCGCCCGCTCCACCGGCGCGAAGCTCAAGGCCGCCGGCAAGTTGCGCCCCAAGCACGTCGTCCCCGACATCCCCCGCAACGGCGAACCGCGCACCGGCCTGTCGATGGGCGAGCACGCGGCGATCACCGCCCGGGAGTGGGGCATCGCCCGCGAGGACCAGGACGCCCTGGCCGCCGCGAGCCACCACAACCTGGCCGCCGCCTACGACCGCGGCTTCTTCGACGACCTGCTGACCCCGTTCCAGGGCCTCGCCCGGGACCAAAACCTGCGCCCCGACTCGTCGGTGGAGAAGCTGGCCAAGCTCAAGCCCGTCTTCGGCCGCGGCGACGACGCCACCATGACCGCCGGCAACTCGACCCCGTTGAGCGACGGCGCGTCCGCGGTGCTGCTGGCGAGCGAGGAGTGGGCGGCGTCCCGGAACCTGCCGGTCCTGGCGTACCTGACGTTCACCGAGACCGCGGCCGTCGACTACGTCCACGGCGGCGAGGGCCTGCTGATGGCCCCGGCCTACGCGGTCCCGAGGATGCTCGCCCGCGCGGGCCTGTCGTTGCAGGACTTCGACTTCTACGAGATCCACGAGGCGTTCGCGTCCCAGGTCCTGGCCACCCTGAAGGCCTGGGAGGACGCCGACTTCTGCAAGGGCAAGCTCGGCCTGGACGCCCCGCTCGGCGCGATCGACCGCGCGAAGCTCAACGTCAACGGCTCGTCCCTCGCGGCCGGCCACCCGTTCGCGGCGACCGGCGCGCGCATCGTGGCGACCCTGGCGAAGATCCTGTCCGAGAAGGGCTCGGGTCGCGGCCTGATCTCGATCTGCGCGGCGGGCGGCCAGGGCGTGACCGCGGTCGTCGAGCGCTGAGCGGCACGGGCCGTCCGGCTCCAGGACGGGCGGCCCCTCAGTCCAGCAGCGACCAGGTGGCGGTGCAGCGGACGGTCACCGTGATCTGCTGCGCCTCCAGGTTCAACTGGTCCATCTGCGGCGGCGCGCCCGGTGCGCCGCCGTAAGCCGCCATCGACCGCATCGACTCCGCGGCCCACATCTCGCTGTCCCCGTCGGCCAGCCGCAGCAGCGTCCCCAGCCGTGCACCCAAAGCCTCGGCGTACCCCTCAGCCCGGCGCCGGGCGTCCACGACGGCCTCCCGCTGCGCCTCCCGCACGGCCTCGGTGTCCGACGCGAGCTGCCACGACGGGCCGTTGAGCCACGCCGGTTCGGCCGCGACGAGCGCGCCCAGCAGGTCGTCGAGCTGGTCGAGGTCGTCGACCCGCAGCGTGTACGACTGGGACGCCCGGCTGCCCGACCGGCGCCGGCCGTTCCAGTTGTCGTGCACGTTGAGCTGGCGCGACCGCACCTCCACGCCGGGCCGCGCGAGCAGCGGCTCGACCGACGCCACCCGCCGGGTCAGCAGGTCGACCGCCTCCGTCCGGGTCGCGCCGGAGGTCTCGAAGTTCACCTGCACCTCGGCGCGGTCGGCGGTGCGCTCGACCTTGCCGGTGCCCTTGGTCACGACTTCAGCCACGGCACCCAGCCAACCCGCATGCCGGACCATGCGCAACGATATGACGATCTAGCTCAAACACTAGAAAGATCAATAGAGCGCGACACGCGCCGAGTATTGGATCGGCCGTAGACAGCTCGATACCGTCCGAGGATGGACCCGGTCCGCAACCCGTTCGCCCCCGGCGCGGGGCAGCGCCCGCCCGAGCTGGCGGGGCGGGACAAGGAGCTGAGCGCGTTCGACGTGGTCCTGGAACGGGTCGCGCGCGGCCGGCCGGAGCGCAGTCTCGTGCTCACCGGGCTCCGGGGCGTCGGGAAGACCGTGCTGCTGGGCGAGCTGCGGTCCATGGCGGTCAGGCGCGGGTGGGGCGCGGGCAAGATCGAGGCGCGGCCCGAGGCCGGCCTGCGGCGACCGCTGTCCGCCGCGCTGCACCGGGCGATCCGCGACCTGGCCGTGCGGCACCGCGCGCCCGACCGGGTGGAGGCGGTGCTGGGCGTGCTCAAGGCGTTCGCGCTGAAGGCCAACCCCGAGGCCGCCAAGCTGCGCGACCGGTGGCAGCCGGGCATCGACGTGCCCGCCGCGCAGGGCCGGGCCGACTCCGGGGACATCGAGATCGACCTGGTGGAGCTGTTCACCGAGGTCGCGGAGCTGGCGCAGGACGTGGGCACGGGCGTGGCGCTGCTCATCGACGAGATGCAGGACGTGCGGCCGGACGACGTGTCGGCGCTGTGCGCGGCGTGCCACGAGCTGTCCCAGTCCGGCGCGCCGCTGGTTGTGGTCGGCGCGGGGCTGCCGCACCTGCCGGCCGTGTTGTCGGCGTCCAAGTCGTACTCGGAGCGGCTGTTCCGGTACGTGCGGATCGACCGGCTGTCCCGCGAGGACGCCGACCGGGCGGTGCTGGCGCCGGTCGAGCGGGAGCAGGCGGGCATCCACGACGAGGCGCTGGACGCCCTGTTCGACGCGTCCGGCGGCTACCCGTACTTCATCCAGGCCTACGGCAAGGCCGCGTGGGACGCCGCGCCCGCCGACCCGATCACCCCGCTGGACGTGGCCGTCGCCGCGCCCGAGGCGGACGCCGAGCTGGCCGTGGGGTTCTTCGGCTCGCGGTACGAGCGGGCGACCCCGGCCGAGCGCGAGTACCTGCGGGCGATGGCGGAGCTGACCGACGGCAAGGACGCGGGCGTGAACACCGCGCAGGTCGCCGACCACCTGGGGCGCAAGCCGTCGTCGCTGTCGCCGGCGCGGGACAGCCTCATCAAGAAAGGCCTGGTCTACAGCGCGGAACGCGGTCAGATCGCGTTCACCGTGCCGCACTTCGGGCGGTTCCTGCTGGGGCGCGAGGACTGATCTGGCGGTCGCATCGGGTCCTCTGGCGGTCACGCTGGAGAGCGGTCGTTGGGCTGTCCGGTGGAATCAGGTGGACGCCAGGCGAATCGCAGGTGCTGAACGGGTAGCCACCGGAGATTCATCGGCTTGTGCCCCATCTCACCGGATAATCGGGTGCGTCGCGGTCGTTGAGGGTGCATACTTGAGGCACGCACCGAGAAGCACTCCGAGAGGGATGAACCCCGTGAACTTCACTGCGAAGCTCCGCGCTCGTCGTGTCGAGGCTCGCAACCGCAAGGCTGTCGCCCGCGCGATCGACCAGGCGCCCACGCCGGCCATGCGCCACGAGCTGATGGCGATCGCCCAGGCCCAGGTGACCACCCTCCGCTGAACCGCCCTCCGCGCGTGACGGCCACCCGACATCGACACCGGGTGCACGCCCCGTCGTCCCGCGCGATCGGCGAAGGGGGAAACGTCGAAGGCCCTGCCGCACCTCCCGCGCGGCAGGGCCTTCGACTATCTTGAATACGGCGAAACGTGAGCTGGGTCACACCCTGGAGAGGGTGTAACAGACCACTATCGTGTATCGATGTTCATGGTGACCCCGCGATGCTGTCGGACCCCCGACCTGGCAGCACCGCGGGGTTTCCCATTTCCCCCGACCAGGTGCCCAGACTGGCTGGACTCGGACTACTTGGACGTGGCCGAGCCGGTCCAGGAGTCGTCGTCCTGTCTGCGGGCGCGCTGGATCATCACTGGTTCCCCCTGAATGGTGTCTTGTCCCCCATGGACACCATCCATGGTGCCACCGGGGTGCGACAGATTTTTGAAGGTTTGCTGAGAGCATGGGCCGATGACCCTCCCGCTCCTGGTGGTCGACGCGGCCAACGTCGTGGGCTCCGTCCCCGACGGCTGGTGGCGCGACCGCGCGGGCGCGGCCACCCGCCTCCGCGACTCCCTGGCCGAGATCGCCGAACACGGCCTCCCCGCATTCCACCCCGGGCCGCTCGACGTCGTCCTGGTGGTCGAGGGCAAGGCCCGTCACGTGGAATCGATCCCCGAGGTCCGCGTGGTGGCGGCGGAGCACTCGGGCGACGACAAGATCGTCGAAGTCGTCCGAACCGACGCCGCCGGCCGCCCTTGCGCGGTCGTCACGGCAGACCGCGAACTCCGCCGCCGGGTGACGGAACTCGGCGCTGAAGTCCTGGGCCCAAGATCGGTTCGGTGATCCGAAGTGGCCGTGCCGCCGGTCAACTCCGCCACACGCTGAAGTCCCGCCGACAAGCCGCCGCGAACCCGTTGGGGTCGTTCCGCATCGAGTCGATCAAATGCTCGTAGCCGAGGACCTGGGCGTCGGGGAAGTGTCGGCTCATCTGGTCGATCCGATGGGCCACCTGGCCCGCCGTCGCGCCGCGCTTGCGCAGGTTGCGATCGAGTTCGTCGAGCACGGCCGAGCAGGTGTGCGGCCTCGCTCGTGGTCAGCACGGTGTGCTGCGCAGCTCGAAACGAACAAAACGAAAGGCCGGTCATCCACATGGTGGACGCCGGAACAGACCGCCCTTGACATCGTGTTGACTTCGGTCGTGACGACTGCTCAGCGCCGCCGTGCTCGTGTCCGCGCCCCCGAACTGGTGGGCCGCGGGTGGCTCAACACCGGCGGGAAGGACATCAAGCTCGGAGACCTGCGGGGCAAGGTCGTCCTGCTCGACTTCTGGACCTTCTGCTGCATCAACTGCCTGCACGTCCTGGACGAACTCCGCCCCCTGGAGGCCGAGTTCGCCGACGTCCTCGTGACCGTCGGCGTCCACTCCCCGAAGTTCGTCCACGAAGCCGACCCCGAGGCGCTCAAGGCCGCCGTCGAGCGGTACGAGGTGCACCACCCCGTGCTGGACGACCCCGAGCTGACCACCTGGCAGAACTACGCCGTCAAGGCGTGGCCCACGCTGGTCGTCGTCGACCCCGAGGGGTACGTCGTGCACGTCGCGGCCGGTGAGGGGCATGTCGACGCACTGCGCACCGTCGTCCAGGAACTGATCGCCGAGCACGAGGCCAAGGGCACGCTCCACCGCGGCGACGGCCCGTACGTCCCGCCCGCCCCCGCCGACACGACCCTGCGCTTCCCCGCCAAGGCGATCGTCACCCCGACCGGCACGCTGCTGGTCAGCGACTCCGCCCACCACAGCCTGGTCGAACTCGAACCCGACGGCGAAACCGTCGTCCGCCGCATCGGCACCGGCGAGCGCGGCCGGCAGGACGGCCTCGCGCCCACGTTCTCCGAGCCCGCCGGCCTCGCCCTCCTGCCCGCGGACACCGCGCAAGAGGTCGGCTACCACGTCGTCGTCGCCGACACGGTCAACCACCTGCTCCGCGGCCTGAACCTGGACACCGGCGAGGTCACCACCGTGGCCGGCACGGGCGAGCAGTGGCGCGACGGCGAGACCGACGGGCCGGCCGACGCGATCCACCTCACCAGCCCGTGGGACGTGGCCTGGTGGGAACCCGCCGGCGGGGTCGCCATCGCGCTCGCCGGCAACCACACCCTCGGCCTGTTCAAGCCCGTCGAGCAGCGCCTGGGACGCCTCGCGGGCACCACGGTCGAGGGCCTGAGCGACGCGCCGCTCAAGGACGCCTTCTTCGCCCAGACCTCCGGCCTCGCCGCGCAGGGCGACCGCCTCTGGCTCGTCGACTCCGAGACCTCCGCCCTCCGCTACCTGGAGGACGGCCAGGTCAAGACCGTCGTCGGCAAGGGGCTCTTCGACTTCGGCCACCGCGACGGCGCCGCCGACCAGGCCCTCCTCCAGCACCCGCTGGGCGTCGCCGTCCTCCCCGACGGCTCGATCGCGGTCGCGGACACCTACAACAGTGCCGTCCGCCGGTACGACCCGGCCACCGGCGAGGTGTCCACGCTGGCCACCGACATCGCCGAGCCCAGTGACGTGCTGTTCGTGGACGGTGAGCTGGTCGTCGTCGCCTCCGCCGCGCACCGCCTGGACCGGCCCGTCGCGCCCGGCACGAAGGTCTTGGGCGAGGCGCACCGGGTGAAGCGCCCGCCGACGGTCATCGGGTCCGGCGAGCTGGAGCTGTCGGTCGTCTTCACCCCGCCGACCGGCCAGAAGCTGGACGACCGCTACGGCCCGTCGACCCGCCTGGAGATCACCAGCTCGCCCCCGGAGCTGCTGGTCGAGGGCGCGGGCGTGGGCACCGACCTGAAGCGGACGCTGCGCATCGCGGACGGCTTCACCGACGGCGTCCTGCACGTCGTGGCGCAGGCCGCGAGCTGCACGGACGACCCCGCCGTGGAGCACCCGGTGTGCAAGCTCACCCGGCAGGACTGGGGCGTCCCGGTCCGCGTCAGCGCGGACGGCCCGAACCGACTGCCCCTCATGATGGGCGGCCTGGACGAGGACGTGTAGCGCGCCACGTAGACTCATCGGGTGCCCGATGTCAAGCTTGAGATCCAGATGCTGCACGACCGCGTCATGGTGCGGATCTCCCCGGAGGACGGCGAGCGCCGCAGCAGCGGCGGCATCCTGATCCCGGCGACCGCGCAGATGGCCAAGCGTCTGGCCTGGGGCGAGGTGCTCGGGGTGGGCACGAACGTGCGGCACGTCAAGGTCGGCGACCGGGTCCTGTTCAACCCGGACGAACAGTTCGAGGTCGAGGTGCAGGGCGCGACCTACCTGGTCATGCGCGAACGCGACGTGCACGCCACCGCCACCGAGCGGTCGGACCACGGAACGGGCCTTTACCTCTAGAACCGCCCGACCGTGATCGACGTGTGACGGCGGTCGGGTAAGCAGTCCCAGGAGCTTGCGCCAGAGGCAAGAGGGGGAGCGGTGCCGGAGAACCAGCGACCGGAGTACGACGCTGAGCGGACCACGGCGTTCCAGCCGGTCCGCCCGTCGGGCACCGGTTCGGAGCGCCCGACGAACGGCTCCGGGCCGTCCGCCGGGGAGGCGCAGTGGCCCCGGGAAGAGGACGCCTGGCCGCAGGAGGAGCCTGACGAGCCCGCCGGCACGACGGAGCGTGACGTCGCGCCCCCGGACGCCACCGTGGGCGACGTCGCAGCCTCGGAAGCGACTCAGTACATCGACAGCGGCAACCTTTCGGCCCCCACCGGCGTCACCCACGATGTGCCCAACCCCCAACCCGACGAGGTCACCCGCAAGCTGACCCCGCCCGCCGACGAGACCCGCGCCTTCCCCGGCCCGCAGGGTGCGTCGGCGTTCGACGAGACCCGCGCTTTCAGCGGCCCGCAGGGTGCGTCGGCGTTCGACGAGACCCGCGCCTTCGACGAGACCCGGGCGTTCAACGGGCCGCAGGACGGTCCCCGGAACCCGTCGCCGTCCGAGCAGACCACCGTGTTCGCGGCCCCGGTCGGCGAGCCCGAGGCCACCGTCCTGGGCCCGATGATGGTCGACGAGGACACCGCCGCCGACGAGGACGACCAGCGCCGCAAGAGCCGCAAGAAGATCGCGATCGTCGCGGCCGGCGTGTTCGGCCTGCTCGTGCTCCTGTACGGCCTGGACATCCTGGTCTCCAGCGGCAACGTGCCGCGCGGCGTGACCGTCGCCGGCGTCGACGTGGGCGGCATGAGCCACAAGGACGCCGAGCAGAAGCTGCGCGCCGAGATCGGTCCTCGCCTGGAGAAGCCGGTCAAGGCGCGCGCGGGCGACGTGGACACCGAGGTCGACCCGAAGGCCGCGGGCCTGGAACTGGACTGGGCGGGCACCTTCGAGCGGGCCGGCGACCAGCCGCTGTCCCCGATCACCCGCCTCGCCTCGTTCTTCACCTCCCGCGAGGTCGGCTTCGCCACCAGCAGCGACCAGGGCAAGCTGTCCGCCGCGGTGGAGGGCCTGCGCGCCAAGACCGACCACGAGCCGGCCGAGGGCGCCATCAAGTTCGAGGGCGGCACGGCCGTCGCCGTCGACCCCAAGCAGGGCCAGAAGCTCGACGCCGCCGGCGCCCGCGAGAAGCTCCTCGCCGACTGGGCCGACGGCGGCACGGTCGAACTGCCCGTCGCGACCACCCCGGTCAAGACGACCAAGGAGGGCGTCCAGAAGGCGCTCAACGAGGTCGCCAAGCCCGCCACCGCGTCCCCGGTCCTGGTCCGCGGCGAGGGCAAGGACGCCACGCTCACGCCCGAGCAGCTCTTCGGCACGCTGGTGTTCGAGCCCGCCGACGACGGCAGCCTGAACGTCAAGGTGGACAACAACAAGGTCATCGAGGCCGCCGGCCCCCAGCTGAAGGACACGGAGAAGGAGGGCAAGGACGCCGAGATCGTGTTCGAAGGCGGCCGGCCCACCGTCAAGGAGTCCGTGGACGGGCTGACCATCGACTGGGAGAAGTCGCTGGCCCCGTACCTCGACGTGCTCAAGCGCGCAGACCAGCGCGAGATCAAGGCGGAGTACAAGAAGTCGCCCGCCAAGGTGACCACCGAGCAGGCCAACCAGATGGGCATCAAGGAGGTCATCGGCGAGTTCCAGACCGGTGGCTTCGCGGCCGACTCGGGCGTCAACATCCGCGTGGTGGCCCAGAAGGTCAACGGCGCGATCGTGAAGCCCGGCGAGACGTTCTCCCTCAACAGCTTCACCGGCCCGCGCGGCATCGCGCAGGGCTACGTCGAGGCGGGCATCATCGAGAACGGCGCCCCGGGCCGCGCGGTCGGCGGCGGCATCTCCCAGTTCGCCACGACGCTCTACAACGCGGCGTACCACGCGGGCATGAAGGACGCCGGGCACAAGGAGCACAGCTACTGGATCTCCCGCTACCCGGCGGGCCGCGAGGCCACGGTGTTCATGGACGCGGCGGGCAACAGCCTGATCGACATCAAGTTCACCAACCCCGACCAGACCGGCGTCGCGATCCAGACCATCTGGACCCCGTCTTCGCTGAAGATCGTGCTGTGGGGGACGAAGAACTACGACGTCAGCGGCTCGACGAGTGAGCGGACGAACTTCACCGAGCCGCAGGAGATCAAGAAGACGACCCAGCCGTGCGTGCCCAGCAACGGCTCGCAGGGCTTCACGGTGACGGACACGAGGACGATCACGGACCGGCGCACGGGGCAGTCGCGGTCCGAGTCGCGGACGGTCAGGTACGACCCGTCGCCGAAGATCGTGTGCGAGGCCCCGCCGGCGGGTTAGCGCTGCCCAACCATCTCGCTCAGCGCCCACGGCACCGACCTGCCGTGGGCGCTGTTTTTCGCGCCGAAGGCGCTGCTTTTGACAGGGCTGCCCAGCCCTTCTACCCCCGGTGGCCTCCAGGCCGCTTTTGGCTTTTGAGCGCGTCAGCGCGTTGGGTTTGAGAGCGCGAAGTGCGTGGGAAAAAGCGAAGCGCAAAACGATAAAAGAGCATCGCCGGCGGGCAGGCCGCCAAGGAGGATGGAAAACCCAAAAGCAGGCGCGCTGCCGCGCGCCCGAAGCGGACGCGCTGCGCGCGCACCCGGGTGGCGGCTTAGGGCTGGTTGGCGGCGGGTATCACTCGATCGTGAGCGCGCATGAGGTGAGACGTCACCCGGCCGTGCAAGTGCTCGGCCGGGCGGGGATGGTGTGCTACGGGGTGGTCCACGTGCTGTTGGCCGTGTTGACCGCGCAAGTGGTGTTCGGGGACTCCGGCGAGCGCACCGACCAGAAGGGTGCGGTGGGGACGATCGCCGAGACGTCCTTCGGGCCGGTGTTGCTGTGGGTGCTGGCGGTCGGGCTCTTCGCGTTCGCGTTGTGGCAGGTGTCCATGGCGGTGTCCGGGTACCAGTGGGTGTCGCCGGAGCGGAAGCGGTGGTACCGGCGGTTCGGGTCGGTCGGGCGGGCGATCACGGGGGTGGTGATCGGCATCGCTGCCATCGGGTACGCGACCGGGTCCAGTCAGAAGAGTTCCACCGAGCAGTCCCAGACGTGGACGGCGAAGGTGTTGGCGCTGCCGTTCGGGCAGGTGCTGGTGGGCGCCGTGGCGGTGTTCGTGATCGGGCTCGGGGTCGCGGTCGCGCGGAAAGGGGTCAAGAAGTCCTTCGAGGACGACCTCGACATGTCCGAGCTTCCGGCCGGCACCCGGCAGTGGGTGGAACGGCTGGGGCGGGTCGGGTGGATCGGGAAGGGGATCGCGTACGGGTTGATCGGCGTCCTGGTCGGGTTCGCGGCGATCGAGGCGGACCCGGCGGAGTCCGGCGGGCTGGACAAGGCCCTGCACACGCTCGCCGCCCAGCCCTACGGGATCTTCCTGCTGGCTCTGATCGCCCTGGGGTTCCTGGGCTTCGGCGTCTACTGCTTCGCGGCGGCCCGCGCGCACAAGGGCTGACGAAAAGGGCGGTTCCCCCAACGCCCCGGGGGAACCGCCCTGGTCTTTCCGCAGGATCTAGAACGCGGACTCGTCGATGTCCATCAGCGAGTTGTCCGTGGTCTCGGTGATCTTGCGGCGCGACGACAGCTCGGGCAGCACGCTCTTCGCGAAGAAGGACGCGACCGCCACCTTGCCCTCGTAGAACGCCTTGTCCTTGGCCGAAACCTGGCCGTCGAGCTTGGCCAGGGCCACCTCGGCCTGGCGCAGCAGCAGCCAGCCGACGAGCACGTCACCGGCGGTCATCAGCAGGCGGACGGTGTTCTGGCCGACCTTGTACAGGTTGCGGACGTCCTCCTGCGAGCTGGTCAGGAAGCCGATCATCGCGCCCAGGATGCCCTGGAGGTCCTCCAGACCCTGCTTGAGCAGGGCCCGCTCCTCCTTGAGCCGGCCGTTGCCGCCCTCGTTGTCGATGAACGACTGGATCTCGCCGTTGAGGAAGCCCAGCGCCTGGCCCTTGTCGCGGATGATCTTCCGGAAGAAGAAGTCCAGCGACTGGATGGCCGTGGTGCCCTCGTACAGGGAGTCGATCTTGGAGTCCCGGATGTACTGCTCGATCGGGTACTCCTGGAGGAAGCCGGAGCCGCCCAGGGTCTGCAGCGACTGCGCGAGCTGCTCGTAGGCCCGCTCGGAGCCGACGCCCTTGACGATCGGCAGCAGCAGGTCGTTGACCTTCTCCGCCAGCTCCTTGGCCTCGCCGCCCAGCGCGATCCGGTCCTGGAACGTCGCGGTGTACAGGTACACCGCGCGCAGGCCCTCGGCGTAGGCCTTCTGCAGCATGAGCGAGCGGCGCACGTCCGGGTGGTTGGTGATGGTCACCCGGGGCGCGGTCTTGTCGGTCATGCGGGTCAGGTCGGCGCTCTGCACCCGCTCCTTGGCGTAGGCCAGGGCGTTGAGGTAGCCGGTGGACAGCGTGCCGATGGCCTTGGTGCCGACCATCATCCGGGCGTACTCGATGACCTGGAACATCTGCGCGATGCCGTCGTGCACCTCGCCCAGCAGCCAGCCCTTGGCGGGCACGCCGTGCTGGCCGAAGGTCAGCTCGCAGGTCGTGGAGACCTTGAGGCCCATCTTGTGCTCGACGTTGGTGACGAAGGCGCCGTTGCGCTCGCCGGTCGACTCGCCGGTCTGCGGGTCGAAGTGCCACTTGGGCACCAGGAACAGGGACAGGCCCTTGGTGCCGGGCTTGGCCTCGATGCCGGGGCCCTCGGGGCGCGCCAGCACCAGGTGCATGATGTTCTCGGTCAGGTCCTGGTCACCCGAGGTGATGAACCGCTTCACGCCGTCGAGGTGCCAGGAGCCGTCCTCCTGGAGCACGGCCTTCGTCCGGCCCGCGCCCACGTCGGAGCCGGCGTCGGGCTCGGTGAGCACCATGGTGGCGCCCCAGCCGCGCTCGATCATGATCTCGGCCCAGCGCTTCTGCTCGTCGGTGCCGTTCTTGTGCACGACGGTCGCGAAGTTGGGGCCGGCCAGGTACATGTAGATCGCCGGGTTCGCGCCCAGGATCAGCTCGGACGCGGCCCACTGCACCGACGGCGGGATGCCGAAGCCGCCCAGCTCGTTGGGCAGGGACAGGCGGTACCACTCGCCGTCCCAGATCGCCTGGTACGACTTCTTGAAGGACTCGGGCAGCGTCGCCGAGTGCGTCTTCGGGTCGAACACGGGCGGGTTGCGGTCGGCGTCGGCGAAGGACTCCGCCAGCGGGCCCACCGCGAGGTTGTTCAACTCGGCCAGCACGCCGCGCGCGGTGTCCTCGTCGGACTGCTCGAACGGCCCCGTGCCGAGGTGGTCCTGCACGTTGAAGACCTCGAAGAGGTTGAACTCGAGGTCTCGGACGTTGCTCTTGTAGTGACCCATCTCGTCGCTCTCTCCAAACAGGTCGGGGCGGTCCCCTACTGACCGGTAACAACAGTTTATTACCTGTCAGTAACCCCGGCAAGGCCGGCTACCCGGTTGTGGCGGAGCAGACGAGATCACTTCATGTTCGAGCTGAGCAGTCCGGCCTGGTAGGCCAGGGACACGGCGTGCGTGCGGTCCCGGGCCCGCAGCTTGCGCAGGATGTTCTTCACGTGCGTCCGGACGGTCTCCACCGAGACGTACAGCTCGTTGGCCACGGCCTGGTTCTCCAGCCCGTCGGCGATCAACTGCAGGACTTCGTACTCCCGCCGCGACAGCGCCCGCCGCGACCCGGCCTCGGCGGTCGGCGTGAAGCCCGCGGCCAGCGGCGCCAGCGTCGGATCGACGTACATGCGCTCCTGGTGGCCGCGCACGATCGCCTGGAGCACCTCGCCCACCTCGCCACCGCGCGGCACGAGCCCGCGCACGCCCGCCGCGAGCGCGCCGCGCACGTACTTCGCGGTCCGGTGCGGCTCGCGGACCAGGGAGATGACGATCAGCTGCGGGTCGTTGCCGACCAGCAGGGTGGCCAGGTGGCCCTGCGGGTCCAGCACCGAGTCCACCAGCAGCACGTCGGGCCGCAGCCGCTCCTGGAGCCGCACGGCCGTGTGCAGGTGCCCGGTCGAGCCGAGCCAGTTCAGGCCCGGCGTTCGGCGCACGACGGCCGACAGGCCCTCGCGGAACAGCGGGATGGGATCGACCAGCGCGATCCCCGGCCCCGAGGCATGCCGGCCCGCGCCCGCGGGCAGCGGGCGGCCGTTGACACCGGTTCGCATGTTCATGGGAGTTGTTCGCACCAGGGACATGACGGGGTTTCGCAAAACAAAACTGTCGGTATGACCTGGTCACGTACGTGAACAAGAGTCACAAATGTGAGTCGGTTGACCGCTGTGGTCTTCCGCACAGCGCAACGGCTCCGTAAGACCTACGTCACACACCCGCACGTGGGACGCCGCGCACCGCCGCCCGTTCTGTCGCGCTGCCGCCCGCCGAGGACGTTCAGGGAGGTTTGATGGGCACCCTCGACTGGCTGGTCGTAGGTGGGTACTTCTTCGTGATGGTGGCCATCGGCTACTGGTCACGTGGGCGGATCAAGAACATCGCCGACTTCTTCACCGCCGGCGGCAAGATGCCCTGGTGGCTGTCCGGCATCTCGCACCACATGTCCGGCTACAGCGCCGTCATGTTCGTGGCCTTCGCCGCCGAGGCCTACCGGCTCGGCCTCACCGTCTACATCTGGTGGGCGCTGACCATCGGCGTCGGCGTGGGCATCGGCGCGTTCCTGTGGGCCGGCGCGTGGAACCGGCTGCGCTCCAAGCACGGCGTGAAGTCGCCGCTGGAATACCTCGCCCGCCGGTACAACGTGCCGACGCAGCAGATCATGGCGTGGGCCGGCGCGGCGCTGAAGGTCGTCGACATCGCGGCGAAGTGGGTCGCGGTCGCGTTGCTGCTCAACGGCTTCGCGGGGTGGAGATCTGGCTGGGCATCACGCTGGTCGGCCTGGTGACGATGGTCTACTCGGTGCTGGGCGGCCTGTGGGCCGACGCGCTGACCGACTTCGGCCAGTTCATCATCCAGGGCCTGGCCGGCATCGCGATGTTCATCGCGGTGGCCGCGCACTTCGGCGGCATCTCCTTCATGTGGGAGATCTGGGACCAGTTGCCGGAGTCGCACTCCGAGCCGTTGGCCGGTCAGTACACGTTGGTGTTCTTCATGGCGTTGTTCCTGATCAAGACGCTTGAGTACAACGGCGGCATGTGGAACCTGGCGCAGCGCTACATGGCCGCGCCGTCCGGGGCCGCGGCGAAGCGGTCCGCGCTGCTGTCGTCCGTGCTGTGGCTGGTGTGGCCGCTTGTCCTGTTCTTCCCGATGTGGGCGGCGCCGCTGATCGTGCCGGGCATGGAGGCCAACGCGGAACAGGCGTACGTGGAGATGGGCAAGGCGATGCTGCCCGCGGGCATGGTCGGGCTGGTGCTGGCCGGGTTCTTCTCGCACACGATGGCGATGGTGTCCTCGGACGCGAACGTCATCTCGGCCGTGATCACCCGGGACATGCTGCCGCGCCTGTGGAAGGGCGTGACGCGGCTGACCGAGGCCGCGCAGTTGCAGTTGGCGCGGATCACGACGTTCGCGTTCATCGGGTTGTCCATGACGATCGCGCTCACGGCGGACACCAAGGGGTTCGTGCTGAAGGTCGTGATCGCGCTGGTCGCGGCGACGATGGGACCGATCGCGATCCCGTTGATGCTGGGGCTCCTGCCGTGGTTCAAGCGGGTCGGGCCGTCGGCGGCGATCTCGTCCGTGGTGGGCGGGCTCGGGACGTGGGTCGTGCTGTACGTGTTGCAGCAGAACAAGGTGGAGTTCGTGACCCAGGCGGTGATCGTCTCCTGGCCGCTGCTGGTGTCGCTGGTGCTGTACCTGGTGGTCGGGCTGGTCCTGAAGCCGGAGCCGTCCGAGGACCGGGCCGCGCTGGTCGACTCGTTGCAGACCGACGCTGAACCGGAGCGGGCCCGCACGTGACGTTGGCGTGGTCCCGCCCCCGAGCGGTGGGGGCGGGACCACACTTGTGGGCAGTCTCATGCGGTTCGTCCGGCTTGCCGGACCCACAGTGGAGGCATGGGTGCGTGGCAGCCGCGGGACGAGGTCGAGTCGGGGGCCGGGTGGCGCCTGTGGCTGGCGCTGAGCGCGCGGGTCTGGCCGGACGAGTCGTGGGACGGCACGCCGGCCGCGGCGGTCGCGGGGTTGCACGAGATCGCGTGGGAGTGCGCCGCGCTGCGGTCGGGCTGCCCGGGTGACGCGCCGGTGCTGCGGCTGGTCGACTCGGTGGTGTTCGTGCTGAGCCTGCCGCTGGAGCTGTGGCGGGACGACCACCTGCCGGTCGACGCCGACCGCGCGGCGCTGCTGCACAGCGACCTGGCGGGGGTCGTCGAGCACTTCGCGGGCGTGCGGACGGTGCTGGCCGAGGGCGGGGGCTGGGCCGAACTCGTGTAGTAGTCTGCGTGCTAATGATTAGCGCACAAACCATCGAGGGTGACGCGCTGGCCCTGGAGCGGCAGGTCTGCTTCGCCCTGTCCATCGCGTCCAGGAACGTGGTCGCCGGCTACCGGCCGCTGCTGGAGCCGATGAACCTCACGCACCCCCAGTACCTGGTGATGCTGGCGCTGTGGGGCGAGGCGCCGCTATCGGTGAAGGCGCTCGCGCGGATGCTGTCCCTGGCACCGGCCACCCTGTCGCCGCTGCTCAAGCGCCTGGAGTCGATCGGCTACCTCAACCGCACCCGCGACACCGCCGACGAGCGCCAGCTGACCGTGACCCTGACCGAGGCCGGCGCCGCCCTGCGCGAACAGGCCCTGGCCATCCCGCCGGCCGTGGTGGAACGCCTGGGCATGACCCTCGAAGAGCTGGAAGCCCTCCACAAGGCCCTCACCCGCGTGATCGCAGCGACGGAGGCGACCAGATGAGTTCCTCCGACCACGCGGCCCACGAGAACGTCGTACCCCGGTGGGACAATAGAGACGGGGGCCGGAGGCCGCCGGTTTTCTTGCGTGCCTGGTACCTGGTCGGCGGCCGTCTCCCGCTCCGCAACCGCGAGTGGGTCTTCCACCAGGCCACCAAGCCGTCCTGGCTGGCGTGGTTCGTGGTCCGCGCGTTCCTCCAGGTCCTGCCGCTGACCGTGCTGATCACCCTGGGGCTGGTGTGGGGGTTGGGGTCGCCCCTGCCGTTGGCCATCGCGTGCGGGTCCTTGGGGTTGGTCGTCGGCGTGTACTTCGCGGTGTCGTACGCGATCGAAAGCACTGATCACCGCATGACCAAATACGGCTACCCGCGTTCGGCCGCCAGCACGTACCGCAAGGAACGCGCCACGGAAACGGACCGCGAGCGGCAGCGCCGGTACGACGCGGCCTGGCGTTCGGCCGAATAGCGCGGAATTCCAGCCGACGCGGCCTGACGCGTGGGCACAATCGCCTGATGAGGTTGATCGTGAGCCTGGTCGGGGTCGGGGTCGCGACGGTCGTGGCGGCGATGCTGGTCGAGGTGGCCCGGGGACCCGAGGTGGTGGCCGGGCGGGCCGTCGTCGTACCGTCGACGATCACGGTCGACAAGGCGTTCGCCACCTGCGTGGAGATGTCGGAAATCCCGGGCGTCGAGACGCCCACCAGGCCCGGCCCGCCGATCCTGCGGTCCGACGGCTTCGTGGTCGCCGCGAGCACGTCGTCCCACCTCATGTCGTGCACCGGGAATGCTTTGAAGATCAGCCCCAACAGCACCGGGGTCACCGCTGGCGCGGTCTGCCCGTGCGTGCGGAACAAGGAGGACACGACAACAGCCGCAACGACCGGCCCAAGTGCCGTGTGCTGCCGACCGTGTCCATCGCCGTCCTCGGCGCGGTGCTCGCGCCCCTGGAGGCCCCGCTGTGGGTGTGGGAGTGACGAAGGCGACGCGGGCGGGCCTGGGCGGCGCGGTGACCCTCGGGCCCGATCACGCCGAAGGCCCAGGTCGGTCCGGTGAACCGGGCTTGACCTGGGCCTTCGGCGTTCCGAGCGGGTGACGGGAATCGAACCCGCCTCTACAGCTTGGGAACCCGATCAGCGTGTCCTGGTAGGCCCGCTGACCTGCGGCGCGCGTAGGTCAGAAGTGTCCGTGGTTGACCACCTTTGACCAGCGCTTATCGCACGGTTGTTGCACGGCAGGGCACGCTCCGAAGTGTCATCGCGCGGAACTAGATCATTCCAGCCCCAATGTGGTCTACCAGCGTAAACGCAGGCGTCGCCAGTGCTTCCCGTTCGCCGTTCCGCACCTGTTCCGCATCTGGGATCACTGCCCGTTGGCAAGCCTGTGGGCTGGTCGACGCCGTCAGGCGTTGAGCTGTCCACAGGCGCGGCAGCCGAGCGCCGTGCCCAGCCCGAGCAAACTGACCACTCGGCGCTCGTAGGGACAGGACAACGATGCGGGCATGCACGGAGCGATGTGAATGTAACGCTGCTAGGCGCTGGGACAGACCTACAGCCATAGGCCCCACCGCTTGGGAGGTCAACATGGCTGATCAAGACGCACCCTGCGACATCTATGTCGAGGACGATGAAGGCGGCTCTCACACGTTCACGGAGGCGATCGCCCGTACAGCGGGCAGCCGCGTCGTCATCGAACGGCCTGGAGCGCCGAGTCCGTTCAACCGCCGGTCAGAGTCGTCACAGACGCTCGCGATCTACGACATCCAAGCAGTTCGCAAGCTCGTCCGGAGGCCCGCGAGCGAAAGCTGAGCTTCGCACGGTTCCCTGCGGGGGCCGCTGGCCGTGGCCTCCCTCCGTTGTGGGACAGCCTTCGGTGCCTCGCGTGTCGCGCCCGTGGGCCGCCAGGCCCACGTTGGCGCGACCGAGGACATCTCCGGAGGCTGTCCCACAACGGCTCAAAGGACACGAACGGCCAGCGGCCCCCGCAGGGGGCCGCCTTGATGAAGAAAAGAAACTCTGAACACACCGGAGCTGTGACCATCGGCGATGGCTAGAGCCAGTGCACCTTCAGGGCAAGCAATTCGCCGTCGATTCCCTCGGCGCGGCAGACGAAGTCGCGGGCTCGCTCGACGTCGTCGGCGGTATGGGTGCTGGTGCCGTCGGAGAAGATTGCGATCACGCCTGCGTCGGGTAGATCGATGACCCACGCGGCGACGGTGTCCTCTTCGTCGAGCACCGCAAGAAGCTTCGGAGTCTTCGGCGGTAGTAGGCCCGAGCGTTTCGGCATAGTGGCTGCCTCCGTGGTTGGCGATGAAGGTGTGACCACCCTCATCGCCACGGAGGCGGCATCCCATACCAACTGCCGATGGTGTATCGGCGACGCCTTTACTTGCAGATCAGACACCTGGGCTGCTGATCAACGTCCGTCGTTCGGGTGATGTGACGGGCTTCTGTTAGGCCCGTGGCCCCATAGCGGGGAGCAGTGCGCCGGAGAAGTCCAGGAAGTCCCGCACGGCTGGCGAATCGCGGTGGTCGCGGAGACGGTTGCGGAGGTCGGCTACCGCCTCGACCGATCGCGAGGACTTCACCGTGGCTGCGAGCTTGGCGGCGGCCATGCCTGCCGATGCGGCGGCCTCCAGATCGCGGTTGTCGAGGGCGGAGCGGGAGAGGGCGGCCTGGGCCATTGAGCCTCGGCGGGCTCGGTTTTGGCGTTCGGACTCGGTGATGGACAGGTGGGCGAAGTGGGCGGCTTCCTCGGGGCGTTCGAGGTCGCGGAAGGTGTGGGCGTATTCGCCGTTGAGGTAGGCGGGGTCGATGAAGCGTGCCCACTCCGGCTCGTTGTCGTGGTCGACGTTGGCGAAGGCGGTTTCGGAGAGGTGGACGCTGCGGGCTGCGGCCTTGGCGTCGCCGAGTGCGGCCTCGGCTCGGGCTTGGAGTGCCCACAGGTCGGCCAGGCAGGCTTCCGAGTGGCCCTGGGCTAGTCCGGCTCGGCCGGCCTTCGCGAGCTGGACGGCGTGGTCGGGGTGGCCGGTGAGGGTGGCCTGGTCGGAGAGGCCGGCCAGGACGTGCGCGCCGAGTTCGGGGCTGCCAGCGGCTTGGGCCAGGCGCAAGGACTGGATGAGGTAGCGCTGGGCCAGGGCGTGTTCGCCGTTGTCGAAGGCCATCCATCCGAGCAGGTAGAGCTGTTCGGCGGCTGCCTCGAAAAGGGCGCGGCCGTTGTCGGTGGTGGGGTCATTCGACTTGAGCAGGGGGACGACGTGGGAGGTCAGGTACGCGGCGAGCTGTTCGCGGGCGTGCCCCCCGCCGCGCATGACGTCCAGCTCCTGGAAGACGCCGAAGGTGCGGCGGATCGCCGCTACCTGGTCGCTGCTGATCTTGCCGGTGGCGGAGCCTGCCTCGTCCAGCGTGGCCAGGAGCCAGTCACGGCTGGGGGCCACGGATGCGGCGACGCTGAACAGCGCGCCCGTGAGGAAAGTCCTGCGCTCCATGTCGTGCCTCCCGAGTTCGGCAACCACTTCCACCGTAGTCGGCAGGGATGCTGCGTACGAGAGTCCAAGGTCGGCTAGTGACTTTTCTTGCGTCCCTTGGGTTTCCGCATCGCGGACTTCGTGTACTCCGCCGTTGAACCACCGAAGGTGGTGCGGTACGCGGAGTGCGTTGCACCAGCGTTCGAGGCGTTCAATGTCAGTGACGGGGCGGCGGGAGCGTTCGACCTCGCTGACGCGGCCCTGGGTGAGGTCGAGCCAGGCCGCGAGGGTGGCTTGCGGGAGCGTGGGGCTCTGGGCCTGGCGGTAGGCGCGGAAGACCTGGCCGATGTTGCGGGACTCGAACGCCTCGCGCATGGCCGGCTGGTTCCAGAACTCGGCGGGCAGGCTCGGAGCGTTCATCGCGTGGGCAGCGGTGCAACGGCCGCATTGGGTGCCTCGGTTGTCGCTGGCCAGCAAGGTGTCACACGTGCGACAGCGACGTTTGCTCGCGCTCACCTTCACCCCCTGCTACCCCCGTCAAGCTGCTCGTATGTCGGAGTGTAGCCCGTCGATTACGGCGCTGATCTGCGATTAGTGGTGTCGCCGATATCCCCATCGGTCATTGGTATGGGATCGATCTTCCATGCACGCGACTGTGGTTGTGGAAGCAGTGGCTGAGCATGGGAGGTGGGTCGATGGGGTTCTACGTGCTGTTGCAGCCCGAGGAGGACGCGGAGGCGACGATGGTCGAGCACGCACAGGGGCACCCGTCCTTGGTGATGTTGTCGGCTGGCTCGCAAATCACGGTGCAGATCGCGGGCCGGGAGGACGGCGCGCGGATGGCGATCAACTTCGCGCGAGAGCTGGCGCAGGCGGCGACGGCGTTCGCGGACCGGTGCCAGGCGTTGACGAGGCTCGCCCCGCTGGACTTCGACGCGCTGACCGCGACGCTCGGCACGACTCCTGAAGAGGTCGAGCGGGCAACCGGGGCGCACGCGCTCAAGGAAGAGGGACCGGTGGCGGTCGACGCGCCGTGGTTCGCCGAGACCGGCGCCGGTCGGCCGGTGCCGCCGGAGAGCTTGCCGTGATCGCGTCGGCCGTCGAGGGGTTGGCGGCCTTCGCCGTGATGTACCTGCTGATCGAGGGGGCCAGGCGTTATGACGCCTGGCAAGCGCAACGCGACCACAAGCACTGATCTAGGGGGCACGGTGTCCGGCGAGAGCAAGTGGACTGACGAAGACTGGCGGGACATGCGTGCCGTGACAGAGCTGCTGTTGGCGCGCATGGAAGACCTCAGCGACCGGTTGACCCGGATTGAGGATCGTCTGAAGTGGGGCCGAAAAGCTCGGCCTCAACAGCGGAAACACGCTGGCTGAGGTCGTCCAGCACGCTGTTGATCCGCTCGAACATCTGCCGAAGCTCATGCGGTGAGGGAACGTCCTCCCCCGCGTGGGCTTCTGGCTTTTTCACGACGATGGTGCCTTCGCCCTGGCGGGAGATCACCAGACCTTCCGCGCGCAGCACGTCCAGCGCCTTCTGCAAGGTCATGACCGCGCGGCCGTACTTGGCTTGCAGCTCGGCCAGCGAAGGCAGCTTGTCCCCCACCTGAACCTCATCGGACGCGACGAAGCGACGCAGGTCATCAGCGATCTGCTGGTACGCCGGTCGCGGGTCCGCCGCGTCAAGAGCCATACACGAACTGTAGCGGCAAAGCTAGCAATGCTGGAAGTTACTCGAATGGCCTAGTGTCTCTACTAGCTTTACTAGCTATGTTGGTACTGGCGACAGAGCGGCAACGGGCCGCTCCCAGCACGTGGAGGTTCTTCGGATGGCGCTTCAGGATCTGCCGGTCATGCTCAACGGCTACCGGCTGATGATCACGGAGGCTCCCGCCGCGAAGGTGCGTGAGGCGGAGGACGGCTCGGTGACGCCGGTGGTGGACCGGGTGTCCGGTGAGGTGCAGTACGTGGTGACGCTGTTCGCGAAGCCGCTGCCGGTCGAGGGGCGGAAGGCGGGCAAGGGTGAGGAGATCCGCGTGAACCTGCCCGGTGACCCCGGTGAGGGGTTTGAGGAGGGCATGTACGTGGAGCTGGTGAACGCGGTGGTGAACACGTACGAGATCCCGGACCGGGACAACCCGCGCAAGATCGCCTCGGCGGGCCTGTGGTTCAAGGCGGCCGGGCTGAAGCCGGTGGCGCGGCCGGTGCGCAACGCGGCCTGATGAGCCGCTGATCCCTGCTCCTTCTAGGCGACTTTCCTAAGCCGTTCTTCTTGGGCTGCTTGTTCTTTGTCAATTCCACAGTGGGTAGAGCCATGCCTGAATCCGGCGCAGTTCGTTGCTGTGCCGGGGTTTTCGGTGGACCCCAGTGCCCTTCGCGGGTTCTGGGGTTCGCCGTGGTCCCCGTAGTGGAGGTGGTGATGGCTGACCAGGTGTTCCCGGTGGTGGTACCGCCGGGAGGCACGGACGAACGGTTCACGTTCGGGCTGATCTTGGATGTGGCGGCGGTGTTGGAGCGGCACGGGTTCCCGGACGCTTCGGGTAGCGGTGCGGACTTCGTGGCGCTGCGTCAGTCCTTGTTCCGGTTCTTGTTCTCCCCGGAAAGGTGGTGACGGTGGCAAGCAATCGGAAGGCTGAGGAGCGGTACGCGAACTTGGTCAACTCGATCGACTTCGTGACGGAGCAGTTCGGGCCGCTGGACAGGTTGATCGCCAAGATGCGGGAGAACCCGGCCCCGCCCGGCTCTTGGCGGGTCACTCCGCCGGAGGAGCTGAAGCGGTTGCTGGCGAAGGTTCAGGAAAACCTGACCGCGTTGAAGGACCGGGCGATCCGGTACGAGACGGAGTTGAAGACCAGGGAGTGGAAGGTCTGATGTCACAGCAACTGATCACGGCCTTGGAGTGCCTCGACACGGCCATGAAGCAACTCCAGCGGGCCACGTTGGACATCCCGTATCGGCGGGAGGGCTTCAAGGCCGATCACAACACGTTCGCGCGATCGGTGGCGGTGCTGCGTACGCAGCTCTCCTACTCCCGGTCGCAGCTCGAACCGGCGTCCGCGCGGCGTCGGCGGAAGGGGCCGCGCAGGTAGCGCGCCTGTAGATCACTTCACGGCAACGGCCGATCACTGCGTCTTGGTGGTCGGCCGTTGCTGTGCCTGGACGTAGGGGGTTTCACGGTGGTTGAGATGCCTTCGGGCACGTCCCGGCGTTCGGCCGGGTGGGAGTTCCGCACCGTGCGGTGGCTGGTTCGCCACCCCGGTGCGATGGTCGCTCCGAGTGGGGTTGGGGCGGCGTTGGTCGAGTTCGGGCCGAACCTGACGGGCGGTGTTGTCGGCGGCTTGGCGGTGGGGACGGCGGCTTGGTACCGGGGGCACCCGGACACCTTCGACGCCTGGGCCGCGCCGGTGCTGCGGGCATGGCGGCGGCGTTGGGCGGGCGCGTACACCGGTCGGCGCTGGAACAACCTGATGGGCTCGTGCGGGCTGACCAAGACCCACCACAAGACCGGTGAAGTCCTGGTGCCGCGTGTGCTGCGGGTCCGGTCCTGGTCGCCGTCGATCGACACGGTTCGGGTGCGGCTGGTGCCTGGTCAGGCGCTGCGGGCGTTCTCCGCCGTCCTGCCGGAGCTGGCCGCGACGCTCAAGGCCGAACGGGTCGCGGTCGAGCAGGGCAAGCCCGGTGAGGTCGTGCTGATCGTCCAGCGTGACGAACCGTTCGACCGGATCATCCCGGCACCGGATATGCCCGAGTCGTCCGATGCGGTGGACCTGCGTTCGCTGTGCTTGGGGGAGACGGAGTTGGGCGGGGAGTGGCGTGAACCGCTGATCGGCACTCACCACCTGACCGCCGGCGCGACCGGGTCGGGCAAGAACTCCGTGGTCATGGCGAAGCTGCGGGCGGTCGCTCCGATGATCCGTGACGGGCTGGTCCGGCCCTGGGTGTGTGACCCGAAGCTGTTCGAGTTCGTGGCGCTCAAGCCCATCCTGGATGGTCGTTACGCGGACACGCCGGAGGACTGCTCGGAGCTGATCGACCGGTTCGTGGACAACATGACCCGCAAGCAGAAGCGGTTGCAGCGCAAGGGGAAGCGCTCGGTGCCGGTGTCGCGGGAGAACCCGGTGGACTGGCTGATCCTCGATGAGGTCGGCTTCCTGATGGCCTACAACTCCGAGTACGCGCACGCGATCGTCAACGCCTGCTCGGTCATCGCCAGCATGGGCCGCGCCACCAACGACGTGTTGGACGTCTACGTGCAGGAACCCTCGAAGGACGTCCTGCCCATCCGGGACCTGATCCCGCACCGCGTGTGCCTGCGGGTCACCTCCGAGCGGCACCCGGACATGGTCCTGGGCGAGGGTGCCCGCGAGCGGGGCGCGATCGCTGACGAGATCGCCGCTGACGGCTCCACCGCCGGTATCGGCTTCCGGGTGGACCCGCGTTCCCGCACACCGCGCCGAGTGCGCGCGGCCTACACCACCGATGCGGATGTTGACGCCCTGGTGGCGTTCGTCAAGGCGGGTCCGGCGGACTGCGGCCTGCGCATCGTCGCCTGACATCCCTTCTCACTCTTGGGGTTCTGCCATGCCTTCGTACTCGCTTGACCGGATCATCCGCACACTGCGGTCGTTGATGCGCTCGACCGGGCTGCCCCGTCCGGACCGGTTGGTCATCTCCACCCGGTCCGGGTCGGTGCACGCCGAGTTCACCTCCGGCACCGCGCCTGACCGGTTGGCCGCGCTGCTGCTGTGGACCACCCAGCTCGACGGGCTCACACTCACTTGGACGCTGCGGCCGGACAACACGCTGACGGTGGCGGCCACGGCCCGGAACCGCGCCGGTCTGACGTTCGGCCTGACCGCGTCGGCGGAGGTCTCGGCCTTCGGCGGCGTCCAGGCGGGCAAAGCCGCGGTGACCCTCGGCCCGTTCCGGCTGATCCCGATGGTCGTGGAGCCGGTGACCTTCGAAGAGGTCGCCCGGCTGGTCCAGCTCGGCCGTGTGGTGTCGGCCCGGAGTGGGCGGGCGGCGGTCGCGGCATGAGCGGTGCAGCGCCCGAGGGGAAGGCCGCCGAGACTCGGGCCGTGCGGCGGCTGCGGGCTCGCCTCGCCGAGTCCCACCAACTGCACGGCCTGACCTCGGACCCGCTGCTGCACGCGGTGCGCCTGGAACGCTTCCGCGTCTCGGTGACCCGCTCCATGTGGTTCTTCCTCGCCCTCGGCTTGGGGTTCACCACCACGGGCGTCCACGAGTTCCTTGCCGGACACCTCACCCCGGCGGCCGTCCTGTGGTGGGGCGCGTGGCTGGTCGAGCCGGCCTTGGCGGGCATCCTCGTGACCCTGCTGCGCTGGGAAGCGGAGATGCTGTCGCAGGGCCTGGCCGTCGACGCCGCGCCGGTCGTGTGGCTGAAGCGGCTGCTGCTCGGCGCGACCCTGGTCACCAACGTGTGGTCATCGCTGCGCCCGCCGTCCGGCTCGGTGCAGTACGGCGTGGTCTTCCTCCACGTCGTGGTGCCACTGGTCGTGTTCCTCATTGCGGAGGTCATGCCGGTGATCCAGCACCGATGTAACGCCGCTCGGGACCGGGTCATGGAGAGCATGAAGCCCGCCGCCGTGGACGCTCCTACGCCGTCCCGAGGGGCGCTCAAGCTCCCGTCCCACCTGCAAGCCGCACTCGGCGCGAAGGCCGCTGAAGTGCGCCAGGAAGGCCGTGCGATCACCCCGGCAGACGTCCGGGCGGCCGTCAATGTCCCCGATGCCTTCGCCGCTGCGTTGGCCGACCAGCTCAACGCGACCTGACCACTCACCAGCACTTCAGCGGGGCATGACCACCACCCGGTCATGCCCCGCTTCTTCGTCGTTCTCCACCACTACCGGAAGGGGGTGCCCACGTGGTCCTCACACTCGATGATCGAATTTCGGACAGGGTCCAGCGGGCCGACTACCGGGACTGGCGCGACAAGGTCACCGCGATCGGCGGATGCGCCCAACCCATCCGCCTGTTCGGGGCCTGGCAGCTCCACAACCTCGACAGCACGAAAGTCCTCGCCCACCTCGGCGGAGACGTCATGGTGCCCTGCGGCAACCGCCGCGCCTCCGTCTGCCCGGCCTGCTCCGACCGCTACGCCGCCGACGCCTTCCACCTGATGCGCGCGGGCCTGGCCGGCGGCACCAAGGGCGTCTCCGAGACGGTCGCGGAAAAGCCCCGTGTTTTCCTGACCCTGACCGCCCCGTCCTTCGGCTCGGTCCACAACCGACCCACCACTAACAGCGGCAAGGCGCGGCCGTGCACCGGGTGCAGTGCCTTCCACCACCCCGACGATCCGCGCATCGGCGGCGCGGTGGACCCGGACGGCTACGACTACGAAGGAGCGGTGCTCTGGCAAGCCCACGCCGGGAAGCTGTGGCATCGCTTCACCATCGCCCTGCGGCGTGCGCTGGCTCGGGCAGCGGGCCTGACGGTGCGGGAGTTCAAGGACTACGCGCGGCTCTCGTACGCGAAGGTCGCCGAGTACCAGCGGCGCGGCCTGGTCCACTTCCACGCCGTCGTCCGCATCGACGGCCCCAAGGGTTCACACGACCCGGCGCCCACCTGGGCCTCCGTGGACCTGGTCGAGGACGCCGTTCGTGCCGCCGCCCGGTCGGTCCTGGTCGAGACCCATCGCCCTGACGGCACCGTGCTCGGCCTGACCTGGGGCGAACAGGTCGACGTCCGGCCCATTCGCGCCGCTGCGGCCGATGAGGTCGAGGACCAGGCGGGCGCGGTCAGTGACGCCAGGCTTGCCGCCTACGTCGCCAAGTACGCCACCAAAGGCACCGGAGCACGCGAGACCCCGGACCGCCCCATCCGGTCCCAGCTCGACATTGACCACCTGCGGGTGTCCGACCACCACCGCCAGATGATCCAAACGGCTTGGGACCTAGGTGAGCTGGGCTTTTACGAAGACCTGAACCTCCGCAAGTGGGCGCACATGCTCGGATTCCGGGGTCACTTCCTCACCAAGTCCAAGCACTACTCGACCACCTTCAAGCGCATCCGCGAGGACCGTCGCGCCTTCCGCGCCGCCGAGACTCTCGAACGCCTCGGCCTCGAAGCGGACTCCGTGGTCGTGGTCAACGACTGGGCTTTCGCCGGCTCCGGCTACAGCAACGACGCAGAGCGGGAGCTAGCGGCGGCACTCGCGGAACGCCTACGCGCCCAACGCCAACGCAAGTACATAGAGGAGGTAGCAGCGTGACTGCCGCTGTAGTTCGTGAGTATTTCTCAGTCCCGGAGGCTGCTGCCTACCTCGGAACCACAGTGCGCTTCGTGCGCCGACTGGTGGCGGATCGGCGCGTCACCTTCTACAAGGTCGGCCGGTTGGTTCGGTTCAAGCGTGCGGATCTGGAAGCGTTTGTGCAGGCCGGCAAGGTCGAGGCCATCACCGCCGAGTCGGTTCGGCGTGACCTTTGGCGGGCTGCCTGATGGCGGGCAAGAGTGGCCGGCGGAGGTTCGGCAACGTTCGCAAGCTTCCATCAGGCCGATTCCAAGCTTCGTACATCGGCCCGGACGGCAAGCGGCATCCGGCACCGGAAACCTTCGCTACTGCACGAGACGCTGAGCGGTGGCTGGTCCACGTCGAAAGTGCGATCGAACGGCGAGAGTGGACGAACCCCGGCAGGGCAAAGGTGCACCTGGTCGACTACGCCGAAGCGTGGATCAGCGAGAGGCCGAAGCTGCGGCCTCGAACGGTGCAGCTCTACCGGTGGCTGCTGGGCAAGTACATCGCGCCTCACCTCGGCAAGGTCGAGTTGGGGCGGCTGGACACGCCCATGATCCGCAAGTGGCGTGCGGACCTCCTGGCGGGCGGAGTGTCCGAGACGATGGCTGCGAAGGCGTACCGGTTGTTGCGGGCCGTTCTCATGACCGCCACAAACGAGGACAAGATTCTTTCTCGCAACCCGTGCCAGGTTGCCGGGGCCGGCGGAGAGAGCCCGGACGAACGCCCAGTGCTGACCGTGGCGCAGGTGTTCGACCTGGCCGCGCGGATGGCGGACCGCAGGTATCGAGCATTTGTGCTGGTAGCCGCGTTCTGCACCCTGCGATGGGGTGAGATCACGGCGTTGAGACGGGAAGACATCGCTCCTGACGGGAGCTGGATTCGGGTGGTCGGGGCGTTTGTGGAGCTGCCTGGTCGGGGTCTGGTCTACGGACCGCCCAAGTCCCGGGCGGGGAAGCGGCGGGTGACGGTGCCCGTCGCCATCCGCCGTGAACTGGTGGATCACCTGAAAGAGTTCACGGCCTCGGCGGCGGATGCGTGGGTGTTCACGGGGAAGCGGGGCAACCCGCTACGCCGGGGCGACTTCAACCCACGCTCGGGGTGGAAGGCTGCGGTGAAGGCCATCGGCGTTCCTCACCTGCACTTCCATGACCTCCGACACACCGGCAACACCCTCGCGGCGCGCACCAAGGTCAGTACCAAGGACCTGATGGCGCGGATGGGTCACGACAGTTCTCGTGCGGCGCTGATCTATCAGCACGCGACCGCCGAAGCGGATCGGGAGCTGGCGGCCGGCCTGGATGCGCTGATCGAAGGTGAACGGGCTGGCGGCGCTCCGGTGAGTGAAGAGGCGCGCAACGAGGCGTGGCGGCGACTCAGCCCCGACCAGCGGGAGGCCGTGCGGATGCTGGCGCGGGCCATGCCCGAGCGGTTCGGAGAGCTGGTGCCGGACGAGGGTGATGAAGATGACGGCGGCGCGGCCGGGGTGCTGGTCCCGGCGGGCTAGTTGCACGCAGGTCGCACGGTGACCCTCGGGCCCGATCACGCCGAAGGCCCAGGTCGGTCCGGTGAACCGGGCTTGACCTGGGCCTTCGGCGTTCCGAGCGGGTGACGGGAATCGAACCCGCCTCTACAGCTTGGGAAGCTGTCGTTCTACCAATGAACTACACCCGCGTGCTGCGGCACCGATCATACACATAGGCTGTCCCCCGTGTTGTTGAGTGACCGCGATCTGCGCAAAGAGGTCGACTCGGGCCGCCTGGTGCTGGAGCCGTTCGACGACGTCATGGTGCAGCCTTCCAGCATCGACGTCCGCCTCGACCGGTTCTTCCGGGTGTTCAACAACACCCGGTACACCCACATCGACCCGTCCATCCAGCAGGACGACCTCACCTCGATCGTCGAGACCCCCGACGACGAACCCTTCGTCCTGCACCCCGGCGAGTTCGTCCTGGGCTCCACCTTCGAGCTGGTCACCCTGCCGAACGACCTCGCCGGCCGGCTGGAGGGCAAGTCCTCGCTCGGGCGGCTCGGCCTGCTGACCCACTCGACCGCCGGGTTCATCGACCCCGGGTTCTCCGGCCACATCACGCTGGAGCTGTCGAACGTCGCCAACCTGCCCATCACCCTCTGGCCGGGCATGAAGATCGGCCAGCTCTGCCTGTTCCGGCTCACCAGCTCCGCCGAGCACCCGTACGGGTCCAAGCAGGCCGGCAGCCGGTACCAGGGGCAGCGCGGGCCGACGCCGTCGCGGGCCTACCTGAACTTCCACCGGACCGAGACCCGGCGCTAGAGCAGGTTGCCGTACCGGGCCAGGACGCGGGACCGCAGTTCCGGGTCGGTTCTCGGCACGGGTTCGAGGAACACCTCGTCCAGGTCGGGCCAGCGGGTGCGCAGGTCTGCGTCGATGCGCACGCACGCGCGTTCGAGGTCGGCCGCACCCAGGGCGTCGTCGAAGTCGAGGCGCGCGCAGAGCAGCACCCGGTCCGTGCCGACGGCCATGGTCAGCAGGTCCACGACCTGCTCGACCTCGGGCACCTCGCGCAGGTACGCCCACACCGCGCACACCAGCTTCGGGTCGGCCTGGCGACCGATCAGCAAGCCCCGGTTGGTGCCCGCCAGCAGGAACGCCGCCACCGCGAGCAGCAGGCCGATCAGCAGCGACGCCACGCCGTCCCACACCGACGACCCGGTCAGGTGGTGCAGCCCCAGACCGGCGAACGCCAGCAGGAGGCCGACCAGCGCGGCCGAGTCCTCCATGAACACCGTCTTCACCGTCGGGTCGTCGGACACCCGCAGGTACGCGACAGCGGACCGGCCCTCGGCCCGCGCCTCCCGCCGCACCTGCCGCACGGCCTGCGTCCACGACACCGACTCCAGCGCGAACGCGATCGCCAGCACCGCGTACCCCACCCCGACGCTGGTCTGCTCGGTGGGCTCGCCGAACACCGTGCTGAACCCCTCGTAGAACGCGAACACCGCGCCCGACACGAAGATCGACACCGCGGCCAGCAGCGACCAGAAGTACCGGTCCTTGCCGTAGCCGAACGGGTGCCGCCGGTCCGCGGGCCGCTTCGACCGGCGCAGCGCGGTGAGCAGCAGGCCCTCGGTGAAGGTGTCCGCCACCGAGTGCCCGGCCTCGGCGAGCAGCGCGGCCGACCCGGTGATCACGCCCGCGACCGCTTTCATCACGGCGATGGCGAGGTTGACCGCCAGGGCGAGCAGCACGGTCAGGCTGCTCTCGCTCTTCACGGGCTCCGGCGACGTGACCATGGACCGACGGTAGGGCCGCGCCGGAACATCCGCAGGCCGCGCCTGACCCGTTCGGAGCACACCGGCGGCTAGCCTTGCGCGGCATGGGCATTCTGGTGCAGGTGCTGGTGACCGCGATCGCGGTCTGGGTCTCCACGGTCATCCCGGGCATCGACCTGGGCGAGGGCTCCACCGCCGCGAAGATCGGCACGCTGGTCGGCGTCGCGCTGCTGATCGGCCTGGTGAACGCCGTGGTGAAGCCGTTGGTGAAGTTCTTCGGCTGCGTGTTCTACATCGTGACGCTCGGTCTGATCGGCCTGGTCGTCAACGGCCTGCTGTTCTGGCTCACCGGCTGGCTGGCGGGCGAGCTGGGCCTGCCGTTCACGGTGACCGGCTTCTGGCCCGCGTTCTGGGGCGCGATCATCGTGGCCCTGACGAGCTGGGCGCTCAACATCATCTGGGACCGCGTCCGCAGCGACGACTGACCTGCGAGAAAAGGCCCCGGTCCACAGTGGACCGGGGCCTTTCGTCGTTCGGGGGTCAGCTCTGCGTCCCCGCCTTGTCCTCTTCGGTGAGCGGCGTGCCGGAGCCGACCTCGTCGGTGGGCACGTCCTGGCGTTCCTGCTCCTGGCCCCGGCGCACCGCGGTCAGCAGCAGCTGCGCCACGTCCACGACCTCGACGTGACTGCCCGCCACGCCCTCGTTCTGCCGGGCCGTGACGCCGTCGGTCAGCATCACGCGGCAGAACGGGCAGCCGGTCGCGATCTTCGACGGGGCCGTGCCGAGCGCCTCGTCCACGCGGTCGACGTTGATCCGCTTGCCGATGCGCTCTTCCATCCACATCCGCGCGCCGCCGGCGCCGCAGCACATCGAGCGTTCCTCGTGGCGGGGCATCTCGCGCAGCGTCGCGCCGGACGCGCCGACCAGCTCGCGCGGCGCCTCGTAGACCTTGTTGTGCCGGCCCAGGTAGCACGGGTCGTGGTAGGTCACGTCCTCCGCCACCTCGGCCACCGGCACCAGCCGCCGCTCGCGCACCAGGCGGTTGAGCAGCTGGGTGTGGTGCACGACCTCGTACTGGCCGCCGACCTGCGGGTACTCGTTGGCCAGCGTGTTGAAGCAGTGCGCACAGGTGACGACGATCTTGCGCTTGCCCGGCTCACGGCCCTCGAAGACCGTGTTCAGGACCTCGACGTTCTGCTGCGCCAGCATCTGGAACAGGAACTCGTTGCCCGCGCGCCGCGCCGGGTCGCCGGTGCACGTCTCCTCCGGCCCGAGCACGGTGTACTTGACGCCCGCGGTGTGCAGGAGTTCGGCCACCGCGCGGGTGGTCTTCTTGGCCCGGTCCTCGAACGCGCCCGCGCAGCCGACCCAGAACAGGTACTCGGTGTCGCCCAGCTCGCCCTCGAACACGGGCACCTCGAAGTCCAGGCCCTCGGTCCACGCCAGGCGGTCCTTGGCGTTCTGGCCCCACGGGTTGCCCTTGTTCTCCAGGTTCTTGAACATGCCGCCCAGCTCGGACGGGAAGTTCGACTCGATCAGCACCTGGTAGCGGCGCATGTCGACGATGTGGTCGACGTGCTCGATGTCCACCGGGCACTGCTCGACGCACGCGCCGCACGTGGTGCAGGACCACAGCACCTCGGGGTCGATGACGCCCAGCTCGTCCACGCCGCCGACCAGCGGCCGGTCCGCCTCGGCCATGGCCAGGACGTCGATGGACTCCAGGCGCTTCTTGTAGTCCTCGTACTTGTCCTCGGTGATGCCGACCTCGTCGCCGGCCATGTCCCGCCGGCCGCCGGCCAGCAGGTACGGGGCCTTGGCGTAGGCGTGGTCGCGGAGCTGGGTGATGACGAGCTTCGGGGACAGCGGCTTGCCGGTGTTCCACGCCGGGCACTGGGACTGGCAGCGACCGCACTCGGTGCAGGTGCTGAAGTCCAGCCAGCCCTTCCAGGTGAAGTCCTCGACCTTGCCGACGCCGAAGGTGTCCTTGTCGGGGTCGGCTTCCTCCAGGTCGAGGACCTGGCCGCCGCTCATCATGGGCTTGAGCGCGCCCAGGGCGACGCCGCCGTCGTCCTCGCGCTTGAAGTAGATGTTGAAGAACGCGCTGAACCGGTGCCACGCGACACCCATGGTCAGGTTCTTCGCCACCACGATGAGCCAGATGATCGCGGACGCGAGCTTGATGAACGCCATGATCGAGACCCAGTCCGGGCTCGCGGGCAGCACGGTGCTCAGCGGACCGGTGACGAAGGACGACCACAGCGGCGGGTCCTCCAGGTCGGAGGCCTGCTTGAACGCCTTCACGCCGAGGATGCCCAGACCCTCGATGATGACGACCGCCTCGACGAAGTAGGCGGCGCGGAAGTTCGAGCCCGCGAACCGGGACACGCGGTCGGCGCGGCGCGGGTGGTTGAGCTGCCGGATGACCGCCAGCGCCACGCCACCGACGACGGTGCCGAGGCCGAGCAGTTCGATGAGCAGCGCCCAGACGGACCACGTGCCGATGATCGGCCAGTGGAACCCGGGGTAGAACACCTCGCCGTACGCCTCGAACAGCACCGCGGAGCCGATGAGGAAGCCCCACATCACCATCCAGTGCCAGGGGGCGACCTTGCGGAACTTGGCCATCCGGGTGTGCGCGACGAACTCGACGATCAGGGTGCGCATGCGGGGCAGGAACGGCCCGTTGCGCGTCGAGTCCGGCTGGCCCAGGCGGATGATCTTGATCATCCGGACCACTCCGGCCACGAACAGACCCCAGGCGTACACGCTGACGGCGACGCCGATGGCGCCGAGTGTGAGCTGGAGGGCTCCCATGTGGTGGCGGCCTTTCTCGTCAGTCTCCTGGCTGGGCAGACTACGCCGGATTACTGGCCGGTAACCACTTGAGCGTGGCCGATCACATAAACTAGTTGAACGTTCGTTCCACTAGTCGGAGGGCTCACCGTGGTGTACCTGCTGCTCGCACTGGCCATCGTGGGTGAGGTGACCGCCACCGTCTCGCTGAAGCTCAGCGACGGGTTCACCCGTCCGTTGCCGGTGGTGGCGGTCGTCGTCGGGTACGTCGTGGCGTTCGCGTCCCTGGGGTTCGTGCTGAAGCTCGGGATGCCGATCGGGGTCGCCTACGCGATCTGGTGCGCGTTCGGGATCGCGGCCGTGGCGGGGATCGGGGTCGTGCTGTTCAAGGAGCCGTTGAACCCGACCATGGTGGTCGGGTTGGTGCTGGTGGTGGCCGGTGTGGTCGCCATCGAGGTGGGCAGTGCCGCCGGCTGACGGGCGCCGAGGCCGGGGCACGCAGGCCGACGGGCGCCGGGCCCGGGGCGACCGGCGGCGGCGGGCGATCCTCGCGGCGACGCTGCGGGTGATCGAGCGCGAGGGCGTGTCCGGGGTGTCGCACCGGTCGGTGGCGCGGGAGGCGGACGTGCCGGTGTCGTCCACGGCGTACTACTACAGCTCGTTGGACGACTTGCTGATCGCCTGCCTGAAGTGGTCGGCGAGCGAGATGGCGGTGGCGTTCGGGTCGGTCAGCCCCACGCCGTCGTCGGTGGCCAAGTTCCTCGCCGACGCCGTCGGGCCGCACCGGGGCCGGACGCTGGCGGAGTACGAGCTGTACCTGTTCGCGGCCCGGCGGCCCGAGCTGCGGCCGGCGGCGCGGCGGTGGATCACGCTGCTGTCGTCGGTGTTCGGCACCATGCAGCCGGCGGCGTTCCTCGGGTTCGTCGCGGCGCTGGACGGGCTGCTGATCCAGGGCCTGATCGCGGATTTCCCCCCAACGGCGGAACAGTTGGAGCCTGTCGTGTCCCTTCTGATGCCTCCTCGATGACCTTCAAGAGGGACACTGGGTGGTATGAGGTTCGCCGGGCGTGAGTCGTGGCAGGTGTCCCACGGCACGAACCAGACGGTCAACACCGCTCTGTTCCTGCGGGACACGCTGGCGTTGTCGGTCGACACCGTCCCGGAACTCCCCGGCCTCGACCCGTCGGTCCCGGTGTTCGTGCCGGCGGGCGTGGACCGCGCGGGCGCGGCGGAGGAGTGGCTGGGCTGGTGGGCCGACGTCCTGGACCACGCCCGGGCCGAGGTGCCGTCGGTGGCGCCCATCGACCCGTCCGGGCCCTCGTTGACGGTGCGGCCGTGCCTGCGGGCGGCCGTGATCGCCCTGCAGGACGCCGCCGCGGAGTACGACCGGCGGCACGCGAACCGGACACCGGGCGCGCTGCCCATCGGCGAGGTGGTGCGCGGGGTGGAGAACCGGATCGGGCGGTACGTGAAGCCGTTCCGGCTGGTGATCACGGTGGTGTCGGTGCAGGGGCTGGTGTGGGAGCGGATGACGGAGTCGCACGTCATCGCCTCCGAGCGCTTCCTGGGCGACCCGGCCCGGTGCGCTCCCGCGCTGCGCACGGTCGTGGAGTCGCTGGCGTAGGGGGTAGGGACAGCCCCAGTACGGAGCGGGGGTCTTCCTGGTGTTCCGGCGCGGACGTGGGCGCATAGGTTTGGGGCGTTCACGAGCTGGAGCTAGGGGGCTGTGGTGGGTAAGCGGGTCGTGGTGGCGGTGCTCGGGGTCCTCGTGGGGGTCGCCGGCGCGGCCGGGTGCGTGCGGTTGGTGCAGGAGTCGTTCTCGGACCAGGGGACCATCACCGAGAAGGTGGTGGCGGTCCGGGTGCAGAACGACTCGGGGGACGTGACCGTGCGCGGGCGTGAGGGAGCGACGTCGGTCGAGGTCAAGCGGACCGTCGAGTACTCCCGCAACGTCGACAAGCCGACCGGGCAGACCCACCGCGTCGAGGGGGACACGCTGGTGCTCGACGACTGCGGCCGGAACTGCTCGGTGAACTACGAGGTCACCGTGCCCGGCAAGGACGTGCGGGTGCTGGGCGACAACGGGTCGGGGGACGTCACCTTCGAGGGGCTCGCGAGCGTCGAGATCGAGCTGGGCTCCGGGGACGTGACCGTGCGGGACGTGACCGGGTCGGTGAAGGTCGAGAACGGCTCGGGGGACGTGAACGTCTCCAACGTCGGTGGCCCGTTCAAGGGGGACGTCGGGTCCGGCCGGGCCAAGCTGACCGACATGCGCGGTGAGGTCTCGGTCATCGACAGCTCCGGGGACGTCGAGGTCCACATGGCGGCCGTGCAGCCGGTGCGGGCCGAGTCCGGCTCGGGGGACGTGACCGTGCGGCTGCCGAAGGGCGCCTACCGGGTGGAGGCCGAGACCGGCAGCGGTGACCGGGAGGTGGGGGTGGCGACCGATCCGGCCGCGTCCGTGCTCGTGGTCGTGAAGTCCGGGAGCGGGGACGTGAGCGTGCAGCCGGCGCTCTAGGCGTTCTGCTCGTACGCCGCCCTCAGCAGGGCCTCCACGGCGCCGTCCACATCATCGGTCCCGGTCAGCGACACCTTGTGGGTCGCCTGGCCGGGGCCTCCTGGCGTCAGGCGGTCGCTCGCCGGGGCGTCGGTGAAGCGCAGGCCCAGGTCCACCCGGGTGGCCGTGGCCTGGACGGCGGCGAACTGGCGGCCCCGGACGAACGGGACGTAGGTCGACCGGCCCTCGACCCGGACGTCCTCGCCCAGCGCCAGGGCCAGCACGGCGATCCGGTCGTAGACGGGTCGCAGCGCCGCCTTGCGGCCGGTGTACTGGGAGTCGACGTACTCCGCCACGGTGGGCTCGACCCAGCCGGCGCGGCGTGCGGCGGCGTCGGCGATGGTCCACTGCGAGTTCTGCTTGACGCCGTGCGCGTCGCGCAGCCACGCCCGGACCGCCTTCCGGTCCAGCGGATCGACGCCGGACGCCTCGACCAGCTCGACCCATTCGTCCAGCGTGCGGCCGGTGCGCTCCTTCATGGACGCGACGACGGCGGACATCATGTCGCTGGGTGACTCCATGACCCGAGTGTCCCGGATCACGCCCGCACGGGAACACTCGAACGGCCCCGTCCGTTGGACAGGCAGAGAAATTGAGCCCAGTGGACTCAAGTCCGCAGATCCTGGCAAACTTGAGCGCACGCCGCTCAACGCGGGGCTCTCACAGACGCACTACCAGGAGGAATCCAAATGGCGCGAGCGGTCGGCATCGACCTGGGGACGACCAACTCCGTCGTCGCGGTTCTCGAGGGTGGCGAGCCGACGGTGATCGCCAACTCCGAGGGTTCGCGGACGACCCCGTCCATCGTCGCGTTCGCCAAGAACGGCGAGGTGCTCACCGGTCAGCCCGCCAAGAACCAGGCGGTGACCAACGTCGACCGGACCATCCGGTCGGTCAAGCGGCACATCGGCACGAACTGGTCGACCGAGATCGACGGCAAGAAGTACACGCCGCAGGAGATCAGCGCGCGCGTGCTGATGAAGCTCAAGCGCGACGCCGAGGCCTACCTGGGCGAGGAGATCACCGACGCGGTGATCACCGTGCCCGCGTACTTCGAGGACGCGCAGCGCCAGGCCACCAAGGAGGCCGGCCAGATCGCGGGCCTCAACGTGCTGCGCATCGTCAACGAGCCGACCTCCGCCGCCCTCGCCTACGGGCTGGACAAGGGCGACAAGGAGCAGACCATCCTGGTCTTCGACCTCGGTGGCGGCACGTTCGACGTCTCGCTGCTGGAGCTGGGCGACGGCGTCGTCGAGGTCCGCGCGACCTCCGGTGACAACCACCTCGGCGGCGACGACTGGGACCAGCGCGTCGTCGACTGGCTGGTGGAGCGCTTCAAGCAGTCCAACGGCATCGACCTGACCAAGGACAAGATGGCCCTCCAGCGGATCCGCGAGGCCGCCGAGAAGGCCAAGATCGAGCTGTCCAGCTCGTCGCAGGCCACCATCAACCTGCCCTACATCACGGTCGACGCGGACAAGAACCCGCTGTTCCTGGACGAGACGCTGTCCCGCGCCGAGTTCCAGCGCATCACCAACGACCTGCTGGAGCGCACCCGCGCCCCGTTCAACAACGTGATCAAGGACGCCGGCATCTCCGTCGGCGACATCGACCACGTGGTGCTGGTCGGCGGTTCCACCCGCATGCCGGCCGTGGCCGAGCTGGTCAAGGAGCTGACCGGCGGCCGTGAGCCGAACAAGGGCGTGAACCCGGACGAGGTCGTCGCGGTCGGCGCGGCGCTGCAGGCCGGTGTGCTGAAGGGCGAGGTCAAGGACGTCCTGCTGCTCGACGTCACCCCGCTGTCCCTGGGCATCGAGACCAAGGGCGGCGTGATGACCAAGCTCATCGAGCGCAACACGACCATCCCGACCAAGCGGTCCGAGATCTTCACCACGGCTGACGACAACCAGCCGTCCGTGCAGATCCAGGTCTTCCAGGGCGAGCGCGACTTCGCCGCGGACAACAAGAAGCTCGGCATGTTCGAGCTGACCGGCCTGCCGCCGGCGCCGCGCGGCGTCCCGCAGATCGAGGTCACCTTCGACATCGACGCCAACGGCATCGTGCACGTGTTCGCCAAGGACATGGGCACCGGCAAGGAGCAGTCGATGACGATCACCGGCGGCTCCGCGCTGCCGAAGGACGACATCGACCGGATGATCAAGGACGCCGAGGCGCACGCCGAGGAGGACAAGCGCCGCCGCGAGGAGGCCGAGGTCCGCAACCAGGCCGAGACGCTGGTCTACCAGACGGAGAAGGTCGTCAAGGAGAACGACGACAAGATCCCGGCCGAGGTCAAGGACAAGGTCAAGGCCGCGATCGAGGAGACCAACGAGGCCCTCAAGGGCACCGACATCGCCAAGGTCCGCACCGCGGTGGAGAAGCTCGCCACCGAGTCGCAGGCGATCGGCCAGGCCATGTACGCCAACGCCGCCCCCACCGCGGGTGCCACCGCCGGTGACGGCGCGGCGCCCGGCACCGGTGCGGGCGACGCCAAGGCCGACGACGTCGTGGACGCCGAGATCGTGGACGAGGACGAGAAGAAGTGACCCAGCCCGAGGAGCAGCCGCACGTGGTGGTGCGCGACCGCCGCCGCATCGACCCGGAGACGGGTCAGGTGCGCCCGCCGGCCGAGGCCGCCGAAGCGCCCGAAACCGCCGAAGGTGTCGCCACCGAAGAGGCTCCGGTCGCGGACGGGGGTGGCCGCCACGCCGCCCCCGACGCGGAGCAGGCCGAGGTGGACCCGGCCGCGGAGCTGAAGGCCCAGCTCGACGAGCGGACCGCGGACCTCCAGCGGCTCACCGCCGAGTACGCCAACTACCGCAAGCGCGTCGAGCGGGACAAGGAGCTGGTGACCGCCTCGGCCAAGGCCCAGGTGATCAACGACCTGCTCGCCGTCCTGGACGACGTGGAGCGGGCCGACGCGCACGGCGACCTGACCGGCGCGTTCAAGGCGGTCGCGGACAAGCTGGTCGCCACGCTGACCAGGTCCGGGCTGGAGCCGTTCGGGCACGAGGGCGAGGAGTTCGACCCCACCGTGCACGAGGCGGTCCAGCACAGCACGTCCCCCGACGTGAGCGGTCCGACGGTGACGGCCGTGCTCCGGCGCGGCTACCGGCTCGGCGAGCGCGTGGTCCTGCGGCCGGCGCTGGTCGCGGTGACCGACCACGAGCCGGCGAGCGAAGAACCGACCGAAGAACAGCAGGACTGAGCGAGAGGGGGCGGCGTCCGGATGAGTGCTCGGGATTGGATCGAGAAGGACTTCTACCGGGAGCTGGGCGTCTCCTCCGACGCCTCGGCCGACGAGATCAAGAAGGCGTACCGGAAGTTGGCGCGGGAGCTGCACCCCGACGCCAACCCCGGTGACGCCAAGGCCGAGGCGCGCTTCAAGGCGGTCTCGGAGGCGTACGGCGTGCTGTCGGACGCCTCCAAGCGCAAGCAGTACGACGAGGCCCGCCGCCTGTTCGCGGGCGGCGGGGGCTTCCCGGGCGGCTTCGGGCAGGGCGGCGGCTTCGACGTCGGCGACCTGTTCGGCCGCGCCGGGCAGCAGACCGGCGGCATGGGCGGCCTGGGCGACCTGCTCGGCGGGTTGTTCAACCGCCGGGCCGGCGGCACGTCCGGATCGGCGACCCGGCCCCGGCGGGGCGAGGACGTCGAGACCGACGTGCGGATCGACTTCACCGAGGCGGTGCGCGGGGCGACCGTGCCCATGCGGCTGTCCAGCCCGTCGTCGTGCGGGACGTGCGCGGGGTCGGGCGCCCGGCCGGGCACCACGCCCCGGACTTGCGCCAACTGCGGCGGGGCCGGCTTGGTCACCCGCAGCCAGGGCGCGTTCGCCTTCTCCGAGCCGTGCGCGGACTGCCGCGGCACCGGCCGGATCGTGGACGACCCGTGCCCGGAGTGCGGCGGCGACGGCGTCTCCACCAAGACCCGCACGCTGACCATCCGCATCCCCTCGGGGGTGGACGACGGCCAGCGCATCCGGCTGGCCGGCCAGGGCGAACCGGGCCGCAACGGCGGCCCGAGCGGCGACCTGTACGTGCGGGTGCACGTCAACCCCGACCCGCTCTTCGGCCGCAGCGGCAACGACCTGACCGTGACCGTGCCGGTGACGTTCCCCGAACTGGCGCTGGGCACCACGTTGACCGTGCCCACGCTGGACGGCAAGGTGACCTTGAAGGTGCCCGCAGGCACCGCGTCCGGTCGCGTGCTGCGGGCCAAGGGCAAGGGCATCGCCAAGCGCGACGGGCAGGTCGGCGACCTGCTCATCACGTTGCAGGTGGCGGTCCCGAACAACATGGACTCGGCCGCGCGCGAGGCGTTGGAGGCCTACGCCTCGGCCACCGCCCAGCACGACCCGAGGGCGGACCTCAACGCCTTGGTGGAGAAGAGGTCGACATGACGTTCCCGTTCCCACCGGGGACCGACGAGGACACCCCGTTCTTCGTGATCTCGGTGGCGGCGCAGCTCTCCGGCCTGCACGCCCAGACCCTCCGGTCCTACGACCGGATGGGCCTGGTGTCCCCGGGCCGGACGTCGGGCGGCGGTCGCCGGTACTCGATGCGGGACATCGTCCTGCTGCGGGAGGTGCAGCGCCTCTCCCAGGAGGAGGGCGTGAACCTGGCGGGCATCAAGCGGATCATCGAGCTGGAGAACGAGGTCGGGGCGCTGCGGGCGAAGGTGTCCGAACTGACCGAGCAGTTGGCTCAGGCGTTGGCGGCGGCGGAGCACGCGGCGGCTTCGGTCCACCGCTCGCTGCGGCGGGACCTGGTGCCGGTGCGTCAGGAGACCGCTTTGGTCGTTTGGAAGCCAAACCGAAAGCGCTAGCCTCCCTCTTTTCCCGCCGCGCGGCGGCCCTGCCCGACGGCGCTGCGCGCCGAAAGACGTGTTCCAGGGCTTCCCCGCCCTGGACGTGGCGTGGCGGGGGTCAGTCCAGGGTGAAGGGGTCGTACTTGATGCGGTCCAGGGGGGTGCCGGCGACGAGCATGCGGGAGACCGTTGCTCTGATCATCGACGGCGAGCCGCAGACCAGGACGTCGCGGTCCTCCCACGCCCCGTAGCGGGTGACCACGTCGGCCAGGGTGCCCTGTTCGACGCCGCGTGCGCCTGGGTCCGACTCCAGGACCGGGACGACCGTCAGCCATGGGTTGGTCATGGCGAAGCGCTGGAGGTTGTCGAGGTCGTAGAGGTCCTCGCGGGTTCGGCCGCCTACGAACAGGTGGGTCCTCGGGTTCTCGCCCCACTGCGCCATCTCGTCGATGATCGCGTGCATGGGGGCCACGCCGGTGCCGCCGGCGACCATGAGGACGTCGTTGCCGGACTTCCGGTCCACGTGCAGGCGGCCCATGGGTGGGCCGATGCGCCAGACGTCGCCGGGTTGGGTGTGGCCGACGATCGACCTGCTCACCCAGCCGCCCTCCACCGAGCGGATGTGGAACTCGATGATTCCGTCTTCTCTTGGGGCGTTGGCCGGGGAGAAGTAGCGCCACAACCTTGCGCGCTGGGGGGTCTCCACGCTCACGTACTGGCCGGCGCGGTAGCCGACCGGGTGGTCCGGCTGGAGGCGGACCACGGCCAGGTCCCAGCTCACGCGCTGGTGCTCCAGCACCGTGGCGTGCCAGTAGGCCGGGCCCTCGTCGGCCGCCGCGGCCTCCTGCATGGCGCGGGCCATGATCGTGTAGGCCTCGGCCCAGGCCATCTCGACCTGCGGGGTCCAGGCGCTGCCCGCGTGCTTCTTCACCGCCGCGAGCAGGGCGGTCCCGACCGACTCGTAGTGCACGTTGACCACGCCGAACTTGCGGTGGTCGCGGCCGAGCTGGCGCAGGAAGGGGATCAGGTCGTCCGGTCGGTCGACCATCTGGACGACGTGGACCAGTGCGCGCAGCAGGCGGCTACGCTGCACCTCCATGTTCGCCGGGAACATCTCGCGGGTGGCCGGCGCGAGGCTGAAGAGCATTCCGTAGAAGAACTTGGCGACCTCTTCGGCGCGCGGCTCGACGACCGCCCAGCTCTCCCTGATGAGGCGCACCATTGCGGTGACACCCGGTGGGGGTTCTCGGTGGGGCGGGCTCGGGATGGGGCTCAACACAGCGTTCGCAGTCATGGTCCGGGCGCAGTCTCCACGTTTCCAGCGCCGTCAGCAAGGCGCATCGTCCTCGTCAAGCTTCCATCCCCGACGATTCGAGGCTAACCCGTCAACTGGCCGGTTGACTCCTTGATGCCACCTTCGAGTGCAGTGCGATCACAGCCGGTCGCGGTGCGTTCGTCCCATCGAGCGAACATTCGTGATGACCTGTACCGGGTCTGCGGATTGCGCCCAACCCTGAGGCGAGTACCCCGCCCGAGCACGTCTTCTACGGGTCCCGGAGATCGCGTGAGGCGGGGGTCTCACCCTCTTAGACGCACCCTCCCCGCACCGGTGCGGTGATCCGCTTCGGCCTGTGGATTCACACCTGGGGATTGTGGATAACAGGGGTGCGCGTGTGGACAACCGCGCTGCGACATGTGGGTGACGCGGTCGGGACGTGGCGGCCCGGTCGGCTGCGCTGCGTTCCACGCGGAACTCGTTGCCCTCGGGGTCGGCGAGCACGACTCGGCCGGTGCCGTCCGGGCGGCGCTGGTCGTCCACCGGGGTGGCGCCGAGGCCCCCGCAGTCCGGTGACCTGGCTCCAGAAGGTGGCCAGGGCGTAGGCGTCCTTGCAGTCGATGGTGATGTGGCGCACGAGTGAACTCATGCGCGGATCTTCAGGTGGGCGTGCAGGCGGGCGCACGCCGATTTCAGCCGCCGTAGGGGACGGTGATGATCTCCAGGTTGTGCCCGTTCGGGTCGTCGAAGTAGACGCCACGGCCGCCGTCGTGGGTGTTGATGCGGTTCGGCTGGTGGTGGAACGGGTCGGCCCAGTACGGCAGGCCGCGCTCCTGGACGCGCCCGAAGATGGCGTCGAAGTCCTCGTCGCTCACGAGGAAGGCGTAGTGCTGCGGGGTGATGTCGCCTTCGACGGTCATGACGTCCAGGGAGACCTCGTTGTCCGTGGCGACGACGAGGAACGGGCCGTAGGGCGTCGCGGGGGCGAAGCCGAAGACGTCGACCAGGAAGTCCGCGGTGGCGCGGGCGTCCCGGGCGGACACGATCGTGTGGTTCAGCTTGACGGTCATGGCACCGACGCTAGGACTTCGAGTTCGGTCGAGGTCAAGGGTGGTCGTGGCGGGGGTCACACCACTTGGGCTAGGTTGAGTGGAACGGACTCAACTTTTCTGACGTTGTGGTGAGTGGTAGCCGGTGGTGCGCCGGAACACGCGACCGAGGTGAGGCATGGACGCTTTCAACCCGACCACGAAGACGCAGCAGGCCGTGTCCGCGGCGGTGCAGGCGGCGACGATCGCGGGCAACCCCGACGTCACCTCGGTCCACCTCCTGGGCGCCCTCCTCGCGCAGGGCGACGGGCTGACCGCGCCGCTGCTGTCCGCCGTGGGGGCCGACCCCAAGCAGGTGCACAAGGAGCTGGAGCAGCTCAGCCGCGCCCTGCCGGCGGCCAGCGGGTCGAGCGTGTCCGCGCCGCAGTTCTCCCGGGACGCCGTGCGCGTGCTCGGGCGGGCGCAGGAGCTGGCCACCGAGATGGGCGACGAGTACGTGTCCACCGAGCACCTGCTGGTGGGCCTGGCGCAGCACGGCGGCCAGGTCGCCGACCTGCTGCGCCGGCACGGCGCGAGCCCGGACGCGTTGAAGGAGGCGTTCGGCAAGGTGCGCGGGTCGGCCCGGGTGACCAGCCCGGACCCGGAGGGCACCTACAAGGCGCTGGAGAAGTACGGCGTCGACCTGACCGACCGGGCCCGCAAGGGCGAACTCGACCCCGTCATCGGGCGGGACACCGAGATCCGGCGGGTCGTGCAGGTGCTGTCCCGGCGCACCAAGAACAACCCGGTGCTGATCGGCGAGCCCGGCGTCGGCAAGACCGCGATCGTGGAGGGCCTGGCCCAGCGGATCGTGGCCGGTGACGTGCCCGAGTCGCTGCGCGGCAAGCGCGTGGTGGCGCTGGACCTGGGCGCGATGGTGGCGGGCGCGAAGTACCGCGGCGAGTTCGAGGAGCGGCTCAAGGCCGTGCTCAAGGAGATCACCGACTCCGCCGGCCAGGTCATCACGTTCATCGACGAGCTGCACACCATCGTCGGCGCCGGCGCGACCGGCGAGTCCGCGATGGACGCGGGCAACATGATCAAGCCGATGCTGGCCCGCGGCGAGCTGCGCATGGTCGGCGCGACCACCCTGGACGAGTACCGCGAGCACATCGAGAAGGACGCCGCGCTGGAGCGGCGGTTCCAGCAGGTGCTGGTGGGCGAGCCGTCGGTGGAGGACACCGTCGGCATCCTGCGCGGCCTCAAGGACCGGTATGAAGTGCACCACGGCGTGCGCATCACCGACTCCGCGCTGGTCGCCGCCGCGTCCCTGTCCGACCGCTACATCACCGCCCGGTTCCTGCCGGACAAGGCGATCGACCTGGTCGACGAGGCCGCGTCCCGGCTGCGCATGGAGATCGACTCCCGGCCGGTCGAGATCGACGAGGTCGAGCGGGCCGTGCGCCGGCTGGAGATCGAGGAGATGGCGCTGGCCAAGGAGTCCGACCCGGCCTCCGTGGAGCGGCTGGCCGCGCTGCGCGCCGAGCTGGCCGAGAAGCGCGAGACCCTGGCCGCCCTGACCGCGCGCTGGCAGAACGAGAAGACGTCGATCGAGAAGGTCCGCGACCTCAAGGAGCAGCTGGAGCAGCTGCGCGGCGAGTCCGAGCGGGCCGAGCGCGACGGCGACCTGGGCCGGGCCGCGGAGCTGCGGTACGGGCGCATCCCGGCGTTGGAGAAGGAGCTGGAGGCGGCCACCCGGACCACGCAGGACGCGGCCGTGATGCTCAAGGAGGAGGTCGGGCCGGACGACGTGGCCGACGTGGTGTCGGCGTGGACCGGCATCCCGGCCGGGCGGCTGCTGGAGGGCGAGACGGCCAAGCTGCTGCGCATGGAGGAGGAGCTGGCCCGGCGGGTCGTCGGCCAGGCCGAGGCCGTCCGCGTGGTGTCCGACGCGGTCCGCCGCACCCGCGCCGGCGTCGCCGACCCGGACCGCCCGACCGGCAGCTTCCTGTTCCTCGGGCCGACCGGCGTGGGCAAGACCGAGCTGGCCAAGGCGCTGGCGGAGTTCCTGTTCGACGACGAGCGGGCGATGGTCCGCATCGACATGAGCGAGTACTCCGAGAAGCACTCGGTGGCCCGGCTCGTCGGCGCGCCCCCCGGCTACGTCGGCTACGACCAGGGCGGCCAGCTCACCGAGTCCGTGCGCCGGCGCCCGTACAGCGTGGTGCTGCTCGACGAGGTGGAGAAGGCCCACCCGGACGTGTTCGACGTGCTGCTCCAGGTGCTGGACGACGGCCGGCTGACCGACGGCCAGGGCCGGACCGTGGACTTCCGCAACACCATCCTGGTGCTGACCTCGAACCTGGGCTCGCAGGCCATCGCCGACCCGTCCCTGGACGAGCGGCAGCGCACCGACGCGGTCATGAACGTGGTCCGCCGCCACTTCAAGCCCGAGTTCCTCAACCGGCTGGACGACGTGGTCGTGTTCCACTCGCTCGCCACCGAGGAGCTGACGTCGATCGTGGACATCCAGATCGGACGGTTGGGCAAGCGCTTGGCCCAGCGGCGGCTGTCCCTGGAGGTCACGCCTTCGGCCCGGGACTGGCTGGCTTTGAACGGCTTCGACCCGGTGTACGGCGCGCGGCCGTTGCGGCGGCTCGTGCAGTCGTCGATCGGTGACCAGTTGGCCAAGGAGCTGCTGTCGGGCGAGGTTCGCGACGGCGACACGGTCAAGGTCGACGTGGTCGACGATCAATCGGGCCTCATCGTCGGCAAGGCCTAGCCCTCCCCGCGAGGCCGCCGTCGGCTTGTCGCGTCGCCTTTCCCGACGATCACGTTTTTCGATCGGCGGGAAACGCGGCGCGACGAGCCGACCCCGGGCGGCCGAGCCGCGACGCCGGAGGCGGCGCCATCCAACACCGCCGCCGTCGGCTTGTCGCGTCGCCTTTCCCGACGATCACGTTTTTCGATCGGCGGGAAACGCGGCGCGATGAGCCGACCCCCCAGGGCGGCCTCGCCGCCGCGACGAGCCGACCTCCACCGAGCCGCGCGCCGGAGGCGCGCCATTGAACACAGTGATCTTCGTTTCGGGTGTCGGTGCCGCTACCCTCGCACCCGTGGGCATACCGGCGTGGGTCTGGTTCACCGTCGCCGCGGTCGCGGGGGTGGCGGGGTTCGCCCTGCTCGCCACCGACCGGGCGCAGCGAACCGCGCGTAACCGCGAGCGGCGCAGGTGGGCCGCTCTCCGTGGCTGGCAGTTCGAGGAGACCGACCACGTCCTGCCCACACGGTGGGAGAGCGGGGCGATCGCGTACTACGGCACGGGCGTCGCGAAGGACGTGGTGGCCGGGTCGACGTTCACCGCGGACGGCCGCCGCCAGGTCTACGTGCTCGACCACGAGACCGGCGGGAAGGTCAACTCCGTGCTGGTCGGCGTGCGCTGCCGCCGCCCGGTGAACGTGGTGGTCGAGCTGTGGCTGCCCAGCGTGCCGTTCCAGCGCGACCAGATGCCCGACCTGCTCGGACCGGTCGGCTCGCGGTACGCGTTCGTCGGCGAGCTGCCCGCCGCCCGCAAGCTGATCACGCCGGACCTGGTCGACGCCGCCGAGGAGATCGGCGCGGACGTCACCGTGGTGTGGCTGGAGAACGACTGGGTGATGGCGGCGGCGCCGCCGAACTCCTCACCCGCCCGACTGGAACGACTCCTGCGCGACCTGGGGGAGCTGGCTGACGTGGTCGACCCGTTCGACGCCGATCCGGACACCGACGCCGGTGGCGAGGTCCACCGCCCGCAGTTCGGCCGCAAGCCGTGACCCCGCCGCTGGCCCTGGTCACGGGCGCGACCGCGGGCATCGGCGCGGCGTTCGCGCGCCGGCTGGCCGCCGAGGGGCACGACCTGGTCCTGGTCGCCCGGGACGTGGAGCGGCTTGAGCGCAACGCCGCCGAGCTGCGCGAGCGCCACGGCGTGCAGGTCGAGGTGCTGCCCGCCGACCTCGCCGACGACACCGCCCGCGCGAAGGTCGAGCAGGTCCTGGCCGAGCGCCCGTTCGACCTGCTGGTCAACAACGCCGGGTTCGCGCTGTCCGGCGAGTTCTTCTCCTCCGACGCCGACCGGCTGGAGAGCCAGCTCTCGGTCAACGTGAAGACCGTCCTGCGGCTGACCCGGGCCGCGCTGCCCGGCATGGTGCAGCGCGGGCGCGGGGACGTGGTGAACGTGTCCAGCATTGCGGGCTTCCTGCCGGGGCGCGGCTCGACCTACAGCGCGGACAAGGCGTGGGTGACGGCGTTCTCCGAGGGCATGGCACAGGCGACGGCCGGCACCGGCGTGCGCGTGCTGGCGCTGTGCCCCGGGTTCGTGCGCACCGAGTTCCACCAGCGGGCGCAGATCGACATGTCGAAGACGCCCGCGTTCCTGTACCTCGACGCCGACCGCGTGGTGCACGACTGCCTGGCCGACCTGCGCGCCGGCAAGCAGTTGTCCATCCCGGGCTTCCAGTACAAGGCCATCGCGACGATCAGCCGGCTGATCCCCCGTGCGCTGCTGCGCCGCATCGCCTCCCGGGCCGGCGGCGGGCGCAACCGGACGTGAGCAAATCTCCTGATCAAGGCCGGTGAAATCGTCCAAGATCACCGGGAACCGGGCGCCCGTCCGGTCCGTCCCACTCCGCGAACTGGAGGAGGAGGGACACGTCCATGGGTGAAGGCTTCCACGTCGAGCCGGCCGAGCTGCGGGGCTACAGCGAGCTGCTGACCCGCAACGCGCAGCACTTCATGACCATCAAGGACCACGCGGTCACGAAGGGCGGCGACACCTCGGGCTTCACCGGGCTGCTCTCGCTGCTCCAGCCGATCGTGACCGGCGTCGCCAACCTGTACGGGGAGACGCTGGACTTCGCGAACCAGATGATGACCAAGGAAGCCGAGGGGCTGGCCAAGGCCGCCGACATGTACCAGAAGGGCGAGGAGATGGCGATGAGCGTCCTCGACCGGGTCCTGGCGGAACTGGCCAACGCCGCCGAGGCGCCGACCCTGGGTGGTGGCAAGTGACCGCGTACGCCGACGTCGAAGACCCCTCCGTCGCCCTCAACGCCGCCGCCGAGGACCGGCCGGGCCGGCAGTCCACCAAGGAGCTGATCGAGAAGGCCGGCTGGAAGATCCAGGGCGTCAACTGGATCTACGAGAAGGTCACCGGCGAGAACCTCCTCGACGCCCTGATCAAGCCGCTGCTCGGCGACTTCGAGAAGATCGACGAGAACGCCAACGCGTGGGACCGCACCGCCAAGGCGCTGGACTCCGTGCGGCACAACGTGGACGCGGGCGTCGACCAGCTCAACCCGCACTGGAACGGCGACGCCGCGCAGGCGTTCGAGGCCCGCATGAAGACCATGTGGGCGCTGGCCATCGAGGCCGACTCGCAGATCGCGCGGATCATCGGCAACAAGTTCCGGTCCACCGCCAACACCTGCCGCAAGGCGTGCGGCTTGGCGCTGACCCTGCTGGACATGCTGATCAGCAAGCTGCTCGAAGCGGCGATGACGGCGTGGATCCCGGTGGTCGGCTGGGGCCGCGCGGTGTGGATGGTCTACGACGCCATCCAGATCGTGGACGCCATCCGCAAGATCATCCTTTCCATCCAGACGCTGATCGAGGGCGTCCAGGGCATGATCGACGGCATCGTCGCGATGGGCACCGCGCTGTCCAAGCTCAAGGACGTGCGCGACGTCAACGACCTGCTCGACGTCGTCGACGGCTACCAGGACGGCAAGGAGAAGTTCGACAACGGCATGGCCGCGGCCAAGTCCGGCGCCTTCGGCGTCGCCTGGAACGGCTACAAGCTGGGCAAGGCCGGCAACTCCGCGAGCAACCGGTACAGCCAGGCCCCGCCGCCCGCGCCCGAACCCGCACCGTCCGGAGGTGGCCAATGACCTTCCCCTACGACCGCGAGCGGCTGAACGCGCTGGTCGCCGAGGTGGACGCGCGCCTGGAGAACGTGGACAAGGTCTCCCGCGAGGCGAGCCAGGTCCAACTGCGCTCGTCGAGCCTGTCCCAGGCCGACCTGGCCGAGATCAACCGCGCCGCCCACGGCCCGAACGCGCCCCGGGAACTGCGCGAACTGGCCCGCCGGGTGGACGCGGGCGAGATGTCGTGGGCGGACATCGCCTCCGGCCGTGCGGTCAACGACCCGGGTGTGCAGGCGGCCCTGGCGACCGGCGTGCCGGACCTCCAGCGGGCGTACACGCAGCTCCAGGAGGGCAACGACCCGGAGGACGTCGTCGAGTCGGGCCGCCCGCGGCGCGGCGGCGGTGACGACGACGAGCCGAGCAGCTTCACCGAAGACGCCTGGTAGCCCACCGGGCCGGACACCGCGATGCGGCCCGTGGTGTCGTGGGTCGAGCGGAATTGTCGGTCCCTCGTGGGACCATGGAAGCGGGGGCCGGAGGCCGGCCCCCGCTCTCCTACGCCCTGGTCGGAGGTCGGCCCCGCCGCCTTACGCGCTGGTCGGGAAGTCGCCCCCGCCGCCTCACGCGCTGGTCGGGAAGTCGAAGCCGCCGCCGCTCGTGTGGTTCGTGCCGATCCCGCGAACCACGTCGAAGGCCAGCGCGGTCGCCAGCGCCAGCGACCGCACCGGCTCCGGCGTGCCCGGCCGCAACCGCAGCACGTCCCGCCGCACCCGCCCGCTCGCGCCCTTGGCGATGGCGCCCGGTGAGAACCCCGCCACGTCCGTCAGCGCGCACAGCCGCTGCCCGTTCGGGCCCAGCAAGGCGTACGAACCCCGCCCCTCCCGCTGCACGGAACCGACCGGCGTGCCGTCGGGCCGGGACACGCGCGTCGGCGGTTTGCCGGCGCCCTTGTGCACCAGCAGCAGCACCTGGCCCTGCGGCGACGTGACGGCCAGGTCGTAGACGGTGCGCCCGGAGAACCCGGTGGCGCGCAGGAGTTTCCGCAGCGGGCCGAGGGACTTCCGGTCGGCCGCGGTCGCCAGCGGCACGCCGTGCTCGGTCAGGGCGGTGGTCTTGTAGCGCGTCCCGAACAGGTGCCGGCCTGCGCCCCAGGGCTGCTCGATGACGAGCGTGTCGGTGCCGAACAGGTTCACGGTGTGCCAGCGTACGGACGTGTATGACAGTCTTGGACCCCGTGCGAACTGAAGTGGTTCTGGACGCCGGTGCCAAGGCCGAACTGGCCCGGCTGGTGAGCGAGTTGGCCGTGGTGCACGGCAAGGTGAGGTTGTCCTCCGGCGCGGAGGCCGACTACTACATCGACCTGCGCCGCGCGACGCTGCACCACGCCGCCGCGCCGCTGATCGGCAAGCTCCTGCGGCAGCTCACCGCCGACTGGGACTACGTCGCGGCGGGCGGCCTGACGCTGGGCGCGGACCCGGTGGCGTGCGCGATGATGCACGCCGCGGCCGCGGCCGGCGAGGTGCTCGACGCGTTCGTCGTGCGCAAGGAGACCAAGAAGCACGGCATGCAGCGGCGCATCGAGGGCATCGAGGTCGCGGGCCAGCGGGTGCTCGCGGTCGAGGACACCTCCACCACCGGCGGCAGCGTGCTGACCGCGGTGGAGGCGCTGCGCGAGGCCGGTGCGACCGTGGTGGGCGTCGCGACGGTCGTGGACCGCGGCACGGTGGCCCGCGAGGTCATCGAGGCGCAGGGCCTGTCCTACCGCTACCTGCTCGACCTGGCGGACCTCGGCCTGGCCTGACATGGTCTCCGCGGTGGTGTTGTTGCTGGTCATCGTGGCGATCCTCGGGGTGGGCGTCGCCGTGGGGTTGGCGCGGCGCAAGCGCAACCCGTTCACGAACCCGCAGTTCGTGAACCAGTGGGAGCAGCGGATGCGGGGCCTGGAGGCGGCCCTGGGCTGGCGGTTCGTCGCCGAGGACCAGGGCTTCCAGGAACGCGTCCCGCAGATCGGCCGGATGCTGGAGGCCGACCGGAGCCGCGTGCGGTTCCAACTGGTCGGCCACTGGCGCGGGGTGCCCGTGCTGGCCGTCGAGGTGCTGCTGCGCACGGACAACATGGTGACCGCCGAGTACCGCACGTACTCGGTGGTCGTCGTGCCGCGCCCGATGCCCGGCCCGTGGGTCCTGATCAGCCCGCGCGAGGACAGCGTGTGGGGCATCTTCGAGCAGTTCACCGCGACCGGCGACCCGGCCTTCGACGCGCGTTACGAGGTGCGCCGCAAGAACCCGGCCTTCGCGGGCGCCCTGCTCGGCTCGGGCCTGCCCCAGGCACTGCTGGCCGACCCGCGCGCGGCGGGCGTGGCGATCGCGTTCGACGAGCACAACCTGGCCGCTGCGGTGCCCGCACCCCTGTTGCAGGCGCCGCTGGGCCACTTGGCGGACCTGCTGCTGGACATCGCCGGGCGGGTGCCCTGGCAGGGGCTGCCGCGCGGTTGATATTTGGCGGGCGTCCGGTAGGGGGTGCGGCCTACCCTGGGGTACCAGGGAGGTCGTGATGGTCGCGCGGGCGCTCGCCGAACTGGTCATGGTGCTCCACTTCGGCGTTCTGATCTTCTTGGTGGTCGGCGGCTTCCTGGCGTGGCGCTGGCCGAGGCTCGTCTGGTACCACGTGGCGATGGCGGCGTGGGGCGCCCTGGTCGTCACCTTTCCCCTGGCGTGCCCGCTGACGTGGCTGGAGAACGTGCTCCGGACGTCGTCGGGCGGCGAACCGCTCGCGACTGGGTTCATCGACACCTACATCGACGGGGTCCTGTACCCCGAGTCGGCGGCGCTCACGGTGCAGCTCGTGGTGGCGCTGTGCGTGGTCGTCTCGTGGGTGGGGTACTACGTCAAGCGGCGGGCTGAACAAACGTGTAATCCGGTGCAGTTCACCAATCAGCGATAAAGCCGCCATTCGCCGATCACCGGACCGGCCCAATCGGTCTACCCGACCGTACGAATTTCAATTCACCGGCTGTCGCGTGCCCTACCCTTCGGATATGGGTCGGGGAAGGGTGGACGGCGATGGGGGTGGCTCGGACAGGTCTTGAGGCGGGTGAGCACGCGCACCGCGGAAGGCGCCGGTCGGCGTCGTCCTGGTTGCGCGGGCACGCGATTGGCGCGGCGGGTTCGGGACTGCTGGTGACAACGGTGGCCGCGCTGCCGCTGGTCGGGTTCTGGGCGGCTCTCGGTGGGGCCCGAGTGGTCGGGTTCGTGCTGGTCGCAGGCGGTGTGGCCGGGCTCCTCGCGGTGCTGTCGGTCAACCGTTCCGAATGGGCCAGGCGGGAGGAGGACCTCAGTCGCCGGCTCTTGCACTACTGCGACACGCTGGAGAAGCAGGGTCGGAAATGGGCGGTGAAGGACTGGCACCAGGACGTCGACATACTGGCCAACGGGGATGCCCGTCAGCGCATCGCCTTCACCATTGTCGTGCGTTGTGCCGAGTTGGACTTCTGCAGTTTCACCGACCGCGTGAACTGGAACTGGCCGACCCGGCTGAAACGGCGGGTGCAGGTGCACGTGCGCAGTGTCGAGGTGGGCAGTGAAGGCGGGACCCGGTTCGGGGTCACCTGGCTGTGGCTCGATGACAAGCGGCTCAAAACGTTCGTCCACTTGGACGAACCGGTGCCCCGCGACGCGGAAGTGAGCTTCGTGGTGGACATTCTGTGGCCGGCCAAGTTCGGACCCCTGATGCGCGGCCACACGCCGGACGAAGTGCTGGTGTCTTTTGGTGAGCAGATCTCACGTGCGCGGTACGTGTTGACCTTGCCGCAGGGATATCGCCTGAAAGTGGACCGATTGGGGCTTCGACCGACCGATCGTTACGACCTGTTGCAGGGGTGGGGACCCGACGGGCGGCCCACGGCGACCCTTTCGGTAGAAAATGTCGCGGCCTACCGCAAAGTCGGGATGAAGATCGATATCGCGTAGTAGGGTCCCCCGGTGATCAACTCCATCCCACCTGTACTTGTCCACCGCGGCGGCGAAACCGGCAGTGGCGGTGACACCGACAAGTAGGCGCAGGCCCTGCCGGGTCGGGGGGCAGGGCTCGTCATGATGGTGTGGTGAAGGTCGTCCTGGAGGGGTTCCACGCGGTCAAGCACGCGGTTCGGTTCGGGGCTGTGGTGGAGACCGTGGTCGTCTTGGACCGGGGGAAGGCGCTGGCCCTCGCGCGGTCGCACGCTCCGGATCTGGTCGGGTGGTTCGAGGAGTGGGCGGTCGAGGTCGGGGGTGACGAGTTCGCCCGGGTGGTCGGGAAGACGCATCCCACCGGGGTCGGGGGGATTGTTGAACGGCCGGATTGGGGGATTGTTGAGCGATCCTCTCCGCTCGTGCTGCTCGACAACCCGCGGAACCTGGGCAACTTCGGGGCGGTGATCCGGGTGGCCGCCGGGTTGAGGGCCGGCGGTGTGGTGTCGATCGGGGACGTCGACCCGTGGCACCCGAACGTGTTGCGGGGGAGTGCGGGGCTGCACTTCGCTCTGCCGGTCAAGCGGCTGAATGGCCTCGACGAGTTGGACGGGCCGGTCATCGCGTTCGACGCGGACGGGGAAGACCTGAGGCACGCGCGGATTCCCGATGACGCGGTCCTCGCCTTCGGGTCCGAGCGGCACGGGTTGTCGGAGGTTGTTCGGCGTCGGGCTGACCGGATCGTGTCGTTGCCGATGCGCCCGAAAGTGTCCAGCTACAACCTGACCACCAGCGTCGCGATGGCGCTCTACCACTGGGAACTGTTCCGACGCGCTTCTTGAACGATAAAGTCGAGAAGCTTGATCCGTGACGACGCCGAAGCTCCTCGCCGCCCGCGCGGGCGTGGCCGAACGTGCCGTCGAGTCGCGGCACCTGCGCCGCGTCTGGGGACTCCCGGGCACCGTCCTCGGGAGTGTCGCCTGGCCGGTCGACTGGGCGGCCCGGCTGCACCTCCGCTTCGGCTACTGGTGGCAGGCGCACCTGCTCGACTGCGTCCTCGACGCCCAACTCCGCGCCCCGCGCGAAGCCCGGCTCAAGCTCATCCGGCGACTCGTCCGCGGCATCCGCGTGCGCAACCTCCTCGGCTGGACCAACGACTACTACGACGACATCGCCTGGCTCGGCCTCGCCCTCCAGCGCGCCGCCCACGCCGGCGTCGACAAGCCGCACGCCATCGACACCATCGCCCAACGGCTCCGCGACGGCTGGACCGACCACGGCGGCGGCGGCATCTGGTGGAAGCGCGACGACGACTTCAAGAACGTCCCCGCCAACGGTCCCGCCGCCATCTTCCTCGCCCGCCTCGGCGGCAAGGGCGACCTCGGCCGCGCACGGTCCACTGTGGACTGGATCGAGGAGTGGCTGCGGGACGAGGAGACCGGGCTGTTCTTCGATGGCCTGCACGTCCACCCCGACGGCACGGTCCGCGAGGTCGAGCGCAACCTCTACACCTACTGCCAGGGCGTCGTCCTCGGCGCGTGCGTCGAACTCGGCGCCGGGCAGTACCAGGACCGCGCCGCCCGCATCATCACCGCCGTGGACAAGCACCTCGCCGACGACGGCGTCCTGCGCGGCCACGGCGGCGGGGACGGCGGGCTGTTCACCGGCATCCTGGTCCGCTACCTCGCGCAGGCCGCGCTGCGGCTCGACCGGCCCGAAGCGGCGAAGGCGGCGGACCTCGTGTTCACGTCCGCGGAAGCGTTGTGGGGCAACCGGAGCAGTGCCGTCAGCGGACCGCTCTTCGGTCCACAGTGGAACGAACCGGCGGGCGACCCGGACCGCACCAGAGCCGAACGCGACCTCTCCGTCCAACTTGGCGGGTGGATGGCGCTGGAGGCCGCGGCCCTGTTGGAGCGCAACGACCTCACGCCGCCACGGCGCTGATCCACCGCAGCAGCACCGCCGCGTCCTCCCGGAACCGCTCGGGCGAGTCGTCGACCACGAACTCCAGCAGCACGTGCCGGTCCACGCCGTCCCGCGCCAGCTCCGCCAGCGCGGGCAGCCACAGGTCCTCCCGCGCCACCAGCGGAAGCCGGTCCGTGCCCCCGCCCGGACCCCACGAGAACACGTGCGCGGTCGTCAGGCGCGGCAGCAGCGTGCGCACCTCCTCCACCGCGCTGGCCACGTCCTGCCCGCCGCGCGGCTGCCAGTACGGCACCACCGACCCGTGCCCGACCTCCGCGTACAGGCGGTTCGCCGACTCCAGCGTGTCGGTCAACGTGTTGCGGTGGTGCTCCACCGCGATCCGGATGCCGTAGTCCTCCGCGCGCACCGCCGCGTCCCGGACCGCCGCGACGACCCGCGCCCGCTGGTCCGGCGGGGTCTGCGCCGAGCCGGTGTTCCCCGCCCACACCCGGATGCGCGGCGCGCCCAGTTCCGCCGCCGTCGCCAGCACCCGCGGCCACTCGTCGGGGTCGGTCACGCCGGCCCGGTAGTACGACCCGTACGCCGACACGCTCAACCCCGCGTCCGCGCACCGGTCCCGGGCGTCCCGCGCGGCCGGCAGGTCGTGCAGCGGCACGTGCACGTCGCCGCCCCACTCGACGGCCCACAGGCCGCACGACCGCGCCAGGTCCACCACCTCGGGAACGGGGAGCGCGCGGAAGGTCACCGAAACCAGGCCGGGTACCAGCACGAGCCTCACGCTACTAGTGACACCCGCACGATTGGCGGTGTTTCAGCGCGGGCGCCAGCCGGATCGTCTCGGGCGCGCGCTCCGGGTCGGCGATGCGGGACAGCAGCAGCCGCACCGCCGTCCGCCCGATCTCCTCCACCGGCTGCGCCATCGTGGTCAGCGGCGGGTCGACCAGTTCGGCCCACTCCACCTCGCCGTAGGTGACCAGCGCCAGGTCGGTCCCGATCCGCACCCCGTGCGCCCGCGCCGCGCCGAGCACGGTCATCAGCACCTGGTGGTCGCTCACCACCAGCCCGGACACCTTCCCGAGCAGCGGTTCCAGCGACTGGGTGACCAGCTCCTCGTCCCACTTCAGCCCCGCCCGGCCCAGGCCGAGCCGGTAGCCCAGGACGCGCTCGTCCGTGGTCGGCACCCCGGTCGCCCCGGTGACCAGGCCGATCCGCCGGTGCCCGAGGTCCGCCAGGTGCCGCACGAGGGTGGAGGTGGCCTGCACGTTCTCCGGGCCCACCTGGTCGGTGTCCTGGGCCAGGCTCAGCCGGTCCACCAGCACGGTCGGCACGCCCAGCCGGCGCAGCTCGGGCAGGGCCGCCGAGCCCGAGGTGGGCGTGAGCAGCACCCCGTCCACCCGGCGCGACCGCAGCATCCGCACCGCGGCCTGCTCCGACTCGGCCGACTCGCGGGTGTCGATCAGGACCAGCGAGTACCCGGCGTGCGCGGCCTCGTTCTCGATGGCCGCGATCAGCTCCGCGAAGTACGGGTGCGACACCAGCGACACCGCGAGGCCCAGGGACTTCGTGCCGCCGGTGACCAGGGAGCGGGCGATGGCGTCGCCGGTGTACCCGGTCTCCTCGATCGCCTTGAGCACCCGTTCCCGCGTGCTCGCCGCCACCGGCCTGGTCTCGTTGATCACGTGTGAGACCGTGGTGATGGAGACGCCGGCCAGCGCCGCGACCTCCTTCATGGTGACCATGTACTCGTCCCCGTTCGGCCGTGCGCAAGCGATTGCGGGGGACGATACCGGCTCGGAGGTGCACGTCGTGGCAGCCGTCCTGTGTGTCGGGCTGACGACCCTGGACGTGTCCCAGCTGGTCGCGGAGTTCCCCGCGCCGGGCGAGAAGGTGCGGTCGCTGGGGGTGCACCTGGCGCCCGGCGGTCCGGCGGCGAACGCGGCGCGGGCGGTGGCGGCGCTGGGGCACCGGGCGGTGCTGCTGACGTCGTTGGGCGGCGAGCTGGGGCCGGTGGTCGCCGGGATGCTGGGCGGGGTCGAGGTGCGGTCGCTGGGTCCGGGCGGGCCGGCGGTGAGCATGGTCGTCGTGCGGGAACGGGACGGCGAGCGGACCGTCGTGTCCCGCAACGCCTCCGGGTTCGCGCTGGAGGCCGAAGTGGACCTGGCCGGGTGCGGGGTGGTGCTGGTGGACGGTCACCTGGGCCCGGCGGCCCTGGCCGCGGCCCGCCTGGCGAAGCGCGCAAGCGTGCCTGTGGTGTTGGACGCGGGGAGCTGGAAACCTGTGCTCGACGACCTGCTGCCCCTCGTCGACGTCGCCGCGTGCTCGGCCGCTTTCGAGCTGCCCGAGTCCGACGTGCACGGCTACGGCGTGCCGCTGGTGATCCGCACCCGCGGCCCGGAGCCGGTGACCTGGTCGCGCGCCGACGGCGCGACGGGTGCGGTGCCGGTGCCCGCGGTGCCCGTGCGCGACACCAACGGCGCCGGCGACGTGTGGCACGGTGCGTTGGCGGTCGCGGTCGCCCGCGGCCTCGCGGTGGAGGACGCCGTGCGGTGGGCGAACGCGGTCGCGGCGGTGCGCGTGCGCAACACCGCGTGGGACTGGGTGGAGGAGTTGGAGCGGTGGCGGGACAGCGGGTGAGGTTCGACGACCTGGTCGACCGGGCACGACGCCTGGCCGAGCCGGGCGAGCGCAGGCTGCTCGGCATCGGCGGCGCCCCGGGTTCCGGCAAGTCCACCCTGGCCCGCCGCCTGGTCGACGCCCTCGGCACGTCGGCGGTCCTGGTCGAGATGGACGGCTTCCACCTGGCCCAGAAGGAACTGGACCGGCTGGGCATCGCCGACCGGAAGGGCGCGCCGGACACCTTCGACATCCCCGGCTACGTCGACCTGCTGGGCCGGCTCAAGGCGTGCGGGCCGGACGTGGTGTACGCGCCGGAGTTCCGGCGGGAGATCGAGGAGCCGGTGGCGTGCGCGGTGCCCGTGCCGCCGGACGTGCCTTTGGTGGTGACCGAGGGCAACTACCTGCTCATGCAGTACGACAAGTGGAAGCGCGTGCGCGTCGTGCTGGACGAGGCGTGGTTCCTGATGATCGACGAGGACCTGAGGGTTTCGCGCCTGATCGACCGCCACGTCCGCTACGGCCGGTCGGTGGAGGACGCGCGGGAACGGGTGCTCAACGGCACCGACCACGAGAACGCCCTGATGGTCAACGCCTCCACGGCCGCCGCCGACCTGCTGATCAGCGAAGTCCTCTGAGCCGGCCCTACTGCTGGGCGCCGACCTCTTCCTCGACCGGCTTGCGCATCTCCTGGCGGTACCGGACGAGGCCGTAGGCGGTGCCGACCACGAAGAACGCCACGCTCGCGACGACCGCCACCGTCTGGAGCCACGGGATCGACGTGAGCAGCCCGGCCCCGTAGTACCCGGCCAGGACCAGCGTCGGCACCCACGCCAGCGCGCCGATGGTCGTCGCGAGCATGAACTTGCGCGGGTCCATGCGGGCCGCGCCGGCGACCATCGGGGCCAGCGTGCGGACCCACGGGATCCAGCGGGCCAGGACGATCGCCCAGAAGCCGCGGCGGTCGAGGAAGTCGCGGGCCTTGGCCAGGTTCTCCTTGTTGAGGACCTTGCCGCCGCGGCGGGCCAGCAGTCGGGTGCCCGTGTGCCGGCCGATGTAGTAGCCGATCTGGTTGCCGACCACGGCCACGATCATCGCGGCAAGCGACAGCAGCCAGGCGCTCAGCTCACCGTCGTGCTGCGCGAGCACGACACCGGCCGCGAACAGCAGCGAATCGCCGGGCAGGAACAGGCCGAAGATGAACGCGCACTCGAAGAAGACGAAGCTCAGCGTGATGACCCACACGGCCAACGGGCCTGCGGTCTCCAGCGGGGCGAATGCGAGTGTTTCGGACGTTGCGGACAACACCACGGGCGCCAGCGTACGTGGCGCTCCGGAGCGGGTAGGGCGACTCCGGGCTAACTGGTGTTGAAAGGTTCGGGTGGAGAGTTGCCGAACGGCGCTAGTTTGGGCTCATGGAGGCCCTGCTCACGCGGTTGCGCGCCGCCGTCGGACCGGACGCCGTACTCACCGATCCGGACGTCACCGCCGCGTACCGGCGCGACATGATGCCGCTCGCCCCCCACGGCCAACCGCTGGCCGTGGTCCTGCCGACCTCCGCTGACCAGGTGCAGGAGGTGGTCCGGGCGTGCGCCGCCCACCGGACGCCGATCGTGCCACGCGGCGCGGGCAGCGGGCTGTCCGGCGCGGCCAACGCGGTCGAGGGGTGTGTGGTGCTCGTCACCACGAAGATGAACCGGATCGTCGAGATCGACCCGGACAACCGGCTGGCCGTCGTCGAGCCCGGCGTGGTGAACCTCGACCTGCGCGGCGCGGTGGAGAAGCACGGGCTGTTCTACCCGCCGGACCCGTCCAGCTACGACTGGTGCACGATCGGCGGCAACCTGTCCACGAACGCGGGCGGGCTGTGCTGCGTGAAGTACGGCGTGACCACGGACTCCGTCCTCGGCCTTGAGGTGGTCCTGGCCGATGGTGAACTGCTCAAGACCGGCCGCCGGACGGTCAAGGGCGTCGCCGGGTACGACCTGACCAAGTTGTTCATCGGCAGCGAGGGCACGCTCGGCGTCATCACCCGCGCCACCCTGGCCCTGCGCCCCTTGCCGCAGGCCCCGTCGACGCTGGTCGCGACGTTCTCCAACACCGCCGACGCGGGCGCCGCCGTGGCGCGCGTGGTACGGGAGGGCGTGGTCCCGTCGCTGATGGAGATCATGGACCGGACGTCTATCCGGGCCGTCGAGCAGTACCTCAAGACCGACCTGAACGCCGACGAAGCCCTGCTCATCTGCCAGTCGGACGCCGGCGGCGAGGCGGCCCGGCGCGACCTGGCGGTCATCGAGCAGGTCTGCAAGGACTCCGGCGCGGACCTCACCTACGCCACCGACGACCTCAACGAGGGCCGCGACCTGCTCACCGCCCGCCGCGCCGTGCTGACCGCGCTGGAGGTCTACGGGGCGTGGCTGACCGACGACGTGTGCGTGCCCCGGACCAAGATCGCCGACCTGATCGCCGGGTGCGAGCGGATCAGCGCGGAGGTGGGGCTGCGGATCGCGGTCGTCGGGCACGCCGGCGACGGCAACATGCACCCGACGATCGTGTACGACCCGACCTCGGCGGACGAGTTCGCGCGGGCGCAGCGGGCGTTCGACGAGATCCTGGCGGTCGGGCTCGCGCTGGGCGGCACGGTGACCGGGGAGCACGGCATCGGCAAGATCAAGCGCGAGTGGCTGGCCACCGAGATCGGCCCGGTGGGTCTCCGGGTCCACCGCGAGATCAAACGCGCGCTGGACCCGGAGAACCTGTTCAACCCGGGATCGATGTTCAGCTAGCGGCCCCGAACCGGTACGAGTGCCAGTTCGAGCCGTCGGGAGCGGGTCAGTCGATCCGCTTGAACTGCTGGGTGGCGTCGTCCGTGCGGTCGAACTGCTGGGTGATGTCCTCGGCCTCCTGCGCGAGCAGCGCCTTCTTCTCCCGGCGCGCCTTGATCACCTCGATGATGATCGGCACGATCGACAGGAAGACGATCAGCAGCAGGATCATCTCGAGGTTGTTGCGCACGAACTCGATCTGCCCCAGGAAGTAGCCCAGGACGGTCAGGCCCGCCGCCCACGCCACGCCGCCGATGAACGAGTACGTGAAGTACTTGCGGGCGTCCATGCGGCCGACGCCGGCCATCGCCGTGATGAAGGTCCGGACGATCGGCACGAACCGCGCCAGGACGATCGCGCGCGCCCCGTACTTCTCGAAGAACTCGTGCGTCTTGTCGACGTACTCCTTCTTGAAGATCTTGGACTCCGGCTTGTTGAACAGCGCCGGTCCCGCGCGGTAGCCGATCCAGTAGCCGACGGCGTTGCCGATCATCGCGCACGCGGTCAGCAGCACGCACACCAGCCACAGCGGGTAGTCCAGCACGCCGGTCGCCACGAACAGGCCCGCCGTGAACAGCAGCGAGTCACCGGGCAGGAAGAACCCGACCAGCAGCCCGCACTCGGCGAAGATGATGAAGCACAGGCCGACCAGCATGTACGGACCGAGACCCTGGAGCAGGACCTCGGGCTTCAGCCAGTCCGGGCCGAGGGCGTGGGTGGTGGTGAGCGCGACCGTCACGCGGACCACGGTACAGGCTCAACGGAGCGTGATTACCGCCACGACCGTGCCGGCGGCCAGGCCGAGGAGCACCGCCAGCAGCAGCACCCAGCCCGCGCCGAGCGCCGGCCGGGCCGGGTCGGGCGTCGGGGCGGGCAGGTGCCCGCCGGTGCCGGCGACCTGCGCGCGCAGCGCGTCGACCACCAGCCGCTCGTGCTCGTCGGACATGGGTCCAGTATCGCGCGCCGCCCACGTCGTCGGGGGCGGCGCGGCGCGCTACTCCTTCACCCACTCGCCGCGCGCCATGACCTCGCGCGGCCGGAACTCGTCGTCCAGGACCACCAGGTCGGCGGCCAGACCGGCCCGGATCTCGCCGGCCTCGACGCCCAGGAGCCGCGCGGGGCGCGTGGCGGTGGCGTGCACGGCCTCCTGGACGGTCAGCCCGCACGACCGCACGGCGTTGCGGAACGCCGCGTCCATCGTGAGCGTGCTGCCGGCCAGCGACGCCCCGCCCGCCAGCGTCGGCACGCCGTCCACGACCCGCACCTCCAGGCCGCCCACGTCGTACACGCCGTCGCCCACGCCCGCCGCCGCGATGGCGTCGGTGACCAGGACGGTCCGGCCGGTCCCCGCGTGCCGCGCGGCCAGGCGGACCGCCGTCGGGTGCAGGTGGACCAGGTCGCAGATCAGCTCGACGGTGACCCGCTCGTCGTCCAGCAGGGCGCCGATCGGGCCGGGCTCGCGGTGGTGCAGGGGGCGCATGCCGTTGAACAGGTGGGTCGCGACGGTCGCTCCGGCCTCCACGGCGGGCCGGATCTGGGCCTCGGTCGCGTCCGTGTGCCCGATCGCGGCGAGCACGCCGTTGTCGACGAGGCGGCGGACCGCGTCGACACCGTGCTCCAGCTCGGGGGCCACGGTCACCATGCGGACGGTCCCGCGACCGGCCTTGAGCAGCGCGTCGACCGAGGCGGCGTCCGGCGGGCACAGGATCGCCGGGTCATGCGCCCCGCACCGCGCGGCGGACAGGAACGGGCCCTCCAGGTGGATGCCGGCCACCACGCCGTCGTCCACCAGCTCGGCCAGCGCCTTCACCTGGTCGGCCAGCTCCGGGATCGGCCGGGACACCAGGCTGGCCAGCATGGTCGTCGTCCCGTGCCGGCGGTGCGCGGCGGCGGCCCGGCGCACGCGCTCGGGATCGGCGCTGGTGAACGCCTCGCCGCCACCGCCGTGGCAGTGGATGTCGACGAAGCCCGGCACCAGCCAGCCGCCGCCGACGTCCGCGGTCGGGCCGTCCGGCGCGGCCCCGTCACCGACGGCGGCGATCCGGCCGTCGCGCACGGCGACCCAGCCCTGGTCGAGCACCCCGCCCGGCGTGACGACCCGACCTCCGGTCAGGGTCACGTCCACCGGTCCGCCCCACGTGCTCATCTCTCCTCCAGCATGTCGATGGCCAGCAGCGCGGCGCCGAGGCAGCCCGCCTCGTCGCCCAGCGCCGCCAGCCGCAGTTCCGGACGCCGCTGGAAGGTGATCAAGCCGTCCAGCCGGTCCCGCAGCGGGTCCACCAGCAGCGGGCCCGCCAGCGCGAGACCACCGCCGAGGACCACCGCCTCCGGACCCAGCAGAGCCGCCACGAGCAGGATGCCCCGTGCGAGCGCGTCCACCGCCTCGTGCCACACGACCACCGCGTCGCTCTCGCCCGCTCGGACGAGTCGCGCCACGTCCGCCGCCCCGGCGACCGGGTTGCCGGAGCGCTCGGTGTACCGGCGGGCGATCGCGGCGGAGGACGCGCGGGCCTCCACGCAGCCGGTCTGGCCGCAGCCGCACGGGTCGCCGTGGCCGACGTCGACGTGGCCGATCTCGCCGACGCTGCCGTCGCCCCGGTAGACCCGCCCGTCCAGCACGAGCGCGGCGGCGATGCCGGTGCCGATGGGCATGATCACGGCGTCGCGCAGGCCCTTGGCGCTGCCGATGCGGAGTTCGGCGAGCCCTCCCGCGCGCACGTCGTGCCCGAACGCGGTGCGCAGGCCGGTGCGGGCCTCGACCTGCTTGACGAACGGGTAGTCCTGCCAGCCGAGGTTCGCGGAGTAGACCCCGACGCCGTCCTTCTCGTCCACGACGCCGGGCACGACGAGACCCACGGCCTCGACGTCGTCGGCGCCGGCACGCAGCTCGTCGACCAGGGCGGCCACATCGTCGACCACGGCGTCGGCGTCCCGGGTCGTCGCCCGCCGCCGCTGCCGCACCGCGCGCACGTCGGAGGCGGTGCCCGCCACCAGGGCGGCTTTGGTCTCGGTGCCGCCGACGTCGACGGCCATCACGTGTCTTGTGCGTGCCACGAGGACCGATAGTGCGGCATCGAGCCGCCATTGGTCTATACCAAGTGCCCGATTCCCCCACCCGGTACACATCCGCCCACCCTCCGCACCCGGGTTCTCCCACCCTTCGGGACGGCGTGAGGTAAGCGCTTTCCCGACGCACGGCGACGACCGGCGCCGGCTTCGTCCGATGAGGTCAGGCGGTGCCCATGATCTTCTGGAGGGCGTCCAGCGCGCGGCTCGCCGTGCTCTTCACGGTGCCCTTGGAGATGCCGGTGGCCTCGGCGATCTCGGCCTCCGACAGGTCGCCGTAGTAGCGCAGCACGAGCACCTCGCGCTGGCGCGGCGGCAGCTGGGAAAGCGCTTTCACCACCGCCTGGTGCTCGGCGGTGAGCATGGCCAGGCTCTCCGCCGACCGCGCGTTGGCCACGTGCGGCGGGGTGTAGTCGCGGGCGGTCTTGCGGCGGCGCAGGACGCTGCGCGAGCCGTTGACCACGGCGGTGCGCAGGTAGCCGACGGCGGCCTGGGCGTCCCGCAGGCGCGACCAGTTCCGGTACAGGCCGGTGAACGCCTCCTGCACCACGTCCTCGGCCGTGGAGGGCTCGTCGACCAGCAGCAGGGCCAGCCGGACCAGTCGCATCCGGTGCTGCCGGTACAGGTCCTCCAGCGTGAGGGGACCGGTCGGCGCGGGCGCGACGCCGTCCTGGATGCGCAGGTTCGTCAGCGTGTCCTGCACACGCGCGATGCCGCCGCTGTGTTGTTCCGAACCGACCACGGAAAAGACGGTACCCGGTTCGCGGGTAGCTTCGGTGCCGGCGTTGACGTTCTTCGTGGAGGTGGGCGGTGGCTCGGTACGCGGTCGAGTTGGTGTTCGGGGAGGACCAGGAGGCGCGGCTGGCCGTCCGCCCGGCGCACCGGGAGTACCTCGCGACCCTGGTCGAGCAGGGCAAGCTGCTGGTTTCCGGCCCCTACGCGGACCAGTCCGGCGCGATCCTGGTCTACGAGGTGGCCGACGAGGCCGAGCTGAAGTCGGTGCTGGCAGCCGACCCGTACACGCCCGCCGGTGTGGTCGCCGAGACGCGCGTGCACGAGTGGCTGCCGCTGATGGGTACCTGGCTGACCGACTAGCGCTTCTTCTGGACGGGCTTGCGCGTGCCCGCCGCCTGCCCACCCGGCCCGACGAGGCCGGACAGGTCCTTCGAGGCCATCTCCCGGTCGGCGGCGGGCACCTGGCGCGCGGCCTGCTGGTCCACGACCTTGGGCGTGAACGCCCGGAAGATCTTGAGCCCGCCGACCCAGCCCGGCACGTGCACCGCCTTCGCGCGCTTCTCGATGCCGCGGACCACGGCCTTGCCGACGTCGGAGACCGGGTACTTCTTGCCGGCGAGGCCCGGCATCCCGCTGCGCAGCGGTCCGAAGACGGGGTGCTGGTCGGCGCTGTTGACCATGTCGGTGGAGATCCACGAGAAGTAGGCGACGCCGACGTCCACGCCCAGGTGCCGGACCTCGGCGCGCAGGCTGTCGGCGAAGGCCTCGCAGCCGGCCTTGGCGGCGGAGTAGGCGGCGTTGCCGGGGATGTGGACGATCGCGGCGAGCGAGGAGACGACCAGGCAGTAGCCCCGGCTGGCGATCAGGTGCGGCAAGGCGGTGCGGACGGTGCGCCAGACGCCGAGCAGGTTGACCTCGATCACGCGCTCGAAGGCGGCCGGGTCCATGGAGCGGATGAAGCCGGTGGCCGCGATGCCCGCGTTCGCCACGACGACGTCGATCCCGCCGAAGTGCTCGACCACGCCGTTGACGGCGGTCTCCAGCGCCTGCCAGTCGGTGACGTCGGCCTCCCACGCCTTGCCGCCGCACTGGTCGGCGACCTGGCGGAGCTGGTCCCCCTCGAGCCCGACGAGCGCGACCCGCGCGCCCTTGGCGGCAAGCCGCCGGGCAACCTCGGCGCCAATGCCCCGAGCCGCGCCGGTGATCAGGACAACCTTGCCCGCTACGTCCACGGTGACCTCCTCGAACGGGTTCTCCGGAGGCCACCGTAACGCAACTTACCGCCAGTAAGCTACTGGAGAGTTAAGTCTCCTTGCGGGTAACTCCGTCAGGCGCTCACCGCGCTCAGCCGCTCGATCTCGTCGGCCTTCAACTCCAGTTCGAGCGCCGGCAGGAGGTCGTCGAGCTGCGCCGCGGTCCGCGCGCTCGCGATCGGCGCGGTCACCGTCGGCTGTGCCGCCAGCCAGGCCAGGGCGACGGCCGCCACGGTCGTGTCGTGGGCCGCCGCGACCTCGTCCAGCGCGGCCAGGACGCGCAGGCCCCGGTCGTCCAGGTACTTCGACGCGCCGGCGGCGCGCACGCTGTCCACCTCGACGCCCGGCCGGTACTTGCCGGTCAGGAAGCCCTTCGCCAAGCCCCAGTAGGGCGCGGTGGACAGGCCTCCCGCCTCGACCGCCGCCGCCAGTTCACCCTCGTAGGATCGTTCAACAAGGTTGTAGTGCTGCTGGAGGGCCACGTACCGGGCCAGGCCTTCGCGGTCGGAGGTCGCCAGGGCCGACGTGAGGCGTTCGGCGGTGAAGTTGGACGCGGCGATGTACCGGACCTTGCCCGACCGCACCAGCGCGTCGAACGCTGCCAGGGTCTCCTCCTGCGGGGTCTCCAGGTCGTCCTGGTGGGCGTAGTACAGGTCGATGTGGTCGACGCCGAGCCGGCGGAGCGAGTTCTCCGCCGCGGTCGCGATGGTCGTCGCCTCCAGGTTGTCGAGGCCGCCGAGCATGCCGACCTTCGTCGCCACGACCACGTGGTCCCGGTTGCCGCGCGACTTCAGCCACCGGCCGACCACGGCCTCGGACTCGCCACCCGAGTGGCCCGGCGCCCAGGCCGAGTACACGTCGGCGGTGTCCACGAAGTTGCCGCCGGCCGCCGTGTACGCGTCCAGCACCGCGAAGGACGACTCCTCGTCGGCCGTCCACCCGAACACGTTCCCGCCCAGCGCCAGGCGGGACACGTCGAGGTCGCTGGTTCCCAAGTTCGTCATGGCGCGAACCTAACCCGCCCCGCCGGTCCGGCCGGGAATCTCACAGTCAGGACTAAATCGTGGGAGCCGCCGGTTGGCCGAGACGGAGTTGTCTTCGAGAGGAGTCGAAATGACGGTGGAGCTGGGGCGCTACGGGGTCTGGAGCCACTACACCGGCTGGGAGGGCCGCGCGGACGCCGCCGTCCGACTGGAAGAGCTGGGTTTCGGCACGTTGTGGCTGGGTGGCGCCCCGGACGGCGGCGTGCTCGGGCTCGTCGGGGAGCTGCTCCAGGCGACCGACCGGCTCGTCGTCGCCACCGGCATCCTCAACGTCTGGACGACCCCGGCGGACGTCGTCAACGCCGGCTACCGCGACCTGGCCTGGACCGACCGCTTCCTGGTCGGCGTGGGCGCGGGGCACCGCGAGCAGAACAGTGAGGTGTACCACAGCCCGTACCGGAAACTGGTCCGCTACCTCGACGAACTGGACGTCCCCCGCGACCGCCTGGCCCTCGCCGCGCTGGGTCCGCGCGTCCTGCGCCTGGCCGCGGCCCGGACCAGCGTCGCCCACCCGTACCTGGTGACGCCGGAGTACACCGCACAGGCCCGGGAGGTCGTCGGGGAGGGCGTCGTCCTCGCTCCCGAACAGCACGTCGTGCTGGAAGAGGACCCGGCCAAGGCGCGCGCGGCGGCCCGCGCCAACCTCGCCCTGTACCTCCGGTTGGAGAACTACACCAACAACTGGCTCCGCAACGGCTTCACCGAGGACGACCTCCGCGACGGCGGCAGCGACCGCCTGGTGGACGCCGTGGTGGCGTGGGGCCCGGCCGACCGCGTCGCCGACCGCCTGCGCGCCCACGTGGACGCCGGCGCCGACCACGTCTCGATCCAACTCCTCGGCGACAACAAGGACACCTCACCCGCCTTCAAGGACCTGGCCGCCGCCCTCGCCGACTGACCGCCGCCGCAGCCGGGTTCGGATGACCGCTGCCGCAGCCCGCTGCGGATGACCGCCGCCGCAGCCGGGTTCGGATGACCGCTGCCGCAGCCGGGTTCGGGTAACCGCCACCCCACTTCGGATGACCGCCGCCGCGGCCCGCTGCGGATGACCGCCGCCGCAGCCGGGTTCGGATGACCGCTGCCGCAGCCGGGTTCGGGTAACCGCCACCCCACTTCGGATGACCGCCACCGCAGCCCGCTGCGGATGACCGCCGCCGCAGCCGGGTTCGGGTGACCCCGGCCCGCTTCGGGTGACCGCCGCCCGGATCGGGTGAATTGTCGGCGCCCCCTGGGACAATGAGCCCCAGGGGGCGCTCGGCCCTGGTTGTCGGTACCTCGTGGGACAATGGAAACCGGGGGCGCAGCCCAACCCATTGATCGGGCAAGACCACGCCGCCGGTCGCCAACTCGCAGGTCAGCCGGTCGACCACCGGAAGAGCGGAACCCGCCGTTCGGCACAAAAGTGCCGGAGGGCAGGCCGCCCCCAGACCCGGTGGACTAGTCGGTCACCTCGACGCCGCGCCAGAACGCGACGCGGCCCTTGATGTTGGTCGCCGCTTCCTTCGGTTCGGTGTAGTACCAGACCGCGTCCGGGTTGTCCTTGCCGTTGACGTGCAGGTCGTAGTAGTTCGCGGTGCCCTTCCACGGACACACCGAAGTGGTGTCCGACGGCCTCAGGTAGTGGGCGTGCACCGACTCCAGGGGGAAGTAGTGGTTCCCCTCCACCATCTCCGTGTCGTCACTCTCGGCGATGATCTCGCCGTTCCACCGTGCGATCGCCATACCCCCACTATGCCGGTGATCGACTTCTCCCGCCGGGGCGTGGCCGTAGGATGCCCCCGACACCGCGTTCCGGGCACCCGAGGAGGACCACCGATGCCCATCGCAACCCCTGAGGTCTACGCCGAGATGCTTGACCGCGCCAAGGCGAACGAGTTCGCCTACCCCGCGATCAACGTCACCTCGTCCGAGACGCTCAACGCGGCGCTGCGCGGCTTCGCGGAGGCCGAGAGCGACGGGATCATCCAGATCTCGACCGGCGGCGCCGAGTTCGCCTCGGGCACCAAGGTGAAGGACATGGTCACCGGCGCGGTGGCGCTCGCGGAGTTCGCGCACGTCGTCGCCGAGAAGTACCCGGTGAACATCGCGCTGCACACCGACCACTGCCCCAAGGACAAGCTGGACGGCTACGTCCGGCCCCTGGTGGCGATCAGCCAGGAGCGCGTCGACCGCGGCCTGAACCCGCTGTTCCAGTCCCACATGTGGGACGGCTCGGCGGTGCCGCTGGACGAGAACCTCAAGATCGCGACCGAGCTGCTCGACCTCGCGGCCAAGGCGAAGATCATCCTCGAGATCGAGGTGGGCGTCGTCGGCGGCGAGGAGGACGGCGTCGTCGCCGAGATCAACGAGAAGCTCTACACCACCCCCGAGGACTACCTGAAGACGGTGGACGCCCTCGGCGCCGGCGAGAAGGGCCGCTACCTGGTCGCGGCGACCTTCGGCAACGTGCACGGCGTGTACAAGCCGGGCAACGTGAAGCTGCGCCCGGAGATCCTCAAGCAGGGCCAGGAGGTCGTGGCCGAGAAGCTGGGCCTGCCGGCCGGCTCCAAGCCGTTCGACCTGGTCTTCCACGGCGGCTCGGGCTCGCTGCTGGAGGAGATCCACGAAGCGGTCTCGTACGGCGTGATCAAGATGAACATCGACACGGACACGCAGTACGCGTTCACCCGTCCGATCGCGGCGCACATGTTCGGCAACTACGACGGCGTGCTGAAGGTCGACGGCGAGGTGGGCAACAAGAAGGCCTACGACCCGCGGTCCTACCTGAAGGCCGCCGAGCAGGGCATGGCCGCCCGCATCGCGCAGGCGTGCGAGCACCTGAAGTCCTCCGGTCGGATGATCGCCGGCTGAGTCTTCCGAGTGAACAACGGCCCCTCCCGGGTGAATCGGGAGGGGCCGTTGTGGCATGTCAGCGGCCGTACAGCTTGCAGACGGCGGTGTTCACCATCTCCCTCTGCGCCTTCGCCGCCTCCGGGGCGTACAGCTTGAACATCGTGGTCGCCAGGACGGTCACCGTGCGGGTGCCGGTCGCGTCGACGTAGTTGTGGCTGCGGTAGCCGGGGAAGCCGCCCGAGTGGCCCCACACCGTGCCGCACGGCGTGTTGATCTCCATCAGGCCCAGGCCGTAGCCGTCGCCGTTGCCCTGCGGCACGGCCTGCTTCATCTCCGCCAGCAGCTCCGCGGGCAGCAGCTGCCCGCCGAACAGGGCGCGCAGGAACTTCGGCCACTCCTCGGCGGTGGAGATCAGCCCGCCGGCCGCCCACGACGCCGACAGGTCGATGCCCTCGGTCTGCACGTGCTCGTGCAGCCGCGGACCGGCGAAGCCGTCGCCGACGGGCGTGCCGGGCGGCAGCAGCGGGCCGAGGTGCGCGGCGTCGGGTTCGTAGCCGTGGGCGTGCCGGCCGCGGAAGCCGTTGCCGTCGCTGAGGTACGTGTCCTTCATACCCAGCCGGTCGATGATCCGCTCCTGCACGAGGTCCGCGTAACGCTTGCCGGACACCGCTTCCAGGATCACGCCGAGCGAGATGTAGTTGGTGTTGCTGTAGTTCCAGCGCTCACCGGGCGGGAACAGCGGCGGGTGCTCGAACGCGACGTCCAGCAGGTCCCGCGGCGACCAGCGCTTGGTGTCGCGGCCCAGCAGCATGGGCGTCAGGCGCGGGTCGTTGAGGAAGTCGAACAGGCCGCTGGTCTGGTTCAGCAGCATGCGCACGGTGATGCCGTCCGGGATCTGCGGCAGCCACCTGTCGGCCGGGTCGTCCAGGCTCAGCCGGCCCTCCTGGACCTGCTGGAGCACCAGCACACCGGTGACGACCTTGGTGTTCGAGGCGAACTTGTACTCGTCGCCGAGGCGGAGCCGGTGGTCCCGGCGCGACCACGAGTTCTGGCGGACCAGCTCGGTGGTCCGCCGGCCGTCGTCGATCCGCACGGCCACGCCCGGCGCGCCCGCCTCGACCCACCGCTGCGCGGCCCGGTGCACGTCGGCGGTCGAAGTCGAGGCGGTGGCGGTGGCGGCGGTGGCGGTGACGAGGCCCAGCACCACGGCCGCGGCCACCACGGCGCGCAGCGGGCGGCGGAAACGTCCACTCATGAAAGAAAATCCCCGGAGATCGGTCGGTAACGACACGAACGATCTTCGGGGGATTCGGGAGCGCGAAGAATCAGGCCGCCACCCGGGACCGCAGTGGGGGCAACCCCACCCCGATCCTGCGGCCCGCCGGACCCGCGGCCGTCCACAGCGCCGCGAGCAGCACGAACGTCACCGCCGCGGACGGGAACAGGATCGGCGGCGCCGCGTCGACCTGCTGGAGCACCCAGATCCCGCCGTAGCCCAAGCCGGTCACCGCCGCCGCGCCGAGCACGGCCGTGACCGGTTCGGGCACCCGGCCCAGGTGCGCGGCGTCCACCGCGAGACCGACCAGCACGAGGAACAGCGGCACCGTCGACAGCGGGAAGTCCGCGCCCGCCAGGAGCGGCCAGATCAGGCACCGGTACGCCACGTACCCGGCGGCCACCGCCGTCGCGGCCCACCGCCGACCGATGCTGCGCCGCGCCACCACGAGCACCAGCGCGGCGGCGATCAGGCCCCACACCGGGTAGACCCAGTCCGGGATGGGCAGCGAGAACTGCACGATCGACTCGCGGTCCACCGGCCGGCCGATCTGGTCGGCGGCGAACTGGAGCAGGATCGGCTCCGCGTACGGGTCGCCGCGGTCCCACGACGCGATCTCCAGCACCCCGTACTCCTGGTGCTGGTTGGGGAACCACACGTTCTCCAGGAAGAAGAACCACAGCGCGGCGAGGCCGAACAGCCGCCACCGGCCCGGCCCGGTCTGCCGCGCGAACCCGCGCAGCGCGCCCGCGAGCATGATCGCGGTGCCCAGGTAGAGCAGGGCGTGCGAACCGCTCCAGGACGTGATGTCCAGGCCGTTGATCCGGTGGTTGATCAGGTCGATCGGCAGCGCGATCAGGAAGATCCCGGTGCCCCACTGCATCAGGCGCAACGCGGTCTTGTCCGCGCCGTAGCCGGTGTAGGTGTGGAAGATCGTCAGGCCGACCACGATCACCGTGCCGACGGTGTTGATCACGTGCGGCGGGGCGAGTTCGTCGCGCAGCCACTTGAAGTGCCACGCGACGTCCCACGACGACCCGATGAGCTTGAACAGCAGGCCCCACAGCCAGAGCTTGTAGAGGCCGGCGGCGAGCGCCGGCGGGGTCCGGCGCCCCGGCTCGCCCCGCTCCCAGTACTGGTCGCGGAACTGCGCGACGCGTTCGGTTACCCCCGTTTTCACCCGGACATGATGCGTCTCAGCTGGACGGTCGGGAAGCCGGGTCCACCCTGGTCTTTACCGATTTGTCCCCTAAGGGGTGGTGGCGACCAGCACATTTGCCGTTCGGTTAGCGCGAAAGGGTGATGCTCGTTGCTCTGCTCGGGGGAACGCGGAACAGTGCGGGCCTGAGAGTTCGCTGAGAGCGCGAGGAGTGGTGGGATGGGCAAGAAGGTCGTCGCCGGGGTGGTCGTGTCGGCGCTCGTGCTGGCACTGGTCGCTACCGTGGTCCGGGTATTCCTATCCTGAGCGCATGGAGAACCTGCTCGGTCCTGACCCGACGCTGCTGCCCGACCGGCCCGAGGCGCAGGCCGCCGCCGAGGCGGGCACCGACCCGGCCAAGATCGTCCGCGCCTACCCCGACTTCAGCGAGGCGTGGGCACTGCTCGCCGAACGGGCGTTGCAGACCGGCGACCCGATCGCCGGCTACGCCTTCGCCCGCACCGGCTACCACCGCGGCCTGGACCAGTTGCGCCGCGCCGGCTGGAAGGGCTTCGGTCCCGTGCCGTGGTCGCACCGCGCCAACCAGGGCTTCCTGCGCGCGCTGGCGGCGCTGGCCCGGTCGGCCGACGAGATCGGCGAGACCGAGGAGTACGAGCGCTGCAAGAAGTTCCTCGCCGACAGCGATCCGGCCGCACCGGCCGCCCTCGGCCTTTCCTGACGACGGGTCGGGCACGTGGGTGCTCCGGCAGCCGACGGGTCCGCCGGCGGTTCCGGTAACGGTCCTGCCGGTGCGTCCGGTGGCCGTTCGGCCGCAGGGTCCGGTGGCGGGACTGCCGGTGGGCGGGTGCGGGGCGAGGTCGCGCGTCGGCTGAAGCGGTGGCAGAGCACGGCGTTGCCGATCGTGCAGGCCGCGCTGGCCGCCGGGCTGTCGTGGTTCGTCGCCACGTCCGTGGTCGGCCACGCGCACCCGTTCTTCGCGCCCATCGCCGCCGTGGTGTGCCTGGGCGTGTCGCTCGGGCAGCGGCTGCGGCGGGTCGTGGAGCTGGTCGTCGGGGTGTCGGTCGGGGTCGGCGTCGGCGACGTCCTGATCTCCGTGATCGGCTCCGGGCCGTGGCAGATCGCGCTGGTCGTGGCGCTGGCCATGTCTACCGCGGTGCTGCTCGACGGCGGCGCGGTGATCGCCTTGCAGTCCGGGTCGTCGGCCGTGCTGGTGGCGACCCTGCTGCCGCCCAGCGCCGGCGGCGGGCTCGACCGGATGGTGGACGCGCTGGTCGGCGGGCTGGTCGGGTTGGCCGTGACGGCGCTGCTGCCGGCCAACCCGCTGACCGTGGCGCACCGGCAGGGCAAAGCCGTGTTCGGCGAGCTGGCCACGGCGTTGCGCGGGGTCGCGGACGCGGTGGCGGACGGCGACGCGGTGCAGGCCGCCGGCGTCCTGGCGAAGCTGCGCGGCAGCCAGGAGGCCGTCGACGACTTCAAGACCGCGTTGCAGACCGGGGGCGAGATCGCGACCATCGCGCCGATCCGGTGGCGCAGTCGCGGTGACCTGGCCCGGTACGAGGCCGTCGCGGCACCCGTGGACTACGCCTTGCGCAACACCAGGGTGCTCGCCCGCCGGGCGCTGGCGGCGTTGCGGGACAACGAGAAGATGCCCGTGGTGCTGCCGGACGTGTTGCGGCAGTACGCGTCCGCGGTGGAGATCTTGCGGGCCGAACTGGCCCGGGGCGAGGAACCGAAGCGGGCTCGGGCGGCGGTGCGGGACGCGGCGGCGGTGGCCACGGCCCGGCAGTTGGGCGGGGAGGGCTTCTCCACCAAGGTGGTGCTGGCCCAGGTCCGGTCGGTGGCGGTGGACCTGTTGCAGGCCACCGGGTTGACCCGGGCGGAGGCGGCCGAGGCGCTGCCCCCGTTGACCCGCAAGAGCGAGAGCTGAAGCTGACCCGCAAGAGCGAGAGCTGAAGCGCCGGGGGCACCGCGATGCCCCCGGCGGGTCAGCCGAGCGGGCGGTTCAACACGCCCAGCAGGACCTGGTGGACGGCCGCGTGATCGCGTTGATCGGCCAAGCGGCAGGAAGCGCCCGTGATGGCGTACCACTCGTCTGCGCCTTCGTAGCGGACCTTCGCGCGGACCACCCCGTTGGCGAAGGTGGTGCGCAATTCCAATTCGCCGGTGATGACGCCGACTTCATCGGTCATCACGCCGCCGGGGCCCGCGGTGAAAGGGGACGAGTAGTCGGCCATCAGCACCTTCCGAGCATCGACTGCAACGCGGACTTCTCGGCGGAGTTCACGTTCAGGCCCCACCGGTACTTGGTGTGTACCCACATCTTCGCGTACGTGCACCAGTACGAGGTCAGCGGCGGCTTCCACAGGGCCGGGTCCTGGTCGCCCTTGGCCTGGTTGACGTTGTCGGTCACCGCGATCAGCTGCGGGCCGGACAGGTCGTTGGCGAAGGACTGGCGGCGGGACGTGGTCCACGAGGACGCGCCGGAGCGCCACGCCTCGGCCAGCGGCACGATGTGGTCGATGTCGACGTCCGACGCCGCCGACCAGGTCGCCCCGTCGTACGGGCTGTACCAGCGGCCGGAGACGGCGGCGCAGGACGAGTCGGTCACCACGTTCGTGCCGTCGCGCTTGAGGACCGTCTCGCGGGTGTTGCAGGTGCCGGAGATGGTGATCCAGTGCGGGAACTTGTCGCGCGAGTAGCCCGTCATCGAGCCCTCGGCGGCGACCGTCAGCGCGGCCAGTTCGGCGTTGGCCGTGGAGGCGCTGGGGATGTCGGGCGGAGTGGCCTGGGCGGGGGCGGTCAGGCCGAGGGTGAGTGCACCAGCCAGGAGCAGGGGGATCGAAAAACGCGCGGCTTTGTTGACCGTTGACATAATTCCGACCTTCCTAGTTGGAAGCTGTCGGAATTACCTTGGGCCAATTGTTCGGCCGTCACAATGCTTTCGGGTGACCCCCTTGTGGCGGAAGGGAAAACCCTTTGTTACCGCAATCCGCGCACCAGGCGAAGATCCTCCGTGTGGCGGTACCAGGTCCACTTGTTCATCGGGCGCGGGTGCGCGATGCCGTCGAGGTTCACCTGGACGGGCAAGCAGCCGAGCTGGAACGCGCGGCCGGCGGTGGTCTTCACCTTCTTGGTGAAGAGGCGCTTGTGGACGACGCTCACGGCGAGGCCCAGTTCGTTGTCCGGGGTCACCTCGATGCGGCTCGCCTGGCCGCGCAGCACGACCGTGTCGTCCGCGTAGCCGACACCGCGCACCGGGCCCAGCGAGCCGAGGCCGACGAGCACGCCGCCGACGTCGTCCCGGACGAGCGACACCCGGTCGGCCTCACCGGACAGGGCGAGGTCGAGGGCGCGGCCCGGGTCGGTGGGCAGGTGCCACAGGCGGGCCACGTCCGAGGACGGCGACGCCGGGACGTAGCCCACCGGGACCTCGGCGAGGCGCTCGGTGCGCAGCAGGCGCAGGACGACCGCGTTGAGGTCGGCGTCCGTACCGTGGACGATGAGACGTCGGTCACCCAATTCGGCCAGAACCGGGTCTACCTCGGCCTTTCCCGGGCGCGCACCCACCACGCGCACCTCGAAACGGTCACCGTCCGTGATCATTGGCGACTGCGAGTTTCCGCAGGCCAACACGATTCCGCGCACGTTCATCTCCTGGTCTACCCTCAACCACCGGCAAGTGACGGCTGGCCCGTCACGCTCTTGACCCGTCGAACCGCTTGGAGTTTCACATGCCGGCCGTAGTGCTGATCGGCGCCCAGTGGGGCGATGAGGGCAAGGGCAAGGCGACCGACCTGCTCGGCGAACGGGTCCAGTGGGTGGTGCGCTACCAGGGTGGCAACAACGCCGGTCACACCGTCGTGCTGCCCGACGGCAAGAAGTTCGCCCTCCACCTCATCCCCTCCGGCATCCTCACGCCCGGTGTGACCAGCGTCATCGGCAACGGTGTCGTGGTCGACCCCGGCGTGCTGCTGGAGGAGCTGGCGGGCCTGGAGAACCAGGGCGTGGACACCTCGCGCCTGCTGGTCTCCGCCGACGCGCACCTGATCATGCCCTACCACGTGGCGATCGATAAGGTCACCGAGCGCTACCTGGGCAAGGCCAAGATCGGCACCACCGGCCGCGGCATCGGCCCGTGCTACCAGGACAAGATCGCCCGCGTCGGCGTCCGCGCGCAGGACCTGCTGGACGAGAAGATCCTGCGGCAGAAGGTCGAGGCCGCCCTGGACTTCAAGAACCAGGTGCTGGTCAAGGTCTACAACCGCAAGGCGCTGGACCCCGAGCAGGTCGTGGACGCGGTGCTGGAGCACGGCGCCAAGTTCACCGACCGCATCGCCGACACCCGCCTGCTGCTCAACAACGCGCTGGAGCGCGGCGAGACGGTGCTGCTGGAGGGCTCGCAGGGCACCCTGCTCGACGTCGACCACGGCACCTACCCGTTCGTCACGTCGTCCAACCCGACCTCGGGCGGCGCCAGCGCGGGCTCGGGCATCGGCCCGACCCGGATCACCACCGTGATCGGCATCCTCAAGGCCTACACCACCCGCGTCGGCTCCGGTCCGTTCCCGACCGAGCTGAACGACGAGATGGGCGAGCACCTGCGCAAGACCGGCGGCGAGTTCGGCGTCACCACCGGCCGCTCGCGGCGCACCGGCTGGTTCGACGCGGTGATCGCCCGCTACGCCTCGCGGGTCAACGGCATCACCGACTACTTCCTGACCAAGCTCGACGTGCTGTCCGGCCTGGAGAAGGTGCCGGTGTGCGTGGGCTACACGATCGACGGCGAGCGCGTCGACGAGATGCCGATGACGCAGACCGACGTGCACCACGCCGTGCCGATCTACGAGGAGCTGCCGGGCTGGTTCGAGGACATCAGCCACTGCCGCACGTTCGAGGAGCTGCCCGCCAACGCGCGCGCCTACGTCGAGCACCTGGAGTCCATCTCGGGCGCCCGGATCTCGGCGATCGGCGTCGGCCCGGGCCGCGACCAGACGATCGTGCGCCACGACATGCTCGCCTGATCCGCCTGGCCTGATTCTGGCGCGGACAGAGCCGTTGTCGGCATCCGGGACGCGTTGACGCCTCCCGGCAGGACAGGCGAAAACCCGGGTTTTCGCCTGTCCCGCCGGGAGGTTCGTCGTGTCGGTGGTCCTGCACTGGTCCTGGTGTCGGTGGTCCTGCACTGGTTCCTGGTGTCGGTGGTCCTGCACTGGTTCCTGCCCACGTCCGGCGACGGACGCACGGTCGTCGAGCGCTTCCACGCCAACAAGACCCAGGGCGGTCCGGCGCCGCGTGACGCGGAGATCGACTACCTGGAGCAGGTCGCGGTCGCGGCCGAGCGCAACGGGTTCGAGGGCGTGCTCACGCCGACCTGTGGGAGCCGCCGGACCCGCGGCAGGTGGCGCGGGCGCAGCTCCGGGAGAGCCAGTCCGTGGGGCAGCAGCGGGGGCCGGCCCTGCACGGCGGGTCACTGGGTGACGGGGTGCGCGGGCTGGAGGTGCACCCGGGGCTGTGGGCCGGGATCGGGCTGGTGCGCGGCGGGGCGGGAACGGCCCTGGTGGGCAGCCACGCCGAGGTCGCGGACCTGGTCGAGGAGTACCACGCGGTGGGGGTCGAGGAGTTCGTGCTGTCCGGGTACCCGCACCTGGAAGGGGCTTGCTGGTTCGGCGAAGGGGTTCGGCCGGAGTTGGCGCGGCCTGCTCGGGGTCGGGCAGGCCGCGCCGGTGCTCACGTCAACGGGCTGAACGGGCTTCGACGGCGGTGTCCGGGTGGTCGGCGAACAGGCCGTCCAGGCCGGTCGCGTAGAACTTCGCGTACTCCTCGAAGGCGCGGCCGTACGCGGCCGGGTCGGTCGAGGTGCGGTAGTCGGCCGGCAGGAACGCGTTCTCGTTGCGGAACGTCCAGGCGTGCACGATCAGGCCGCGGGTGTGGGCGTCGCGGACCAGGGTGGTCGGGGTCTGGAGGAAGCCCGCCGCGTTGCGCGGGATGATCCGGTCCTTGGCCGCGCCGATGCCGTTGGCGTAGGTGCGGATCTCGCGCAGGCCGTCCGGCGTGACCAGGTCGCTGTAGGTGCGCTTGTCGCCGGCCTTCACGAAGTCGTACGGCGCGCCGGAGGCGTTGATCAGCTGCACCAGCGGGACGCGCAGGGACTTGCGCAGCTCCTTGAGGTTGGCCACCTCGAAGGACTGCACGTAGACCTTGGCGTTGTGCCGGTTGAGGCCGTTGCGGTTGAGCACGTCGACCAGCTTCGGCTCCAGGGCGAGCTTGATGTCCTGGAAGTACGTGGGGTGCTTGGTCTCCGGGTAGATGCCGATGTCGCGGCCCAGTTCGCGGGACAGCCGGCGGGATAGGTCGATGACCTCCTGGAGGGTCGGCACCTCGTAGCGGCCGTCGTAGAGGGTGTTGCGCGGGCGGATCTCCGGGATGCGCTCCTTGGCGCGCAACGTCTTCAGCTCCGCGAGCGTGAAGTCCTCGGTGAACCAGCCGGTGATCGACGCGCCGTCGATGACCTTGGTGGTCTTGCGGCCGGCGAACTCCGGCTTGGCGGCGACGTCCGTGGTGCCGCCGATCTCGTTCTCGTGCCGGGCGACCAGCACACCGTCCTTAGTGGACACCAGGTCGGGCTCGACGTAGTCCGCGCCCATGCGCGCGGCCAGCTCGTAGGCCGCCAGCGTGTGCTCCGGGCGGTAGCCCGACGCCCCCCGGTGCCCGATGACGATCGGACCCTTCGGCTTGTGCGCCCCGGCCACGTCGCCCTGCGCCGACGCCGACGACACGGTCACCACCCCGGCCACCGCGAGCGCCGCGAGCGCCGCCCCGACGATCCTCGTCCGCACCATCGCCGACCTCCCTGTTCGCGAACCAGACGCGGCGCAGCCTCGTTGCGCACCGCGACCTCCCGGTCACCGTAGGGTGAAGGGAAGGCGGCGTCACGGTGAATGCGTGGTGGGTCGTCACTCACGGGATATGGCCGCTTCCTCCAGGTCCAACTCGCGCAGCACCCGGACCAGGACCTCGTCGTCGATCCGCCCGCCGTCCCGGGCCTCGATGAAGACCTGCCGTTCGGCCTCCAGCATGGTCCGGCGCAGCCTGCGGTAGGACGCGGCCGGGCTTTCCTCCTCCTGACGGCCCAGGCGTTCCCAGGCCGCGTTGCCGCGGTGCTCGGCCAGCACGCGCAGCCGTTCGACGATGTGGTCGGGGGTGCGGTCGCCCTCGCCGATCAGTTCGTCCAGGCGGGCCACGGCGGCTTGCGCGGCGGCGTGCTGCACCTGGGCCTCCGCCAGGGCGTCCGCACGCTCCTCGTCGCCGTGGAAGCCCAGCTTCCGGATGACCCACGGCAGGGTGAGGCCTTGGAGCAGCAGGGTGCCGACGGTGACCACGAACGCGCAGAACACGATCAGGTCCCGACCGGGGAGGTCCAGCGGCAACGCGGACGCGGCGGCCAAGGAGACCACGCCCCGCATACCCGCCCAGGACAACACGGTGATCCCACGCCAGCCCGGTGCCTTCTCACGGGCGCGGATGCGCGGGGACAGGAAGCGCGGGACGTACGCGGCCGGGTACATCCACACGAACCGGATCAGGATCGTGGCCGCCAAGATCCAGGCGGCGGCGACGACCAGCCCGGAGGTCACGTCCACGTCGGCCACGGTCGTCTTCAGCTGGAGACCGATCAACGCGAAGACGAACGACTCCAGCAGCACGTCGACCGAGCGCCACACGGCCGTGTCCTGGAGGCGGGTGTAGTACGAGCTGCGCGGCGCGTAGTGACCGATGTAGAGCCCGGCCACCACCACGGCGAGCACACCGGACGAGCCCAGTTCCTCGGCGAACAGGTACGCGCCGAAGGGCACCAACAGGCCCAGCGCGCTCTCCATCACGCCGTCGTCGAGCCGGGTGCGGACCCACCGGACCCCCATCCCGATGGCCAACCCGATCAGCACACCGCCGCCCGCGGCGATCACGAACGTCCGCAACCCGTCGACCCAGGTGGCCGTGACCCCGAGCGTCGCCGCGACCGCGACCTTGTAGACGGTCAGCGCCGTCGCGTCGTTGATCAGGCTCTCACCGGTCAGCAGCGTCATCGTCCGCCGCGGCAGGTTGAGCCGCCGCCCGATCGCCACCGCCGCCACCGCGTCCGGCGGCGCCACCACCGCGCCCAGCACGAGCGCGGCCGGGATGGACAACTCCGGCAGGGCGAGGTGCGCCACCCACCCCACGCCGATCGTCGTCGCGATCACCAGACCCACCGCGAGCAGCCCGATCGGCCGCAGGTTGGCCCGGAAGTTGTGGTACGAGCTGTCCAGCGCCGCCGAGTAGAGCAGCGGCGGCAGGACCAGCACCAGGATCAGCTCGGGTTCCAGCGCGAACTCCGGCAGTCCCGGGATGAACGACACCGCGAGCCCGACGGCCACGAGGACGAGCGGCGCCGACCACCCGAGCCGCTTGGCCCCGGCCGTGACCAGCAACGCGCCGACGAGGAGGAGCAGGAGTCCCGGTCCGTGCATGGCGCAATCTTGCGTGATGATGGCCGCCATGACCTGTCCTCACCTGGCCACCCTGCCCCGGACGGTGTCCCCCGACACGACCGACGGCTGCGCCGACTGCCTCGCCTCGGGCGAACACAACTGGGCCCACCTGCGGATGTGCCTGACCTGCGGCCACGTGGCGTGCTGCGACTCCAGCCCGAGACGCCACGCGACCGCGCACTTCCACGGGGAGGGGCACCCGGTGATGAAGTCGTTCGAGCCGGGCGAGGACTGGCGCTGATGCTATGAGGACGGCCGAGTGGTCTAATCGGGTACGGACGATCGGTCCTCAGTTTTGACCTTTGACGCGGAATCCCGCCAAGTTTCGACACGTCGCCCACCGGCGCAAGCGGCCTTCTTTTTCGCTGCGCCGAAAACGAGAAACTCCTCCGCACCGCACGAACACCCCCGTCTCAGCGGCGAGTGCTTTTGTCCGCGCAGCGGCGGTTTTTGGTAGGGCCCCCAGCCCAGGGGAACCGATGCGCTTCCCTCCCTCATCAGTGGTCAGCCCGCCGGCGGGGCGCTTTTAAAGCTTTTCAAGTTCAAAAGATCACAAGCGCCTCGCCGGCGGGCAGGTCGTTAAGGATGGATACAACTACAACTACGGGGGCGTTGCGCTGTGCCCTCCTCGGCGGCCCTGCCCACCGGCGCTGCGCACCGAAATGCATCGTATGCCGCCCGCCTGTGTGAACGTGGATGATCGGTTCAGCGCGGGGCTGGTGGAGGTCTTTACAGTCCCTTTAGATGGTGGGTCTATGGCTGTGAGAGCGACCACAAGTAGCTTCTGGGGCGCATGATCCCTGCGCGACACGAAGGAGTGCGCGTGTCGACGAAGCCACAGGCTGATGTCGCCGAGCTGATCGCCGAGTACGACGAGGAACGGCCCTCGCGGTCGTTGTCGCGACGGTGGGAGCTGGGCATCTGGGTCGCCGGGTTGCTGGTGGCCCTGCTGGTGCTCAAGCAGGTGTTCTGGCCGTTCGCCAAGGGCGGGCAGTACTACCTGGTGATCTTCCTCGCCGTCACGTTGCCGTTGGTGTTCCTCTGCTACCGGCCGCGCAAGGGTGGGGCGGACGATCCCGGGCCGTTGGACTGGACGTTCGCCGTGTTGGCGTTCGCGGTCGGGGCCTACCCGTTGTTCGGGGGGTTCGACGCGTTCCTCGACCGGCAGGGGCAGTTGACGGACCTGGACGTCATCGCCGGGTCGATCCTGCTCGTGTTGGTCCTCGAAGCCTGTCGGCGGACCACCGGCTGGGTTCTGCCGGTGGTGTGCCTCGGGTTCATCGGGTTCGCCTACTACGGCGGGTACCTGCCGCCGGCCTGGGCGATCTCGCACGCGGGTGTCGACTTCGCGCAGATCATCAACGGGTTCTACAACGACGCGACCGGGTTCTACGGGACGCCGTTGGACGTCGCCGCCACGTACATCGTGCTGTTCACGATCTACGGCGCGGTGCTCAACGCGTCGGGGGCCGGGACGTTCTTCGTGGACATCAGCTTCTCGGCGTTCCGCAAGTCGCGGACCGCGCCGGGGCGCACGGCGGCGACCGCCGGGTTCCTGCTGGGGACGGTGTCCGGGTCGGGCACGGCCACGACCGTCTCCTTGGGCGCGGTCACCTGGCCGATGCTGAAGAAGGCCGGGTACCCCAAGGAGAGCGCGGGCGGGTTGCTGGCCGCGTCCGGGATCGGGGCGATCCTGTCGCCGCCCACGTTGGGCGCGGCGGCGTTCATCATCGCCGAGTACCTGGAGACCTCCTACCTGCAGGTGCTGATCTGGGCGATCCTGCCGACCCTCCTGTACTACCTGGGCATCGCCCTCGCCGTGGAGATCGACGCGCGGCGGTTCGGGGCCAAGCCCGTGGACATCGACGCGCCCAGCCCGTGGGTGCTGCTCAAGCGCGGCGGGTACCACTTCCTGTCGCTCGGTGTGATCGTCGTCTTCCTCGCGCTGGACATCCCGGTCTTCCGGGCCGTGGTGTACGCGTCGGGGGTCGCGGCTTTGTTCGCGTTGATCGCGCACAAGGGGGATGTCCGTACCTGGGGGCGGACCATCCTCGACTCGCTGTCGACCGGGGTGCGCAGCGCGCTGCCGGTGATCGCGGTGTGCGCGGCGGCCGGCGTGATCACCTCGACCATCACCAAGACCGGGCTGGGGCAGGAACTGGCCGCCGCGCTGGTCGACATCGCGGGGCTGATCTCGGACAACCCGTCGGTCGTGCTGTTCGTGACCGTCGTGCTGGCCGCGGTCGCGGTGAGCCTGCTCGGGCTCGCCGTGCCGGTGACCGCGTCCTTCATCATCTCGTGGGTCGTGATCGGGCCCGCGCTGGTGGAGCTGGGCGTGGCCCGTGAAGAGACCGCGATGTTCATCTTCTACTACGCGGTGCTGTCCGAGGTGACGCCGCCGACGGCGCTCGCCGCGGTGGCCGCCGCCGCCATCACCGGCGGCGACGTCATGAAGACGATGTGGCGGACGTGGAAGTACACGCTGCCCGCGTTCCTCGTGCCGCTCGCGTTCGTGCTCACCGAGGACGGCGCGGCCCTGCTGCTGCGCACGTCGTCGCTGGACTCGCTCTGGGTCTTCGCCGCCTCGGCGCTGGGGGTCGCGGCGCTCGCCGTGCTCACCGGCGGCTGGCTGATCCGCGAAGCGGCCTGGCCCGAGCGGTTGTTGTGCGCTCCCGCCGCCATCGCCCTGCTCTACCTGCAACCGGTCACGATCGCCGTCGGCATCGGGTTCCTCGTCGCCGCGGTGGCCGTGCACCTGCTCCTGCCGAAGATGCGAAAGGAACACCATGCGTAGCTGGAAGGTCCCCGTCGCCGTCCTGGCGGTGGCGCTCGTCGCCGCCGGTTGTGGCGGCAAGCGCGAGGCAACGGGCACCGGCTCGGACACCGCGGGGTGCGAGGCGGCCGACGGTCGGATCACCATCGCGACCGGCAACTCCGGCGGCGTCTACTACGTCGTCGGCGGCGGCCTGGCCAAGCTGATCAGCGACAACACCAAGCTCAAGGCCACCGCGGCCGAGACCGGCGCGTCCGTGCAGAACATCCAGCAGCTCGTCGCGGGCGACTACGACATGGCGTTCTCGCTGGCCGACACCGCCGCCGACGCGGTGAACGGCAAGGGCGCGTTCGACGGCAAGCCGCAGAAGGTCCAGGCGCTGACCCGCCTGTACCCGAACTACACGCAGGTCCTGGTGCGCGCGTCCAGCGGCATCAACTCGATCGCGGACATGAAGGGCAAGCGGATCTCCACCGGCTCGCCCAAGTCCGGCACCGAGGTCATCTCCAACCGCCTGTTCGCCTCCGCCGGCCTCGACCCGGAGAAGGACGTCCAGGCGCAGCGCCTCGACCTGGCCAAGACCGCGGACGGCATGAAGGACGGCAGCCTGGACGGCCTGATCTGGTCCGGCGGCCTGCCCACCGCGCAGATCACCGACATCACCACGTCGCTGAAGGACGAGGTCAAGTTCATCGACATCACCCCGCAGCTGCAGAAGCTGAAGGAGGTCAACTCGGTCTACGACAAGGGCACCATCCCGGCCGCCACCTACGGGCAGCCGGCGGACATCCCGACCGTCGTCGTGCCGAACCTGCTGCTGGTGAAGGCCGACTTCCCGGACGCCAGCGCGTGCGCCGTCACCAAGCTCGTCTTCGAGAAGAAGGCGGACCTGGAGAAGGTGCACCCGGCGGCCAAGGACATCATCAAGGAGAAGGCCGCGATGACCGACCCGGTCCCGCTGCACGCCGGTTCGCTGGACGCGTTCGGCGGATGACCCACTGCGTCATCTAGGCTGGCCCACCGTGCGTGTCCTGGTCATCGGGTCCGGCGCCCGTGAACATGCCCTTGTCCTCGCCCTGTCGCGCGACCCGGCGGTCGTCGCGCTGGCCTGCGCGCCCGGCAACGCCGGGATCGCGGGCGCAGCCGAGACCTACGGTGTCGACGTGGGGGACCCGGCAGCGGTCGCCACGTTGGCCAAGGAGTGGAACGCCGACCTGGTCGTGGTCGGGCCGGAGCAGCCCCTGGTGGCGGGCGCGGCGGACGCCGTGCGCGCCGCCGGCATCCCCTGCTTCGGCCCGTCCGCCGCGGCGGCCCGCATCGAGGGCTCCAAGGCGTTCGCGAAGGACGTCATGCAGGCGGCCGGGGTGCCCACGGCCACGTCCGAGGTCGTCGACAACCCGGCCCGCCTGGACGCCGCCCTGACCCACTTCGGCCCCCGCTGGGTGGTCAAGGACGACGGCCTGGCCGCCGGCAAGGGCGTGGTGGTCACCTCCGACCGCGACACCGCCCGCGCCCACGCCATGACCCTGCTCGACCACGGCCACCCGGTGCTGCTGGAGTCCTTCCTGGACGGCCCCGAGGTGTCCCTGTTCTGCCTGACCGACGGTGTGTCGGTGGTCCCGCTGCTGCCCGCGCAGGACTTCAAGCGGGTGGGTGACGGCGACTCGGGTCCGAACACGGGCGGGATGGGCGCGTACTCGCCACTGCCCTGGGCTGCCCCCGATCTGGTGGACACGATCGTGGCGACGTGCGTGCAGCCGGTGGTCGACGAGCTGGCGCGGCGCGGCACCCCGTTCACCGGCCTCCTGTACGCGGGTCTGGCGCTGACGTCGACGGGGCCGCAGGTCATCGAGTTCAACTGCCGTTTCGGCGACCCCGAGACCCAGGCCGTCCTCGCCCTCTTGAAGACCCCTCTGGCGGGCCTGTTCTTGGCTGCTTCCACGGGTGCGCTGTCCGGTGTCGGTGCTCTGGAGTGGTCCGAGGGCTACGCGGTCACTGTCGTGGTGGCCGCCGAGGGCTACCCGGGTCGTCCCCGGACGGGGGATGTCGTGACGGGCGGCGAGGCGGAGGGCGTGCTGCACGCCGGCACCCGGCGGCGCGAGGACGGTGCCGTGGTGTCGACGGGCGGCCGAGTGCTGTCCGTGGTCGGCACCGGAGAGACGCTGTCGGACGCCCGCGCCGACGCGTACCGCCGCGTGTCCGCCGTCCACCTGACCGGCTCCCACCACCGCACCGACATCGCGTTGCGCGCGGCGAACGGCGAGATCGAGGTCCCGTAGGTCCTGGTGGTCGAGCCCGCTCTCGCTGGGGGCGGGCTCTTCGCCATGCCCTCGATCGGGTCGGAACCGGACGGCGGTCGAGTTCGTCCAACCTCAGACCCGGTTCACGCGCACGTTGGTAGCCTGCGAACCGGGACCGATCCGTTACCGACCGTACGGGGGATGGACGTCGTGGTGGAGGAGAACGGCCTACTGGGAGCCGTCGCCGGCGTGGGTGGAGCCATCGGGCGTGCGGTCGGCGACATGTTCGCGGCAGAGAAGCACCTGAACGACACCCTGGCGAACTCGCCGGGACCCGGCGCCAAGTTCGAGGTCAGCAAGGACACCGTCCTGAAGGCCGGCAAGGTGATCCAGGAACAGTCGTACGAACTCACCCTCGCCTACGTCAACGCGTTGCGCGGCCTCCGCATCGAGACCAGCGGCCTGGATGAGGTCAACGCCGACATTGCGGAGGCGTGGAACGACCGCCTGGTCCTGCACTCCGAGTCCTACGCGGCGCGCGTCGACGGCTACATCAAGAGCCTCAACCAGCTCGCCGAGCAGCTCCGCGCCGTGGCGGTCCAGTACGGGTACACGGAAGACGAGATCAACAGTGCGATGGGGGCTGTCGGTGCGGCTCGGTAAAGCGGCAGCCCTGATCGGTGTCGCCGCGGTGGCGCTGGTCGCGTGCACCACCAACGGCGAGACCGGGAACCCGACGGCGGCCACGACCACGTCCGGTTCGGCGAAGACCACCACGCCGGCTCCGGCGTCGGAACGGCCGAAGGAGATCAAGCTCAACGGCCTCGACGCCTGCAAGGCCCTGACGGCGGAGAACCAAAAGCAGCTGGGGACCACGGTGGTGCGCTCGCGGACCGGTGAGCTGGTCGAGGGCGCGACCGGGGTGGCGTGCAGCTACCTGACCGGGCCCGGCATCCAGCCCGCCTTCTCATACAACATCGAACTGGTCACGAACAAGGGGATCGACTACTGGAAGGGCCAGGGCAACCTGGACGTCTCCCCGACCAAGGTCGCCGGGTTCCCGGCCAAGCAGGTCACGTTCAAGGGCGGCACGTCGGTGGAGTGCTCGGTCTCCGTCGACGTCGCGGACGACCAGCAGTTGTTCATGCAGTTCCTGCCGATCGGGCGTGAAGTCTCGCAGGACCAGATGTGCCAGAACGCCGCCAAGGGTGCCGAATTGGCGCTCGCGACCTTGCCGACCTTGAAGTGAGGGGGATGTCGTGACCGACTTCAGGCAGCTCAAGGACCACCGTTTCCAGGGCCGGGACAACACCGGCCTGATGACGTTGCTCGAGCAGTTCTCCCAGAGCAACGCGGCTGAGCGGTTCAGCCGCGCCTCGCAGGCTCTGCGCGAACTCGCCGCGAGCCTCGAACAGGTCGACGAGACCGTGCGCAACCAGCTCAAGGAACTCAAGATCGACTGGGTGGGTGCGGCCGGTGAGAACGCGGGTGAGAAGGTGACGGTCACCGCTGACGTCGCCACCTCCGGGACTGAGGCCGGGCAGCAGAACTCCAAGGCCACCGCCGTCCAGGGCGCCGCCTACAGCGACTCCCGCAACGGGATGCCCGAAGCGTCCAAGCTCGGCGGTGACACCGAGAACAGCTTCTGGGACAACGCCGGCGGCTTCTTCGGCTACGAGACCGACCACGCCAAAGAGGTCAAGGAGACGCAGGCCGCTCGCGAGCAGGTCATCCGCGGGTTCGACCAGTACGTCGACGCCAGTCGGGACTCGCTCAACCAGTACCAGGGCATGAACAAGCCGCCGAGCTTCGAGGTCACCACGGCCTCCAGCGCGGCCACGCCGGTCGCGCCCGTGCAGCAGCCCGGTGGCGGGATCAGCCAGGTGCCGGGCGGTGTGCCAGGGGGTCTGCCCGGTGGGACGCCGCAGGTGCCCGGTGGTGGTCAGGTTCCGCTGCCGCCGCAGATCCCAGGCGGTTCGACCGGGGTGTTGCCGCCGACGACCTCCGTGCCGACGCCCGGCGCGTCGACGGTGTTGCCGGGCAAGGTCGGCGGGTCGAACCACCTCGGGCTCGGGCTCGGGTTGGGGCTCGCGGCCGGTGCGACGTTGACGACGCTGGCGACCACCGCGAAGGCCGCCCGTGTCGTGCGGAACTCGCCGACGTCGGTGCCGCCCGGTGGTGGTGCGGGCAAGCCGGACGGGGCCAAGGGGCCCGGTGGCGGCAAGTCGGGAATGCCGGGTGCCGTGCCCGGCGCCAGTGGGTTGGCGGGCAAGGCCGGGATCTCCGCGACGATCGGCGCGATCGACCCCGACGAGCGGGTGCCGGGCAACCGGACGGCCGCCGGGGCCGCGGCGGGCAAGGCCGGGGCCGGGTCGATGATGCAGGCCGCCGCCTCGCCGCGGGGCAAGGACGGCGAGGAGGACGCGGAGCACATCCGCAAGTACGGCGTGGACTCCGACGACGTCTTCGGTGACGAGCGCATGGTCGTCCAGCAGGTCATCGGCGACGAGCCCGAGAAGAAGTGAGCAACGCGGTCGTCCTGTCCACGCTGGAGTTCGACGTGGCGTGGGAGGCCGAACGGCTCCAGCGGCGCAACGTCGCCCTCGACGTGCCCAGCCCGGGTGTCACGCACACCGAACGGGCGGGGTTCGTGGAGCAGGCGTGGGCGTCGCTGGAGCAGCGCGGGCTGGCCGGTGGGCGCAGGCTCGTCCCCGAACTGGCGGACACCTTCGCCCTGCTGGCCAACCCCCAGATCGCGGTGGACATCTGGGTCTGGGTGGACCGCCGCAAGATCAAGGGCCTGGCCGCCGCCTCCGGCGAGGAGGCGATCCTCGCCGTGGTGGACGGCGACGAGGTGTGGCTGATCGAGTCGCGGGCCAGTGCGCTGGCCGAGGCGGCGGTGTCGGTCACCGGTGAGATGCCCGCCGGGCGCGGCCGGTCCATCAGCCTTCCGAACGAGGTGCTGCGCGCCGCGTCCGAGGAGGCCGGGCGCAACGCCGAGAAGCTGGTGCTCGCCCTCGAACGGCACGGGTTGCCGCTCAGCGACGCCCAGGAACTGGCGGGCATGTGCGACGGCATGGGCACGCGCGGCCAGTTCGGTGCGGAACGGGCGCAGCGCGGCGGTCCGCCGGCGCGGGCCCGGCGCGTCGTCGCGTGGCACGACACCCCGACCGGCCGCTACCTGCACCTCGTGCGCCCCAGCTCGGACGGCCGGAGCTGGTCGACCATCACCCCGATCGACAACGCCCGCCTCGCCACGTGCGTGTGGGAGCTGATCAACGAGGTCTGACGGGAACCCGGGCGGCGGTCGCCGCGTCAACTCACCTGCGGGCACCACGGCCCGCCGTCAGCCGGGAGTGACGTCTGGTGACCACCGCGACGATGAGCGCCGCCGCGTTCCGCACCGCCTGGGACCACCTCGACCTCGGTGCCATGCCGATCGTCCTGCACGTGGCGGACGAACCCGCGCCGTGGCACGACCTGACCGCCGCCGGACTCGCCCGCGGTGCGGAGCTGGACCCGTGGCTGGGCGCGGCTTTCAAGCTGTTGGCCAACCCGCCGCGGTCGGCGGACCTGCGCCTGGGGATCGGCAGGTCGGCGGTGCGCGCGCTGGCCGCGTCCGCGGGCAACGGGACGGTGCTGGCGGTGCTGACCGGTGACGTGGTCACGGTCCGCGAACTCGAGTCGGACCTGGCGGCGGCACTCGTCGGGCTGCTGCCGGTGCTGGGTGGCGGGCATGTCGGTGGCGCGGACCTGCGGGGACGGTTCGGCGCGGCCGTGCTGGACGCCGATGGGAACCGCAGGCGGGCGTCGGACGTCGTGGACTTCCACGGGCCGACCGATCCCACGGCGTTGCGCTCGGCCGTGACCGCGTTGCTGGACGATCTCTGACCCGACGGCGTTCCCTGCCGGGTCGCGGAAGTGCGATCCCGGCGGCGGCGTTCCGTCGTTCCGTCGTTCCGTCGTTCCGTTCCAGACGACTGAAATTTTTAGTTCAGTGGACTAAAAATTTCAGTGATGGGGTGGGATGGCGACGGCGGCCCTGGCGGGGTCGGACGGGGAGCGGCCGGACTGGTCGGTGGGCGGGGCGCCCGAGCCGGCCGGTGGAACGGGGATAGCCGACTGGCGGGTGAGACGCGGGCGGCCGAACCGGCGGAGCCGGCCGGTGGAACGGGGCGGTCGAGTTGGTGGAGGGGACGTGGGCGGCGGAATCGGTGGGGTGCGACGGGGGCGCGAGCGGCGGAGTTGGTGAGGTGGGAGGGGCGGCGGGGTCAAGGAGCTGAAGGGATGGGGCTGGGGGGCGGGGAGCTGGGGGTTTGGGCGGATTAGCCTGTGGCCATGTTGGGTGTAGCCGCACGGGCCGACGTGCCGCCGTTCCACGTCATGGACATCGTGTCCGCCGCCGCCCACCGGCAGCGGACGCATGGGGACGTTGTCTCGCTCGCCGCCGGGCAGCCGTCCAGCCACGCCCCCGAGCCCGTCCTGCGTGCCGCCGAGCACGCGCTGCGGCACGACGCCCTCGGCTACACCGAGCAGGTCGGCATCCTCGAACTCCGGACCGCCCTCGCCGGCCACTACGGCCGCCGGTACGACCTCGACGTCAACGCCGACGACTTCGTGATCACCACCGGCTCCTCCGGCGCCTTCCTCCTCGCCTTCCTCGCCGCCTTCGACCCCGGCGCCCGCGTGGCCCTCGCCCGACCCGGCTACCCGGCCTACCGGAACATCCTCCGCGCCCTCGGCTGCGAAGTCGTCGAGCTGCCCTGCGGCCCCGACACCCGGTTCCAGCCGACCGTCGACATGCTCGACGCCGCCGGCCCGCTGGACGGGCTGATCGTCGCGAGCCCCGCCAACCCGACCGGCACCGTGCTCACCCCCGACGAACTGACAGCCATCGCGCAGTGGTGCACGGCCCACGGCACCCGGCTGATCAGCGACGAGATCTACCACGGCATCAGCTACGGCACCCCGCTCGCCTGCTCCTGGCAGACCTCACGCGACTCCATCGTGGTCAACTCGTTCTCCAAGGCCTTCGCCATGACCGGCTGGCGCCTCGGCTGGCTGCTCCTGCCCCCGGACCTGCGCGCCGCCGCCGACCGGCTCACCGGCAACTTCACCCTCTGCCCGCCCGCCCTCGCCCAGCACGCCGCGGTCCAGGCGTTCACGCCCGAGTCCTACGCGTACACCGCCTCGCTGGTCGACGGGTACCGGCACAACCGGGACGTCCTCCTGCACGGCCTGCGCGACCTGGGCATCACCCGGATCGCCCCGGCGGACGGCGCGTTCTACGCCTACGCCGACGTCTCGCACCTCACCGACGACTCGATGTCCTTCTGCCGCAAGCTGCTCGCCGACACCGGTGTGGCGATCGTCCCGGGCATCGACTTCGACCCCGTCCACGGCCACGAGTTCGTCCGCTTCTCCTTCGCGGGCAGCGCGCACGACATGACCGAGGCGTTGCGCCGGCTCAAGTCGTGGCTGCCGGAACTCCCAGGTCAGCTCGGTCGTTGACGGGGCATGGTCAAGATAATCCTGTGGCTGCTCGCCATCTGGGTGGCGCTGAGCCTGGTGGGTGCGGTCGTGGAGGGGTTGTTCTGGCTCGCCGTGATCGGTGGGGTGCTGTTCCTCGGCACGGCCGCCTACGGGGCGATCAAGAGCAGCGGTCGAAAAGGCATCAACGGGCCTCGTTAGCTGGAAAACGGCTGCCCCCCCGTTCACCATGGGGCGGTGTTGGACAGTGATGAGCGCCGGCTCGCCCGGTGGGAGCGGCGGGTCGAGTGGCCGTTGACGGTGTTGGCGGTCGTTTTCCTCGTGGCCTACGCCTGGCAGGTCCTCGACAACCGCGCCACGAACGGGCTCCACCTGACCCTTGAGGTCGTGCTGTGGGCCGTGTGGCTGGTGTTCGCGCTGGACTACCTGGCGCGGTTCACGCTGGCCGTGAACAAGCGGCGGTTCTTCGTCACGCACCTGTTCGACCTGCTCGCGGTGTTGTTGCCGATGATCCGCCAGCTCCGCGTGCTGCGGCTGGTCACCGTCCTGAAGGTGCTCAATCGGCGGTTCGCGGGCAGAATGCGCCAGCGCATCGGCCTGTACGCGACGGGCGTGACGGTGCTGGTCGGGTTATGCGCGTCGCTGGCCGTCCTGGACGCCGAGCGCAACCACCCGGACGCCACGATCACGAGCTTCGGCGACGCCGCCTGGTGGACGCTGACCACGATCTCCACCGTCGGCTACGGCGACCGCTACCCGGTCACCTGGGGTGGCCGGCTGGTCGCGGCGCTGCTGATGATCGGCGGGATCGCGCTGCTCGGCGTGATCACCGGCACCATCGCGTCCTGGCTGGTGGAGCGGCTGAGCGGGGTGGAGGACCAGGTCGCCGAGGCCGAGGAGGCCACGCTGGCCGAGCTGCGGTCGGTGAAGGCGGAGCTGGCCGAACTGCGCGCCGAACTCCGCGCTTCCCGCAGCACCTAGAGCACGCCCGCCCAGAGCACGCCCAGCCGGGCGAATTCCGACGTCCAGCGCCTTCCCGACCGACCGCCAGTGCTCCTGGTCGGACATCCGTTGTCGTAGCCCAGGCGGAAGCTCCAGTACACCTCCTCGAACCGGTCCTCCGGCGCGCCCGGCACGCGCGCCTGCGCGTCCAGCCCGGTGTGCGGCGCGCTGGGCACGTTGCCGCAGTCGAACACCACCCACCGGGTCACGAGCTGACCGACCCGATCCGCCGCAACGCCTCCGCCACGTCCTCCGCCGTCACGTCCCGGTGCAGCACGAACCGGACCTTGCCCGCCATCGGCCCGGCGAACACCCCGAGGTGGCGCAGGCCGGTCAGGGTGATCTCCAGGTCCGGCACGCCGGCCAGCACGATGTTGGTCTCCGGCTCGACCACCTGCCAGCCCAGCTCGGTCAGGCCCCGCGCCAGCTCGCGCGCGTTGGCGTGGTCGCCGGCCAGGTCGTCGACGCGGTCCAGCCCGACCAGCCCGGCCGCCGCCAGGACACCGCCCTGCCGCACGCCGCCGCCGAGCATCTTGCGCACCCGCCGCGCCTCCGCGACGAACGCCGACGTGCCCGCCACGACCGACCCGACCGGCGCGCCCAGCCCTTTCGAGAGGCACACCTGCACGGTGTCCACGCCCACGGTCAGCGCCGCCGGCGGCACGCCCAGCGCCACCGACGCGTTCCACAGCCGCGCCCCGTCGAGGTGCACCTTCAGCCCGGTCTCGCGGGCCGCGGACACCAGCAGGGCGTGCTCGTCGGGCGGGGTGACGGTGCCGCCGGCCGCGTTGTGGGTGTTCTCCAGGCACAGCAGGGTCGTGCGCAGCGAGTAGTACGGGCCGTCCGCGCCGGCCGCCGCGCGCACGGCGTCCGGGGAGAACCGGCCGGGCGCGTCCCACTCCAGCGGGTGCGGCATGCCGCCGGCGATCCAGGCGGCGGTGCCCAGCTCGTTGTCCAGGACGTGCGCGCCGCGCGCGGCGAGGAAGCGGTCGCCGGGGCGCAGGTGCACGGTCAGCGCGATGAGGTTGCCCATCGACCCGGACGGCACCCACAGGGCCGCTTCCACGCCCAGCAGGTCGGCGACCCGCTCCTCCAGGGCGAGCATGGTCGGGTCGTGTTCGAGCACGTCGTCGGCGACCACGGCGGTGGACATGGCCCGCCGCATGGCTTCGTCGGGGCGGGTGACGGTGTCGGACCGGAAGTCCAGGGGTGCGAGCTGGGTCACGAATGGATCACATCACACGCGGCAAGGCCTTACCGAGCGCGGTCGCCGGTACCACGATGGGGGGTGACGCAAGTCTCGGACGCAGGGCGTGCAACCGTGGGCGACCCCGGCTCCGTCCGGTAGGTGCAAGCACGACGAGCGGAGAGAGTCCGCGTGGATCAGCGCGACGAGCAGGAGTTCGCGGAGTACTTCGCAGCTCGCCGGGAGGCCGTGCGCCGAACGGCGTTCCTGCTCTGTGGTGACTGGCACCGGGCGGACGACCTCGCGCAGACCGCGTTCGTCGCGCTGCACCGGAGGTGGCGGAAGGTCCGGGACAAGCAGGCCCTGGACGCGTACGTCCGCCGGACGCTGGTGCGCGCGGTGATCGACGAGTCGCGGCGGCCCTGGCGGCGCGAGCGGTTCGTGGACGAGGTCCCGGACACGCCCGCGCACGACGGGGAGGTCGGCGACGCGGTGGCGACGCGCGAAACCCTGGTCGCGGGCTTGAAGCGGGTGCCGCCGCGGCAACGGGCGGTGCTCGTGCTGCGGTTCCTGGAGGGCCTGGACGTGTCGGCCGCGGCCGGGGTGCTCGGGTGCTCCGAGGGGACCGTGAAGAGCCAGACCTCGCGCGGGCTGGAAGCCCTGCGGGAGGCGCTGGGGGACGCCATCGACGACCTGCGGCCCGCGTCGTGAAGGGGAGGTGCTGAGAGTGGACGAGCGCAAGCTCGCGGAGCTGTTCCGCGACGCGGCGGGCGGTGCGCCGCCGCCGTCGTTCGACGTGGGCAGCGTGCGCGCGAAGTCGGCGAAGGCCACCGCCCAGCACCGGACGCGGATCGCGCTCGGGTCCTCCCTGGCCGTGGTGCTGCTGTTCGGCGGTGTCCTGGTGACGACGGACCTCGCCCGGGAGGAGTCCGGAGGGCTCACCGCGTCCGCGGGTTCCGCTCAGGACGCCCCGTCCCCTAACCTCCCGTTCGAGGTTCCGCAGGAGGGCCAGCAGCGCGCGGAGACCGACCAACGCGGCGAAGTGCCGCCCAAGAGCGGCCCCGACGCCCCGTCTACGCAGGGGGACGGCACGTCGGGGACGACCGGTCGCATCGCGCCCGGTGGCACCTCCGGGTGCCAGGAGGTGGACCGGGAGCTTGCCGTCGCCCTCGCCGACAAGCTCCCGGCCGCCGACGGCCTCCAGGCCGCGCCCGCCGCCGCGCAGTGCCCGCCGGGCGCGCGGGGCGCTTCGTACCTGGTCCGCGACGGCTCGATCCCCGGTGTGGTGTCGGTGGTGCTGGTGCCGCCGGGGACGCGGACCGTGCCGTCCGGCGCGACCGCCGAGGCGTCGAGCCCGGGGCGGACCGGCGTGGTGCACGTGCTGAGCGAGCCGGAAGCCGGGTCGTCCGTGGCGCCGTTCGCGGCGGAGCTGGCCGAGTTGGCGCGGGAGATCGCCGCGGAGTTCTGAGCCGGCGGCGGCGGTTCTGGTGAGCGGTGTCATCGGCCTGAACCCGGCCGGTGGCGGGCACTAGTACCTTTCTCCCGATGACTGCAGCGACGCCCAAGGGCGAGCGCCGCCGACAGGCGCTCGTCGAAGCCGCCGCCGGCCTCCTGGTCGACGGTGGCTTCGACGCGATCCGGCACCGCGCGGTGGCCGAGCGCGCCGGCCTGCCGCTCGCGTCCACCACGTACTACTTCGACTCGCTGGACGACCTGGTCACCGCCGCCCTGGAGTTCCACGGCCGGGCCGAGCTGGAGTACGGCAAGGCCCGGCTGGCCGAGCTGGACCCCGAGGACTGCGGCGGCGAGACCTTCATCGACCTCGTCCTGGACCTCCTGCTGGGCCCGCCCGCCGGCGACCGCGACGCCGAGGCCGTCCTGCTGCGCTACGAGCGCCTGGTGGCCACCGGCCGCCGCCCGTACCTGCGCCCGCTGATGCGCAAGCTCAGCGGCGAACTGCACGGCCTCCTCCTGGACATCTTCACCCGCGCCGGCCGGCCCGTCGGCCAGGAGCGGGTGGAGGAGCTGATCGCCCTGGTCGACGGCGCCGTGGTCAACGCCCTGATCGAGATCAGCCCGGACCCGCGCGCCGCCGCCCGCCGGATGCTCGCCAAGGCCATGGGCCTGAGCTGAACCCACCGGCGCCGAACCCGGTGCAACCCCTGACCGCCCCGAGGACGTGTAAGGGGTGGAGGGCCGGAAGGGGTGCGGATGGGCAAGGCCGATGAGCAGGGGTTCCGCGAGTTCGCGGTGGGCCACGCCGCAGCGCTGCGGCGCACCGCCTACCTGTTCTGCGGCGACTGGCACACCGCCGAGGACCTGATGCAGGCGAGCCTCCTCAAGCTCTACCAGGCGTGGCACCGCGTGGAGTGGCGGGACAACCCGTCCGCCTACGCGCGCAAGGTGCTGCTGCGCACGTGGCTGGACGAGAAGCGCAGACCGTGGCGGCGGGCCGAGCAGCGCGACGGCGAGGTGCCCGACCGGGCGGACCTCTCGGCGGACCCCGCACTGGCCGAGGAGAAGCTCTGGGCGCGCGACCTGGTCCACGCGGCCCTGCTGCGGGTGCCGCCGCGCCAGCGGGCCGTGCTGGTGCTGCGGTACTTCGAGGACCTGCCGGTCAGCGAGGTCGCGGTGGCGATGGGGTGCACCGAGGGGACGGTCAAGAGCCAGACGGCACGAGGGCTGGTCGCGCTGCGCGCGGCCGTGGAGCGGCTCGAAGAAGGGGCGGTGGTGGCGTCATGAGCGAAGCGGAGCTGAGGGAGAGCCTGCGCGCGGCCGTCGCGGAAGAGCCGCCGCTGAACTTCGACCCGGACGCCCTGATCGCGCGCGCCGAGTCCTTTCGCCGGCGCCGGCGGGCGCTGGTGGCGGTGGGTGTGGCGACTTTTGCGCTGATCGGGACGGTGCTCGCGCTGCCCGGCGTGCTCGCCCCGCCGCGCGAGACCATCGACGCGGCCCGCGTGCTGACCACGACCGAGCTGCCGTCCGCGGCCCCGTCCGCGCCCCCGTCGCCGGCCGCGAGCGTCCCCCTGACCACGGTCCACGTCGAGAAGAGCGTCAAGGACCTCTCCGGCTACCTGACGAACAAGGTCGCCGACGTCGTGCCGACCACGGTGGACGTCAAGGTCGACTTCCCCGACGTCGAGCGGGCCCCCGGCCACCTCACCGGCTTCGTGTACCTGTCCGACAAGCGGGGCACCGCCCGCATCACCGTCGAGCTGATCGGCCCGCCGGTCGCGGTGACGCGCGCCGACTTCTGCGCCCCCGCGCGGTGCGACCCGTCCCGCATCCAGTCGGACGGCAGTTGGGTGGAGGTCGCTTCGTCCACCGCCCCGCAGCGCGAGCTGTTCACCCACATGGTCGCCCACTTCCGCACCGACGGGACGGTCGTCATGGTCACCGGCCACGAGTACGACACCGCCAAAGAACCGGTGTTGCCCGTGACGCCGGATCAGCTCGTCGCCCTCGCCACCGACCCGATGCTCACCCTGACCGGCTGACGGTCGGCGGGCAAGCGGCGGGCAACTATCCTGTGGCCGTGACGAGCAAGCCCAGGATCGCCAATGTCCTCGCAGGTCGCTACGCCTCCGCCGAGCTGGCCACGCTGTGGTCCGCCGAGCACAAGATCGTGCTGGAGCGGCAGTTGTGGCTCGCGGTGCTCAAGGCCCAGGCCGGGCTCGGCGTCGCCGTGCCGGACGGTGCGGTGGCCGACTACGAGCGGGTGCTCGACCAGGTCGACCTCGCTTCGATCGCCGAGCGCGAGCGGGTGACCAGGCACGACGTGAAGGCCCGCATCGAGGAGTTCAACGCCCTCGCCGGCCACGAGCACGTCCACAAGGGCATGACCTCCCGCGACCTGACCGAGAACGTCGAGCAGCTCCAGGTGCTGCGCTCGCTGGAGCACGTCCGCGGCAAGACCGCCGCCGTCCTGGCCCGCCTGGCCCGGCTCGCCGCCGAGCACACCGACCTGGTGATGGCCGGCCGCTCGCACAACGTGGCCGCGCAGGCCACCACCCTGGGCAAGCGCTTCGCGTCGGCGGCCGACGAGGTCCTGGCGGCCTTCCGCCGGCTGGACGAACTCGTCGCCCGCTACCCGCTGCGCGGCATCAAGGGCCCGGTCGGCACCGCCCAGGACATGCTGGACCTGCTGGACGGCGACCACGAGAAGCTGGCCGAGCTGGAGCGGACCGTCGCCGGCCACCTGGGCTTCGAGCGGGTGCTGACCAGCGTCGGCCAGGTGTACCCGCGGTCCCTGGACTTCGACGTCGTGTCGTGCCTGGTGCAGCTCGCGGCGGGCCCGTCGAGCCTGGCCAAGACCATCCGCCTGATGGCCGGGCACGAGCTGGTCACCGAGGGCTTCAAGCCGGGCCAGGTCGGCTCCAGCGCCATGCCGCACAAGATGAACACGCGGTCCTGCGAGCGCGTGAACGGCTTCGCGGTGATCCTGCGCGGCTACCTGTCCATGGTCGGCGAACTGGCTGGCGACCAGTGGAACGAGGGCGACGTCTCCTGCTCCGTGGTGCGCCGGGTGGCCCTGCCGGACGCGTTCTTCGCCCTCGACGGCCTGCTGGAGACCTTCCTCACGGTGCTCGACGAGTTCGGCGCGTACCCGGCCGTGGTGGCCAACGAACTGGACCGCTACCTGCCGTTCCTGGCGACCACGAAGGTCCTGATGGCGGCGGTCCGGCGGGGCGTCGGGCGCGAGACGGCGCACGAGGCCATCAAGGAGAACGCGGTGGCGGTGGCCCTGGCCATGCGCGAGGAGGGCGCCGGCAACGACCTGCTCGACCGACTGGCGGCCGACGAGCGGCTGCCGTTGGACCGGGCGGAGTTGCAGGCGTTGCTGGACGACCGGCTGTCGTTCACCGGCGTGGCGGGGCAGCAGGTGGCGAGCGTGGTGGCCCAGGTCGAGGACGTCCTGGCCAAGTACCCGGCCGCCGCCGGCTACGTCCCGGAGCCCATCCTCTAGCGGCCGGCCCGCCGCGCGGCGGCGGGCGTGGCGTCCGGGGCGGTCCCAGAACAGCGTGCCCCGGCGGGCGTGGCGTCAGGGGCGGTCCCAGAACAGCTTGCCCCGGCGGGCGTGGCGTCAGGGGCGGTCCCAGAACAGCTTGCCCCGGCGGGACTTCTCGCAGATCAGCGGCCTGCCGGCCGGGTCGGTGGCCGTCTCGCCCTCCGTGTCGCACGGGAACCCGAGCAGGGCCACCTCGTGCACCGGCTGGCGGGTCGGCTCCACCTGCGTCGGCTGCGGCTGGACCTGGGCGGGCGGTTGGGCCTGCGGTGGCGGCGGCGGCTCGGTGGTGGCGGCGACCGTCGTCGTCACCGTGGTCGGGGCGGGTCGGACCGAGATCGAGGCGTTCGCGGGGACCGTCACCGGGGTCGGGGACGGGGTGATGCTCGGCACCGGCACCGGGGTGGGGGACGCGTGCGGTTTGCCGCACGCGCCCAGCACCAGGAGGCCGACGCCTACCGCGACCGGTGCCCAGACGACCTTCCGTGCCATCACGGGTAGCAGGGTAGGGGGCACCCGTCCGATACCCAAGTGGCCCTCACCTCACCCGTCCTTCACCTGGCGTTCGACCGCCCGCTACAGGCGGCCGGCCTCGATGATCCGGCGCAGGAACTGCCGCGTCCGCTCGTGCGTCGGCTCGCCCAGGACCTGCGCGGGCGGGCCGGACTCGATCAGGCGTCCCCCGTCCAGGAAGCACACCCGGTCGGCGACCTGCCGGGCGAAGCCCATCTCGTGGGTGGCCATGAGGATGGTCCGGCCCTGCCCGGCCAGCTCCCTGACCAGCGCCAACACCTCGCCCACCAGCTCCGGGTCCAGCGCGCTGGTGATCTCGTCCAGCAACAGCAGCCGGGGCGAGTACGCGAGGGACCTGGCGATGGCGACCCGTTGCTGCTGGCCCCCGGACAGCCGGTCCGGGTAGCTGCGGGCCTTGTCGGCCAGGCCCATGCGGTCCAGGAGTTCCAGGGCGGTGCGGTCGGCTTCGGCTCGCGGCACGCGGTGCACCACGCGGGGCGCGAGGGTGATGTTGTCCAGGACGGTCATGTGCGGGAACAGGTTGAACGCCTGGAAGACGATGCCCATCCCCCGCCGCGCCACGTCGGCGTCGACCCTCGGGTCCGACACGTCCACGCCGTCCAGCAGCACCTGGCCGTCGTCGAGTTCCTCCAGCAGGTTCACGCAGCGCAGCAACGTCGACTTGCCCGAGCCGGACGAGCCGATCAGCGCCACGACCTCGTGTTCCCGCACGTCCAGGTCGACCCCGTCCAGGACGGTGTGCGGCCCGTAGCGCTTGACCAGGTTCCGCACGCTGAGCACGGGCGCGCTCATCGACGGCCCTCCCGGCGTTCCGCGCGCCGCGCCATCGCGTCGGCGAACCGCGCCGACGGCACGGCCAGCAGCACGAACAGCAGGCCGGCCAGCACGTACGGGGTGAAGTTGAACGTCCGGGCCTGCTCGATCTGCGCCGCGCGCACCGCGTCCACCGCGCCCAGCACGGAGATCAGCCCGCAGTCCTTCTGCAGCGCCACGAAGTCGTTCAACAGCGCCGGCAGCACCCGGCGCACCGCCTGCGGCAGCACCACCAGCCGCAGCGTCCGGCGCGGCCCCAGCCCCAACGACCGGGCCGCCGCGACCTGCGACGGATGGACCGATTCAATGCCGGCGCGGAACACCTCGGCCACGTAGGCGGTGTAGGTCAGCACCAGCGCCGCGCCGCCCAGCACCACGTAGTCGTTGGGCACGCCGGTCAGCCGCAGCGCGGGCAGCCCGAACCCCACCAGGTACAGGGTGAGGATCAGCGGCATCCCCCGGAACAGGTCCACGTACGCCGTGGCCAGCGCCCGCACCGGGAACCACACCGGTCCGCGGAGCGTGCGCAGCGCCGCCACACCCAACGCGAGGACCACGATCAGCACCCCGCACACCAGCAGCACCCGCAGGTTCAGCCACAGGCCCTCGAGCACCGCGGGCAGCACCCGCCACGCCACGTCGACGTCGAAGAACGAGTCGCGGACCCGCGGCCAGCCCGGCGCGCCGGTGACGGTGGCGTACGCGACGGCGGCGAACACCAGGGTGGACAGCAGGGCGACCACCGTGGACCGCCGCGAGCGGAAGCGCTTGTACGCCAGGCGCTCCCGCTGCAACTCGGAGACGGTCACTTCAGCTCGGGTGCGTTGCCCGCCGACGACAGCCACTCCTGCTCCAGCTTCGCGAGCGTGCCCTTCGAGCGCAGGGACTCGACGGCGTTGGAGACGCAGCCGGTGAGCGGGCTGCCCTTGTCCAGCACGATGCCGAACTGCTCGGGCCGGCCGTCGCCGCCGGGGACCTGGCCGATGATCTGCCCGTCCTCCAGTTCGGCGGAGGTGATGTAGAACGCGGTCGGCAGGTCCACCACCAGCGCGTCGATCTGCCCGGCCCGCAGGGCGGCCTTGGCGTCGTCGTTGGTGTTGTAGACGGCCACGTCCTGCTCGGCCGACAGGCGCTTGGCCGCCTCGAACGAGGTGGTGCCGACCTGCGCGCCGATCTTGACCTTCTTCACCTCGGCGAGCGTCTTCACCGACGCGGCCTTGGACGACTTGAGGGTGATCAGCACCTGGTCCACGTCGTAGTACGGCGCGGAGAAGTCGACCGCCTGCTTGCGCTCCTCGGTGATGGAGAACTCGTTGATGTCGGCGTCGTAGGACTTCTTGCCGGGCTGGATGGCCGCGTTGAACGGCACCCGCGTCCACACGACGTCGGTCGTGGCGTAGCCGAGTTCTTCGGCGACCGCGTAGGCCACGGCCGACTCGAAGCCCTTGCCGTTCGTCGGGTCGTCGTCGACGAACCACGGCTGGTAGACCGGCTGGTCCGTGCCGAAGGTGATCTTGCCGGGGGTCAGGGTCGCCAGCTTGTCCTTGGTGCAGGCGACGCCGTCCACCTGGGTCGGGGTGGGGGCGGCCTGGTCCGCGGGGGCGCAGGAAGCCGTGAGCAGGGCGGTCACGGCGAGTATCAGTGCGGGTGCACGCATGGCAGGAATCTTGCCGCAGGTGGGAAGGGCCGCCCATGACCTGGGACGAAGTAGGCTTCGGGCCGTGCCCAAGCTCGCTGACTACCGCCAGATCGCGGCCGGCAAGGTCCGCAGCATCCACGAGGTGGACGACAAGCTGCTGCTGCTCGTCGCCTCGGACCGGATCTCGGCCTACGACCACGTCCTGACCACGCCCATCCCGGACAAGGGCCGCGTGCTCACCGCGATGAGCGTGTTCTGGTTCGAGAAGTTCGCGGACCTGGTGCCCAACCACCTGGTGGCGTGGGACGACCCGCGCATCCCGGCGGAGGTGCGGGGCCGGGCGCTGCTGGTCCGGCGGCTGGACATGGTGCAGGTCGAGTGCGTGGCGCGCGGCTACCTGACCGGCTCGGGCATGGTCGAGTACCGGCAGAGCGGCGCGGTGTGCGGGGTCGAGCTGCCGCCGGGGCTGGTGGAGGCCGCCGAGCTGGCGGCGCCGATCTTCACGCCCGCGACCAAGGCCGCGATCGGCGAGCACGACGAGAACGTGTCGTTCGAGCACGTGGTGGAGACGGTCGGGCTCGACCTGGCCGAGCGGCTCCGGACCGCGACGCTGGACGTGTACGCGGCGGCCCGCGAGTTCGCCCGGTCGCGCGGGGTGATCCTGGCGGACACCAAGTTCGAGTTCGGGCTGGACGCCGACGGCGCGCTGGTGCTGGGTGACGAGGTGCTCACGCCGGACTCGTCGCGCTACTGGCCGGCAGAGGGCTACCAGCCCGGCCGGGTGCAGCCGTCGTTCGACAAGCAGTACGTGCGCGACTGGCTGACCTCGGCGGAGTCCGGCTGGGACCGCGCGTCGGACACCCCGCCCCCGCCGCTGCCCGACGAGGTGGTCGCGGCGACCCGCGCCCGGTACGTCGAGGCGTACGAGCGGATCACCGGGCTGTCGTTCGGCGACTGGATCTCGTAGCCGCCATTTCGCGCGATCGGTCACGGCACGTCACCTCGTCGTCAGGCGGGCGACACGCCGGTGCGGCGCACTGGACGGCATGGTCGCCACCCTCGTGGTTTCGCTGTCCGGCATCGGGCCGAGCACGCTCGCCCGGTGCGCCGACCTGGCCGACGAGCTGGACCGGCGGCGGGTGCCGCTGTCGCTGCTGCTCGCGCCGCGCAAGGCCGTGCCCGGCGAGGCGCTGGAGTGGGTGCGGGCGCGGGTGCGCGGCGCGGACGCCCTGGTCCTGCACGGGTTCGACCACGACGCCGACCCGTGCCGGCGGCCCGTGTCGCTGCGCCGGCGGGCCGAGTTCTCCGCGCTGCCCGCGCACGAGGCGGGGCTGCGGCTGGTCGCGGCCCGGTCGGCGCTGCACCGGTTGGGCCTGGCCACGGACTCCTTCGCGCCGCCGAGCTGGCTCGCGTCACCGGGCACGCTGGTCGCGCTGCGCCGGCACCGGTTCGCGGTGTGCGCGGACATGGCGGGCGTGCGCGACCTGCGCACCGGTGACGTGGCGGCGGGCCGGGTGCGGATGGTGACCGAGCACTGGAGCTACCTGCTCAGCGTGGCGCGCGCGGCCCGGCGCGGCGGGCTGGTGCGCATCGGCGTGGACGCGGCCGACCTGGACCGGATCGGCGTGCGCGACGCGGTGTTGGAGGCCGTGGACCTGGCCCTGCACCACGAAGCGGTGCCGGGGCGTTACACCTCCGCCGACTCGCCCCTGGGCAGCACCATGAACTCCGTGCCGTCGGGCGCGGTGCTCGACAGGACGCGGTAGTAGACCTCGGTCCGGGCCACGATCGCCTCGTGGACCGGGATGGCGATCCGCGGCCGGACCTTGCCGATGAAGTCGGCGGCGTCGGACAGCTTCATCCAGGGCGCGGCGGTGGGGACGGCGAGGACGTCCACCTCCATGTCGGGCACGGTGAGCGAGTCGCCCGGGTGGTAGAAGGCGCCGTGCTCGACCAGGTAGCCCACGTTGGAGGGCACCTCCACGGACGGGTGGATCTGCTCGTGCGGGGCGTCCACCACGCGCACCGAGACGTTCTCGAGGTCCAGCGCCTCGCCGGGGCGGGCGGCGGTCGCGCCGTCCAGTTCGTCGGCCGCGTAGAAGGCCGCGTCCGGGTTGTTCGCGAGCAGGTCGGCCAGGCGGGCCGGGTCCAGGTGGTCGGGGTGGCGGTGCGTCACCAGGACCGCGTCCAGGTCCCTGACCTCCTCGAACCCGGTCGACCAGGCGCCCGGGTCGAACAGCAGGCGGGCGGTGCCGGTGTCCACCAGCACGCACGAGTGTCCGAAGTGGACGATTCGCATCCTTGAAACCTTCCGCGTGAATTACCGACGTTCGACGGGGAGACACGTCCGGGTGATGTGAGGACCATCACTGGATGTAATTGTCCCTGCTCACAACGTGAGGTGAACACAGTGCGGAGCACCCTGCGCCTCCTCGCTGCCGCCCTGCTCGTTGTACCCGTGCTGGCGGGAACCGCAACCGCCGCCTCGGCGGAGCACTTCGAGCAGACCCAGAAGGTCGGCCAGGACGAGGTCGTCTCGACCGTCGTCGGTGGCCGGTCGACCGAGACCACGATCTCCCGGCCCGGGTCGTGGTACCTCAAAGCCCACTTCAGCGCCCTGCGGCTGGTGGCGGGCGACGTCCTGACCGTGGCCAACCCGGCGGGCACCGAGTCCTACCGGTACACCGCCGACCCGCTCGCGTCCGGCACCGCGTCCGCGGACGCCACCGGGTTCTGGGCGATGTCGATCACCGGCGACCGCGCGGTCGTGGCGATCAAGGGCCGGGACGGCGGCGCGCCGCACCCGGCGTCCCGGGTGAAGCTCGACAAGATCACCCGCGGCTTCACCGACGCCGAACTGGCCCGGGAAGCCGAACTCGCGCCGATGAGCATCTGCGGCGCCAACGACTACCGCGACGTCGCGTGCTACCAGTCGAGCAACCCGACGGAGTTCGGCAAGACGAGGTCCGTCGCCAAGCTGCTGCGCAACGGCGGGTCGCTGTGCACGGCGTGGCGGGTCGGGCCGAACAACCGGATGCTGACCAACAACCACTGCTTCACCAGCGGCACCGGCATCGAGGTGTGGTTCAACTACCAGTGCCCGACGTGCGGCGGGACGACGTCCGCGGCCGTCACCAAGGTCCTGGTGTCGTCGGTGCTCAAGACGAACGCGGCGCTGGACTACACGCTGTTCAGCGTCACCAACTTCAGCACCATCAGCTCGTTCGGCTACCTGGAGCTGGACGCCCGCGTGCCGGCCGTCGGCGAGGAGATGTACATCGTCGGCCACCCGGCCGGGAAGCTGAAGAAGCTGTCCCTGCGCGACGACCAGAACGGCGGCGGGTACTGCAAGGTGACCGCCGTGCGGGTGAACGGCGACTCGTCGCAGTCCGACATCGCGTACAAGTGCGACACCGAGGGCGGGTCGTCGGGTTCGCCGGTGCTGTCCCGGCGGACGCACAAGGTGATCGGCCTGCACCACTGGGGCGGGTGCCCGAACCAGGGGGTGCGGATCGACCTGATCGCGGCGCAGGTCAACCCACTGCTGTGAGCAGTTCGGCCTCCGCGTCCGCGGGCAGCCCCGCGCGGCGCTGACGGTCGAGGCCGAGGCCGCGTTCGTACTCGAGGGAGTCGAGCGCGGTCTCGGCGGTGGGCCGGGGTTTGAGGCCGGCGGCCAGGGCTGGTCCGGCGTCGCGGAACATCAGCGCGCGGTGGCTTGACGGCAGCCACAGCGGGAGCGAGCGCGGTCCGGCCCAGGGTGCGATCTCGTGCTGTTCGAGGACTTGTTCGGGGATGCGGACCAGTTCGGTGCCGGGCGGGGCGGTGGCGCCGGCGATCTCGCCGAGCACGAGGCTGAGCGGGTTCGATGGGCCGATGGCGTCGAAGGTGCCGGTGAGGCCGTTCTCGGCGGAGTCGACGATCCAGGTGGCCAGGTCGCGGACGTCGATGTGCTGGGCGGGCTGGTCGGGCGCGTCGGGCACGGCGACCCGGCCGCCGCGCGACAGCCGGTTGGGCCAGTACCCGAACCGGTCGCTCGTGTCGCCGGGTCCCGTGATCAGCCCGGCCCGCACGATGAACGCGTCCCTGACTTCCTTGATGGCGTTCTCACTGGCGACCTTCACGCTGCCGTACCGCTCGGGCGTCATCGGCGCGTCGGGGTCGTCCTCCAGCGGGGGGAGGGTTTCGGTGCTGCCGGGGGTGGCGTGGTCGGCGTAGACGGAGCAGGTGGAGACGAACGTCCAGTGCCGGGCCTGGAGGGACCTGACCGCGTCCCGCACCCAGGTCACACTGCGCGCCACGTCCACAACCCCGTCGAACCACTCCCCTTGCAGCTCCCCGAGCCCCCGATTCCGGTCCACCGGCACGTGCACCGCCCCGTCCGGCACCGCGCCGGACTCCCCCCGAGCCGCACAAACCACCTCAAACCCCCGCCGAACCGCCTCCCCCGCCACGGCCCGCCCGAGGAAGACCGTCCCACCCAGCACCAGGATCCGCATGATCCCACTCTTCGGCGGTTCGGCGTCGGTCGCCAGCCGATCAGCCCACAGCGAACGCTGCGGCGTGCGGGATTCGGGAGGTGTGGCGAGCGGGGCGGGCTCAGCGGGAGTGACAGCCCGACTGGGCTCGGCCGATCACGCCCGTGATCGGCTCGATCATTCGCCTCGACGGGCCGTAGAAAGCGCGAAGCGTGGCCGCCGACCGTCCGGACGGGGACCACGCTCACTTCTCCGGCGTACGGGCCGAAGCTGCTCCCAGACTAACACCGGCCGCCCCTTCCGCCGGTCTCTCGATCGGGTGAAGTGCTCGGCGCGGTGAACAGGCGTTCGGGTGCTGTAGCCCGGTCGGTCGCATGCCGATGCCCAGTCGTGACCGTGCACGCCTTCGTCGATGAGTCCCGCCGCCAGGAAACCTATTACCTGGCCGCTGCTCTGGTCCCGCCCCGCGAACTGGCCGCACTGCGCACCCGATTGCGCGGCTTGCGGTTCCAAGGTCAGCGTGAACTCCACTTCAAGCAGGAGACGCCCGCGCGTCGGCGGCTGATCGCCTCCGCGTTGTGCCGGTTCGGTGTCGAGGTGAACGTGTACTCCGCGAGCTGCCGGAGAGGTGAGGAACGCGCACGCCAGGAGTGCCTGGCCAGGCTCATCCAGGACCTGCTCGACCTCGGGGCCGCGCGGCTGGTGCTCGACAGTCGCGAAGGTCGGGACGTCCACGACCGCGAGACCATCCGGCGGCTGTTGCGGAAGGCCGACCGGGAACGGTCGTTGTCGTACGACCACCTGGAGAGCGTCGGCGAGCCCCTGCTGTGGATCGCGGACGTCGTTGGCTGGTGCCACGGTGCGGGCGGGGATTGGGGGCGTCGGGTGGAGGGCGTGCTGGGGGAGGTGGTCCGGCTCGAATGGCCGTAGCAGCCGTGGCAGCCGAAGTGGCCCTGGAATGCGCGAAGCGCGGCCAGCCGACCGTCCGGACGGGTGCCGCGCTCACTTCCCCGAGCCACCGGCCGGGGCGTGATCAGACTAGCACCCGGCACCCCCGAAACCCCGCCTCTCGATCGGGTGAACCCAGGTGAACGTGTGCCCCCCGCCACCTGTGAAGTTGATGAACACCCAGGTCAGGTAGGCTTCGGCAGTACCGCCAGCCCTCCTACCAGGGAGCAGCCTGTCGTGGCCCGAGTCGTCGTCGACGTCATGCCGAAGCCCGAAATCCTCGACCCGCAAGGACAGGCGGTGGCCAACGCGCTGCCCCGCCTCGGGTTCGACGGAATCACCAGTGTCCGCCAGGGCAAGCACTTCGAGCTGGAGGTCGCCGACGACGTCGACGACGCCACGCTCGCCAAGATCGCCGAGACGTTCCTCGCCAACCCCGTGATCGAGGACTGGGTCGTCCGGCGGGTCGACGCATGAAGGTCGGGGTCATCACCTTTCCCGGCACGTTGGACGACGTCGACGCCGCCCGCGCGGTCACGTACGCCGGTGGTGAGGCAGTCAGCCTCTGGCACGCCGACCACGACCTGAAGGGCGTGGACGCGGTCATCGTCCCCGGTGGGTTCTCCTACGGCGACTACCTGCGCTGCGGCGCGATCGCGCGGTTCGCCCCGGTGATGCAGGAAGTGGTCGAGGCCGCGAACAAGGGGATGCCCGTGCTGGGCATCTGCAACGGCTTCCAGATCCTGTGCGAGGCGCACCTGCTGCCCGGCGCGCTGATCCGCAACCACAAGCTGCACTTCGTGTGCCGCGACCAGTGGCTGAAGGTCGAGAACAACTCGACCGCCTGGACCACCCGCTACGACAAGGGCGCCGAGGTCCTCGTGCCGCTCAAGTCCGGCGAGGGCGGTTACCAGGCCGACGACGAAACCCTCAAAGAGCTGGAAGGGGAGGGTCGCGTGGTGTTCCGCTACGTCGGCGACAACCCGAACGGCTCGCGCAACGGCATCGCGGGCATCACCAGCGCGAACGGCCGGGTCGTCGGCCTCATGCCGCACCCGGAGCACGCGATCGACGCCCTCACCGGCCCGACGGACGACGGCCTCGGCATGTTCCTTTCCCTGCTCGACGCGGTGGTGAGCGCATGAGCCTCGACACGGTCAAGAACGCCGAGTCCACGCCCGACCAGGAGCAGCCCTACAAGGAGCTGGGCCTGAAGGACGACGAGTACGCCCGCATCCGGGAGATCCTCGGCCGCCGCCCCACGGACGCCGAGCTGGCGATGTACTCGGTGATGTGGAGCGAGCACTGCTCCTACAAGTCGTCCAAGGTGCACCTGAAGTACTTCAGCGACACCACCACCGACGAGATGCGCGCCAAGATGCTCGCGGGCATCGGCGAGAACGCGGGCGTCGTCGACATCGGCGACGGCTGGGCGATCACGTTCAAGGTGGAGAGCCACAACCACCCGTCCTACGTCGAGCCCTACCAGGGCGCGGCGACCGGCGTCGGTGGCATCGTCCGGGACATCCTCGCGATGGGCGCCCGGCCGCTGGCCGTGATGGACCCGCTGCGGTTCGGGCCGGCCGACGCGCCGGACACCCGTCGGGTGCTGCCCGGGATCGTCGCGGGCGTCGGTGGCTACGGCAACTGCCTGGGCCTGCCGAACATCGGCGGCGAGGTCGTGTTCGACGAGTCGTACTCCGGCAACCCGCTGGTCAACGCCCTGTGCGTAGGTGCGATGCGGGTCGAGGACCTGCACCTGGCGCACGCCTCGGGCGCGGGCAACAAGATCATCCTGTACGGCGCGCGGACCGGGCTCGACGGCATCGGCGGCGTGTCCGTGCTGGCCTCGGAGACGTTCGACGACACCGCCGGCAAGCGCAAGAAGCTGCCGAGCGTCCAGGTCGGCGACCCGTTCACCGAGAAGGTGCTGATCGAGTGCTCGCTGGAGCTGTTCCAGCAGCGGCTCGTCGTCGGCATCCAGGACCTGGGCGGCGCGGGTCTGTCCTGCGCGACGTCGGAGCTGGCCAGCGCGGGTGACGGCGGCATGCGCGTGCAGCTGGACCGGGTGCCGCTGCGCGCGTCCGGCATGACGCCCGCCGAGGTGCTGTCCAGCGAGTCGCAGGAGCGCATGTGCGCGGTCGTGCGGCCCGAGGACGTGGACGCGTTCCTGGCCGTCTGCGCCAAGTGGGACGTGATCGCGACCGAGATCGGCGAGGTGACCGAGGGCGACCGCCTGGTCATCACGTGGCACGACGAGGTCGTGGTGGACGTCCCGCCGCGCACCGTCGCCCACGAGGGCCCGGTCTACCACCGGCCGCTGGAGCGCCCCGCCGACCAGGACGCGCTGCAGGCGGACACCCCGGACCGGCTGGCCAAGCCGGCCCGCGAGGAGCTGCTCGACCTGATCAAGACCATGGCCGCGTCGCCCAACCTCGCGTCGCGCCGGTGGGTCACCCAGCAGTACGACCGGTACGTGCGCGGCGGCACCGTCCTCGCGCAGCCGGCCGACTCGGGCATGATCCGGATCGACGAGGAGACGCACCGCGGCGTCGCCCTGTCCACGGACTGCAACGGCCGCTACACCAAGCTCGACCCGTACACGGGCGCGAAGCTCGCCCTGGCCGAGGCGTACCGGAACGTGGCGACCACGGGCGCGACCCCGGTGGCGGTCACCAACTGCCTGAACTTCGGCTCGCCCGAGGACCCGGCCGTGATGTGGCAGTTCGAGCAGGCCGTGAAGGGTTTGGCGGACGGCTGCGTCGAGCTGGGCATCCCGGTCACCGGCGGCAACGTCAGCTTCTACAACCAGACCGGTGCCACCGCGATCCTCCCGACCCCGGTCGTCGGCGTCCTGGGCGTGATCGACGACGTCCGCCGCCGCACCCCGACCGGGATCGGCGCGGAGGCCGGCGAGACGCTGCTGCTGCTCGGCGAGACGCACGCGGAGTTCGGCGGTTCGGAGTGGGCGCACGTCGTGCACGGCCACCTCGGCGGCCTGCCGCCCAAGGTGGACCTGGCCCGGGAGAAGCTGCTGGCCGAGGTCCTGGTGGCGGGTTCGCGCGACGGCATGCTGTCGGCCGCGCACGACCTGGCCGAGGGCGGTCTGGCGCAGGCGCTGGTGGAGACGTGCCTGATCGGTGAGACCGGTGCCCGGGTGTTCCTGGAAGGGGACCTGTTCACCGAGCTGTTCAGCGAGTCCGCCGGCCGCGTGCTGGTCGCGGTGCCGCGCACCGAGGAGCTGCGGTTCACCGACATGTGCACGGCCCGCGGGTTGCCGTGGCGCAAGGTCGGCGTGGTGGACCCGGAGTCGCAGGCGCTGGAGGTCCAGGGGCTGGGCGAGCTGAGCCTGGCCGAGGTCCGCGAGGCCTGGGAAGGCACCCTTCCCGCGCTGTTCGACTGAGCACGACCGGGAGGGGCGCGCGGTCGCCGCGCGCCCCTTTCGCTCATCCGTTGGCCAGCGCCTGCAAGCGGTCGTAGGCGCCGTTGAAGACGTTCTGGTCGATCGGGTTCGACGAGTACTGCCAGAACGTGTAGTAGCTCCACCGGTACGGCAACGTGCCCACCGTGGACGCGTACCGCGCCACCCACAACGGGTTGGTGGTGGTGAAGTCGCCCGGCGCGCAATGGTTCCACCAGCTCGTCGACGTGTAGATGACCGGCCAGCGCCCGGTCCGGTAGTGGTAGCGGTCCGAGAAGGACCGCACCCACGCGATCATCGACGCCTGGCTCAGGCCGTAGCAGGTCGAGCCGTACGGGTTGTACTCCATGTCCAGGGCGCCGGGCAGGGTCTTGCCGTCCCGGGACCAGCCGCCGCCGTTGTTGACGAAGAAGTCCGCCTGCGCGGCGCCGCTGGACCGGTCGGGCAGGGCGAAGTGGTAGGCGCCGCGGATCATGCCGACGTTGTACGAGCCGTTGTACTGCTGGGCGAAGTACGGGTTGCGGTAGGTGGTGCTCTCGGTCGCCTTGACGTAGGCGAACCGCTTGCCCTGGCCCCACCAGTACGCCCAGTCGACGTTGCCCTGGTGGGAGCTGACGTCGATGCCGTACACCACCGCCTGGGCGCCGGGGTCGGTGTTGATGACGATCCGCCGGTCACCGGCGCCCTCGTGCTTGCGGATCTGGGAACCCATGGCGTGGTCGTCGACGGCGGGGGCGGCCTGGGCGGGGGTCAGGGTGGTGGTGATCATGGCGAGCGTGGTCGCGGCGAGCACGGCGCCGCGGAGGAGTGCTCTCATGGCGAACACCTTTCGAGCCAGTGCAGGGGTTGACTCGTTGGGCAGTGTGCCGCTGTTCTAACCGGATAGCCAGACTTCGTGTTAATTGGTCACGAAGACGGAGTAGCCCCGGCTACACCAGCGCGAACCGGCGGAGCTGGTCCTCGCCGCCGTTGAACAGGTTCTGGTCGCCCGGGAACAGCCCGGCCGCCCGCCACTGCCAGATGGTCTCGTAGCTCCACCCGTGCGGCAGCGGGCCGAGGGTGTCGTTGTACTGCGCGACCCACAACGGGTTCGTGTGGCCGAAGGACTCCGTCGTGCCGACGCACCGGTTCCACCAGCTCGTGGACGTGTAGATCGTCGGGTGCCGGCCGGTGCGCTCGCGGACCCGCTCGCTGAAGTCCTTGACCCACCCGCCCATCGCGGCCTGGTCCAGGCCGTAGCACGTGTCCCCGTACGGGTTGTACTCCATGTCCAGCGCGCCGGGCAGCGTCCGGCCGTCGGGCGACCAGCCGCCGCCGTTGCCCACGAAGAAGTCCGCCTGCTCGCGGCCGGACGACCGGTCCGGCAGGGCGAAGTGGTAGGCCCCGCGGATCATGCCCACGGCGTAGGAACCGTTGTACTGCTGGGCGAACTTCGGATTGCGGTACCCGGTGCCCTCGGTCGCCTTGACGTAGGCGAACCGCGCGCCGTCCGCCCACGCCTTCGGCCAGTCCACGTCACCCTGGTGGCTGCTCACGTCCATCCCGGGCACCTTGCCGTCGGCCGGGGGATCGGCCGTGCGCCCCCAGCCCTCGTGCTTGGCGATCTGCGAGCCCGCGAAGTGGTCGGCGGAACCCTCCGGCAGGCCAAGTGCTGCGGGCGCGACCGCCAGGGTGATGGCGACCGCGCCCAGGTGTGTCAGGCAGGTGCGGAACCTCATCGTCGAGCCCCCCGTTCGCCGTAGACCGTTGGTGCGCCTGGCCTAGATCGTCGGGCAACGCCTGCGGTTCCGCATCCGGGCGGGTGTCACCCGTCCAGGCGCTTCAGCTCCTCCTCGGTGAGGGCCAGGTGCACGGCGGCGGCCGAGTCGCGGATGCTCGCCGGCCGCGACGAACCCGGGATCGGCACCACGACGGGCGACTTGGCGAGCATCCACGCCAGGCACACCTGCTGCGGGCTCACCCCGTGCGCGCGGGCCACCTCGGCGAACTCGCCGAACCGCTCGCCGAGCTGCCCGGCGGCGCCCATCCCGCCCAGCGGGCTCCACGGCAGGAACGCGATGCCCAGTTCGTGGCACAGCTCCAGTTCCGGTTCGCTGGACCGGAACGCGGGCGAGAACTGGTTCTGCACCGCCGCGAGCCGCCCGCCGAGCACGTCGTTGGCCTCCCGGATCTCCGCCGGGTTGAAGTTCGACACGCCCGCGAAGCGGATCTTGCCCGCGTCCAGCAGTTCGGCGAGCGCGCCGACGGACTCGGCGATCGGCACGTCCCGGTCGGGCCGGTGGTACTGGTACAGGTTGATCACGTCCACCCCGAGCCGGCGCAGCGACTCCTCGCACGCGGCCTTGAGGTACTCGGGCCGGCCGTTCACGTCCCAGCCGCCGCCGGCCGTGCGGGTGTGCCCGCCCTTGGTGGCGACCATGACGCCGGTGACGCCCTTGAGGGCTTCGGCGAGCAGTTCCTCGTTGTGCCCGAAGTCGTGCTCGTCGAGGGAGTAGGCGTCGGCCGTGTCGATCAGCGTGACCCCGGCGTCGAGGGCCGCCCGGACGGTCTCCAGAGCCTGGTCGCGGGACGGCCGGCCCTGGATGGACAGGGGCATGGCGCCCAGCCCGATGGCGCTGACCTCGGCGTCGGCGATCCGGCGCTGCTGCATGTGTGCTCGTCCTTCCGTCTGCGTCGAATTGACCCGCCTCCGGCGGGTCGGCGAGGTCGCCTGGAAGTCGGTCCGTCGAGGTGGTTTGCGCCGATCGAAGAATGTGATCGGCGCAAACCACCTCGACAAACCGACGCGACCTCGCGGCCCCCAGCGTGCGCCCGTCGCATTAAGCTGTCCAACAGAAGGACCTGATGCCATTCAGCAGTTCGGGTGATGAATCGTGGAATTCCGCCAGCTTGAGTACTTCGTCGCGGTCGCCGAGGAGTGCCACTTCACCCGCGCCGCGCGGCGGATGCGCGTGGCCCAGTCCGGCCTGTCCGCGTCCATCCGGGCGCTGGAGGTGGAGCTGGGCGCGCCGCTGTTCCTGCGCTCCACCCGGCAGGTCGAGCTGACCCAGGCCGGGCGGGCGCTGCTGGTCGAGGCCCGGCGGGTGCTCGGCTCGGTCGACGCGGCCCGCAACGCGGTGGCCGGCGTGCAGGGGCTGCTGCGCGGCACGCTGGCCGTCGGGTCCGTCCAGTGCCTGCACGCGGTGCACCTGCCGGAGGTGCTGGCGCGGTTCCACGACCGGCACCCCGGCGTGGAGATCCGCCTTCGCCAGGGCGGTTCCGGTGAGCTGGCGGAGGAGGTGCGGGCGGGCCGGCTGGACCTCGCGTTCATCACCTCGGCGCCCGCCGGCGACCTGCCTCAGTCCACTCTGGACAGTGAACCGATGGTGCTGGTGTGCGGCCCGGAAAGCCGGTTCGCGCAAGAGGATTCGGTGTTCCTGGCGGACCTGTCCGGCGAGTCGTTCGTGGACTTCAACCCGGACTGGGGCACCCGGGACGACGTCGACCGGGCGCTGGCCGGGGCCGGGGTGGAGCGGCGGGTCGCGGTGGAGGTCAACGACGTCCACTCGCTGCTGGACTTCGTCGGCTTCGGGCTGGGCGTCGCGCTGGTGCCGGAGTCGTTCCGGCACAAGCCGACCCGCGCCCGGTTCGTGCCGATCACCGACGCCCCGACGACCGGCACGTCCGTGGTCACCGGGGCGAGCGTCAGCGCGGCGGCGTCAGTCCTGCTGGACATGGTCCTGGAAGGTCGCGCGCTCGCGACCGGCTAGCTCCCAGCCGGTCGGGTCCTCCTTGACCCGGGTCTCCGGCAGCAGCTCCAGCGCCCCGTCCACCTGCGGTGGCGGCGCGGGCGGCAGGTGCAGGAAGTGCCCCACCTGCGCGCCCTGCACCTCCAGGCGGAACTCGAACCGGACGTCCTGCAGCGACAGGCCGCCCAGGAACCGCGCCCGCTTGAAGTCCACCCGGCCCAGGAACGCCCCGCCGGAGAACAGCGCCGGCTTGCCGAACGACACCTCGTGGAACGCGGTGATGCCGTGGAACCGGGCGCGCCGCGCGGTCAGCCGGCCGACCCGGCGGCCCTCCAGCCGGAAGTACTCGACGTCCGCCCCGGTGATGTCCAGGTGGTAGAGCGTCGGGTCGGGGTCCTGGCCCCACGGCAGCAGGTCGGTGATCAGCCGCTGCGCGGTGAGCCGGACCGTGCGCTCGCGGTCCTCCTCCGGCGTCGGCTTCTTGTCGCTGGCCGGGTTCCGGTGGAACGCCTGGTCCGGGTCCTCGGGAAGCTCTTCGTAGGCCGGGTGCGTGAACGGGCGGCGCAGGTAGGCGCACAGCACGTCGAGCACGGTCTGCTTGTAGCGGGGCGTGGACCGGGCCAGCCCCGCCAGGGCGTGCATCGCGCCCACCCGGACCTGGTCGGCCTCGTTGCCCAGCATCTCCACGGCCCGCGCGAACCGCTCGTCGGCGACCTTGTCGCTCTCCAGCTCGTGCCGCGCCTCCTCGGTGCGGCGACGCCGGTCGTTGAGCCACAGCGCGTACAGCGCGACGACCGCGCCACCGGCGAGCCCACCGGTCCTGATCGCCTCCGCCTTGGACAGCTTCGGCTCGACCCACAGCAGCACGAACGTCGTCACCACGGTCACCAGGACCGCGGCGGTCACGCTCACCGCCAGCAAGGCGCGTCCCCGCACGCTCAACTCCCCACCGCTTCGTCCACCAGACCCACGGGCAGCACGGCGTCCGCCGGCAGCTCCAGGTCGGCCCGCTCCACCGACCCCTCGAACCGGACGCCCTCGAACGACACCGGCCCCCGGAACCGCGCCCCGGCGAACTTGGCCGGCCCGAAGAACCGGGTGCGCGCGAAGTCGGCCCGGTCGTCGCACTCGACCTGGCTGAACCAGCCCAGGTCGCAGAACACCATGTCGTGCATGTGCAGCCGGCCGGTGCTGACCGAGTCGGTGAACCACGCCCCGCCGTGCACGACGAGGTGGTGGAACGAGTTGGACCGGGCCAGCCGGGCGGCCCGCACGGTCAGCTCGCCGACCTGGCGGTGCGAGAGGTCGAAGTACTCCAGGTAGGCCCGGGTCAGGTTGAGGTCGTACAGCTCCGCCCCGCCCTGGTCGTCGGGCGGCAGCAGGTCGGCGACCAGGCGCTGGGCGGTGAGCCGGACCTCCAGCTCGCGCTCGCTCTCCGGCGTGTACTCCTCGGTGCTGTCCTTGACCAGCGCGGGCCGGAACGGTCGGCGCAGGTAGGCGCACAGGACGTCCAGCACGGTCTGCGTGTACTCCGGCCGTGAACGCGCCAGGCCGGCCAGGGCGTGCATCGCCCCAACCCGCACTTGTTCGGTCTCATGACCCAGCAGTTCAACCGATCGGGCGAACCTCTCATCGGCGACCCGCGACCGGTCGTGTTCGGCCCGCGCGTGCTCCAGGAGCTGCCGCGCCTCCTCGATGCGCTGGCGCTCCTCGTCGGTGCGGCGACGCCGGTCGTTGAGCCACAACGCGTACAGCGCGACGATCGCGCCACCCGCGAGGCCGCCGGTCTTGATGGCCTCGTTCTTCGGCGCGCCCGGGTCCACGGCGGACAGCCAACCCGCCACCAGCAGGAACGCCCCGAGCGACCCGACCAGCGTCGGCACCAGCAGGCTCCGGCGGCGGCGCTGCCGCAGCACCAGCAGCACCGCGGCCAGCAGGACGCCGACCGCGCCGGGGATCCACAGGTAACTCACAAGGGGGGCATTCTTCCCGGTGACCGCCGACACGGTGACGGGAACACAACTACCCGCCGGGGACCGGTGTGCTAACTCACCGGATTGGCCCATGATGTGTGGGTCACCGCAACGGCGGGCGACCGGCCGGACGAAGGCGTAAGGAGAACCCGTGGACAGCGTGGAGCGGCCGAACTGGGCGCCGATCGACATCGACCTGGGGCGCCCGAGCATCGCGCGGGTCTACGACTACTGGTTGGGCGGCGCGCACAACTTCGCCGTCGACCGGGCCGTGGGCGACGAGGTGCTGGCCGACGTGCCGATCCTGAAGAACGTCATCCTCAACCACCGCGCCTTCCTGCGGCGCGCCGTCCGGTACCTGCTCTCGCAGGGCATCCGGCAGTTCCTCGACCTGGGGTCCGGCATCCCGACCGTGGGCAACGTGCACGAGATCGCGCAGGCCGTGGACCCGGACGCGAGGGTCGTCTACGTCGACATCGACCCGGTCGCGGTCGCCCACAGCCGCGCCATCCTCACCGGCAACGAGTCGGTCAACGTGCTGCAGACCGACGTGCGGGACGCGCGGGTCGTGCTGAAGTCCCCCGAGGTGCAGGACCTGCTGGACTTCGACCGGCCGATCGCGGTGCTGATGATCGCCCTGCTGCACTTCGTGCCCGACAGCGACGACCCGCACGGCATCGTCGCCGCTTATCGAGACGCGATCCCGCCGGGCAGCTACCTCGCCCTCTCCCACGCGGGCTTCGAGGAGGGCGAGTGGAACCCAGCGTGGGACGAGGCGCGCGGCACCTACAACCGGGGTGTCAGCGAGATGACCTACCGGAAGAAGTCCGAGGTGGAAGCCCTGTTCGAGGGTTTCGAGCTGGTCGAGCCGGGCGTGGCACGGCTGCCCCTGTGGCACCCGGAGTCGCCCGACGACGTGGACGAGAACGCCGCCCACTTCCTGGGCTTCGGCGCCGTGGGGCGGAAGTCCTGATGTTCGACTCCAGCCCGCAACCGCCCGTATCCTCTGGGTTGTGGCGGTAGGCCGGCGGACATGACGGAACAGGTTGACCATCGGGTGGCAGCACCGGGCCGATCGAACCTCGACCCCGCCGTACTGGCCGGGGCGGAGTCCTTCGCCCGGACGTGGGCCACCGCGGTGATCGGCAGCAGTTACGTCCCGATGACCCGCGCCGAGGTCGCCGAGCACCTCCAGGCCCTCACCGAGGTCCTGGTGCACGCCCTCTACGCGAGCCCGTTCCGCACCGCGCCCGGCTACGAGATCGGCGCCCGCCTGGTGGAGGCGCACTTCACCGGCACCGACACGCTGGGCCGCACGGTCCAGCTGCTGGGCGACGACCTGCTGTCCGAGCTGGGCATCGCGCCCGACGAGCTGATGCGGTCCCGGCTGGCCGCGTTGCAGGGCGCGCTGTCCGCCGGGTACGCCCGCGCGCTGCGCGAGCGGACGCTGGCCGAGCAGGAGGCGATCCGGGCGGCCGTGCTGGACGCCCGCGACCAGGCCGAGGCGGCGCTGCGCGCGTCCGAGGCCCGGTTCCGGGCGATGTTCACCGAGGCCGCGATCGGCATCGGCATCGCCGACATCGAGGGCCGCATCCTCGACGTCAACCAGGCGTTGCAGGACATGCTCGGGTTCAGCGTCGAGGAGATGCGGCAGTACAACATCCGCGACCTGATGCACCCCGAGGACGGCTCCAGCGTCTGGCGGCTGTACGACCAGCTCACCGCGGGCGAGTGCGACCACTACCGGGCGGAGAAGCGGTTCCGCCGCGCCGACGGCGAGCAGGTGTGGACCCACTTGACGTTGTCCCTGGTGCGCGACGACCACGGCGACCCGCAGTACCAGGTGGCGATGATCGAGGACGTCACCGACCGGCACCTGTTGCAGAACCGGCTGCGCTACCAGGCGCTGCACGACCCGCTGACCGGCTTGCCCAACCGCGCGCTGTTCCTGGAGCGGCTGGGCCGGGTGTTCAACAACCGCGCCCGCCGCCGGGCCGGCCTGTGCTACCTGGACCTCGACGGGTTCAAGGTGATCAACGACAGCCTCGGCCACGACATCGGCGACCAGCTCCTGGTCGAGGTCGGCCGGCGGCTGGACCACTCGGTGTCCGGCGAGGGCAAGCTGGTCGCGCGGATGGGCGGCGACGAGTTCGTGATCCTGGTCGAAGGATCGGCGGACACCCAGGACATCGTCGACGTCGCCGACCGGGTGTTACGGGAGCTGGAGTCCCCGATCCGCATCGGCGGCCACGAGCTGACCGTGTCCGCGTCCATCGGCATCGTGGAACGCGCGCTGTCCGGCACCACCGCGGCCGACCTGATGCGCGACGCCGACATCACGTTGTACTGGGCGAAGGCCGACGGCAAGTCCCGCTGGGCGCTGTACGACCCGGAGCGCAACGCCCGGGAGGTCGCCCGGTTCACGCTGTCCGCCACCATGCCCGCGGCGCTGGAGCGCGACGAGTTCTACGTGGACTACCAGCCCCTGGTGCGGCTGGAGGACAGCACGGTCGTCGGCGTCGAGGCGCTGGTGCGCTGGCAGCACCCGGAGTTCGGGCGGCTCGCGCCGGACCGGTTCATCGAGCTGGCCGAGGAGACCGGCCTGATCGTGCCGCTGGGCCGGTGGGTGCTGCGCGCGGCCTGCCGGCAGGCGCGGCGGTGGCTGGAGGAGTTCGGCGACACCGCCCCGTTCGTGTCGGTGAACCTGGCCGTGCGGCAGTCGCGCGACCCGGAGCTGGTGCGGGACGTGAAGCGCATCCTGGACGAGTGCGCCCTGCCGCCGCACCACCTCCAGCTGGAGCTGACCGAGAGCGCCATCATGGGCACCGCGGACGAGCCGCTGGAGGCGCTGCGGGCGCTGTCGGACATGGGCGTGCGGATCGCCATCGACGACTTCGGCACCGGGTACTCGAACCTGGCCTACCTCAAGCACCTGCCGGTGCACGAGCTGAAGATCGCCGGGTCGTTCATGGAGGGCCTGCGGGCGGCCGACGAGGAGGACCCGGTCGACGTCCAGATCGTGTCCACGCTGGTGCAGTTGGCGCACGCGTTGCAGCTCGGCGTGACCGCGGAGGGCGTCGAGACGCCGGCGCAGGCCAAGCGGCTGCACCGGATCGGGTGCGACACCGGGCAGGGCTGGTTCTTCGCCAAGCCGATGACGCCCGGCGAGATCGACGAACTCCTCCGGCGGTAGGGCTTTTCCTCAGGTCAGGTCGATGACGACCTTGACGTCGTCGTCGTGCTTGTCCAGGGCCTCGGTGAACCTGTCGAGCGGGACCTTCCGGGTGATGAGCCCGGCGAGCCACGTCCGGTCCGCCGCGGCGAGGGCGTCCGCGCCCGTGCGGTAGTCGGCGAGGCCGGCGTTCACGGTGCCGATGACGGCCTTGTTGTGCAGGACGATCCCGTCGAAAACCGAGGGGTCGAGCGGGACCGGGCCGTGCTCACCGGACAGGCCCGCGAGGACCGTGGTCGACGCTCGACGGATGGATTCCCAGAGGACGTTGGCCGCGCCCGTGCACTCGATCGCGACGTCGACTTCGCCCACGTCGTCCAGGTCCCGGTGGTAGTGCGCGCCGAGGGCCCGGACCAGGTCCGGCTTCGGTCCCTTGTCCACCCGGTCGACGACGTGGACTTCCAGGCCGCGTTGGACGCCGAGGAGTGCGGCGAGCAGGCCGATCGGGCCGGCGCCGGTGATGAGCGCCGTTGTCGGCTGGACGTGGGCGCGTTCCGAGCGCTGTTCGGCCTGGGTCCAGGCTTTGGCGACGATCGAGGCGGGTTCGGTGAGGACGCCCAGGTCGCCGAGGGAGGGGTCGAGGCGGACGGCGAACTTGGGCGGCACGCTCCACCGCCGCATCCCGTACCCGTCGAGTTCCTTGATGCCCCGCTCCTGGTACCTGCCGTTGTGGCAGAAGTCCCAGGCGTCGGCGGCGCACGCCGGGCAAGGTTCGGGGTCGGGCCGGCGGACGACACCGGCGACCAGGTCCCCCGGCGCGAAACCGGAGTCTTCGGCCGCGGCCACGACCCGGCCGACCGACTCGTGGAACGGCACGAAGCTGTCCCGTCCGGGCGGCAGCCAGCCGAAGCCGTCACGGATGATCTCCACGTCGGTCCCGCACATCCCGGCGAGGAGGGCCTGCACTTGCACGTCGCCGGGCGGCGCCTCGACCTCGTGGTCCACCACCGTCGCCAGGTCGGGCTTGCCTGGCACCACCATCGCGGCCCGCACCGTGTCACCCACGCGCAGAGGCTACGACGCCGGCGGGCCGTGCTGCCGACGGGTGACGCGGGTGTTCCCAATGGCGACGCTCCGTGCCCGCCGATCGGATACGTTGGGCCCATGCGCCGTGCCGTGCCGCTCCTCGCCGCCGTGTTGCTCCTCGCGGGCTGCTCCGAGTCGACCACCGGCTCCCCGACCGCGGGCTCCACGACCGGGGAGACCACCCAGTCCTCCGGCAAGCCGACGTCCACGTCCAAGGAACCGGCCAAGCGGCCGAAGACGATCAACCTGAAGGACGTCGACCCCTGCTCGCTGCTCACCGACGCCCAGCGCGCCGAGTTCGGACTCAACCGGCCGCCGCAGAAGGGCACTTCGAGCACCCACGGCACGCCCACGTGCTCCTTCAGCCGCGAAGACCGCACCCACGTCGTCGGTGTGGGCACGAACACGGCGAACGGTGTCGAGTTCTTCACCGACGGCCGGTTCGACGTGGAAGCCCAGAAGCTGGAAGTCGGCGGGTTCCCCGCGGTCGTCGGCAGCGAACCGAACGACCCCTCGGTGTGCTTCCTCGGCATCGACGTCTCCGACGGGCAGATGCTCCAAGCCCAGATCATCGTCCCCGACGGTGGCTGGGAGCAGGCGAAGACGTGCGGGCTGGTGCAACAGGTCGGGGCGGCAGCGCTCGCGACCCTCGTGGCGCGGTGAAGACGAGTAAAACTACTCGCTTTGCAACCGGAACCATCCACTCGCGTGGCGCATCAGAGCTAGAGTCGTCCCAAATGCACACGCTGGGGTATGTGCAGCACTACAGGAGGGTGTGCCGTGTTCATCGCGGATGGTGGTGGCGGGGGTACCACGGATACTCCGCCGGCGTACAGCGGGACGCAGCAGAAGCTGCACGTCGACCCGACGGCGATCCCCGAGGCCAAGAAGGTGTTCACCGAGGCCCTCGACCGCCTCGACGCCCAACTGGTCGACGCGCGCCAGGCGCTGGAGGCCCGGCGGTGGGCGGGCGACCCGGTCAGCCGGGAGACCGCGGAGAAGTTCAACCAGGACACCTTCGACAACGGTGACTCCGCCGCGTACACCGCGATCAAGGAGTACCGCAACCAGATCGACGGCGTCGTCAAGCAGCTCCAGGCGATCGAGGACAACTACCGCCGCGTCGAGGGGGACAACGTCGCCTCCTGGGGACGCGTCAAGCGCGACTGACCACCACCGACCACAGACTGATGAAGAACGCACCCGAGGGGGGCGAGCACGATGGGTGACCACCGCTGGCGCGGGTATGCCCACCCCGATCTGTACCGCATGATCAACGAAGGCCCGGGTGTCGCCGCCTCCCGTCCCATCGAGGACAAGTGGAAGGCGCTCTCGGAGACCCTCGCCGACATCGACGAGTCGATCCACCGCGGCCTGGAGAAGCTGGGCGCGAAGTGGGAGGGCTCGACGGCCGACGAGACCCAGAAGGCGCTGTCGCCGCTCGCGCAGTGGGCCGGCGACGCCAAGCAGGGCTCCGACACGATGAAGGCCTCCGCGCAGCTGCAGGCGGACTACATCGCCGACGCCCGCAAGGAGATGCCCGAGCCGGTCACGGTGACCACCGAGGCCCCGTCGACCGGGGACAAGATCCTCGGCGTGCTGGGCGGCCCGGTCGGCATGATGCACGTCATCAACCAGCAGAAGGACCACGAGGCCCAGGAAGCGGCGCAGGACAACGCCGAGGCCAAGGCCGTCGAGGTGATGAACAACTACCAGTCCAGCAGCGAGTGGAACTCCAACACGCTGGGCGAGTTCGTCCCCCCGCCGCAGGTCGTCGTCGACACCCCGCCGCCGGGTGGCCAGCAGGGCTACAACAACAGCAGCGCGAACTACACCACCACGCCGTCGTGGACCCCGCCGGGTGACAACGGCGGCACCACCAGGCCGTCGTGGACCCCGCCGCCGACCGCTCCGCCGACGGCGCCGCCGCCGTCGTTCCAGGGCGGCAACACCAACCCGTCGTGGGTCACGCCCACGCCGACCCCGACTCCGCCGGTCGCGCCGACGCCCACGCCGCCCATCGGCTCGCTGCCCCCGGGCAACCCGCCGACCGGGCCGGTGCCGCCGGGTGGCTGGAAGCCGGGCCAGAACCCGCCGGTCCCGCCGAGGGCTCCGGGCATCCCCGGTGGCCAGAACCGGCCGGGTGGGCCGCCGATGCGCCCGGGCGTGCCCGGTGTGCCGGGCGGTCCCGGTGGCCCTGGTGGCCCCGGCGGTCCGGGTGGCCCCAACGGCGCCGGTCGCGGCTTCGGCCCCGGCATGCCCGGTGGTCCCGGCATGGGCGGCAACCCGAGCGGGATGCCCGGTCGCGGTGGCATGGCCGGTGTCGGCGGCTTCGGTCCCGGTGCCGGCGGTCCGGGTGGCCCCGGTGGCCGTCCCGGTGGTCCGGGCGCGGGCATGGGCGCGGGTGGCGCGGCCGGTCACGGCGCGAACGGCGAGGACGACATCGAGCACAAGGCCGCCGACTACCTGGTCGAGACGGACGACGTGTTCGGTGACGACCGCCTGGTCGCGCCGCCGGTGATCGGCGAGACCCCGCAGTAGTTCTCGACAGTTCGGCGTCCAGGCCGGGACCTCTTCGCGGGTCCCGGCCTGGACTGGCAAGAGGGCCCCATCGTCGGGGTGGGGCCGGTGCTTTTGGTGACGTGGAGCGGGCAGTGACCATTTTCGGGGGGCAGGCCGAGAGGGAGCCGATCACCCTCTCCGCCGAGGAGTTCGACGTCCTGTGGGAACGGCTCGACCTCGGGCCGATGCCGCTGGTGATCAAGGTGCCGTCGCCCGGCAAGACCCACCAGGAGCGGGCCGACCTGGAGCGCCGCGTGTGGCAGTCCGTCGGCGCGCGCGGGTTGGGCGGGCCGACCGGGTTGCACCCGGAGCTGGACTACCTGCTGCGGCAGTTCGCCCGGCCGGAGCGCGAGGTCGACGGCCGGATCTGGGTGGGCCGCAGCGTGCGCGTGCTCGGGGCGGCCAACGGCGACCACGGCGCGGTCGCGACCCTGACCGACAACCGGCTGACGTTCCGCCGCGCGGCGGGCAGCGGCCTGCCGAGCGCGGTGCTCGCGATGCTGCCCGCGCACCCGGCGGGGACCGGCCACTCGGTGACCATGCCCAGCGCCGACCTGGAGAAGGCGGTGAAGAACTCCGACGGCTCGCCCAAGAGCCTGGAGAACTCGCTGCGCAACCACGGCGTGCGGCAGGAGGACGCGACGACGCTGGTGAAGATGTTCACCGGCCTGGTCCACACCGGCAACTTCGGCGCGGCGGCCCGGGACAAGTACGGCAAGCGGTGCCGGCCGGACCGGGTGGTGGCGTTCTTCGACACGGAGGACGGGCGGTACCTCCAGCAGCGGCGGGCGTCCAACGGGACCGAGCCGTGGAGCACGTTCACGCCGACGGACGCGCGCCGGTTGACGCACCAGGTCGAGGAGCTGCTGGCCGAGGCGGTGCGGTCGGCGAAGATCTAGCCCGCGCCGGGTCTGGTGCTTCCGGCGCCGCTGGGGTTTGATCTGGTCACCGCTGCCGCCCCCTTGCACGAGGAGACGGCCAGATGACCATCGAGCGACGGCAGTTCCTGATCGGATCCGGAGCGGCCCTACTCGGTAGCGCGGTGCTCGCCGGCACCGCGCACGCAGGACCCCAGCACGTGGACACCGCCGGGCTGTGGCGGGAGTTCGCGGCCGACCCGTACGCCCACCCGCGCATCCCCAACGTCGCCTTCGCCGGCTACCGGACCGGCCAACGCCCGCCCCGGCCCGCCGTGCGCGCCAACGTCCTGCGCTACGGCGCCAGGCCGGACGGTTCCGCCGACGCGTCCGCCGCCATCAACCGGGCCATCGAGGACGTCGGTCGGCGTGGTGGCGGCACGGTCCTGCTGCCCGCCGGCACCTACCGGATCGACGACATCGTCCGCATCGGCCACTCCGACGTCGTCCTCCGCGGTGTCGGCAGCGACCGGACGACCCTGTTCGCCACGCGGTCGCTGGAGGAGATCGTCGGCGTCAACCGCAGCCGGTACGGCGGCACGAGTTCCGCCTGGAGCTGGAGCGGCGGGCTGGTGTGGGTGTGCCACCGGGACCGGTACCGGGGGCTGGTCGACGCGATCAAGGCGCAGCGGTGGCCGTTCGAGGGGTGGACCGGCAACGGTGGTGACGAGACCGCCGTGGTGGCGAGGATCGTTGAACACGCGGATCGTGGAGCGTTTGACCTGACCGTCGCGGACGGGTCCACAGTCCTTGCCGGACAACGGGTCCTGCTCCAGCTCGACGACGACGGCGACTACGGGCTGTTCAAGCACATGTGCGGCGACATCCCGGGCACGCGGACCTACAGGTGGAGTGACAAGACGAAACTCCTGTCGTACCGGCCTTTCGTGTGGCCGGTGCGGGTGGAGTCGGTGCGCGGCAACAAGGTCCGCCTCGCCCAACCCCTGCCGCTGGACGCCCGCCCGTCGTTCAACCCCCGCCTGACCACGCTCGCGCCACCGATCACGGGGGCCGGCGTGGAGGGTTTGACGATCCGCATGGTGAAGACCGTCCGCCCGGCCCACTTGCAGGACAAGGGGTACAACGGCTTGGCGTTCCAGTGCGCCTGGGACTGCTGGGCCGACGACGTGTCCGTTGTGGACAGTGACAACGGCTTCCTCCTGGTGTCCGCCAAGGGTGTCTCCCTGCTACGCACCCGCGTCGAGGGCCGTGGCCAACACCACTCGTACGCTTGCCGCGAGCAGTCGCATGACAACCTGGTGCAGGACTTCGCGATCGGCGCGTTCACCGAACCGCCCACACCCGGCTCAGGGCACCACGGCATCAACGTGGAAGGCCTGTCGTGCGGCAACGTCTGGTCCCGAGGCCGGATGGACGCAGGAACGTTCGACACCCACCGCGGCCTTCCGTTCGGCAACGTCCGCACCGAGATCACGATCCACAACGACGGCGCGCACGGCGGCTCGGCGGACGCGGGACCCTTGTACGGGGCGAGGTTCACCCACTGGAACGTGACCGTCACCAACGGCCGCGCGGGCTGCGTGAAGATCGACCACGTGGCCCCGCTCAGCGCGACCGCGGGCATCAGCGAGGTCACCGAGTTCGGCCAGATCGACAAACCGGACTTCACCGGCCCGCTCTCTTCGGTCCTGGAGTCCTACGGCACGCCGGTCGAACCCCGCAACCTGCACCAGGCCCAACGCGCCCTGCGCCACCGCTAACCTGGTCGGATGCCGCCCAAGCCCGTCGACCCGACCGACCTGCGCACCGCCGTGGCCGCCGTCCTCCCCTGGCTGACGGGCGAGGCCGACAAACCGGACCGGCCGGTCCTGGCCACGGCGGTGAAGCTCAGCCTGCGCACCCTGGAACAACTCGCCCCGGGCCGCAGCGTCGAGGTGCGGGTTCCGCCGTTCGCGGCAGTCCAATGCGTGGCGGGGCCGCGGCACACTCGCGGCACTCCGCCGAACGTGGTGGAAACCGACCCTCAGACGTGGCTGCTGCTGGCTACGGGGCGCCTGGAGTGGTCTCAGGCTTTGGCGGACGCGAAGGTTACGGCGTCCGGGAGCAGGGCGGACCTGTCCACCCTGCTCCCGGTCGTCCGGCTCTAGGGTGGCGTCCGTGAAGCGGATCATCGGCGCGCTCGCGGTGTGCGCGCTGCTCGCGGGCTGCGGCGTGACGGAGTGGTCGGGCGAGGCGCGGTTCAAGGTCGACGGCATCACACCCGACAGCGACCTCGTCTCCGGCGCGAAGTGGCCTGGTTTCGTCGGCCTGGACCTCGTCGGCGAATGGCCCGACGGCGCCATGGACTTCACCGTCGCGACGGCCAAGCTGACCGACGTGCCACCCGACGTGAAGGACGGCGAAACCCTGATCTGCTCGGTGAAGCAGCGCGACGAGAGCAAGTTCGACGACGCCGAACCGGTCTCCACCTTCGGCCCCTGCCGCCGCCCCTGACCCCGAACCACCGTCCGCCGGGCCGCCGCGTCGCTAAGCTCGGCCGGGTGAAGGCGCTGAAGCTCGGTGTGGTTCTGGCGGCGCTCGGCCTGCTCCTCGCGGGGTGCGGCTCCGAGTGGGAGGGCGACGTTCGGCTGAAGGTCGTGCGGATCGTCCCCGACCCCACGGGGAAGGCCGCCACCCGGGTCGGGATGGAGCTGGACGAGAGCCAGGACAAGGAGAAGGCGCCGCACACCGGCACTTACGGCACGGACATCGACCAGCTCCCGAAGGACGTCAAGGTCGGTGACGTCGTGATCTGCACGGTGAAGCGTTCGGACGACAACGGCTTCGACGGTGTGGACCCGAAGACGTCGGTCGGCCCGTGCCGCAAGGCGTGATGGGCCGCCGCGGGCGGGCAGGACACATCCGCCCGCGGCACCGCTGGACCTAGAACCAGGAGCCGACGGTCTTGTCCCAGGCGGCCTTGGCGCCCTCGACGATGTCCCGACCGCCTTCGACCACGTCACCGACACCGCCGACGACCACGTCCACGGTGTCGTTGACGACCTCCTTGCCGGTGTTGACCAGCCCGCTGCCCGCCCCGGACCAGTTGCCGTTCCAGGCGTCGCGACCGGCGTTGTAGAGACCGGAACCCGCGTCCACGACGAGGTCGGCGGCACCGACCGCCGTGCCGCTCACGGCGTCGATCACCGGTCCGACGCCCGGGATGTGCGAGCCGGGCAGCGATGGGCCAAGCGGGTTGTCGTGCCACTTCTGGCTGCTGACCGAGGCGCCGTCCCCGGTCACGATCTTGCCCAGGTTGTCCACCGACTCCGAACCCGGCCGGTAGTACTGCGAGTGCGCGTCGAGCGCGCCGGCCCCGTCGCTGGTGCCGAAGGTCTTCGCGCCGAACCGGTCGTCGTACGGGCCGATGGAGGAGCCGTCCTGCGTGAACCAGTTGGAGCTGGTGCCCTGGACCACGGGGTCGTGCTCGGTCGCGCCGACGTAGACGTGCCCGGGGCCGGCGGAGAGCTGGTTGACGTTCGACGCGCCCACGCCGGGCGAGCCCACGAACGCGATGTCGTCGGCGGCCAGCCCGTTCATCCCCGCGTAGCCGACGGTCGTGGAGCCGTACGAGTGGCCGATCACGGTCAGGTGCTGGCGGTTGCCCGCCGCCTCGCCGGCCGCGCGGTAGCCGGCGACGTCGGCCACCAGGTTCGCGCCGCCCTCGCGGGCCTGCGCGGGGTTGTCGACCTCGCCCGGCGACCAGCCCGGCGCGTCGTAGCCGAGCCACTGGATCGTCGCGTTGCCGTTCGGGCCGATCTCCTCGCGCAGGTTGCCCGCCTGGTCGACGGAGAAGCTGTCGAGGGTGGAGCCGGTGCCCGGCACGCACACGGCGAGGTTCTTGGCCGTGTCCGGGTTGCCGTAGGCGATCGCGGTCGCGCCGTCGCCGCGTGGACCGTACGGGTCCCACGCCATGATCCGGACGTCCGGCGAGCCGTCGGGCCTCAGCCAGCCGCGGTCCCGCGCGTACTTGTCGGCCTGGTCGATGCTCTGCTGGACCTTTTCCGCGTTGTCGGCCTTGGTCTGGGCGATGTCCTTCTTCTCCGCCAGGTCCGCGTACTGCGGGTCGTTCATCAGCTTGGTCAGGTCGTCGGACTTGCTCGGGTCGAGACCCAGTTCGCGCGCCCGCGCGTCCATCTGCGACTGGAGCTGGTTGGCCTCGGCCGTGAAGCGCTGCTTGTCGTCATCGATGCGGCGGCGGTTGGCGGTGTCGAGGACTTCCGACGGGAGGCCGCGGAGTTGGCCCAGTTCCTGGAACTTGGTGCGCAGCAGTTCGTCCTGCTGCTCCTTCGTCAGCGACTTCCACCACTCGGCGACCTTCTTCGGGTCGGTGCCCGGCGGCGGGACGGTGGCGGTGGTGCGCATGGCCTGGACGGTGGTGTTCCAGCCGGCGTCCTTCGCCGCCACCTCCTGGAAGGCGGGGCGGACGCCGGTCAGGGCCTTGGCGTAGGAGCGGAGGACGTTCTCGTAGCTGTTCTTGACGTTGGTCAGCTGTTCGTTGACCTTGGTGGCCAGTTCGCGGGTCTGGGCCTCGTCCAGCGCAGGCGACCGGCCGCGCCAGAAGTCGATGAGCTGGTCTGCGCTGCCGCGCATCTGGCCGTACGCGCGGGACGCGGCCTGGACGATGTCGATGCCCGCGCCCAGGCGTTCGCCGGCGACGGTGGCGGACTTCGTGGACAGCTCGGCGCGGGCGCCGAACTTCTGGGCGGACTCGCCCTGCCAGGTGGCGGTGGCGGTCTGGCCGCCGGTGGTGACGGACTGGCCCGCCCGGCCGACGGCGCTCTGCGCGCCGCTGATGGGGTCCGCGGCGGCGGCGACTCGGCCCGCGTCGCCCGACGCGAGCCGCCCGTACAGGACCTCGGGGTCGACGTAGCTCACGCCAGGCCACCTTCCAGGGAGCGGAACGAGTTGTTCGAGTCGTCGTCGGCGCGTTGGTAGGCGTCGGCGTTCTCGTTCAGGCCGTCGCCCGCGTCGCGGTACCAGGCGCTGCCCCGGCGCAGGTCGTCGGACTGCTCGCCGGCCCACTTGGCCAGGGCGTCGGCGAACTCGGCGGCGGCGCCGACCTCGCCCAGGGCGCTCGCGTCCAAGCGCAGCATGGAGATCATCTCGGCTCCGTCGCCCGCCGCGTCCGCACCCTCGTGGAACTGCTTGGACGCCGCGCGCAACGTCTCTGGTCGCACACCGAACACGGTTCCCGCCCTTCGTGCCGCCCTGCCGCTGGCCATTCCGACGCAGCACGATCATCCCCGGTTCCCGCGACGACAACGCCGGAATGGGGAACCATGTGCCGCGAGGCCGCGTCGGCTTGTCGCGTCACCTTCCCGACGATCATGCTTTCGGTCGGCGGGAAAGGCGGCGTGGCGAGCCGACTACCAGGCGGTCTCGCCGCGACGCCGGAGGCGGCGCAATCCAACACAGCCGCGTCGGTGGGAGCGGCGTGACAGAGCACCGGGAGGCGCAAGTGGCTGGCTGGAATCCGCCGAGGTGGACCGAGAAGTTCACCGAACAGGCCGCGATGTTCCGTGAGGCGGTGGGGAAGGCCGACCCGGAGGCCAAGGTGCCCAGCTGCCCCGGCTGGACGTTCACGGAATTGACCCTGCACGTCGGACGGTTCCTCCAGACCTCCCTGGAGTACCTGCGCAGCGGCAGCACGGTCCGGCTCAACCTGCCTCCAGCCCCTCAGGACGTCGTCCCGCTGGAGTACCTGGACGCGCAGCTCGCCCTGGCCGCCGAAGTCCTGCCCGCCGTCCCCGGCAACCGCCCCGCCTGGACGTTCTCGCCCGCCTCGCCCGACCTGGCCTGGGTGTGGCACCGCCGCATCGCGCACGAGCTGGACCTGCGCCGCTGGGACGCCCAGGCCGCCCTGCGCGAGCTGGTCAGCGGCGACACCGACTTCGCCGTGGACGGCATCGAGGAGTCCCTGGGCACCCTGCTCGCCGCCAAGTACGCCACCGACGTCCCCCGACCGCCAAGGGCACCGCGTTCATCCAGCTCACCGACGTCCCCGAGGCCTGGGTGGTCACCCTGGAGCCCGGTGTCGTGCCCGAGCTGCGGGCCGCGTGGCCGGGTGAGGAGACCGACCTCCAGATCACCGGCGAGGCGCAGATCGTGCACTACGGCCTGTGGGGCCGGCTGCCGCTCAAGACGACCGGTGACCAGAGCGTGCTCAGCGTGATCAAGCTGGACTGACGGGGTGTGCTTGCTCACGTCCGACGGGTGCTGATGGGGGTGGTTCACCCCCCGTTCGCCTTACACTCGGTGAAGGCAGCCCGCCCGCGTCGCTAGGGAGCACTCGGTGGTCACCGACCAGTCAGCAGCCGGCCGCACCGATACCGAGCAGGAGCCCCGCGAGGAATGCGGGGTGTTCGGTGTCTGGGCACCCGGTGAAGAGGTCGCCAAACTCACCTACTACGGCCTGTACGCGTTGCAGCACCGCGGGCAGGAAGCCGCCGGGATCTCCGTCGGCGACGGCAGCCAGGTCGTCGTGTTCAAGGACCTGGGCCTGGTCAGCCAGGTGTTCGACGAGCAGGTGCTGTCCAGCCTGCGCGGCCACGTCGCCGTCGGCCACTGCCGGTACTCCACGACCGGCTCCACGACCTGGGAGAACGCCCAACCCACCTTCCGCACCACCGCCACCGGCTCCGGCCTCTCGCTGGGCCACAACGGCAACCTGGTGAACACCGCCGAGCTGCTGGTCAAGGCCCGTGAGCTGGGCGTGGACACCAGCCACGGCGCGACCACCGACTCCGACCTGGTGTGCGGGCTGCTCGCGGCGCAGGCCGCGGACATCGGCATCGAGCAGGCCGCCATGCAGCTGCTGCCGACCCTGCGCGGCGCGTTCTGCCTGGCCTTCTCCGACGAGTCCACGCTGTACGCGGCGCGCGACCCGCACGGCGTCCGCCCGCTGGTCCTGGGCCGGCTGGAGCGCGGCTGGGTCGTGGCCAGCGAGACCGCGGCCCTGGACATCGTGGGCGCCTCGTTCGTCCGCGAGGTCGAGCCGGGCGAGTTGATCGCGATCGACGAGAACGGCCTGCGCTCGTCCCGGTTCGCCAACCCCGAGCCCAAGGGCTGCATCTTCGAGTACGTCTACCTGGCCCGCCCGGACACCTCGATCGCCGGCCGGTCCGTGCACGCCACCCGCGTCGAGATCGGCCGCCGGCTTGCCCAGCAGCACCCGGTGGAGGCCGACCTGGTCATCCCGGTGCCCGAGTCCGGCACGCCCGCCGCCATCGGCTACGCCCAAGCCTCCGGCATCCCCTACGGGTCGGGCCTGGTCAAGAACGCCTACGTGGGCCGCACGTTCATCCAGCCGTCGCAGACCATCCGGCAGCTCGGCATCCGGCTCAAGCTCAACCCGCTGCGCGACGTCATCCGCGGCAAGCGCCTCGTCGTGGTGGACGACTCGATCGTGCGCGGCAACACCCAGCGCGCCCTGGTCCGCATGCTGCGCGAGGCGGGCGCGGTCGAGGTGCACGTCCGGATCGCGTCGCCGCCGGTCAAGTGGCCGTGCTTCTACGGCATCGACTTCGCCTCCCGCGCGGAGCTGATCGCCAACGGCCTCGACGACGACGGCATCCGCCGCTCCATCGGGTCGGACTCGCTGGGCTACGTGTCGCTGGAGCAGCTCGTCGCGGCCACCGAACAGCCCCGGACCCGGCTGTGCTCGGCGTGCTTCGACGGCGAGTACCCCATCCCGCTGCCCGAGGACGCCCTGATCGGCAAGCACCTGTTGGAGGGCATCCGGGGCGTGGCGGGCTCAGCGGCTCCCGTTCTGGCGAACGGGTACGGTGCCGAGGACGCATTGCGGCGTCCCTGACTGACCTGCCCGCACAACATGAGAGCCAGTGACGTGACCGACACCCCCAAGGCCACTTACGCCGCCGCCGGAGTCAGCATCACCGCAGGTGACGAGGCGGTGGAGAAGCTCAAGCCGTGGGCGGCGAAGGCGCAGCGGCCCGAGGTGCTCGGCGGCATCGGCGGGTTCGCGGGCCTGTTCCAGCTGCGCCTGGACCGCTGGAAGGAGCCGGTGCTCGCGTCGTCCACCGACGGCGTCGGCACCAAGATCGCGGTCGCCCAGGCGCTGGACAAGCACGACACCGTCGGCATCGACCTGGTCGCCATGGTCGTGGACGACCTGGTGGTGTGCGGCGCGGAACCGCTGTTCATGCAGGACTACATCGCCATCGGCAAGGTCGTCCCGGAGAAGGTCGCGGCGCTGGTCAAGGGCATCGCGGAGGGCTGCGTTCAAGCGGGCTGCGCGCTGCTGGGCGGCGAGACCGCCGAGCACCCCGGCCTGATGGGCGAGAACGACTACGACATCTCCGGCACCGGCGTGGGCGTGGTCGAGGCGTCCGGGATGCTCGGGCCGGACCGGGTGCGGCACGGCGACGTCGTCATCGCCATGGGGTCGTCCGGGTTGCACTCGAACGGGTACTCCCTGGCCCGGCACGTGCTGCTGGACATCGCCCGCATGCCGCTGTCCGGGCACGTGGAGGAGTTCGGCCGCACCCTCGGCGAGGAGATGCTGGAGCCGACCCGGATCTACGCCAAGGACTGCCTGGCGCTGGCCGCCGAGGCCGAGGTGCGCACGTTCGCGCACGTCACCGGCGGTGGCCTGGCGGCGAACCTGGCCCGCGTGCTGCCCGAGGGCCTGCACGCCACCCTGGACCGCGGCACCTGGACGCCGGCGCCGGTGTTCCAGATGATCGCCCAGCGCGGCCGGGTGGAGCGCGAGGAGATGGAGAAGACGTTCAACATGGGCATCGGCATGGTCGCCGTGGTGTCCCCGGAGGACGTCGACCGCGCCCTGGCCGTGCTGACCGCCCGCCACGTGCCCGCCTGGGTGCTCGGCGAGGTGACCCGGTCCGAGGACGGCGCGACCGCGCTCGTCGGTGACCACCCGAGGTTCTGAGAACGCTGCGCCCCGTGAGGCAACCCCTCGCGGTCCCGGTCCCGTATTGACCGGCGACTGAGGGAGGGCGAGTGGAACGCGACCGCGAGTTCGCCGAGTTCGTCGCAGCCCGCGCGCTGGTGCTGCGGCGGACCGCGTACCTGCTGTGCGGGGACTGGCACCGGGCCGAGGACCTGGTGCAGACCGCGTTGACCAAGCTGTACGTGGCGTGGCCCCGGGTCCGCCGGGACGGCGGGCTGGACGCGTACGCGCGGAAGATCCTGGTCCGCGCGGCCATCGACGAGTCGCGGCGCGGGTTCCGCAGCCGGGAGACGGTCGTGGATCGGCTGCCGGACACACCCGTGCCCGGCGCCGGTCCCGCCGACCTGGACGTCCGGGAGGCGCTGGCGGCCCTGCCGAAGGGGCAGCGCGCCGTCGTGGTCCTGCGGTACTGGGAGGACCTGAGCATCACCGAGACCGCCCGCCTCCTCGGTCGGTCCGAGGGCACCGTGAAGAGCCAGGCGGCGAAGGGTTTGGCCGCGCTGCGGGAACTTCTCGGCCGCCACGTCTTCGAGGAGCAGCGATGACCGACATCAAGCAGACCCTGGAAACCGCGTTCGACGGCGAGCCGCCGCTCACCCTCGACGTGCCGAAGATCATGAAGGCCGGCAAGCGCCGGGTGACCGTGCGCCGCGCCGCGACCGGCGTCGCCGTGCTCGCGACCGTCACGGCGGTGTGCGTGCCCGCCATGCTCGGCTCCAGCGGGGGCCGCGGCTCGGTGGAGGTCGCGGCTTCTCCGCCGTCGACGACGCTGACCACCACCGCGGCTCCGCCCACGTCGTCTGCGGCCAACGAGCCACCGCAGCACACGGTCACCACCAAGCCGGGCGCGACCGGGGTGCCGGAGTCGGCGGCGCAGCCCGAGCCGCCGCGTCCCGTGACCGACGAGCGCGCCCGGCAGTTGACGGCGCTGCTCGCCGCGTCGGGCGCGTTGCCGGAGGGCGCGCAGGTCGGCCCGATCGCCGGTGACCCGATGACGCCGTGGACGTTCGCGGCGTCGGGCAACCAGTACAAGTCGGTCACCGACGTGACGACGGCGGCCGGCAAGGGCATGGTGCTGATCTACCTCATCCCGGGCGCCGAGCCGAAGTGCGAGCCGGGGTGCGAGGTGGTCCGGCAGCCCGACGGTCGGGAGGTGTTCGTCAGCACCAGCGAGTGGAACGGCATCAAGCTGCTGCTGGTGGACGTCGCAGTCCCCGGCGGCCGGGTGCACGTCCAGGTGTCCAACAGCAGCGACAAGACCGTGGGCAACGGCAACCGGCCGCTGACCGACGAGCAGGCGGTAAAGCTGGCGGCGATCCCGGGCCTGACGTTCTAACCTTGGTCGCGTGGCCGAGGACCTGGTGGTGACGCGGACGCTGGTGGTGCCGGCGGCCGAGTTGAGCGAACGCTTTTCCAGGTCCTCCGGCCCCGGCGGCCAAGGCGTGAACACGGCGGACAGCCGGGTCGAGCTGTCGTTCGACCTGGCGTCCTCGCCGGCGGTGCCCGAGCACCTGAGGTCCAGGATGTTGGCCCGCTTGGACAACCGGCTGGTGGACGGCGTGCTGACCATCGCGGCGAGCGAGCACCGGACCCAGTTGAAGAACCGCCAGGCGGCGCGGGAGCGGTTGGTCAGGTTGCTGCGGGACGCGGCGGCGCCTCCGCCTCCGAAGCGGCGGGCGACCAAGCCGACCAAGGGGTCGCAGGAGCGGCGGATCGCGGAGAAGAAGCGCCGAGCGCAGACGAAACAGGGCCGCACCGGCCGCTGGGACTAGACCTCCAGACGGCGTCGGCGGGTCAGTCGAGCCAGCAGTACTGGCGCTCGGGTCGGCCCGTGCCGCCGTACCGCAGGCGCACTTCGGCCTTCCCGATGGCCACGAAGTGCTCCAGGTACCGCCGCGCCGACACCCGGGCCAACTCCGTCGCCTCCGCGCACTCCGTGGCCGACACCCCGCCGGGCCGCTCCCGCAACACCCGCTCCACCAGCGCCGCGGTCGGCGAGCTCAACCCCTTGGGCAACCGGGCCGTCGAGGTCGGTCGGGCCCCGAACACCTGGTCCACGTCCGCCTGACCGGCCGACGCCAGTTGGTCCAGCCGCCGGTCCAGCGCGGCGAAGTGGGCCAACTGGTCGCGCAGGGCCGCGTACTCGAACGGTTTGATCAGGTAGTGGAGCACCCCGCCGCGCATGGCGCTGCGGACCGTGTCCACGTCCGTCGCCGCCGTGATCACGATGACGTCGACCTCGTCCGGCCCCGACCGCAGCTCCCGCAGCACGCCCAGGCCGTCCAGGTCCGGCAGGTAGATGTCCAGCAGCACCAGGTCCGGGCGCAGTTCGCGGACCAGCCGCAACGCGTCCGTGCCCGTGTGCGCCACGCCGACGACCTCGAAACCCGGTGTCCGCGACACGTATCCACTGTGGACCTTCGCGACCATGAAGTCGTCGTCCACCACCAGAACCCTGATCACACCGCCACCTCCACGGGCAGCCGCGCGGTGAACACGGCGCCGTCGACGCGCACGGAACCGCCGCGCCGCAAGCAGGTCTGCCGGATCAGCGCCAGGCCCAGCCCCGGGAACCCTGTTCCGCCGCCTTAGTGGTGAAGCCGTGCCGGAACACCTCCTCGGCCAGTTCCGGTGCGACGCCGGGACCGGAATCCCGCACCACCACGAGGACTTCGCCGTCCACCTGGCGCACGGAGACCTCGATCCAGCCCTGTTCGTTCAACGCGTCCAGGGCGTTGTCGACGAGATTGCCCAGCACCAGCACCAGATCCGTCGACAGCACTTCGTCCACAGTGGACAACGCGCTGGTCGGGTCGAGGCGCAGGCCGATGCCGCGTTCCGCCGCCAGGCTGGACTTGGCGATCAGGAGCGCGGCGACGGCGGGATCGGCGATGCGGGAGGACACCTCCGCGCGCCAACGGCCCTGCGCGCTGCTGATCCGGTTGATGAACCCCCGAACCTCGTCGTACTCGCCGAGTTCCACCAGGCCGGCGATGGTGTGCAGGCGGTTGCTGAACTCGTGGGCCTGGGCGCGCAGGGTGTCCGTGGCGTGGCGGCTCGCGTCCAGTTCGTCCTGGAGGGTCCTCAGTTCGGTTCGGTCGCGGAGGGTGACGACCGAGCCGTGCACGTCGAGGGGCATGCGGTTCAGTGTGAGCACCCGGCCTTCGCCCAGCGCCACCTGGTCGGCTCCGGTGACGCGGCCGGTCAGGACGTCGCGCAGGCGTTCGTCCACGCCCAAGTCGTCGACCGAGCGGCCGACGGCGTCTTCGGGGAGGTTGAGCAGCTCGCGGGCGTGGTCGTTGACGAGGGTGACGCGGTGGTGCGGGTCCAGTGCCACCACGCCCTCCTTGATGCCGTGCAGCAGCGCCTCGCGGTACTCGACCAGGGCGGTGATCTCGTGCGGTTCCAGGCCCAGGGTCTGGTTCTTGACCCGCCGGGCGAGCAGCAGCGAGCCGGCCACGCCGATCACCAGGGCCACGCCGAGCAGGCGCAGCGCGTTGTCCGGCGAGTCCAGCACACCCTCCCAGAACCCCGGCGCCTGCTGCCCGGCGGCGACCACGCCGATGACCCGACCGTCGTCGCCGATGACGGGGACGTGCGCGACGGTCGCGCCGCCGAGTTCGCCCACCCACGACCGGCCCCGCAGGGCGGTGCTGTCGCCGAGTTCGAGCGGTTCGCCGACCTGGGCCGGGTCGGGTGAGGTGAGGACCTCGCGGTCCACGCCGGCGATGATCACGTAGCTCGCGCCGGACAGGCTCTGCGCGGTGGTGGCGAGCGGGGCCAGGGCGTAGTGGCGCAGCGGGTCGGCCAGCGCGACCCGCACGCCGGCCGTCGCGGCGGTGTCCTCGGCGACGGACAGCATCCGGCGTCCCTCGGTCGTGCGGAAGTTCGCCCCCGCCTGGAGGACGGACAGCACACCGACCGCGCACAGCAGCGCCACGACCACTACCAGTTGCCACACGAGCAGCTGGCGGGCCAGCGACCCACGTCCACCCACGGGCACCTCCATGACCACAACGACCAAAAAAACCTCTAGGCGCGCAAGCGGGACTTCCCTGTTTACACGAGTGCAACATGTCCAACCACGCGGAAGAGAGGCGGGGATCACAGTGTCCGGACGGGTGAAGAGCTGGCTCGCGGTGGCCGCCGCCCTGGCGGCCGTCGTGCTGGTGCCGCCGCTGCTGACCTCCGGCGCGGACGGCGGCGGCGCGACCCTGCGCGGGCTGCGCGTGCTGGTGCCGAACTCGCCCGGCGGCGGGTACGACGTCACCGCGCGCACCGCCGCGAAGGCCATGGAGGACGCCGAGCTGATCCGCAACGCCGAGGTGTTCAACCTGCCCGGCGCGGGCGGCACGGTCGGCCTCGGGCGGACGGTCAACGAGCGCGGCAACGGCAAGCTCGTCATGTCGATGGGCCTGGGCGTGGTGGGCAGCGTCTACACGAACAAGTCGCCGTCGTCGCTGCTGGACACCACGCCGATCGCGAAGCTCATCGAGGAGCCGGACATCGTCGTGGTCGGCAAGGACTCGCCGTACCGGACGCTGGACGAGCTGATCGCGGCGTGGAAGGCGAGCCCGGGCGCGGTGCAGGTGGGCGGCGGGTCGTCGCCGGGCGGCCCGGACCACCTCGCGCCGATGCTGATCGCCAAGGCCGTGGGTCTCGCGCCCAAGCAGGTCAACTACATCCCGTTCGACGGCGGCGGCGAGCTGCTGGCGTCCGTGCTGGGCGGGAAGGTCGCGTTCGGCGTGTCCGGGGTGGGCGAGTACCGCGACCAGATCGAGGCCGGGCAGATCCGGGTGCTGGCGGTGACCAGCGGCAAGCGGGTGTCCGGTGTGGACGCGCCCACGCTGCGCGAGGCGGGCGTGGACGTCGAGTTCAACAACTGGCGCGGCGTGGTCGCGCCGCCGGGGGTGTCGGACGCCGACCGCGCCCGGCTGGTGGACCTGTTCACGGACCTGCACCGGACCCCGCAGTGGCGGGAGGCGTTGGCGCGCAACGGGTGGACCGACGCCTTCACGCCCGGAGCGGAGTTCGGTTCCTTCCTGCAAGAGGAGAACGAGCGAGTGGCGACGGTGCTGAAGGACTTGGGGCTGGCATGACGACACAAGCGGAGCCCCGCCGGTCGTGGTGGCGGGAACACTCGGAGCTGGGCATCTGCGCCGTGCTGGTGGCGCTGGGCGGGCTGGTCCTGGTGGACGCGATCCGCATCCCGACCGACTTCGCGCAACGCGGCCCGGTCGGCCCGAAGGCGGTGCCGGTCGTGGTCGGCGTCGCGTTGATCGTGGTCGCGGTCCTGCTCGCGCGGGACATCCTGCGCGGCGGTCGGGGCGAGGCCGAGGGCGGCGAGGACGTCGACCTCTCCGCGCCCGCCGACTGGCGCACCGTGCTGCTGCTGTGCGGGGCGTTCCTGGCCAACGCGGCGCTCATCGGCGTGGTCGGCTTCCCGATCTCCGGCGCGATCCTGTTCTGGGGCGCGGCCTACGCGCTGGGCAGCCGGCACTTCGTGCGCGACCCGCTCATCGCCGCCGGGCTGTCGGTGCTGACGTTCGTGCTGTTCAACAACGTGCTCGGGGTTCCCCTGCCGGGCGGTCCGCTGGTGGGGGTGCTCTGATGGACGTGTTCGCCAACCTGATGGAGGGGTTCGCCACCGCGCTGACCCCGACCCACCTGGCGCTGGCCGCCCTCGGCGTCCTGCTCGGCACGGCGATCGGCGTGCTGCCGGGGATCGGCCCGGCGATGGCGGTGGCCCTGCTGCTGCCGGTCACCTACGGGCTGGAGCCGACGGGCGCGTTCATCATGTTCGCCGGCATCTACTACGGCGGCATGTTCGGCGGGTCGACCACGTCCATCCTGCTCAACACGCCGGGTGAGAGCGCGGCGGTGGTCGCGGCGATCGACGGCAACCCGATGGCCCGGAAGGGCCGGGGTGCGCAAGCGCTTGCGGCGGCGGCCGTCGGGCACTTCGTGGGCGGCGTCATCGGCACGACCCTGCTGGTCCTGCTGGCGCCGACGGTTGCCAAGTACGCGGTGGACATCGGTGCGCCGGACTTCTTCGCGATCATGGTGCTGGCGTTCATCGCGGTGACGTCCGTGCTGGGCGCGTCCCGGGTGCGCGGGTTCGCGTCGCTGCTCATCGGTCTCACGATCGGGCTGGTCGGGCTGGACGAGATGACCGGCCAGCAGCGGCTGACGTTCGGTTCGCTGCACCTCGCGGACGGGATCGACGTCGTGGTGGTCGCGGTGGCGCTGTTCGCGGTCGGCGAGTCGCTGTGGGTGGCCGCGCACCTGCGGCGGAAGACGAGCGAGGCGATCCCGGTGGGTCGGCCGTGGCTGGGGCGCGCGGACGTGAAGCGGGCGTGGAAGCCGTGGCTGCGCGGGCCGTTCATCGGGTTCCCGTTCGGGGCGGTGCCGGCGGGCGGCGCGGAGATCCCGACGTTCCTGTCGTACGTGACGGAGAAGCGGCTGTCCAAGCACCGGGGCGAGTTCGGCAAGGGCGCGATCGAGGGCGTGGCCGGGCCGGAGTCGACGGCGTCCGCGTCGGCCGCCGGGACGCTGGTGTCGATGCTGACGCTGGGCCTGCCGACGACGGCGGTGGCGGCGGTCATGCTGGCGGCGTTCCAGCAGTACGGCATCCAGCCCGGTCCGCTGCTGTTCCAGCGGGAGTCGGCGCTGGTGTGGGGCTTGATCGCGTCGCTGTTCATCGGGTTGGTGCTGCTGCTGGTGCTGAACCTGCCGCTGGCGCCGGTGTGGGCGAAGCTGCTGCGGATCCCGCGGCCGTACCTGTACGCGGGGATCTTGTTCTTCGCCAGCGTCGGGGCTTACGCGGTGAACGCGGACGTGTTCGACCTGCTGGTGATGTTCGTGATCGGGCTCTTGGGCTTCGCGATGCGCCGCTACGGCCTGCCCGTGCTGCCCGCGATCATCGGGACCATCCTCGGGCCGGCGGCCGAGCAGCAGATGCGGCGGGCGTTGCAGTTGTCGGATGGTTCACTGGTCGGATTGTTCAACACTCCCTTCTCGATCGCGGTGTACGCGGTGGTGGTCGTGCTGCTGGCGTGGCCGCTGGTGCGCCGGTTGGTGCGGAAGCCGGGGTTGGTCGAGCCGTCGCCGGAGGTGGAGCGGGAGAAGGTGGACGCTTAGAGATTTTCGCCAGGTGGCGGGTGCCCGGGCACCCGCCACCGCCGTGTCTCCCGGTGCGCCTGAAGCCGCCTGCGACACGCCTGAAGTGGGCGTAACGCGGGTGCGGGTCGCGGAGATGGCATCAGTGATGGCCGACGAGGACTCGGGGTTCCTGGACCGGCTGCGCGCCCGCGCGGCCCGGGAGAACACGGCTCTCGTGCGGGTCGCGGCGGGCGGGATCGGGCTCGTCGCGGCGGCGGTCATCGCGGTGCTGGCCACCCAACCGGAGCCGGGCTCGACCATCTCCCTCCCGACCACACAGGTCACCGCACCGCCTCACGTGCCAACGCCGCCAACGCCGCCGACGGAGGCACCGCCGGAGGGCGTCCAGCACGTCATCGCCCTCAGCACCACCACCCGCCCACCGGTCGTCCCACCACCGACGAACACTCGCCGAGCCCTCGCCGCGCCGGCTGAGCCCGCACCGCCCGCCATCGCCCCAACCCCGACCCCGACCATCCCCACGACCACGCCCACGACCACGACCAGCCCCATGGCCGCGGTCGAGAACCTGCCACGGTCCCTGGCGAAGTGGGCGTACGCACGGGTCGAGCCGTGGCGGTCGCCGATCGGGGAGGAGACGGAACTGTCCGGCACGTGGCAGTGGGGCACCCCGCGACCCGTCACCGTCACCCGTGAGGACACCGGCCTCTACCGCCTCCGCTTCCCGGACCAGGCCTCCGACACCGCCGTTGCCCACACCACGGTCACCTTCTACGCCCTCGCCCGCCCAGTCGGCTGCGTCGTCCGGGACAACCGCAAAGCCGGCGCGGACCAGGTCGTCGTGGTGGCGTGCGCCGAGCAGGGCACACCCGCCGACATCCGGTTCAACGTCCTGCTCGCCGAACCCGCCCCGGGCACCGTCGTCATCCCCCCGGACGCCCCCGTCCGCCGGACCGGCGTCGGCACCTACGAGGTCGACCTGCCCACCGTCGACGGCACCGGCTACACCCAGGTCACGCCGTACGGCCCGGACCCCGCGCGCTGCCAGTCCTCGGGCGTGCACAACAGGACGCTGCGCGTGCACTGCGACCGCGACACCCGGTGGGCCGCGACCCACGTCCAGCGCGTCGCACTGGCGGGCGAGGTGGGCGCGTACGCGCAGACCACGGGCATCGCACCGGACCTGCGCATCGACCCGACCCGCTCCTACAACACCACCGGCGGCGCGTTCGCCCTGCACCGCCTGGGCGTCGGCCAGTTCCGCGTGCTGGTCAAGGGCGTCGGGACGTGGGGCGGCACGGCGTTCTCCGGTGCGACCGAGTCGGGCTACTGCCACACCCGGGCCTGGCACACGTTCCCGCACCCGTTGGGCGAGGTCTGGGTGGACGTGCAGTGCGTGGACGACACGGGAGCGTTGGCGGACAAGCACTTCGGCATCGCGACCGTCCGCCCGCCGTTCGCGGCCGGCGAGCCGACCTGGTCGAGGTGAGCGTGTGGTGCTTCGACGCCACGGGCCGCCCGGCGGACCCGCCTACCTCCGCCCACCCGACCGCTGACCGGCCAGCAGGGCGTCCAACCCGGCCTTCAACCGGGCGGCGTCCAGCCGGCGGTGGGCGACCAGGTTGGCGGCCAGCGGCGCGAGCAGGGCGTCGGCCAGGAAGGCGGGGTCCGCGCCCGGCCACGCCTCGCCGATCAGCACGGTCAGGTGCCGGTGGTAGACGTCGTAGGCCCCGCCGAACCGGGCGAACGGCCCCGCCGTCTCCGCCACCAGCAGCAGGTCCAGTTGGGCGAGGGTGCGGTCGACGAGCGCGTGCAGGAACGCCCGCACCCGGTCCGCCGGCGGCGCGCCCGGACCCAGCGGCGGCGGTCCGCTCAGGAAGCTCTCCTGGAACGCCCGCTCGGACTGGTCGATCAGCGCGTGCAGCAGCCCGGACTGGTCGCCGAACCGCCGGTAGAGCGTGCCGACCCCGACGCCCGACGCCGCCGCGACCTCGGCCATCCCCAAGCCCTCGACCCCGCGCGCCGCGACCAGGTCCGCCGCCGCGGCGAGGATCTTCGCCCTGTTCCGGGCGGCGTCGGCCCGCTCGCGCGTCACGCACCGCAGCCTAGTGGCCGTGGACAACCGGAATGAGTTCCGGTTAGTGTGGAAGCGGAACTCATTCCGCTTCGAGGGGGACGCCATGCATGGCAAGGTCGCGGTGGTCACGGGTGGCAGCAGGGGGATCGGCGCGGCGGTCGCGCGTCGGCTGGCGGCGGAGGGAGCGGACGTCGTGATCACCTACCGCGACGCCGCCGACCGGGCCGACGGGGTGGTCCGGGACGTCACGGCGCTGGGTGGCCGGGGACTGGCGGTGCGGGCCGACCTCGCCGACCCCGGTGCCCCGGCGACCGTCGTCGCCGCCGCCCTCGACGCGTTCGGCCGCCTCGACGTGCTGGTCAACAACGCGGGCATCGCGCCCTTCGGCCCGTTCCGCGAGGTCACCCTCGCCGAACTCGACGAAACCCTGGCCCTCCACGCCCGTGCGGCGTTCCTCATGGCCCAGGCCGCCGAACCCCACCTGCCCGACGGCGGCCGGATCATCACCATCGGCAGCAGCCTGGCCCGCCGGGTGCCCTACCCGGACTGGACCCTGTACGCGATGTCCAAGTCCGCCCTCATCGGCTTCACCAAGGGCCTGGCCCGCGACCTCGGACCGCGCGGCATCACGGTCAACCTCGTCCACCCGGGCTCGACGGACACCGAGATGAACCCCGCGGACGGCCCCGACGCCGACGAGGAACGCCGCTACACCGCCCTGGGTCGCTACCTCGACCCGGACGACGTCGCCGCCACCGTCGCCCACCTCGCCGGCCCGGCGGGCGCGGCATCACCGGCGCGGAACTGGCCGTCGACGCCGGGGTCACCGCCTGATGGCCTGGCTCCTGCTGGTCGCGGCGGCCCTGCTGGAGGTCGTCTGGGCCACCGCCCTGGAACGCTCCGCCGGCTTCACCCGCCCGTGGCCCACCGCCCTGGGCGTGGTCACCGCCGCGACCAGCTTCGCCCTGCTCACCCTGGCCCTGAAGCACCTGCCGCTGGGCACCGCCTACGCCGTCTGGGTCGGCCTGGGCGCGGTCGGGGTCGCGGCGGTCGGCATCCTCGTGCTGGGCGAGAGCGCCTCGCCCGCGCGGCTCGCCTGCCTGGCCTTGATCATCGTCGGCGTGATCGGCCTCAAGGCGCTGTGAATCGAGGTGCTGTGATCAGCCGTGGGTGGGGAAGCCCAGGTCCACGCCGTGCTGGCGCGGCCACCGGGCGGTGATGGCCTTGGCGCGGGTGTAGAACCGCACGCCCTCTGCGCCGTGCACGTGGGTGTCGCCGAACAGCGAGTCCTTCCACCCGCCGAACGAGAAGTAGGCCATGGGCACCGGGATCGGCACGTTGATCCCGACCATGCCCACGTGCACCCGCCGCTGGTACTCGCGGGCCGCCAGCCCGTCGCCGGTGTAGATGGCGGTGCCGTTGCCGTAGGGGTTGGCGTTGACCAGCTCCACCGCGTCCTCGAACGTCGGCACCCGCACCACGCCCAGCACCGGCCCGAAGATCTCGTCCCGGTACACCGACATCCCCGGCGTCACGTGGTCGAACAGCGTCGGCGCCAGCCAGAACCCGCTCTCGTGCCCCTCCGGCGCGTACCCCCGGCCGTCCACCACCAGCGAAGCGCCCTCCGCGACCCCGGAGTCCACATAGGACTGGACGCGGTCCCGGTGCACCCCGGTCACCAGCGGTCCCATCTGCGCACGGGGATCGGTGCCGGGCAGCGTCACCAGCTCCCGCGTCCGCGCGGCGATCTTCTCCACCAGGGCGTCGCCGACGTCCCCGACCGCGACCACCACCGAGATCGCCATGCACCGCTCGCCCGCGCTGCCGTACCCGGCGGACACGGCCGCGTCCGCCGCCACGTCCAGGTCGGCGTCCGGCAGCACGACCATGTGGTTCTTCGCGCCGCCCAACGCCTGCACCCGCTTGCCCGCCGCCGTGCCGCGCGCGTACACGTGCTTGGCGATCGGCGTCGACCCGACGAACGACACCGCCGCCACGTCGGGGTGGTCCAGCAGCGCGTTCACCGCCACCGCGTCCCCTTGCAGCACGGTCAAGACCCCGTCCGGCAGGCCCGCCTCCCGGAACAGCTCCGCCAACCGCACCGAGGCGGACGGGTCGCGTTCGGAAGGCTTCAGCACGAACGCGTTCCCCGCCGCGACAGCCACCGGGAACATCCACATCGGCACCATGACCGGGAAGTTGAACGGCGTGATGCCCGCGACCACGCCCAGCGGCTGGCGCAGCGAGTACGCGTCCACCCCGCGCGACACCTGCTCCGCGTGCTCGCCCTTGAGCAGGTGCGGGATGCCGCAGGCGAACTCGACGACCTCCAGCCCGCGCTGCACCTCGCCCGCCGCGTCGGACAGCACCTTGCCGTGCTCGGCGGTGATCAGCGCGGCCAGCTCGTCGCGGTGCTCGTCCACGAGCTGGCGGAACTTGAACAGCACCCGGCTGCGCGTGGCCAGCGACGACTCGCCCCACGCCGCGGACGCCTTCGACGCCGACTCGACCGCCGCGTCCACGTCGGCCTGCTCGGCCAGCACGACCTGCCGCGCGACCGCGCCGGTGGCCGGGTCGAACACGTCCGAGGTGCGGGTGGAGACCCCGGTGGTGCGGTTGCCGTCGATCCAGTGCGGGATGGTGCTCAACGCGGTCCTCCAGGTGCGGCGGTGGTGTTGCGGACGACGAGGGACGGGTGCAGCAGGTGCCGGACGGGCTCGGTGCGCTCGCCGCGCACGCGTTGCAGCAGCGCCTCGGCGGCCAGCCGGCCGAACTCGTTGCGGGGCTGGTCGATCGTGGTCAGGGAGACGTGCCGCAGGGCCGCCAGCGAGGTGTTGTCGTAGCCCACCACGGACACGTCGTGCGGCACGCGGTACCCGGCTTCCTCCAACGCCGAGATCGCGCCGACCGCGTTGAAGTCGTTGCAGCACACCAGGGCCGTGGGCATCGCACCGTCGGCCAGCAGGCCCTGCACGGCCTTCGCGCCGGCCGCGTCGGTGTACTCGCTGGCGACCACCCGGGGTGCCAGGCCGTGCGCTTCCATCGCGGCGAGGTAGCCCCGGCGGCGCGGCGCGGACTGCGTGCCCTCGCCGCCGTCCAGGTGCGCGATCCTGGTGTGACCCAACGACACCAGGTGGTCGACGGCCAGCCCGATGCCGCGCTCGCCGTCGTCGTTCACCGTGTCCACAGTGGACAGCCGGGACGACCGGGCCACCAGGACGACGGAGGTCTGGTCGGCCGCCGACTTGATCGCCGCCGACGGCACCACCGGGGACAGCAGCGCGAGCCCGGCCGGCCGGAAGGACAGCAGGCTCTGCACCGCGCGGCGCTCCCGGGCCGGGCTGCGGCCACCGGTGTTGATGATGAGGTCGAAGCCCTGTTCGGCGGCCACCGCGTCCAGCCCGTCCACGACCTCGGCGAAGAACGCGTTGTGCAGGTCGGACACCATCACGCCGAGCACGTGGGACGTGCGGCTGGCCAGCGAGCGGGCCATCGCGTGCGGCGAGTACCCCAGTTCCTCGGCGGCCTTGAGGACCGCGTTCCGCCGCTGGTCGCTCACCTTCGGTGACCCCCGCATCACCAGTGACACCAGCGCGCGGGACACCCCCGCGCGCGCGGCGACGTCCTCCATCGTGGGCCTGACCACTGGCACCTCCCGCACGAGTTTCGAAACTCGCCCTTGACTTCCGTGTGACGGAGGCTACAGCATTAGAGCGCTCCAACCAATAGAGCGCTCTAACGCGAACCCCCTCCTACCAGGACGGAGACCCTCCGGATGCGGATCGGAGTTGCCGGAGTCGGCCGGATCGGCACCATGCACGCGACCAACCTGGCCGCCCTCGACCAGGTCGACGAGGTCCTGCTGTTCGACCCGGTCCCCGGCCGCGCCGCACAGGCGTCGGTCGGGCTGCCGGGCACCAAGAGCGTCGACGACCTGGCCGAGCTGCTCACCGCCTGTGACGGCGTGCTGCTGGCCACGCCCACCACCACCCACCCGGCGCTGGTGCGCGAGGCGGTCGCGGCGGGCGTGCCGACGCTGTGCGAGAAGCCCATCGCCAGCGACCTGGACGAGATGAAGGCGCTGGTCGAGGAGGTGGAGAAGGCCGGTGTCGAAGTCCTGGTCGGCTTCCAGCGCCGCTTCGACCCGGCGGTGGCCGAACTGCACCGCCGGGTGCGGGCCGGCGAGGTCGGCGACATCTACCTGGTGCGGGCCATCGGCAACGACGCCAACCCGCCCGACTTCTCCTACCTGCCGCACTCCGGCGGCATCTTCCGCGACCTGCTGATCCACGACCTGGACGCCGTGCCGTGGCTGGTCGGGCAGCCGGTGGTGGAGGTGTACGCGTCCGGGTCGGTGCTGGTCGACCGGGCGTTCGCCGAGGCCGACGACGTGGACAACGCCGTGGTCCTGCTGAAGTTCGCGGGCGGCGCGCACGCCACGCTGGCCGGCGGCCGGCACGACCCGCTGGGCTACGACCACCGCATCGAGGTGCTGGGCAGCAAGGACTCGCTGGCCGCCGGCCTCGACCCACGCACCCCGCTGACCTCGCTGGAACCCGGCGGGCCGGTCGCCCACGACGCCTACCCCGGCTTCCCGGAGCGCTTCCACCGCGCCTACCTCAACGAGATGGCGGTGTTCACGGACGTGGTGGCGGGCAGGGTGGCGAACCCGTCGCCGGCGCGGGAGAGTCTGATCAGCCTCCAGCTCGCCGAGGCGTGCGAGAAGTCGCGGCGGTCTGGTGCCCCGGTCCGCATCGACGCGGGGCCGCGCCTTCCAGGCGGCCCCGCCGTCCCGCCGCAGGCGGGACAGTCCAACACGGAGGTGACGGCGTGAAGATCGCCGGTGCGCCCATCTCGTGGGGCGTCTGCGAGGTACCGGGCTGGGGCCACGTCCTGGACCCGGAAACCGTGCTCAGCGAGATGTCGTCGCTGGGACTGGAAGCCACCGAGTTGGGACCGCCCGACTACCTGCCGTCCGAGCCGGATGAGCTGCGGAAACTCCTCGACGAGCACGGGCTCCAACTGGTCGGCGGGTTCCTTGCGGTCACGCTGCACACCGACGTCGAGGCCACGGTGAAGGAGGCGGACCGGGTGGCCCGGCTGCTCGCCGCCGCCGGCGCGGACGTGCTGGTGCTCGCCGCCGCCACCGGCCTCGACGGCTACGACGAGCGCCCCGAGCTGACCGACGACGAGTGGCGGACCCTGGTCGCCACCGCCGCGCGGGTCCGCGACACCGCCGCCCGCCACGGCCTGCGCACCGTGCTGCACCCCCACGTGGGCACGCACGTGGAGCGCACCGCCGAGGTCGAGCGGTTCCTCGCGGACTCCGACCTGCCGCTCTGCCTGGACACCGGCCACCTCCTCATCGGCGGCACGGACCCGGTCGAGCTGGCCCGCCGCCACCCCGAGCGGATCGGGCACGTGCACCTCAAGGACGTGCGCGCCGACGTCGCGGCGACCGTGCGCTCCGGGGAGACCGGCTACATGGCCGCGGTCCAGCAGCGCATGTACGTGCCGCTGGGCGACGGCGACGTGGACGTCCGGGCGCTGGTGGAACTCCTGCGGGACCGGGGTTACCCCGGCTGGCTGGTCCTGGAGCAGGACACCGCCCTCTCCGCCGCCGAGCCCGTCGACGCACCAGCGCAGGACACCGCGCGCAGCCTCGCGCACCTCACCCAGTTCACCGGTTGACCAACCCCAGCGAGGAGAGACGATGACGTCCGTTCGCTCTGTCAGGAAAGCCCTGCGCGTGGGCATCGCCGCGGCGGGCATCGCGCTGCTGGCCGCGTGCAGCGGTCCCGCGTCGAACCAGTCCGAGAACAAGGAGAACACCGGCGCCGCGCAGCCGACCGGTGACCTCCGGGTCGCGGTGATCTCGCACGGCACCGCGGGCGACGCGTTCTGGAACGTCGTGAAGAACGGCGCGACCGACGCGGGCAAGCAGCTGGGCGTGCAGGTCGACTACAACTCCGACGGCGACCCCGGCCGCCAGGCCACGCTGATCGACAACGCGGTGTCCCAGAAGGTCGGCGGCATCGTGGTGTCGATGGCCAACCCGGACGCCCTGAAGACCTCGATCGAGAACGCCGTCAAGGCGGGCATCCCGGTCATCACCATCAACTCCGGCGGCGACAAGAGCGCGTCGTTCGGCGCGCTGGCGCACGTCGGCCAGGAGGAGGGCGTCGCCGGCGAGGAAGCCGGCCGCAAGCTCAAGGCCGCGGGCAAGACCAAGCTGCTGTGCGTGATCCACGAGGCCGGGAACGTCGGCCTCAACCAGCGCTGCGACGGCGCCCGCGCGGGCTTCGGCGGCACCGTCACCAACCTCCAGGTCGACATCAACAACCCGACCGACGTGGAGTCCCGGATCAAGGGCGCGCTGCAGACCGACCCGTCGGTGGACGCGGTGCTGGCGCTGAACCCGCAGGTCGCGGTCAGCTCGGTGAACGCGGCCAAGGGCGCGGCGTCCCAGGCGGCGGTGGCCACGTTCGACCTGAACCCCGACGTGACGGACGCGATCAAGTCCGGTGACGTGCTGTTCGCGGTCGACCAGCAGCAGTACGAGCAGGGCTACCTGCCGGTCGTGATGCTGAAGCTGTTCCGGGACAACGCCAACACCGTCGGCGGCGGCAAGCCGGTGCTCACCGGGCCGGGCTTCGTCGACAAGTCCAACGTGGACAAGGTGGCCGAGTACGCCAAGCGCGGCACCAGGTAAGGGGACGACGAGGATGGCTGTGGCTGCGGAAGCACCACTCGCGGACGAACGGCTCGGAAACCCGAGGCTGCTGGACCGGCTCGTCGTGCGGCCCGAGATCGGCGCACTGCTCGGCGCGCTGCTGGTGTTCGTGTTCTTCTCGGTGGTCACCGAGCGGTTCCTGAGCCCCGGCGGGGTGGCGACCTGGCTGGACGACGCGTCCACGCTGGGCATCATGGCGGTGGCGGTGGCCCTGCTCATGATCGGCGGCGAGTTCGACCTGTCCGCCGGCGTGATGACCGCGTCCACCGCGCTGGTCACGGCCATCCTCGCCACCCGCCTGGGCTGGAACGTCTGGCTCGCGCTGCTCGCGTCCCTGGCGTTCGCCCTGGCCGTGGGCGCGCTCAACGGCTGGCTGGTGATGCGGACCGGCCTGCCCAGCTTCATCGTCACCCTGGGCACCTTCCTGGCCCTCCAAGGCCTGAACCTCGGCGTGACCCGGCTGGTCACGGGGACCGTCCAGGTGTCCGGGATGCGGTCGGCCGACGGCTACGAGTCGGCGGGCTTCCTGTTCGCCTCGACGTTCGGCCTGGGCGGGACCTCGTTCTACGTCTCGATCGTGTGGTGGGTCCTGGTCACCGTCGTGGCCGCGCTGGTGCTGGTGCGGACGCGGTTCGGCAACTGGATCTTCGCGGTCGGCGGGGCGTCCCAGGCCTCGCGCGCGGTCGGTGTTCCGGTGCTGCGCACCAAGGTCCTGCTGTTCATGACGACGGCGGGCGCGGCGTGGCTGGTCGGTTCGATCAACATCCTGCGGTTCACCAGCGTGCAGGCCAACCAGGGCATCGGGCTGGAGTTCCAGTTCATCATCGCGGCCGTCATCGGCGGGTGCCTGCTGACCGGCGGGTTCGGGTCGGCGGTGGGCGCGGCGATCGGCGCGCTGATCTTCGGCATGGCCCGGCAGGGCATCGTCTACGCCAACTGGAACAGCGACTGGTTCCAGCTGTTCCTCGGCGTGATGCTGCTGGCCGCCGTGCTGGTCAACAACGCCCTGCGGCGGCGCGCGGAGAGGGTGCGGCGATGACAACTCTCATCGAGGTCAAGGACATCGGCAAGACCTACGGCAGCGTGATCGCGCTGCGGGACGTGTCGACCGTGGTCAACGCCGGCGAGGTCACGTGCGTGCTGGGCGACAACGGCGCGGGCAAGTCCACGCTGATCAAGGTCCTCGCGGGGGTGCACCAGCACGACCGGGGCAAGTTCCTGGTGGAGGGCGAGGAGATCTCGTTCTCCTCGCCGCGCGAGGCGCTCGACCGGGGCATCGCGACGGTGTACCAGGACCTGGCCGTCGTGCCGCTGATGTCGGTGTGGCGCAACTTCTTCCTCGGTTCGGAGCCGACGGTCGGGTTCGGGCCGTTCAGGTTCCTCGACCGCAAGAAGGGCCGGGCGATCACCAAGTCCGCGCTGGCGGAGATGGGGATCGACCTGCGGGACGTCGAACAGCCCGTGGGCACGCTGTCCGGCGGCGAGCGGCAATGCGTGGCGATCGCGCGGGCCGTGCACTTCGGCGCGAAGGTGCTGATCCTGGACGAGCCGACCGCCGCGCTGGGCGTGAAGCAGGCCGGGGTGGTGCTGAAGTACGTGGCGCAGGCCCGGGACCGCGGGCTCGGGGTCGTGCTGATCACCCACAACCCGCACCACGCCTACCCGGTGGGCGACCGGTTCCTGCTGCTCAAGCGGGGCCGTCCGCTGGGCTGCTACGAGAAGTCCGAGATCACCCTGGAGGAGCTGACCCGGCAGATGGCGGGCGGCGCGGAGCTGGAGGCGCTGGCGCACGAGCTGCGGGGTGTCGCCGGATGATCGAGGTGCTGACCGTCGGCCGGGTCGGGGTGGACCTGTACCCGGAGCAGAGCGGTGTGCCGCTGGCCGGGGTGCGGACGTTCGCCAAGTCGTTGGGCGGCACCGCGACCAACGTCGCGGTGGCCGCCGCCCGGCTGGGCCGGTCGTCGGCGGTGCTGACCAAGGTGGGGCCGGACGGGTTCGGGCCGTACGTGCGGGAGGCGCTGGAGGGGTTCGGGGTGTCGTCGGCGTTCGTCGGCACCGCCGAAGGGCTCCAGACCCCGGTGGTGTTCTGCGCGCTGGACCCGCCGGAGGACCCGCCGCTGCTGTTCTACCGGTCGCCGATCGCGCCCGACCTCACGCTGGCGGAGGCGGACGTGCCGTGGGACCTGGTCGCGGACGTCCCGCTGCTGTGGGTGACCGGCACGGGCGTGTCCGCCGAACCCGCCCGGACGACCCAGCGCAAGCTCCTGGAACACCGTGGCCGGCGCGCCCACACCGTGCTGGACCTCGACTACCGGCCGATGTTCTGGTCCGATGTGGACAGTGCCCGGCGGGAGATCGGCCGGCTGCTGGACCACGTGACGGTGGCCGTGGGCAACCGGGCGGAGGTCGAGGTGGCGGTGGGCACCGCCGACCCGGACGAGGCCGCCGACCGGCTGCTGGCCCGGGGCGTGGCGCTCGCCCTGGTCAAGAAGGGCGCGGACGGCGTGCTGGTGGCCACCCCGGACGGCCGGTGGACCGTGCCGCCGCACCCGGTGGACGTGGTGTGCGGGCTGGGCGCGGGCGACGCGTTCGGCGGGGCGCTGGCCCACGGCCTGCTGTCCGGCTGGGACCCGGTGCGCACCGCCCGGTACGCCAACGTGGCCGGCGCCCTGGTCGCGTCCCGCCTGGCCTGCGCCGACGCCATGCCGACCCCGGACGAGATCGAGGGACGCCTGTGATCACCGACGAGCAGTGGCGGGACCTGCTGGACGCCCGGGTGACCGACCCGGGCCGCGTCCGCCGCGCCTACCTGGCCCGCCGCCGGCGCGACCGGCTGCTGTCCGATCGGGGCACGTTGTTCCTGGTCGCGGCCGACCACCCGGCGCGCGGCGCGCTCGGCGTCGGCGCGGACCCCCTCGCCATGGCCGACCGCCGCTCCCTGCTCGACCGCCTGCTGACCGCGCTGGCCAACCCGGCCGTGGACGGCGTCCTGGGCACCCCGGACGTCATCGAGGAACTGCTCCTCCTCGACGGCCTGCACGACAAGGTCGTCATCGGCTCGATGAACCGGGGCGGCCTGGCCGGCGCGGACTGGGAGATCGACGACCGGTTCACCGCCTACGACCCGACCGCCATCGCCGCGTGCGGCCTGGACGGCGGGAAGATGCTGCTGCGCCTGGTCGACTCCGACCCCGGCACCGTGCCGACCCTGGAGAGCTGCGCCGCCGCCGTGTCGGCGCTGGCCGAACGCGGCCTGATGGCCATGGTCGAGCCGCTGCCCTACGAGCGGGACGCGGCCGGCCGCCTGGTGCTGCGCAAGGACGCCGCCGCCCTGGCGCGGGCGGGCAGCGTCGCGGCGGGCCTGGGCGTGACGTCGGCGCACACCTGGCTGAAGCTGCCCGCCTCGCCGGACGAGGTGCTGGACGCGACCACCCTGCCCGCGCTGGTGCTGGGCGGCGTGCCGTCGGCGCGCCCGGAGGACGACCTGGCGTCGTGGGGCCGGTCGCTGCGCCACCCGACCGTGCGCGGCCTGGTCATCGGGCGCGCCCTGCTGTACCCGCCGGACGGCGACGTGGCCGGCGCCGTGGAGGCCGCCGCCGAAGTCCTCCGCACCGCCCACACGGGAGTCGACGCGTGAAGAACCTCCACCGCCCGCTGGGCACCCTCTCCGACGGCGAGAACGCGGTCGAACTCCGCCCCGAGGACGCCGGCTGGACCTACGCCGGCCTGCGCGTCCTGCTCCTGCACCCCGGCCAGTCCCGCACGATCGACACCGGCGAGTTCGAGGCCTTCGTGCTGCCGCTGTCCGGCGGCTGCACGGTCGAGGTCGACGGCGAGCGCTTCGACCTGGCCGGCCGCGACTCCGTGTTCACCCGTGTCACGGACTTCGCCTACGTGCCACGGGACGCGGTGGTCCGACTGTCCACAAAAGACGGTGTCGAGGTGGCCCTGCCCATGGCCCGCGCCGGGCGCAGGCTCCCGCCGAGGTACGGGCCGGCGGAGGACGTGCCGGTCGAGGTGCGGGGCGCGGGCAGCGCCACCCGCCAGGTGACGAACTTCGGCGTCCCGGGCGTCTGGGACCACGCCGACCGGCTCATCGCGTGCGAGCTGATCACCCCGGACGGCAACTGGTCGTCCTACCCGCCGCACAAGCACGACGAGACCTGCGAGGTCGTCAACGAGGAGATCTACTACTTCCGCATCGCCGGCCGCGACGGCACCACCCCGTCCCGCGAGGGCTTCGGCTTCCACCGCACCTACACCGACGACGGCTCGATCGACGAGGACGTGACCGTCCGCGACGGCGACGTCTTCCTCATCCCGCGCGGCTACCACGGCCCGTGCGTCGCGGCCCCCGGCTACCCCATGTACTACCTGAACGTCCTGGCCGGGCCCGGCGCGGACCGCTCGATGGCGTTCTGCGACGACCCCGCCCACACCTGGGTCCGCGACAGCTGGCGCTCCCAGGCGCTGGACCCGCGCTGCCCGGTCACCACCGCGGAAGGACGGACGGCATGAGGCTCACCACCGCCCAGGCCCTGGTCCGCTGGCTGCTCGCCCAGCGCACCGAACTCCTCGACGGCTCCACCGCCCCGCTGTTCCCCGGCGTGTTCGCGATCTTCGGCCACGGCAACGTCCTCGGCCTCGGCAACGCCCTTGAGGAGCACCGCGCCGAACTCCCGGTCTGGCGCGGCCACAACGAGCAGGGCATGGCGCTGGCCGCCGTCGGCATCGGCAAGGCCACCCACCGCCGCCAGGTCGGGGTCGCCACCTCGTCCATCGGCCCCGGCGCGCTGAACATGGTCACCGCCGCCGGCGTCGCCCACGCCAACCGCCTGCCGCTGCTCCTGCTCCCCGGCGACACGTTCACCAGCCGCGCCCCCGATCCGGTGCTCCAGCAGGTCGAGCACTTCGGCGACCCCACCACCACGGTCAACGACGCCTTCCGCGCGGTCAGCCGGTACTTCGACCGGATCACCCGCCCCGAGCAGCTCCTGGCGACCCTGCCGCAGGTGGCGCGCGTCCTCACCGACCCGGCCGACTGCGGGCCGGTCGTGCTCGCGCTGCCCCAGGACGTGCAGGCCGAGGCGTACGACTTCCCGGACGCCCTGTTCACCCCGGTCGTCCACCGGCCCCAGCGCCAGCGCCCCGACCTGCGCGCCCTGACCGCCGCCGCCGACGCGGTCCGCACGGCGAAGAAGCCGCTGCTGGTGCTGGGCGGCGGTGTGCGGTACTCGGGCGCGGCCGGGCGGGCGCTGCGGTTCGCGGAACAGCACGGGCTCCCCGTCGTGGAGACCACGGCCGGCCGCACCCTCGTCCCGCACGAGCACCCCCTGCACGCCGGCCCCCTCGGCATCACCGGCTCGACCAGCGCGAACGTGCTGGCCGGCGAGGCGGACGTGGTGATCGCGGTCGGCACCCGGTTGCAGGACTTCACCACCGCGTCCTGGACGGTGTTCGCGCCCGACACCCGCCTGGTCTCGCTCAACGCGGCCCGGTTCGACGCGGTCAAGCACGGCGCGCTGGCCGTGGTCGCCGACGCCGACGAGGCGCTCCGCGAGCTGACCGACCTGCTGGGCACGTGGCGCGCCGACCCGGCGTGGTCCGACCGCGCGGCCCTGGAACGGGGGCGCTGGGACGCCCACGTCGACGGCCTGCGCGCCACGACGGCCGGACTGCCGACGTACGCCCAGGTCGTCGGTGTGGTGAACGCGGCCAGCGGGCCCGAGGACTACGTCATGACCGCGTCAGGCGGCCTGCCGGGGGAGTTGATCGGCGGGTGGCGCGCGGTCGGCGAGGCGACCATGGACGTCGAGTACGGGTTCTCGTGCATGGGCTACGAGCTGGCCGGGGCGTGGGGCGCGGCGATCGCCCGGAAGGGTGGCGTGGTGACCACCCTCCTGGGGGACGGCTCGTACCTGATGCTGAACTCGGAGCTGTTCTCCGCCGCGTTCGCCGGGCACGGGTTCGTGGCCGTGGTGTGCGACAACGACGGCTACGCGGTGATCCACCGCCTCCAGACCGGGCAGGGCGGGGCGGCCTTCAACAACCTCTACGACGACTGCCTCACCCCGCACGCCAAGCCGCCGCGCACCGACTTCGCCGCGCACGCGGAGGCCCTGGGGTGCGTGGTCTTCCCGGTCGACGGCCTGGCCGACCTGGCACCGGCCTACCGCGCGGCCCGCGAGGTCGCGCGGGCCGAGCACCGGCCGGCCGTGGTCGTCCTGCGCACCCACCCGTCGTCGTGGACGGAGGCGGGCGCGTGGTGGGAGGTCGGCGTCCCCGAGACGTCCCACCGCGCGGAGATCGCCGCCGCCCACGCCGAGGTGGCGACCGGCAAGTCCCACCAGGTGCGTTATCTGCGTTGAATGGCCGCGACAAGTCGACGGCGGCTGTGTTGGATGGCCGCGACTTCGTCGCGGCGGCGAGGCCGCCCCTGGGGGTCGGCTCGTCGCGCCGCGTTTCCCGCCGATCGAAGAGCGTGATCGTCGGGAAAGGCGCCGCGACAAGCCGACGGCGGCCTCGCAGCCCTAGCTCCTCCCGAAGTGGGAGCCCCGCTGGTCGTTGTTGTGGAAGTTCTGGATCACGTCGGCCCGCTGCATGGTCGGCACGTGCGCGTCGCGGCCCGCCTGGATCACGGTCGCCCCGCCGGTGGCCACCGCGTTCTGGTTCACCGACGGCGGCGTCACGAGGGCCACCGGCTCGGCGGGCAGCGGCTCGGCGGGCAGCGGCTCGGCGGGCAGCGGGTCGGCGGGCAGCGGGTCGGCGTCGGTCGACGCCGGGAGGTCGAGGGCGTGGACGTCGCCGTTCGGGATCCACATCCAGCCGTGGCCGGTGTAGGTCTTCTCGGTCACGGCGACCTTGCGGAAGTCGCTCGCGCGCAAGGTCGTGTGGCCCGGCTGCACCAGCGTCGAATACACGAACTCGGACAGCACGACGACCAGGTCCGCGTCCGGGAACTCGTCCAGCGCGAGGTGCGCCGCCTTGCTGTTCAACAAACGCGAAACGAGTACGGAATCCTTTCCGGGGAATCCGTTCGCCCCGTCGACGATCGCGCCGTGGTGGATCGCCAGGCGCAGTCGGGCCCGCGCCTCGGGGACGCGGTAGCGGTTGGCGGCGGACAGTTCCGCGTTCAGCGCGCGGACGTACTCGTCGACGACCTTGCGTTCGTCCGCGCCGGTCGGCAGGACGGCCCACTCCTCGTCGCCCTTGGCCTGGCGGTGCCAGGTCGACCGGTCGACGCCGGCCGCGGCGCCCGCCCGGTCCAGGCTGCGGACCAGCAGGTCCTGGAGGTCGCGTTGCAACTGGTCGTCGGCCGCGCCGTAGCGCCGCAGGTCGCAGCAGACCAGCAGGCTGCGCCGGAAAGCATCGCTCATGGGGCTCGGCCTTTCCACGTGGGTGCGGTTTCACAGGGCTCGCGAAGAGTCACTGTGGACGAGCGCACCGCAGCGGGTACCGCATTTGTGCGGACTCGACCTCAGATCCCGGCGAATTTCCGCAAGTTCTCCAGGTCGGGCACCAGCACGTCGCGCCGCAGGTGGCTCACCACGACGCCCGCCTTCCGCAGGTCGCTGAACGCCTTCTCCGCCGTTCGGGGCTTCATCCCGGCGATGGAGGCCAACTCGACCTTGGTCAGCGGAATTCCGAGCGTCCAGCCGTGGGGCTCTTCGCGCCCGTAGGTCTGCACCAATTCAGCGAGCACCCGGGCCACCCGTTCGGCGGCCGGGTGGGACAGGAAATCGCGGCGGCGCTGGTTGGCCCAGCGCAACCGGTCGTTGATCATCCCGATCAATTCCACGAACACGTCGTTGCGGCGGTGCAGGAAGCTCATCAGCTCACCGCTGGTGATCAGCTTGGCGACCACGTCGCCGCACGTCACCACGGTGGCCGAGCGCGGCTTCTGGTCCAGGGCCGCCATCTCGCCGACCAGGTCACCCGCGACCCGGATGGCCAGCAGGGCGGTGTCGCCGGTCTCGTCGGTGGTCTGCACCTTCACCACGCCCTCGAGCAGCAGGAGGACGTGAGTGTCCTTCGCGTCCTGCTCGATGACCTCCCGGTCGGCCGTGTACCGCACGACCGTGCCGATGTTCAGCAGCTCTTGTCGGGTGTTGTCGCGGAGGCGGCCCAGCAGGCTGTTGCTGGGCCACATGGGATCCGTTGTCATCGTGGTCGGCATGGGCAGCATGTGGATCCTGTTACTGTCGTGACCGGCGGGATCTGGAATTCGCCTGCCGACTCCAACTGGGGCGGCAAGTGATGGTCTCCCCGAACGTGCTGCGGACAGTACACCCGAATGGGCGTAACTGACCCTGTCTGGTCAAGCGTTTTGCGTGCCAACCCCCTATTCAAGATCACGTGCTAATGCACGCGCAATACCGAATCGAATGGAATTTGGCTGCTCCCGTGCGGTGGCACGCCGGTCACCGGGGGAACAACGCGTCCGATCCGGGACCTTGGACCTGTCGTGGAGCCCGAAGGAACCGCTCCAGCACCGTCAACCACCCGAGGAGACGCAGTTGAGTGCCCTGCTCAGCCCGTTGCCGCTCCGCTCGGTCACCCTCCCGACCCGGATCGCCGTCAGCCCGATGTGCCAGTACTCCGCTCGCCGGCGGCCTGCCCGACGAGTGGCACCTGGTACACCTCGGCTCGCGTGCGGTCGGTGGCGCGGGTTTGGTGCTGACCGAGGCTACCGCCGTCTCCCCGGTCGGCCGGATCTCACCCGCCGACGTCGGCCTGTGGAGTGACGCGCACGTGGCGGCGTGGCGACCGATCGCGGCGTTCACCCGCGCGCAGGGGTCGGTGCCGGGGGTGCAGCTCGGGCACGCCGGCCGCAAGGGGTCGAGCCACCCGCCGTTCGACCCGCGCCACGGCGGGGTGCCGGACGCGCAAGGCGGCTGGACGCCGGTCGCGCCGAGCGCCGTCCCGTTCAGCGAGACGTAGCTGAGCATCCACCGCGCCGACGGCTACGGCGGCAGCCCGGAGCGCCGCAGCCGCCTGGTCCGCGAGGTCACGGGGGCGGTGCGGTCGGCGGTCGGCGAGGACGTGCCGGCGCTGGTCCGCATCTCCGCCACCGACTGGGTCGACGGCGGCTGGGCGGTCGAGGACAGCATCGTCCCGGCCCGCGACCTCGCCGTGGCGGGGCGGACCTGATCGACGTGTCCAGCGGCGGCAGCGTGCCCAAGCCGGACATCCCGCTCGGGCCCGGCTACCAGGTGCCGTTCGCCGAGGCGGTGCGCGGCAAGGCCGAAGCACCCGCCGGGGCCGTCGGTGGAGATCACCGGGGCCCGGCAGGCGGAAGCCGTGCTCACCGACGGCGCGGCCGACCTGGTCCTGCTCGGGCGGGAGCTGCTGCGCGACCCGTATTGGCCGTTGCACGCGGCCGTCGAACCGGGGGTGCAGGTCACTCCGCCGAAGCAGTGCGCCAGGGCGTTCTAGGGCCGCGTCAAAGGTCGGGCTGCCGGTGTCTCACCGGCAGCCCAACCTTTTCAGCGGGTGTGGATGCGTCAGCGACGGTAGTCGTCGTACTCGTCGTCAGACGGGTCGTCGAAAGGCTCATCGCTCCGACGGTGCCCGTTGTCGGCATTGCTGCCGCCGGAAAGCTCGCGTTGCAAGGCCTCGAAGTCGGTGTTGTGAGAGCTGTACTTCAGCTCCCGCGCCACCTTCGTCTGCTTGGCCTTCGCTCGGCCGCGCCCCATGGCTCGACCCCCTCGCACAGGGACGGGGGCGGCCGGGGGAACGGCGGCCCCACTCGTCTCGACAACTAGTTCCTGGTAACTACCGTACCGTGTCGAAGGGGTTCCTCGCGACGCGGTAGGCGTGAGACGTGCCGCCAATCTTCCGCGTGGGAGGATGCGCGGGTGCCTCGACCGTTCGTCGCCTACCTCAGGGTGTACGAACCGCTGTCGGCTCTTGACGCACCGTTGGCCGACCAGGTGCGGAAAGCCCTGGAAGCGGGGCCGTTGAGCCGGGCGGACGCCGGACCCCGTGAACGCGAGCTGTGGCTCCGATCACAACTGGCCCGACCGCCCCGGCTGCTGCCCGGAGAGCGGTCGGACGGGAGCGTCGCCCTCGACGCGCCCTTCGACGTGCTGACGCTGAGCCCCGCCGAGGTGCCCGGCGAAGTCGGCCCCGGTCCGCTGGTGTGCCCGCTGGACCTCCGGGCGAGGTCGGCGGCGGCCCTGGTGGGCTTCCTGGCGACCTCGACCCCGGTGCTCCAGGAGTCGGCCCTGTCGGTGCCGCCGGAGGCGATCAGGTCCCGGGCGTCGGCGGTGATGGCGGAGCTGACCCGCGGGGCGGTCCACGTGATCTCCACGACCTGGACCGTGCCCCTGCCGTGGTTCTCCCTGGTCGACCCGGACGCGCGGAGGATCGTGCTGGCTCCGCACGACGATCCGGAGCGCCAGGTGTCGTGGCGGGCGTCGATGCCGGACGCCCGGCGCAGGGTGGCGCGGGCCCACAAGGTCGTGTCGCGGTCGTTGGGCGACGACGGGCCGGCCAAGGTCCTGGCCGACACGGCGCGCTGGCTGGACCACTTCGCGGCGGACGCGGCGGTGGAACTCGACTACGGCGGCCTGGTGCAGCTCATGGACGACAAGGAGCTGCTGGAGGACACGTCGGCCCAGGACGTGAACGCGATCGTGGACGCCCTGGAGACCGGGGACGCCGAAGAGGTGGCCCTCCGCTACGAACAGCTCCGGGACTTCTGGGGCGAGCTGGCCCGGCGCGAACGCCACGGCTGACTCAGCGGGAGATCGGCCGGCGTGTCCGCGAGAGCAGGAAGCGGGCCGCCGTGGCCGCTGTGGCGGCGAGGAGGAGCGCGGTCGGCCAACCAACGGTCGCGGCCACCCAACCGGCTACCGGCGGCGTCAGCGTCGCGCTCAGGTAGTTCGCGGTGTTCTGCATGCCCAGGGCCGTCCCGCTGCTGCCCTCGGGCGCCATCTCGGCCGCCGCCGTGACCGCCAGGCCGTTCCAGCACAGCGCCAGCGCGGCCGTGGGCACCAGGACCACCACCAAGACCCACACCGGGGCCCGGTCCAGCGCCGCGCAGGCCGCGAAGCCCACCGCGACCAGCACGCTGACCACCTTCAGCGGGCCGACCCGGCTGCGCACCCGGTCCGACCACACGCCGACCGCCAACCGCCCGAAACCGCCCGCCACCTGCGCGACCGCGAACAGCCCCGCCGCCAACCCGACCGCCAGCCCCCGGTGGTCGTGCAGCAGCTCGACCATCAGGGCGGCGGCGGTGAACTGGGGGACCACCAGCAGGCCGCTCGCCGTGCTCAACCGCAGCAACGCCCGGTCGCCCAGCACGACCCCGTGCCCGCCGGTCGCCCGAACCGCCCCCGGCGGCTCCCGCACCAGCAGGGCGACCAGGACCGCGACGAACCCGGTGAACCCCGCCAAGGCCAGGAAAGCCGCCGGCACCCCGGCCTGAACAGCCACGACGGGCAGCACGGCCGCGGTCGCGGCGGCACCGAGCGGGGTGGCGGTCTGGCGGATGCCCATGGCCAGGCCGCGCGAGCCCGGCGGGAACCACGTCATCACGGCCCGGCCGCTCGCGGCGTTCACGCTGGCCCCGAACAGCCCGACGCCGACCAGTGCGGGCCCGGCCATCCACGGACCGCCCAGGGCGGCCAGGGCCAGGCACGCGGCGGCGCCGACCCCGCCGATGGTCATCACCAGCCGCTCGCCCCGGCGGTCGGCGGCGGCGCCCCAGGCCACCAGGGTGAGCATCGTGCCCAGGTTGACCGCGCCCAGCAGGAGGCCGACCTCGGGCAGGGTCAGGTCGAAGTGGGCGCGCAGGGCGGGGCTGATCGCCGGCAGGCCGAGGAACACCGCCGCGTTCGTGCCCTGCGCCAGCGCGCCGACGGCCAGCACCACCCAGCGGTACCCCATACCGGCACGCTAGGCCGATGCGCCCACGATCCGGGAGTGTGTTCCCGGTGTATGGGATCAGTCCTTGGTGCGACCCGGGTTCGTCGGCCAGCCCCGCTCGGCCGCCAGCAGCTCGTCCACCGACGCGCTGCCGCTCTGGTACCGGTCCGCGATCTCGGCGTTCAGCCGGTCGACCACCACCTGGACCTCACGCCGCCGCGTGGAGACCGAGGCCTCCTCGTTGACGAACGTGCGCAGCGCCAGGTCGAGCTTGTCGTCCGACAGCGCCGACACGTCCGAGAGGTCCACGTCCGAGACCAGGGCCTCGACGTGCCGCCGGTGCGCCTCCGCCCGGGACGGCTCCTGCGTCTGGTAGCGGCCCAGGCCGGTCGCCGGACCGACCGCGTTGGACGCCAGGATCGTCGCGAGCTGGTCGACCACCGCCGAGCCGCCGGACGTCCGCCGCGCCTGCTCGGCCCGGACGATGTCGATCCGCGCGTGCAGCAGCCGCCGCAGGTACGACAGGTCGGTCTCCTCCTGAGCCGCCTCGTCACGCAGGGCGCGCACGTCGGCGAGCGGGAGCCGCTCGATCCCCTCGGTGTAGCCGGGGGCGAGTACCCGGTCGATCCGCCGGCGCCCACCAGGACGCACCTCGATCACGTACTCATCCTGAGGTAGTTCCTGCCCACCCGCCAACACAAACCTGCTTCCAAAGTTGTCTCAAACCTGTACCGGACTGCGCACGCCGAGTAGTTCCCGCGCTTCGGCGGGTGACAGCGGAGGGCGCTGGGCGATCTTCGCCAGTCCCGCCGCACGGGCCACGAGCTGCGCGTTGTCCCGCACCGGCTGCCCCTTGGCGTAGGAAATGGTGTCTTCCATGCCTACGCGCAGGTGACCGCCCGCGCTCAACGCGGCCAACAGCACCGGCAGCGAGGTGCGGCCGATCCCGGTCGCCGAGAAGGACGCACCTTCCGGCAGCAGGCGCAGCGCCGCGACCATTGTTTCCACGTCACCCGGCATGCCGCCGGGCACGCCCATGACCAGGTCGACGTGCACCTTGCCCCCGCGGGGAGGCCGTGCTTGTCCAGCAGCCGGTTGAGGGACGCGAGCTGGCCGATGTCGAAGATCTCGTACTCCGGCACGATCCCGCGTTCCTGCATGGTCTTGTGCAGCGCGACGACGAACTCCCACCGGTTCAGGAAGACGTCCTCGCCGAAGTTCACCGTCCCCATCGTGCAGGACGCCGAGTCCGGCAGGGCGTCCAGCACCCGCAGCCGGTCCGCCTCGGGGTCGGTCACCGCGCCGCCGGTCGACAGCTGGACGATCAGCGAGGTGCGTTCGCGGAGGGCGGCCACGGTGTCCTTGAGCAGCCCGAGGTCCAGCGTCGGCCGGGTGTCCGCGCCCCGGATGTGGACGTGCACCATCGCCGCGCCGACCTGCTCGCAGGCCTCGGCGGTGGCGACGAGTTCGTCCAGGGTGACGGGCAGCTGGGGGACGTCGGCCTTCGCGTGCTCCGCCCCTGTGGGGGCCACGGTGAGCAGCGTGCCGTGTGAACCGGGTCGCGACATGTCCCTGATCCTGGCACACAAGGCCCCCGCCAAACCCCTTCTAACGTCCCAGGTTTCGGGCCGCCTCACGGCCGAGCCCCGGGGTGTCCGGCGGGACCGAATCGGGGTCCACGTTCGCCTGCACGATCCGGTCCTCCGTGCCGACGAGCAGTTCGGTCTCGACCGGTACGGATCGCTTGACCAGCGCCAACGCGATCGGCCCCAGCTCGTGGTGCAGCGCGACGGACCCCACGCGGCCCACCACCTTGTCACCCACGACCACCGGGTCCCCGGTCTCCGGCTGGACCTCGCGCGACCCGTCCAGGTGCAGCAGCAGCATCCGCCGGGGCGGCCGGCCCACGTTGTGCACCTTCGAGACCGTCTCCTGGCCCCGGTAGCAGCCCTTGTCCAGGTGCACCGCCGACCCGATCCAGTTCACCTCGTGCGGGATGGTCTTCTCGTCGGTGTCCACGCCCAGCCGGGGCCGCAGCGACTCCACCCGCAGCGCCTCGAACGCCCAGCTCCCGGCCGGACGCGCGCCCGCGTCGGTCAGCCTCTCCCACCAGCTCACGAGGTCGCCACGCGGAATCGCCAGGTCCACGGCGTCCTGACCCGGCCACGGCATCCGCCGCACGAACCCGCCATCCGGCAGCGCTTCGACGCCCAGCTTCGCCGGCAGCGGCAACCCGAGCTTCTCGAACAGCCCCGCGATCTCCGGTCCGACCACGGTCAGGAGCGCCAGCTCCGCCGTCGCGTCCCGCGGCTCGACCTTCGACCAGAACACCATCCTGGTCAGGTACGCCAGCAGCGGACCGGCGGTGGCCGCCTCGGTGTCCAGGTAGACCACACCGCCGACGTTCGCCGCCACCGCGTGGTGCTCGACCCGCCCCTGCACGTCCAGGACCAGCGTCTCCGTCGCCCCGCCTGCGGGCAGCGCCTCGAAGTGCTGGCTGGTGAGCGAGTGCAGCCACGTCAGCCGGTCCTCGCCGGGGATCGCGATCAGCGCCCGGTGGGACCGGTCGAACACGGCCACCGACCGCGCCGCCGACCGCTGTTCGGCGAACGGGTCGCCGAAGTGCCACGGCACACCCGGGTCGGCCGACCCCTCGAACGGGGCGACGGCGCCGGGTGCGGTCAGCAGCGGTGAATTCACTGGTCGTTCTCCTTGAGGCAGTCACGGCACGTGCCAGACAGCGCGAGGTGGCTCGCATCCAGTTCGAACCCGTACCGGTCCCGGAGTGTTCCGGCCACCGGGGCCAGCAGGTCGCACGGCGCCTCGTCCACCCGGCCGCACCGGTGGCAGACCAGGTGCACGTGCTCGTGCTCGTCCACCGAGTACGTGGGCGCGCCGTGGCCCAGGTGGGTGTGCCGGACCATGCCGAGCCGGTCGAGCAGGTCCAGCGTCCGGTAGACGGTCGTGATGTTGACCGTGGGCGCGGTGGCCTGCACGCGCTGGCAGATCTGCTCCGGCGTGGCGTGGCCGAGTTCGCGCACCGCGTCCAGCACGAGCTGGCGCTGGGGCGTCATCCGCATCCCGCGGTCGTGCAGGGTCTTGCGCAGGGCTTTCGGGCCGCTCGCGGTGTCCACGAACCCGATGGTAGAGCGTGAGTAGTCTCACGGTATGCGCGTGCTCGCCCTCCTCGACGGAACCCAGGCCGACCCCGACTCACCACTGATCCGCATCGACGACCTCGGACTCATGCGCGGCGACGGCGTCTTCGAGACGATCCTCGTCGTCGACGGCAAGCCCAGGGAACTGGCGCCGCACCTGGACCGACTGGCCCGTTCGGCGGCCATGCTGGACCTGCCCGACCCGGACCGAGCGGGCTTCGAGCGGGCGGTGGACGTGGTGCTGGCCAACTGGGCCGGTGGCCGCGAGATCGCCCTGAAGCTGGTGATGACCAGGGGTGTCGAGGGTGGTGACGGCACCCCGACCGCGTTCGCGTTGGGGATGGAGATCCTGCCCAAGGTGCTGGCCCAGCGCGCCGAGGGCCTGGCGGCGGTGACGTTGGACCGGGGCATCGAGCCGGGTCTGATGGAGCGGGCGCCGTGGCTGCTGCTGAGCGCCAAGTCGCTGTCCTACGCGGTCAACATGGCGGCCCTGCGGGAAGCCGAACGCCGGGGCGCCGCGGAGGTCGTGTTCACGACGTCTTCGGGGTTGGTGCTGGAGGGGCCGACGTCGACCGTGGTGGTCGCCCGTGGGCGGACTTTGACGACGCCGCCGCACACCCTGGGGTTGCTGCCGGGGACTACTCAGGCTGCGTTGTTCCGGGCTGCTTCGCGGGCGGGGTGGACGGTCGAGGTCGAGCCGATCGCGGTGGAGGAGTTGTACGGGGCGGACGCGGTGGTGCTGGCGTCGAGCGTGCGGAAGTTGACCCGGGTGCACACGCTGGACGGGAAGGCGCTGCCGGACTCGACGGCGGTGCACGCGGAGCTGGCCGACCTGTACGAGTCCGAGTACTGAGGTTCGCCGGGCTGGGGGGCGTCCCGCGTCGGGCGGATGCCCAACGCGGGACAACCCCTTCCGCACTGCCTACTTCAGCCCGGCGTCCACCGCGCCCATCAGGGTCCCGGTGTCACCCGACATCTCCCAGATCATCGCGCCCAGCAGCCCGCGCGACTTCAGCCACGCGGTCTTCTTCTGGATCGACCAGACGTCGTCGAACGTCCACCACTGCCCACCGTTCCCGGTGAAGCAGGACGTCGCCACCGCCGCCTCGTCGTGGTACACCGTGCAGCCCGGCACGCTCGCGATCAGGTTCGAGTACCCGCGCGTCCCGGCCTCCTCCTGGAACTGCCCCGGCGCCGCGCCCGTGGCCGACTGCCACTCGCCCTTCTTCCCGCCGTCCTGGACGCCCTGCCAGCCCCGGCCGTAGAACGCCAACCCGACCGTGATCTTGCGCGGGTGCACGCCCGCCTCCAGGTACGCGTTGACCGAGTCCTCGACGCTGAAGTGGAACGGGTACGGGTCGTCCGCGTCCGGGTACAGGTTGCCCTGGTGGCCGGTGCGGTTCGGCTCCCACGAGTTGTCGCTGCCCGCGCCGTGGAAGTCGTAGCCCTGGACGTTGAAGATGTCCATCGACTGCGCGACCCGGCTCAGTTCCCAGCCCGCCTCGATCTTGGCCCGGTCGGCCGGGGTGAACGCGGTGAGCTGGTAGCGCTTGCCGGTGGTCCGGCTCAGCTCGTCCATCTGCCGCCGGAACTCCTCGATCAGCAGCGTGTTGTTGCGCTTGTCGTCCGGGCTGATGTGGTTGCCCGCGTGGCCCTCGGCACCCGGCCACTCCCAGTCGAGGTCGATGCCGTCGAAGATGCCCGCCGCCGTGCCGGGGCCGCCCGCCGCGTTGTAGGTCGGCAGGTTGCCCTTGATGTAGATGTCCAGGCAGGACGCCACGAACTTCTTGCGCGCCGCGTCCGTCTTGGCCACGTCGGAGAAGTACTTCGAGTACGTCCACCCGCCCAGCGAGATCAGGACCTTCAGGTGCGGGTGCTTGGCCTTGAGCTTCTTGAGTTGGTTGAAGTTGCCGCGCAACGGCTCCCAACCCGTGTCCGCGACCCCGTCCACGGACTGCGCCGCGCTGAACGGCCTGCTGTAGTCGGCCTCCGCGTCACCCGCGCCGTCGCCCTGGTTGGGGTCCTGCGGGTTGGGCGAGGTGCCCTTGGTGACGCCTTGCAGGCACGTCAGGTTGACCGGGTCGATGTTGCCGAACGCGTAGTTGATGTGGGTCAGCTTCGCGGCGGCGCCGTTGGTGTCCAGGTTCTTCACGAAGAACTGGCGGCCGTAGATGCCCCACTGGACGAAGTAGCCGACCCGCGCGTACCCGCCGACGATGTCCGAAGTGGACACTTTCAGGGTGTTGCTGGGGCTGGAGATGTTGTCGTAGAGGTCGCGTGCCCGGACCGAGAACGCGTACTCCGTGGACGGTGCCAGGCCGTCGACCTTGGCCGTGGTGCCGGTGACCGTGGTCTTGACCGTCGTGCCGACGTAGACGTCGTAGTTCGCGACGCCCTTGTTGTCGGTGGCGGCGTCCCACGCCAGCGTCACGCTGCCCGCGTCCTTCGCCGTGCTGCGCAGGTTGCCGGGCGCCGTGGGCGGGGTGGTGTCGTCGGCCGGGTTGTTGGTGGTGACGGCGAGCTGGTTGCTGGCGCCGGACAGCGTTCCCTTGGTGTCCTTGGCCTTCACCGTGAACGTGTAGGCGGTGTTCGGGGTGAGGCCGGTGACGGTGGCGGTGGTGCCGGTGACCGTGGTGGCCAGGGCGGTGCCGTTGTAGACCTCGTAGCCCGCGATCGGCAGGGAGCCGGGGGACGAGGCGTTCCACGTCAGGGACACGGTCTTGGTGGTCTTCACCGGGGACGCGAGGCCGGTCGGGGCCGTCGGCGGGACGTCCGGCGAGCCGTCGCAGTTCGCGTTGTTGATCCGGCAGGTCACCGGTGCGACGGCGCGGCTGAGGGTGAACGTCGGGCTGTACGGCTCGGTCGACCGGCGTGCGCCGACGGATTTGTTGTAGTGCACCGGGGTCAGCGTCACGGCGGTGCCGTTCTGGCTGATGGTGCCGTGCTGCGCGCCGCTCGCGGTGACGCCGCTGGGCAGGGTGAAGGTGATCGCCCATTCGGTCAGCGTGGTGTTCGAGTTGTTGTTGACCACGAACTTGCCGGTGCTGCCGCTGAGGCTGAAGTCGGCGGTGACCGGGGCCGGCGGCGGGGGCGGGTCGCCGCTGCCGTCGCAGTTGTAGCCGTTGATCGTGCAGGTCGTCGGGTCGACGGCCGCGCTGAGCGTGAAGCTCGGGCTGAACGGCTCGGTGTTGCGGCCCGCCTGGATGGTGTTGATGTAGTAGGCGGGCGTGAGCGTGACCTTCGTGCCGTTCTGGGTGGTCGTCGCGTTCTGCGCGCCGCTGACGGTGACGCCCGCGGGCAGGTCGAACTTGATGGACCAGCCGGAGATGGCGGCCGTGGTGGCGTTGGCGACCACGAACTTGCCCGTGGTGCCGGTCCTGGTGAACGTGGCGGTGAGGCCGGAGGCGGCGGACGCCGCGCCGGGGACGGCTAGGGCTGCGGTGGCGAGTGCCACCAGCGCGATGGCTAGTCGGCGCATGGGGTGTGCCTCTCGATTGACAGGGAATCGTTCGAGAACCACGGCGGCCACGTCCGAACGTAGGTCGTGCGACCACGAATGACAATGGGTCTAGACCAATTGCGTCCGTTCAGCCCTGCGGGTGGAAGCGGACCGCGGTCCCGGGGCGGGCCTGGCCGAGCAGCGGTAGGGCTTGTCCCGGGACGACGCCGATCACCGGGTAGCCGCCGGTGGTGGGGTGGTCGGCCAGGAAGATCACCGGGAGGCCGTCCTTCGGGACCTGGACCGCGCCGGTGACCAGGCCTTCGCTGGGGAGTTCGCCGGTCCTGGCGCTGGTGAGCGGTGTGCCCCGGAGGCGGAGGCCGACCCGGTTGCTGCGGTCGGAGACCGTCCAGCGGCCCTGGCGGAGTCGCGTGGCGGGGTCGTCGAACCAGTCGTCGCGGGGGCCGAGGAGGAGGGGCAGGTCGAGTTCGGCGGGGACGTGGGCGGGCGGCAGGACATCCACGCCGGTCGGGATGCCGGTGGGGGTGCCCAGCGGGAGGACGTCGTGCGGGCACAGGGGGGCGGGGCCGATGCCGGAGAGCAGGTCGGTGGCCCGGCTGCCGAGTTCCGGGTCGAGCGCGACGCCGCCGGAGAGGGCGACGTAGGCGCGCAGGCCGGTGGTCGGGGTGCCGAGGGCGAGTTCGTCGCCGGGGCGGAGGTGGATCGGGGAGTCGCGGTGGACGCCGTTGACCAGGGTGGGGGTGTGGGGGCCGGTGACCGCGACGGTGCAGGCGGTGTCGGCGCGCAGGTGGAGGCCGCCGAGGAGCACTTCGAGGCCGGCGGCGTGCTCGGGGTTGCCGACGAGGCGGTTGGCGAGGCGGAGCGAGGGTTGGTCGAGGGCGCCGGACGGGGGGACGCCGAGGTGCGCGTGACCGGGCCGGCCGAGGTCCTGCACCAGCGCCTGCGGCCCGGTCCGCAGAACGGTGACCGACCGCCCGACACCCGCTCCACTCCGCCGCTCGTCTCCCTGCTGTGCCACGCGCGCCGCGTCTCCCCGCTGTGCCGCCCGCGCCGCCTCGCTCCGCTGGTCGCTCGGCTGGTCGCTCGGCTGGTCGCTTGGCTGGTGGTCGCTCGGCTGGGCCGTCGTCAGGGTGTGCGTCGGCTTGTCGTCCATCGTCCAATTGGTCGTCATGGGGTGGCCTCGAAGCGGACCCGGTCGCCGGGCTGGAGGAGGGCGGCCGGTTCGCGGCGCGGGTCGAAGAGGGGGGCGTCGGTGCGTCCGATCAACCGCCAGCCGCCGGGCGTCGCGCGCGGGTAGGCGGCGGTGTACTCGCCCGCGACCCCGACCGATCCCGCCGGCACCTTCGTCCGCGGCGAGTCGAGGCGCGGCTGCTGGAGCACCGCCGGCAGCCCGACGAGGTAGGCGAAACCCGGCGCGAACCCGCAGAACGCGACCGAGTAGGTCGCCGAGGTGTGCAACCGGACCACCTCGTCCGGCCCGACACCCGCCGTCTCGGCGACCAGGTCGAGGTCCGGTCCGTCGTACACCACCGGGATCACGACCTCGCGCGGGTCCGTCTCACCCCGGTGCGCGAGGTCGACGGTCCGCAACACCCGCCGCACCGACGCCAACCCGCCGGGCTTGGTGCTGATCAGGACCGTCCGCGCGGCCGGCACCAGCTCGACCACGTCCGGCAGCGTCGCGGCGTGGACGGCCGCGCGCACCGCCTCCACCTCACCGAGGGAGTCCACCTCGACCAACACCGCGTCGGTGCCGCAACGCCGCAGCCGCATGGCTACAGCGTACGGGCGACAAGAGGATTGTTGAACAATCCAATGAGGGAACTGTTCGACAATACGACCGAACGGGTTACGCCCGGTGGCCGATCAGCCCACGACGCGCTTGAGGTGGGCCGAGGTGTGCGGCTGGAGGGGCTGGCCGACCATCGCGCGTTCCTCGACGTAGGCCAGGTCGCCGTTGTTGACGATGCCGTAGAGGCGCTGGGCGCCGGTGACCTCCTTGGCGGTGGCCGTGCGGATCACCGCGTCGGTGCCCAGTTCCCACGACGTCTGGGTGCGCGGCTTGCCGTAGTACAGCTCCACGATCCCGGTGTTGTGGGTGAGGAGGACCTCGATGGTGTCGTCGGGCTGCGGGCGCCAGAAGCCGGATTCGCGGGCGGCGGGGCGGATGACGTTGCCGTCGGCGTCCAGCAGCCAGGAGCGGGCTTCGTAGAAGAGGAACGGGCGGCCGTCGTGCGCGAACGTGATCTGCTGGCCGAAGCGGTAGGGGCCGTCGATCGTCGGGTAGACGACCTCGCCCTCGCCGCGCCACACGCCGACCAGCGGCAGCAGCGCCAGGCAGGCGTCGTGCAGGGAGGGGCCTTCGCGCAGGTTCGCGGTGTCCGCCGGGATCGGCAGGTCGTCGAACTGCGGGAGGTTGCGCGTGCGCGTCACCTCGGCACGCGCGGCAGCCGCCTGGACGGCCGCGTCACCACTGCCCGGGACGGGTGCGTTCTCGGTCATCAGCGCTGGTCGGAGTACAGCCGGTAGACGACGTACCCGGCGAACCACACGACGAGCAGCGACACGAAGACCAACAGGCCTGTGAAGAAGTGTTCCACCCGCCGAGTTTATCGCCCACGCGGCGACCGGCACCGACCACGGTGGTCAACGCCACGACCCACCGAACGCCGCCCGCCTCCCGGACCCCGCCCCGCCTCCCGGACCCCGCCCCGCCTCTCGGACCCCGCCCCGCCTCGCGGACCCCGCCCCGCCTCGCGCTGGTTGTTGCCCGGCAGCGCCGTACGCACGGGAGTGTCGTACCCCGGTGGGACAATGGAAACCGGGGGCGGCAGCCGAAGCCCGGACAGATCGCCGTCGTCGTCTGGGTGGCTCGCCGTGTGCTCCCTCCGGTGGGGTTGAGAGTGCTGGTGCCGCACAAGCCAAGCCGGCGTGGCCGCCGGCTGCGCGGCTTCGCCGCGAGCGACTTCGTCGCCGCCGAACCTGCCGCCGATGCCGACTGAGCCGGGTGGCCTGCGGTGAGCGGACTGGCCAGCCTGCGGAGAACGAGCCGGGTGGCCTGCGGTGAGCGGACTGGCCAGCCTGCGGTGGCGGAGCGCGAGTCGGGTGGGTGGAAGGCCCGCGTTGGTCGGCCCATGTTCTGGTCGGGCGGCCGGCTGGAGGCGGCGTCGGCCGAACAGCCCCTAGGCCTGAAGTGTTGCCGGGTAAGGCGAAGGCCCCGGTGGCAGGTGCCACCGGGGCCTCGCGGGGTAGCGCCGGACCAGGTCCGTGCACTCCCGAAAACTCAGGCCGAACTCAGGCCGAACTTAGGCCGAACTCAGGCCATCGAAACTCAGGCCACCGAAAACTCAGGCCACCGCGACCTCGACCGGGTGGACCCCCGGCCCCTCAGCCGACACCGACGCCTGGCCGTTGCCCGACCGGTGCAAAGCACGGATCGTCCACGTGCCCGGCGCCGCGTAGAAGCGGAAGTCGCCCTGCGGGGAGGACACCACCTCGGCGGTGAACTCGCCCGACGCGTCCAGCAGCCGCACGAAAGCGCCACCCACCGGGCCGGACGAGTCGCTGACCTTGCCGGTCAGCACGACCTCACCCGAACCGACCTCGACCTCGACACCCTGCACGGGCGCGCCGCAACCGTCGCTCATACCTCAGGCCTCCTTGCCACTGCCGAGTTCGACCGGCACGCCGACCAGCGAGCCGTACTCGGTCCACGAACCGTCGTAGTTCTTCACGTCCTGGTGGCCGAGCAGCTCGTGCAGGGCGAACCAGGTGTGCGACGAGCGCTCGCCGATGCGGCAGTAGGCGATCGTCTTGCGGGAGCCGTCGAAGCCGGCCTCGCCGTAGATCTCGGCCAACTCCTCGTCGGACTTGAACGTGCCGTCCTCGTTGGCCGCCTTGCTCCACGGCACGTTGATCGCGCCGGGGATGTGGCCCGCGCGCTGCGCCTGCTCCTGGGGGAGGTGCGCCGGCGCGAGCAGCTTGCCGGAGAACTCGTCGGGCGACCGCACGTCGACCAGGTTGCGGTTGCCGATGGACTCCACGACCTCGTCGCGGAACGCCCGGATCGACAGGTCCTGCTCCTGCGCCTGGTACTCGGTCGCCGCGCGCTCGACCGGCTCCTTGTCCAGCGGACGGCCGTCGAGTTCCCACTTCTTGCGGCCACCGTCGAGCAGCTTGACCGCGGTGTGGCCGTACAGCTTGAAGTACCAGTACGCGTAGGCCGCGAACCAGTTGTTGTTGCCGCCGTACAGCACGACGGTGTCGTCGTTCGCGATCCCCTTGGCCGACAGGAGCTTCTCGAAGCCCGCGCGGTCCACGAAGTCGCGGCGGACCGGGTCCTGGAGCTCGTTCTTCCAGTCGACCTTCACCGCGCCGGGGATGTGGCCCCCGTCGTAGGCAGTGGTGTCCTCGTCGACCTCCACGAACACCACGCCGGGCGTGTTGAGGTTCTCCTCGGACCAAGCGGCCGAGACCAGGACGTCTTCACGGCTCATCGAGCGGCTCCTGTTTCTTTGCGGTTCTTACTGCGGGCGTGCGAGGACGGGGGCGTAGCGGCGCAGGAGCAGGAACATCTCGCAGCCCAGGCACAGGCCGAGCGCGGCGTTGAGCAGCGCGGCGACCAGCGCGGCGGACGTGGCGACCACTCCGAGCGCGGTGAGACCGGTGGCGTACCCGATCGTGCCGACCAGGGCGAAGACGAACCCGACACCCTGCGCGAACCGCAGCGGGGCGGCCTCCTCGCGCTCGGACGTGGGCGTCAGCCGGGGCTGGACGGCGAACCGGTACACGTGGCCCCACGGGTTGAGCTTGAGCGAGATGAACGCGCACAGGCCGAACATGACGGTCTGCGCCGCGAGGAGCCGCCACGACCCGGTCAGCAGCACGACCGCGAGGATGGCGGTGGTGATCCAGGCGCTGAAGCGGGGACCTCGGGGGTCCACGGGTGAATCCTTCGACACGGCGACCTCCTGACGGTGACATGACTGGGCAGTCCGTCTTCAGGCGGTGTTAGGGGCCGGCGGACCCACCCGTCAAGGGCGTCCGGCAGCCGGTGATCCGCCCGGTCAGCTCGCCGCGCGACACAGGCTGCTGCGGACGCGGCACAGGTCCACCGCGAGTCGCTTGGTCAGCAGGCTGTTCATGGCGACGAGACTAGCCGCTCGTCCCCCATGCCGGGAGGGGCGTCCAAAACGTGGGAGTACCGAGTTTCACCCGATCGGTCGAGGCAGGTGGGGCCGCAAAGCCGCAATGAGCGTGTCCCGTTTCGGAACGCCTCCGACCCGGAGCAGCTCGGCACCCGACGCATCCAGGGCGAGCGTGGTCGGGGTGCGCAGGACGCCCAGGCCGGCGGCGACTTCGGGCAGGCTGGTGACATCGAGTTCGACATGCCGAAGTCCGTCGGTCCGCTCCGCGAGGTCCGCCAGGAGCACCCGGGTGTGCCGGCACGGCGCGCAGAACGTCGTGGAGATCTGGAGCAGGGTCACCGGCGTGGCCGGGTCGAGCAGGTCGCGCACCGGGCCGGGCAGGTCCTCACGCGGCTTCGCGGTCACCCGCACCCTCCCGCCGTGGAAGCGCAGCAGGACTCCGACGGCCGCCACCACGGCGACCGCCCCGAGCACCGCCCACGCCCCGGTCATCGGACTCCATCAAGGGGGATGTCGTTGATCGTGCCCTCGACGGTGAAGGCCCCGCTCTCCACTTTGACAGCAGTCGGCGTCACCGTGAAGGGCAGTCGGCCCGGGTCGATGGTCACGCTCAACGCCGACCGCACCGCGCCCAGCACCTCCGTCAGGCCCGCCAGGGACGTGTCGTCCAGCTCCACGTCCTGCACGGCCACCGCCACCTGCTCGTTGACCAGCGACACCGTCCCGTACGCGGTGATGCGCAGCTTGCGCCCGGCGACCGTGGTGTTGCCGCTCAGCTTCACGGCGGCCCGGGTCGGGTCCGGCGCCGGGGCCGGCGTGGGCGTGGCCTCCGGTCGGGTGTCCGGCTCGATCGCCATGTCGGTGAACGGCGTGACGTTGTTGACCAGCCGGTTCAGGTCGGCGGCCTTGATCTTCACGCTGCCCTTGACCTGGTCGATGGTGGCGTTGGACGTGTCGCCCGCCAACAGGTCCGACAGGCCGATGCGGGTGTGGTAGAGGTTCGCCCGCACCTCCAGGTCGCGCAGGTCGTCGCGCACCGGCACGCCGGTCGCGGTGATCTCGATGTCCCGGTAGTCGCCGGACACCGCCTGGAACAGGAACGGGAACCCGTTGATCCGCACCGACGGGTCCTCGGTGAGGTTCAGCTTGTCCCGCATGCGCTGCGCGATCTGGTACTCGCCCGCCGCCGCGAGGCCGAAGTCGGCGGCCACCAGCAGGCCGACGACCACCAGGCCCGCGACGATCAGCTTGCGGCCCCGCGTCGGGCGGCGCTTGGTCTGCGTGACGGTCATCGACTTCCCTTTACGAAGACTCGTGGTCCAGCCAGGTCGCGATCCGGTCTACCAGAGCGGGCGTCATCGCCGACTCCGCGTGGCGGATACGTGGTTCCACCCACAGGGCGGCGGCACCGCCCGCCGCCCGGTGCAACGCGTGCGCGTGCGCGGGGTCGAAGTAGTGGTCGTCCGCACCGTGCACGAGCAGGAGTGGGGTGGGCGTGATGCGGTGCACCACCTCCAGCGGGCTCTCCGGCGCGGTCCGCCACGGCGGCGCCAGCCGGACGCCCAGTGCCCGCGCGGTCAGCCTGCCGTGCGGCTGCTCCAGCAGCCAGTGGACGCGCCGCATGGCCGGGGTGTCGCGCACCCACCACCGCGACGGGCTGCTCACCGCGGCCACGGCGTCCGGGCGCTCCGCGTGCAGGGCGGCGTGGCGCAGCGCGATGGAGGCGCCCATGGAGAACCCGACGGTCACGACGCGTCGGTACCCGAGTTCGCGGGCCAGCGAAACCCCGGCGGCGAGGTCGTGGACCTCGTCGGCGCCCACCGTGCTCAGTCCTTGGGATCGGCCGTGACCCCGGAAGTCCAGCGCGACGACCCCGCCGCGGTGCGCGAACCGGCGCAGGACGCGGGCGACGAACGGCTTGCCGACGTGGTTGGTGAACCCGTGGCCGACGACGAAGGCCAGGTCGGAGCCCTCCCGAGCAGCGCTCACGTGAACACCACTCAGGAGAACGGCGTTGTGTGACATGCGTGTAACACGCGTGACGCTTGTGGAAACAACTGTGACCCTGGCCGGCTGACCTGGGCCTTTTGTGCCGAGCACCGGTATCGTCTCCGACATCCGCAGGCAACGGGGCCCGGTCACCGTACTTCGCGCTGTCTGGTCCGGTGACCAGACACCGGCCGAACGAGAGGGCGCCGCGAATGAGCATCGACGTGCTGCTGCTGACCACCGACTCGGATCCGGAGGCGGTCCTGCCCGCGCTGTCGCTGCTGCCGCACGACGTGCGCCCGTTGCGCCCCGAGGTGTCGGCGCTGCTGGAGGCCGGTCCGCACGACATCGTCCTGGTGGACGCCCGCACCGACCTCGTCGGCGCGCGCAGCCTGTGCCGCCTGCTCGACTCCAGCGGCGTGGACGTGCCCGTGGTGGCGGTCGTCACCGAGGGCGGCCTGGTGGCGGTGAACTCGGACTGGAGCGTCGACGAGATCCTGCTGCCGACCTCCGGCCCCGCCGAGGTGGACGCCCGGCTGCGCCTGGTGCGCTCGCGGCGCGGCACCACCCAGCCCGGCGGCGACGGCTCGCTCCAGCTCGGCGAGCTGGTCATCGACGAGGCCACCTACACCGCCCGCCTGCGCGGCCGGCCGCTCGACCTCACCTACAAGGAGTTCGAGCTGCTGAAGTACCTGGCCCAGCACGCGGGCCGCGTCTTCACCCGGGCCCAGCTGCTGCAGGAGGTGTGGGGCTACGACTTCTTCGGCGGCACCCGCACCGTGGACGTCCACGTCCGACGCCTGCGCGCCAAGCTCGGCCCCGAGCACGAGTCCCTGATCGGCACCGTCCGCAACGTGGGCTACAAGTTCGTCCGCCCGCCGCGCCCGGGCGCCTCCCGCCGCGCCGAGCACGTGGTGGACATGGACGTCACCGCCGACGAGGCAGAGCTGATCTTCCGGGCCTGACCCGCGAGGCCGCGTCGGCTTGTCGTGGGTGTTTGCTGACGTTCACGCTCTTCGATCGGCAGCAAACACACCACGATGAGCCGACCTCCTGGCGGCCTCGCGCGCGGCGCCGGAGGCGACGCAGTCCAACACAGTAAGTTCGGCGGTGTGGAATCGAGCTGGTTCGAGGAGCTGACCGACGACCAGGTCCGTGACGTCATGGACCTGGTCGAAGCCGCCCGGTACGCCGACGACGGTGTCGCGCCCGTCGGCGAAGCCGTGGTCCTGAGGCTCCGTCCGGGTGCTCGCGGCAGCAATCACCTGCTCGTGCACGAAGATCACACGTTGGTGGGTTACCTCCACCTGGACCTCTTCGGCGACGCCGACGGCAACAAGGTCGCCGAACTGGCCGTGGACCCCGAGCACCGCCGTCGCGGCGTCGGCACGCTGCTCGCACAGGCCGTCGCCGAACGCGCCGCACCGCTGCGCATCTGGTCGCACGGCGGCCACCCCGGCGCCCAGGCCCTGGCCGCCAAGCTCGGCTACCGCAAGGTCCGCGAGCTGCTGCGCCTGCGCCGCCCCCTCGACGACACCCTCCCCCGGCCGAAGCTGCCCGACGGCGTCCGCCTGCGCCCGTTCGAGCCGGGCCGGGACGAAGCGGCCGTCGTCTACGTCAACCACCGCGCGTTCTCCTGGCACCCCGAGCAGGGCGCGATGAGCATCGAGGACGTCCGCGACAAGGAGCACGAGCACTGGTTCGACGCCAAGGGCTTCCTGCTCGCCGTCGACGCCGAAGAGCGGCTGCTGGGCTTCCACTGGACCAAGACGCACACCGGTGACCTGGGCGAGGTGTACGTGGTGGGCGTCGACCCGGACGCCCAGGGCGGCGGGCTGGGCAAGGCGCTGACCCTGGCCGGCCTGGAGCACCTGCGCGGCTCCGGGCGCACCGAGGTCATGCTCTACGTCGAGTCCGACAACGCTCCGGCACTGGCCGTGTACGCCCGGTTGGGGTTCGAGAAGTGGGACTCCGACGTCCAGTACGCCAAGTAGTGACAGACCGGTCACGTCACGCAAACGTGCAGGTCACGGGTTCACCCGAAGGGCGGTGTCACTAGTCACCTCCCGTGTGGTGTTCACCTCGCGTTCATCTTCTACTGGGCGCTTGTCCACCATCGCTGCCTACCGTCCGTGTCGTGCGGCGGTGCTCGCCGCCAAATCCCGCTTCCGTTAGGTGGAGGACCCAGGTGAAGACCAAGCGGCACGGCGCCGTTGTCGGCCTTTTCGCGGCCGGTGCGCTTCTGCTCACCGCGTGTGGTAGCGACGACAACACCGGCGGCAGCACCGGCGGCACGACGAGCGCTGCGGCGTCCGACGTTGCGGTCGAGTGCGGTGGCAAGTCCAAGCTGAACGCAGAGGGCTCCTCGGCGCAGAAGAACGCGATCGACACGTTCATCCAGGCCTACCAGAAGAAGTGCGCGGGCGCCGACCTCGCGTACAACCCGTCCGGCTCCGGCGCGGGCGTCAAGAACTTCCTCGCCGCCCAGGTCGACTTCGGCGGTTCCGACTCGCCGCTGTCCAAGGACAAGGGCGAGGTCGACAAGGCCGCCGAGCGCTGCCAGGGCAACCCGGCGTGGAACCTGCCGCTGGTCTTCGGGCCGGTCGCGCTGGGCTACAAGCTCGAGGGCGTCCAGGACCTGGTGCTGACCGGCGAGGTCACCGCCAAGATCTTCAACGGCACCGTCAAGAAGTGGAACGACCCGGCCATCAAGGCCCTGAACGGCAGCGCCACGCTCCCGGACAAGGACATCAAGGTCGTCTACCGCTCGGACGAGTCCGGCACCACGGACAACTTCCAGCTGTACCTCCAGGCCGCCTCGAAGGGCGCGTGGACCCAGGGCGCCGGCAAGGCGTTCAAGGGCGGCGTCGGTGAGGGCAAGGAGAAGTCCGCGGGTGTCGCGCAGGCGGCCGGCTCGGTCGACGGCGCCATCACCTACGTCGAGCTGTCGTTCGCGCAGGACAACAAGCTGTCCCTGGCCAAGATCGACACCGGTGCGGGCGCGGTCGAGCTGACCAACGAGACCGTCGGCAAGGCGATCGACGGCGCCAAGATCAAGGGCGAGGGCAACGACCTGGTCCTCGACCTGAACTCGATCTACGGCACCACCACCCCGGGCTCCTACCCGCTGCTGCTGGCCACCTACGAGATCGTGTGCTCCAAGGGCTACGACGCCGACACCGCCAAGGCCGTGAAGGCGTTCCTCACCGTCGCGGCGACCGACGGTCAGGCGGGCCTCGCGGACGCGGGTTACGCTCCGCTGCCCAAGCAGTTCCAGGACAAGCTGCTGACCGCCATCAAGGCCATCGCCTGATCCGGCCGGCACAATCCTTCAGCTAGCGCCATCGCGATGAACGAACGCATCGTGGCCAAGCGCCCCGCGGGCACCGGTACTACCGGTGCCCGCCGGGGCGTTCCGGCTGCTCGACCCGACTCGGAGGCTCCGATTCCCCCGACCACGGAAGCCGACCAGCAAGCACCCCACGTCCGGCCGGGTGACCGGATCTTCCGCGGTCTCGCCACCGGCTCGGGCATCTTCATCGTGGTCCTCATCGGGGCCATCGGCCTGTTCCTGCTGCTCCAGGCGATCCCCTCCCTCGCGCTGGACCAGGTCAACTTCCTGTTCAGCCGCGAGTGGTCCACCGGCGACGTCAACAACCTGCGGTTCGGCATCCTGGACCTGCTCCTGGTGACCGTGGTGTCGTCGGCCCTCGCCCTGCTGATCGCGATGCCGGTCGCGCTGGGCATCGCGCTGTTCCTCACCCAGTACGCGCCCCGCCGGCTCGCGCGGCCGTTCGCCTACGTCATCGACCTGCTGTCCGCGGTGCCGTCGATCATCTTCGGCCTGTGGGGCCTGTTCGTCCTCGGGCCCGTGCTGACGCCGTTCGCCGAGTGGCTGATGGGCAACCTGGGCTGGATCCCGCTGTTCGCCAAGGGCAACGTGAGCATCGAGCTGGGCGGCACCATCTTCACCGCCGGCATCGTGCTCGCCGTGATGATCCTGCCGATCATCACCGCGGTCAGCCGCGAGGTGTTCGACCGCACGCCGGTCACCCACGTCGAGGGCGCGATCGCGCTCGGCGCGACCAAGTGGGAGGTCGTGCGGACCACCGTCCTGCCGTTCGGCAAGGCCGGTTACGTCAGCGCCTCGATGCTCGGCCTGGGCCGCGCGCTCGGCGAGACCATCGCGCTGATGATCATCCTGAGCGGCACCAGCGAGGCGTTCGGCTGGAGCCTGTTCGACGGCGGCGCCACGTTCGCCTCCAAGATCGCGCTCGCCGCGCCGGAGTTCAACGACCCGAAGTCCGCGGGCGCCTACATCGCCGCGGGCCTGGTGCTGTTCGTGCTGACCTTCGTGGTCAACGCCATCGCCCGGGCCATCGTCGCCGGTCACAAGGAGTACGAATGACGACCGAGACGGCGGACCTGAACCGCCTCGCGACGCCGCCGACGTTCCAGAGCGTCAGCGGCGCGCGCAAGTTCAAGAACGGCGTGGCGACGGCGCTGGTGTACCTGGCGTTCGGCATCGCCATCATCCCGCTGGTCTGGGTGCTGTACACGGTCATCCAGCGCGGCCTGCCGGTCGTCCTCGAGCTCGACTGGTGGCAGAAGTCGCTGTCCGGCCTGCTGTCCCGGCAGCAGGGCGGCGGCGCGTACCACGCCATCTACGGCACGCTGGTGCAGGCGGTGGTGTGCGGCCTGATCTCGGTGCCCATCGGCCTGTTCGTGGCGATCTACCTGGTGGAGTACGGCGGCCGGTCCAAGCTGGCCCGCGCCACCACGTTCATGGTCGACATCCTGACCGGTGTCCCGTCGATCGTGGCCGCGCTGTTCGTCTACACGCTGTGGATCACGACGATCGGGTTCAGCCGGAGCGGTTTCGCGGTGTCCCTGGCGCTGGTGCTGCTCATGGTGCCGGTGATCGTGCGGACCACCGAGGAGATGCTCAAGATCGTCCCGGACGAGCTGCGCGAGGCGTCCTACGCGCTGGGCATCCCGAAGTGGAAGACCATCGTCAAGATCGTCATCCCGACGGCCCTGTCCGGCATCCTGACCGGCATCATGCTCGCCCTGGCCCGCGTCATGGGCGAGACCGCGCCGGTGCTCGTGCTCGCCGCGTACGCGCCGTTCATCAACCACAACCTGTTCGACGGCCCGATGGCGTCGTTGCCGCTGATGATGACCACGGAGCGGAACAACCCGACGCAGGCGGGCTTCGAGCGCATCTGGGGTGCGGCGATCACCCTGGTCCTCATCATCACGCTGTTCAACCTGCTGGCGACCGTGATCTCGCGGTGGCTGGCCCCGAAGACCAAGTGAGCGGGCGGTTATGGCCAAGCGCATCGACGTGAAAGACCTCAACCTGTTCTACGGCAAGTTCCACGCCGTCGACGGGGTTTCGCTGTCCGTGCCGCCGAAGAACGTCACCGCGTTCATCGGACCGTCCGGTTGCGGCAAGTCCACCGTGCTGCGCTCGCTGAACCGCATGCACGAGGTGGCGCCCGGCGCCCGGGTCGAGGGCAAGGTGCTGCTCGACGGCGAGGACATCTACGCCCCCGCCGTGGACCCGGTGCAGGTGCGGCGCACCATCGGCATGGTGTTCCAGCGCCCGAACCCGTTCCCGACGATGTCCATCCGCGACAACGTCGTGGCGGGGCTGAAGCTGGCGGGCGAGCGGAACAAGAAGAAGCTCGACGAGGTGGCCGAGCGCTCCCTGCGCGGCGCCAACCTGTGGAACGAGGTCAAGGACCGCCTCGACCGTCCCGGCGGCGGGTTGTCGGGCGGTCAGCAGCAGCGTCTGTGCATCGCGCGCGCGATCGCCGTGCAGCCGGACGTCCTGCTGATGGACGAGCCGTGCTCCGCCCTGGACCCGATCTCCACGCTGGCGATCGAGGACCTGATCACGGAGCTGAAGAAGGAGTACACGATCGTCATCGTGACCCACAACATGCAGCAGGCGGCGCGCGTGTCCGACCAGACCGCGTTCTTCAACCTGCTGGGTGTCGGTCAGCCGGGCCGGCTGATCGAGGTGGACGACACGGAGAAGATCTTCTCCAACCCCAGCCAGAAGGCCACGGAGGACTACATCTCCGGCCGCTTCGGCTGACCGGGCTGCGCCTCGGGGAGAGGGGCCCTTCCGCTTCGCGCGGGAGGGCCCCTTTGTTGTGGTGTCTGTCACCCGATCGGGTGGCTGTGGGGCTGCGACGTGCGGTCCTGGAACCGGGATTATTCCGATCACGTCATAGCTGGGACATGGTCTGACGTGGGCGGTAACGTGCTTGGCAGGAATTGGGTGATCGCAGGGGGTAGTGGTGGCGCCGCAGGGTGCGTGGAGCGCGCAGTCGATGGGCGCGATGACCGCTAGCATGCAGGGGCTGAAGCAGGCTGCGGAGTCGGGCTCGTTCGCCATCAGCAAGGACGGCGCCGAGGCCTACATCAAGGCCATCGACGACGCCGAGTACGAGCTCAACTCGATCAGCTTCCAGCTGAACAGGCTCCAGCAGGAGACGCAGCTCGGCACGAGCCCGGACGCTCAGGCGATGAGCCGCTACAACCTGGAGAGTGCGACCGGGGGCGGTGGCACCACGGGGATCGTGCCCGCGATCAAGCAGTTGCGAGAGGCCTTGGTCGATGCCAAGGCTGCGGTGCAGAAGGCGATCGACAACTACCGCGAAGTCGACGATGCGGCCTCGAGCGGCCTCAAGCGCTACTGAGAGGGATCTGAGTTGACCAGGAAGCTGGCGATCTGTTCGGCTGTGTCGATCGCTGCCGTCTGCATGGTGCTCGCGGGATGCACCTCGAAGGAACCGGGTGACCCGTCGGCGGGTAGCACCACGACCACGTCCCCCGACAAGTCGCCGACGACTACCAGCTCGTCGGCAGCCGCCGGATCGGCGATCACGGACTTCGACCTCTGTGCCGAGTTCGAAGCGGTGGCCGGCCAGTTCTCAATCAGCCGGATCGAGAAAACCGGCAAGCAGGACTGCTCGGGGCGTTGGGGCCAGACGACGACTTCTGTGGGCGTCAAGGTGTTCCCTTCGTTGAGCATCGCGGAGGCGAAGGGCCAACCCGGTGCGCGGTTCTCCGACACCACTGTCGGCTCGCGCAAGGCCAAGAAGGTCGAAGCGGGCTTGACCGACACGTCGTGTCTGATCGCGGTCGAGGTCGGTCCGAAGTCCCGGGTCGACTTCTACGGCGAAGCTACGGCGTCCGTCGGCGAGTCCTGCGACGCGGCGCAGAAGCTGGCCGAGGCCATCGAGCCGAAGCTGCCGAAGTAGCACAGGAGGAGAGAGGGGCCCTTCCGCTTTGCGCGGGAGGGCCTCTTTGTTGTGGTGTCTGTCACCTGAACGGGTGGCTGTGGGGCTGCGACGTGCGGTCCTGGAACCGGGATTATTCCGATCACGTCATAGCTGGGACATGGTCTGACGTGGGCGGTAACGTGCTTGGCAGGAATTGAGTGATCGCAGGGGGTAGTGGTGGCGCCGCAGGGTGCGTGGAGCGCGCAGTCGATGGGCGCGATGACCGCTAGCATGCAGGGGCTGAAGCAGGCTGCGGAGTCGGGCTCGTTCGCCATCAGCAAGGACGGCGCCGAGGCCTACATCAAGGCCATCGAGGACGCCCAGAAGGAGCTCCGCCAAGTGGAGCGGTACGGCATCCACCTCACGCAGGAGACGAAGCTCGGCACCAGCCCCGACGCCCAGGCGATGAGCCGCTACAACATGGAGAGCGCGACGGGCGGTGCCGGTACCACCGGCATCCTGCCGGCGCTGGACCAGTTGAAGATGGCCCTTGAAGACGCGAAGCTCGCGGTGAAGAAGGCGATCGAGAACTACGACCAGGTCGACGGCTCCGCTGCCAGTGGCCTGAAGCGCTACTGAGATGGGGATGCAGTTGACCAGGAACCTGGTGATCCGTTCGATCCTGCCTGTCGCAGTGCTCGGCGCGGTCTTGGCCGGCTGTTCGGACAAGGAGGGTGGGACACCCACTGCCGGTGGCGCCACCACGACGACTGCCGGGACCTCCGCGAAGCCGACCACGACGTCCTCGTCGGGCACCGGTGCCGACCTCGAGTCCTTCGACGCCTGTGCTGCGGTTCAGGCCGCTGCCGGCCAACTGCCGCTCACCGAGATCGAGCCCGGTGGCAAGCAGAGTTGCGACGCGGAGTTCGGCACGACGGTGTCAGTGGGAGTCAAGGCGTATCCGACCTTGAGCGTCGCCGACTTTGTCACGGGTCCGTCTTCGCAGGTCTCCGACATCACCCTCGGAAGCCACAAGGCGCGCAAGATCACGGCGCCCGGCGGCGGTACGAGCAGTTCCTGCGCGGTGACGATCGAGATCACCTCGAAGTCCCGCGTGGACGTGATCGCCACCGCCAACGCGTCGCAGGACGAAGCGTGTGACGCGGCGGAGAAGCTGGCCACCGCCATCGAACCCAAGCTGCCGAAGTAGGACAGGAGGAGAGAGTCGTGACACCGCCGAACACGCAGCAGAACCCCAACGCGACCAAGGTCACCTACGCCGGACAGACCGATGCCGAGCTGCGTGCCGAGTACGAGAAGGCGCAGCGGGAGAACCCCGGCTTCTTCGGCCAGTTCACGACGATCGACGACTACCTGCGCTGGAAGATCCAGTCCGCGCAGAACCAGCAGCAGCAGAAGGAAGAGCTGGAGAAGGTCGTCGAGAACTACCGGCCGCCGATGTCCACGGCCGGCTCCTTCTACATGGGCTACTCGCACGACCAGCTCAAGTCGATGGTCACCGACAACATGGCCCCCTCGACCGCCAACGAGCAGGGCGAGGCCTGGACCAAGATCGGCAACACGCTGGTCGACCTCCAGAACAACCTCACCAAGGCCACCGAGGCCAGCAAGGGCGAGTGGCAGGGCAAGGCCGCCGAGGCCGCCCAGAGCTACTTCACCAACATGGCCTCCTGGTCCGGCAACGCCGCCCAAGGCGCGCAGCTCACCGGCAACAAGCTCTACGAGCAGAGCCAGGCCGCGGAAACCGCGAAGACGAGCATGCCCACGCCGGTGCAGTTCTCCACGGCCGACGCCTACAAGATGTTCTTCTCCGAGCCCAACCCGTTCAAGTGGGCCGAGACGATCGACAAGATCGAGCAGAAGTTCGAAGAGAAGCAGCAGGCGCACGAGCGTGCCGCCGAAGTCATGACGAACATGTCGACGAGCTTCCAGCAGTCCGGCTCGACGATGCCCGCGTTCGTCCCGCCGCCCCCGATGGAGGGCTCCGGCGGCACCGGCGACCCGGGCGGCACGCAGCCCGGCACCGGCAGCCGGCCGACGATCCCGGACGGGCCCGGCGGCATCGGCGGGTCCGGTATCCCCGGTGGGTCCGGCATCCCGGGTGGCGGCGGCAACCTCAATCAGTCCGGCCTCATCCCGGGCACGCCCGGCAACCCCGGCCTCCCGCCCGGCAGCGGTCCCGGCATCCCCGGTGGCCCCGGCTACCCGGGCGGTCCCGGTTACCCCAACGGCCCGGGTACTCCGGGTTACCCCGGTCCGGGCCTCCCGCCCGGTTCACGCCCGCCCGGCGTTCCCGGACGGCCCGGCCTCCCGCCCGGCAGCGGTCCTGGGCGCGGTCCCGGTGGTGGTCCCGGCGGGATGCCCGGACGCGGCATGGGGCCCGGTGGCCCGGCGGCGGCCGGTCGCGGTGGGTTCGGGCCCGGCGGGTTCGGGCCCGGCGGTGCGGCGGGCATGCTCGGTGAGTCCGGCAAGGCCGGCGCCGGCGGCTTCGGGCCGGCCGGTGGCGGCATGGGCGGTGCCGGTGGTCGTGGTGGCGCCGGTATGGGTGCGGGCATGGGCGCCGGCATGGGTGCCGGGGCCGGCAGGGGCCAGGGTGACGAGGACAAGGAGCACAAGTCCGCGTCGTACCTGGTCGAGACCGAGGACGTCTTCGGCGACGGCACGATGGTCGCGCCGCCGGTCATCGGCGGGTGAGCGTGTTCTCGTTCGCCCTGTCCCACGCGGCGGCCGACATGCTGTGGGAGGACCTCAAGCTCGGCAGCCGTCCCTACCCGTTCGAGTTCCCCTACCTCGGCCAGACGGTCGACGAGCGGCGCGGCATCCGCAGCGCCGTCTACAAGGACTTGGAGTCCCGCGGCCTGGCGTCGCGGGGCCGGGTCTCGGCCGAGGTCGAGGAGGCGCTCACCCTGCTGATGCGCTTCGACTACTCGCTCAACGCGGTCGCCTCGCTCGACGCACGCAACGTGGAGCGCCAGCTCCTCGCGCGCAGCGGCGCGCAGGGTGAGCTGGCGGTCCTCGCCGTCCTCGACGACCGGCAGATGAAGGTCGAGACCATGCGGTCCTCGTCGCTGCTGCGCGCCGTCGTGGACCTGATCCCGCCGAGCCGTCCCGGCCCTGGCCAGTCGGTCACCGTGGCGATGCCCACGGCCGCTCCGCCGCCCCGACCCCGCCACCAGGACGAGGACTTCGGCAACGCCACCTTCACCCAGGCCATGGCACCCCGCTCGACCAGCGGCTCACAGGTCCGCGCGCTGGAAGCCGTGTTCGAGCGCCCCCGCCTGCGCGCGGGCCAGTTCGGCGTCACGGTCCGCGGCCGGCACGGCCGTGAGCAGCGCGCGCCGCAGATCGCCTGGTTCGACAACGACCAGGGCCGCTACATGTCGCAGACCCGGCAGGGCCAGGACGGCCAGAAGTGGCTCACCCACGCCCCGGCCGACAACGCGCGCATCGCGGGCCAACTGGCCCAGGAACTCAACGCCCTGCTGAACTGACCGGAGATGGCGGAGGAGCCCTCAAGCTCCTCCGCCGCCGGCGCTCAGTCGTCGATGTCGCCGCCGTAGCCGGGCATCCGGCCGGTGACGACGAAGACCGTCCGCTTGGCGACCGACACCGCGTGGTCGGCGAAGCGCTCGTAGAAGCGGCCCAGCAGGGTGGTGTCCACAGCGGACGGGACGCCGTGCGGCCAGTCCTTGTCCATGATCACCGTGAACAGGTGGCGGTGCAGGTCGTCCATGGCGTCGTCCGCGTCCTCCATGGACCGGGCGCGCTCGACGTCCTGCGTGCGGATGACCTCGGTGGCCTCGCGCGCCAGGTTGACCGCGATGCGGCCCATCTCCGCGAAGTACGGCTCGACGGTGTCCGCGAGCACGCGGTTCGGGTGCCGGCGGCGCGCGGCCTTGGCCACGTGCAGCGCCAGGTCGCCCATGCGCTCGACGCTCTCCGCCGCGTGGATCACGGCCAGCACGATGCGCAGGTCGGTCGCCACCGGAGCCTGGAGCGCCAGCAGCGCGTAGGCCTGCTCCTCGATGCTCGAGCGGACGTCGTCGATCTTCGCGTCGTCGCCGATCACCTGCTCCGCGACCGCGAGGTCCGCCTGGAGCAGCGACGCGGTGGCGCGCTCCATGGCGTCACCGGCCATCGCGCACATGTCGGCGAGCCGGTCGGCGAGTTGTCCCAGCTGGTCGTGGTAGGCCTCACGCATGGGCGTCAGCCTACGTGCAGGTGGTCGCGGCGGCGACATTCCCCAGTGAACCCGAGGTGAACCCGAAACGTCCAGATGGGCTACGCACAGGGGTCCATGCCCGCGTTGACCACCTCGACCGGCGGCGGGGTCGCCTTGCCCGGCTGACCCTGGGTACCACCCGGTTGGGGGGCGACGACCTTGCGGTCCCACTCCGGCCCGAGCAGCAGCAGCACCGAGCCGCCCATCTCCGGCCGGAACTCCGGCGTCGCGCCCGGGACCGCCGCGGCCAGCGTGGCGGCGGTGTCCTCGCCACCGATGCCGTACCGGATGACGGTCTTCGGCGTGGCCTCGCCACCACCCCAGTTGACGACGCTGAAGCCGAGTCCCTCCAAGGCGTCCTTGGCCAGCTTGGCCGCGCCGTCGCGACCGCCCTCGCCGTTGAACACCTGGATCTTCAGGCCCTTGGGGTCGATCACGCTGCCCTGCTTGGGCTGCGCGGGCGCGTTGGACGTCGGGGCGGCGGGCTGGGTCGACGTAGGCGGGGTCGCGTCCGGCGTCTCACCGGGCAGCGGCGTGCCGTCGATGATCGCCTGGAACAGCGCCTTGGTCTCGTCCTCCAGCAACAGCTCGATGTTGTCGTGGTTGGACTTCGTCGGGCCCTCGTCCGTCCGGTGCGGCACGGTGACGAAGCTGACCCGCCCGGCCTCGATGCCCTGCAACGACTGCGCCAGCGTCAGCATGTCCTTGACGCCGATGTTCTGGCCCACGGTGGACGCGGCGAACGCGTTCAGGAAGTTGTTGAGCTTGCCGGGGTTGAGCAGCATCTCCGACGACAGGGCCGTGCGCAGCAGCGAGGACAGGAACTTCTGCTGCCGCTTCACCCGGTCGTAGTCGCCGAGCGGCTCGTTGGTGACGTAACGGGCCCGGACGTAGTCGAGGGCCTTCTCGCCGTCGATCTCGTACTGGCCCGGCTTGTCGAAGATCACGCCGAGTTCTTCGTCCTCCATGACCTTCGGCACGCAGACCTTGATCTTGCCGACGGCGTCGACCATGCCCTTGAAGCCGTTGAAGTCCACGGAGATGAAGTGGTTGATGGTGAGGCCGGTCAGCTCGGTCATGAACGTGCTGACGCACCGCGGGCCGCCATCGGCGTAGGCCTGGTTCGCCTTGACGCCCTTGGCCGGAGCGAGCATCTCACCGGTGTACTCGCCGGTCTCCCAGTTCCACTTCTCGCACTGGGGCCGGGTGATCTGGAGGTCGCGCGGCACGGACACCACGACGACCCGCTTCCGGTCCGCCGGGATGTGGGCGAGCATCAGCACGTCCGACCGCGCGCCCGGCTCGGCCTTCGCGTCACCGACCCCGTCCTCGGGCTTGGCGCCCGCGCGGGTGTCCGAGCCGACGATGAGGAAGTTCTCGTCGCCCAACTGCTTCTCGGCCTGGTGCACCGCGGCGGAGTTGGTGTTGAGCGCGTCGATCTCGGTGAACTTGCTGTCGATGTACAGCATCGCGCCCCACCCGAGGCCGGTCGCGACGAACACCAGCACGGCAGCGGTCAGCGAGAGGGCCTTGACGACCCGCACGATCTTGCTGTGCTTGACCGTGCGCACCTTCCGGCGGCGCGGGGTGTCGGGGTCGTCGGGGTCGTCCAGGGGTTCGGCGAAGACGGTGGCGTCCTCGTCGTGCTCCTGCTTCCAGGGCAGCAGCTTCTGGCGCCGTTCCTTCTTCTGGCGCTCCTGCTCGGCCAACTCGTCGTGGACGGCGGAGAAGCGGGCGAGCGTGTGGTCGACCTCGCGACGCTTCTTGACGTCGTCGCTGATGGCCTCCATCTCGGTGGTGAGGCTCAACGGGTCGATCTGGTCACGCGGAGTCGGCGCGGGCGTACCACCGAGCCTTCCCGCGATGTCCGCAGCCCCTTCGACTCCGGCCCCGGCCACGGCTGCGGCTGCACCCCGCGCGAGGTCTCCGTCCACACCGGACCGCGGCACACCCTCGGCAAGCCGACGCGGCCCACTCCCGTCCGGCCCGCCTTCGGCGAGTCGTCGGGGGGCACTGCCATCGGGCCCGCCTTCGGCGAGTCGGCGGGGCCCACTGCCGTCCGGTCCGCCCGGGGCGACTCGGCGCCCAGTGCCCGGTCCCTCCGCCAAGCGACGCGGCCCGCTGCCGTCCGGCCCGCCTTCGGCCAGACGTCGAGGCCCACTGCCGTCGGGACCATTGCCCGCCAGCCGACGCGGGTCGACGCTGTGCGGACCGGTCTCGTGACGAGCCGGGTCCGGGCCCGGAACACCGTTGGCCGGCCGCACGGGACCGTCGGGCGCGAACGGACGCGGTCCACTGCCGTCCGGACCACCGGGACGCCCCGGCGCACCACCCGCGAACCCACGCGGGTCAGGACCGGTCCCGTTGGCACGGCGGGGATCGACGGGCCGACGACCCGTGTCGGACGGTCCGCCTTCGACAAGTCGTCGCGGCCCGCTGCCGTCCGCGAGGTCACGCGGGTTCGCTGGACCGAAGTCGTGGGGAGCACCCGGGGCGAGATCGCGCGGACCACCAGGCGCAGCGTCACGCCGACCGCCCGGAGCGGTGTCGCGCGGGCCGCCGGGAGCGGTGTCGCGGCGGCCGTTCTGGGGCAGGTCGCGGGAAGAGGGGCGGCCGGTGCCGAGGTCGCGGGAGGGTGCCGGAGCGCCATCGCGCGTCGGGGCCTGGCCCAGGTCGTGCGGGGTGCCGGCCAGTTCGCGGCGCGTGACGCGCGCGGAGCCGTCGCGCGGCGTGGCGTCGCGGCCCGTGCCGGGAGCCAAGTCGCGCGGAGCACTCGGTGCGACGTCGCGGGGCAAGCCGAGATCGCGAAGGGCTGCCGCGTCGCGGGGTGAGCCGAGATCGCGAGGGGCTGCCGCGTCGCGGGGCGAACCCAAGTCCCGGGGAACGCCGGGCGCAACGTCGCGGGGTGAGCCGAGGTCGCGAGGAGCGGCGGGCGCGGTATCGCGGGGCAGGCCCATCTCGCGGGGCGGGGCGGCCGGGGGTTGGCGGCGCGGCGGTTCAGCAGCGGGCGCGCGGCGGGCCGGGGGCTGGTCGGTCGGCAGGTCCGGACGGGCGCGGCGGCCGGTCGACTCGGGGCCGAAGTGGGGCGCCGGCGCGTCCTCCGGCGTGGGGCGACGGCGGCGACCGGTGTCCTGGTGGCGGGTCGGGTCGGCGGGGGCGAGGTCGTCCGGCAGGGCGCGGCGGCCGGTGGGTTCGGGCGCGGCGCGGCGGCCCGTGGGCTCGGCCGGGGCGGCGTAGTCCCCTGCGGACGGGGCGAAGCCGTTGGGGCGCGCGCGGCCGGTGAACTCCGCCTCGGGCGCCGTTCGCCTGCCGGTCGACTCCGGTCTGCGGCCGTCGTTCGGCGGCACGGGGCGCGGGATGTTCGTGCGGCTGTGCTGTTCCAGCAGTTCGGAAACGCTCAGCCCGCCGCTGCCCTCCATCGACCGCCGTCGGCGGCCGGTGGGCTGGTCGTCGGGAAGGGGCTGGTCACCACGAGGTCCGGGGCCGCCACGGCGGGGCTCGTCGGGCACCCGGTCTCCCTTCAGCAACAGCGGTCAATACGGGGTCGTCATCACGAGTTGACGACATCAAGGACACATTGGTTGCACCAACGGCGTGTCACTTGCCTTGGCGATACTACGGATGACCGCCAGTCCTGACGACCACTCCCGGTGAGACTGGGGTGGGGTGTAGTCAGTTGCGCTCAGCAGGCTACGGCCGAACGGGTGAGCTGCCGCAAAAACTCAGTAACCGGCGACCCTCGGTTCGGCGATCCCGCGCCGTCCCGCCGCGGCACCGGCCAGGCGCACCCGACCGCCCTCCCGGTAGGCGACCGCGTTCCGTCCTGACTGCTTGGCGGTGTAGAGCAGGCTGTCCGCCCGCAGCAGCTGTTGCTCCGGCGCGACCTGTGGACGGGTCGGCGAGTCCCCCGCAGGAGGCTCATAAGCCAACCCGATGCTGACGGTCACTCGCAAACCGGGCGCCAGCGAAGCCCAGGCGTGACGCTCGACACGCATGCGCGCCGACTCGGCGATCTCCACGCCCCCGGCGGCGTCCACGCCCGGCAGCACGAGCACGAACTCCTCACCGCCGTACCGGGCGCAGAACCCGTCCTCGGGCAGCTCCTCCTGCAACAGCTCGACCACGCGCTGCAACACACGATCACCCAGGAGGTGGCCAAATGTGTCATTCACCTGCTTGAACCAGTCCAGGTCGATCAACGCGATGGCGAGCCCGTCGGCGGTGGTGCCTCTGTCCGTCACCATGCCGAGCAGCCGCTCGTCCAGGTACCGCCGGTTGTAACTGTCGGTGAGGCTGTCTCTCAGGCTCTGCTCGCGCGCCTCGGCGTGCTCGCGGCGCAGCCGGTCCACCTCGCGGCGCAGTTGCTCGGGGACGTGCGGCTGCTCGTCCTGGTCCGCGTAGACCAGGTCGAACGCCGACCGCAGGTGCTGGTACGCCTGCCGCCACTGGCCGCGGGAGGCGAGCAGCGCGGCGATCGACTCGTGCAGCTGCACCAGCCCGGTGCCCTCCGACGCGGCTCGGCCCTCGTCGGACCTGCCGTCTCTGTCGAAGTCGGCGACTTCGGGTCGCAGTGCGGTCATCGCGCTCACCTCCCTACTTGCCAAGGTGTCGTCTGTTGCAACGCGGTGCTTGAGCCGGCGGGACGCGTCACAGGGGATTTCCCTCTACTGGTTGACCGTGCACTGCTCCGAACTGGTGACGTTCAGTGATCAACTACCCGGAACGTGTGCCCAGCGTGGTCAGGCGGCGCAGGGCGCGAAGCCGTACGCCTTGCCGTTGAGCAGCACGATGTGCTGGGAGCCGATCTGGCTGCCGATCTCGGTGCCGTCCTGGAACGCGGTGAGCGTCACCGCGACCACCAGCACGACCCCGCGCGGGTGCTCGTCCTCGCCCGGCGGCGTCCAGTCCGGGTCGAGGCGGAGCGTCGACATGGTCGGCTGGACCTTGATGATGCCCTTCGGCAGTTCGCAGTCCTCGTCGCGGAAGTCCGGGTGCTGGGTGTCGGCGAGCAGTTCGTGCTGCTCGGACACGCCCTGGCCCGCGGCCTGGTTGAGCGCGGCGAAGTAGCTCGCGACGAGTTCGCGCTCGACGTCGGTGACCCGCAGCGGCCGGGGCGTCCCGGTGACCGCCGAACCGCACGCGGCCAGCAGGAGCGCGCAGGCGACGAACGCGGCGGCGCGCGGCGCCCGGTCACCCACCGGAGTGCATGTCTTCCGCTGCGGGGACCATCCCGTCCTCCGGGTCGTCCAGCCAGCCCTCCGGGAGGACGACCTTGCCCGGCGACCCCTGCCGACCGCGCGGGCCCTCGGCCTCGAGCGTTTCGGCGGTCGGGTCGAGCCGGCCCAGCAGGTCGTCCAGCTCGGCGGTGGTGGACACCATGGCGAGGCTGCGCCGCAGGTCCGAGCCGACCGGGAACCCCTTGAGGTACCAGGCCATGTGCTTGCGCAGGTCGCGGACGCCCTTGTCCTCGCCCAGGTGGGCGGCGAGCAGGCGGCCGTGGCGGGCGATGATCTCGGCGACCTTGCCCAGCTTCGGCGCCGGCGGGATCGGTTCGCCGTTCATCGCGGCCTGGAGTTCGCCGAACAGCCAGGGCCGGCCGAGGCAGCCGCGCCCGACGACGACGCCGTCGCAGCCGGTCTTGGCGACCATGTCGAGGGCGTCCTGCGCGCTGAAGATGTCGCCGTTGCCCAGGACGGGGACGCTCGTCACGGCCTCCTTGAGGCGCGCGATCGCACTCCAGTCCGCCTGCCCGGAGTACCGCTGGGCGGCGGTCCGGGCGTGCAGCGCAACCGCTTGCGCACCTTCGTCCTCGGCGATGCGGCCCGCGTCCAGGAACGTGTGGTGGTCGTCGTCGATGCCGATGCGGAACTTCACCGTGACCGGCACCCCAGCGGGCTCCGCGGCCTGCACCGCGGCCCGCACGATGTCCCGGAACAACCGCCGCTTGTACGGCAGCGCCGCCCCACCGCCCTTGCGGGTGACCTTGGGCACCGGACACCCGAAGTTCATGTCGATGTGGTCCGCCCGGTCCTCACCGACGATGATCTTCGCGGCCTCGCTCATGGAGTTCGGGTCGACCCCGTAGAGCTGGAGCGATCGCGGGTGCTCGGCCTCGCCGAACGTGATCATCTCCATGGTCTTGGAGTCGCGCTCGACGATGGCGCGGGCCGTGATCATCTCGCAGACGTACAGCGAGCTGGCGCTGCCGAACTCCCGGCAGAGCTGCCGGAAGGCCACGTTGGTGATGCCCGCCATCGGCGCGAGTACGACGGCAGGGTCCACCGCGTACGAACCGATCTTGAGAGAGGGGGCTGTCGTGGGCACGTACCACAGGGTAGCCGGGACCGGTGCGTACCCGGAGTGGTCGTCAAGTCCGGTCCGATGGGGTTCGCTTGGTGTCGCTCCGATCGACTTGTCCGATGAAACGCGCCAGGCGGAGCAGGCAGGCCGGAGTTTATCCGCGAAGCCGTGGTCTGGTTGCGGTGATCGAAGCCAAGAACTGTGCGACGTCACCGCCACTGGGTGTTGGAAGTGGTTTCTTGGGGCTTGCTCAAGAGTTGGGTCGAAGAGACTGCTCCCTGGTATTTCCGGCGCGCGAAGTTCCGCTAATCTGGCAGCACTTATCGCGAAGAAGGTGAGTGAAGCCTACGAGGAGTTGCTGCCTGGTCGGGATGCCGCTGCTCGGTTGCGTTCGCGTCTCGACCAGTCGATCCGGAACTGGAAAGCCAGGATGTAGTCGAAAACCGTGCTTTTCGATCCGTTCGGCCGTGATCCTTCCGGATGTAGGGCAGAGGCCGTTGGCTGTTTAGTCTGTCGGGGTTGAATGCCGCCAAGCGTTCAGGTGGCGCAATAATCAGGGGGGCGCTGGTGAAGCTTGTGATCGCGATCGTGCTTGTTTCGATCGTGCCCATCATCGTGTGGATCATCATCAAGCAACGTGCGGCCAACGATGCCGCCCTGAGCGACCGGTGGCAAGAGATGCTCACGGTGCGAGCATCTGCGCCAGGTGCCGACCTCGTGCAGGTCGTACAGGTCTACCAGTGGGCGCGGCGTGGCACGAAGGCCGTGATCGTGTGGCTGGAAACCGGCTATCGACAAGACTCGTGGTTCGAGGGGAGTCGGCCGTTGCCGGGGACCATCCTCCTGGTGCGTGGATCGACCGGATGGGGGCCGCACAACCGGAACCCCGACGTCTTCTACGTACAACCGGACCAGGTCCTCCGGATGATGCCGTCCGAGACGTGGTCCGCACTCGCTCGCCACCAGCGGCGTCAGGCGAAGGTCAGCCCGCGCTGAGGGGGTTGTCAACGTTTGACACCGGGCAGCCGAAGTTCATGTCGGTGGTCGGCCCGGCCCTCGGCCACGATGATCTTCGCGGCTTCGGACGTGGACTTCGGATCGACGCCGTAGAGCTGATCAGCGCGCGCCCCAGGTGGGCGGCGGTCTCCTCGTCGAAGGCCACCAGTTCGATGCGCTCCACCGACGTCGTCGCCGACCGCAACGCCGCCACCGCCACCCGAGCCGCCTCGGCAGGCGGGTAGCCATACACGCCCGTGGCGATCGCCGGGAACGCGATGCCGCGCACCCCGAGGCCGTCCGCGACCTCCAGGCACCGCCGGTAGCAGGACGTCAGCACGGCCCCCTCCCCGAAGCCGCCGCCCTTCCACACCGGGCCGACCGCGTGGATCACGTGCCGCACCGGTGGTGTGAGGTCGAACGCCGGCGTGGTGATCGCGTCACCGGGCTCGCACGGACCCACCTCCGCGCCCGCCTGAGCCAGCCGAGGACCGGCCGCGCGGTGGATCGCACCATCCACCCCGCCGCCACCCATGAGCGACTCGTTGGCCGCCGTCACGATCGCGTCGACCCGCGCCCGCGTGATGTCACCCACCACCACCTCGATCATGCACCGAGCGTGGCACGGTCACCCGGCCCGGCGGCCCCCGTTCATCCCACAGCGCGATGTCCGCAGTGATCACAGCTCCAGCCCCCAGTCGTTGCACCGCATGAACCTCCCCGGCGGGTACTCGAACGACACCTCCCCGATCAACGTGAACCCCACCTTCCGGCACACCGCGTTCGACGCCGCGTTCTCCACCGACGGGAACGCGTGCACCCACCGCGGCCCACCGGCGGCCCGAACCTCCTCCAGCACCGCGACCGCCGCCGCCGCGGCCACCCCGCGCCCCTGGCCCTCCGGCACGACGCTCCACCCCACCTCGTGCACCGCCGCCCCCTGCCACTCCTTCGGCCAGAACCCCGCCGCCCCACCGCCACCCCGTCGAGCACCACCCGGAACATGCCCGAACCCGGCGCCAGGTAGCGCCGGTGCCGGTCGACCACGCGCTCGGCGGACTCCGGCCCGCCGAGGTGGGCCGTCATCTCCGGCGCGTTGAGCCGGTGCAGCAGGTCGAGGTCCGCCGCGGACCAGGCTTCGAGGTGGACGGTCATGGGGAACAGGGTGCCGGCGGGGTACGACAATTTCGCGATCACCGCAGGTCAGGGCATGTTTCACAGAGGTTGGCCAGGCACCCGCCGGACGATCGCTGTCCACGCTTCCGCGCACGTTCCCGCTGCGTTCACCACCCGCCCCTAGCGTCGATCCCCGGACCGAAACCGGTCTATACCTGTTACCAAGGAGGCAGGGTGCGAGGGAAACTCGCGTTGGCTCTGGCGCTGGCAGCCGCAGTGGTCACCATCCCCACCGCGGACGCCGCGCCGAAGACGCCGAAGGTGCTGGTCATCGGCCTCGACGGGGCCCGGTACGACAAGCTGCTCGCCGCCGACACCCCGAACGTCCACGCGCTCGCCCAGCGCGGCTACTCGTCCCGCAGCGCCCTCTACGGCACCGGCATGGCGCCCACCGTCAGCGGGCCGGGCTGGTCGACCATCCTGACCGGCGTCTGGCCGGACCGGCACAAGGTCAAGGACAACTCGTTCAGCGGCAACGCCCTGAGCAGCTTCCCGAGCTGGCTGGCCCGCGCCAACACCGCCAAGCCCGCGCTCGACACGTACGCCGCCGTCGACTGGAAGCCCATCTCCGACCACATCCTGCGCACCGGCCAGGACCGCAAGTTCGTCCTCGACGGCGACGCCCTCGGCTATGAGGGCTCCGACGAGAAGGTCGCCGTCGACGCCGAAAAGCACCTCGCCCAGAACGCCGCCGACGCGTCGTTCGTCTACTTCGGCAAGACCGACATCGCCGGCCACAACTACGGCGCGGACTCTTCGCAGTACCAGGCCTCCCTGCGCGCGGACGACGCCCACATCGGTCGCCTGCTGCGCGCCGTGGAGAGCCGGCCGAACTACGCCAACGAGGACTGGCTGATCCTCCTCACCACTGACCACGGCCACACCCCGGGCGGCGGCCACGGCGGTGACAGCCCCGAGGAGCGCATGACGTTCGTGATCGGGGCGGGTGGCGGCATCCCCTTGGGCACCCCGGCCGTGCAGCCGAAGATCGTCGACATCGCGGCCACCGCCCTGCGGCACCTGGGCGTCACCGCGTCCCTCGACGGCTACGCCCTGGGCACCGCGCCGGCCGACCCGTTCGAGTCGGTGACCCTCAAGCCGCGCCAGGACGAGACGGGCGTGCCCACGTCGGTCCTGGGCTGGACGCACGAAGGCCCGGCGGGCTGGACCGTCCGGACCACCGCGCCGCAGGGCGTCGCGGAGTGGCAGGGCTGGTCGTTCACCACCGACGACTTCTGGACCCGCACCGCGCCCGGCCAGCACCGCGAGGCCAACGTGCGGGCGCGCGGCGTGTTCGCCGTGGCCGACCCGGACGAGTGGGACGACAAGGGCTCGCCGTCCACGCTCGGCCGGTTCGACTCGACGCTGTCCTCGCCCGGCTACGACGTGGCCGGCGCGTCGTCGGTGACGCTGAAGTTCGGCTCCCACTACCGGCAGGAGGACCCGCAGCGCGCTTCGGTGACCGTGGCGTTCGACGGCGGCACGCCGCGCACGGTGCTCTCTTATGGCCCCGGGACCGCCGATGTGATGGCGGGGACCGTGTCGTTGAACATCGCCGTGCCAAGCGGTGCGCAGCGCATGGTGGTGTCGTGGCGCCTTTATGACGCCGGGAACAACTGGTATTGGGCCGTGGACGCGCCGAGCGTGACCCGCTAGCCCACGTCCCGGCGGAGCAGGTCCTCCTCGGTCTCCGCCCGGACCAGGACGCGCGTCGTGCCGTCCCGCACGCCGACCAGTGCGGGGCGGCACACCTGGTTGTAGTTCGAGGCGAGGGAGTGGTGGTACGCGCCGGTGACCGGTACCGCGACCACGTCACCCGGGTGGACGTCCCTCGGCAGGTCGACTTCGGCGATCACGTCACCGGCTTCACAGTGCCGACCGACCACCACCATCGGCGTCGCGGGGCCGCCGGTGCGCAGCAATCGTGGCTGGTAACGGGCACCGTAGAGCGCAGGCCGGGCGTTGTCCCCCATGCCACCGTCCACCGCCACGAACGGGTGCTTCACGCTGGTCACCCGGTAGAGAGTGACCCCCGCCTTCGCCACGATGGCCCGCCCCGGTTCGACCACGAGCTGCGGCGGCTCCAGCCGGTGCACCCCGCACTCGTACCGCACCGCACGGTTGACGCGCTCGGCATACCCCACGAGGTCGAAGTCCGGTTCTCCACTCGTGTAGGCCACCCCGAACCCGCCACCCAGGTCCAGTTCGCGAACGGGACGCCCCAGTCGGGCGATCAACGCGACCATGCGGCGCGCGGCCTGCTCGTAGGCGGCGACGTGCCGGATCTGCGACCCGATGTGGCAGTGCAACCCAACCAGCTCAAGGTCCGGCCGCCCGTCGAGCACTTCCAGCGCCCGCACCAAGTCCGTCTCCCCGAGCCCGAACTTCTGCCCGGTGTCCCCGGTGGCGAGCGCGGGATGGGTATCGGCGGCGATCCCCGGCAGCACCCGCAGCAACACCTTGGCGTCGGTGACCCGGTCCAACTCGTCCACCGAGTCCACCACGATCCGCCCCACGCCGTGCGCCGCCTTGAGGTCCTCGACCGTCTTAGCGTTGCCATGAAACAAGATCCGCTCATCCGGAAACCCCGCCGCCCGCGCCACGGCAAGTTCTCCGGCCGAGCAGACGTCCAACCACAACCCTTCCTCGTTGACCCACCGCACCACCGCCTTGCACGACAGCGCTTTGCCGGCGAACGCCACCCGAAACCCGCTCAGCACCTCCCGGAACCGCCGGCACTGCCGCCGGACCTCGGTCTCGTCGAGCACGTAGGTGGGCGTGCCGAAGGTGGCGGCGATCCACTCCAGCCGCCGGTCGTCGATGCCGGGCCAGAGGCGTGGGTCGGGTGCTGGGTGCAGGGAGTGGGCCAACGTGGGCAAGATGTCGGAAAGCGTCATGCCCCGAGCACACCGCCGCCGGTGACCAGCAGCGTGACCCGCCGACGCCTCCTTGACACGGCGCACCCGAATCCTGCCGGACTCTTGACACGTGGATGGCGCACGTCACGACGAAGGCAGCTGACGTATTTGCCCGAAGAGGATCGACCGAATCGATTGGGCCAAGGTGCGTTTGGTGGGTTAACGCATCAGCATACGAACCGCGACGTGCCCGTCGAAGGCCCTGAAGTCACGATCTCGCCGGTGGTTTCCCGGCGCGCGGCCACAGGTCGTCTCTGACGCGGCTACAGGTAGCCACCGCTGAGGGCTTCGTCTGCCGCTGCGGCGATGTCGTGCTCCGGATGATCGTGGGAGATGGTGGTCAGCATCGCGATGCGGTCGGGGTGGCGAGTGCTCGCGATAGCACGTACGAGGCCGAGTTGATCGTGGAGCGGATGTCCGGCCATCTGCTCGATCAGCGTCCCGTGGTCGTGCATGGCGGCCATGTGCTCAGACATCGCGAGCAGCATCTCCGCTTGCTCGGCACCTTCAGGGGCCAGCTCGCCGTGGCTGACCAACCACTCGGTGGCCATTTGCCAGGACGGACTCGACGATCTCAGGTGCGCAGTGCTCGGCGGCCTCGCAGACCCGCGTCAGCGGGGCCTCTGCCAGCTCCTCCACGGACGGCGCGTCGAATCCCTCGGCACGCAACGCCCTGCGCGCGCCCCAGATGCCGAGCGGAGTCAGTCGCGCGAGAGTGAGGTCAGGATCATCCTTGCCGGACAGCTCGATGATCTTGTCCCGTTCCTGTGCGTCTGCGGACACCGTCAGCTCGACCGCTCCCATCGTCTCCAAGGCCGCGAACACAGCGGCAAGATCCCGCCGCCACAACATTTCCCGGATACCGACCAGCAGCCCGCCGATGCCAAAGCCGAACCGGGCCGACATCGTCTCGTGCACGCTCTCGGCCAGCAGCTCCACCGGTACGGGTGTCCCACCTGCTGTGTACAGGCTCAGCCACAGATCCAGCGCCACCTCCGGCAGCACCTGCCCGAGCAGAGAAGGCGCTTCGTAGCTGCTCGCGGGCGCACACGCCTCAGGACCCAGCTCGCCGAACGCCTCGAACGCCCGCCACCACAGGTCCAACGGCCGGTCCAGCAGGCCGGCCGCGCTCTTGACCGCCAGGAGCCTTCCCTTCACCACCCGCACCAGACGAGCTGCCCTGGCCCAAGCCACCAGCAGCGACACCTCCGGCAGATCCGCACTGCTGCGAGCCCGCTCCAGAAAGGGGGCGTCCACTCCCAGCAGCAGCGCCAGCTCACGGGCATCGGCCACACGCAGGCGCTTCGTCGTCGTCAACGCACGACCAGCACCCACCCACGCCACCAACGTCCGGAACCGGGCCACCGCGATGGTGCCCTCCGCCAGGGACGCCAGCTCGCCATCGGGCGGAACGAGCGCCGGCGGCAACGGCCCTGGACTGTGCTCCTCGAACTCGGGGAGAACCAGGTCAGCTTCACCTTCGAGCGCGCGACGACGCATGATCTCGGCCAGCACGTCCTGGTCGTAGTCGATCTCGCCCGCCTGAGCGGCCCGCAGGAAGCCGCGGACGGAGTCCTCGTCCGCGATGTCGACACCGTGCTTGAGCATCCGGGTCATCCAGAACTTCGCCGGCCCATAGTTGCACTCGTCGGTCATCCTCACATGGAACTCCGGAGCGCTCCGGTCGATCACCGCGTGCAACCCATCCAGATCCCGCACGTCGTCACCGCGAGTCGCGGCCAGGAAGTCGACCCAGTGATGCAGCGTCGTCAAGGCATCCGACCACTCCGACCTTTCCAGCGTGACTTTCCGCGGGAACCACTCCAGCAGCAGCCCTTCGATGTCCGCCATGTCCCAGCGGGTGAGCACGCCATCCTCCGTGACTCGCGCGTCCAACGCCGCCTCAACGACGAAAAGATCAACGTCAAGCCCACGACCAGCAGCCCAGCCGCCGAACTCGGCCACCAGTTGGTCGGCCCACTCTTCCAACTGCTTTGAAACACCGCTGGAATCGCTCATAGCCGCACGCTATCGAGTGCTGACGGCCCTCCATCACCACATCCACGGCCCAACCGACCACACCGAGCCACCGACGCGGCCCCAGCGGTTCGCACAATGACGCGACCCCGGGCAGGAAGCGGACGTCAGGCAAGGTGGCGGGCCTAACGCATCAGCATACGAACCGCTCGGTGCTGGTCGAAGGGCCTGCGATCACGATCCGCCCGGTGGGCACCCGTCGTCTGGTGGCACTCGGCGCGGCCTACGCCTCGTATCGGCACGGCCGCGAGTTCGCGTTGCGGTTCGGCGCCGACGAGGCCACGGCGGCGATCTGGCGGTGATCCCGAACGATCGAAAAGAGCCGCAGAATAAGTGGGGGGTAAGTGAGGGCTTCGATCTTGGTGAGGACCCTCGCCACCCGCTCTCACCTGGGCGTTTGGTGGGCCGCCAGGGACTCGAACCCTGAACCCGAAGATTAAAAGTCTCCTGCTCTGCCAATTGAGCTAGCGGCCCGTCGGACAGCTTACCGAGGTCCTCGCACGTGGTGGGCCGGGTGGGTGGGTCCGGCGTGTGGCTGACGTCACGTGCGCACTACCTTGGGGGCATGCGGGTGGCCACGTGGAACGTCAACTCGGTCAAGCAGCGGGTGCCGCGGTTGGTGCCGTGGTTGGCGCAGCGGCGGCCGGACGTGGTGTGTCTGCAGGAGACCAAGCTCGCCGACGACGCCTTCGCCGAGCTGCTCTCGGGCCAGCTGGACGAACTCGGGTACGAGTTTGCGGCGCACGGTGAGGGGCGGTGGAACGGGGTGGCGATCTTGTCTCGGGTCGGGTTGTCCGACGTCGTCGCCGGGATGGTGGACGGGCCTGGGTTCCCGCACCCCGAGGCCCGGGTGGTGGCGGCTACCTGTGGGGGTGTGCGGATCTTCTCCGTCTACGTGCCCAACGGGCGCGAGCCCGACTCCGACCACTACCGCTACAAGCTCGCCTGGCTGGCCGCCCTGCGGGACGTGGTCCGAGAGTCCGGTGACCAGGTGATGGTGTGCGGGGACGTCAACATCGCCCCGGCCGACGAGGACGTGTTCGACCCGGCCGCCTACGTGGGCCAGACCCACGTCACCCGGCCCGAACGGGACGCCCTGAAGGAGCTCGAGGCCCTCGGGCTCAAGGACGTCGTCCGCGACCGCTGGCCCGGCCACCGCGTCTTCACCTACTGGGACTACCGCGCCGGGATGTTCCACCAGGACCTCGGCATGCGCATCGACCTCGTCCTCGCCTCCGAACCCGTCGCGGCTCGGACCAAGGCCGCCTGGGTGGACCGGCACGCTCGCAAGGGCACCGGACCCAGCGACCACGCCCCGGTCATCGTGGACCTCGACACCGCGCCGGACGGTGACATCGGGCCGGTCGTGCCGCCGCCCTCGGCACCCCGGAAGGCCTCGGGACAACGGAAGAAGTTCCCCCAGGCCAAGGACTAGCCGGCCAACTCGTCGGGTTCCAGGTCAGCACTCCACGAAGGCGCGGGGGCCAGTGCCAAGGCGGCTCGGAGGGCCGTGTCGCGGACGGCGGTGAACCGGCGCACGCGTGCCAACCGGTTGAGCATCAACGACCGTCGCACCAGGCGCTGAGTGGACCGACGGCGCTCGCGGTCGTAGAGCTGCAAACCGGCCTGGACGTCGCCCGAGCGCAGTGCCGACGCCAGCGCCTCGCCGTCGATGATCGCCTGGCACGCGCCCTGGCCCAGGTCGGGAGTCATCGCATGGGCCGCGTCGCCGATCAGGGCCACCCTGTCGTGCACGTACGAACGCAGCGCCGGCAGGTAGTCGAGGCTGTGCCGCAGAACGTCCCGGCTCTCGGCCAGCACCCGCGGGATCGGGTCGTGCCACGACGAGAACACCGACAGGTCGGCGTCCGGCGCCGTCAGCGCGTACCAGTTCGTGCGGCCATCGGCCTGCGGAGTGAGGCCGAACTTCACGCCGCGCCCCCACGTCTCGCCGCCCGCCTCCACCGCGAAGTCGACCGTCCCGCGCCACCCGACGGCACCCGACCGCCGCGGCTCGACGCCGAACAGCGACCGCCGCACACCGCTGCCGATGCCGTCCGCCCCTACCACCAGGTCGTGGTCGCACTCCTCCCACATCGCCTGGAAGCCGAAACGGATCGAACCCGGCGGCAGGGCGTCGGCGAGCACGCCCAGCAGCGCCGGCCGGGTGAGCAGGTGCACGTCCGCGCTCAACCGGCCGAGAACGGTGCCGTCGGGCTTGCGGACCGTCCCCTCCGGCTGCCGCCGCCCCACCCGCCGGGCCCGGTCGCCGACGCCGAGCCGGTCCAGCGCCGCCATCGCGTCGCGCCAGATCCCCAACCCCGTCCCGGTCGCGGGCAGCCCGTCGGCCCGTTCGAACACGGTCACGTCCCAGCCCGCCCGGCGCAGCCCGATGGCCGCCGCCAGACCGCCCACCCCGCCACCGATCACCGCTGCTCTCATGCCGGCGACCGTACTACAAGTGTAGTGCGGCTGACTACGGGTGTAGTGTCACGGCCCGTGACGAGACGGCAGCAGGTGCTGGACGCCGCCATCCGAGTGCTTGGCACCGCCGGACCGCGCGCCCTCACCCACCGGGCCGTCGACGCCGAGGCCGACCTGCCGGAGGGTTCCACCTCCAACCTCTTCCGCACCCGGGACGCCCTGGTCGGCGGGGTCGTCGAACGCATCCACGAACGCGAGCGGGAGCTGTGGGCCGCGCTCGCCGGCGACGTCTCCACGCCCGAGAAGCTCGCCGACGCACTCGGCCGCGTGGTCGCGGAACTGGCCGCCGAACGGGTCCTCACCCTCGCCCGGCGCGCCGTCTTCGTGGACGCCGCAGTACGCCCCGAGCTGGGCAAGCGCATCGCCGAGGCCCACCGACAGATCGCCGAGTGGGCCGTGCCGATCGTCGAAGCGATCGGGTCGAAGGACCCCGCCGCCGACCTCGCGCTCCTGCTCGCCACGGTCGACGGCCTGCTGACCAACCAACTCGCCAACCCGCGCCCGGACTTCCAACCGGCCCGCGCGTTCCACGTGGTCCTGCGCGGCATCGTGGCCTGACAGCGGGTCCCCGCAGCGACACCCCGCCCGCCGACCGACATCATGTGCCGCGTGGACCTGACGCGGGCGTTCCTGGCCGACGAGAGCCTGCACGGGACCATGGCGGACCTGGACCTGCCACCCGCCCTGGACGCCGTGTACGGGCACCGCCTGGCGCCCCGCCCCTTCTTCCTGCCCCGAGCCGAAGCCGACCGCGTGGCACACGACCTGCGCCGCTTCTACGACCTCCTGCTCTCCCTGCCGCACCGGCTGTTCGACGGCAGCCTGACCCGCTGCGCCGAAGCCCTGGGCGTGCCACCGCAGGAGGCCGCGCTCATGTCCGCCGAGCCACCCCCGTTCCACGGCCGCGCGGACCTCTACCGGGTCGGCGACGGCTTCAAGCTGCTGGAGTTCAACTCCGGCAGCCAACTCGGCGGCACGGACCTCGGCGACATCGCCCGCGCCATCCACGAATCCCCGACCATGCAGGACTTCGTCGAGAAGAACGACCTCGACTACGTCCATCCGGTCGAGAAGCTGTTGCGCGCCTTCAAAAACGGCACCACCGCGTTCCTGGAAGCGGGCGGCGCGCTCGCGAAGTTCGACAAGGGCTTCGCGTCCCTCCAGGAGTCCTGCCGGCGGCTCGGCACGGAAATCCTGTTGGGAGAACTGGAAAACCTCACCGAACGCAACGGTCACCTCCACCTGAACGGGACGAAGCTCGACGTGGTCGTCCGCTTCTTCTCCCCCGAACAGGCCGTCGGCAAAGCGGAAACCTTCCTCAAGGGCACCAAGACCGAGGTGTACACGCCGCTGTCGAGCTACCTCTACGGCTACAAGTCCACCCTGGCCCTGCTGTCCACCGCGGACCTGGACGACGACGAGCGGTCCCTGGTCGACCGCCTCCTGCCCTGGACGCGCAAGCTGGAGGACGTCGACCGCGACCACGTCCGCGCGAATCGCGAGAACCTCGTCCTGAAGGCGTCCGGCGAGTTCGCCGGAACCGGCGTCCACGCGGGCTGGCTGCACGACGACCGCGGGTGGAAAGCCCTCCTCGACGACTGCGCGCGCAAGCCGCACGTGGTCCAGGAACGGGTCCGGCCCGTGCTGGACGCGATGCCCGACGACGACCGGGGCTGGCTCACGACGTGGGGCTGGTTCGTGACCGAAGAGGGCTTCGCGGGCATGAGCATCCGGACCATGCCGCACGAGGCGGGGGCGGTCGTCAGCTACGGCGGCAACCCGGACACCAGGGTTTCCGGTCTGCTGCTCGGATAATGCCTGCGTGTCCGTTCGAACGCGTTCTGTGATTCACCCTCCGTGGCCGCGATCAACGGGTTAAAGTCCCCGCCAACAGAGGGGGGTGCATGGGGGAGTTCTTCGCAGCCGCGCTCGCTTTCCCGACCGTCCTGCTCAGCATCCTGCTCGCCGCCGTGATCGTCTTCTGGGTGCTCGCGGCGTTCGGGCTGGACCTCGACGGCGGGGTCGAACTCGCCTACGGGCTGGGCGGGGTGCCGTCCAGCGTCGTGTTCTCCCTGCTGGTGCCGGTCGCGTGGTTCGCGTGCCTGGCGGGCGTGACGCTGATCGACGGGTACGACGTCCCCGTCCTGCTCGGGTCGCTGGTCGTCGGGTTCGGGACCGCCCGGGTCGCCGTGATCCCGTTGCGCCGCCTGTACCCGGTGCTGCCCGACGCGTCCCGCAACGACTTCGTGGGCCGGGTCTGCGTGATCCGGACCGGCACCGTCACCACCGAGTTCGGCCAGGCCGAGGTGACCGCCGCCGACGGTTCCTCGGCGATCGTCCAGGTGCGTCAGGCCGGCGCGGACGACCTGCGCGCGGGCACGCCCGCGCTGATCTTCGACTACGACCAGGACGGCGAGTTCTTCTGGGTCGCCCCGATCCCTACTTACCCGTTGGGGGAGCACTGATGGGAGTCATCACCACCGGCTTCGGCGTCCTCATCGCCGTCGCCCTGGTCGTCCTGATCGCGCTGCTGATCATGATCAGCCGCCTGTTCCGGAAGATCGACCAGGGCAAGGCGCTGATCATCTCCAAGGTGCGCAAGGTGGACGTGACGTTCACCGGCGCGGTCGTCCTGCCCGTGCTGCACCGCGCGGAGATCATGGACATCTCGGTGAAGACCATCGAGATCCGCCGGGCCGGCCACGAGGGCCTCATCTGCAAGGACAACATCCGCGCGGACATCCGGATCACGTTCTTCGTGCGGGTCAACAAGACCGTCGAGGACGTCATCAAGGTCGCCCAGGCCATCGGCACCGCCCGCGCCAGCGACGAGCAGACCCTCCAGGAGCTGTTCAACGCCAAGTTCTCCGAGGCGCTCAAGACCGTCGGCAAGCAGCTCGACTTCGTGGACCTCTACACCCACCGCAACGAGTTCCGCGACCGGATCATCGAGGTGATCGGCACCGACCTCAACGGCTACAGCCTGGAGGACGCGGCGATCGACTACCTCGAGCAGACGCCGATGGAGCACCTCAACCCGAGCAACATCCTGGACGCGCAGGGCATCCGCAAGATCACCGAGCTGACCGCGATCGAGCACGTGCGGACCAACGAGTACCAGCGCGGTGAGGAGAAGGAGATCACGCGCCAGAACGTCGAGGCGCGCGAGGCGATCCTGGAGCTGGAGCGGCGCAAGGCCGACGCGGAGATCAAGCAGAAGCGCGAGGTCGAGACCATGCGCGCCCGCGAGGAGGCCGAGATCGCCAAGGTGCAGGCGGAGGAGCGGCTCAAGGCCAACACCGCCCACATCCGCACCGAGGAGCAGCTCGGCATCCAGCACGAGAACAAGAACCGTGAGATCGCGGTGGCGGAGAAGAACCGCGAGCGCGTCATCGCGATCGAGAGCGAGCGCATCGAGAAGGACCGCCAGCTGGAGGTCATCGGCCGCGAGCGCGAGACCGAGTTGACCCGCATCGCCAAGGACAAGGAGCTCGAAGGCGAGAAGCGGGCCATCGCCGAGGTCATCCGCGAGCGCATCGCCGTGGAGAAGACCGTGGCGGAGCAGGAAGAGAACATCAAGAAGCTGCGCGCCCTCGAAGAGGCCGAGCGGCTGCGCCAGACCACGATCATCGCCGCCGAGGCCGAGGCCCAGGAGAACCTGGTCAAGGACATCAAGGCGGCCGAGGCGGCGGAGGCCGCGGCCAAGTTCAAGGCCCGCGAGGAACTGCTGCTCGCCGAGGCGCGCCAGCAGGCCGCCGAACTCGACACCCGCGCCATGATCCGGCTCGCCGAGGGCCGGCAGGCCGAGGCCGCCGCCACGGGCCTGGCCGACGTGCAGGTCAAGATGGCCGACGTTCAGGTCAAGGAGCGCGACGCCGAGGTGCTGGAGAAGGTCGGCCGCGCCGAGGCCGTGGTGGAGCGCGAGAAGGCCCTCGTGGTCGCCGAGGCGATCCGCGAGAAGCTCAAGGGCGAGGCGGAAGGCCTGGCGGACAAGGCGAACGCCATGGCCGCGCTGGACGAGGCCACCCGCGAGCACGAGGAGTACCGCCTGCGGCTGGAGACCGAGAAGGAGATCCGGCTCGCCGGCATCGACGTGCAGCGGCAGATCGCCGAGGCCCAGGCCAAGGTGCTGGCCGCGGGCCTGGAGAAGGCCGACATCGACATCGTCGGCGGCGAGACCATGTTCTTCGACCGGGTGGTCGGCGCGGTCACCGCGGGCAAGAGCGTCGACGGGTTCGTGGAGCACTCGGACGTGGCCAAGACGCTCGGCGCGTCCTGGCTCAACGGGTCGCAGGACTTCACCCAGGACCTCGGCCGCATCCTCGGGTCGTTCGGCACCGAGGACATGAAGAACCTCACGGTGTCCGCCCTGCTGCTCAAGCTGATCAACTCGGGTGGCCCGGACGCGCCCGCGATGCGCGAGCTGCTGGCCACCGCCCAGCGCCTGGGCGTCGCGGAACGGCCGGTGGCCGCGCTCGCCGTCCAGTCGTGACGGCCCGGTCGTGACCACCACCGTGACCGCGCCGACGACCGCGACGCTGGACGCCGGCACGTACGAGGTGCTGCGGGCCCGGCTGGCCGACCAGGCCGCCGGGCTCGCCCGCCGGGCCGAAGCGCTCAACGCGCGCCGGCTGGAGGTGTTCGGCAGCGCCGAGCTGAACCTGCTGGGCACCGAGCGCGTCCGCACCGAGAACAACTGCGTGCCACGAGACTGTGTCTCCGTCTCTGTCGCCGACGGGCGAGGGTCGCACGTCTCGGGTCTCATGTTGTTCGGCTACAACGTGTTCATCGGCCTCAAGCCGGAGACCACGATCGACGACGTGTTCTCGCTGCACCGGTTCACCCGCGACGGCGACGCGTTCCGGTTCGAGGACGCGGCCCGCGCCGAGCTGCCCGGCCTGCTCGACGACCCGCAGTTCGAGCGGGATTTCGCCGAGCTGTACCGGTACTACCGGGACACCCGGCTCATGCAGCTGCGCCGGGTCGAGGGCAAACTGCTCGCGGTGTTCCAGACCGGTGCCCGCACCGAGGACATCCGCGTGCTGCGCTGGCAGCTCGGCACCGACGGCACGGTCAAGTACCTGGACAACCGGGGCGAGCGCGACCACGTCTTCCCGCCGTCGCACGACTTCGAGTGGACGACCACCGCGCGCGAGCACCACGTGCTGGGCCGCCACCCGCACATCTCCATCGAGGACCAGGTCTTCGTGGAGACCGTGGGCGGCGACCTCACCATCAAGGTGGAGAACAACACCGAGACCGGCGAGGGCATCTACCGCGAGCCGGTGGACGAGCCGTTGCAGTCGCTGGCCGACGCGGACGTCGAGTACGCGCGGGTCGGGTCGCAGATCCTGCTGCGCGTGCGCCCGTACAAAGAGTCCGCGTGGCGGCACCTGGTGTTCAACACCCGCACCAAGAGCGTCGTGCGGCTGGACGGCATCGGCCAGGCGTGCCAACGGCTCCCCGAGGACCAGGGCCTGATCTTCCCCGGCGGCTACTACCTCGCCACGGGCGTCAGCAAGACGTTCGACACCGTCGTGGACGAGCTGGAGTTCGAACGGGTCATCCGGTCCACCAACGGCGAGGACGTGCTGTACGTCTTCCACGCCCGCCGCGACGGCCGGTCGCTCCTGCTGCCCTACAACGTGATCCGCAAGGAAGTGGCGAACCCGCTGCCGTGCCACGGGTACTCGCTGTTCGACGACGGCACGCTGGTCGTGTTCCGGGCGCTGACCGAGGAACCGGCCCGCGTGCACCCGATGCAGGTGTGGCAGACGCCGTACCTGTCCGACACCTACGCCGCCGCGCAGCCCGCCGGCACCGGCCCGCTGGAGCGGGTCGGCAACGCGGACCTGGTGCGCGGCATCTCCGACTGCCTGTCGGTGAGCCGGATGGTCGGCGAGATGGCGCCGTCGGTGGCGGTGTTCGAGGACCTGATCGCCTCCTGCACCAGGGTGTTCGACTCCTACCACTGGCTGGGCGAACCCGACCTGGGCGACCTGCGCACCCCGTTGACCGAGGTGCGGGCGACGGCCGAGCAGGTGCTCGACGAGTTCGAGGCCGTGCAGGCGCTGACCGACCAGGCCGCGACGGCGCTGGCCGAGACCGCCGACGGCATCGCGTCGATGATCCGGCGCACCCGCGGCGACGTGCCGGTGAGCGCGGACGCGTGGGTGCGGCAGCTCGCCGACCTCCGTGGCGCGCAAGGTCATCTGGTGACGCTGAAGGAGCTGCGGTACGTCGACCTGGCGCGGATCGAGGAGCTGTCCGCGCAGCTCGACGCGGAACTGGGGTCCACGGCGCAGCGCGCGGTCGAGCACCTGCACCGCGAGGACGCGTTCACCGGGTACCACGAGCAGGTCGACGCGTTGGTGGGCAAGGCGGAGGCGGTGCGGACGGTCGCCGAGGCCAAGCCGGTCACCGACGAACTCGCCGAGCAGCAGCGCGGCCTGGAGGTGCTGACCGAGGTCGTCGGCTCGCTGGAGATCGCCGACGCCACGGTCCGGACCTCGATCCTGGAGCGCATCGGCGAGGTCCTGGGCGGCCTGAACCGCGCGCGGGCCACCGTGGACGGTCGTCGGCGGGACCTGCTGGCCACCGAGGGGCGGGCCGAGTTCGCGGCCGAGTTCGCGCTGCTCGGGCAGGCCATCACGGGCGCTCTGGCGGTCGCGGACACGCCCGCCGCCTGCGACGAGCAACTGGGCCGGCTGCTGCTGCAACTGGAGAACCTGGAGTCCCGGTTCGGCGAGTTCGACGACTTCCTGGCCCAGCTCGGCGCCAAGCGGACCGACGTCTACGAGGCGTTCTCCTCGCGCAAGCAGGCGCTGCTGGACGAGCGGTCCCGGCGCGCCGACCGGCTGGTCGACTCGGCCGAGCGCATCCTGGCCGGGGTCGGCCGCCGGGTCGCCGGGCTCGGTTCGCTCGACGAGGTCAACACCTACTTCGCGTCCGACCCGATGGTGGCCAAGGTCCGGTCCATCTCGGCGGAACTGCGCGAGTTGGGCGACACCGTCCGGGCCGAGGAGCTGGACGGGCGGGTGCTCGCCGCGCGGCAGGAGGCGGGGCGCGCGCTGCGCGACCGGCTCGACCTGTTCGACGGCGAGACGATCAAGCTGGGCCGGCACCGGTTCGCGGTGAACACGCAGCCGGTGGACGTGACCCTGGTGCCCAAGGACGGCGCGCTGTCGTTCGCCATCACCGGCACCGACTACCGGGCGCCGGTGCGGGACGAGGCGTTCGCGGCCACGAAACCGTTCTGGGACCAGCTACTGGTGTCCGAGACGGCCGAGGTCTACCGGGGCGAGCACCTGGCCGCGTCGATCCTCGCCGAGCACCCGGTGGACGGCCTGCACGCGGCCGTGACCGACGGGCGGCTGCTCGACCTGGTCCGGAAGGTCGCCGAGACGCGGCTGGACGAGGGCTACGAGCGTGGCGTGCACGACCACGACGCCGCTCGGATCCTCGACGCGTTGCTGCGCCTGCACGCGGGTGCGGGGGTGCTGCGGTACCCGCCGTCGGCTCGTGCGGCGGCCCAGTTGTTCTGGGCCGCGGCGGACGAGGAGTCGCGGACGCGCTGGACGCGGCGGGCGTCGTCGCTGGGGCGGGCGCGGTCGGTGTTCGGGCACACGTCGGCGATCGACGAGCTGTGCGCGGAGCTGGCCGCCCAGATCGGCGACCCGCTGGCCGGGGAGTACCTGTTCGAGGAGCTGTGCAGCGCGCCGTTCGGGTTCGCGAGCAGTGCCGGCGCGCGGGCGTTGACCGAGGCGTTCCACCGGGCGTTGGGCAGCCGCAAGGAGTTCGAGGACGACCTGCGCGCGCTGACCGACCCGGCGGACCGGAAGGCGCTGGTCGAGGGCTGGTACTCGGCCTTCCTGGCCGGGCGGGACGAGTACGACCTGCCCGAGGCGGTGGCGCTGGAGCTGTGCCGGGACCTGCCGCGGCACGAGTCCTCCGCCCAAGTCCGGTCCACTGTGGACGGTCTACTGGGCGCGCACCCGCGGATCGTCGACCGCAAGCTGGAGTTCCGGCTCGACGAGCTGCTGACCCGGACGCGCCGGTTCCGCGCCGAGCGGGTGCCCGCGTTCCGCGAGTACCAGCGGCACCGCAACGAGGTCGTGGCGGCGGAGAAGCGGCGGCTGCGGCTGGAGGAGTACCAGCCGAAGGTGATGAGCGCGTTCGTCCGCAACCGCCTGCTGGACGAGGTCTACCTGCCGCTGATCGGCGACAACCTGGCCAAGCAGCTCGGCGCGGCGGGCGACGACAAGCGCACCGACCAGATGGGCCTGCTGCTGCTCATCTCGCCGCCCGGCTACGGCAAGACGACCTTGATGGAGTACGTGGCCAACCGGTTGGGGCTGGTGTTCGTCAAGGTCAACGGGCCTTCGCTGGGGCACGACGTGACGAGCGTCGACCCGGCGGACGCGCCGAACGCGACCGCGCGGCAGGAGGTCGAGAAGATCTCGTTCGCGCTGGAGACCGGGAACAACGTGCTGCTGTACCTGGACGACATCCAGCACACGTCCCCGGAGCTGCTGCAGAAGTTCATCTCCCTGTGCGACGCCCAGCGGCGGATGGAAGGCGTCTGGGACGGCCGGACGCGGACCTACGACCTGCGCGGCAAGCGGTTCGCGGTGTGCATGGCCGGCAACCCGTACACCGAGTCGGGCCGGCGGTTCCGGATTCCGGACATGCTGGCGAACCGGGCGGACGTGTGGAACCTGGGCGACGTGCTGTCCGGGCGCGAGGACCTGTTCGCGTTGAGCTACATCGAGAACGCGTTGACCTCGAACGCGGTGCTGGCGCCGCTGTCGACGCGGGACCGGGGCGACGTGGACCTGCTGGTCCGGATGGCGAAGGGGGAGGAGGTCCGGTCGGACCAGTTGAGCCACCCTTACACGTCGGTGGAGCTGGAGCAGGTGCTTTCGGTGCTGCGCAAGCTGTTGCTCGTGCAGGAGGTGGTGTTGGCCAACAACCAGGCGTACATCGCTTCGGCGGCGCAGGAAGACGCTTCGCGGGTCGAGCCGCCGTTCCAGTTGCAGGGGTCGTACCGCAACATGAACAAGCTGGCCGAGAAGGTCGTCCCGGTGATGAACGACGCCGAGCTGATGGCCGTCATCGACGACCACTACCTCGGCGAGGCGCAGACCCTGACGTCCGGGGCCGAGGCGAACCTGTTGAAGCTGGCCGAGTTGCGGGGCACGTTGACCGAGGAGCAGGCACGGCGGTGGGACGAGGTGAAGGCGGCCTACGTGCGGGCTCAGGCCCTGGGCGGCGCGGAAGGTGACCCGATGAGCCGGGCGGTCGGCGCGGTGGGCTTGCTGGCGGACCGGGTGGGCGGGGCGATCGACCGGCTCGCGGCCCGCTAGTCGTCCTCCCGCTCGCAGGCGATGCCGTCGAGGTCCACGTCGAGGCGGTGGCGGTCTCGGCCGTGGACCTCGATCCGGGTCAGGCCCTGTTCGCGCAACCACTCGCAGGCCTCGCGCGGGTCCAGGGGGAAGAACCACGGGACGCACGCGCCGTCGGTGAGGTACGAGCGGTCGCAGTTGTTGCGGTTGGGCTTCTTGCCCGTGGGCTCGGTGGGCGTGGGTGACGCGGGCTCGGGGGCCGGCGTGGGGGTGGCGGTCACCGGGACGACCGGCCGGGCCTCCGGCCCAGCCGTGGCCGGGGCCGGCGCGGGGTGCACGGCCAGGGTGGTGGTGTGGGTGGCGCTGAGCATGCCGGGCTGCACCGGGCTGAGGTCGACCCTGCGCACGTCCACCGGGCGTGGCTGGTCCACGACGATCGCCAGCGTCAGCAGTGCGCCGGTCGCAAGGGCGCCCATCGTGCCGGCTAAGGCCAGTCGTCTGCTCATCCCAGTACCCGCTCCAGACGGCACTCCACGGTGCCGCGTGGAATCGCTCTTGTGGCCGGCGGCGTTACGGGTGGGACACGAGCGTCACCCGGTGCGGTCCGGGCCGGCGCGGTCGAGGTCGACGCGGATGACCACGCGCTTGTCGCGGACCATGGCGGCCCGGTAGTCGTCCCAGTCGGGGTGCTCGCCGGAGATCCGGCGGTACAGGTCCACCAGGGGTTCCATGGCCCCGGGCAGCGACACGACCTCCGCCTTGCCCTCGACCTGCACCCACTCGCCGAAGAAGCCGTCGGTGAAGAAGCACAGGGTCACGCACGGGTCCTGGCGGACCTGGCGGACCTTGTACGCGGTCTCGCGGGTGCTGATGACCACCCGGCCCTCGGCGTCGACGGTGGCCAGGACCGGCGACATCTGCGGCGAGCCGTCGGAGCGGCGGGTGGCCATCACGGCGCGGGTGTTGGTGCGGATGAACTCACGGGCTTGATCGAGATCCATGGCCACCATCTTGGCCCTCGGCGTGGCGGTCCGGCTGTGACACGATCGGATTCATGCCGGTGGACGTCGGGATCCTCGGACCGGGCACGGTGACGTGGCAGCTCCACGCCGACCCGGCGATGTGGGTCGCCGGGATCGCGAGCCTCTACCTCCAGGCCCTGCACCCGCGCGCGGTGGCCGGTGTCGTGCAGAACTCCAACTTCCGCGAAGACCCGTTGGGCCGCCTGATGCGGACGGCGAACTTCGTCGGCACGGTCAGCTACGGCACCACCGAGGAGGTTCGGGAAGCCGCAGCGAAGGTGCGCATGGTCCACCGGATGTTGCGCGGCAAGGACGAGAGCGGCCGACGGTTCCGGATCGACGACCCCGAGCTGCTGCTGTGGGTGCACTGCGCGGAGGTCCACTCGTTCGTCACCGTCGTGCGCCGGGCCGGGTACCGGCTCACCGACGCGCAGGTCGACAAGTACTACGACGAGCAGCGCCGCACCGCCGAACTGGTGGGGCTGCACGCGGACGAGGTCCCCGGCACGGCCCGCGAGATGGCCGCCTACTTCGCCTCGGTCCTCCCGGACCTGCGCAAGACCGAGGACTCCGAGGTCGTCTACCGTTTCCTGCACCGCCCGCCGCTGAACGGTCTGCTGCGGCTGGGCCTCGACGCCTACGAGCCGCTGCTGGGCCACCTCGCCTACTCCGTGCTGCCGCCGTGGGCGACCGCCCTGCACGGCCACCGCCCGTACCCCGAACCGGTCGCCACCGCCGTGCTCCGCGCCGCCCGGACCGCCGCCCTGCTGGTGCCGCCGCCGATCCGCTGGGGCGTCCCGGAGGGGCACGTGAACCGGGCCGTCCGCCGGCTCGGGCTGGGCGCGGTGCCGCGCCGCTCGCTGCTGCCATAGGGGATTTGTTCGACGTCACACCAATTCATGGGCCGAACGGTCCAGCGGATTGGGCTGATGAGACCTTCGTCGCATAAGGATCTTCAATACCGGTGCTTAGCATGAACAACGTCTGGTGCGTAGATCCGCACCGCGTACCCGAACACCGGAAGGTTCGCAGCCCATGCTGTTCCGACGACTGCTGCCCGCGATCGCGGCGGTGGCCGCTCTCGCCCTCGCCTCCGCCTGCGGCAGCGGCGGCGACGACACGCTCAAGGGCAAGGCCGAGGACGGCGAGCTCGTCATCGGCATCCGGTTCGACCAGCCGGGCCTCGGGCAGCGCCGGCTCGACGGCAAGTTCGTCGGCTTCGACGTGGAGGTCGCCAAGTACGTGGCCGGGAAGCTCGGCGTCCCCGAGTCCGGCATCACGTGGAAGGAAGCCCGCTCGGCCGACCGCGAGAAGATGATCGTCGACGGTTCCGTGGACTTCGTCGTCGCGACCTACTCGATCACCGACAAGCGCAAGGAGAAGGTGTCCTTCGCGGGTCCGTACTTCCAGACCGGCCAGGGCATCCTCGTCCGCTACACCGACGAGGACATCACCGGCCCGGAGACGCTCAACGGCAAGCGGCTGTGCTCGGTGACCGGGTCCACCTCGGCGCAGAAGGTCGCGTCGGAGTTCGCGCGGGGCGTGGAACTGGTGGAGTACGGCCAGTACTCGGACTGCGTGACGGCGCTGCTCGCGGGCAACGTCGACGCCGTGACCACCGACGAGGTCATCCTCGCGGGCTACGTGGCGGAGAACCCCGAGCTGCTCAAGCTGGTGGGCGACCCCTTCACCACCGAGCGCTACGGCGTCGGCCTGGCCAAGGGCGACGCCGCCGGCAGGGCCGAGGTCAACGCCGCCATCGAGCAGATGGTGGGCAGCGGCGAGTGGCGCAAGGCGTTGGAGCGCAACATCGGCCAGGCGGACGTGCAGCTGCCCGAACCCCCGCAGGTCACCGAGAAGTAGCTCCGCGTTCAGTGGTAGTGCTGCGGGTGGCCAACCGATACGCTCGCGTGCGCAGGCCGTGGTTTCTGTGTTCGTGTCACACGCTCGCGGAACGACACGCGGGCGTGCCATCCCCGCCGCAGGCGGTGGGGAAACGCCCCGGGACGGCCGGGGTTGCACGGTGCAGCCCCAAGCTTTCCTGCGATGGAGGCAGGTACATGGCACTGGGCACGGTCAAGTGGTTCAACGCCGAGAAGGGCTTCGGGTTCATCGCCCAGGAGAACGGCGGTCCCGACGTCTTCGTGCACTACTCGGAGATCCAGGGCGGCGGTTTCCGCACCTTGGAGGAGAACCAGCGCGTCGAGTTCGAGATCGGCCAGGGCACGAAGGGTCCGCAGGCCCAGAACGTCCGCAAGGTCTGATCGCTTTCGCACGAGAGGCCCCGACCGGATTGCCGGTCGGGGCCTCTCGGCGTTGTACGGGGACTAGAAGCCGCGCTGACGGGCTTCCCACTCCAGGCGCTGCATGACCCACTCGGTGGCCAGCGCCTGCGGGGACGTCTGCCGCTCGGCGGCCAGCTCCTTCAGCTGCTCGTTGGCCATGAGCTGGAGGCGGAGCTGGTAGACCTGCGCGTTGCCGAAGCCGCCGCCCGACGCGGTGGTCTCCGCGTCGGACTCGGGGGCCAGCGCCGCGAGGTAGGAGGTCAGCTCCTCGTCGGGGAGGATCTCCTCCTGCTGCTCCTTCTGCGGAGGGCGATGCCGGCCTGACTTCGAGCGTCCTAGGGATCCAAGAGGCACGGCGCCACGATAACGGTCGAGTTGCGGAACGCGGTGAACTGTGGCATGGGTCACAGTCGTGTGCATGGAGAGGCCCCCGCGCCAGGGGGAGGAACGCGGGGGCCGGAGGGGATCTCCACAGGCGCTGACCGGGGGTGTGTCAGCAATTCGGATTGTTGCACGTGCACCGTGGCCTGGGGAGTGGGTTGGGCCAGATTCTTCAGCCAGTCGATGCCTTTGGGGCCCTTGGCCGGCCGACGGGATCAGCCGACGAGCGCGTACCCCGCCTCGGTGACCGCAGCCGCCACCTCGTCGCGGCTCAGCTCGCGGGTGCTGGTCACGGTGACCGCGCCGGTGTCGAGCTGGACGTCCACGGCGGTCACGCCGGACACGGCGGTCAGCTCCTCGGTGACGGAGCTGACGCAGTGCCCGCAGGTCATGCCGCTGACGGTGTAGGTGGTGACGGACATGGTTCGCATCCTCTCGACCGGGTTACCGGTACCCGAGGATATACCCCTAGGGGGTAGTGGTGTCGTCCGGCGGGGTCTCCAGGCCGGTGATCTCGGTCTCCAGGCGGCCGACGAGTTCCTCCAGGCCGGCCAGCATGCCGTCGAGCTGGGACATCTTGTCGCTCATCATCGCCTCGATGTCGGCCTCGATGGCGGCGAGGTTGAGGCTGCCGAAGAGCAGTTGCGGGTCCACGGGCGGGACCGCGCCCGGACCGGCCGCTTCGGTGACCGTGGCGTCGACAGTCGGCACCACGGGCTCGGCCGGCTCAGCGGCGGGCTCGGCAGGCTCGGCGGCCGGCTCTGCGGCGGCTGGCTCTGCGGCGGCTGTGGTGGGTTCGGCCGGGGCCTCGGTGGGGTTCGGCGTGGTCTCTGGGTCGGTCGGCCGCGGGTCCGGCTCGGTCATGGGTTCACCCTCTCGCTTGTTCGCCGCAAGCACATCACGGCCCGCTTGACACCAAGTGGTTTACACGGAAAGTGACACTCCGTTGTGTTGGAATCACTCTGCGGGGGGCTGCGGTGGTTCGACGGGCTCGCTTAGCCTCGCGCCAACCTCAAGTCGGGGAGGCGTCATGAGCGGGTCCCTAGAAGTGCGTCAGTTCCTGTGGAACCAGGACGACATCATGTCGAGGCCGGGCGGTGGGGTGCCCGCGCAGCGGACCGGTGAACCCTCGCGGATCTCGGACGAACAGGTCCACCGCGCGCGGTTGTCGGTGGCACGAGGCGCGACGAGCGCCGAGGACTGCCGTCTGCTGCTCGACATGCTCGGGCTGTCACCGGGCGAGGACGGCGGCCCGCCGCCCGTTCAGCGGTAAGCCGAGCCGGCCCACCCGAGACGCACACCCCCCGGAAGCGCGTCTCGGGTGGGCCGCTCCAAAACATACCGAGCGGTCTATTTCGGGGCAATTTCCCGTTTGGTACGGCGCGCGCTGCTTGCGTCCACCGCACGCGCGGCGTTGGCTGGGCACGCACCGCACCGCACCGACCACTCGGAGCCTGTGATGTCCCCCAGCACCGTGCGCTGGCCACCCGGGAGGCCATCCTCCGCGCGGCGGCCGAGGAGTTCGACCGCCTCGGCTACGACGCGGCGCCGTTGAGCGCCATCCTGGACCGCAGCGGCGTCACCAAGGGCGCCTTCTACTTCCACTTCGCGTCCAAGGAAGCCCTGGCGTCGGCGATCGTCCGGGTCCAGGACGACACGTGGCCGCGCCTGGCCGGGGAGTGGCGCGACCGCGGCCTGGACCCGTTGCGCACCCTGGTCGGGCTGTTCGACGAGACCGTGTCGCTGCTGTCCCGGGACGTCGTCATTCGCGCCGGAGTCCGGCTCGCCGCCGACCGCGAACTGGGCTACCCGGGCCTGTCCTCCGCGCACCTGCGCTGGGAGAAGGTCCTCGGCGACATGCTGATCGCCGCGCGGGACGCGGGCCAGCTGCGGCCCGGCGTCGACCCGGAGGCCGCCGCCCGGATGCTCACCTCCGCCGCCCTCGGCGCGCGGTTGATCTCCAGCGCCACGTCCCGCTGCGCGGACTACCCCGAACGGATGCGCGAGGTGTGGCGGTTCGTCCTACCCGGGCTCGCGACCGACGAATGGTGCTCGTCCGTTCTGCGCATGTTTGCCGACCGGCAAGTTCTATGACACTGTTACAGAATGAGTTCTGTCGCTGAACGGACCAGAGAACCGCTGGTCAGGCTGGGTGGGGCGTTCATGGTCTCGCCCGAGCTGGCCGCGCGCGAGCAGGCCGTCGGCCTCCCCGCGCGCACGCTCTACTTCCGCGGCCGGACCGCCGTGCTGGGCGACCCCGGGCCCGGCGTGGTGGCGGCCCTGATCGGGATCTTCCCCGAGTGGCTGATCGAGAAGGCCCTCGTCCGCGGCTTCCCCGCCGACCAGGCGATCGACGCCTACCTGGGCGGCTGCTGGGACTGGTCGCGCACCGCGCTCAGCGGGGCCGACGACCCCGGCCGGCTGGCCGAGCTGGGCTTCGCCGTCGCCGACGCGGCCGACCCGTCCGGCCTGGCCCTGTTCCGCGGCTGGCGCGACGAACGGCGCCCCGACGACGGCCCCGCCCGCCTCGGCCACGTCCTGATGCTGCTGCGCGAACTGCGCGGCGGCCTGCACTTCGCCGCCCTGCGCGCGGTCGGCCTCGGCGTGACCCAGGCCGTCGCGCTCGACCCGGGCGGTGGTCGCGGCCGGCTCATGCGCACCGGGTGGCTCCCCGAGGACGCCGACGCGCTGCTCGCCGCCGTCGACGGGCGGGACGACCTGGCCGCCCGGTGGCGCGACGCCGAGCGGTTGACCAACGACCGGTTCGACGACGCGCTGGCCGTCTTGAGCGCCGCCGAGCGCGAGGAGTTCGCCGCGGGGCTGGCCGCGCTGGGCTGACCGGCCGCCGAACGGGGGTGGAATCGCAGGTCAACGACTTGTGCCACCCCCGTTTTGGAGTAGCAGGGACTCGTGCCCTATGCTTACGATGCTTCCACCGGACAGCGTGGAGGGCCTGGGAAGAAGGTGGCCCAAGGGCTGCCGGAGGAACTGGGTCCCCATCGTCTAGCGGCCTAGGACCCCGCCCTTTCAAGGCGGTAGCGCGGGTTCGAATCCCGTTGGGGGCACGTAGTACAGTAGTAAAAGCAAGGCCCAGTGGCGCAGTTGGTTAGCGCGTCGCCCTGTCACGGCGAAGGTCGCGGGTTCAAGTCCCGTCTGGGTCGCAAGGCTGTTCGGCTGTTCGGCCGAGCCGCATACCTGGCCAGGTAGCTCAGTTGGTACGAGCGACCGCCTGAAAAGCGGTAGGTCGGCGGTTCGACCCCGCCCCTGGCCACATCTGCGAAAACCCACTCAACTCGATTGAGTGGGTTTTCGCTTTTCCTAGAATCGGATGACCGCCAGTGCCTGGTCGTCGTGCACTTTCGAACGGCGCCAGCGGGTGCGTTCCGGATCGCGCGCCTCGGCTTCGCGGATCTCGTCGAGCACCGCTTCCGGTCCTTTTGCGAGCGTGATGTCCAACACTTCGCGCCAATCGGCGAACAGGCCGTAGTCGTCCACCCCGCACGAGACGCCGTCGGTCGCCAGCAGCACGGTGTGCACCTCGTCACGCCGCCACGTCCGGCGCACCGCCCGGTACGCCGCGGCCGGGTCCGCCTCGGCCACCCAGAAACCGCCTTCGCGGTTGCGCCAGTCCGTGATCCGGCTCACTTTCCCGCGCAGGTCCCTCAGTCGGTGGTCGGCCAGGACGTCGGTCCGCCCGCCGAACGCCACGATCGGGGTGTCCGCGAGCACCAAGGCGTCGACCGTCTCGTCGGTCCAGCGGGCGATCGCGACCGTGCTGGACGGGGAGTCGCCGGGGACCAGGCCGTGCCGGTCGGCCAGGCGCCGGATCGCGCCCGCGACGACGTCGGCCAGGTCGCCGTCCACAGAGGTCAGTTCGTCGGCCACTGACGTCAGTTCGTCGGCCAGGGCGCGGGAGTGCCAGCCGCCGTCGCGCTCGGTCGGGGTCGGCGAGGTGGCGCCGTCCAGGACGACCACGGCGTCGGGCAGCACGACGATCCGGTCCTCGGTGGGGCGCGGCCGGCCGTCCAGGCCGACGCCGGCTCGTTCGGCGGTGATGATCTCGGGCATCACGTCCGAGCCTAGTGTCAACCCGGGTTGACAACAGGCCGACTGTCAACCAAAGTTGACGGCATGACGGAGGCGACGGAACTGGCCTCGGCGGCCGGCGACCAGGACCCGCGGGTCGGGCTCCGGGCGGTCAGCGCACTGCGCCGGCTGCTCGAACAGCTCGAAGCGGTCCAGGTGCGCAACGCCCGCAACCGGGGCTGGTCATGGCAGGAGATCGCGGCCGAACTCGGCGTCAGCCGGCAGGCCGTCCACAAGAAGCACGGGGGCGGACGATGATCGGGGAACGGTTCACCAGGGACGCCCGGCAGGCGGTGCTCGACGCCGTCAAGGAGGCCGAACGGTTCTCCGCCGACGCGATCGGGCCCGAGCACCTGCTGCTCGCGGTCCTCGACGCGCCGGTCCTGGCGTCGTTCGACGTGCCGCGCGGCGAGGTCGAGGCCGCGCTGCGGGACGCCCGGCGCAAGGGCGGGCTCAGCGACGCCGACGCGGAAGCCCTGCGCGGCCTGGGCATCGACGTCGACCAGGTGGTCGCGTCGGTCGAGCGGTCGCTGGGCGAAGGGGCGCTGGCGGGCCGGCGGCCGAAGCGCCGGCGGTTCTTCCGCAACCACCTGCCCTTCGCGCCGGCGGCCAAGAACACCCTCGTGCGCAGCCTCGCCGAGGCCCGCGACCTCGGCCACGGGACCCTCGGCAAGGAGCACCTGGTGCTGGCGCTGCTGGCCGCGAAGGGCCTCGCGGCCGAGGTGCTGAACGCCAAGGGGGTCAGCTACACCGAGGTGCGCAAGCGGGTCGTCAGCGCGCCGCGGTGACCTTCGGCTCGACCCAGGTGACCAGCGGCAGGAACGCCTGGGTCAGCGGGCCGCGGTGACCTTCGGCTCGACCCAGGTCACCAGCGGCAGGAACGCCTGGGTCAGCGGGCCGCGGTGACCTTCGGCTCGACCCAGGTCACCAGCGGCAGGAACGCCTGGGTCAGCGGGCCGATGGTCACCGCGTACAGGACGGTGCCCAGGCCGACCGTGCCGCCGAGCAGCCACCCGGCGCCCAGCACGGCCACCTCGACCGCGGTCCGGACCAGGCGCAGCGACGCCCCGGTCCGCCGGCAGAACCCGGTGGTCAGGCCGTCGCGCGGGCCGGGGCCCAGCCGGGCCCCGATGTAGACGGCGGCGGCCAGCCCGTTCAGCGCGATGCCCGCGACCAGGAACACGGCCCGGACCACCAGGTCCGACGGGGTCGGCAGGAGCCAGAGGGTGACGTCCACGGCGACGCCGATCAGCACGACGTTGCTCACCGTGCCGACCCCGGGTCGCTGGCGCAGCGGTATCCAGGCCAGCAGCACCAGCGCGCCGACGATGATCGTGATCGTGCCGAACGACAGGCCGGTGCGCTTGGCCAGGCCCTCGTGCAGCACGTCCCACGGGTCCAGGCCGAGGGTCGCGCGGATCTGGAGGGCCATGCTCGCCCCGTACAGCCAGAGGCCGGCGAAGAGCTGGGGGACGCGGCGGAGTGGGGAGACGGTGACCGGGACGGGGGTGAGTGCGGCGAGCATGTGGCCATCCTGAGTGCCGATTGGTCTTGCCTTCCAGTGCCAATGTCCAATAATTGGCCTTATGAACCACGACGTCCCACCGGGTGGACGTATATCCGGCTTCAGACTGGCCCGGCTGCTCGGCGAGTGGCGCCGCCGCGGCGCGCGCCAGGGTTCCGCCGACCTCGCGGCGGCCATCCGGATGCTCGTCCTCGACGGCAGGCTCCCCGCCGGCACCCGGCTGCCCGCCGAACGCGAACTGGCCGAAGCGCTCCCGGTCAGCCGCACCATGATCACCGCCGCGCTCGACCAGTTGCGCGCGGAGGGACTGGTCGCCAGCAGGCGCGGGGCCGGGTCGTGGATCAGCCTGCCCACCGGCTCGCTGGGCATCGTCCCGGACACCCCGCTGCTCGGGCACAGCATGGTCGACTTCGCCCGCGCCGCGCCGCCCGCGATCCCCGGCCTCCTCGCCGCGTTCGACACCGTCCGGCTGCGCCTGCCCGAACAGCTCGCCGACCACGGCTACTACGAGCACGGCCTGCCTGACCTGCGCCGCGCCATCGCCGACCGGTACGCCGCCCGCGGCCTGCCCACCTCGCCGGACCAGATCATCGTCACCAGCGGGGCCCAGCACGCCCTCGCGCTGGCGTTGCGCCTGTTCACCGGGCCGGGCGACCGGGTGTTGGTCGAGCAGCCCAGCTACCCGAACGCGCTGGACGCGATCAAGGCCGTGTCCGCGATCCCGGTGCCGGTGGCGATGACGTCGACCGGGTGGGACCTGCCCGGCATCGCCGCGGCCCTGCGCCAGGCCGCGCCGCGCATGGCCTACCTGGTGCTGGACTTCCAGAACCCGACCGCGCACCGGCTCGACGCCGAGGGCCGGGCCGAACTGGCCGACATCGCCCGCCGCGCCCGCACCCCGCTGGTCATCGACGAGACCGTGGTGGAACTGGACCTGGACGGCGACCCGCTGGCCGGCCCGCCGCCGATGGCCGCCTTCGCCGAGGACCTGGTGATCACGCTCGGGTCGGCCAGCAAGGCGTTCTGGGGCGGCCTGCGGGTCGGCTGGATCCGGGCGTCCGCCGAGGTCGTCCACCGGCTCGTGTCGACGCGCACCGCGCTGGACCTCGGGTCCGCGGTCGTTGAGCAGATGGTGCTGGCCGAGCTGCTGGCCGACCCGGACGGGGTGCTGGCCGAGCGCCGGGCGCTGCTCGCGACCCAGCGGGACGTGCTGATGGCCGGTCTGCGCGAGCACTGCCCCCAGTGGCGGTTCCGGCGGCCACCGGGCGGGCTCAGCGTGTGGTGCGAGCTGGACGCCCCGATCAGCACGCGGGTCGCGGTGGTGGCGCAGAACCACGGCATCCGGCTCGCCCCGGGTTCCCGGTTCGGCGCGCACGGCGGGTTCGAGCGGTGGCTGCGGCTGCCGTACGTGCAGCCGGCCGACGTGCTGCGGGAGTCCGTGCGGCGCTTGGGCCTGGTCGCCGCCTCGGTGGCGGGGACGAGCGTGACGGGCGAGGCCGACGTCACGATTCCCGTCGCTTGACCGCTGTTCGTACGACCGCCGCCTGGTTCCCGGCGCAGCCCCTCGGTGGGCCGGGAACCAGGCGGCGGGGCCTTTGGACCTGCGGCGGGGACGCTCCAGGGATGGCGTCCCTCGCCGCAGGTTCCTCTGGGACCCCGTCGCCGCAGGGGCAGTGCGACGACGGGGTCGTGCCCGCTCCTGCCGGGGCGCGGTCGGCAGGACGGGAAGCCTGGGGTGGTGCGATGGGGATGGGTGACGTGCGGGAACGGCCCTGTTCCGGAGTGCGCTTGTCCAGCGCCGACGTCCGGGCGTGCTGAGGGCAGACGGGTCCCGCGTTACTCAGTCGGGTGACGTGCTCGGCAGGCCTTGAACGCTGCCGGGGGTGCGCCAGTCGTCGCGCTGCTGGGCCCGCCAGAACGCGGGTGGCGCGAATCTGTCCTGGCCGCTGGACGACGCGATCACGCCACCGCGGTGGCCGTTGGACCCGTCGTGACCGCTCGCCGACGCCGAGGTCGGGGCGGTGGGCGCGGGCGCCTGCTGGGGAGCGGGCGTCGGCGTGAAGGGTTGCGGGTTCTCCCAGGTGGGAGTGGTGGTGTCCGGTTCGGTGACCGGCAGCCGGAGGGTGATCTGGAGTGCCGGGGCGGCTTGGCGGACCGCGGCCGGCGGTGCCGGTGGCTCCTCGGCGGGCGGTGGTGCGAGCGCGGCCAGGCGGGCGGCGGCCTTGGCCGCGACCTTCGCCTGGTGCTGCTCGACCGGCATGGCGTTGGAGATCGACCTGGGTGCCACGGTGCTGTGCGAGCCGCCGGTGTGGCTGTACTCGACGTCGTCCTCCGGGTCGTCCTGGTAGACCGGGACGTCCTCGTCCTCTTCAGGTGCCCGGTAGCCGGGCAGGTCGATCGGCGCCGGCATGCCGACCGGGGCGGCGTGCGCCGGGAGGGCGACGTGCGCGGGGAGGTCGAGGGGTGCGCGCTCGGTGAGCGCCGCCACCAGTGCCGTCGTGGCCGCCTGCTGCTGCTCCAGGGCCAGGTTCACCGCGTCGAGTGGGTTCGACACCACATCCGGGTGGTCCTGCTCGTCGGCCGCCGCGACCCCGCCGGAGAGCAGCCAGGCGACCGCCGCGAGCCCGCCCACGGCGAGCGCCCGGAGCAGCAGCGATCCGGTGCGGCGCACCGCCTCGGGGACTGCCACTGGAGATCACCACCGTTCCGGGTACGGCGAACGGGACGGACCGTTCGAGGTCGACGTTCTGCTATGTCTAGCACTGGTCACCGCATTTTCGAACGATATGCCACCGAACCCACTCGGAAGGGCGGTGCCGTGCGGCTGTCCGGGTTGTCGCGCCCGTCCGTGAACACCGTCCGTCGTGTTCAACGGATCGAGTGACCGCCGATGTCCGGAGTGGACAGAGAATCGAACGACTCTCGCGTTTAGCCGTGTCACACGACGAACCACCGGGTGGCGGTGTCCGGTGCGTCCTCTTGGCGCAGCAAGAACTTCAGCGGTCCGACTGGGATGTTGTCGACGTGGAAGAAACCGCCGGGGCCGATGCTGGTGGAGCGTTCGCCAGTGGGCCAGCGGACAAGAAGTGTCGTGCCCGTGTGCGCGAAGCCGGTGACGTGCAGGCCGTTGAGCGCGGGTTCCAGGACCACGTCCAGAGCGGTGAAGCGGAGTGTGCGGGCAGTGCGTGCACGACCGGTGTGCGCTGAATCGGTGATCAGTCGCGTCAGGACCGCCCGGGTGCGCGCGGCGAGGGCGGCTCGGGCTTGTGCGACAACGGTTCGCGGGGCGGGGTCGGCGCGGTCGAGGAGATCGGCCAAGCGGGTCAGGAGGTCCTGGTCGGACAGGTCGGTCGCGGTGGTCATCGGACGGCCTCCGCGGTCAGGCGGCGGCGCAGGGTGGTCAGGCAGCGGTGGCGGGTCGGGCCGAGGCTGTTCCTCGGGATGCCCGTGGCCTCCGCGAGTCGGGTGAAGTTCAGGTCGGGCGCGTGGGCGATCAGGTGCAGCAGGTCGCGGCAGCGGGCGGGCAGCGTGCGGTAGGCGCGCCACAGGCGGGTGCCGGTGTCGCCCGCCTCGGCGGCGTCCTCGGGGGTCGGCGCGGCGTCGGGCAGGCGCAGGTCGGTCGGTTCCTCGCGGGACCGCGTGCGCAGCAGGGCCAGGCACTCGCGGCGGGCGGTGGTGACCAGCCACGCGGTCAGGCGGTCGGGGTGGCGGATGGCGGTCAGGTTCTCGGCGAGGATCAGCCACGTGGCCTGGGTGACGTCGGCGGCGTCGTCGCGGGTCAGCCGGAACGACCTCGCCACCGCCCACACCAGGCGCAGGTGCCGGCGGACGAGTTCGTGCCAGGCCGCGTGGTCGCCGCGGTGGGCGAGCGCCAGCAGCGCGGCGTTGGTTCGATCGTGCATGTTCCACGTGAGGAACGCTCGGTCCGCCGGGATACCCGGTGCCGCACAATGGTGTGGATCTTGGAACGGGGCCCGCGATCCCCGCGTCTACGGGCGGTTCTCACTCCGTCCTGAGGCTGGCCGGGCGGATCGCGTGGCGCAGCGCCGGGACCGTGCACAGCGCGACGATCAGCACGACCGCCGCCGCACTGCCCACCGTGGTGCCCAGTTCGACCCAGTCCAGGCGGAACAGCGCGGTGGGGACGACCAGCCACGCCGCGCCCAGGCCGACCGGGATGGCCAGCGCGATGCCCAGCGCGGTCGGGATCGCGGACTGCCACAGGGCCGCGGCGGCGAGCGTGCGGCGCGGGACGCCGTTGGCGGCGAGGACCGCGGTGTGCCGACGGCGCTCCCACACCTGGTCCACGGCGGCTGCCGCCAGGCCCACCACGGCCAGCAGGACGAGCAGCGCCGAGCCGCCGATGACCCCGCTGCGCAGGGACGTGAACAGCTCGACCTGGCCGACCCGCGCGGTCGCCCACAGCACCACCGCGCGGTCCACCCGGCCGGTCGCGGCCAGCAGGCGGTCACCGAACTCCCGGTCCGGCGGGCCGACCACGACCAGGTCCGACGGCGGCACCGCGTCCAGCACCGGGTCCGCTCCGCTCGCCACGAACAACGCCCGAGCCTCGCCCTGGACCTCGCGGTGCCGCGGCACGACCCACGTGAGCGCGCCGACGGTGAGGTGCGTGCCCGCCGCGGGGACGCCGGTGGTGCCGGCCGTGCGGTAGGCCGCGCCCGGGACGCAGTCGTCGACCTTGAGGCGGTCGGCGAGTTCGGCGCAGTCCGTGCTGATCACCTGCACGCCCAGTTCGCCGCCCGGCCGCAGGGTGCGCACCTCGCTGACCCGGCGCACGCCGCCGACCAGCGCGATCGCCTCCTCCAGCGACCGGACCGGGGTGTGCTCGCCGACGTTGAGCACCCACCGGTGGGGTTCGGTGCGGGACTCCAGCTCGGACGCGGCGGTGACCTGGGCGGCGACGCCGAGCAGGACCTGGAGCGTCAGCGAGCCGGTGAGCACGACGACGACCCCGGCCAGCACGCGCGGCGTGCCCGCGTCGAACCGCAGGCCGCGCACGGCGAGCATCGGCGCGACGGCCTCGGGTCGCAGGCGGAGCGCGACCCGCCCGACCAGCCACGGCAGCACCGCCCCGGCGCCCGCGAGGACGAGCCCGATGCCCGCGCCCAGCCCGACCGCCGTCGCCGAGTCGGCCAGGACCTCGTCGAACGACCCGACTGCGGAGACCGTCAGCAGCACCGCCGCACCCGCGCCGAGCAGCGCGAACCGCCACCAGGCCCGCCGGGCGGGCGTCTGCGCGGCCCGGTGCAGCCCGAGCGGCCCGATGTCGACCGTGCGCAACGCGACCAGCGCCGACACCACCGCGACCACCGGCACGCCGACCGCGATCAGCGCGCCCAGCAACGGGTCCGGCAGCAGGTCGGTCGGGTAGAACCCGACCCCCTCGACCTCGATGAACCGGGCCAACGGCCGCGCCGCGAAGAACAGCGCGACCCCGACGAGCAACCCGAGCACCGCCCCGGTCAACGTCTCCCCGCTCGCGATGCGCCGGACCTGCGCGCGGCTCGCCCCGACCAGCCGGATCGCGGCCAGCCGCCGGTCCCGCCCGGTCGCGCCGAGGCGGGTGGCGACCAGGACGAAGATGCCGAGGGGGACGAGGAGGGCGCCGATCGCCGCGATGACCAGCAGGCGGTACGCGGGCAGGAGGGTCGGTCCGGGCCGGTCGCCGCCGAACCCCTCGACCGGGGTGGCGTCGGCGGCGTGGACGTCCGCGAGACCCGCGTAGAACAGCAGTGACTTGGGGCGGGGCAGGCCGGCGTCGGCGATCACCCCGATGACCCGTTCGGGGAACCGCGCCCGCACCGAGTAGTCGGTCTGGATCAGGTCCAGCAGTTCGGGCGACACCACCACCTCGCCGGGCTGCGGCAACCGCCCGACCCCCGGCGGCACCGGCGCGCCGGCCCGCGTGGCGGCCACCTCCACCCCGACGATCCGCCGTCCCTGCCAGGACACGACGACGTCCCGGACCCGCAGCGGGGCCCCGTCCCCGCCCGCGACCGGCGCGGCGGCGCGGACCCGTTCCGACTTCGCCTCCCGGGCGGGCCCGACGGAGGCCGCGAGCAGCAACGCGACCACGCCGAGCCCGACCCCGGCGGCGGTGAGCGCCAACCTGGCCCACGAGGTCCGGCTGCCCCCGACAGCCAGTCGGACCCCGAGGACCAGGTCGGCCACCCACCTCACCCGGGCCGCCCGTCGCGGGCGCACCGGATCACCGGCCGCCCCGTCGGTCGCCGGGCGAGCTTCTTCGACCACCGAACACCCCCCACACCCATGAAGACGCACCGAAGCCCGATCAGGTGGCCGCGCACCACCGAATCCCCTCCACCAGTACGCCCGCCACCCCCGAACCGCTGCACGCGCCGGCGGTCACTCCGAGCGGAGGCCGAGCGCGCCGGTGGCCCTGCGCAGGGACGGCAGGGTCAACGCCGTCACCACGGCCACCAGGGTGGTGGCGGCGGCGCTGAGGATCGCGATGCCCGTCCAGTCCAGGACGATCGGCTGGGACACGATCCGCAGCAGCAGCACCGCCAGTCCGCTGCCGACGGCGATGGAGATCACCAGCGCCAGGACCAGCGGGACGGCGTTCTGCCACAGCAGCGACCGGCCCAGCGCGCCCTTCGGGACACCGCTCGCCGCCAGGACGGCCAGCGGGCGGCGGCGTTCGCGGACCTGTTCCAGCGCGAGCACCAGGAGGCTGGCGCCGGCCAGCAGCAGCGTCACCAGGGAACCCGCGAGCAGGCCTTGGCGGATGCTCCGGAACTGCTCGACCCGCTGGCCCGGGTCGGACGCGCCGAAGTAGTACGAGTAGGACCGCCAGGTCAGCGGGGCCACGGCGTTGCGGACGTGCTCGGCGATGTCCGGCTGGTCCGGGTCGACCTGCACCAGCACGGTGAGGCGGGACAACGGGAAGCCGAGGTCCCGCACGGCGCCCGGGGTCAGCAGCAGGCCCTCGTGGGCGTGGTCCTCGAACTGGGCGGGCGGTCCGACGCGGGTGTGCGGCGGGATCGTCCACTGTGGACCGAGGCGTTCCCCGTCGCGGCCCCACTCGGTGAGGGTGACGCGGGTGCCCGGCCGTTCGCGCTCCACGTCGCGCGGCTCGCGGTAGCCGTCATCGGCCCTGTGCATGTAGAACGCGTCGCCGTCCTTGCAGCCGGGCAGGGTGGCCTGGGTGGTCAGCGCCTCGCAGCCCGCGACGAGCGCGGACCCGTGGTCGTTCTCGCCGCGCTTGTAGTTCAACGTCCACATCGGGTGCACCCGTTGGACGCCGGCGGCGCGTTCGACCAGGCCGGTGGCGCTGTCGGAGATCTCCGGCGACGTGTTGTCCAGGTTCACCATGAGCCGCGTCCGGTCGGCCTGCTCGACCGGGCGGTCCACGACCACGGTTTCCGCGCTGGCCAGCACGGACTGCAACGCGATCCCGCCCGCCAGCACGACCGCCACCCCGCCGACCACGCGCGCCGCCGTGCCGCTCTCCAACTGGAGCCTGCGGATCGCGAGCTGCCACGACGGCGCACCGCCGCGCAACCGCCCGACCGCGCGCTCCACCACCCACGGCAGCAGCAGGGGGATGCTCAGCAGCAGCAAGAGGATGCCGCCGATCACGACGGTCGTGCTCGCGTTCTCCCCCGAATCGGCCAGCGCCCCGGACTGGGTGCCCAGCGCCACCGCGCCGACGACCAGCGGGACCGTGCGCCACCACATCACCCGCCGCACCGGCTTGGCCCGCCGCACCACGCCCAGCGGCTCGACCACGGTGCGGCGCATGGCGATCATCGACGTGGCCACCGCCAGCACCGGCACCAGCACGCCGATCAGCACGACCAGCCACGGGGCCGGCGCGACGTCGCTGACGAACACGCTGACGCCCATCAGCCGCACGTCCTCCACGAACTGCCGCCCCACCAGGAACAACGCGGTGCCGACCGCCAACCCGGTGAACGCGCCGAGCAGCGCCTCCCCGGCCGCGATCCGCCGCACCCGCTGCGCCCCCGCGCCGACCAGCCGCAGCGCGGCGAGCCTGCGGTCCCGTTCGGCGCCCGCGAGCCGGGTGCTGATCCCGACGAACACCAGCACCGGGAACAGCAGCGCCACCACGCCGATCATGATCAGCAGGGACAGGATCGGGTCCAGCTCGCGGTCCTGCCGCTCGCCGCCGTAGGCCACGACCGCCCGGTCCGGGTCCTGCGGCACCGTCGCGTCGCCGGCGACGAACACCAGGTCGTGCGGCGCGTTCAGCCCGGCCTCGGCGATCAGCCCGACCCGCTGCTGCGGGAACCGCTCGCGCAGCAGTTCACCCGCGGGCGAGTCGAGCAGCTTCGCCAGGGCGGGGGAGACGACGACCTCGCCGTCGCCGGGCACCTTCGACAGGCCCGGCGGGAGCGGTGCGTTCGGCCCGCTGGCGGTGACGAACCGACCGTCGATGCCCTGACCGCGGAAGTCGGTCATCCAGCGCTGTTCGTACAGGACGTCCCGACCCTCGGCGTCGCCCAGGACCGCTTGCGACGCCGCTTGGCGCTCCTCGCGCGACTGGAGCACCGACGGCACGGAGGTCGAGGTCAGCAGCACCGCGACCCCGATGCCGATGCCCGCACCGGTCAACGCGAGCCGAACCCACGACGTGCGCCCGCCGCCCATCGCCAGCCGCACACCCAGGAGCAGGTCCGAGAACCAGAGCCTCACCACGACCCCCTCGCGCACAGCGGTGACCTCATCGGACCGGCTCCACTTCCCGGGAGCGGCCGTCGCGCACCACGACCTCGCGGTCCGAGTACGCCGCGACCCTGGGCTCGTGGGTGACCAGCACGACCGCCGCGTTGGTCTCCTTCGCCGCCGTCGTGAGCAGCTGCATCACCCGCTCGCCGTTCAGCGAGTCCAGCGCCCCGGTCGGCTCGTCCGCGAACACCACCCGCGGCCCGGTGACCAGCGCCCGTGCCACCGCCACCCGCTGCCCCTGCCCACCGGACGTCTCGCCCGGGCGCTTGTCGGCCACGTCGGCGACCTCCAGCCGCTCCAGCCACGACCGTGCGCGCGACTCGGCGTCCTTGCGCTTCACCCCGCCCAAGCGCAGCGGGAGAGCGACGTTCTCCAGGCAGCTCAGTTCGGGCACGAGCTGCCCGAACTGGAAGACGAACCCGAAGTCGGTGCGCCGCAACTCGCTGCGCTCCCCGTCGGCCATCGCGCTCAGCTCGACGTCCCGATAGCGGACCACGCCGGAGTCCGGCGTGAGGATGCCCGCCAGGCAGTGCAGCAGGGTCGACTTGCCCGACCCGGACGGCCCCATCACGGCCACCACCTCGCCCGCGTGGACGCTCAGCCCGGCGCCGTCCAGCGCGGGCGTGGGCCCGAACGACTTGCGCAGGTCCACGGCTTCCAGCAGCGCGCTCACCGGACCACCTCCGACAACTGGCCCAGGCGTGCGGCGGTCAATTCGAGCCAGCGCAGGTCGGCTTCGAGGTGGAACAGGGCGTGGTCGCAGATCAACTGGTCGACCAGGTCGCCCTCGGCCTTGCGCCGGGTCAGCTCGCGCATGGTCCGCAGGTGGGCGGACCGCTGCACGTCCAGCACCTCGTCCGCGCTGCGACCGGACAGCAGCGCGAGCACGACCTTGGCGTAGAGGGTGTTCTGGAGGTAGGGCTCGGGTTTCTCCGGCGTGCCCAACCACTGCACCACATCGGTGACACCCGCATCGGTGATCGCGTACCGCTTCCGCTCCGGACCGTCCCCGGCCTCGACACCGGCCTCCTCGACCAGGCCGTTGCGCAGCAGCCGGGACAGGGTCGTGTAGACCTGCCCGTAGTGCAGCGGCCGGTCGTGGCCGAAGCGCTCGTCGTAGGCCTTCTTCAGGTCGTATCCGTGCGAGGGACCCTTCTCGAGCAGGCCCAGCAGGGTGTGTCCGATCGACATGCGGTCGACTATACACATGATGTATACACCGGGTTCATAGCCTGATCGGCTGTCGCCCGGTCGGGCAAAATGGCTAACCAGCCAAAATCAGTTGACGGTTACTTCGCCACATCCGGGCGCCTCGACGCCTACAGTGGAGGGGTGACTGGTCTGGCGGCCGGCTGGGACCACGCGGCTCTCGCGCAGGGTCGAGCCGGCGATGCGGAACACGATGTGGAGCTGCTGCTCGCTTTCCTCAACACCCGAGACGTCGAACTGGGCACGGACGTCCTCGACGACGCCGCGGCCTGGCGGACATGGGTCGCCGAACGGAGCCTCGGCGACGTGGGCGACCTGGCGCAGGCCCGCGCCGTCCGCACCACGCTGCGGGCCTCGCTGGGCGAGCGGTCCGAACGCCTCGACGGCCCCGCTCCCGCCGCGGGTTTGATACGGGTCGACCTGAGCCACGGTGTGCCCATGATGTCCAGCGAGGACGCCCTCGGGGCGGTGCTCGGCGCGGCGGCGCGGCTGGCGGTGCTGGGGTCGTGGGAGCGGTTCAAGATCTGCCAGGCGGAGGGCTGCCTGTGGGCGTTCTTCGACCGCTCACGGAACCGTTCGCGGATGTGGTGCTCGATGCAGGTGTGCGGGAACCGCGAGAAGGCCCGCAACTGGCGGGAACGGCGCGCGCTCAGCGTTTCGTAGGCGCTGCGGCGGGCCGGCAGGCGCGGGTGGCGCGGCGGGCCGGAGGGTGCGTCGGGCCGGCTGAAACGGGTACCTGGGCTGCGCTTCGGGCCGCGTCACGTCGGGCGGAACGCCCAACGCGAGACAACCCCCGCGCGGACGCACCCACACCGCCGTGCCCCACCCCGCGCGCGTCACACCACGAACTGGCTCACCGTGTAGATCACCAACCCGGCCAGCGCACCCACCACCGTGCCGTTGATCCGGATGAACTGGAGATCCCGCCCCACCTGCAACTCGATCTTCCGCGAAGTCTCCTCCGCGTCCCACCGCTCGACCGTGTCCGTGATCAACGTCGTGATCTCATGCCGGTAGTTCGACACGACATGCCCCGCCGCGCCCTCCAACCACCCGTCGACCTTCGCCCGCATCGTCTCGTCGTCCACCAGCCGCCGACCGAACGACATCAACCCCTCGCGCACGCGTTTGCGCAGCTCGGATGACGGGTCCTCGGCGGCCGTGAGCAGCATGCCCTTCGCCGTTCCCCAGGCCGACCCGATCAGGCGTTGCACGTCCGGGTGGTCGATCACCTGCTGCTTCACGTTCTCCGCGCGCTGCATGGTGGCCGGGTCGTGCTGCAGGTCGGCCGCGAACTCGATGAGGAAGTGGTCCACCGCCTGCCGCATCGGGTGGTTGACGTCCGTCTTCACCGCCCAGGCGAAGTTCAGCAGCTCCGTGTACACCTTGTCCGCCAACAACGAGTCCACGAACTTCGGCGACCACGTCGGCGCCCGGTCCGACACCACGGTCATGACCCGGTCGTAGTTGTCCCGGACCCAGTCGTAGGCCCGGTCGCACATCAGGTCCACCAGCTTGTGGTGCGCCCCGTCGGTCAGCACCTGTCCGAGCAGCTTGCCCAGCGGCGGGCCCCACGGCTGGTCGGTCAACCTCCGGACCACCGCCTGCTCGACGATCGCCTGCACGTCATCGTCCCGCAGCACGGTGACCGCGCCCTTGATGACGTTGGCCAGCTCGGACGTCACCCGCTCGGCGTTGTCCGGCACCGACACCCACGCCCCGACCCGCCGCGCCACGCCCACCCGGCGCAGCTTGTCCTTCACGACGTCCTCGGCCAGGAAGTTCGTCCCGACGAACGACCCGAGCGCGTCGCCGAAGGTGTTCTTGCGGGTCGGGATGATCGCCGTGTGCGGGATCGGCAGCCCCAGGGGCCGCCGGAACAGCGCGGTCACCGCGAACCAGTCCGCCAGGGCGCCCACCATCCCGGCCTCGGCCGCCGCGCGCACGTACCCGATCCACCCGGGTCCGCCGTCCTCGAAGACCAGGGCCACCAGGAAGATCGCCGTCGCCGCCAGGAAGAAGCCGGTGGCGACGAACTTCATCCGGCGCAGGCCCGCGCGCTTGAGCTGGTCAGCGGCCGTCAGTTGCTCCACGACGCCATTGTCCGTGAAGATTCGGCGTTGTGCGGGAACCAGCGCTTGTCACCAGGATGCGGCCGTTCACCTCGACGATCTTCGCGGAGATGACCGCGTTGGCGGTGCGCACCGGGGCGGTGAACCTCGGGCAGGGCTTCCCGGACACCGACGGCCCGACCGGGATGCTGGCCGTGGCGAAGGAGTCGATCGACGGCGGGCTCAACCAGTACCCGCCCGGCCCCGGGATGCCCGTACTCCGGCAGGCCATCGCCGAGCACCGCGCGCGGTACGGGACGGAGTACGACCCGGACACCGAGATCCTGGTCACCGTGGGTGCCACCGAGGCCATCGCCGCCTCCCTGCTCGCGCTGGTGGAGCCGGGAGACGAGGTCGTGCTGATCGAGCCGTACTACGACTCGTACGCGGCTTGCGTGGCGCTCGCGGGCGGGACGCGCCGGTCGGTCGGCCTGGTGGAGGAACCCGGCACCGGTCGCCTTGGCCTGGACGTCGACGCCCTGCGCGCCGCGATCGGTCCGCGCACGAAGACGATCCTGGTCAACACGCCGCACAACCCGACCGGCACCGTGCTGAACCCGGCGGAGCTGGCGGAGATCGCCCGGCTGTGCGTCGAGCACGACCTGGTCGCGATCACCGACGAGGTGTACGAGCACCTGATCTTCGACGACCTGGAGCACGTGCCGCTGGCGTCCCTGCCGGGGATGGCGGAGCGAACGGTCTCGATCTCGTCGGCCGGGAAGACGTTCAACTGCACGGGCTGGAAGATCGGCTGGGTGTGCGCGCCGGCGCCGCTGGTCGGGGCGGTGCGGGCGGCCAAGCAGTTCCTCACGTTCGTCGGCGGCGCGCCGTTCCAGCCGGCTGTCGCGCACGCGCTGCGGCACGAGATGGAGTGGGTCGAGGAGCTGCGGACGTCGTTGCAGAACAAGCGCTCCCGCCTGGCCGAGGGCCTCACCGAGGCCGGCTTCGCGGTGCGGCCCTCCGAAGGCACCTACTTCATCACCGCCGACGTCCGGCCGCTCGGGTTCCACGACGGCCTGGAACTGTGCCGCGCGCTGCCCGAGCGGATCGGCGTCGCGGCGGTTCCGGTGCAGGTGTTCACCGATCACCCGGAGCGGTGGCAGCACCTGGTGCGGTTCGCGTTCTGCAAGAAGGACGATGTCCTGGACGAAGCCATCCGCCGCCTGCACAAGCTAAACGTCTGACGGCACCTCGGCCCGGGCGCCTGCCAACCGTTCCTGTACCAGCGCGTGCCGGAACTGGTAGCAGGCGCCCGCCTGCCGCAGCACGCCCAGCTTCCGCGCGTCCTCCAGGAACACCATCAGCTCCCAAGGCAGCTTCCCGCGCACGGCCAGCCAGATCCGCGCCACCGTGAACCACCACCACCGCAAGTGCAGCACCGACAGCGTGAACCCCAGCATCAACCCGCTGGCCAGCCCCAACCCGACCATCCCGGACTGGTGCGGCCCGAACACCAGCCCCGCCGCCGCGCCGAACACCACGGACAGCACCAGCGACCCGGTCCACACCGCCACCCGGTCCCGCGCCATCGTCCACTTCGGACTCGACGGGTGGGTCAGCTCCGCGCTGTCGGCCAACGCGAACCGCAGCGCCACGGCCACGCCCAACCCCAACCCGACCACGAGCCCCGCCGACAACCCGTACAGGGCACCGAAAACGAGCCCCAACGCGGTCCCCAGCACCCCGCTCACCACCACCAGGCTCCGCCACACACCCAAGCGCGGCTTGGGGTCGCGCGTACCGGAGGCGTGCAGAGCGGCAGCGGCCACGAGCAGACCAGCGGCCAGACCGGTCCACGGCGCGAACTTCGGCGAACTCGCGTAAGCCATCAGCCACGCCACGCCCACGCCGCCGATCGTGCCCAACGCCAGCGCGCCCAACAGCGCCAGCCACGTGCCGTGCACCGCCCGGCGCACCCGCCACCACGCGATGTCCGCCATGCCTGCCTCCCGAGCCAGGAACGCCAGCCACCGCCGCGCCTTGTCCCGCGGCCACACCTGGCTCGCCCGCGCCTGGTGCGCCGCGCCCCGGTCGCCGAACGCGCCGTCGACCAGCGTGTCCACCAGGTGGTACTCGATCGCGCGGCGGTCGGGGAAGCGGCCCCGGTCGAGGAGTTCGCTGGGTTCGCCGTGCGCGTAGACGACTCCCGCGAGCCACACCGCGAGCGGGGTGGACAGGGCGTCGGCCAGGCGGCCGTCCGGCTCGTCGCGCAGGTGCAGGAAGATCGGTTCCCAGCGGGCCGCGGTGAGCGGGTCGGCGTGGGCGCGCAGGTAGCCCGCGATCTCCTCGTGGTCCAGGGGTTGCAGTTCCACCACGTCCGCCGCCGGCACCACCGCGCCCAGCTCGGTGAACTCGTCGAACCGGCTGGTCAGCACCAGCGGCGACGACTTCGGGAAGGCCCGGTTGATCCGCTCCAGCGCCTCCGCCCGCTTCGCGCGCGGGATTCGGTCCAGGCCGTCCAGCACCGGGAACACCCGCCGCTGCTCGATCAGCAGGTCGGCCGCGTAGCTGCCGTACAGCTCGGTGTTGCGCAGCGCCGGGTGGTCCTCGTAGAGCCGGTGCGTCATCCAGGTCCGCACGTCCTCGACGTCCGGGTCCCAGGTCGACAGCGGCAGCAGCACGGGCACCGGGCCGTCGACGTGGCGGTCGAGCAAGCCGACGGTCAGCAGCATCGCCACGGTGCTCTTGCCGGACCCGGCCTCGCCGAGGAACACCATCCGACGTTCCCGCTCGAACGCGCCCACCACGGCGTCGCTGCGCCCCGGCCGGCCCTGCGCGGAACTCCAGTGCAGGTCGAGCAGGTCGTCACCGAGGCCGCGGGCGCGGCACTCCTCGGTCCACTGCGCGTGCAGGGCCTTGGCGAGCGCGTCCACCGCCGCGTCGAGGTTGTCGTCCGTCGCCAGCCCGGCCGCGCGCCGGCGGTGCAGCCACGGGTCGAACGCGGCGAGGAACGCGAGGAACCCGACCGCCAGCCCGGACAGCCACAGGTCGGGGTCGATGCCGTAGTCGGTGACGAACAACCCGGCCGCCGCGAGCAGGGCGGCCAGGACACACCCCACGAGCACGGCGCGTTGGCGAAATCGGGACACGGAGGCATCATGACCCACTCGTCACCGCTGGTGGTGACGCGGTCACCCTCGTGTCGTGCGTACGCTCGGGTATGTGATCTGCCCCAAGTGCCACGAGGCGATGCGGACCATCGCCCGCGGGTCCGTGCACATCGACCGGTGCGACAACTGCAAGGGCGTCTTCCTCGACGGCGGTGAGCTGGAGCAGATCATCGCGGCCGAGCAGGCGCACTACGCCACGCGGCCCCCGGCCTACCAGGACGAGCCGGGCGCGCCGCCACCCGCCTACCAGGGACCGGCCGACGCACCTCCCCCCTACCAAGGACCTACCGACGCGCCCCCGGCCTACCAGGGACCCACAGGCGCGCCCCCGGCGTACCAAGGACCCACCGGCGCGCCCCCGGCCTACCAGGCGCCGCCGCCGTACCCGGGTCAGCCCGGTGCGCCGCCCGCCCAGCCGGGCACCCCGCCCATCTACCAGCCGGCACCGGGTACCCCGGCCGGTCCGCCACCCCCGGTCTACCCGGGCGGCTACCAGGACTACCGGCACCACCCGCAGAAGCGCCGCCGCAGCTTCCTGGAGGAGCTGTTCGACTGAGCCCTGTTCGACTTTGCCCTGTTCGACTGAGCACTGGTGCGGCCTCCGGCCCCCGACGCCTGAGCACTGGTGCGGCCTCCGGCCCCCGACGCCTGAGCACTGGCGCGGCCTCCGGCCCCCGACGCCATTGTCCCACGGGGTACCGACAATCCCGTGCGGGTCAGATCGGCCAGGTCCGGGTGGAGCCGTCCAGGGCGAAGTACTGCTCGTCCCGCGACGCCGTGAAGGTGAAGTGCTGGCGGCGCGGCCGGCCGAGGTTGCGCCAGGTCCGGTAGGCCTCCTCGGCCAAGGTCCACAGTTCGCGCGGACCGCCCTGGTCCACGACCCCGGCCCGGTGGCGCACCCAAGAGCCGTCCGGGTGTGCCAGCCGGACCGGGTCGCCCGCGACGACCACGTCCGGCAGCGCCAGGCCCGCGAAGAACTCGAAGCCCGACACCGGGTCCACCACGGTCCGCACGGGCAGCGGCGTGGTGCGGGTCGTCGTCGCGGTGGCGTGCACCGCGTCCTCCAGGGCCTGGTCCGCGCGGGCGTCGTGGTGCGCCCGCAGCGGCATGAAGCGGCCGTCGTCGAACAGGACCCGGCCGGTCGCCACGCCGTCGTGCACCACCAGCCGCACCAGACCGGCGCCCAAGGCGCGGTTGAACGTCGTCACGATCACCCCGCCCGGCTCCACCTGGTCCAGCCACGCCACCGGCACCCGCGACACCGCGCACGTCCCCAGCACCCGCGAGTACGGCGCCCGCGCCGGGAACCCCAGCTCCCCGTCGGACGCGGAGCAGTGCGGCCGGTAGCCCGCGACCGCCAACGCCGCCACGGCCCGCGCCAGCACACCCGGGTCCACGTCCACCGAGGTCACCGCCCCGTCACCGAGCACGTGGCACAGCAGGGCCGCGTTGTACCCGGTGCCCGTCCCGATCTCCAGGACGGTGTCCCCGCGCCGCACGTCCAGCGCCTCCAGCATGATCGCCATGATCGTCGGCATGCTCGACGAGCTGGTGGGTACACCCTCCACGGGGCCGGACCAGAGTGCTTGCTCCCACGCCGCGTCCGACCCGTCCAGCTGGGTCACGCACACCTGGTTCCGGTAGACCAGCGACAGGTGCTCCGGCGCGTCGGAGGTGACCGCCCGCCACGTCCCGCCGGGGCCGGGCGCGAAGAAGCCCGGCAGGAAGACATGCCGTGGGACCTCGCGAAACGCCGCGATCCAGCGCGGATCGGCGAGCACGCCGCCGGCCACGAGCGAGTCGACCAGCTCGTCGCGGAGGTTCGCCGCCGGGTCCACCGCCCCACGGTAGCGCTGTGGGCGAGCACACGTCCGGTTTGCTAGCAGAGCGCTTGCAACTGCTAGCACCCGCGCGTACCGTCGAATGCGGAACGAGGAGGTGCCGCGAGGCGTGGACAAGTCCATCGACAAGGCGGTCGCCGACCTGGGCCGCGACATCGGCGAGTACATCCGCCAGCAGCGCAACACCGCCAAGATCTCGTTGCGCCAACTGGCGAAGCTCGCCGGGGTGTCCAACCCTTACCTCAGCCAGATCGAGCGGGGACTGCGCAAGCCGAGCGCGGAGATCCTCCAGCAGATCGCCAAAGGGCTGCGGATCTCGGCGGAGGCGCTGTACGTCGAGGCCGGATTCCTGGAACAGCGCGAGGGCGGCGCGCTGGCCGACGCCATCGTCACCGCCCCGGACCTGACCGAGCGGCAGAAGCAGGTGCTGCTCGACGTCTACGAGTCGTTCCGGCGGGAGAACGCCGCGAAAACCACAGACCACACCGAGGAGTGAGTGATCTCCATGCCGAACCTGCCCACCACCGAGGAACTCCGCAAGGCCGGCGAGCAGGCCGTGGCCGCCGCCCGGACGCCGCTGCTGGCCGCCCTGGGCGCCGGTGACCTGGCCGCCAAGGCCGTGATCGACGCGCTGAACAAGGCCAAGGAGCGCGTCGAGGCGAGCAAGAACGCCGCCGAGTCGACCGACTTCGCCGGCCTGAAGGACAAGTTCGACCCGGCCGAGCTGCGCAAGGTCGTCGACGCCTACACCCAGTCCGCGCTGAACCTGTACCAGTTCCTGGCCGAGCACGGCCAGGAGGCGCTGGACAAGCTGAAGGCGCAGCCGCAGGTGCAGAAGGCCCTGCACCAGGTGGAGGAGGCCGTCGAGACCGCGCAGAAGCGCACCGGCGCCGCCGCGACCGAGGCCCGCGAGCTGGCCGACGACGTCCTGGGCAAGGTCACCCGCCGCACCCGTTCCGCCGGCGAGAAGGTCGCGCACGACGTGGACGAGGCGAGCGAGAAGCTGGCCGAGACGGTCGTCGAGGTCGGCGGCGACGTGGCGCACGAGGTCCGCAGCACCACCCGCAAGGCCGCGAACCGCACCGCCGCCGCGCGCACCCAGCCGGTCCGCAAGCCCGCCACGACCCGCTCCACCACGGCCAAGAAGCCCGGCACCACGAAGTGACGACCCGAGGTCACGGGGCGTTCCGCACGGGGACGCCCCGTCTCGGCTGTACGCCGCCGCCGCGCAGCACGTAGCCTGGGTGTCGTGTTGTTCCCCATCCCGGCCCTCGACGTGTCGTACCTCGACATCTGGGTGATGTTCCTGGCGTACTACGCCGGGCTGTTCACGGGTGTTTTCGCGTTCGCGCACGCCCTGTCCCAGCGGGCGGACGCCTTCACCGCGGCGGAACGGCTCACCAAGCCCGCCTGGCTGGGCATCACCGGCGGCGGCCTGTTCGCGCTGCTGCTGTTCAGCCTCGCCGGTCCCGGGCTGATGTTCTGGCTCGCGGGCCTGGTGGCGGTCATCGTCTACATCGTGGACGTGCGGCCCCGCCTGATCGAGGTCCAGCGCGGCCCGCGGTGGTGACGTACCGGACCTACGGGTCCGGCACACCGGTCACCCTGGTCGGCCACGGCCTCGGCGCCACCCCCGGTGAGGCGCGCCTGCCCACGTCCGGGCTGCGGGGGACGAAGGTCGTCGTCACCCTGCCCGCGCACGGCGACGCGCCGGATGCCCCACCCGGCTACTGGGACTACCGCCGCATCGCCGCCGACCTGAAGGCGGTGGCCGGGGAAACCGGCGCCACCCAGGCCATCGGCGTCTCCCTGACCTCGGCGGCCCTGATCGCCCTGCTGGCCGAGGACCCGACCGCGTTCGAGAAGGTCGCCCTCCTCCTCCCGGCAGTCTTGGACGAACCCCGCCGCCGGCTGGCCCGCGAGTTCGCGATCACCGTCATCGGCGGGCCGCCGGAGTACCAGGCCGAACGCCGGCAGGCGTTCACTCGGCTGGATGACGCACTGGCCGAACTGCCCGGCAAGACCGCCGTCCCCGACCGCACGCTGCTGGAGGCCGTGCGGATTCCCGTACTGGTCGTGGGCGCGAGCCGGGACCCGCTGCACCCCGAGGACATCGCCAAGGAAACCGCCGCGGCATTCCCGAACGGGCGACTGGAACTGGTCCCGTCGTGGCTGACGCACCGCGCCGACGTCCGCGGGTGGTTGGTCGACTTCCTGCACGGGTAGCCGAACGGCATGGCCGAACAGAAGAAGATCGCATTCCTGGTCGACTCGGAGGGCATCGAGCAGGTCGAACTGACCGACCCGTGGTCCCACGTCGAAAAGGCCGGCGCCGTCCCCCGACTGCTCGCCCCGAAACTGGGCCGGGTCCAGGCCTTCGAACACCTCACCCCGGCCGACGAGTTCGACGTGGACGTCCCCTTCGCCCACGCCGACCCGATGGACTACGACGGTGTGGTGATCCCCGGCGGCGTGGCCAACGCCGACCTCCTGCGCATGGACAAGGACGCGGTGCGTTTCGTGAAGGCGCACGTTGCCGCCGGGAAACCCATCGCCGCGATCTGCCACGGCCCGTGGCTGCTGGTCGAGGCGGACGTGGTGCGGGGGAAGCAGCTCACGTCCTTCGGCAGCCTGGCCACGGACATCCGCAACGCCGGCGGCCAGTGGGACGACCTGGAGGTCCAGGTCTGCCACCGGGCCGGCTGGACCCTCGTGACCAGCCGAAAGCCCGACGACCTCCCCGCCTTCAACCGCGAGGCGCTGAAGGCCTTCGGCCTTTAGGCCCTTTTACGCTCGGACGCTCAGAGCCGGGTGGACGCGTAAGCGGCGATCGCGTCACGAACCCACTCGGCGAGCCCCTCAGCGTCCGCGTCGAACTGCACCTTGAAGTCCGGCGCGTCGACGTACAGCTGCCCCAGCCCCGTGTAGGACTCCCGGTTCGGCGTCCAGCTCAACAGGATCCACCGGTAGTGCCGGTCCGTCACCTCCTGCGCCTCCGGCGAATCCGGTGCCGCGCCCGCGTCGAACAGCTCGCCGAACGCCTTGGCGATGGCCTGCCACTCCGCCATGAACTTGTCGGCGTCGGCCTTGGACCAGCTCTGCGCACGGCGCTTGCTCTCGTCGATGTGCTCCTGCGCGCCCTCGCCGAAGCGCTCGACCAGTTCCGCCTCGTAGCGGGCCTGGCGGTCGGCGTCGAAGCCGTCGAACAGCTCTTCCATCTTCATCGTGTACTCAGTCCCCTCCAGCTCCCTGATGGTCTTGGCGACGGTGTCGCTCAACCGGGCCAGGCGCTCCTGCTCCGCGCGCAGCCACCGCTGGTGGTTGCGCAGGACGTCGACCGTGCGGTGCCGGCCGTCCAGGACGTCGGCGACCGTGTCGAGGTTCAGCCCCAGGTCCCGCAGCAGCAGGATCTGCTGGAGCCGCAGCAGTTGTTCGCGCTCGTAGAACCGGTAGCCGTTGCTGCCGGTCCACGCCGGTTCGAGCAGACCGATCGAGTCGTAGTGCCGCAGCGTCCGCGACGTCACCTTCGACATCCGCGCCACCTCGGCGATCGACCAGGCCATCCCCGTCACCTCCCCTTGCTGGAACGACGGTAGAGGTTGACGTAACGTCAACCTCAAGCCAACTTTCCAGCGCCCTCCCCGGACGCGGCAAGATGGAACCCGTGTGGACCATCGCCGGAACCCTTGCTCCCGTCCCCGCGCTCGACCGGCTGGACCTGGTCGCCGCGCCCGTCGCCGACGCCCTGCGCGCCATGCCCGACGCCGGCCGCCTCGCGGTCAGCGGGATCGACCCCTCACTGGCCGACACCGCCGAGTTCTGCGCCCACTACGGCTCACCGCTGGAGGCCTCCGCGAACTGCGTGATCGTCGCGGGCAAGCGGGGTGACACCGTCCGGTACGCCGCCTGCGTCGTGCTCGCGACGACGCGCGCCGACGTGAACGGCGTCGTGCGGCGTCGGCTGGGCGCGCGGCGGGCGTCGTTCGCGCCCATGGACGACGCGGTCCGGCTCACCGGCATGGAGTACGGCGGCATCACGCCGGTCGGGCTGCCCGCCGACTGGCCGGTCCTGCTGTCGCCCGAGGTCGCCGCCGCGCCGGAGCTGGTGATCGGCAGCGGCATCCGGGGGAGCAAGCTGCTGGTGCCCGGCGAAGTCCTCGCCAAGCTGCCCGGCGCCGAAGTCCTCGACGACCTCGCACGTCAGGCGGGGTAGCCGCGCAGGAACTCCACCGCTTCGTCGACGTCGTCCGTGACGAGAATCCAGCGCTCGGCCGCGCGCCCCGCCGCCAGCCGCTGCACCAGGGGCGCGGCCGGGACCTCGTTCACCCAGAAGTCCTTGCCCAGGAACACCATCGGCGCGGCCGGACCGACCGACCCGTAGTGGTTCTGGGTGTAGTCCTGGAAGACCTCCTGGACGGTGCCCGCGCTGCCCGGCGTGTAGACGATGCCGCCGGTGGCGACGGTCAGCAGGCCCTCTTCGCGGACCGAGTTGGCGAAGTACTTGGCGTGCAGCTCGCACGCGGGGTTGGGCGGCTCGTGGCCGTAGAACCAGGTCGGGATGCCGATCGTGCGCGGCCGGTCGAACGTGGGCAGGTCGGTCGGGCAGGCGGCGATCCAGCGGCCGATGGACTCGGCGTCACCGCCGAACTTCGGCGCGCGCGCCAGGTCGTTGAGCACGCCCTCGTCGAGGCCGACCCGGACCCCCAGCGGCACGGCCTCCATCGCACCCGGCCCACCCCCCGTGAGCACCGTGAACCCGGCAGCACCCAGCCCTGCGCCCAGTTCGACCGCACGCCGGTAGCCCGCCGTGTCACGCCCCAACGCGTGCCCACCCATCACCGCGACCGGCGCGCCGTCCAGAACCTCGGCCAGTGCTTCGGTGATCGCGTGGTCGTGCAGGCGCTCGGCGAGGGCGTGCAACGGGTCCGGGTGGTGGCCCTGCTGCCGGCTGTGCCGGTAGATCCGGGCATCGGGGGTGTCGGCGTACGACGCGGGCCGCTCCGGGTCGAACCCGGCGAACAGCTCCGCCGGCGTGTACAGCGACGACCGGTACACCTGGTACGGCACGTCCGGGATGTCCGGGAACACCAGCGCCCCGGCCGCGTCCGCCCGCCGCCGCGTCGCCGGTGACAGCACGCACCCGAGGAACAGCGCGCCGTCCAGCGGCACCCGCAGGTCGTCGTCACCCAGGTCGAGGCCCACAAGGACCGCGCCACGCAGGTCGGAGGCGGCGCGGACCTGCGCCGCGGAGGTGATCTCGGTGCGCACGGCCGCAGCCTACGTCCGGACGCCTAGAAGATCACCGTCTGGTTGCCGTGCACCAGGACCCGGTCCTCCAGGTGCCAGCGCAACCCGCGCGCCAGCACGACCTTCTCGATGTCCCGACCCTTGCGGACCATGTCCGGGATCGAGTCGGTGTGGTCCACCCGGATCACGTCCTGCTCGATGATCGGACCCTGGTCGAGGTCCGCCGTCACGTAGTGGCAGGTCGCCCCGACCAGCTTCACGCCCCGGCTGTGCGCCTGGTGGTACGGCCGCGCGCCCACGAACGACGGCAGGAAGCTGTGGTGGATGTTCAACGCCCGCCCAGCCCAGTCCGCGCACAGCTCCGACGGCAGGATCTGCATGAACCGGGCCAGCACCACGGCGTGCGGCTTGTGCGCGTCCACCAGCTGGCGCAGCTGCGCGAACGCCGCCTGCTTGCCCTCGGGGTCGTTGGGCGGGAACGGGACGTGGTGGAACGGGATGCCGTGCGCCCGCGTGATGCCGGCCAGGTCGGCGTGGTTGCCGATGACCGCCGCCACGTCCACGTCCAGCTCGTGCGAGGCGACCCGGCCCAGCAGGTCGTACAGGCAGTGGCCTTCCTTGGACACCAGGATCACCACGCGCTTGCGCTCGCCGGTGTCGCTGATCCGCCAGTTGGCGTTCGCGCCCAACTCGCGCGCGACCTGCCCGAACCGGGCGCGCAGCTCGTCCGCGCCGAACGGCAGCGAGTCGGCGCGGACCTCCTGGCGGGTGAAGAACCAGTTGGTCGTCGGGTCGGTGTGGTAGGCGGCCTCGACGATCCAGCCGCCGTGCTCGGCCAGGAACGAGGAGATCCGGGCCACGATGCCGGTGCGGTCCGGGCAGCCGAAGGTGATCACGTAGCGTCGCTCTACCACGGTTCAGAAGTATTCACGGTCGCGGCAGGGACTCAAGCAGGGACCTGTCACCCGACACGATGGCCCCGCTCGGCCTGCCCCACGCGGCCCGGTAGACCGCGTCGGCGGTGCCCGCGACGGTGGCGTCCTCGTCGGTCGCGGAGTCCGTCGGGGGACCGGCGTCGGGGATCTGGCCGGGGGCGATGCGGAGTTCCCACGTCCGGCCGGCGTCGGCGGCGTGGAACAGCACCCGGCCCTCGCGCTCGATCGGGTGCACCTCGGCGGCGCGCACCACCACGCGGGTGAGGAACTCGTCGATGCCGTCGGCGGCGAACTCGGAGTCGTACAACAGGGTCGGGACCTCGTGCCCGTGGACGGCGTGTTCGGCGTCCAGGCGGTGGATCGCGATCTCGTGGGCTTGGCGGCGGGCCCAGAAGCCGGCCGACTTCGGGCCGACGAACGTCCACGTCGGCGTGTCCGGGCCCAGGCTCGTCAGCAGCCGTTCCAGCTCGGTGAACCGGTCGTCCCAGCAGGTGAGCAGCTCGTCCCAGTCCTGCGGGCGCGGGGTGGCCTTGGGGCGCGGGCCGTCGGCGGGGGTGTGCAGGGCGTTGAGCGCCCACGAGTGGACCCCGGTGATGTGGTCGACGAGCTTGTGGACGGTCCAGCCGGGGCACGTCGGCACCGGCACGTCCGGCCCGACGGAGAGGACGGCGGCGCGCATCGCCCGGTACTCGGCGCGGGCGTGCGCGAGGTAGTCGTGGTGCTCCACCCACCCGAGCCTAGAGCCGTCCCACCCCACCGGCGCCTCGGGCCACTCCCACCCCACCGGCGCCTCGGGCCACTCCCACCCCTTCGGCGCCTCGGGCCACCCCCGCCATGCCCGCCCCACCCCATGCCCGCCCCACCGACGGCCGCCCCACCGACGGCCGCCCCACCGACGGCCGCCCCACCGACGGCCGCGCACCGACGGCCGCGCACCGACGGCCGCCCACCGACGGCCGCCCACCTACGCCTGCCCCGCTCACGGCACCACCTAGAGCGGCCCCGCCTATGGGCGGACCGACTCCCACGGCACGGTGACCTCCCCGAGCCGCCACCGCTTCCGGTCGTCCAGCACCGGCCACCGCGCGCTGAGCAGCCGAACCGCCTCCACCCACCGGGCCCGAGGGCCGAACGGGGCGAAGGCCGCGGCCGTGGCCCAGCACGCATCCAACTCGCTGAGCAGCGCATGGACCCGTTCGCCGGGCACGTTGCGGTGGATCAACGCCTTGGGCAGCCGTTCGGCCAGGTCACCCGGCGTCTCGATGTCCTTCGGCAGGCACGACAGGGTGAAGGTCTGCGGCCCCTCCGCCGTCAGCGCGACCCACGAGCACCGGCGCCCGATCTCGTCGCACGTCCCCTCGACCAGGACGCCGCCGGGCGCCAGCCGGCCGACCATCGTCGCCCACGCCTCGGTGGCCTGCTCCTCGGTGTACTGGCGGAGGACGTTGAACGCGCGCAGCAGCAGCGGCCGGCGTCCGGCCAGCTCGAACCCGCCGCGCCGGAACTCCAGCCACGGCGGGTCGGCCACGGCTTCGCCCGCCGCGACCCGTTCGGCGTCCAGTTCGAGCCCGAGCACCCGCAGCTTCGGGTTCAGGTGGCGCAGCCGTGAGGCCATCTCCACCGTGGTGACCGGCGACGACCCGTATCCGAGGTCGACTACAAGAGGATCGTCGGATTGTTGAACAAGTGAACCGTAGGAATGTTCAACCCACCGGTCGACACGGCGGAGCCGGTTCGGGTTGGTCGTCCCCCGGGTCGGCAGGCCGAGCGCACGGGCCCGGCCCGCCGCTAGGCGCGGCGTGCGAGCCATTCGGCGGTGAACTCGGATTCCTTGTCCAGCAGGAGGGCGACCTGCTCGGCGATCATCGACTCCAGCTTGCCGCCCATGAGCGGGATGCTCACCTTGACCTGACCCACGAGGGTGAGTTCGCTCCCACCGCCGGCGGCGTCGGTCACGGTGATCGTGCCGTCGAGGCGGCCGGGGACGCCGTTGAGGGTCACCTCGACCGTGCCGGTGTAGCCGGCGTCGGTCCACGACTCAGCGCGGGTGATGATCAGGTCGCCGCCGAGCGCACCGCGTGCCATCGCGGGCAGCCTGTCCGCGGGCACACCCTGCTTGAGCTGGTAGGACGTGGTGCCGTCGGCCTTGTCGAACGCGATCAGCTCCGCGCCGGTGCCGCCGAGGACGTCGAGGCGGTCGCGCAGGTAGGACTCGTCGACGAGGGCGGAGTAGACGTCCGATGCGGGCCAGCGGGACGTCGTCAGGTGCTCGATGCGGCGTGCCATGCCGCGGAGGCTACCGTTGACGCCCGTGACCACCCCGCTGTCCAGCACCCACGTGCGGCTGGCCGAGCACACCACGCTGCGGCTAGGCGGCCCCGCGGCCCGTTTCGTGCGCGCCACGACGGCCGCCGAGCTGGTCGAGACCGTGCGCACGCTGGACGCCTCCGGCGAACCGCTGCTCCTGCTGGGCGGCGGTTCGAACCTGGTGGTGTCCGACATCGGCTTCGCCGGGACGGTGGTCCAGGTGGGCACCCGCGGTCGTCGCCTGGACCCGTTGGGCGACGGGCTGGTGCAGTTGACGGTCGAAGCGGGCGAGGACTGGGACTCGGTCGTGGCCGAGGCCGTGGCGCAGGGGTTGGGCGGCCTGGAGTGCCTGTCCGGCATCCCGGGCCTGGTGGGGGCGACCCCGGTGCAGAACGTCGGCGCGTACGGCGTGGAGATCTCGCAGGTCCTGACCTCGGTCGACCTGTTGGACCGTCGAACTGGGCGGGTCCACCAGGTCCCCGCGCAGGACCTGGGTTTGGCGTACCGGACCAGCGTCCTGAAGGGCGCCGACCACGCCGTGGTGCTGCGGGCGAGGTTCGCCCTGACCTCCGGCGGCCAGTCGGCACCCATCCGCTACGCCGAGCTGGCGCGGGTCCTGGGCGTGACCCAGGGCGATCGCGTGCCGGCCGACGCGGCCCGCAAGGCGGTCTTGGACCTGCGGCGGGGCAAGGGCATGGTCCTGGACCCGACGGACCACGACACGTGGAGCGCGGGTTCGTTCTTCACCAACCCGGTCCTGGACGCCTCGACCCTGTCCAGCGTGCTGATCCGCATCGCCGAACGGCTGGGCAGGCACGTCGACGTCCCGACGTACCCGGGTGGCGCGGGCACGAGCAAGCTGTCGGCGGCGTGGCTGATCGAACGCGCAGGCTTCACGAAGGGGCATCGGGGTCCGGGCGGGCGGGTGGCTCTGTCCGGCAAGCACACATTGGCGTTGACCAACCGGGGAGGGGCGAGCACCGAGGACTTGCTGGACCTGGCGCGCGAGGTCCGCGACGGCGTCCGAACAACCTTCGGCGTGGAACTCCACCCCGAACCCGTCCTGGTCAACTGCACCCTCTGACCCCCCACGCTCGTAACCCCACCCCCTGGCCGCCCGGCCCGCACGAGTGAGGCCGCGTCGGCTTGTCGCGCCGATTTCCCGCGGATCGGAAAAGCTGATCGGCGGGAAATCGGCGCGATGAGCCGACAGCGGGGCGGCCTCGCTCCGCGACGACGAAGGCGGCGCAATCAGACAGAGCCGAACGGGTGACCAAGTGTGACGAAACCTCACCCCGCGCGTTTCATGGAAGGCAGAGGTCCCTGTTGGAGGTCGTCATGGTGGGCGGCGGGCGTGGGGTGGTTCTGGCCATCAAGCGGTTGGTCGAGGGGGACTTTCTCGGCCGGCCCGGGGTGGTCGGGGTGGATGTCGGGGAGAAAGTGGTCCGGGGGGCGCGGACCGGGGTGCCGGCTGTGGTGGTGTTCGTGCGCGAGAAGAAGGACGCGGCGCAGTTCACCATTCCGTCGGAAGTCCTCGGTGTGCCAACGGATGTCGTGGAGGACGTCTTCTACCCCCACCACACCCTCGCCTCCCCGGAAGGGGTCAGCGGGGCCGAGCGGCACGACGTGCTCGCCGGTGGCATCGGGATCGGGCCCAGTCGGGCGGTTCGGTTCGTGCCGCCGGACGTGCCCGAAGCCGACGACTACCTGGTCGCGGGCACCCTGGGCGCGCTGGTCACACCGCGGAACCGGCGGCGGACCATGGCGTTGACGGCCTTCCACGTGGCCTGCGTGGACGACGCCTGGGCGGTGGGCGACCCGATGGTCCACCCCTCCCGGGTCGACGGCGGCCACCCCTACCGGGACCAGATCGGCGTCCTGGCCCGGGCGGCGCTGGCGGGAAGTGTCGACGCCGCAGCGATCCTGCTGACCACCCCTCGGGTGCGGCCGGCGGTGTTCGGGGTCGGACCCGTTGCGGGGCAAGGCAAAGCCAAGGTCGGTCAACGGGTGCGCAAGCGCGGGCGGACCACCGCGCTGACGGAAGGCGTGGTGGCATCGGTCGACGCGACCATCACGCTCGACTTCGGCGCGGGCCTGGGCGTTCGCACCCTCCGCGACCAGATCCGGGTCGAAGGGCCGTTCGCGGACCACGGCGACTCCGGCGCGGTGCTGCTGGACGACGACAACCGGGTGGTGGGCCTCTACTGCGGTGGCAGCGACAAGCGGGGCTTCGCCAACCCGATCGCCGACGTCCTCGACCAGCTCGACGTCGACCTGATCGTCAAGAAGTCCACTTAGGACACTCAGGGTACCTGGGACCGGTGCACCCGGGTCGCGGACGCCTGCGCCCGCGGCTTCATGACGACCTGGTCCAGGTTCACGTGCGACGGCCGGGTCACCGCGAACGCGATCACGTCCGCCACGTCGTCCGCGGTCAACGGCTCGACGCCCGCGTACACCGCCGCCGCCCGCTCCGCGTCGCCCGCGAACCGGTTCACCGAGAAGTCCGTCTCCACCATCCCCGGCAGCACCTCGGTGATCCGCACCGGCTGCCCGAGCAGCTCACCGCGTAGCGTCCGGTGCAGCGCCGACTGGGCGTGCTTCGCCGACGTGTACCCCGACCCGTTGTCGTACGCCTCGTACGCGGCCACCGACGTCACGGTCACGATGTGCCCGTCACCGGACTCGATCAACTTCGGCAGCAGGCCCTTGGTGACCCGCAGCGTGCCCAGGACGTTGGTCTCCCACATCCACCGCCAGTCGTCCTCGTCGGCGGACGCCACCGGGTCCAGCCCGCGCGCGCCGCCCGCGTTGTTGACGAGCACCCGGGCGGACGGCACGGCGTCCAGGAAGGCCGACACCGACTCGACGGAGGTCACATCCAGCTCGACCGCCGTGCCGTCGACGTCGTCCGCGATAGTCTTGAGGAGGTCGAGCCGTCGGGCGCCGAGCACGACGTGGAAGCCCTCGGCGGCGAGCCTGCGCGCGGTGGCCTCGCCGATTCCCGCGCTGGCTCCGGTGACTACTGCGATAGGACGGGTCACAGCGGTGATCCTAGGGTTGTGACGGGAGTCACCTGCACCGAAAGCCGCAGTGCGCGTCCTTTCCTTCGGGAGGTCGAAGTGCGCAAGAGAGTCACGGCCCTGCTGCTGGCGGGCCTCGTGCTGGCCGGGTGTTCCGCCGAGGTCGAGCCCGGGTCGGCAAAGCCCGAGGGCGGCGACAAGCCGCCGGTGGCGAAGTTCACCACCGCGCCCGCCGACGGGGCGACCGACGTGCCGGTCAACCAGCCGGTCCAGGTCACCGTCGCCGAGGGCACCATCGACCAGGTCACGCTGACCAACCCCGAGGGCAAGGCCGTCGAGGGCAAGGTCTCCGGCGACAAGAAGTCCTGGTCCAACACCGAACCGCTGGGCTTTGGCAAGAGCTACACCTACGCGGGCAAGGCCACCGGCACCGACGGCAAGAAGGTCGAGCTGAAGGGCGCGTTCACCACGCTCACCCCGGCCTCCCAGGTCCGCGCCACGCTGTTCCCCGGCGACGACCAGACCGTCGGCGTCGCCGTCCCGATCATGGTCAAGTTCGAGGCGGACGTGACCGACCGGGCCGGCGCCGAGAAGGCCCTCACCGTCACCAACTCCGCGAACGTCAAGGGCAGTTGGGCCTGGCTGAACTCCCGCGAGGTGCACTACCGGCCGGAGAAGTACTGGCCCGCGAACACCAAGGTGCACGTCGAGGCCAAGCTCTACGGCGTCCCGTACGGCGGCGGCGCGTTCGGCAAGGCCGACGTGACCAGCGACTTCACCATCGGCCGGCACCAGCTCGTCAAGATCCACACGCCGTCGCACCAGCTCGTGGTGGAGCGCGACGGGCAGCAGGTGGCCAGCTACCCGGCGTCCTTCGGCCGGGACGCGGACCCGGAGCTGACCACCCCGAACGGCACGTTCGTGGTCATGCAGAAGGACCCGCAGTTCAGCTTCGACAACCCGCGCTACGGCTACACCAACGTGCTGAAGAAGTGGGCCGTCCGCTTCTCCAACCACGGCGAGTTCATCCACGAGAACAACGACAACGCGGGCAACATCGGTCGCGCCAACACCTCCCACGGCTGCGCGAACCTGCTGGAGGCCGACGCCAAGGCCTACTACGACAGCGCCCTGGTGGGCGACCCGGTGGAGGTCACCGGCTCGATCACCACGCTGCCCGCCCAGTACGACTGGTACGACTGGCAGATCCCGTGGGCCCAGTGGCAGACGATGTCCGCCCTCTGAACGCCCGGAGAGGCCCGGTGGCTCACCGAGAGCCACCGGGCCTTTCGCCTAGCTGAACTCGTACAGGTCGGCGTCGACGGGCGCGAAACCCGCCTTCACCAGCACGCGGACCGACGCCGGGTTGGCCGGGTCGACGCCCGCGTGGACGACGGTCACGCCGGGCGCGGTGAGGGCGTGGGCCGCCAGCGCCCGGGTGGCCTCGGTGGCGTACCCCAGGCCCCGGCGTGACGGAACGACGCCGTAGCCGATCTCCAGGCGGCCGTCGGACGGCGGCCAGAACAGGCCGATCGAGCCGACGACCAGGCCGGTGGCGCGTTCCACGAGCAGGCGGTGGCCGAACTCGCCGCGCCACTCCGGCCGGTCGCCGAGCAGCCCGGCGATGAAGCGGTCGCCGTCGGCGGGGAAGTCCGGCGCCCAGCGGGCCCGCCGGGCGCCCGCCGCGACGGCGGCGAGGTCGGCATCGGTCCACGCGGGCAGGTCGAGACGATCAGTGGTGATCAAGGGATGTGCTCCGGGTTCTTCGAAGAGGGGTCGCGCGCTCAGGGGCGCGTCGACCGGGTGAGGGCAGGCTGAAGACGGCTGTAGGCAGCCATGGTCACCAGCTCCTCGGCGCTCGAAGATCCACTCCGGGTCCAGGCTAGCAGGGCCGGGTGTGACGTCGGGTTCCATCGGGAAGCGATGGGGTCATCCCAGCGTTGACGTACGTCGTGCTGACTACTCTCCTCACCGCCGAGGGCGTGCGGCTCGCCGTCCGGCAGAGCCCGACCGACGGGCCGGCGGTGGTGCTGGTGCACGGCTGGGCGCAGTCCGGGGAGGCGTGGTCGCACCAGCTCGCCGACCCGTCCTTCCGCGCGCACGCGCTCGACCTGCGCGGACACGGCTCCTCCGACGCGCCGGACGACGGTTACGGCGACTCGGCGGCGTGGGCGCGCGACCTGCGGGCGGTGCTGGACCACACCGGGCCGGCGGTGCTGGTCGGCTGGTCCTACGGCGGCCTGGTGATCACCGACTACCTGCGCGCCTTCGGCACGGCCGACGTGCGCGGGCTGGTGCTGGTGGGCGCCATCACCGAGATCGGCCGGGGCCGTCCGGGCGGTGCGACCGGGCCCGCGATGCGCGCGGCGCTGCCCGCCGGGTTGTCCGAGGACCCGGCGGTGGCGGTGCCCGCGCTGGCCGAGTTCTACGAGCGCCAGGGCCGGTTCGACGGGCCGACCCGGCAGTGGATGCTCGGGACGGCCCTGCGGGTGCCGGCCCGGGTGCGCGCGGCGCTGTTCCGGCGGGACGTCGGGTCCGCCGAGGTGCTGCGGGCGGTGGACAAGCCGACACTGGTGGTGCACGGCACCGCCGACGAGGTGGTGGACCCGGCCGCCGGGGCGTACGCGGCGGCCACGATCCCCGGAGCCGAGTTGCGGCACTACGAGAACACCGGGCACGCGCCGTTCCTGGAGCAGCCGGAGCGGTTCAACGCCGACCTCGCCGCGTTCGTGGCGCACACCGCGGGGGTCGCGCGGTGAAGCGGGTCGCGGTGCTGTCGGTGCACACCTCGCCGCTGGAGCAGCCGGGCACGGGCGACGCGGGCGGCATGAACGTCTACATCGTGCAGACCGCCGTCCGGATGGCCCGGCGTGGCGTGGAGGTGGAGATCTTCACCCGCGCCACGTCCTCGGACCTGCCGCCGGTCGCCGAACTCGCGCCGGGCGTGAAAGTGCGGCACGTCGTGGCCGGTCCGTTCGAGGGCCTGGGCAAGGAGGAGCTGCCGGGCCAGTTGTGCGCGTTCACCGCGGGCGTGCTGCGCGCCGAGGCCCGCCACGACCCCGGCCACTACGACGTCGTCCACTCGCACTACTGGCTGTCCGGCCAGGTCGGGTGGCTGGCCCGGGAGCGCTGGGGCGTGCCGCTGGTGCACACCGCGCACACCCTGGCCAAGGTCAAGAACGCCAACCTGGCCTCGTGCGACACGCCCGAGCCCAGGATGCGGGTGATCGGCGAGGAGCAGGTGGCCGCCGAGGCGGACCTGCTGGTCGCCAACACCGACGTGGAGGCGGGCGAGCTGATCAAGCTCTACGACGCCGACCCGGCCAAGGTCGCGGTCGTGCCGCCGGGGGTCGACCTCGACCGGTTCGCGCCCGGCGACCGGGAGGCCGCGCGAGCGGCGCTGGACCTGCGGCCGGACGCCGTGGTGCTCGCGTTCGTGGGCCGCATCCAGCCGTTGAAGGCGCCGGACGTGCTGCTCAAGGCCGCCGCGGACCTGCTGGCGCGGGAACCCGGGGTGCGGGACCGCCTGGTCGTGCTGGTCGTCGGCGGGCCGTCGGGGTCGGGCATGAAGACGCCCGAGGACCTGAAGCTGCTGGCCGGTGAGCTGGGCATCGCGGACGTGGTGCGGTTCCTGCCGCCGCAGGGCGGCGACGCGCTGGCCCGGGTGTACCGGGCGGCGGACGTGGTGGTCGTGCCCAGCCACAACGAGTCGTTCGGGCTGGTGGCGCTGGAGGCGCAGGCGTGCGGCACGCCCGTGGTCGCGGCGGAGGTCGGCGGGCTGCCGGTGGCCGTGCGCGACGGCGTGTCCGGTCTGCTGGTCGTGGGCCACGAGCCAGCCGCGTGGGGCCGGAGGCTGGCGCAGGTCGTGCTGCACCCCGCGTTCCGGGAGGAGCTGGCGAGCAACGCCGTGGGCCACGCCCGCCGGTTCTCCTGGGACCGCACGACTGATTCACTGCTCGCGGGGTACGCCCAAGCCCGGGACGTGTTCCGCGAGGAGGTGTTCGATTGAGCCTGGACGAGACCATCGCGTCCGCTTTGGACGACCGGGAGCTGGCCTACCGGCACGAGCAGCCCGGCAAGTTCTTCGTGACCCTGCCCGGCACGAAGAAGCTCCAGACCAACTGCTGGCTGGTCGTCGGCCGGCACGCCCTGGTGGTCGAGGCGTTCGTGTGCCGCAACCCGGACGAAGCGCACGAGGACGTGTTCCGCTTCCTGTTGCGCCGCAACGCGAAGCTCTACGGCGTGCACTACACGATCGACACCCGCGGCGACATCTACCTGGTGGGGCGGATCGCCCTGCACGCGGTGACGCCGGAGGAGCTGGACCGGGTGCTCGGGCAGGTCGTGGAGGCCGCGGACGGCGACTTCAACACGTTGCTGGAGATCGGGTTCAAGGGCGCCATCCAACGCGAGTGGGACTGGCGCGTGTCGCGCGGCGAATCGCTGGCGAACTTGAAGGCATTCCAGCACCTGGTGTCCGAATCGTGATCGATTGAGGCGCAACTGACCGTTGTCGGTGTTCCGTCTGCCGGGTGACACAAGCCACCCAGGGAGGGGACATGGGCAGACGCACGGGGTTCGCCATCGCCGCGTTAGCGGCCTTGGCGCTGGCCGGGTGTTCGGCGGAGTCGGGCATGACCACCAGCGGCAGCGGGGAGGCTGCCGACGCTCGGGTGGCCCCGCAGCAGGGTGCGCCGACGCCGCAGCAGGGCAAGCCGGGCGAGCCGGCCAAGGGCGAGGTGCAGAACACCGGCGCGGTGCAGCAGGAGCGGCAGCTCGTGCGCACCGCCTCGGTGGAGCTGCGGACGACCGACGTCACCGGGGTCCTGGGCCAGGTCAAGAAGCTGGTGCTGGACAAGGGCGGCTACCCGGCGCAGGAGAACGCGACCAAGACGCAGGGCACGGTGACCCTGCGGGTGCCCGGCGACCGGCTGGACGCGGTGCTCACGGACTTCGACCTGCTGCCCGACACCGAGGTGGTGCGGCGCGACCTGAAGAGCGAGGACGTCACCGAGCAGGTCGTGGACGTCGAGGCGCGGCTGGCCAACCAGCGGGCCAGCGTGGAGCGGGTGCGCGGGCTGCTGGAGCGGGCCGGGAGCACGGCGGAGATCACCACGATCGAGGCTGAGCTGACCAAGCGGCAGTCCGAGCTGGAGTCGCTGCAGCGCCGGTACGACACGCTCAAGGGCCAGGTCGCCATGTCGACGTTGACCGTCACGGTGAACCAGAAGTCCGCACCGCCGGAGGCGCCGAAGGAGGAGGAGGAGCCCACGTTCCTCAGCGCGTTCGGCGGGGGCTGGGACGCGCTGGTGGGCGCGGTGTCGTGGCTGCTGGTGGTGCTCGGCGCGGTGCTGCCGTTCGCGGTGGTGCTCGGCGTGCCCGTGATCGCCTACCTGGTGTGGCGGCGCAACCGTCGAACGTTGGTCACCCGGAAGAGCGTTCCCTGAGCAAACGCCCACGCAGAGTAGGTGGAGCGCGGGGCGGCTTGGGAGAGAGGGGGAGTCGCGAGTCAAGCCGCCCCGCGTCAGTCCCCGCTACCTGGGGATGCGGGCGGGGGGAGCCCGACAATCCCAGCGGGCCACGGTTCGACGGGGGGATGGCGAACCGCGGTGGTGCCGAACAGGTCGTCTGAGTGCGTGGGAGCCGACCCGTTGGGCCCTGTCAACTTGGCAGATCGCCGGCGATCACCACAAGACCTGGCGCTACTCCATTCGAGTGTTCTTAGCCGCGTTAAGTAACTTCTCTGTGATCATGCGCGTGCCTTGACCTGGTTTGTGCCGTGGCTCACGATGGCGACATCGCAGTTACTTACGAGTAGTGGGGTCGCCGCATGGTCTTCCGCAGTCCATTCCCCGATGTCGAGGTTCCGGACGTCTCGCTGCACGAGCTGCTGTTCGCCGACCTCGGCGACCGCGCCGACCGGGTCGCGCTCGTCGACGGCTCCTCGGGCGCGTCGCTCACCTACCGGCAGCTCGCGGGTGCGGTAGACCGGCTCGCGGCGGCCCTGGCCGAGCGGGGCATCGGCAAGGGCGACGTGGTCGGCATCCTCAGCCCGAACACCCCGTACTACGCGGTCGTCTTCCACGGCATCCTCCGCGCCGGCGCGACCGCCACCACGATCAACGCGCTGTACACCGCCGACGAGGTCGCGCACCAGCTCGCCGACGCGGGCGCGAAGATGCTGTTCACGGTGTCCGTGCTGCTCCCGAACGCCGCTCCGGGCGCGGAGAAGGCGGGCGTGACCGACGTCGTCGTGCTCGACCAGGCCGAGGGCTACTCGAGCCTGGCCGAGTTGCTGGCCTCGACCGGTCCGGTGCCCGACGTGTCGGTGGACGCGGCCGAGGACATCGCCGTGCTGCCGTACTCGTCCGGCACCACCGGCCGGGCCAAGGGCGTGATGCTGACCCACCGCAACCTGGTGGCCAACATCGTCCAGTGCGGGCCGCTGCTCAAGGTGGGCGCGGAGACCCGGATCCTGGCCGTGCTGCCGTTCTTCCACATCTACGGCATGCAGGTGCTGATGAACAACGGCCTGTACGTCGGCGCGACCGTCGTGACCATGCCGAAGTTCGACCTGCCGGAGTTCCTCCGGGTCATCCAGGACCACCGCACCAACCGCGTGTACATCGCCCCGCCGGTGGCCGTGGCGCTGGCCAAGCACCCGCTGGTCGACCAGTACGACCTGTCCGCGATCGACACCATCTTCTCCGGCGCCGCCCCGCTGGACGTCGACCTCGCCGCCGCGGTGTCCAAGCGCCTGGGCTGCCGGGTGTCGCAGGGCTATGGGATGACCGAGATGAGCCCGGTCAGCCACGCCATCCCGGACGGCCGCGACGACATCTCCGTCGGCACCGTCGGCGTCATCGCGCCGAACATGGAATGCCGCTTCGTCGACCCGGCGACCGGTGAAGACGTGGGCGTCGGCGAACGCGGCGAACTGTGGTGCCGCGGCCCGAACGTCATGAAGGGCTACCTGAACAACCCCGACGCGACCGCCGTGACCCTGGACGACGACGGCTGGCTGCACACCGGCGACGTGGGCGTGATCGACGAGGACGGCCTGGTCAGCATCGTGGACCGGGTGAAGGAGCTGATCAAGTACAAGGGCTACCAGGTGCCGCCGGCGGAGCTGGAGGCCCTGCTGCTGACCCACGAGGAGATCGCCGACGCGGCCGTGGTGGGCGTGCGGGACGAGGAGGGCGAGGAGGTGCCCAAGGCGTTCGTCGTGCTCCAGCCGGGGTCGTCGCTGGACGGGGCCGGGGTGATGGAGTTCGTTGCGGCCCAGGTGGCTCCGCACAAGAAGGTGCGGGTGGTCGAGTTCATCGAGGCCATCCCGAAGTCGGCCTCCGGGAAGATCCTGCGCAAGGACCTGCGGGCGCGCGAGGTCGGCTGATCGTTGGTCACCAGCCCGGGTCAGGCGGATCTGCGGCCGGCTGACCCGGGCCTTGGAGCCGAAGGCGCGCGGCTAGCGGAACGAGGCGGCGTTTTCCGCCGCCCAGGTGGTGAAGTCGCGTGGCGGGCGGCCCAGGAGGTTCTCGACCACGGGGGACACCTGGGCCGCGGCGGCGGGTGGGTGGCCGTGCCAGTCCAGGAGGAACTCGGCCATCTCGACCTCCATCCCGCCCGCCGTGTACCGGTCCAACGCCTGCTGCCGGGTCAACTCGTCGAACGTGTACCGCTGCCCGACCGCGTCCCCGATGATCCGCAGCTTGTCCCGTGACGACAGCACTTCCGGCCCGGTCACCGCGTAGCGCTGCCCGCCGTGCCCGCTGGACGTCAGGACGGCCGCCGACACGGCGCCGACGTCCGCCTCGTCCACCCCCGCGGTCCCCACGTCCGCGAACGGCTCGTCCAGCACGCCGCTCGTCCGCAGCCGTTCCGCCCAGGTGAACGTGTTGGCGTAGAAGTCCATCGCCTCCAGGACCGTCCACTCCAGACCGGAGGTCGCCACCGCCTGCTCCACCGGACCCCAGAAACCGTTCCACAGCACGGAGATCCGCCGCACGCCCGCCTCGGTCGCCAGCCGGACGATCTCCGGTCCGGTGGTCAGCGTCGCGTAGTCGTCGCCGCCGATCGTGAGCAGGTGGACCCCCGTCACGCCCTTGAACGCCGTCTCCAGCGTCTCGGGCCGCATCAGGTCGCCCTCGACGACCTCGACCCCCGTCAACCCGGCCCGCCGCGCGTCCCGGGTCAGCGCGCGCACCGGGTGTCCCCCGCGCCGCAGGTGTGCGACGACCTCGCGGCCCGCCTTGCCGGTGGCACCGGTCACCAAGAATGTCATGCTCCCGAGGCTAGGATCTCCAGCTAACTAGAGGTCAACTGCAACGATCAAGCGTCGGCTGTCACAGCGGATGCGACCGGCGGCCGGTCATCTGGCAGGCTTGCGGCCATGGCTGTCGGAACCCTGGTGCTGCTCCGCCACGGCGAGAGCGTCTGGAACGCGGAGAACCTGTTCACCGGCTGGGTGGACGTCCCCCTGTCCGAGAAGGGCGTGCGGGAGGCGCAGCGCGGCGGCGTGCTGCTGCGCGAGGCGAACCTGCTGCCGGAGGTCGTGCACACGTCCCTGATGCGCCGCGCCATCTCCACGGCCAACCTGGCGCTGGACGCGGCCGACCGGCACTGGATCCCCGTGAAGCGCGACTGGCGCCTGAACGAGCGCCACTACGGTGCGTTGCAGGGCAAGAACAAGAAGCAGACCCTGGAGGAGTTCGGCGAGGAGCAGTTCATGCTCTGGCGCCGGTCCTACGACACCCCGCCGCCGCCCATCGAGCCCGGCACGGAGTTCAGCCAGGACACCGACCCGCGCTACGCCGACCTGGGCCCGGACCTGCCGCTCACGGAGTGCCTGCTGGACGTGGTGAAGCGGATGATCCCGTACTGGGAGACGGCCATCGTCCCCGACCTGCGGGCGGGCAAGACCGTGCTGGTCGCCGCGCACGGCAACTCGCTGCGGGCGCTGGTCAAGCACCTCGACGGCATCTCCGACGAGGCCATCGCGGGCCTGAACATCCCCACCGGCATCCCGCTGCGCTACGACCTGGACGAGGACCTGCGCCCGGTCACGCCGGGCGGCACCTACCTCGACCCGGACGCCGCCGCGGACGCGATCAAGGCCGTGGCCAACCAGGGCCGCTAGACCAGCCCCGGGTCCCGGGCCCGAACCCCCGCCTGGAACCGCGACGACGCGCCCAGGGTGGACATCAGCTCGGCCACGCGGCGGCGGTACGTGCGCACGGACATCCCGAGCGCGCGTGCCGCCGCCTCGTCGGTCGCCCCGCCGCCTCGTCGGTCGCACCGCCGCCGACCGCCTCCACTCCGGTCACCACAGCGCGAGGCCGCGTCGGCTTGTCGGGCTGTGTTTCTCGACGATCACGTTTTTCGATCGTCGAGAAACACAGCCCGATGAGCCGACTTTCAGGCGGCCTCGCCGCGACGCCGGAGGCGGCGCCGTCAAACAGGGCCTCGCCGCGACGCCGGAGGCGGCGCCATCGAACACAGCACCGCTCGCCCAACGTCCTGCTCATCCCCGGCACGTCGTCCGAACGACACCTGGAAGAGAACCTGGCGTCCGCCACACTGCGTCTGTCCGAACACGACCTGACCCGCTTGGACACGATTGGGTGAACTAGAACCGACTGGGCGGAGAACATCGGACCTGGACAGTGTCGCAGGAGTCACGAACCACGCCTGCGGACTAGGCCGTACCCGCCCTGACCTGCTTACGATGCCTCTGTGACCGCAACGGGTTACCTCGTCCTGTCGATCGGCGCTCTGCTGATCGGCGGTGCGGCGTTCCTCGTGGGACGCGCCACCGGAAGCGGCAAGGCGCAGCGGCCGACCGGCCTCACCGTCGCCGACCTCATGGCCATGGTGGTCCAGTCCTCCCACGACGGGATCGTCGTCCTCAACGTCTTCGGCGACGTCGTCCTGCACAACCCGCGCGCCGAGGAACTCGGCGTCGTGCGGAACAACCGCGTGGACGACCGGGCCCGCCGCGCCGCCGAACTCACCCGGCAGAGCGGCGAGGTCGTCCACGTGGACGTCTCGCCGCTGGAGGTCAAGGGCCGCCAGCCGGAAGCCGTGCACGCCACCGTCAAGGTGCTGACCGACGGGTTCGTGGTCGTGGAGGCCTCCGACGAGTCGGACTCGGTCCGGCTGGAGGCGACCCGCCGGGACTTCGTCGCCAACGTCAGCCACGAGCTGAAGACCCCGGTGGGCGCGCTCGCCCTGCTCGCCGAGGCCGTCCTGGACGCCTCCGACGACCAGGAGGAGGTCCGCCGGTTCAGCGCGAAGATCATGCAGGAGGCCACCCGCCTGGGCACCCTGGTCACCGAGCTGATCGCGCTGTCCCGGCTCCAGGGCGCGGAGAAGCTGCCCGAGCTGAACCGGGTCGACATCGACGTGGTGGTCAGCGAGGCGATGGGCCGCTCCAAGCTCGCCGCCGAGTCCGCGGGCATCGAGATCACCACCGACGAGCCCAGCGGCCTGGAGGTCGAGGGCGACCGGACCCTGCTGGTCACCGCGTTGAGCAACCTGCTGGACAACGCGGTCGCCTACTCGCCGCCGGGCAGCCCCGTCTCGGTCAGCCGCAAACTCGTCGGCGGGTACGTGGAGATCGCGGTCACCGACCGGGGCATCGGCATCGCCGAGGACCAGCAGACCCGCGTGTTCGAGCGGTTCTACCGCGTGGACAAGGCCCGGTCGCGCGCCACCGGCGGCACCGGCCTGGGCCTCGCGATCGTCAAGCACGTCGCCGCGAACCACGGCGGCGAGGTCAAGCTGTGGAGCCTGCCCGGCACCGGCTCGACCTTCACCCTGCGCATCCCGGCGCACCCCGACCGGGAAGAGCAGACCACCGACCTACCCAAGCCGGAACTCGCTGTCCCTGTGCCGACCAGCGCGGGCAAACCCGGAGGAGAGCTGTGACCAGGGTGCTCATCGTGGAGGACGAGGAGTCCTTCGCCGATCCGCTCGCCTTCCTGCTGCGCAAGGAGGGCTTCACCGCGGCGCTCGCGGCCACCGGCCAGGAGGCGCTGGAGGAGTTCGACCGCAACGGCGCCGACATCGTCCTGCTGGACCTCATGCTGCCCGGCATGAGCGGCACCGACGTGTGCAAGCAGCTGCGGGCCCGCTCCGCCGTCCCCGTGATCATGGTCACGGCCCGGGACAGCGAGATCGACAAGGTCGTCGGCTTGGAGCTGGGCGCGGACGACTACGTCACCAAGCCCTACTCGGCGCGCGAGCTGATCGCCCGCATCCGGGCGGTGCTGCGCCGCGGCGGCGAGTCCGAGGAGCTGTTGCCGCAGGTCCTGGAGGCCGGGCCGGTGCGGATGGACGTCGAGCGGCACGTGGTGACCGTCGACGGCGCTGAGGTGAACCTGCCGCTGAAGGAGTTCGACCTCCTGGAGTACCTGCTGCGCAACGTCGGCCGGGTGCTCACCCGCGGCCAGCTCATCGACCGGGTGTGGGGCGCGGACTACGTCGGCGACACCAAGACCCTGGACGTGCACGTCAAGCGGTTGCGCTCGAAGATCGAGCCGGACCCGTCGACCCCGCGCCACCTGGTGACCGTGCGCGGACTGGGTTACAAGTTCGAGTCCTGACCGCCCCGACCGGGTACGGTGCACGCCGTGCGCCTCGGGGTCCTTGATGTGGGGTCCAACACCGTCCACCTGTTGGTGGTGGACGCTCATCGGGGTGCCCACCCCACGCCGATGAGTTCGGAGAAGTCCGTCCTGCGGCTCGCCGAGCAGCTCGACGGCGACGGCCAGCTCACCAAGGTGGGCGCGGACCGGCTGGTCCGGGCGGTCGCCGCCACCAAGGCGTCGGCGGCCCGGCTGGGCTGCGAGGACCTGATGGCGTTCGCCACCTCGGCGGTCCGCGAGGCGGGCAACTCCGCCGAGGTGCTGGACCGGGTGCGCACCGAGACCGGCGTGGACCTCAAGGTCCTGTCCGGTGAGGACGAGGCCCGCTACACCTTCCTCGCGGTGCGCCGCTGGTACGGGTGGTCCGCGGGCCGCCTGCTGTGCCTGGACATCGGCGGCGGCTCGCTGGAGCTGGCGGTCGGCGTGGACGAGGAGCCGGAGGAGGCGTTCTCGGTGCCGCTGGGCGCGGGCCGGCTGACCCGGACCCGGTTCCGGCACGACCCGCCGAGCCGGCAGGAGGTCGCCGAGACCACCGAGTGGCTGGACGACCAGCTCGCGCCGGTCGCGAAGAAGCTGCGCCGGGTCGGCAGCCCGGACCGGGTGGTGGCGACGTCCAAGACGTTCCGCACGCTGGCCCGGCTGACCGGCGCGGCCCCGTCGTCGGCCGGACCCCGTGCCCGGCGAGTGCTCACCCACGCCGGGTTGCGCCAGCTCATCGGGTTCGTCTCCCGGATGTCGGCGGCCGACCTGGCCGAGCTGGAGGGCGTCAGCGCGAGCCGGGCGCACCAGCTGGTGGCGGGCGCCCTGGTGGCGGAGGCCACGATGCGAGCCCTGTCACTCGGTGAGCTGGAGCTTTGCCCCTGGGCCCTCCGGGAAGGTGTCATCCTGCGTCGCCTGGACCACACTAATGGCACAGACCAGGACACCCCCGCGACCCGCACCCGCCGGTCGGGTGACACTGGACGGACTGGCCGCCACGGGGCACGGTGGAGTTGATGAGTCGAGAGAGCGAGTCGGAGCAGACCCAGCGCACGGTCGCGGAGTTGCTCGCCCAGTACGGCGGGGGCTCCGGCGAGGTGTCGCCGCGTCGGCGACGCCGCCGTGCCGAGGACGCCTCGGACACCGCTCCGCAGGCGATCATCGACCGGGTCAACTCGGACAGCGGCCGACTGCTGCCGGTGCGCGACGACGACCCGCCGCCGACCGGCCGCCGCGCGGCCCCCGAGCAGACCGCCTACACCCCGCCGGTGGCGCCCGAGGCGTTCAACCGGCCCGCTGAGGGCCGCCGGTCCGAGCCGTTCACCGAGGGGCGTGGCGCGCGGCCGGAGCCGTTCAGCGAGGGTCGGGGGGCTCGGTCCGAGCCGCCGTTCTCCCGTGCCGAGCCCGCCGAGACCCGGGGCGGTCGAGAGCCGTTCGCCGAGGGCCGTGGCGCGAGGTCCGCGCCGCCCGCCCCCGAGCCGCCGTTCGCCGAACCCGCCCCGCCCCGAGCCGAACCGCCCCGTGTCGAACCGCCGCGCGCCGAGCCGCCCCGTGTCGAGCCGCCCCGTGTCGAGCCGCCGCGCACGCGCCTGGACGCCGCGTTCGGTCGGACCGGTCGCGCCGCCGAGCCGCCCCGCCGTGGGGTGCCCGCGCCGACCGAGGCCGAGGAGACCCGGCAGGTGCCGCCGATCGTCGACGACTACGCCGACGACTACCCGAGTCCGCCGCGGGCGGTCCCGCCCAAACCCGAGCCGCCCCGGGCGACCCCGCCCGAGGTGTCCCGGCTCAACCCGCCCGACCCGTCCTCGCGGCTCACGCCCGACTCGGCCCGGCTCACGCCGGATTCGGCCCGGCTCAGCCCGCCCGGTGACCGGCCCCGGCCGCCGCAGGCCGGGCCCGAGGCGAGCCGCGCGAGCCTGGCCAGGCCGGGGGCCCTGCCGCCGCCGCCCGCTCGCGAGCCGGTCACCGAGGTCCTGCCGCGCATCGCGGACAAGCTGACCCCGAACGTGCCGCTGGAGTCGCTGCCCACCGAGTCGGTGCTGATCGTGCCGCCGGCGCCGGGCCCCATGCCCGACCCGCTGCCCGACCAGAGCGCCGAGGACTGGTTCGGCGACGACTCCGGCGAGATGCCGGTGGTCGAGCCGGAGAGCACCCAGTTCCACCCCTACGTCGACCTCGACGAGGAGGACGAGGACGACGACTTCCGCCGTCCCGCCGCCACCGAGGACGACGAACCCGCCGGCCTGGCCGACGTCGAGGTCGACGAGGAGCCGGGCGACCGGTCGCCGGGCCGCGAGTGGCTGGTCATGATCGGCCAGCTGGCCGTCGGCGTGCTGGGCGGCGCGGCCCTGTGGCTGGGCTTCAACTACCTGTGGCGCACCCTCGCGCCCGCCGCCCTGGTGGTGGCGCTGGGGGTGACCGTGGGCCTGGTGCTCCTGGTCCGCCGCATCCGGCGCGCCGACGACCTCCAGACCACCGTCCTGGCCGTGCTGGTCGGCTTGATCGTCACCGTGTCACCGGCCGCGATGCTCCTGGTGAAGTCTTGATCCCGGTCGGCCTGTCCACGGCCGCCGTGTGGCCGCGCCCGGTCGGCGCGGCGTTCGAGGCCGCGGCCGAACTGGGCTACGACGGCGTCGAGGTCATGGTGTGGGCCGACCCGGTGAGCCAGGACGTGCGGGCGGTGCAGCGGTTGGTGCGGCGCAGCGGCGTGCCGGTGCTGGCCGTGCACGCGCCGTGCCTGCTGATCAGCCAGCGGGTGTGGTCGCCGGACCCGGTCGAGCGGCTGCGGCGCAGCGTCCGGGCCGCGCAGGACCTGGGCGCGCGGACCGTGGTCGTGCACCCCCCGTTCCTGTGGCAGCGCCGGTACGCCGAGACGTTCCCCGACCTGGTCGCGGGCCTGGAGGACGACACCGGCGTGGCGATCGCGGTGGAGAACATGTTCCCGGTCCGGCGCAAGCTCGGGCGCGGCCGGTCGGTCGCGGTGACCGCGTTCCGGCCGTCCATCGACCCGACCGACGTGGGCCACCGCAACTACACGCTCGACCTGTCCCACGCCTCGGCCGCGCACATGGACGCGATGGAGCTGGCCAAGCGGATGGGCGACGGGCTGACCCACGTCCACCTGGCTGATGGCAGCGGGTTGCCGAAGGACGAGCACCTGGTGCCGGGGCGCGGGAACCAGCCGTGCGCCGAGCTGCTGGAGTCGTTGGCCCCGTCGGGGTTCACCGGGCAGGTCGTGTTGGAAGTCAACACGCGGAAGGCCAAGACCGACGCGGACCGGCGGGACTTGCTGGCGGAGTCGCTGCTGTTCGCTCGGCTCCACCTGTGAGCCCCTGCTTTCCGGCTGACTAACGACTAGGGTCTTGATCGTGAACCCGTTGCGTTCGTTGATCCTCGCCGCCGCAGGCAACGAAGCGGTGCGGAGAGCGGTCGCGTCGGCCCCGATCAGCCGGGACGTCGTGCGGCGGTTCGTCGCGGGGGAGACCGTGGCGTCGGCCGTGGACGTGACCGGTGACCTGGTCGAGGACGGGCTGCGGGTGACCTTGGACTACCTGGGTGAGGACACCACCGACCGGGCGCGGGCCGAGCGGATCGTGCAGGCTTATCTGGCGCTGCTGGACCAGTTGCACGACGTGGGGCTGGCCGCGGATGCCGAAGTCAGCGTCAAGCTGTCCGCGGTCGGTCAGGCGCTGGACGAGAGCCTGGCGCTGGACAACGCTTCGCGTGTTTGCGCGGCGGCCGAGCAGTCCGGCACGACGGTCACGCTCGACATGGAGGACCACACCACCACCGACTCGACCCTGCGCGTGCTGGCGGAGTTGCGCCGGGCGTGGCCGGAGACCGGCGCGGTGCTCCAGGCGTACCTGCGGCGGACCCTGGACGACTGCACCGCGCTGGCAGGCACGCGGGTTCGGCTGTGCAAGGGCGCGTACGCGGAGCCGGCATCGGTGGCGTTCGTCGACCCGCACGAGGTGGACCTGAACTACGTCCGGTGCGCCAACGCCCTGCTCGCGGGCGGCGGCTACTCGATGTTCGCCACGCACGACCCTCGGTTGATCGAGATCGTCGGGGAACGGGCGCGGTGGTACGGGCGGTCGGTGGACGACTTCGAGTTCCAGATGCTCTACGGCGTGCGGCCCACCGAGCAGCGCCGGCTGGCGGCGGCGGGTCACGTGGTGCGGGTGTACGTGCCGTTCGGCGAGCAGTGGTACGGCTACCTGATGCGGCGGCTGGCCGAGCGGCCCGCGAACGTGGCGTTCTTCCTGCGGTCCCTGGTCAGCCGCTCGTGAGGGGTTCGGTGGGTTCTTCGGTGGCTTTTTCGGTGGCCAACGCCGTGCGGGCGTTGGGCGACGGCACGTACACGGCGGCGTTGCCCGGCGAGTGGACCATCGGGCCGAAGCCGCACGGCGGGTTCCTGCTGGCCCTGGCCGCCCGGGCGGCCGTCGACGCGGCGCGGGCCACGATGCCGGGTGACGAGCGGGAGCCGTTGGCGGTGAGCGCCCAGTTCCTGCACGCGCCCGAGGTGGGGCCGGTGCTGCTGCGGACGTCCGTGCGGAAGGCCGGGCGGACCGCGACCGTGGTGGTGGTGGTGCTGGAGCAGCGCGGCCGGGCGTGCCTGGAGGCGGTGGTGACGGTCGGGCGGATGCCCGGGTCGGCGCCGGATTACGCGGACCTGCCGTTGGTGGCTGCTGCGCCGCCGGCCGATGCGGTGGATTTGGCTTCGTTGGGGTCCGGTGGGGTGTACAAGCTCGGTGCGGTGTGCGATGTGCGGCTGGACCGGGCCGGGGCGGGCTTCCTGAGCAACCGGGTCGGCGACCCGTTGGCGCTGACGTTGTGGGCGCGGCCGTTGGGGGAGGACCCGGACCCATACTTCGCGCTGGTGGTCGGGGACATTTCGATGCCGGTGACGTTCAACCTGGGTCGGTTCGGGTGGTCGCCGACTGTTCAGTTGACGGCTTTGTTGCGGGCGCGGCCGGCTTCGGGGTGGTTGCGGGTGCGGGTTTCTTGTACCGCGGTTCACGGGCAGTGGTTCGATGAGGATGCCACTGTCATCGACTCTTCTGGTCGTTTGGTTTGTCAGGCTCGCCAGCTCGCTCTCACTCCCGCTTCTTCTTGACGCTTCGCTGGATCTTGGACGCGCTCCGCGCTCTCAAGCCGGACGTGCTCCGTGCTCTCAAGCCGGACGTGCTCCGTGCTCTCAAGCCGGACGTGCTCCGTGCTCTCAAGCCGGACGCGCTGACGCGCATGCGCTTCCTCCCCCGGTGGCCTCCAGGCCCGCTTTTCACCTTGGGAGCGCGTCAGCGCGTTGCGGCTTGAGAGCGCGAAGCGTGCCCGAGTCCAGAGCGAAGCGTGGCCGAAAGAGTGGAGCGAAGAAGAGGGTGGCAGGCTGAGAGCATGACGACGATCGCGGTACTGGGGGCGGGGAAGATCGGGGAGGCGTTGCTGTCCGGGCTGCTGCGGGGTGGCCGGGCCGCCGAGGACCTGGTGTTCACCGAGAAGCATCCGGACCGGGCTGCCGCGCTCACCAAGGAGTACGGCGTCGAGGGGCTTGACGTGGCCGAGGCCGCGCGGCGGGCCGACGTGCTGGTGGTGGCGGTCAAGCCGCAGGACATCGAACCGCTGCTGGACGAACTCGCGCCCGTGATCAAGTCCGGCACGCTCGTCGTGTCGCTGTGCGCGGGACTTCCCACGACCCTGTACGAACGCCGGCTGCCCGAGGGCACGCCGGTCGTCCGGGTCATGCCCAACACGCCGATGCTGGTCGGCGAAGCGATGAGTGCGATCTCCGCCGGCCGGTACGCCGCGCCGGAGCACCTGAACCTGGTCGAGGAACTGCTCACCACCGTCGGCAAGGTCGCCCGGGTGCCGGAGAGCCAGCAGGACGCCGTCACCGCCCTGTCCGGGTCCGGGCCCGCGTACTTCTTCTACCTGGTCGAGGCCATGATCGACGCGGGCATCCTGCTCGGCATCCCGCGCGACCTGTCCACCCAGTTGATCATCCAGAGCGCGGTGGGCGCGGCGCAGATGCTCAGTCGCAACGACACCCACCCGGTGATCCTCCGCGAGGCCGTCACCTCGCCGGCCGGCACCACGATCATGGCCATCCGCGAACTCGAGAAGCACGGGGTGCGCGCGGCCCTGTTGGCGGCCATCGAGGCTGCTCGGGACCGTTCGGTGGAACTGGGGCAGGCCCACGAGGCGGACTGATACCGCCATTGGCCGTCGCACCAGCCCCACCTGTCCCGTTACTCTCAGAGGAGCACGTGCGTGTCGAACCGTCGGTGGGGAAGCCGACGGCACGACGCGTGTCGAAGGACGCGGTGATCCATGCCGGAGGAGAACGATCGAGCACCACTGGTCCAGGTCAAGTTCCTGACCGTCGCCGAGGTGGCCCTGGTGATGCGAGTGTCGAAGATGACGGTGTACCGGCTGGTGCACTCGGGCGAGCTGACCGCGGTGCGCGTCGGCAAGTCGTTCCGGGTGCCCGAGAAGGCGGTCCACGAGTACCTGCGGAACGCCTACTTCGACGCCGGGTGAGGGCGGGCGCCGGCAGCCGGGTAAACTGACAGGCCGTTCGTGCCTGGTGTCGGCGCGCCCGAGTTTGGCGGGTGTCTCCACCGGCGCGTGGAGAAACACCTTCGTCTAGTGAGTGAGGAACCCGCATGGGCTCGGTCATCAAGAAGCGCCGCAAGCGCATGTCGAAGAAGAAGCACCGCAAGCTGCTGCGCAAGACCCGCGTCCAGCGCAGGAAGCGCGGCAAGTAAGCCCTGGTCTTCGGTGCCGGCGTCCCCCTGGGGCCGCCGGCACCGGCATGTCCGGCGGCCATCCGGGTGAACGGCGCGGTGACCTGCGTCAAGAGCGTGACCGCGAGACGATCGGGTACCCGATTCCGTGGGTAGAGTCCACGTGTCGCAGCAGCCCGCGCAGGTCGCAACCGTCTCGGAGTCGCATGGCGCCCAAGGTCGTTCTCGTCACCGGATGCAGCCGCTTCCTCGGCGGCCACCTCGCCGCGCGGTTCGCCGCCAACCCGGACATCGACCGGGTCCTGGGCGTGGACACCGAACCGCCTCCCCGTGACCTGCTGCGCCGCATGGGGCGCGCCGAGTTCGTCCGCGCGGACATCCGCAACCCGCTCATCGCCAAGGTCATCGCCACCGCGCACGTCGACACCGTCGTGCACGCCTCGGTGACCGCCAACCCGGCCGGGCCGTCCGGGCGCACGGTGATGAAGGAGATGAACGTCATCGGCACGATGCAGCTGCTGGCCGCGTGCCAGAAGTCGCCGCACCTGCGCAAGCTCGTCGTGAAGTCCACCAGCGCCGTCTACGGCTCCTCCTCGCGCGACCCGGCGGTGTTCACCGAGGACATGGGGCCCAAGGACCTGCCGTCCAGCGGGTACGCCAAGGACGCCGTCGAGGTCGAGGGCTACGTGCGCGGCTTCGCCCGCCGCCGGCCGGACGTGGACGTGACCGCGCTGCGGTTCACCAACTTCATCGGCCCCCGCATCGACACCGTCCTGACCAGGTACTTCGCCCTGCCCGTGGTGCCCACCGTGCTCGGCTACGACGCTCGCGTGCAGCTGCTGCACTCCGAGGACGCGCTGGCCGTGCTGGAACGCGCCACCCTGCACGACCTGCCCGGCGTGTTCAACGTCGGCGGTGACGGCGTGCTGCTGCTGTCCCAGGCGATCCGCCGCGCGGGCCGGCTGCCGCTGCCGGTGCCCACGGCCGCCGTGCCGACCGTCGGCCGGCTGTTCCGCAGCGCGCGCCTGGTGGACTTCTCCCCGGACCAGATGCGGTTCCTGAACTGGGGCCGCGTCGTGGACACCACGCTGCTCAAGCGCGAGTTCGGCTTCACCCCGCGCTGGACCACCCAGCAGGCGTTCGACGACTACGTGAACGGTCGCGGCATGCGGCCCCTGATCGACCCCGAGCTGTTGACGTCGGTCGAGCGCACCGTGCTCGACACGGCGGCGAAGCTCCGCTGAGGAGGTGGACGTGCCCGAGGCAAGGGTGATCCCCCTGCACGCACCGGACCGGCGCGCGAAGCTGACCGGGGTTCCGACGGAGCCCGAGCAGGCCGCTCCGGCAGCGACGCCGTCGGAGTGGGAGGCGCGCCTGGCGGGCGTCCTGGCCTTCCTCCGCCGGCGGGTGCAGGGCGACTACGAGGTGGACGAGTTCGGCTTCGACCCGGACCTCACCGACCACGTCCTGATGCCGCCGCTGAAGCCGCTCTACGAGAAGTGGTTCCGGGTGGAGACCATCGGCCTGCACAACGTGCCCGCGACCGGCGGCGCGCTGCTGGTCGCGAACCACTCCGGCACCCTGCCCCTCGACGCCACCATGACCGCCTACGGCATCCGCGCCGAGCACCCGGCCCACCGCCACCTGCGGATGCTCGGTGCCGACCTGGTGTTCAAGACCCCGGTGCTGGGCGCGCTGGCCCGCAAGTCCGGGCAGACGCTGGCCTGCAACCCGGACGCCGAGCGCCTGCTGCGGTCGGGCGAGCTGGTCGGCGTGTGGCCGGAGGGCTTCAAGGGCATCGGCAAGCCGTTCAAGGACCGGTACAAGCTGCAGCGCTTCGGCCGCGGCGGCTTCGTGTCGGCGGCGCTGAAGACCGGGGTGCCGATCATCCCGTGCTCGATCGTGGGCGCGGAGGAGATCTACCCGAAGATCGGCGACATCAAGGCGCTGGCCCGCCTCTTCGGGTTCCCCTACTTCCCGGTGACCCCGTTCTTCCCGCTGCTCGGGCCGCTGGGCGCGATCCCGCTGCCGTCGAAGTGGTACATCGAGTTCGGCGAGCCGATCCGGACCGACGTGCACGGCGAGGGCGCGGCCGACGACCCGATGCTGGTGTTCAACCTGACCGACCAGGTCCGGGAGACGATCCAGCAGACCCTGTATCGGCTGCTCACCCAGCGCCGGAACGTCTTCCTCGGCTGACCCGGCCTACCCCCGGCGCCGGTAGGCCATGCCGGCCGCGATCGCGCCCGCGAGCGCGCCCGCGCCCAGCACCGAGGGCACGCCGATCTTCGCGGCCTTCCGCCCGGTCCGGAAGTCGCGGATCTCCCAGCCCCGCTTGCGGGCCGTGTCGCGCAGGCCGGAGTCCGGGTTGACCGCGACCGCCGTGCCCACCACGGACAGCATCGGCACGTCGTTCACCGAGTCGGAGTACGCCGTGCAGCGGCGCAGGTCCAAGCCCTCCTTCGCGGCCAGCGCGCGGACCGCGTGGGCCTTCGCCCGGCCGTGCAGGAGGTCTCCGACGAGCTTGCCGGTGTAGATGCCGTTCTCGCTCTCCGACACCGTCCCCAGCGCGCCGGTCAGGCCCAGTCGGCGGGCGATGATCTGGGCCAGCTCCACCGGGGTCGCGGTCACCAGCCACACCCGCTGGCCGGCGTCGAGGTGCATCTTGGCCAGCGCCTGGGTGCCGGTCCAGATCTTGTCGGCCATCAGCTCGTCGTAGATCTCCTCGCCGAGGCTGACCAGCTCCGCGACCGACCGGCCCGCGACGAACGACAGCGCCTGCTCGCGGGACGCCTTGACGCTCTGCGGGTCCTCGCGGCCACCCACCCGGAACTTGATCTGCTGCCACGCGAACCCCATGAGGTCGGAGTTCTTGAAGTACTTGCGGGCGGCGAGGCCGCGGGCGAAGTGGAAGATCGACGCGCCCATCATCATCGTGTTGTCGACGTCGAAGAAGGCCGCGGCGGTCAGGTCGGTGGGCGCGCCCGAGGGTTCCGGTGGTGCGGGAGTGGTCAGGGCCGCCTCGGCCGAGGCCGCGCCGGCCAGCTCGGCGAGCCGTTCGCGCTCGGCAGAGCCCTCCACCACACGCCTTTTCACCACGTCAGCGCCTCCCGGGGTCCGATGGGGACAGGGTAGCGATCAGCCGGTGAGACCGGGCAGCGGTAGCTGCGGGAGCGACAGCGTCGGCAGCTGGACGGGCGGTGTGACGGTCGTGGTCACGGACGGGAGCGGCAGCGGCAGCGACGGGTCGCCGGTGCCGGGGGTGCCCGGGGTGGCCGCCGGCGGCGCGGTGGACTCGCCACCGGGCGTCGTCGGGCCGACCGGCGTGGACACCGGGAGCGACGGCTCGGTGGGCACCGGGCTGGGGTCGGTGGACGGCGGCGCGCACTCGCCGGTCGCGGGCACCGGGCCGACGTCGTCGACCTGGCCGGTGGTGACCGTGGCGCAGCCGGTGCGCGCGGACAGGTCGGCGGCCCGGCGGGCGATGCGGTCGAGCAGGTCGAGGGACGTGCCGGCGCGGGTGGCGGCCTGGGCGGGCAGCCTGCCGCGCAGGTCGCCCAGCCGGGACGTCTGGGACACCGCCCAGTCGCGCAGCCCGGTCAGAACGCGCTGGTCCGAGTTCGACCCGTACGCGGCCAGCACGCGGGAACCGGCCGCGGCGTCGGCGTCGAAGTCGGCCAGCGCGGTCAGGTACCCGCCCAGCGGCCCGCCGCCGGAGTCCCGGTAGCGGTCGACCAGCGTCTCCATCTCGGAGATGCGGGCAGCCGCGAACTCCAGCCGCTTGTACCCCTTGGACTCCTCGCCGAAGGTCAGGCCCAGCGAGGCCGACTCGGCGGTGCGCTTGACGCCGTAGAGCGCGTCACCGGGCAGCGCGTCGCGGGAGAGCAGCAGGCTCATCCCGGTCAGCGACAGCACCAGGCACAACGCGGCGGCGAGCGCGATCACTAATCGCCCGCGCGCTCCGCTGCGGGGTCGGCCGGTGTCGGGCTTGGTCGGGTCGAGCTTGGTGGGCGGGGCCGGGTTCGCGCCGAGCACCCGTTCCCGCATGCGCGCCTTGGTCGCGTCGTCCGGTCCGCTCGTCGCCGCCGCCTTGCGCAGCAGCGCGACGACGGCCAGTTCGTCGGCGAACCCGGTCTCGTCGGCGTCCCCGGGCTGTGCGTCGACCGCACGAGCGAACTGCTCGTGCTGCCTGCGACGCCCCAGCGGCGTGATCCTTCTGCCCACCATCCCGCACCGACCCGTGGAGGAGTACCTGTCCCGAGTAACGAAGCCGGAGGTTCCGGGGTTACGCGGGCACGACCGTGCGATCGGGGGAACCTCGGCGGCGGGTCAGCGCAGCCAGCTCGGCAGCAACTGGGCGAGCCGGCGCACCGCGCGGTGCTGGAGGGCCTTGATCGCGCCTTCGTTGCGGCCCATCTTCGCGGCGGTCTCGGCCACGGACAAGCCCTGGATGAAACGGAGAGTGATGCATTCGCGTTGATCATCACCCAGTTGGGCTACGCACCGGAGGAGTTCGGCGTTGGCCGCGTCGGTGAGCACCTCCTGCTCCGGACCGCTCGCGACCTCGCGGTTGTCGTCCGGGTCGGCGGTGGTGACCTCCAGCCGGTAGCGGCTGGACTTCACGTGGTCGAAGACGATGTTGCGGGCGATGGTGACGAACCACGCACCCACGTCCCGGCCCTGGTAGCTGATGGACCCGATGCTGCGCAGCGCGCGCAGGAACGTCTCGCTGGTCACGTCCTCGGCCAGGGTGCGGTCCCCGACCCGGAACAGCACGTACCGGTAGACCACGTCCACGTACTTGTCGTAGAGCAGCCCGAACGCGTCCGTGTCACCCGCCTGGGCGGCACGCACGAGGTCCCACGGCTCTCCCGCCGCGTCGGTCTCCACGCTTTCGATCGTGCTGGACTGCCCTCCAGTGCTCCAGGTCGAGCGGAGCGTCCGGTTGGTCCTGATGGTGTTGTCGCTAGCCCTTGCGCTCATCGGCTCGCGGCACCTCCACAGAGTCGCCGTTCGGGCAGCATACGTGTTGTTACTCCGTAGTAGGTAGCGGCAACCGGTCTCGAATCTGCGACGCGTTCGGAGGCACTGCGTGACGCCGCCCGTGCGTGACAGACTGCGCGGAGGGTCCGCAGTGTTCACCAGGAGGTCGCCTTGACCGCTTCCGCTCGCAACGTCGCCGACCTGGTTCGCGCCTCCGCGCAACGTGGACCCAAGCACGTCGCACTGGTCGATGTCACGACTGCGAACAGTTACACCTGGGGCGAGGTGGACTCGTTCGTGGACCGCGAGGCTCACCGGCTCGTGGACTCCGGTGTCGAGCCCGGTGACCGGGTCGTCGTGCGGCTGCCCACCGGGGCCGGGTTCTGCGTGGCCGTCTTCGGGGCGCTGCGCGCGGGCGCGGTCGTCGTGCCGGCCGGACCGGGCCACCCCGCGCGGGAGTTGCAGCGGGTCCTGGCCGACTCGGGCGCGCGGCTGCTGGTCGGCGACGCGGACGGGACGGACGTCGAGGCGCTGCCGGCGCCGGAGCTGGCGCCCGGCGAGGAGTTCGCCGCGATCGGGTCCGGCGAGGACGTGGCCGTGCTCGGCTACACGTCCGGGACGTCCGGTCAGCCGCGCGGGGCGATGCTGTCGCACCGGGCGCTGCTGGCCAACGTGGACCAGTGCGCGTCCCTGCGGCCCGCCCCGGTCACCGCGGGTGACCGGGTGCTGCTGGCGCTGCCGCTGTTCCACGTCTACGGCCTGGGGCCGGGGCTGTTGCAGGTCGCGGGGGCCGGGGCGACCGCCGTGCTGCTGGAGCGGTTCGACGCCTCGGCCGCGCTGGACGCCATCCGCGAGCACCGGGTGACCACGCTGGTGGGCGTGCCGCCGATGTACCAGGCGATCCTGAACCAGCCCGTCGAGCGGCTGCGCGAGGACCTGGCGACCGTGCGCCTGTTCACGTCGGGTGCCGCGCCCCTGGCGGCGGGCGTCCTGGACGCGCTGCGCCAGGCGGTCGGGCTGCCGGTGTACGAGGGCTACGGGTTGACCGAGACCGGGCCCGTGCTGACGTCGACCCTGGTGGGCGGGATGCCCAAGGCCGGGTCGGTGGGGCGGGCGCTGCCCGGCGTCGAGGTGCGCCTGGTCGACACCGACGGCCGGCCGCTGGACCTGGAGGAGGACGAGCCGGGGACGGGCCTGGTCGCGGCGCGCGGGGACAACCTGTTCAGCGGCTACTGGCCCGACGGCGCGCACGGCCCGGACGCGGCGGGCTGGTTCCGGACCGGTGACGTGGGGTTCTTCGACGAGGACGGCGACCTGCACCTGGTGGACCGGGCGGGCGACCTGATCATCGTGAACGGCTTCAACGTGTACCCGCACGAGGTGGAGCAGGTGCTGGCGGAGCTGGAGGGGGTCGCGGAGTCGGCCGCGGTGGGCGTGCCGGACGAGCGGACCGGGGAGTCGGTGAAGGTCGTCGTGGTGGCGGCGGACGGGGCGACGTTGACCGAGGAGGCGGTGAAGGAGCACTGCGCGGCCCGGTTGGCGAAGTTCAAGGTGCCCACGGTCGTCGAGTTCGCGCCCACGCTGCCCCACTCGCCCACGGGCAAGCTGGCCCGCGCCCGCCTGCGCCTGCCCCTGGCGTGAGCTGGAGGGCGTGGCCGCCTGCGCCTGCCCCTGGCGTGGGCTGGAGGGCGTGGCCTCCGGCCCCCGTCTCCATTGTCTCACCGGGGGCTGACAATTCCGGTGGGTGGAAGGCGGCGGGTGGCTGCCAGAATCGGTGGTGTGAGCCACCACGTGACACTGATGAGCCGGGTCGACTGCCACGCCTGTGACCAGGCCAAGGCCGACCTGGAGCGGATCTGCGGCGAGCTTGGCGTCTCCTGGGACGTCCAGGACGTCGACAGCGATCGGGAGCTGCGGGCCGAGTACGGGGACCGGGTGCCGGTGATCCTCGTGGACGGCGAGGAGCACGGGTACTGGTCGGTCGAGGAGGACCGGCTGCGCGCGGCGCTCGCCTGAAGCCTGGAGGGAATTACCGGGGGCTTACGGAATCGCCGCACCAGGCTGCGGCGGGTGTCGAATTCTCCGTATGAGCCGTTGGACCGCCGCACTGGTCGGGATCGTGAGCGTGGTCGCCGCGCTGGCCGCCGGGCATCTCGTCGCCGCGCTCGTCGGGCCCTCCGCCTCGCCGTTCCTCGCGGTCGGCAACACGTTCATCGACCTCACCCCGACGCCGCTCAAGGACTTCGCCGTCCGCGCCTTCGGCACCTACGACAAGCTCGTCCTGCTGATCGGCATGGCCCTGGTCATCGCGGCGCTGGCGGTCGCGGCCGGCCTGCTGTCGCGGCGCACGCCCACGCCGGGCACCGTCCTCGCCGCCGTCCTCGGCGTGGTCGGGGTCGCGGCCGTGCTCTACCGGCCCGACCTGGGGCAACTTGGAATCTTCGCCCCGTTGACGGCCGGCGCGGTCGGGATCGCGGTGTTCCGGTGGCTGCACGGCGAGGCGCAGCCCGAGAAGCACGTCGAGAGTCGGCGCAGCCTGCTCGTCGTGGCCGGGGCCAGTGCGATCGCCGGGCTGGGTGGGCAGTTCCTCGGCGCGCGCACGGACGTCGAAGGGTCGCGGGCGGCCGTCGGCGAGCTGAAAGCGGCCAGGAAAGCCCCGGCGATCCCGGCGGGCGCGGACTTCGCCCAAGACGGCACGCCCTCGTTCATCACGCCCAACCGCGACTTCTACCGCATCGACACCGCCCTGAGCGTCCCGCGCCTGCGCGCGGAGGACTGGGCACTGCGCGTCCACGGCCGGGTCGACCGCGAGCTGACCCTCGACTACGCCGGCCTCCGCCGCCGCGACCTGGTCGAACGCACCATCACCATGGCGTGCGTCTCCAACGAGGTCGGCGGACCGTACGTGTCCACGGCCACCTTCATCGGCGTCCCCCTGCACGAGGTCCTGGCGGAGGCGGGCATCCGGCCCGACGCCGACCAGCTCTTCTCCACCAGCGCCGACGGCTGGACGGCGGGCACGCCGCTGGACGTCGTGCGCGACCCCGCCCGGGGCGCCCTGATCGCCCTGGGCATGAACGGCGAGCCCCTCCCCGTCGAGCACGGCTTCCCCGCCCGCCTGGTCGTCCCCGGCCTCTACGGCTACGTCAGCGCCACCAAGTGGGTCGTGGACCTCGAACTCACCACGTTCGCCGCCAAGCGCGCCTACTGGCTCGACAGGGGCTGGGCCGAGCGCGCCCCCATCAAGACCATGTCCCGCATCGACGCCCCGAAGGGCCGGTCGAAGACCGGCCGCCGGGTCACCGTCGCGGGCGTCGCGTGGGCGCAGCCGACGGGCGTCGCGAAGGTCGAGGTCCGGGTGGACGGCGGCCCGTGGCAGGTCGCGGAGCTGGCCGTCGACGTCGACGACGCCACCTGGCGGATGTGGCGCCTCCCGCTCGACCTGGCGCCCGGGAGCCACACCGTCGAGAGCCGCGCCACGGACAAGTCCGGTTTCACCCAGCCGCAGGAGCGGGTGGCCCCGGTCCCGGACGGCGCGACCGGGTGGCACTCCCTCTTCTTCACGGTCGAGTGATTCGCCCGGTCCGGACGCCCGCGGCGTGATCTTGAGCGGACCTCGCGCGAGGTTCACCTGATGGTGGAACGGCACTGGAGGACCAGGCCGAACCCGCCCGGGGCCGAGTGCGGCGCGTATCCACGCCCGCGCTGGGCCCCCTTTCGTTGCGGGGGGATGTTCCATGGGGGTTAACCGAGATCAGGTGGCCGTGCCGGCCACTGCCCATCAACTTTGTGCATCCGTTCACAAGCGGTACGGTGGGCCTATCACCCCGCTGGTGACGGTGCCCGGCGGGTCAATCGGTCGGATGTCGAGGAGAGCCAGCGTGGTGGATCGGCGGGGCGCGGGTGACGAGGTTGTGACCACCGCCGCCGCGAAGAGATCCGCCGACGCGCCCGCCGAATCCGTCGCCGACGTCCGCGAGCGCGCCCGTGCCATCCCGGAGGCCGCCGTGGCCCGGCTGGCCGTGTACCTGAGGGTGCTGTCCGGCATGGCCGAGCAGGGCGTGACCACCATCTCCAGCGAGGAGCTGGCGGGCGCCGCCGGGGTCAACTCGGCGAAGCTGCGCAAGGACCTGTCCTACGTCGGCTCGTACGGCACGCGGGGCGTCGGCTACGACGTCGAGGTGCTCGTGAGCCACATCGAGCGCATCCTCGGACTGACCCGGAAGCACTCCGTGGCGGTCGTCGGGATCGGTAATCTTGGTCACGCGCTGGCCAACTACGGGGGCTTCCCGAGCCGCGGTTTCCCGGTCGCCGCGCTCTTCGACATCGACCCGGACCTGACCGGAGTGCCCGTAGGTGGCATACCTGTCAACCACATCGACGACATCACGTCGGTTTGCGCCGAACGCGAGGTCTCGATCGGGGTCATCGCGACGCCGCCGCAGGCGGCTCAAGCCGTCTGCGACCGTTTGGTATCCGCCGGAGTGCAGTGCATCCTGAACTTCGCACCCGTTGTGCTCCAAGTGCCGGACTACGTCGAGGTGCGCAAGGTCGACCTGGCGGTCGAGATGCAGGTCCTGTCGTTCCACGTCGCGCGACGGGCTGACGAAGCCGCCGGTGACGTCGTCAACGGTGTCGGTGTGGACGGGGTGGTGATTCGCCCGTGATCGTGCGGGTTGTGAGCCGGGAGGCGCTGCGGGGCGTGATCCCGGTATGAGTGTCCTCGTCGTCGGACTTTCGCATCGCACCACCCCCGTTCCCGTGCTGGAACGCGTCGCCGTCGCCGACTCCGACCTGGGCAAGGTCCTCGACCAGCTGCTGAAGGCGCCCAGCGTCTCCGAGGCCGTGCTGCTGTCGACCTGCAACCGGGTCGAGGTGTACGCGGTCGTCGAGACCTTCCACGGCGGCATGAACGAGGTCGTCGAGGTCCTCGCGCGGCAGGCCGCCGCCGAGCCCGCCGACCTGTTCGAGCACCTCTACGTGCACTACTCGGCCGCGGCCGTCGAGCACCTGTTCTCCGTCGCGGGCGGCCTGGACTCCATGGTCGTCGGCGAGGCCCAGATCCTCGGCCAGCTGCGCACCGCCTACAACCGCGCCGACGAGGCCGGTGTGGTCGGGCGGACCCTGCACGAGCTGGTCCAGCAGGCGCTGCGGGTCGGCAAGCGGGTGCACTCCGACACCGACATCGACCAGGCCGGCGCGTCCGTGGTCTCCGAGGCGCTGTCCGACGCCGCCACCGCCCTGGGCGGCCTGGAAGGCCGGCGCGCGCTGATCGTGGGCGCGGGCTCGATGGGCGGCCTGGCCGCCGCGCACCTGCGCCGCGCCGGCATCGGCGAGGTCGTGATCGCCAACCGCACCGCGGTCAACGGCGCGCGCCTGGCCGAGTCGCTGACCTCCGATGGCGTACCCGCCCGGTCCACCGGCCTGGCCGACCTGACCGCCGAGATCGCCCGCGCCGACGTGCTGTTCGCCTGCACCGGCTCGGTCGACACCGTCGTGGGCGCGGAGCTGATCGGCGACCGCGAGCCCGACCGCCCGCTGGTCGTGTGCGACCTGGGCCTGCCCAAGGACGTCGACCCGGCCGCCGCGCTGCTGTCCGGCGTGCGCGTGGTCGACCTGGAGACCCTCCAGCGCCGGCTGTCCGAGGCCCCCGCCGGCCTCGGCACGAGCCGCGCCGCGGAGATCGTGACCGAGGAGGTCCGCGCCTACCTCGCCGGCCAGCGCAAGGCCGAGGTCACCCCCACCGTGACGGCGCTGCGCAAGCGCGCCGCCGAGGTCGTGGACGCCGAACTGCTGCGCCTGGACTCCCGGCTGCCCCAGCTCGACGGCGCGGTCCGCGACGAACTGGCCAAGACCGTGCGCCGCGTGGTCGACAAGCTCCTGCACACCCCCACCGTGCGGGTCAAGGAGCTGGCCGCGGCGCCCGGCGGCGAGGGCTACGCCGACGCGCTGCGCGAGCTGTTCGGCCTGGACCCGCAGAAGCCGGCCGCCGTCAGCACGCCCCTCTCGACGCAGAACCCGACGCAGACCAAAGGTGAGAAGCGGTGAACCGCACCCTGAGGATCGGCACGCGCGGCAGTGCCCTGGCACTCGCGCAGACCGGTCACGTGGCCGACGCGTTGCGCGCCGCGGGCGCCGACGTGGAGATCGTGACCATCTCCACCCCCGGCGACCGGTCGTCCGCGCCGATCGCCGAGATCGGCGTCGGGGTGTTCACCTCGGCGCTGCGCGACGCGCTGGCGAACGGCGAGATCGACATCGCCGTCCACTCCTACAAGGACCTGCCCACCGCGCCCGACCCCCGGCTCTCGCTGGCCGCCGTGCCCCCGCGCGAGGACCCGCGCGACGCACTGGTCGCCCGGGACGGCCTGACCCTCGGGGAGCTGCCCGCGGGCAGCCGCGTCGGCACCGGCTCGCCCCGCCGGGCCGCCCAGCTCGCAGCCCTCGGCCTCGGGCTGGAGGTCGTCGCGCTGCGCGGCAACGTGGACACCCGCATCCGCAAGGTGAACGACGGCGAGCTGGACGCCGTCGTGCTGGCCCGCGCGGGCATCGCGCGCCTGGGCCGCACCGCCGAGATCACCGAGACCCTGGAGCCCATCCAGATGCTCCCCGCGCCCGCCCAGGGCGCCCTCGCGGTGGAGTGCCGGGTCGACGACGTCGACACCGAGCACCTCCTCCGGTCCACTCTGGACGATTCGGCCAGTCGGGCCGCTGTCGCCGCCGAGCGCGCCATGCTGGCCGCGCTGGAGGCTGGTTGCAGCGCGCCGGTCGGCGCACTGGCCGATGTGGTGGAAGACCTCGACGACCAGGGCGCGGTGGTCCTCCGCCTGTCCCTGCGCGGGGTCATGGCGGCGGAGGACGGCGACCTCCTCCGTGCGTCCGCCACCGGTGACTTGACCGCAGCAGAGGAACTCGGCCGCGCGCTGGCCGCCGAGTTGCTCGACCTTTCCGGCCTCGCCGCTGCGCGGTCGGAAGGGCGTAGTTGATGGGGAGTGCCCTGATGACCCGCGCACGCAAGACCCCTGGCCGCGTCGCCTTCGTGGGTTCCGGCCCCGGCGACACCGGCCTGCTCACGGTCCGTGCCCGTGACCTGCTCGCCAAGGCCGAGCTGGTGGTGACGGACCCGGACGTGCCGGCCGAGGTGGTCGCCCTCGTACCGGACGGCGTCGAGACCCGCCCGGCGGTCGGCGACCCGGCCGACGTGGCGAAGGACCTGGTCGCCGAGGCCAAGAACGGCCACACCGTGGTCCGGCTGGTGGCGGGTGACCCGCTCACGCTGGACTCCGTGGTCAAGGAGGCGCACGCCGTCTCGAAGACCACCATCGCGTTCGACGTGGTGCCGGGCGTCCCGGCGGGCACGGCGGTGCCCGCGTACGCGGGCGTGGCGCTGGGTGCCGTGCACACCGAGGCCGACGTCCGGGGCGTCACCGACTGGGCGAGCCTGGCCGCCGCCCCCGGCACGCTCGTGCTGCACGCCACCGGCGGCCACCTGGCCGAGGCCGCGTCCTCGCTGGTCGAGCACGGCCTGGCCCCGCAGACCCCGGTCGCGGTGACCGTGGACGGCACCGGCTTCGGCCAGCGCACCGTGGACACCACACTGGCGGCGCTCGCCGCCGACGCCGGTGACCTGGGCGGACCGCTGGTGGTGACGGTCGGTGCGGCCGTCGCGAACCGGGCGAAGCTGTCCTGGTGGGAGTCCCGCGCCCTGTACGGCTGGCGGGTGCTGGTGCCGCGCACCAAGGAGCAGGCGGGCGCCATGAGCGACCGGCTGCACTCGCACGGCGCGATCCCGGTGGAGGTGCCGACCATCTCGGTCGAGCCGCCCCGCTCGCCCGCGCAGATGGAGCGCTCGGTCAAGGGCCTGGTCGACGGCCGCTACCAGTGGGTGGTGTTCACCTCGACCAACGCGGTGCGCGCGGTGTGGGAGAAGTTCCGCGAGTTCGGCCTGGACGCGCGGGCGTTCTCCGGTGTGAAGATCGCGTGCGTGGGCGAGTCCACGGCGGCGAAGGTGCGCTCGTTCGGGATCATCCCCGAACTGGTGCCCTCCGGCGAGCAGTCCTCCGAGGGCCTGCTGGCCGACTTCCCGCCCTACGACGACATCCTGGACCCGGTGGACCGCGTGCTGCTGCCCCGGGCCGACATCGCCACCGAGACCCTCGCGGCGGGCCTGCGCGAGCGCGGCTGGGAGATCGACGACGTGACGGCCTACCGGACCGTCCGCGCCGCCCCGCCGCCCGCCGACACCCGCGAGATGATCAAGTCCGGCGGGTTCGACGCGGTGTGCTTCACCTCGTCGTCCACCGTGCGGAACCTGGTCGGCATCGCGGGCAAGCCGCACGCCCGGACGCTCGTCGCCTGCATCGGCCCGCAGACGGCCGAGACGGCGCGCGAGTTCGGCCTGCGGGTCGACGTGCAGCCGGAGGACGCCAACGTGCCGGCCCTGGTCGACGCCCTGGCCCAGCACGCGGCTCGCCTTCGTGCCGAGGGCGCGCTGCCACCGCCGCGCAAGACCAAGCGGTTGCGCCGTTCGTGACATTCGCCCCGACTCCGCCGGGGCCGGCGGGGCCGCCTGAAAGTCGCGGCCCCGCACCGGACCTGCTCGCGTAGGGAGTGCCACCCGTGTTCCCCGCCCACCGCCCGCGCCGCCTGCGCACCACGCCGGCGATGCGCCGCCTGGTCTCCGAGACCACCGTGCGACCGCGCCAGCTCGTGCTGCCGATGTTCGTCAAGGAAGGCGCCGAGGCGCCCAGCGAGATCGCGTCCATGCCGGGCGTGCTCCAGCACACCCGCGAGTCGCTGCGCAAGGCCGCCGTCGAGGCCGTCCAGGCCGGGGTCGGCGGCATCATGCTGTTCGGCGTCCCGAGCACCCGGGACGCCGTCGGCTCCGGCGCGACCGACCCCGACGGCATCCTCAACGCCGCCCTGCGCGACCTGCGCGCCGAGCTCGGCGACGGCACCGTGCTGATGTCGGACTGCTGCCTGGACGAGTTCACCGACCACGGCCACTGCGGCGTGCTCACCGCCACCGGCGAGGTCGACAACGACGCCACCCTGGAGATCTACGGCGAGATGGCCGTGGCCCAGGCCCGCGCCGGCGCCCACGTCGTCGGCCCCAGCGGCATGATGGACGGCCAGATCGGGTTCATCCGCGCCGCGCTGGACGAGGCCGGGTTCACCGACACCGGCGTCCTCGCCTACTCCGCCAAGTACGCCTCCGCGCTCTACGGGCCGTTCCGGGACGCGGTGGAGTCGCAGCTCAAGGGCGACCGCAAGACCTACCAGCAGGACCCGGCCAACGCCCGCGAGGCGCTGCGCGAGGTCGAGCTGGACCTCGCCGAGGGCGCGGACATGGTCATGGTGAAGCCCGCCCTGCCATACCTGGACGTGCTGGCGGCCGTCGCGCAGGTCGCCAACGTGCCGGTCGCGGCCTACCAGATCTCCGGCGAGTACGCGATGGTCGAGGCCGCCGCCCGCAACGGCTGGATCGACCGGGAGCGGACCGTGCTGGAGACGCTGACGTCGATCCGCCGCGCGGGCGCGGACATCGTGCTCACCTACTGGGCGGTGGAGGCGGCACGGTGGCTCGACCGGGAGTGACCCCGCCCCCGCGGCTGATCGACATCGCGCGCTGGCTGTGGATCGGCAGCGCCGTCGTCGGGCTCGGCCGGTTCCTGGTGCAGCTGGCCGACCGGGAGATGCTGATCGGCGAGCTGCGCAAGCAGCAGCCCACGCTGTCGCAGGACGAGCTGGACGCGGCGGCCAGCGGCGGCGTCATGTTCGGCCTGCTGATGGGCGGCCTGCTGGTGCTGGTGTACGCGCTGCTGGCCAACCGGATGGCGCAGGGCCGCAACTGGGCGCGGATCGTGCTGACCGTGTTCGGCGCGGCCGGCGTGTTCCTGGGCGTGGTGCGGCTGATCGCCGTGACGTCGGGGCTGGCGGCGGCGTTCGACCTGGCGATCCGGCCCGAGGACGTCGTGTTCGGCATGATCACGATGGTGTTGGACTGCGTCGCGCTGGTCCTGATGTACCTGCCGTCGGTGTCCGCGCACTTCACGACGCCCAGGCCGAGGCTCCAACCGGGCTGATCCGTGGCCGGTTCCGGCCACCGCCGGCGGGTGACGTGCCGCACGTCCGCACGTCCTCCCGGGCGCACGCGCGTAGGTCCACATGGCCCGAAGTGCCCGCACCCGGGGCCGGCGCGGGAAATGTCCGGTTCGACAGTTCGGCGCACCTCAGGATCACAGCGTTCCGTCAACGGTCTTGCACCACGGGTAGCTAACGGATTGTGATTTCCGGTCGACGCGGCGCGCACATGCTTCTACGGTCCGCGCATGACCACTCCTCAAAACCCGTACGGCCAGGGTGGGCCGGGCGGCCCGCAGCAGCCGGGCGGGTACCCCCAGCAGGGCGGTTACCCGCAGCAGGGCGGGCACCCCCAGCAGGGTGGCTACCCGCAGCAGGGCGGCTACCCCCAGCAGCCCCAGCAGCCCGGCGGGTACCCGCAGCAGCCCGGCTACCCGCCGGCCGCGCCGCCGCTGGCCCCGCACGAGATGCACCGGCCGCCGCGCCCCAAGTCCGTGGACACCGCGTTCCTGCTCTTCATGATCAGCGCGGGCCTGGGCATCCTGTCCTCGATCTTCAGCTTCCTCACCGCCAAGGAGGCGGCCGAGGCCGCCCTCAAGCCGCTGCGTGACGCCGGCTTCGACACCTCGGCGGCGGCGGTCGAGCCGTCCTACGGCGGCGCGATCTTCAGCATCATCCTGTTCGCCGTGTGGATCGTCGTGGTGCTCCAGATGCGCAACGGCGCGAACTGGGCCCGCATCACGCTCACCGTCCTGGGCGGCCTGGGGATCATCTTCGGCCTGATCGGCCTCATCGGCATCGGCCTGCTGTTCAGCCTGGGCATCTTCGGTGTCATCCAGGGCCTGTTCGGCATCATCCAGCTGGGCCTGACCATCGGCGCGCTGGTGTTCATGTTCAAGCCGGACGCCAACCACTACTTCAAGTCGGCCTGATCCCGGCCGCCTGGTAACCGCGAGGCCGCCGTCGGCTCGTCGCGTCGCCTTTCCCGACGATCATGCTTGTCGATCGGCGGGAAACGCGGCGTGACGAGCCGACCTCCAGGGCGGCCTCGCCGCCGCGACGCCAGTCGCGGCCGTCCGACAAGGTCGTTGTCCATCGCCTGTCGCGGTGGACAGCGACCTTTCGTGGTTCTAGCGTTCTGCATCGCCTGTCGCGGTGGACAGCGACCTTTCGTGGTTCTAGCGTTCTGCATCGTGACCACGCCGCAGGACCAACCCGACGAGGGCCGGCAGCAGCCGATCCCCCCGCCTCCCCCGTTGAGCGAGTCGGAGCTGTCCGGCTCGTCGGCCGACAAGCCGCCGGTGCCCAACGAGGTGCGGATCGCGTTCTGGATCTGGGTCGCGGGCGCGGCGTTGTTCCTGCTCAGCGCGGTCTACACGCTGACCCAGCGGGACCAGTTCGTGGAGGCGGTGCGGCAGACGCCGGAGGCGCAGGGGTTGTCGCCGGAGGCGTTCGACGCGGCGGTGACCGCGAGTTGGATGCTGGCCCTGGTCGCCAGCGCGGTGCTGGCGGGGCTCTTCGTGCTGTTCGCCTACCAGGTGCGGGCGGGCAAGGGGTGGGCGCGGGTGGCGCTGGCCGTGTTGACCGCGGCGGTGCTGCTGTTCGTGCTGTTCGGGCCGTCGCTGCTGGGCCTGCTCATCGCGCTGATGAGCGTGGTGGCCGTGGTCATGCTGTACATGCCGAACGCCAAGGCCTACTTCGACGCGGTGAAGCGGTCCCGGTGACCGATCAGCCACCCGCGACCGCCCGGGCCGCGGTCGCGATCTGGTACGCCCTGGCCGTGTTCGGCGTCATCAACGTGGCCTACCTGTGGATCCGGCGCGACGCGCTGGAGGAGGCCGCCGCCCGGGACGGGTTCGCCGCCGGCGCGGTCACGGTGCTGCTGCTCCAGCTCACCGCGGTCGCCGTGGTGTTCGGGGCCGGGTACGTGGCGTTCGGGCGGATGCTGCGGCTGGGCCGGCGGTGGTCCCGCCGCGCGCTGACCGGAGTGGCGCTGCTGCACGTGCTGTGGCTGCTGCTGTCCGGGTCGGCCGGTGCCAACCTGGTGGTGGTGCTGCTCATCATGGCCGGATGCGTGCTCACCTGGCTGCGCGGTACGGCACAGTGGGTGGAGCAGCACTAGCCGCGGAGCCGACCATGCCCGAGCCAGACCCGTTCGCCTCGCCGTTCCACCACGTCCGGCTGCCCGGCGAGCCGGAGCCGACCACCGGGTACGGCTTCCCGGGGCCCATGCCCGGCGCGCCGGAGGCGTCCACCGATCCGCACGCGGGCAACCCGTACGCGGCGCCGAGCTACGGGCTGCCGACCATGTACCCGTACGTGTCGGCGAGCAGCGTGCACATCACCGCGCTGGAACGGCCGGCTGCGTTGCTGGTCGCGTCGTGGAGCTGGCTGGTGGCGACCATCCTGGTGGTCGTCGTGCTGCCGGGGCTGGTCTTCGCCTTCCCGGACGTGCTCGCCAACGGGCTGTACGAGAAGTCCCTCAGCGAGATCGAGCCGATGACGCGCGCCGAGTCCGAGATCGTCGCCCGGATCACGGTCATGTTCTTCGTGCTGATCTTCGCGGTCCTGGCGGTCCCGTACGTCGTCGCGGCGATCAAGCTGCGCGGCGGGCGGAACTGGCCGCGCGTGCTGCTCGCCGTGCTCGGCGCGCTGGGCGCGATGTTCGGGTTGGGCATGTTGGCGGCGTTCGCGACCGGTTCGATCCCGTACGTGAACTGGCTCGTGGGCACGGTGTGGGCGCTGCTGTTCCTCGGGGCCGTGTTCCTGGGCATAGTGGCGATGTTCGTCCCGCCGGCCAACGCCTACGTGAGAGCGGTGAGCGCCCGATGACCCAGCCGCCGTACGGACCGGGGCAGCCCTGGGACCCGCAGCAGCACTACCCGCAGGCCGGGCAGGTCGAGCACGGCTTCCCCGCCATGCGCGGCGTCGACCAGCACACCACCCGGGTCGAACGCCCGGCGGTGGTCGCGGTCGGGTTCGGGCTGTGGCTGCTGGCCGCGCTGGCCTGGCCGCTGGGCTCGATCGTCCGGATCGGGGTCGAGGAGGGCACGTTCGAGGGCTTCGGCCCGATCATGTCGCTGTTCGTGTCCGGGTGCCTGTTCATCGGCGGCCTGTGGGGCGCGATCGCGTTCTACGGCGGCAGCTACTACGCCCGGATCGCGCTGTGCGGCGGGTCGATGGTGGTCGGCGTGCTGGCGGTGGCGGCGGCCCTGGTCGCGGCCCGCGGCGACCTCGACGAGCCGCTGTCGTGGGTGGTCATCATCGCCCGGCTGGCGTTGCCCGCCGCGGCGGCCGTGGTGAGCTTCCTGCCGGGCACCCGGCACTGGTTCGCGGGGAACCTCGGCTAGTGGAGCAGCCCGTCCTGTACGCCGAGCCCGGCGCGTCCTGGTGGCCGCTGCTGTGGGGACCGGTGTTCGTGCTGGTGGGGGTGCTGGTGGAGGCGGTCACCGGCGGCGTGTGGTTCGCGCTGTGGGCGGTCGTCGGACTGGTGCTGACCGGTAGCGCCGCGCTGTGGGTGGCCGGGCGGCGGCGCGTCTACGGGGTGCGGCTCACGCCCGTGGCGCTGCGCCTGGGCCAGGAGGAGCTGCCGGTCCGCGACATCGCCGAGGTCGAGGGCGTCGAGCCGCGCGCGGGCGCGAAGGTGCTCGGCGGCGGGTGGACCGTGCCGCGCGGGACCTCCGAGGTGCCGGTCCGGCTCCAGGACGGCACCGTGGTCACCGCGTGGGCGCACGACCCCGACGCGCTGCGCGGGGCCGTCCACCGCCTGCTGTCGCACCGGACGTGAGAGGCTGACCCACCGTGACGACACTTCCCGGGCTGCACCAGCCGAAGCGCGCGATCGTCGCGGGCGTCGAGGTGGTGGCGGTGGTGGCGCTGGCGTTCGCGGTCGCGTGGTGCTGGGACCGGGGTGTCCTGCGCTACAGCTACCCGGTCGCCGACGGCGCGCCCCTGGAGTCCACGCGCTACCTCGGCAACTGGATCGGCGCCGCGATCGGCCTGGCCACGCTGGGTGGCGTGCTGCTGCTCGACGCGGGCCGCCAGGTGCTGCTCGCGGTCCGTGCCCGTGGTCGGAAGCAGGCCGATCCGCCGGACGTGTGAGACTGGGGGACGTGACTTCGACGCGATCCCAGGCGCTGTTCGAGCGCGCGGCGGCGGTTATCCCCGGTGGCGTCAACTCGCCGGTGCGCGCCTTCCACTCGGTGGGCGGCACGCCCCGGTTCATGGTGCGCGGCGAGGGCCCGCACCTGTGGGACGCCGACGGCAACCGGTACGTCGACCTGGTGTCCTCCTGGGGCCCCATGATCCTCGGCCACGCCCACCCGGCGGTGGTGGAGGCGGTGCGCGCGGCGGCCGTCGACGGCCTGTCGTTCGGCACGCCCACCGAGGGCGAGATCGAGCTGGCCGAGGAGATCATCGACCGGGTCGCGCCGGTCAACCAGGTCCGGCTGGTCAACTCCGGCACCGAGGCCACCATGAGCGCCATCCGCCTGGCCCGCGGGTACACCGGCCGGCGCAAGGTGGTGAAGTTCGCGGGCTGCTACCACGGCCACGTGGACGCGCTGCTCGCCCAGGCCGGGTCCGGTGTGGCCACGCTGGGGCTGCCCACCTCGCCGGGCGTCACCGGCGCGCAGGCCGCGGACACGATCGTGCTGCCGTACAACGACGTCGAGGCGGTGCGGAAGGCGTTCGAGGAGAACCCCGACGAGATCGCGTGCGTGATCACCGAGGCGGCGGCGGGCAACATGGGCGCGGTCGCGCCCAAGCACAACGCCGAGCTGCTGGAGCTGTGCCACGCGCACGGGGCGCTGCTGGTCATGGACGAGGTGATGACCGGGTTCCGGGTGTCCCGCTCGGGCTGGTTCGGGCTGGAGCACGTGCCCGGCGACCTGTACACGTTCGGCAAGGTCATGTCCGGCGGCCTGCCCGCGGCGGCGTTCGGCGGCCGGTCGGAGATCATGGCCCGGCTGGCCCCGTCCGGCCCGGTCTACCAGGCCGGGACGCTGTCCGGCAACCCCGTCGCGGTGGCCGCCGGCCTGGCCACCCTGCGCGCGGCGACCGACGACGTGTACCTGAAGCTGGACGCCAACGCGACCCGGCTCGGCGCGCTGTTCACCACGGCGTTGACCGAGACCGGCGTGGCGCACCGCGTCCAGTTCGCCGGGAACCTGGTGAGCGTGTTCTTCACCGAGGACGAGGTCACCGACTACGCCGGCGCCCAGGCCGCCCAGACCTGGCGCTTCCCCCCGTTCTTCCACGCCCTGCTGGAGCGCGGCGTCTACCCGCCGCCCAGCGCGTTCGAGGCGTGGTTCGTCAACGCCGCCATGACCGAGGAGGACTTCGCGGTGATCGCCGAAGCCCTGCCCCACGCCGCCCGTGCCGCCGCGGAGGCGAAGCAGTGAGCCGCACCGTCGTCCACATGCTCCGGCACGGCGAGGTGCACAACCCGACCGGCATCCTCTACGGCCGCCTGCCCGGCTTCAAGCTGTCGGAACGGGGCCAGAAGCAGGCCCTGACCGTCGCGGAGCACTTGCGGGACCACGACATCACGCACGTCGTGGCGTCCCCTTTGGACCGTGCACAGCAGACCGCCGCGCCCATCGCCGACTCCCACCGGTTGGAGCTGGCCACGGATGACCGGTTGATCGAGGCGGACAACCAGTTCGAGGGCCTGAAGGTGGCCGTCGGGGACGGTGCCCTGCGTTCCCCCAAGCACTGGCCGAAACTGGTCAACCCGTTCCGCCCGTCGTGGGGCGAGCCGTACCTGGAGATCGCCCACCGGATGTTGGGTGCTGTCCAACGGGCGCGCCTGGCGGCGGAGGGCCACGAGGCGGTGTGCGTGTCCCACCAGCTCCCGATCTGGACCCTGCGCAGGTTCCTGGAGGGCAAGCGCATGTGGCACGACCCGCGCCGCCGCGAGTGCTCCCTGGCGTCCCTGACCAGCCTGGTGTTCGAGGGCGAGGAACTGGTCAAGATCGTCTACACCGAGCCGGTGGGCGCCACCAACCCGAGGGTGACCGGGGCATGAAGCGCCTCCTCCTGGCGGCCCTGCTCCTGGTGGCCGGCTGCTCGACCGGTGACGACGCGGTCGTGGCCGGCTCGGACTTCCAACTGGTCGCCCCGGCCGGCCAGGTCCGCATCCGGTACGACGCGGACGACCGCAAGGTCGTGCGCGGCCTGAACGGCCCGGACGTGCGGGACGGCTCGAAGACGGTCAACCTGGACGACTACGCGGGCAAGGTCGTGGTGGTCAACATCTGGGGTTCCTGGTGCCCGCCGTGCCGGACCGAGGCCCCGGAGCTGCAGAAGGTCCAGGACGAACTGGGTTCGCAGGCCCAGGTCCTGGGCGTCGCGGTGAAGGAGAGTTCGACCGACGGGCCCCGGGACTTCCTGGCCAACCGGGGGTTGACCTACCCGTCGATCTACGACGAGTCGGGGCGGTCGATCCTGGTGTTCAAGGGGTTGCCGCCGAACGCGGTGCCTTCGACGTTCGTGCTGGACAAGCAGCACCGCGTGGCGGCCGTGTTCTTGGTCGGCGTCATCGCCTCGGACATCGCCCCGATCGTGAAGGAACTGGCAGCGGAGTAACCACCCGTCGTCGCCGCGAAGCCCAAGTTGCGTCGTGCCCTCCTCGGCGGCCCTGCCCGCATGGCGGCTCCGCCGCCGGATCGGGGCGGGCGGCGGTGGGTCAGCGGATCTCGGGGATCTTGGCCTTGAAGGCGTTGATCATGGCTTCTCGGCCGATCAGGTTGAACTCCCGCCCGAGCGTCCGCATGACCGAGTTTTCGGTGGGCCGGTACAGCCCGTGCTTGTAGTACCGGCTGCCTTCGTGAGCCCCGACTGTGCCACCGTCCGGAGACGGCCGGCCCGCGTACTGCGACCACTTGGAACCGGTCGGGTCGCTGGTCGCGTTGGGCTCGCTCGGGTCGCCGCCGGTGTACCGGTCGTACGGGTAGTCGTACTCGTCGGCCAGCCCGCCGATGGAGTGGCCCAGCTCGTGCACCGCGATCTGGCCCGCCTGGTCGTTGGCACCCGCCGCGGTCGCGATGCCGCCGCCCGCGCCGCCGTACTTCGTGGTGTTGCCGAGCGCGATGACCTGGTCGGCCTGGGGTGCCAGCGCGCCGAACTGGCCCGCCTTGGTCTGGTTCACGCACAGCAGCCGCTCGGTGTTCACGTCCCGGCCCTGGCACCAGAAGCCCATGTCCAGAGCGGTGTCGCGGGAGGTGCCCAGGGTGGGGTCGTTGTCCACGCCCGACTCGGCGGAGACGACGTTGACCTGCCACACGTTGAAGTAGTCCTTGTAGGACTTGAACGGCTCCACGGCGGACAGTTCCGTCCACTTGCTCACGACGTGGTCGTGGTAGGTCGCGAGGTCCCCTTGCGTGTACCCGTCGCCCACGAAGACGAGGTCGAAGCGCTGGTCGGGGGCACCGGTCTCCTGGATGGCGACCACGTCCGCCGCCACCTCGGACGGTTCCGCTCTGGCCTCCAGCACCCTCGGGACGGCCACCTGCGTGATGGAGCCGTCCGGCGAGAACACCTCCCGCCACTCCACAGGGGACTGCGTCGCGCCACCCGGTGCCGGGGCGGTGACGGCGACGAGTGCGACGGCCAGCACGGGCAGGGTGAGCCGGTGAACTCGCATGGTGGTGACGCTATGAAGCAGGTCACTCACCTACAAGGGTGGAAAGGCGGGTTTAACCGATAGGGGAACGGGGAAGAGCCCCCAACGACGTGACGGGGGTCATCACTAAGGGCAGCCGGTGGGCGTGGTCCTCCCCGTGCTCCCTACCCTGGTTGTCGTGAACGCGACCGATCTCGCCATCTCGGGGCCGTTGGTGCTGGCCACGGCGGTCGCGGTGCTCGCCGGAACCATCTCGTTCGCCTCTCCCTGCGTGGTGCCGCTGGTGCCGGGCTACCTCGCCTACCTGGCCGGGCTGGTCGGCGCCGAGGCGCCGGCCGTGCACGAGGGGGAAGGGCGCAAGGCGGGTCGGTGGCGGGTCGCGGGAGCGGCCGGGTTGTTCGTGCTCGGGTTCACGGTGGTGTTCGCGCTCACGTCGTTCGTGGTGCTCGGGCTGAGCAACGCCCTCTACTTCAACGCCGACACCCTCCAGCGGATCGGCGGCGTGATCACGATCGCGATGGGGCTGGTCTTCATCGGACTGGTGCCCGCGCTCCAAAAAGACATCCGGCTGCACCGCACGCCGCGCGGCGGGCTGATCGGCGCGCCGCTGCTGGGCGGGGTGTTCGCGCTCGGGTGGACGCCGTGCGTGGGGCCGACGCTGTCCGGGGTGCTCGCCCTGGCGCGCGGCACGGAGGTCGGGTCGGCCACCGGGCGCGGGGTGGTGCTGGTGCTGGCCTACTGCATCGGGCTCGGGCTGCCGTTCATCCTGATCGCGCTGGGCGCGCGGTGGGCGGTCCGGGTCACTGGGTGGCTGCGCGCGCACGTCCGGCAGGTGCAGGTGTTCGGCGGCGTGCTGCTGATCGGGGTGGGCGTGGCGCTGGTCACCGGGCTGTGGGGCGAGTTCGTGTTCTGGCTGCGCGACGCCGTGGTCACCGACGTGGAACTGCCGTTGTAGTGAAAGCGCTCCTGGCCTTCCTGCGCAACACGTGGCGCGGTCTCACCGCGATGCGCACCGCGCTGACCCTGCTGTTCCTGCTGGCGCTGGGCGCGATGCCCGGCGCGCTGCTGCCGCAGCGCTCCCTCAACGCGCAGAAGGTCGCCGAGTACATCGCCGAGAACGGGTGGTGGGGCCGGTTCCTCGACCGCCTCCAGTTCTTCGACGTCTACGCCAGCTACTGGTTCTCCGCGGTCTACGTGCTGCTGTTCGTGTCGCTGGTCGGCTGCCTGCTGCCGCGCACGTGGGAGTACTTCAAGCAGATGCGGGCCAAGCCCGTGCTGACCCCGCGCAACCTGTCCCGCCTGCCGCACCACGAGACCGCCGAGCTGTCCGCGACCCCGGAAGCCGTGGTGGCGCGGGCGAAAGCGCGGCTCAAGGGCTGGCGGCTGGTCGAGCGCGAGGAGGCCGACGGCGCGCGCACCGTCAGCGCCGAGCGCGGCTACCTGCGCGAGACCGGCAACCTGGTCTTCCACTTCTCCCTGCTGGGCCTGCTGGTCGCGTTCGCGCTGGGCAAGATGGTCGGGTACGAGGGGCAGGTGATCGTCCAGTCGAAGGGCGGTCAGTTCTGCAACTCCGGGGTGTTCAACTTCGACAGCTTCCGGCCCGGCCTGCGCGTCGACGGCACCCAGTTGTCCCCGTTCTGCGTGCGGGTCAACGACTTCCACGCCACCTACCTGCACAACGGGCAGGCGCAGAGCTTCCGCGCGGACATCGACTACCAGTCCGGCGCGGACCTGGAGTCCGGCGCCTGGCGGCCGTACCCGCTGGAGGTCAACAGCCCGCTGCGCACCGCGGGCGACCGGGTCTACCTCCTCGGCCACGGCTACACTCCGATCTTCACCGTCTCCTTCCCCAACGGCGAGCAGCGCACCGGCACCACGCAGTGGCGTCCGGTCAACGAGATCACCCTCGCCTCCGAGGGCGCGACGAAGTTCGACCCGCCCGGCGTCACCGACGCCGAGCAGCGCCGCAAGAACCAGCTCGCCATCACCGGTCTGCTCGCGCCGACCGCCGGGTTCCGCGGCGAACTGCTCGACTCGGTGTTCCCCGAGGCGCGCGACCCGGCGGTGGCGATCGACGTCTACCGGGGCGACCTGGGCACCGACTCCGGGCGCGGCCAGTCGATCTTCTCCATCGACGAGAAGCAGGTCCAGGACGGCAAGCTGGTCAAGGTCGCCCGGCAGAACCTGCGGCAGGGCGAGGAGATGACCCTCGACGACGGCACCCGGATCAGGTTCGAGGGCGTGAAGGACTGGGTGTCGCTCCAGGTGTCGCACGACCCCACCCAGGTGTGGGTATTGGCGTTCTCGGTCCTGGTGATCCTGGGCCTGGGCGTCTCGCTGAGCGTGAAGCGCCGCCGCGTCTGGGTCCGGGCGGTCCCGGCGGCGGACGGGCGTACGGTTGTCGAGGTCGGCGGGCTCGCGCGCACCGACCAGGCCGGGTACGGCGAGGAGTTCGGCTCGCTCGCACGTGACCTGCTGGAGGAGGAGAAGTGATGCCGGTCAACGAGACGCTGTCCACCTACAGCGACTGGACCTACGGTGCGGCCGTGTCCGTGTACTTCGTCGCGGCCGTGTTCTACCTGTGCGAAGCGGCTTTCGGGCGCACTACGGCCAAGGCGCGTGAGCTGGTCGGCGCCGCGCAGGTGGCCGGCACCGCCGCGGACGGCACGTGGACGCCGGGCCTGGTGGTGAAGCAGGAGCGGTCCCGTGCCGAGAAGCTCGGCCGCATGGGCGTCGCCCTGACCGTGCTGGGCGCGCTGCTGCAACTGTCCTCCCTGGTGCTGCGCGGTCTCGCGACCGAGCGCGCGCCGTGGGGCAACATGTACGAGTACGGCTCGCTGCTGACGTTCGCCGCCGTGGCGACGTGGCTGGTGCTGATGCGCGCGTTCCCGGTGCGCAAGCTCGGCGGGTTCGTGCTCGTGCCGGTCGTCATCCTGATGTTCCTTGGCGGCACGGTGTTGTACGCCGAGGCCGCGCCCGTGCAGCCGGCGCTCCAGTCGTACTGGCTCGTGGTGCACGTGTCGGTGATCTCGGTGTCCAGCGGCATCCTGCTGGTGCCCGGCGTGACCAGCGTGCTGTACCTGCTGAAGTCCTCCGGCCGGGCGCGGTTCGCGAAGCTGCCCGACGCCGACGTGCTGGACCGGGTCGCCTACCGCAGCACGGTGTTCTCGTTCCCGCTGTTCACCATCGGCATCATCTGCGGCGCGATCTGGGCCGAGGCGGCGTGGGGCCGGTTCTGGGGCTGGGACCCCAAGGAGACCGTCGCGTTCGTGTGCTGGGTGGTCTACGCGGCCTACTTGCACGCCCGCGCGACCGCCGGTTGGCGCGGCCGTCCCGCCGCCTGGATCAACGCGTTGGGCTTCGCGCTCAACGTGTTCAACCTGTTCTTCATCAACCTGGTCACGACTGGATTGCACTCTTACGCGGGTGTCGGCTGACCGGCGTACCCAGTGTCGTGGAACCGCTGGGGGCCGACTACCGTCGAACCCTGAGGTCGGGGGAGGCTCGATCCGCTTTGCGCAGGGAGGACCCCAGCGGTGACCGGTCGCTACGAGAGTCCTGAGTCGTCGTGGCAGCCGCCGTCGGGCGACGGGCAGCAGCCCAACCCGAACCAGTCCGGTGGTTACCAGGTCGAGGGTTCGGGCGCGCACTACGTCGATCCCGGCACGGCCTACATCGACCCCGCCCAGGGCACGCCGTCCGGCTCCTACCAGGTCGGCAACCACTCGGGTCCCTACCAGGTGGGCAACCAGTCCGGGCCGTACCAGGTGGGCAACCAGAGCGGGCCGTACCAGGTCGGCAGCCAGAGCGGGCCGTACCACGTAGCGGGACAGTCCGGGCCGCACCAGTTCCAGGGCCCGTTCCCCAACAACTTCCCGCAGAGCATCCAGCCCCAGCACCAGCCGCAGCACCCCCAGCAGGCCACGGCGCACGAGGTGTCGTCGCAGCAGCTGATCAAGCGCGCCAAGCGGCGTCCCCAGTCGGGCTGGCGCAAGACCGTGCACTCCATGACCGGCGGCCTGGTCAACCTGGGCGAGAGCCCGGCGGACGTGCGCCGGCGCGAGCTGATCGGGCGGATCAACCAGCCGCTGCGCGGGTGCTACAAGATCGCGATGCTCAGCCTCAAGGGCGGCGTCGGCAAGACCACCACGACCACCACGCTCGGCTCGACGTTCTCGTCGCTGCGCGGTGACCGGGTGATCGCCGTGGACGCCAACCCCGACCGCGGCACGCTCGCCCTGAAGGTGCCCCGCGAGACCACCGCGACCGTGCGGCACCTGCTGCGCGACGCGGCCCGCATCACCAAGTACAGCGACGTCCGCGCGTACACCTCGCAGTCGCCCAGCCGGCTGGAGATCCTCGCCTCCGAGCAGGACCCGGCGGTGTCGGAGGCGTTCAGCGACCAGGACTACCTGCGCACGGTCGCGCTGCTCGAACTCTTCTACAACATCGTCCTCACCGACTGCGGCACCGGCCTGATGCACTCGGCGATGAAGGGCGTGCTGGACCAGGCCGACTCGCTGGTGCTGGTGTCGTCCGGCTCGGTGGACGGCGCGCAGACGTCCGCGGCGACACTGGACTGGCTGGAGGCCCACGGCTACCGCGACCTGGTGGCCAAGTCCGTCGCCGTGATCAACTCGGTGCGGCCCGGCTCGGGCAAGGTCGACCTGGACAAGCTCGCCGCGCACTTCGCGCAGCGGTGCCGGGCCGTCGTGCGCATCCCGTTCGACGCGCACCTGGAGGAGGGCGCGGAGATCGAGCTGGACAAGCTCGGCCCGGAGACCCGCCTGGCCCTGCTGGAGCTGGCCGCGACCGTCGCCGACGACTTCCCCAACAAGGTCACCTGAGCACCCGAAGAGGGGCCTCCGACTTCCCGGGGCCCCTCTTCGACGTGCGGTCACTCTTCGTCCGGACGCTTCTTCTTCGCCTGCTCGCCCAGCTTGCGCAGGAACTCCGGGTCGTCGTCCGGCGCGATCACACGGCGGCTGGGGGCGGAGTCGACCCGATCCGGCCCGAACGCGCGCCACAGCAGCACGGCAATGGTGAGCGCACCGATGAGCGCGAGCACGTAGAGCATGGTCGCCACCTCCTTTGCCACGAGGTTACCCGTGTCACCGAGGTGAACGGACTCAGTGCCGTACCGGTTCGGTCGCCTCGGTGGTCAACTGCGAGAGCAGGGCCTGTACTTCGGACTCCCGGAACCGGCGGTGGCCGCCGGGGGTCCGGATGGAACCGATGCGGCCGGCGGTCGCCCACCGGGTCACGGTCTTGGGGTCTACGCGGAACAGACTGGCCACCTCACCCGGTGTGAGCAGCCGTTCCCCCTGGTGTCCCTGCGTGACGGTCACGGTCTTCCTCCCCGATGCCGAACAGACCTACCGGACGCATCGTGGCATCCCGGCCTTCGGGTACTCGAACGCTTGGGTGATGGTAAAGAGGTAGTAAGGGACGAAGTGGGCGGTTCGGACATCGGTGCCGCTACCCCTACGCTAGGCCCGGTGGACGCACTTGATCGCCAGATCATCGCCGCCCTCCGCGAGAACGGCCGGGCCACCTACGCCGACCTGGGGCGCAAGGTCGGTCTGTCCGCCTCCGCCGTGCACGAGCGGGTCGGCAAGCTGGAAGCCACCGGGGTCATCGTCGGCTACCACGCCGTGGTCGACCCCAGCGCCGTCGGCCTGGGGGTGACCGCGCTGATCGGCATCCACCCCACCGACACCGCGGACGACGACGAGCTGGCCGTGGCGCTGGGCGAGCTGGTCGAGGTCGAGTCGTGCTACCGGGTGGCCGGGGACGAGTCGTTCATCGTGAAGGTCCGCGTGGCCACCGTGGACGACCTGGAGCGGTCGCTGGGCCGACTGCGGCGCATCCCCGGCGTGGCGCGCACGCGGACCACCGTGGTGCTGTCCACGCGCTTCGAGGGCCGTCCCAACACCGCGGCCGTCGACGGCGGCGCGTAGCCTGGGTAACCGTGCAACACCTGGGTCGTGATGTGACGCTGTACGTCTGCGCGCGGCTGGGCATGGTCGCCGCGGTCACGGCGGTCCTGGTCCTGCTCAACGTGCCGCTGCTGGTCGCGTTGGCGGTGGGCGTCGTCGTGGCGCTGCCGCTGTCGCTGTTCGTCTTCAAGAGCCTGCGCCTGCGCGTGGCCCGCGGCCTGGAGGAGAAGCAGGCGGCCCGCCGAGCCGAACGCGAGAAGCTCCGCGCCCAGCTCCGCGGCGAGGGCTAAATCGGTGGGCGGTGCGGTGCCGCGCGGCTAGGGTCACCCTGGCCGTGACTCGACGCCGGGAGATGAGACCCATGAACGCTGTTGCGATGTGGGTGCTCCCCTCGTCGTCACGGTCGGGCGACTGACGTAGGGGTTGCCGGGAGCGCCTGGACCAGGCACTCCCGAAAGGCGACCACCATGAACACTTCGCGCTTCACCGCGGGCGGACCCGCGGTGGAGATCACCCGACCCGAACCGGGCCTGTGGCACGCGCTGGACGACGACCGCGTGGCCGGTCACGGCGAAGCCACCACCCGACCCGACGGACGGGTCTTCCTCACCGTCGACGCCTGGCACCGCTCGGTCTTCGACCGGCTCGCCCACACGATGCTCGCGGACCTCCCCGGCCCGGTCCACACCGTGGTCGACGGGGCCGACCACGAGCTGCTGGCCGCCTGGCACGAGGCCGGCCTGACGATCGGCCGGCGCGAGTGGGACTACGTCCTGCCCACCGCCACCACCCGGGTTCTACCGCCGGGCCTCACGATCCAGGCGGCGTCCGGAGAGGACGCCTTCGTGCGGGACGCCTGCGACCCGGTCGAGTTCCCGGCGACCCACGCCGTGGCCACCGAGGACGGCGAGTACCGGGGCCTGGTCCGGGTGATCCGCGTGCGCGTCGCCCGGATCGACCTGGTCTCCCTCCCCGCCGCCCACCGCCGCCGCGGCATCGGGCGCGCTCTGGTGACCCACGCGCTGGGTGCGCTGGGGGTCGACGTGGCGTACGCGCGGGTCGACGAGGCCGACGTGGCGGCGACGGCCTTCTTCGAGGGCCTCGGTACCAGGGACGCCGGCACCGTGGAGTTGGTGCGCCATGGCCGGTAAGAGCGGTATCGAGGTGGAGGGGGTCGTGGTCGAGTGCCTGCGTGACGCCCGGTTCAAGGTCGAACTGCCGAACGGCCACCACGTGCTCGCCCACATCAGCGGCAAGATCAGGAAGAACTTCATCAAGATCGTGCCGTACGACCGGGTCCTGGTGGAGGTGAGCCCGTACGACCTGACCCGGGGCCGCATCCTGTTCCGCTACCGGACCTAGGGTCGTTCGCCGGTCGGCCGCCTCGGCGGGGGCGGCCGACCGCCTAGACCACCAGCAGGAACACCCCGCCGAGGTTCGCCAACACCATCACGGCGAGGACCGCGGAGAACCGCCTGCTCTCCCGCAGCCGCAGCCCGAGGGCGAGCACGCCGATCGGCAAGAGGGCTTTGCGGACGTTGGCGACCCTCAGCGCGCCGAACGCCACCCCCAGCGGGGACAGCCCGGCCTCGGACGCGCCGAGCACGTCCGCGCGCCACTGCTCCAGGTAGCGGGCTCGTTGGTCGCGCGGCAGCAGGGCAGCGCCCAGGGTCACCACGAACAGGGCAAGACGGGTCATCGCGCGGCCTCCGGTCCGGTGTTCGGCAAAGTCCTCTTTGCCGTCGACTTCTTGCGGGCGAGCACCTTGACGGCCTCCCGCGCCCCGTCGGGCGTGAGCGCGTACATGCGCCGCGGCGGCCCCCGCCGGTCGGCGTCGTCGTCCCACGAGGACGTGACCCAGCCCGCGCGTTCCAGCCGGTCCAGCAGCGGGTAGACGCTGCCGGACGGTCGCCCGGTCAGCTTGATGATCTCCAGTCCCCAGCGCGGGCGGTCGCCGTCCAGCAGGACGTCGAGCACGTCCAGCGTGGCCCGGCCGACGCGTTCCAACGGCTCCACAGTACTAATCCTACCTATGTAGATTAAGCCCTGTCGAGCTTCTTGACCTCGGCTTCGGCGGGGAGGTGCCGGACTGAGCGGACGGCGAGTGCGGCCGGGGCGCTCAGCACGGCGACCAGTGCGCCGGCGAGGAGCACGGCGGGGGTGCCGATGCGTTCGGCGGCGGGTCCGGCCAGCGCCATGCCCACGGGTGCGGCGGCCAGGCCGACGACGGTGGAGAAGCCGGTGGCGCGGGCGACCAGGCCGGCCGGCACATGGACCTGCCGGGCGGTGTCGGTGAGGACGGCGTAGAGGGCCGCCTGGACGCCGGCGGGGAGGGCCGCGGCGGCGAGAACCGGCACGGGCGCGCCGTAGGCGAGCAGGACCAGCAGCGGGGCGAGGGCGACCGGGATGGTCACGGCGACGCGCAAGGGGTGTCGTGGTCGCCACCGCAGGGCCAGGGCGCTGCCCAGCAGGGCGCCGACGGCGTAACCGTTGCCGATGAACGCCCAGGCCAGCGGGCCACCCAGGTGCTGTTCCGCGATGATCGGGCCGAGGACCAGGAACGGGGAGATGCACACCCCGTTGACCACGGCGACCTGCGCCGTCGTGACCTGCAACCACGGTCGGGCGCGGAAGTCGTGCCAGCCGTGGCGGACGGCGTCGAGGAGGGCCGGGCGCGGTGGCATCGGCCGGTCGGGGACCTTCAGTGTGATCAGTGCGACGGCGCTGATGGCGAAGGTGGCGGCGTCCACGGCGAAGGACACGCCCGCGCCGACGGTGGCGACCAGCGCCGCCGACACCGCCGGGGCGACCAGGATCGCGGCGTTCTGAGCGCCGTTGACCAGGGCGTTCGCCTGGCGGCGTCGCGCCTCGGGCACCAGGTCGGCGACCAGGCCCGCCGCGGCCGGGGTGAAGAAGGCGTGGGCCGCGCCCGCCACCGCCTGCAACGCGGCCAGGTGCCACAGGGCCGCCGTCCCGGTGATCAGGAGAGCGGCCGTGAGGCCTTGGGAGGCGCACCGGACCACATCGGCGACGAGCATGACGGCGCGCCGGGACACCAGGTCGCCCGCCACCCCGCCGGCGATCGTGAACACGACGACCGGCAACCGGCCGGCCAGCAGCACCAGCCCCACCTCGGTCGGCGACGCCCCGAGCCGCAACGCGCCGAACAGCAGCGCGATGGAGATCAGGCCGTCCCCGAGGTGCGAGGAGGTCCGGGCGAGGAAGTACCGGCGGAACGCCGGGTCGCGCAGCAGGGGGATCACGGGCACGAAGGTGCCGGCGAGCACCGACAATCCGCCCCGGTGTCAGCGCGCGAATTGCTCCGCCGCCTCGTCGGCCAGCCGGCCGACCACGTCCGCCAGTTCCAGGTCCGCCCGCCAGTGCGCCGGGATCGCGCCCTCGCCGTCGCGGGTGCCCAGCAGGTTGCCGCAGATCGCGCCGGTCGAGTCGCTGTCGCCGGAGTGGTTCACGGCCAGCAGCAGGCCGTCGGCCAGCGACCGGGACGTGAGCGCCGTCAGCAGGCCGATCGCCAGGGCCTCCTCGCCGACCCAACCGCCGCCCAGGGTCGTCTCGATGACCTCGGGTGTCGGGCGCACGCCCTTTGCGGCCATCTCCACGGCCAGGTCGAGCAGCGCCAACTGCTCCTCGTGACCCTCCCACCGGACCAGCTCGTCCCGCGCCACGTCCACCGCCGCCGGCAGCGCCGCGCCCAGCCGCAGCTGCTGCACCGCCACCGCCAGCACCCCCGCCGACAGGTAGCCGCTGGGGTGGCCGTGGGTCAGCGCGCCGGTCGCGGTGGCCAGGGCGAACACCTCGCGGACGTCGTCGGACCACCACCCGACGGGAGCCGCGCGCATCACCGCGCCGCAGCCCTTGGAGTCGTTGATCGGCGACTCGACCGTGCCCAGCCGGCCCGACCGCAGCGCCGTCAGGCACGTGTTGCCCGGCGCGCGCAGCTCGTGCAGCTCCGGCACGTCCAGCAGCCACCCGTCGGGCGCCACCTCCGGACCGCCCTGCGTGCGCAGCCACCGGCCGTAGGCGACGCGCACCTCGTGCACCGGGTCACTGCCCCGGCGCTTCGCGAGCACCAGGCCCTCCACCGTGAACAGGGTCATCTGGGTGTCGTCCGTGATCGCGCCCAGCCGTCCGTAGGCGGGCGCGTAGTCGGTCAGGCCCGACGGACCGAACCGGCCGCGGACGCGGTCGATCCGGTCGAACTCGATCGCGGCGCCCAGGGCGTCGCCCACGCCGCCCGCGAGCATGCAGCCCTGGAGCGTCCGGCTCCCACGTGAGGTCACCTCGCAGAAGTTATCGTGCCGGCGTGACCACTTCCGTAGACCGATGTAGCTCCCGCACCAGGGAATGGGTGTGCGAGGCAGTCTCGATCATCGAGGCCGACGCCAACCGCAGCGCCGACACGCACCTGCTGCACTTCCCCTTCCACTCGAATGGGGCATCGACCTCTACCTCAAGGACGAGTCGACCCACCCCACCGGCTCGCTCAAGCACCGCCTCGCCCGGTCGCTGTTCCTCTACGCCATCTGCAACGGCTGGGTCGTCGGCGGCACCCCGGTGATCGAGGCGTCCTCCGGCTCGACGGCGGTGTCCGAAGCGTACTTCGCGCGCCTGCTCGGGCTGCCGTTCATCGCCGTCATGCCCCGCTCCACCAGCAAGGAGAAGGTGGCGCTGATCGAGCGGCAGGGCGGCCAGTGCCACTTCGTCGACGAGCCGGGCGCCATCTACGACGAGTCCCGCCGGCTCGCCGCCGAGCTGGGTGGGCACTTCATGGACCAGTTCACCCACGCCGAGCGGGCCACGGACTGGCGCGGCAACAACAACATCGCCGAGTCGATCTTCCAGCAGATGGCGCTGGAGGCCGCGCCCGAACCCGAGTGGGTCGTGGTCGGCGCGGGCACCGGCGGCACGAGCGCCACCATCGGCCGGTACATCCACTACAAGAAGCTGCACACCCGCCTGGCCGTCGTGGACCCCGAGCACTCGGTGTTCTTCGACGCCTGGCGCGACAGCGACCCCGCCCTGGTCGGCGCGCGCGGGTCGCGCATCGAGGGCATCGGCCGGCCGCGCGTCGAGCCGTCGTTCGTCGGCCAGGTCATCGACCGGATGGTCAAGGTGCCCGACGCCGCGTCCATCGCCACCATCCGGCACGTCGAGGAGGTCCTCGGGCGGCGGGTCGGCGGGTCCACCGGCACGAACCTGTGGGGCGCGTTCCAGCTCATCGCCGAGATGCGGGCGTCCCGCCTGCGCGGCAGCGTGGTCACCCTGCTGTGCGACGGCGGCGAGCGGTACGCGAACACCTACTACGACGACGAGTGGGTCACCGCGCAGGGCCTGGACCTGGCGCCGCACCTGGCGACGCTGACCCGGTTCCGCTCGACCGGGACGTGGTCGGACTAGAAATGTGGGTCGTCGGGGGAACGCGGGCCGGGTGCCGTGCGTCGCAGCGTGGATCGGTTCGTCGGGAAGGGGTTCACCGTGAGCATGTGGCGGACCGCTGAGGTGATGACGGCCGAGGAGGTGCTGGGCCGGTCCGTGGCCGCCGCCGAACAGGCGATGCGCGAGGCGGCCAAACTGCGCTACCCGGCCCGCGAACCCTCGGCGGACGACGTGCGGCGCGTGATGGCGTTCGCGAAGTCGAGCGAGGCGTCACCGGAACTGCAGGCGCTGCAACGCCGCATCGCCGGCGGCCACCTGAGCTGGCGCCAGGTCCTGATGGGCGAGGCCGCGCACGACCGCGGTGTCCGCGCGGCGCTGGAAGCCGACCGCGAGCGCCTGGCCGCGCTGTGCCGGGGCGAGGAGATCCGCGTGGAACCACCCAAGCCCCGGCCGCGCGACGACGACGAACTCCCCGGCGGCTTCACCGAGGACGCCTGGTAGCGAGTGGGGAACGTGCTCCCACCTCGCCCAGCGATCAAAGGTCGGCCGTGGTCGATGCGGTTTCCAGCGAGTGCAGCGAGACGTGTCGCTGCCCTTGCACAAAGGCCGACCCCCTGCCCGTCCCGCTGATGCTGTCGTCTAGGGCGAACGCCCCGGTGTCGCCTCTGCTTGCATGCGCTTGGGGCTTCCGTATGTCCCGGTCGATCCGGACAGGCCGTTTTGGGGCTGGGTCAGTCCAGCGCCAGGGTCACCGCGGTGATCACACCCCACACCAGCATCGCCAGGCCGGTGGTCTGCAGGACCGGGACCAGGTCGCGGCCCTTGGCGCCCCTGGCGACCCGGCGCGCGCCGAGGAAGACCAGGGGCAGGGCGAGCAGGCCCAGCAGGGACAGCGGGACGCGCAGGCCGATCGCCAGGGTGAGCAGGAACGGGACGGTCACCAGGGCCAGGTAGAGGCGGCGGGAATCCTTGTCCCCCAACGTGGTCGACAGGGTCCGCTTGCCCGCCTGGAGGTCGGTCGGGATGTCGCGCAGGCTGTTCGCGATCATCACGCCGGTCGAGAAGCAGCCCATCGCGATCGCGCCGCCGATGCCGATGCCGGTGATCGCCCCGGTCTGCACGTAGAGCGTGCCCAGCACCGCCGCCGGGCCGAAGAACACGAACACGGCCAGTTCGCCCAGCCCCGAGTACCCGTACGGCTTGCGCCCACCGGTGTAGAACCACGCCGCCGCGATGCACACCGCGCCGAACGCGACCATCCACCACCGGCCGCTGAGCACGACCAGCACCAGACCCGCGACGGCCGCGACACCCAGCGCCGCGAACGCCGCCGTCCGCACCGCCCTGGGGTTCGCCGCGCCCGACCCGACCAGGCGGAACGGGCCGACCCGGTTGGCGTCGGTGCCGCGGATGCCGTCGGAGTAGTCGTTCGCGTAGTTCACGCCGATCTGGAGGGCGACGGCGACGACCAGGGCGAGCACCGAGAACGTCGGGTCGAACCCGTCGATGTGGTGCGCTGCGCCCGCGCCCACCAGGACGGGCGCAATGGAGTTCGGCAGGGTGCGGGGACGGGTCCCCGAGATCCACTGGGCGACTGTGGCCATGCCGCCCATCCTCCGTGATGGACCCCGGGGACCCGTTGCCGGGTCAGCAGGTCGCGGCGCCGGACACGCCGGAGACGTACGCCTTGGCCACGTACTTGCCCGCCGCGACCCGGTACCAGATGTTCGACGTGCCCTGGGAGCCGCTGACGGACTGGCCGGTCACCTGGCACTCGACGCGCACCATCGCGTAGTTCGCGGCCAGGCCGACCTGGGCCGCGGTGGACGTCGCGCCGCTGCGGACGTTGAGCGGGTCGCCCGCGGTGCGCACGTAGCCGGCGGGGCCGGAGCCGGTCCACTGGTAGGTGACGGTGACCCAGGCGTTGTCGGTGAGCTTGAGGCCGTCCCAGAAGGTGCCGTCGGCCAGGTCGATGCCCGCCGGGTTCGCGACGGTGCGGCCGAACTGGTCCTTGCCGCCGTTGTAGCGGTCCTGGTACGCGGCCTGGGCTTCCGGCTTGCCCTGCGGCAGGTCCTTCCACATCTCGCGGACGCTCGCCGGGTTCCAGTAGTCGTCCTTGGTGTTCCACGGGCCGACGTCCCACACCGGGGCCCACTCGCAGCGGCCGTTGGCGGCGCAGACGCGGACGCTGTAGGTGCCCGAGTTGTTGGCGGACAGGCCGCGGCGCGAGGGCAGGGCGACGAAGTGGTCGCGGGCCTTGATGACGTGGCCGTTGGCGGTGGTGCCGCCGACCAGGCCTTCGCGGGTGGCGAAGATCCGGTAGGACAGGCCGGCCGCCTCGGTGCTGAAGGAGTCGGTCGTGGCCGCGGTGAGGGTCAGTTCCCGGACCTCGGGGGTCCGCTTCTCGGCGGTGAGGGCGAGGCGGACCTGGACGGTGCGGGTGGCGGTGGGCAGGACGGCGGGGGCGTCCGGCCGGGCCTCGACCCACTCGGTCCACTGGTCGTCGCCGAGCGCGCCGCGCACGTCCACCGCGACCTCGGCGCCGGCGGGGACGGTGCTCTTCACGGCGGCGGAGACGGTGTTGGCGGGCGTGTCCAGGTGGTGCGGCGCGAGCTGGAGGAACCCGGTGCGCACGGCGGCCCGCGCGCTGGCCGGGGTGGGCGCGGCGCGGTCGAGCCGGACGGTGCCGCCGTCCGAGGTGACGCCGCTGTCATCGTCGTCCACAATGGACAGGTCGGCGCGCCAGGACGCGTCGGCGGCGGCGTTGGCGGCGTTGGCGGTGGTGGCGGCGTTGGCGGTGGTGGCGGTGGTGGGTGCGGCCAGGCCGGCGGTCAGCACGGCGGTCACGGCGAGTGGTAACAGGTAGCGCCTCGTCATCGCAGCACTCCTCGCCCGGACAGGTGGAGCGGAGGGACCGCTACAGGGGCCACCCGTCACGGTTCTTCGCTCGAGCCAAGCGCGTGCTGGTGTTAGTTGTCAACCAACAAGAAGATGGCCGTGGGAAAAACTCACCCGAACGAGCGAGCGACCGCGGCGCGATCGACCTTCCCGGGCCCCCTCGTCGGCAGTTCCGCGAGGAAGAGCACCCGCTTCGGCATCGCGAACCGGCCGACGGAGTCGTGCACGGCCTGCCGCAGCGCCTCCGGGTCGGGCCGGTCGTCGGGGTCGTCCGGGACGACGGCGGCCACCACGACCTGCCCCCACTCCTCGTCGGGCAGACCCACGACACACACTTCCCGCACCCCGCGCCGCGCCGCGAGCACCCGCTCGACCTCCTGCGGCGACACGTTCTCCCCGCCGCTGATGATCACGTCGTCCGCGCGCCCGACGATCTCCAGGGTGCCGCCGGCGGTGATCCGCCCGAGGTCCCCGGTCCGGAACCACTCGCCGAACGGCTCGCCGCCCTGGTAGCCGAGCGCGAGCGTGGGCCCGGCGATCTCGACCCGGCCGCCGACGAGCCGGACCCGGACGCCGTCGAGCGGGTGCCCGTCGTAGACGCAGCCGCCCGCGGTCTCGCTCATGCCGTAGGTGGTGACGACGTTGACGCCCGCCTCCCGGGCCCGGTCGAGCAGCGAGGGCGGCGTGGCGGCGCCGCCGATGAGGACGGCGTCGAACTCGCGGACCGCGGCGAGCCCGGGGCCTTCGGTGGCGACCAGCCGCGCGAGTTGGGTCGGGACGAGCGCGGTGTAGTGCGGTCCGGGCGCGCGGAGGACCGGGCGCGCGGCGGCGGCGAACCCGGACGCCCGGAAGCCCGAGGCGAGGTCCATGGCCCCGGGCTCGGTGCCCGCGACGATCGAGCGGACCAGGACCTGGACACCCGCGATGTGCGAGGTGGGCAGGGCGAGCAGCCAGGTGCCGGGTCCGCCGAGCCGGGCGTGGGTCAGTTCGGCCGACGCCACGAGCGCGGCGGCCGAGAGCAGGACGACTTTCGCCGCACCGGTGGAGCCCGAGGTCGCCACCGCCAGCGCGGCCTCCGCCTCCCAGCCGCGAAGCACTCCGAGTTCCCGCCCACCGGGCAACCCGGCCACGACCACTCTCCCGCCCGCCGCCGAACCCGTGGCTGGACCTGCCGAACCTGTCGTGCCCGCCGTCGCCGTTGTGCCCGCCGTCGCCGTTGTGCCCGCCGTCGCCGTTGTGCCCGCCGTCGCCGTTGTGCCCGCCGTCGCCGTTGTGCCCGCCGTCGCCGTTGTGCCCGCTGTGCCGGCTGTGCCCGCGGGACTGCTTGTGCGGGCGGTCTCGGGTGGGATGGGCGGTTGGTGGGTGGACAGGGTGGTTGGGGCGCTCGCGTCGGCCGGGAGGGCCGTGGCCAAGGCTTCGCGGAGGGCGGCGAGGGTGGTCATGGTTGGGTGGTGGTCAGTAGTAGTAGGGGTAGTCGGACCAGTCCGGGTCGCGCTTTTCCAGGAATGCGTCGCGCCCCTCGACCGCCTCGTCGGTCATGTAGGCCAGGCGGGTGGTTTCGCCGGCGAACAGCTGTTGGCCCACCAGGCCGTCGTCGATGAGGTTGAAGGCGTATTTCAGCATCCGCTGCGCGGTCGGGGATTTGCCGTTGATCTCCTTTGCCCATTGCAGGGCGGTGTTCTCCAGTTCCGCGTGTGGCACCACGGCGTTCACGGCACCCATCGCGTGCATTTCCGCCGCCGAGTACGTCCGGCCCAGGAAGAAGATCTCGCGCGCGAACTTCTGGCCCACCTGACGTGCCAGGTACGCCGAGCCGTAACCGCCGTCGAAGCTGCCGACGTCGGCGTCGGTCTGCTTGAAGCGCGCGTGCTCCTCGCTGGCCAGCGTCAGGTCGCACACCACGTGCAGGCTGTGCCCGCCCCCGGCCGCCCAGCCCGGCACGACCGCGATGACGACCTTCGGCATGAACCGGATCAGCCGCTGGCACTCCAGGATGTGCAGCCTGCCCGCCCGTGCGGGGTCGACGGTGTCGGCCGTCTCACCCGACGCGTACTGGTACCCGCTGCGCCCCCGGATGCGCTGGTCACCGCCCGAGCAGAAGGCCCACCCCCCGTCGCGCGGCGAGGGGCCGTTGCCGGTGAGCAGGACGCAGCCCACGTCCGAACTCATCCGGGCGTGGTCCAGCGCGCGGTACAGCTCGTCCACCGTGTGGGGCCGGAACGCGTTGCGCACCTCGGGGCGGTGGAACGCGATGCGCACCGTCCCCTGGTCCACCGCGCGGTGGTAGGTGATGTCGGTGAAGTCGAAGCCTTCGACCGGCTTCCAGCGGGTCGGGTCGAACAGCTCGGAAACGTCCTGGTCTGCCACGGAGGGGACAATATGCCCGCGCGGAAGCTGAGAGCGGCCCAGGCTGCCGAAGGGGCGGGGCGGCGTGTCGGTGCGGTACGTTCGTCATGATCCAAGTATTCGAACATCCGTTCGACTCAGCAAGGTGAATCACCCGATCGAGCGCTGAGCGACAATGTCCAGGTGAATCCGTCCACCGCGCAGGCCCGGGTGCTCGTCGACGAGCTGATCCGCAACGACGTCCGGCACGTCGTGCTGAGCCCCGGCTCCCGCAACGCGCCGCTCTCCATCGCCCTCGCGGAGGCCGCCGCACGAGGACGGATCACCCTGCACGTCCGCATCGACGAGCGCAGCGCGGGCTTCCTGGCCCTGGGCCTGGCCAAGGGCAGCGGCCAGGTCACCGCCGTGACCTGCACCTCCGGCACCGCCGTCGCCAACCTCCACCCGGCCGTCCTGGAGGCCCGGCACACAAACACACCCGTCATCGCCCTCACCGCGGACCGCCCGGTCGAGCTGTACCGCACCGGCGCCAGCCAGACCGTCGACCAGCACGGCATCCTCGGCGTCAACACCCTCCAGTTCCCCATCGCCGAACGCCGCACCGGCCAGAACGGCCTGTGGCGCTCCCTGGTCTGCCGCGCCGTCGCCACCGCCCGCGACACCGGCCCGGTGCACCTCAACGTCCCCTTCCGCGAACCCCTCGTCCCGGACGGCGACGACTGGCTGGAACCGCTGGACGGCCGCCCCTTCGACATGCCCTGGACCCGCGTCGACCCGCGCGCCACGACCTCCGTGCACGCCGCCGACCACCTCGGCCCGCGCACCCTCGTGGTCGTCGGCGACACCGACAAGGACCTCGACGACCTGGCCGAACGCGCCGGCTGGCCGGTCGTCGCCGAACCCACCGCGACCGCCGCGAACGCGCTGCGCCACGGCTCCCTGATCCTCAACGCCGGCGACCTGCCCGCCGAGCTGACCCCGGACGCCCTGGTCGTCGTCGGCCGGCCCACCCTGTCCCGGGGCGTGATGCGCCTGCTCGCCGGCACGCCCACCGTGCACGTCCTGTCCGACACCCAGGACTGGCCGGACCCCCAGTTCGCCGCCACCCACACCTCCACCGACCTGGTCCTGGGCGAGCACGAGGTGGACCCCGAGTGGTCGGCCGCCTGGCGGCACGCCGACAAGGCCGCCGCCGCGGCCGTGGACGACCTGCTCCAGCGCGAACCGTGGCCCACCGGCCTGCACGTGGCCCGCGACCTCCTCGACGCCCTCCCGCCGCACGCGCACCTGTTCCTGGGCTCCTCCAACCCGGTCCGCGACGTGGACCTGGTCGCCACGCCCCGCCCGGACGTCCGGGTGCACGCCAACCGCGGCGTCGCGGGCATCGACGGCAGCGTGTCCACCGCCGCCGGCCTCGCCCTCACCGCCGGCCCCACCTTCGCCCTCATCGGCGACCTGACGTTCCTGCACGACACGAACGGCCTGCTGCTCGGCCCCGGCGAGCCCCGCCCCGACCTGACCGTGGTCGTCCTCAACGACGACGGCGGCGGCATCTTCACCCTCCTCGAACAGGGCGCGCCCGAGCACGCGGCCACCTTCGAGCGCGTCTTCGGCACCCCGCACGGCACCGATTTCGCGCACCTGTGCGCGGCCCACGGCGTCCCGCACACCCGGGTCGAGACGGCCGACCAGTTGAGACGAGCCCTGACCGCGCCGAGCGGAATGCGCGTGGTGGAAATCCGGGCGAAACGCACCGAATTGCGCGAACTGCACCGCCGTCTCAAGGCCGCCGTGTCAAGCGCTTTTCATTAACCAGGAACCTACCTACGGGGGTACAGGAGGCCTTGCGTGAAAGCTAGCTTCCCGGCATGTCCCTCAGAGCGAAGCTCACGCTAGGCACTGCCACCGCGGCTTCACTGCTGCTGCTCGCCGGCACCGCGACCGCCGCGGAACCCGGCGCACCGGGCATCGGCGACCCGTACTACCCGAATGCGGGCAACGGCGGGTACGACGTCTCCCACTACGACATCCGGCTGAACTACCAGCCGGCCAACGACAACCTGTCCGGCACGACCACCATCGTCGCCAAGACCACCCAGGACCTGAGCCGGTTCAACCTGGACTTCCTGCTCAAGGTCAGCTCGATCCGGGTGAACAACCGCGTCGCCTCCTTCACCCAGGACGGCGGCGAACTGGTGGTCGACCCGAAGGCCAGCCTCCGCAAGGGCTCCGACGTGACCATCGTCGTCACGTACTCCGACGTGCCCTCGAACTACGCGGTCGACGGCTACAAGGCGTGGAAGCGCACCCCCGACGGCGCACTGGCCATCGACGAGCCGGACATCGCCCAGTGGTGGTACCCGAGCAACAACCACCCGACCGACAAGGCGACCTTCGACGTGTCCGTGGCCGTGCCGGACGGCGTCGAGGTCATCTCCAACGGCATCTTCAACGGCACCGCCAAGCAGATCAACGGCTGGACCCGGTGGCGCTGGAGGAGCCTGAAGCCGCAGGCCACCTACCTGACCTACGTGGCGATCGGCCAGTTCGAGGTGCGGCAGTCGACCGCGCCCAACGGCCAGCCGGTGGTCAACGCGTACTCGCTGAACCTGGGCGAGAACGAGCTGCCCGCCAAGGCCAGCGTCGAGCGCACGCCCGAGGTCACGGAGTTCCTGGAGCAGAGCTTCGGGCCTTACCCGTTCGAGGCGCAGGGCGGCGTGGTCGCCCCCGGCATCGGCTTCGCGCTGGAGAACCAGACCCGGTCCACCTACGACCCGGCCTTCTTCCGGCGCGGCGCGAACACCTACGTCGTGGCCCACGAGGTCGCCCACCAGTGGTTCGGCGACTCGGTGTCGGTGCAGCGCTGGCGGGACATCTGGCTGAACGAGGGCTTCGCCAGCTACGCCGAGTTCCTGTGGTCCGAGCACGTCGGCGAGGGCACGGCGCAGGAGAACGCCGAGTACATCTACGACCTGTACCCGGCGGACAGCCCGTTCTGGCAGGTGCTGCCCGGTGACCCGGGCGCGGCGGACCTGTTCCACGGCGCGGTCTACGACCGCGGCGCGCTCGCCGTGCACGCGCTGCGCGTGGCGGTGGGGGACGAGGCGTTCTTCACGATCCTGAAGCGGTGGACCCAGTCCAAGAAGTACGGCAACGGGTCCATCGAGGAGTTCATCGCGCTCTCCGAGTCGCTGTCGGGGCGGCAGCTGGACGAGCTGTTCCAGACCTGGCTGTTCACGCCGGGCAAGCCGGCGGCGGCGCCGGGTGGGGCGACGTTCGCCACGCAGGCCGTGGTGGCGGAGCCGAAGGCGTTCCAGAAGATCCGGGAGACGCACGAGCTGCTCGCCGGGCACCAGCACTGAGCGCTTGACGACGGGAGCGGCCCCCACCTCGCGCGAGGCGGGGGCCGCTTCTCGTTCGGATCAGTTCCGGCCGATGGTGTCCCGGCGACCTGGGTCACATGCCTTCGAGGGCTTCGCGGAACGGCAGCATCTTGGCGTGCGCCTCGCGGACCTCGGAGTCCGGATCGGACTCGGCGACCAGCCCGCAGCCCGCGAACAGCCGCGCGGTGCGGCCCTCGACCCGGGCGCAGCGCAGCGCGATGCCCAGCTCGCCGTCGCCGTTGCCGTCGATCCAGCCGACCGGACCGGCGTAGCGGCCCCGGTCCATGCCCTCCAGCTCGTCGATGACGGCGATGGCGTCGGCCCTGGGCGTGCCGCCGACGGCCGCCGTGGGGTGCAGGGCCTCGCCCAGCCGCAGCAGTGAGGGGGAGTCGTTGAGGGTGCCGATGACGTCGCTGGACAGGTGCGACACGTTCGGCAGGCGCAGCACGGACGGCCCCTCGACGGACATCGTGGCGCAGAACGGCCGCAGCGTGTCGGCCAGCGAGGCCACCGCGTACTCGTGCTCCTCGCGGTTCTTGCCCGAGGACATCAGCGCGGCTTCCAGCTCGTCGTCGGACATGCCGTCGTGCGGCCACGTGGTGCCCGCCAGCACGCGTGAGTCGACCACCGGGCCGGACCGGCGCAGCAGCAGCTCGGGCGTGGCCCCGACCAGGCCGTCCACCGCGTACACCCAGCACTCGGGGTAGCGCCGGGCCAGGCCCTCCAGCACGAACCGGTGGTCGATCGGCGCGTCGGCGACGGCCAGCAGGTCGTGCGCGAGGACCACCTTGTCCAGCTCGCCGGCCCGCATCCGGGCCACCGCCGTGCGCACCGCCTCCCGGTACGCGGTGACCGACAGCTCGCCGTCGGCGTACCGGACCGTCGAGGGCCGGGTGACCGGCTGCACGGGGTGCGGCTCGCTCTCGCCGACCGTGGTGAGCCACGTCTCACCGCCGCGCCGCCCGACCACGACCTCCGGCACGACCAGCACGGAGTGCCCGGGGTGGTCGGCGAACGCCATGCTCACGAACGCCACCGGGCCCGAGCCCGGCACGCCCAGCGCGTCGTCCACGTCGAGGTGCGCGGTGAACTCGCGCCACCAGGCGTCGGCGGCGGCGAACCGGTCCGGCCCGGACACCTCCACGCGGGCCGCCTCACCCCACCCGACCAGGCCTGATCCGTCCCGCACCCAGGCCAGGGCGCCGGTCGGCGCGGGCAGCCTGCCCAGCAGGCCACCGGCCGGGACGCGCCTGGTGTGGACGCGCAACCGCTGTCGGGTCCGGGAGGCGGGAGCTGTGGTCACGGCGTCGAGGGTATGGAGTCATCGCTGAGATTCCGCGTCCGCCCAGCCCTAGACTCCTCAGTTGTGGTGGACAACGCAGTGCGGGCGGGTCGTCGGCGGAAGGTGAAGCTGCTGGTCGGCCGGGCGCTGCTGGTCCTGGGCGGCCTGGTGACGCTGATCGGCGCGACGCTGCTCGCCGCGTGCGTGCGCGACGACCTGGCGATCGAGAGCCGGATGGGCCGGGGTACCGCCGAGGTGGTCTCGGTCTCGTTCCAGCGCACGGTGGTGCGGTTCGCGACGCCCGACGGCAAGGTCTACAGCCCCTCGCAGGGCCTGCTGTACCCGGACGGGCTGGAGCCGGGCCAGCTCGTGCGCATCGAGTACGACACCGCCGACCCGGAGGTCGCGCGGGTGGCGGAGCGCACCTGGACCCTGGCGATCCTGCCCATCTCGACGTTCCTGCTGGGCGTGTGGGCCGTGCTGCTGCCGCTGTACTGGTGGGTGCGCCGCCGCTTGTGACACTTGTTCCTGAAATCCGACTCCAGGTGTAACATCTCTTGGCATGGACCTGGAGGCGGAGTTCGAGCGCGCCGTCAGCGGTGAGCAGCGCGTCGAGCCGCGGGACTGGATGCCCGACGGCTACCGCAAGACCCTGATCCGGCAGATCGCGCAGCACGCGCACTCCGAGATCATCGGCATGCAGTCGGAGGGCAACTGGATCAGCCGCGCGCCCTCGCTGCGCCGCAAGGCGATCCTGCTGGCGAAGGTCCAGGACGAGGCCGGCCACGGGCTCTACCTGTACGCGGCGACCGAGACGCTGGGCGCGGACCGCGGCGAGCTGACCGAGAACCTCATCAACGGCCGGCAGAAGTACTCGTCGATCTTCAACTACCCGACGCTGTCCTACGCCGACGTCGGCACCATCGGCTGGCTCGTGGACGGCGCGGCCATCTGCAACCAGGTGCCGCTGTGCCGCACCTCCTACGGCCCGTACGCGCGCGCCATGATCCGCATCTGCAAGGAGGAGTCCTTCCACCAGCGGCAGGGCTACGAGCTGCTGATGACCATGATGACCGGCACGGACGCCCAGCGCGCGATGGTGCAGGAGTCCGTGGACCGGTTCTGGTGGCCGTCGCTGATGATGTTCGGCCCGCCGGACTCGGAAAGCTCCAACACCGAGCAGTCGATGAAGTGGCGCATCAAGCGCAACACCAACGACGAGCTGCGGCAGAAGTTCGTGGACATGACCGTGCCGCAGGCCGAGAAGCTCGGCGTGACCCTGCCCGACCCGGCGCTGAAGTGGAACGACGAGCGCGGGCACTACGACTTCGGCCAGCCCGACTGGGACGAGTTCTGGCAGGTCGTGGGCGGCAACGGGCCGGCCAACGCGCAGCGCGTCGCGCACCGGCGCAAGGCGCACGAGGACGGGGAATGGGTGCGCGCCGCAGCCGCCGCGCACGCCTTTAAGCGGTCTCGACGAGAGGAAGGTGTGGCATGAGTTCGTCGTGGCCGCTGTGGGAGGTGTTCGTGCGGGGCAAGCGCGGGCTCAACCACGTGCACGTGGGGTCCCTGCACGCGCCGGACGCGGAGATGGCGCTGCGCAACGCCCGTGACGTCTACACGCGCCGCAACGAGGGCGTGTCGATCTGGGTGGTGCCCGCCGCCGCGATCACGGCGTCGTCCCCGGACGAGAAGGACCCGTTCTTCGCGCCCAGCGGCGACAAGGTGTACCGGCACCCCACGTTCTACTCGATCCCCGAGGACGTGCCGCACCTATGAGCTTCGACAATGCTTATGAGTCGCTGATCGACCACGAGGACACCCATTGGGCGTTCGGGACCGGGTTCTCCGAGGCCCTGCCGGGGGTTGATCGTGCGATTCCGTCCGATGTGGACAGTGCCGACCTGTTCGCCTACTGCCTGATGCTCGGCGACGACGCCCTGGTGCTGTCCCAGCGGCTGGCCGAGTGGTGCTCGCGCGCGCCCGAGCTGGAAGAGGACGTGGCGCTGGCCAACATCGCCCTCGACCTGCTCGGCCAGGCCCGGCTGCTGCTCACCCGGGCCGGCGAGGTCGAGGGGCTCGGGCGGGACGAGGACGCCCTGGCCTACCTGCGCGACGAGCGGGACTTCCGCAACGTCCACCTGGCCGAGATCGAGTGCGGTCCGTTCGCGGGCGGGGACTTCGCCACGACGATGGCGCGGCTGCTGGTGTTCTCGACGTGGAAGATCGCGCAGTACTCGGAACTTGCCGGGTTCGCCGACCCCGTGGTGGCCGCCGTGGCCGCGAAGGGGTTGAAGGAGCTGGCCTACCACCGCGACCACGCGGCCCAGTGGGTCGTGCGGCTCGGTGACGGGACCGACGAGTCGCACCGGCGGATGCAGGTCGGGCTGGCGCGGGTCTGGCCGTTCGTGGCGGAGCTGTTCGCGGCACATCCGGTGGAGCAGCGGTTGGGCCTCGACCCCGCTTCGTACCGGGACGAGTTCGACTCGGTGATCGACACGGTGTTGTCGGCGGCGGGCCTTGAGCGGCCGACGTCCGTGCCCGCCGCGCGGGTCAACGGGCGGGCCGGGCGCGACGGCGTCCACACCGAGGCGATGGGCTACCTGCTGGCCGAGCTGCAGCACCTGCACCGGTCCCTGCCGGGGGCGACGTGGTGACCGCGCTGGCCGTGGCGTCGGCGGTCCGCGACCCGGAACTGCCCGTGCTGACGCTGGCCGACCTGGGCGTGCTGCGGTCGGTCGAGGAGGAGGACGGGCGGGTCCTGGTGACCATCACGCCCACCTACTCCGGGTGCCCGGCGGTCGAGGAGATGGGCGCCGACCTGAAGCGGTCCCTGCGGGCGGCCGGCTACCCGGACGTCGAGGTCCGGACGTCCCTGTCGCCGGCGTGGACCACGGACTGGATCAGCGAGGAGGGCCGGCGCAAGCTCGCCGAGGCGGGCATCGCACCCCCGGCCCGCGTCGGCCCGCGCGCCGTCGGCCCGGTCCCGCTGACCCTCACCCAGCCGTCGGCACGCGTCCCGTGCCCGCGCTGCGGGTCGCCCCGCACCGAGGAGCTGTCCCGGTTCGGGTCCACGGCGTGCAAGGCGCTGCGGCGCTGCCTGGACTGCGCCGAGCCCTTCGAGCACATCAAGGAGATCTAGATGGCCCGGCCGGTGTTCCACAAGCTGACCGTGGCGTCCGTGGATCGCCTGTGCGAGGACGCGGTCGCGGTGACGTTCGACGTGCCGCCGGAGCTTGCGTCGGAGTTCGAGTTCCGCGCGGGCCAGTACCTGACCCTGCGCCAGGGCGACGAGCGCCGGTCGTACTCGATCTGCGCCCCGGTGGGTGCCGCGCCGCGCATCGGCGTGCGGCGGGTGGACACGGGCCTGTTCTCGACGTGGCTGGTCGACCGAGTGACCCCCGGTGACGTCGTGGAAGTCCTTCCTCCGGCGGGCAACTTCACGCCGACCGGCGGGTCCCACCACTGCCTGGTGGTGGCCGGTTCGGGCATCACGCCGGCGTTGTCCATCGCCGCCACGGCTCTGGCGGCGGGTGAACGGGTGACCCTGCTCTACGGCAACCGCCGGGCGGACACGGTGATGTTCGCCGAGGACCTGGCGGACCTGAAGGACCGCTACCCGTCCAGGTTCCAGCTGATCCACGTGCTGTCCCGGGAGCCTCGGGACGTGGAGCTGTTCACCGGGCGGTTGGACGCGGAGAAGCTGCGGGCGCTGTTCGCGTCGGTCGTGCCTTTCCCGTCGATCGACCAGTGGTGGCTGTGCGGGCCGTACGGGATGGTCCGCGACGCGGAGGCGGTGCTGTCGTCGCTGGGCGTTCCGGCTTCCTCGGTCCACCACGAACTGTTCTACGTGGACGAGCCGCCGCCCCCGCCGCGCCGTGCCGAACAGGTGCTGTCGTCGGTGGGCGAGGGCACGGTCATCCTGGACGGCCGCACCACGACCGTTCCGCTGCCGCCGGACACGCCGATCCTCGATGCGGCGCAACGGGTTCGGTCCGACTTGCCGTTCGCGTGCAAGGGCGGGGTGTGCGGGACGTGCCGGGCGTTGGTCGTGTCGGGTGAGGTGGACATGCGGCGCAACTACGCGCTGGATGAGGCGGAGGTCGCGGCGGGGTTCGTGCTGACGTGCCAGTCCGTGCCGGTGACACCTGCGGTGACGGTCGACTTTGACGCGTGAGCGCAACTAACGTAGCCAGGTAACGATTAGGCCGAATGTCGTATCACGTTAGTGCTACGGCATGATCTTCGTCATGTCGTTGCACGCGTTCCTCGACGAGTCCCGCCGAGGCTCCACCTACCTGGTCGCCGTGGTGACCATGCGGTCCCGCAACCTCGACCGCGCACGTTCGGCCTTGCGCGCCAAAGTGAAGCCCGGCCAACGGCGCCTGCACTTCAAGAAGGAGAACACCACACGGCAGGGCGAGATCGTCACGCTGATGCACGGTCTCGACATGCGCGCCCGGCTCTGGCTGTGCGACCACTCGAACGACGTCACCGCGCGGCGCGCGTGCCTGACCGCGGCTGCGGCCCACCTGCTCGTCTCGGGTGTCTCGAGGCTCGCCCTGGAGAGCTGCCAGCACCAGGACACCCGTGATCGCGCCACGCTCGCGGCGGTGGTCGGCAAAGCGGACGACTTCAGCTACGAGCACTTCCGGCCGCAGGAGGATCCGCTGCTGTGGCTGAGCGATTCCATCGCCTGGTGCTACGGGGTGGGCGGCGAGTGGCGGCGGCGCGTCCAGGACCTGGTCGACGCGGTCCACCGGATCGACGTGCCGTAGAAAGCGCGAAACCCGGCAACCGGCCGTCCGACCGGTGAACCGGGTTCACTTCCGGCCCCTATTGGGACCGGCAAGACAAATGCTAGCACGACGGCCAGCAGTTGTTGATCACTCTATCGGGTCATCGACGACTGCCACCAGCCGAGGACCTCCTCGGCCACCTCCGGCATCGCCACCAGCAGCCCGTCCACCGGCAGCGGCGCGTCGTCGCCACGCCGGTCCAGCACCGCCGCCCCCGACTCGACCGCCAGCGCCACCGCCCCGGCCACGTCCCACTCGTGGTAGCTGTGCAGCACGGCCGCCGCCGCGTGACCCAGCGCGACCTGCGCCACCGCCAGCGCCTTCGACCCCAGCACCCGCACCCCGGTCCCGGACACCGCCGCCCGCGAGATGAACTCGCCCATCCCCGGCCACGGCCCGGTCCGCGTCATCTCCGTGCACACGATCGAGCTGACCGCCTGCTCGCCCAGCTTCACCGGCGTCCCGTTCGCCCGCATCCCCCGGCCCCGCGCGGCGGCGTAGATCTGCGCCCGGTACGGGTCCGCGACCACGCCGACCACCGGCCCCCACCGGTCCACCAGCGCCAGGCTGTACGCGCACCACGGCACGCCCGCCACGTAGTTCGCCGTCCCGTCCACCGGGTCCACCACCCACCGGAACTCGGCGTCCGACGCCACGTCCTCGTCGGTGTCCTCGCAGAACACCGGGATGTCCGGGAACTCCGCCGTCAGCACCCGCCGCGTGTGCCGCTCCAGCGTGCGGTCGGTGTCGGTCACCCAGTCGAACGGCGAGGCGTCGTCGTCGGGACGCGCCCCCCGGCCCGCCGTCGCCATGATGACGTCCGACGCGTCGTTCGCCAGGCGGCCCGCTATCTCCAGCGCGATCGACACCAATCCGGGATCGACGGGCTGCGCGGGTCGGGACGACAAGACGGTCATGCCGAGCTAGTGTCACCGCCCCTGGTGTCCGCGACGCGACCTCCAGGTGAAGCGATGACGATCCTTCGGTCAACGTCAACCGCGACGCGAGGATTTCGACCCTCGTTCCCCGATCCGTCACGCCACCGTGTCCTTCGCACCTCAAGGTGATCGGCGTGCGTGTAGCGATCGTCACCGAGAGCTTCCTCCCGCAGGTGAACGGGGTGACCAACTCCGTCCTGCGGGTGCTGGAGCACCTGCGTGCGCACGGCCACCCGACCCTCGTGGTCGCACCCGGCGCGGGCGCCGACCACCACCACGGCACCCCGGTCGTCCGGGTGCCCGCCGTCGACCTGCCCCGGTTCAGCTCCCTGCCCGTCGGCGTCCCGACCCGCAAGGTCCTCACCGCGCTCGCCGACTTCCGCCCCGACGTCGTCCACCTCGCCAGCCCGTTCGTCATGGGCGCCCGGGGCCTGTCCGCCGCCCGCCGCCTCGGCCTGCCGACGGTCGCGGTCTACCAGACCGACGTCGCCGGGTTCGCCGGCCACTACGGCCTGGGCCTGACCGCGCGCGCCGCGTGGCGCTGGACCCGCCGCCTGCACTCCCAGGCGGACCGGACCCTCGCCCCGTCGACGTGGGCGGTGGAGGCGTTGCGCGAGCACGGGGTTCCGCGCGTGCACCGGTGGGGTAGGGGAGTGGACGTGGAACTCTTCGCACCCCACCGCCGCGACGACGCCCTGCGCCGTTCGCTCGCGCCCCGTGGCGAAGTCCTGGTCGGCTACGTCGGCCGGCTGTCCCCGGAGAAGCAGGTCGACCGCCTGCGCGCGCTGCGCGACGTCCCCGGCGTCCGCCTGGTCGTCGTCGGCGAGGGTCCCGAGGAGGCGGCGCTGCGCCGGGACCTGCCGGACGCGGCCTTCCTGGGGTTCCGCAGTGGTGTTCCCCTCGCGGAGGCGTACGCGTCGCTGGACGTGTTCGTGCACACGGGGCCGCACGAGACGTTCTGCCAGGCCGTGCAGGAGGCGCTGGCCAGCGGCGTGCCCGTGGTCGCCCCCGACGCCGGCGGCCCGCGCGACCTGGTCCAACCCGACACCGGCTACCTGTTCACCACCGACGACGACCTCCGCGACGCCGTGACCGCGCTCGTCGACCCGTTGCGCCGCAAGCGCTACGGCCACGCCGCCCGTCGCTGGGTGCGCGGCCGGACGTGGTCGGCGGTGTGCGACGAACTCCTCGGCCACTACCACGCCGTCCTGGGCCTGCCCGAGGCGCAAGCGGCATGAGGATCGTCCAGCTGGCCAACTTCTACGGCCCGCGCTCAGGTGGTCTGCGTACGGCCTTGCACCACCTGGGGTCGGGCTATGCGGCAGCCGGCCACCAGGTGACGCTGGTCGTGCCCGGCCCGGACCACGCCGACGAACGCCTGTCCCCCAACGTCCGCCGCATCACCCTCCCCGCGCCGCAGATCCCGGGAACCGGCGGCTACCGCGCCGTGGACCCGTGGCGCGTCCGCAACCTCCTGAACCACCTGCGCCCCGACCGCCTGGAGGTGTCGGATCGTTTGACGTTGCGCGGCATGGGCAAGTGGGCGTCCGCGATCGGTGTTCCCAGCGTCGTGATCTCCCATGAACGCCTGGACCGGCTGCTGGAGCAGTTCCTCTTGCCCCCCGCGTTGGCGAGGGCGGGTGCGGATTGGGCGAACGCCCGGATGGCCGCGTCCTACGACACGGTCGTGTGCACGACGGATTTCGCGCGCGAGGAATTCGACCGGATAGGCGCCACCAACGTCAGCCGCGTGCCCCTGGGCGTCGACCTGCACACCTTCACCCCGACTCGTCACGACCGATCTTTGAAGCGCGACCTGGCGCAGGGCGCGGAGGCCCTGTTGATCCACTGCGGTCGCCTGTCCCCGGAGAAGCACGTCGAACGCAGCGTCGACACTGCGGCGGCCCTGCACGAATCCGGCCACCGCGTCCGCTTGGTGATCGCAGGCGACGGTCCGCGCCGGGAGTCTCTCGAGCGCCGTGCCGCGGGCCTACCCGTGACTTTCCTGGGTTTCGTGGGCCAACGAACCGAGGTCGCGAACCTCCTGGCTACGGCCGACGTGTCGCTGGCCCCGGGTCCGCACGAGACCTTCGGCTTGGCTGCGTTGGAGGCTCTGGCGTCCGGTACCCCGGTGGTGGTTTCGGCGTCGTCGGCGCTGCGGGAGATCGTGCAGCCGAACTGCGGTGCAGCGGTGCCGGACACGGCGACCGCCTTCGCGGGCGCGGTGAACACCCTCCTGGACAACCCGGAGCCGGTCAGGCGAGAAGCGGCACGGGCGAGGGCCGAGCAGTACCCGTGGCAAGCAGCCGTGGACGGCATGCTCACCGCCCTACGGGCCACCTGACCCCCACCGCCCCACGCCCCGCCCCATACCCGCGCCCGGCCCCATGCCCGCGCCCGGCCCCATGCCCGCGCCCCCTCCCACCCCGCCTCGCCCGGCGCCCCTCCCAACCGCGCCCAAACCGCTCCCTCGCCGGCTCCCACCAGCCCCGCCCAACATCCCGCGCCACAGGTCCAACTCGTCTGCGGCCCGCGGGGCTTCGTCTCACCCCTCGCCTCCGCGCACTGTGCGGCTTCGCCTCGCCCCGCGTGCCTGCCGAGCGCGGTCCTGCCCCTGTGCGGCTCTGTCCCACGCAGCGAAGTGGTGGGCGGTGGACTCGGGGGTGCGGCGGCGGACTCGGGGTGCGGCGGCGGTGCGGTGCGGCGGCGGTGCGGTGCGGCGGGGCGGCGGGCTGGGCGTGCGGCGGGCTCGCGGTGGGGCGGGCTCGGGGTGCGGCGGTGGTGCGGTGTGGTGGGGGCGGCGGGCTGGGCGTGGGCGGCGGGCTGAGGATGGGTGGCGGGCTGGGTGTGGGTGGTGGGGTTGGGTGGAGGCGTGTGCGGTGGGTGGAGGGCGGGGGTGTGTTGGCCTTGTGCCGTGCCGCCTCCTCTTCATTACGGCAACGTTCGGAGCGCCCGGAACGTGCCCGGAATGCGATCAATTCGCGACATCGAGTGAACATTGCGGGACAGGTAAACCCAGGCCCCCGCCAGAGGCGTGAGTAATGGTGTTTCCGCTGGTCCGCAGGCCTACAGCCGTGCGGGATTTCGGTCTCAGTCGGCGTCACCTAGGCTTCGGCTATGTCGCGTGCAGGTTTGGACAAGAACCCCCGCGAGGTGGCCGAGATGTTCGACGGCGTGGCCAAGGGCTACGACCGCACGAACTCCGTCATGACCCTGGGTTTCGACCGGCGCTGGCGGGAGTGGAGTCGCCGGGTGCTGGACGCCCGCGCCGGGGAGAAGGTGCTCGACCTCGCCGCCGGCACGGCCGTCTCCACCGTCGAGTACGCGGCTTCCGGCGCCTGGTGCGTCGCGGCCGACTTCTCGATCGGCATGTTGCTGGGCGGTCGGCACCGTGATGTGCCGAAGGTCGCTGCGGACGCGCTCAGGTTGCCCTTCGCGGACAACGCCTTCGACGCCGTGACGGTCTCCTTCGGGCTCCGCAACTTCAACGACACCGAGGCCGCCCTCCGGGAAATGGCCCGGGTCGTCAAACCCGGCGGACGGCTGGTGATCTGCGAGGTCTCCACGCCGACGTTCCGGCCCTTCCGGTTCGTCTACATGCGCTACCTGCTCAAGATCCTCCCCTTCATCGGACGGTTCGTGTCCTCGAACCCGGAGGCCTACCAGTACCTCGCCGAGTCCATGCGCACCTGGCCCGACCAGCGCAACCTGGCCGAGATCATCGCCAAGGCCGGCTGGGACGACGTCGCCTGGATGAACCTGACCTTCGGCATGGTGGCGCTGCACAGGGCAACCAAGCCGGTGGAGGGCGAGTGAAGGTCGGGGTGGTGGGCGCGGGCAACAGTGGAGGGCGAGTGAAGGTCGGGGTGGTGGGCGCGGGCAACATCGGGGCGTCGGTGGCCAGGAAGTTGGCCCGGGCCGGGCACGACGTGGTGATCGCCAACAGTCGCGGACCCGAATCGCTGCCCGACATCGAGGGTGTGGCCAAGGGGACCGTGGCGCAGGCGGTCGACGGGCGGGACGTCACGTTCCTGGCGGTGCCGTGGGTCGCGATGGACGCGGTCACCGAAGGGCGGGACTGGAGCGGGAAGATCGTGGTCGACACGAGCAACCCGATCCTGCCGGGCTTCGTGTTCGCGGACATCGGGGACCGGCCCTCCAGCGCGATCGTCGCCGACAAGGTCGAGGGCGCACGCCTGGTCAAGGGGTTCAACACGCTCAGCCCGGAGCGACTCGAAGCCGACGCGCGCACGGTGATCTTCCTGTCCGGCGACGACCCCGACGCCACGAAGGTGGTGGCCGAACTGGTCGAGTCGGCGGGGTGGGCGGCGATCGACCTCGGGTCGTTGGAGACCGGCGGGCGGCTCCAGCAGTACCCGGGTGGGCCGCTGCCCGGCCTCAGCCTGGTCAAGCAGGACTGAATCAAGCGCAGAGCCTCAGGGAGCGATAAGTAGACTCGGACCCGGACTTTGTGAACTGACGCACAAGGAGCGGGGATGACGACTCCCAGCCGCCGCAAGGCAGGCGAGGACGCCGAGGTGATCGTGGTCGGCGCGGGGCCCGCGGGGTCGACGGCCGCGACCTACCTGGCCCGCGCGGGCCTGGACGTGCTGCTGTTGGAGAAGAGCACGTTCCCCCGCGAGAAGGTCTGCGGTGACGGGCTCACCCCCCGCGGCGTGAAGCAGCTCATCGACCTCGGCATCGACACCCGCGAAGAGGCCGGCTGGCTGCACAACCGGGGCCTGCGCGTGGTCGGCGGCGGGGTCACGCTCGAACTGGACTGGCCGGACCTGGCGACCTTCCCGCCCTACGGCGTGGTCCGCCCCCGCCAGGACTTCGACGAGATGCTGGCCAAGACCGCCCAGCAGGCCGGGGCCCGCCTCTACGAGCAGACCACGGTCACCGCAGCCATCCAGGAGAACGGCCGCGTCGTCGGGGTCGAGGCCAAGACCGGCCCGGACAAGCAGCCGGTCACCTACCGCGCCCCGATCGTCATCGGGTGCGACGGTGTGAGTGCCCGCCTCGCCCTCAGCGTCGGCATCCAGAAGGACGACGCCAAGCCGATGGGCGTCGCCGTCCGCCGCTACTACGCCAGCCCCCGCACCAAGGACGACTACCTGGAGTCCCACCTGGAACTCTGGGACCGCCAGAACGACGTCCTGCTCCCCGGCTACGGCTGGATCTTCGGCATGGGCGACGGCTCGGTGAACGTCGGCCTGGGCATCCTGAGCACCTCCAAGGCCTACGGGACTACGGACTACCGAGCGCTCCTTCGGTCCTGGCTCGACGGCACCCCGGAGGAGTGGGGCTTCCGCGAGGAGAACGCGACCAGCCGCATCGGCGGCGCCGCCCTCCCGATGGGTCTCAACCGGAAGCCGCACTACCGCGACGGGCTGCTCCTGGTGGGTGACGCCGGTGGCATGGTGAACCCGTTCAACGGCGAGGGCATCGGCTACGCCATGGAGTCGGCCCGGATCGCGGCCGAGTCCGTCGTGCAGGGCCTGGCCCGCACCGGCTACAGCCGGGAACGCGCACTTCACGGCTACCCGGTCCGCATCGAGCAGGCCCTGGGCAGCTACTACCGCCTCGGCAACGTCTTCTCGAAGCTCATCGGCAACCCGGCCGTCATGCGCACCGCGACCAAGTACGGCCTACCTCGGAAAACGCTGATGAAACTGGTCCTGAAGCTGCTCGCGGGCCTTTACGACCCCAAGGACGGCGACTCGTTCGACCGTCTCATTACGGCCGCCACGAAACTCACCCCAACGGCCTAATCAGCCCCCGCTAGCCGACGCAGCGCCGCCCTCCGGGTCGGCGCTGTTTCGTTTTGGGTGTGCTCCCGTTCACTCCCCGCCCCCAAAGCTGTTGATCTGCACCGTGTAAGACCAGGTCAGACCATGTAAAGGGGGGGCGGTTCACGCCTCTGTGTGACGTTCTACACTGGCCCTCAGGTCTTGTGAATCAGTTCACAACCGGCTGAGATGCCTTGTGAACTGTTTCACAAGCGACCTGCGGAAAGTTAGGTCCGCCTAACTTCCGGCGGGCCGCGACAACACCCTTAGGGTGCGCAACGGTCGGCGGTGCCACCACCACCGCGACGACGCGAGGAAAGGACGACGGAGAGTGCTGGACCCTTACCTCCCCCTCGTATTGATGTTCGCCCTCGCCGCGGCCTTCGCCCTGTTCTCCGTGACGGCCGCCCCGTACATCGGGCCCCGCCGCTACAACAAGGCGAAGCTCGACGCCTACGAGTGCGGCATCGAACCGTCACCCCAGCCCGTGGTCGGCGGTGGCCGCATGCCGGTCGCCTACTACCTCACGGCGATGCTGTTCATCCTGTTCGACATCGAAATGGTGTTCCTCTACCCCTTCGCGGTCTCCGCGGACCGGCTCGGCCTGTTCGGCCTGGTGGAGATCGCACTGTTCGTCGCGACGGTCGGCTTCGCGTACGCCTACGTGTGGCGGCGCGGCGGCCTTGACTGGAACTGAGGGGGAAGACCCGTGGGCCTGGAAGAGAAGCTCCCGAACGGCATCCTGCTCGCCAGCGTGGAGAAGCTGGTCAACTGGACCCGCAAGTCCTCGCTCTGGCCGGCCACGTTCGGCCTCGCCTGCTGCGCCATCGAGATGATGACCACCGGCGGCCCGCGCTACGACCTCGCGCGGTTCGGCATGGAGGTCTTCCGCGCCTCGCCGCGCCAGGCCGACCTGATGATCGTCGCGGGCCGGGTGACCAACAAGATGGCCCCGGTGCTGCGCCAGATCTACGACCAGATGCCCGAGCCGCGGTGGGTGCTGGCGATGGGCGTGTGCGCGTCCAGCGGCGGCATGTTCAACAACTACGCGGTCGTGCAGGGCGTGGACCACGTCGTGCCGGTCGACATGTACCTGCCGGGCTGCCCGCCGCGGCCGGAGATGCTGATCGACGCGATCCTCAAGATCCACGCGAAGATCATGGACGAGCCGCTGGGGCAGAACCGGGCCGCGCTGCTGGCCGAGCAGGGCAAGCGCACCGAGCTGATCCCGTCGTCCCAGCGCTTTGCGAAGAAGTGAGTGAGATGACGCAGCCAGGGGACGAGCACTCCAGCGCGGACCGCGCCGTCGAGGGCTTGGAGGCGACCAACGGCGCCGCGCCGAAGGCGCCCATCGTCGCGGGCAAGGCCCGCAAGGGCATGTTCGGCGTCGCCGGGTCCGGTGACACGTCGGGCTTCGGCGGCCTGCGGCTGCCCGCCCACGTCGCCGCGCCGAGCGAGCGGCCGTTCGGCGGGTGGTTCGACGAGGTCGCCGACGAGCTGATCGGCGCGATCCACGAGGCCGGCCTGCCCGCCGACACCATCCAGCAGATCACCGTCCACCGCGGCGAGATCACGTTCTACCTGCGCCGGGAGCACCTGGTGGAGGTGGCGCGCATCCTGCGCGACGACCCGGCGCTGCGCTTCGAGCTGTGCAGCTCGGTGTCCGGCGCGGACTACGGGCCGGACGCCCCGCAGCGGCTGCACTCGGTGTACCACCTGACGTCGATGACCTACCGCCGGCGCATCCGGCTGGAGGTCGCGGTCGACGTGGACGACGCCCACATCCCCAGCGTCGTGTCGGTCTACCCCACGGCGGACTGGCAGGAGCGGGAAGCCTGGGACATGTTCGGCATCGTCTACGACGGCCACCCGGGCCTGACCCGGATCCTCATGCCGGACGACTGGGACGGCCACCCGCAGCGGAAGGACTACCCGCTGGGCGGCATCCCCGTCGAGTACAAGGGCGCGGAGATCCCCCCGCCAGACCAGAGGCGGTCCTACTCATGACCGAACGTCTTTCCGACGTGACCACGGGCACCGACACCTCGGCGGTGGGCCGCGAGTCCGACCCGTACGACGCCACTTCCCGCCAGACGACCGAGGGCACCGTCTACACGGTGACCGGCGGCGACTGGGACGAGGTGCTGGCCGAGGCGGCGGGCGACGAGCGCATCGTCATGAACCTGGGCCCGCAGCACCCGTCGACGCACGGCGTGCTGCGCCTGGTGCTGGAGCTGGAGGGCGAGACCGTCACCCAGGCCCGCAGCGTCATCGGCTACCTGCACACCGGCATCGAGAAGAACTGCGAGTACCGGAACTGGACCCAGGGCGTCACCTTCGTGACGCGCATGGACTACCTGGCGCCGCTGCACAACGAAGCCGCGTACTGCATGGCCGTGGAGAAGCTGCTCGGCATCACCGTGCCGGACCGCGCGCAGACCATCCGGGTGCTGCTGATGGAGCTGAACCGGATCTCCTCGCACCTGGTGGCGCTGGCCACCGGCGGCATGGAGCTGGGCGCGCTCACCGGCATGACCGCGGGCTTCCGCGAGCGCGAGGAAGTCCTGCACCTGCTGGAGTTCCTGACCGGTCTGCGGATGAACCACGCCTACATCCGCCCCGGCGGCCTGGCGCAGGACATCCCGGCCGACGCGCCGCAGCGCATCCGCGACTTCATCAAGGTCATGGACTCGCGGCTGCCGGACTACGACCGGCTGCTCACCGGCCAGCCGATCTGGCGCAACCGCTTGCAGGGCATCGGTTACCTGCCCGTGGACGCCTGCCTGGCGCTGGGCATCACCGGTCCGATCCTGCGCTCCGCGGGCCTGCCGTGGGACCTGCGCAAGGTCGAGCCGTACTGCGGCTACGAGAACTACGAGTTCGAGGTGCCGACCTCGAACGACGCGGACTCGTTCGCCCGCTACCGGCTGCGGCTGGCGGAGATCCACGAGTCGCTGAAGATCGTGAAGCAGGCGGTGGACCGGCTGGAGCCGGGCCCGGTCATGGTGGACGACGCCAAGGTCGCGTGGCCGGCGCAGCTCACGATCGGCGCGGACGGCATGGGCAACTCGCTGGAGCACGTCCGCAAGATCATGGGCCAGTCCATGGAGTCCCTGATCCACCACTTCAAGCTGGTGACCGAGGGCTTCCAGGTGCCGGCGGGCCAGGTGTACGTGCCGGTCGAGTCGCCGCGCGGCGAGCTGGGCTACCACCTGATCTCCGACGGCGGCACCCGGCCGATGCGCGTGCACGTGCGCGAACCCAGCTTCGTGAACCTCCAGTCGATGCCCGCGATGTGCGAGGGCGGCATGGTCGCCGACGTCATCGCGTCGGTGGCCTCTATCGACCCGGTGATGGGCGGTTGTGACCGATGACCCAAACGCAGGAACCCGTCGACTACTCGGACGTGTTCGACCAGGCCACCGCGGACCGGGCACGGGCGATCGTCGCCCGCTACCCGGTGGCGCGCTCGGCGCTGCTGCCGATGCTGCACCTGGTGCAGTCGGTGGAGGGCTACGTCAGCCAGGCCGGCATCGCGTTCTGCGCCGACCAGCTCGACCTGTCCCACGCCGAGGTCAGCGCGGTCGCGACCTTCTACACCATGTACAAGCGGCGGCCGTGCGGCGAGCACCTGGTCAGCGTGTGCACGAACACCCTGTGCGCCGCGCTGGGCGGTGACGCGATCTACGCGAAGCTGCGCGAGCACCTGGGCAGCGACGGCAAGCCGCTGGGCCACGAGGAGACCTCGGGCGAGCCGGGCGCGCCGGGCTCGATCACGCTGGAGCACGCCGAGTGCCTCGCCGCGTGCGACCTCGGCCCGGTCCTCCAGGTGAACTACGAGTTCTACGACAACCAGACGCCGGAGAAGGCGCTGGAGCTGGTGAAGGCGTTGCAGGCGGGCGAGAAGCCGCACCCGACGCGGGGCGCGCCGCTCACCGACTTCCGCCAGGCCGAACTCCAGCTCGCGGGCTTCTTCGAGGGCCGGGAGGCGGACCTGGACGGTCCGTCGGCCGCGCCGGAGACCGTGCGGGGCGCCGCGCTCGCGGCGGACCGCGGCTGGACCGCGCCGGCCATGCCGGACGACGCGGAGTTCCCGCCGCTGCCGGAAAAGAAGTAGGGGGAGGCTGCAATGGTCGACCAACTGACGCCCGTCCTCACCAAGCGCTGGCTGTCGCCGCGCTCGTGGACGCTGAAGACCTACGAGCAGCTGGAGGGGTACACGGCGCTGCGCAAGGCGCTCAAGGCCCACCCGGACCAGCTCATCCAGCAGTGCAAGGACTCCGGTCTGCGCGGCCGGGGCGGCGCGGGCTTCCCGACCGGCATGAAGTGGGGCTTCATCCCGCAGGGCGACGGCAAGCCGCACTACCTCGTCATCAACGCCGACGAGGGCGAGCCGGGCACCTGCAAGGACATCCCGCTGATGATGGCGGACCCGCACTCGCTCATCGAGGGCATCGTCATCACCTCGTACGCGATCCGCGCGAACTTCGCCGCGATCTACGTGCGCGGCGAGGTGCTGCACTGCATCCGCCGGCTCAACGCGGCCGTGCAGGAGGCGTACGCGGCGGGCTACCTGGGCAAGGACATCCTGGGCTCGGGCTTCGACCTCGACGTGGTGGTGCACGCCGGCGCGGGCGCCTACATCTGCGGCGAGGAGACCGCGCTCCTGGACTCCCTGGAGGGCAAGCGGGGCCAGCCGCGGCTCAAGCCGCCGTTCCCGGCGACCGCCGGCCTCTACGCGTCGCCGACCGTGGTGAACAACGTCGAGACCATCGCGTCGGTCCCGTACATCGTCAACGGCGGCGCGGACTGGTTCCGCACCATGGGCCGCGAGCGGTCCCCGGGTCCGAAGATCTACTCGCTGTCCGGCCACGTCGAGCGCCCCGGCCAGTACGAGGCGCCCATGGGCACCACCCTGCGCCAGCTGCTGGACATGGCGGGCGGCATGAAGGACGGCATCCCGCTGAAGTTCTGGACGCCGGGCGGCTCGTCCACCCCGCTGTTCACCGCCGAGCACCTCGACGTGCCGCTGGACTTCGAGGGCGCGGCCGAGGCCGGCTCGATGCTGGGCACCACCGCGTTGCAGATCTTCAACGAGACGGTGTCCGTGCCGTGGGCGGTCATGAAGTGGACCGAGTTCTACAAGCACGAGTCGTGCGGCAAGTGCACGCCGTGCCGCGAGGGCACCTACTGGCTGGTCCAGATCCTCCAGCGGATGGTGCGCGGCGAGGGCACGGCCGGTGACATCGACACGCTGCTGGACGTCTGCGACAACATCCTGGGCCGCTCGTTCTGCGCCCTGGGTGACGGCGCGGTCAGCCCCATCACCAGCGGCATCAAGTACTTCAAGGACGAATTCCTGGCCCTGTGCGAGAAGAACTCGCCCAAGGAATCCAACACTGTCCTCGCAGGAGCAAGCGCATGACGATCGCCCCTGACAAGAGCACCGAGCTGGTGGTACCCGAGGGTCACGTCAAGCTCGTCATCGACGGCATCGAGGTCGTCGCGCCCAAGGGCGAGCTGCTGATCCGCACCGCGGAGCGGCTGGGCATCGTCGTGCCCCGGTTCTGCGACCACCCGCTGCTGGACCCGGCGGGCGCGTGCCGCCAGTGCCTGGTCGAGGTGGAGATGGGCGGCCGGCCGATGCCGAAGCCGCAGGCGTCCTGCACGATGACCGTCGCCGACGGCATGGTGGTCAAGACGCAGCTCACCTCGCCGGTCGCGGACAAGGCGCAGCAGGGCGTGATGGAGCTGCTGCTCATCAACCACCCGCTGGACTGCCCGATCTGCGACAAGGGCGGCGAGTGCCCGTTGCAGAACCAGGCGCTCAAGCACGGCCGCGCGGACTCCCGGTTCCACGAGCACAAGCGCACGTTCCCCAAGCCGATCCCGATCAGCACCCAGGTGCTGCTGGACCGCGAGCGGTGCGTGCTGTGCCAGCGGTGCACGCGGTTCTCCGCGCAGATCGCGGGCGACCCGTTCATCGAGCTGCTGGAGCGCGGCGCGCAGCAGCAGGTCGGGGTGGCGGAGGAGAAGCCGTTCCAGTCCTACTTCTCCGGCAACACCATCCAGATCTGCCCGGTCGGCGCGCTGACCTCGGCCGCCTACCGGTTCCGGGCGCGGCCGTTCGACCTGGTGTCCACGCCGAGCGTGTGCGAGCACTGCTCGTCGGGCTGCGCGGAGCGCACCGACTGGCGGCGCGGCAAGGTGCAGCGCAAGCTCGCCGGCGACGACCCCGAGGTCAACGAGGAGTGGATCTGCGACAAGGGCCGCTTCGCGTTCCGCTACGCCACCGCCGACGACCGGATCACCCGCCCGCTGGTGCGCGACCAGGCCACCGGTGAGCTGCGCGAGTCGTCGTGGACCGAGGCGCTGCAGGTCGCGGCGGCCGGGCTGGCGAAGGCCCGGGACGGCAAGGGCGTCGGCGTGCTCGCCGGCGGCCGGCTGACCGTGGAGGACGCGTACGCGTACGCGAAGTTCGCCCGGATCGCGTTGCGCACCAACGACGTCGACTTCCGCGCCCGCGCCCACTCGGCGGAGGAGCTGGAGTTCCTGACCTCGACCGTCCTGGGCGTCACCCCGGACAACGGCGGTGTCACCTTCCAGGGCATCGAGTCCGCGCCGGCCGCGCTGCTGGTCGCGTTCGAGCCCGAGGAGGAGGCGCCGATCGTCTTCCTGCGGCTGCGCAAAGCGGCCCGCGCGAAGAAGACGAAGGTGTTCCACCTGGGCCAGTTCACCTCGCCCGCCGTGGAGAAGACGTTCGGCACGCTGCTCGCGTGCGTGCCCGGCGGCGAGCCCGCCGCGCTGAACGCCCTGCCCGAGCACGCCGCCGACGTGGTGGAGGAGCTGGGCAAGCCCGGTTCGGTGATCCTGGTCGGCGAACGCGCCGCCGAGGTCCCGGGCCTGTTCTCCGCGGTGTCCGCGCTGGCCAAGAGCACGGGCGCGAAGGTCGCCTGGGTCCCGCGCCGCGCCGGCGAGCGGGGCGCGCTGGAGGCCGGCCTGCTGCCCACGCTGCTGCCCGGCGGCCGGCTGGTGTCCGACGACGCCGCCCGCGCCGAGGTCGAGCAGGCGTGGGGCGTGGACGCGGGCACCCTGCCCGCCAAGCCCGGCCGCGACACCACCGGCATCCTGACCGCCGCCGCGAGCGGTGGCCTGGACGCGCTGGTGGTCGGCGGGGTCGACCCGTTCGACCTGCCGGACCCGGCGCTGGCCGAGCGCGCGCTGGACTTCGTCGGCTTCGTGGTGAGCCTGGAGCTGCGGCACAGCGCGGTCACCGCGCACGCCGACGTCGTCCTCCCGATCGCCCCGGCGGTGGAGAAGGCGGGCAGCTACCTCAACTGGGAGGGCAGGCACCGCCCGTTCGGCACGACCCTGGAGGGCACCGGCGCCCTGCCCGACGGCCGCGTGCTGGACACGCTGGCCGTCGAGATGGACGCCGACCTGTTCACCCAGACCCCGGCGTCGGCCGCCGCGGACTTCGAGCGGCTGGGCCGCGGCGCCGTGGACGCGCAGGCCCCGACCGTGTCGGCTCCGCTGCTGCCGCAGCCCAAGGACGGCCAGGTCGTGCTCGCCACGTGGCGGCGGCTGCTGGACAACGGCTCGATGCAGGACGACGAGCCGAACCTGGCGGGCACCGCCCGGCCGGTGGTGGCGAAGCTGTCGCAGGCCACGGCCGCCCGCCTGGGCGTCGAGCTGGGCGGCGAGGTCACCGTGTCCACCGACCGGGGCGCGGTGACGCTGCCGGTCGAGGCCGCCGACCTGCCCGACGGCGTCGTGTGGCTGCCGGGCAACTCGGGCGCGGCCACCGTGCGGCGCACCCTCGTCGCCGGTCACGGTTCGGTCGTGACCGTCACTAGCGGAGGCAAGGAATGAGCACCGCCGAACTCCTCGCCGACGACCCCTTCTGGCTGATCGTCGTCAAGGTCGTGGGGATCTTCGCGTTCCTCGTCGTCATGACCCTGTTCATGATCAACTGGGAGCGCAAGGTCGTCGCCCGGATGCAGCAGCGGCCCGGCCCCAACCGGGTCGGCCCGAACGGCTGGCTCCAGTCCCTGGCCGACGGCCTCAAGCTGGCGTTCAAGGAGGACATCCGCCCGGTCCTGGCGGACAAGTGGGTGTACTTCCTCGCCCCGGTGATCTCCTGCATCCCGGCGTTCGTCGCCTTCTCGGTGATCCCGCTGGGCGGCGAGGTGTCGATCTTCGGCGAGCGCACCGCCCTCCAGCTCGTGGACCTGCCGGTCGGCGTGCTGGTCGTGCTGGCCTGCTCCTCGCTGGGCGTCTACGGCATCGTGCTCGCGGGCTGGTCGTCCGGGTCGCCGTACCCGCTGCTGGCCGCGCTGCGCTCGGCCGCGCAGGTGATCTCCTACGAGATCGCGCTCGGCCTGTCGATCGTCGCGGTCATCCTGCACTCCCACTCCCTGTCCACGTCGGACATCGTGGACTCGCAGACGGGCGGCTGGTACTTCTACCTGCTGCCGGTCAGCTTCCTGATCTTCGTGACGTCGATGGTCGGCGAGACCAACCGCGCCCCGTTCGACCTCCCCGAGGCCGAGTCCGAGCTGGTCGGCGGCTTCCACACCGAGTACAGCTCGCTGAAGTTCGCGCTGTTCTTCCTCGCCGAGTACGTCAACATGGTCACCCTCTCGGCGATGACCACGACCCTGTTCCTGGGCGGCTGGCGGTTCCCGTTCGTCGGCGACGACCACCTGCTCAACTCCGGCTGGTTCGGCCTGCTGTGGTTCGTGCTCAAGACGCTCCTGTTCCTGTTCCTGTTCATCTGGCTGCGCGGCACCCTGCCCCGCCTGCGCTACGACCAGTTCATGCGGCTGGGCTGGAAGTTCGTGGTCCCGATCGCGCTGGTGTGGTTCGTCGCGGTGGCGTTCGCCCGGTACGTGCGCCAGGAGATCGAGTCCGACTCGCTGAGCACGTCCACCGTGCTGGCCGTGTTCGGCGCGGTCCTGGGCGTGGTGCTGCTGGTGGCGTTCCTGCTGCCGGACAAGCGCGAGGTGCGCGACCCGAACGCCGTGCCGGTCACCGGCGGCGGCTTCCCCGTGCCACCGCTGGACCTCGAAGTGCCCAAGTCGCCGCCGCGGCGGCGGCAGGTGCCGGTGGCGAACCTGCCAGGCGAAACCAAGGAACCCGCAGCGGTTACCGCATCCAGGGAGGAGGCCGGCGATGGGGATGCTTGATCCCGTCAAGGGCTTCGGCGTGACCTTCGGGACGATGTTCAAGAAGGTCGTCACCGAGGAGTACCCCGAGGTCAAGAAGGTCACCGCGCCGCGGTTCCACGGCCGCCACCAGCTCAACCGGCACCCGGACGGGCTGGAGAAGTGCGTCGGCTGCGAGCTGTGCGCGTGGGCCTGCCCGGCGGACGCGATCTTCGTCGAGGGCGGCGACAACACCGAGGACGAGCGCTACTCGCCCGGTGAGCGCTACGGCATGGACTACCAGATCAACTACCTGCGCTGCATCGGCTGCGGCCTGTGCATCGAGGCGTGCCCGACCCGCTCGCTCACCATGACCAACGAGTTCGAGCTGGCCGACGACGACCGGCAGAAGCTGATCTTCACCAAGGAGGACCTGCTCGCCCCGCTGCTGCCCGGCATGGAGCAGCCGCCGCACCCGATGCGGCTGGGCGACAGCGAGCAGGACTACTACGTCAACGGCCCGCGCCTACAGGCCGAGGCCGACATCAAGGCGAAGCAGGAGGGCCGGTGAACCTCCTGCTCCAGCCGGACACCGTCGAGCGCGTGGTGGACACCGTCACCACCGGCGAGGCGGTCGCGTTCTGGATCCTCGGCCCCCTGGCCCTGGCCGGCGCGCTCGGCATGCTGTTCGCCCGCAACGCCGTGCACTCCGCGCTGTGGCTGGTGCTCACGATGCTCAGCCTCGGCGTGCTCTACATGGTCCAGCAGGCGCCCTTCCTGGGCTTCGTGCAGATCATCGTCTACACCGGCGCGATCATGATGCTGTTCCTGTTCGTGCTGATGCTGGTCGGCCGGGACAGCTCCGACTCGGTGGTGGAGGTGCTGCGCGGCCAGCGGCTCGCGGCGGCCGTGCTCGGCATCGGGTTCGCCGGCCTCGTGGTCGGCTCCCTGGCCCGCGCGCTGACCGACGTCGACGCGATCGGCCTCGCGCAGCAGAACACGCAGAACGGCGGCAACGTCGCCAACCTCGGCCAGCAGCTGTTCACCGACTACCTGTTCCCGTTCGAGCTGACCTCCGCCCTGCTGATCACGGCGGCGGTCGGCGCGATGGTGCTGGCCTTCAACTCCACGTCCAAGGAGAAGAAGACCCAGAAGGAACTGGTCGAGGAGCGCTTCCGCGGTGACCGGGTCGGCTCGCTGCCCGGCCCCGGTGTGTTCGCCACGGCCAACTCGGTCGCCACGCCCGCGCTGCTGCCCGACGGCTCGGTCGCGAAGGAGTCGCTGTCCGAGCTGATCGACACGACGGCGAAGGAACGGCTGGAGGACGACGTCGCGGAGGTCTCCGGCACGGCGCACCAGCCCGACGCGCACGCGCTCAAGGGAGACCAGTCGTGACCCCCACCTACTACCTGCTGCTGTCCGCCCTGCTGTTCAGCCTCGGCGCGGTGGGCGTGCTGGTGCGGCGCAACGCCATCGTCGTGTTCATGTGCATCGAGCTGATGCTCAACGCGGTGAACCTCAGCCTGGTCACGTTCGCCCGCATCAACGGTGGGCTCGACGGCCAGGTGATGGCGTTCTTCGTGATGGTCGTGGCCGCGGCGGAGGTCGTGGTCGGCCTGACGATCATCATGGCGATCTTCAAGACGCGTCGCTCGGCCTCGGTCGACGACTCCAACCTGCTGAAGTACTGAGAGGTCGACGGTGACGGAACCTGTTGCCGCCAGCGGGATCGGCAGTCTCGCCTGGTTGTTGCTCGCGCTGCCCGCTTTCGGCGCGACCGTGCTGCTCCTGGGCGGCCGGCGCACCGACAAGTGGGGCCACCTGCTCGGCTGCGCGACCGTGCTCGGCGCGTTCGCGTACGGCGTGGCGCTGTTCTTCGAGACCATCGGGCAGACCGGCGAGCGCACCAGCGAGCTGCACCTGTTCGACTGGGTGCCGGTCAACGCGCTCAACGTCGAGTTCGGGCTGCGGCTCGACCCGCTGTCGCTGACGTTCGTCCTGCTGATCACCGGTGTCGGGTCGCTGATCCACATCTACTCGATCGGCTACATGGCGCACGAGGCCGGGCGGCGGAAGTTCTTCGCCTACCTGAACCTCTTCGTCGCGGCCATGCTGCTGCTGGTGCTGGGCGACGGCTTCGTGACCCTGTACTTCGGCTGGGAGGGCGTGGGTCTGGCCTCCTACCTGCTGATCGGCTGGTACCAGCACAAGCCGGAGGCGGCCAGCGCCGCGAAGAAGGCGTTCCTGATGAACCGGGTCGGCGACCTGGGTCTCGCGATCGCGATCTTCATCCTGTTCAAGGAGCTGGGCACCACCCAGTACACCGAGGTGTTCGCCCGCGTCGGCGAGCTGTCCGCGGCCGAGGTCACCGCGGTGACGCTGCTGCTGCTCCTGGGCGCGTGCGGCAAGTCCGGCCAGTTCCCGCTCCAGGCGTGGCTCCCGGACGCCATGGCCGGCCCCACCCCGGTGTCGGCGCTGATCCACGCGGCCACGATGGTCACCGCGGGCGTCTACCTGATCGCCCGCGCGAACCCGATCTACAACGCCTCCGCCGACGGCCGCCTGGCCGTCATGATCATCGGCGCGCTGACGTTGATCATCGGGTGCGTCATCGGCTGCGCGTACGACGACTTCAAGAAAGTCTTGGCCTACTCCACGGTCAGCCAGATCGGCTACATGATCCTGGCCGTCGGCCTCGGTCCCGTGGGCTACGCGCTGGGCATCATGCACCTGCTCACGCACGGCTTCTTCAAGGCCGGCCTGTTCCTCGGCGCCGGCTCGGTCATGCACGGCATGAACGACGAAGGCAACATCCGCCGCATGGGCGGGCTGTGGCGCAAGATGCCCATCACGTTCTTCACCTGGACGCTGGGCTACCTCGCGCTGATCGGCTTCCCGTTCCTGTCCGGCTACTTCTCCAAGGACGCCATCATCGCGGCGGCGTTCAGCGAGCACGGCTGGCGCGGCTGGGTGTTCGGCGGCGCGGCGGCGCTGGGCGCGGGCATCACCGCGTTCTACATGACCCGCCTGCTGTTCCTGGTGTTCCTGGGCAAGCCGCGCTGGGAGGACCTGAAGAGCGAGGACGGCCGCGCGTACCACCCGCACGAGTCCGGCCTGACCATGACCGTCCCGATGATCCTGCTGGCCATCGGCTCGGTCGGCGCGGGCGCGTTCTTCGCCAGCGGCAACAACCTCGCGAACTGGCTCTCGCCGTCGCTGGGCGCGTTGCAGGAGCAGCACGGCGTGCTCGACCACAACGTGGTCAACATCCTGGTGCTGGGCCTGTCCGCGCTCGGCGTGCTGGTCGCGTGGCTGTTCTTCGGCCGCCGGGCCCAGCCGGTCGAGCGGCCCGAGCGGGTGTCGTTCGCGGTCCGCGCCGCGCGCAACGACCTGTACGGCAACGCGCTCAACGAGGCGCTGTTCGCGCGGCCCGGCACCTGGCTGACCCGCGCGCTGGTGTTCGTCGACAACAAGGGCGTGGACGGGCTGGTCAACGGCTCGGCCGCGCTGCTGGGCGGTAGCTCGGGCCGGCTGCGCCGCTTGCAGACCGGGTTCGTGCGCTCGTACGCGCTCTCCATGCTCCTGGGTGCGATCTTCGTCCTGGGCGCGCTGCTGATGGTGAGGTTCTCGTGAGCTGGACGCTGATCGCGCTGCTCCTGCTGCCCCTCGCGGGCAGCCTCGTGGTGGCCCTCCTGCGGGGCGACGACCGGACCGCGAAGCTCGTGGCGCTCGCCTTCGCGCTGGCCGAACTGGTGATCGCGGTGCTGGCGTGGGTCGCCTACGACCCGGCCGGCGACCGCCTCCAGCTGACCAGCTCGGTGGAGTGGATCCCGGCGTTCGGCATCCACCTGTCCTTCGGCGTGGACGGCATCGCCCTGGTGATGATCGCCCTGATCGCCTTCCTGGTGCCGGTCGTCATCGGCGGGTCCTGGGCGGACAAGCTGCCCGAGGGCCGCAGCGCGGGCGGGTTCTTCGCCCTGCTGCTGGCGATGGAGACCGGCATGATCGGTGTCTTCGCGGCCACCGACGTGTTCGTGTTCTACGTGTTCTTCGAGGCCGTGCTGGTCCCGATGTACTTCCTGATCGGCCGCTTCGGCGGGCCGAACCGGCAGTACGCGGCGATGAAGTTCTTCCTGTACTCGCTGCTCGGCGGCCTGGTCATGCTGGCCTCGGTGATCGGCGTGTACGTCGCCGCGCGGGACAAGCTCGGCGCCGGCACGTTCGACTGGGCCACCCTGGTCACGGTCACCAAGGACCTGCCGCTGTCCACGCAGATCTGGCTGTTCCTCGGCTTCTTCATCGCCTTCGCGATCAAGGCGCCGCTGGTGCCGCTGCACACGTGGCTGCCCGACGCCGGTGCCGAGGCCCCGGTCGGGGCGGGCGTGCTGCTGGTCGGCATCCTGGACAAGATCGGCACGTTCGGGTTCCTGCGCTACTGCCTGCCGCTGTTCCCGCTGGCCAGCCAGGAACTCGCGCCGCTGGTGCTGGCGCTCGCCGTGGCGGGCGTGCTGTACGGGTCGCTGCTCGCGGTCGGCCAGACCGACATGAAGCGGTTCGTCGCCTACACGTCCATCGCGCACTTCGGCTTCATCGCGCTGGGCATCTTCGCGTTCAGCTCGCAGGCCGGCGCGGGCGCGGTGCTCTACATGGTCAACCACGGCATCTCGACCGGCATGCTGTTCCTGGTCGTGGGCATGGTGATGGCCCGCGGCGGGTCGCGCCTGATCCAGGACTACGGCGGCATGGCCAAGCTGACCCCGGTGCTCGGCGGCATGTTCTTCGTCGCCGGCCTGTCGTCGCTGGCGCTGCCCGGCACCAACTCGTTCGTCAGCGAGTTCCTGGTGCTCATCGGGTCCTACCCGAACCAGCCGGTGTTCACCATCCTGGCCGCGGTCGGCATGGTGCTCGCCGCGCTGTACATCCTGTGGCTGTACCAGCGGGTGTTCCAGGGTCCGGTGCGCGGCACGGCGCTGGTCGACGCGGTCGGCGGGCCCGGTGCGGCGCTCGACCCCGAGCGGGCTTCGGTGCCGGACCTGAACAAGCGGGAACTGGCGGTGCTCGCGCCGCTGGTCGCGCTGATCCTGGTGCTCGGGTTCTACCCGCAGCCGGTGTTGGACGTGATCACCCCGTCCGTCGGGGCGACGCTCAGCGAGGTCGGCGTGACCGACCCGGTCGCGCAGGAAGGCAAGTGACGTGACGGACCTCCTCGCCCAGGGCCAGCGGTTGACGGCCCCGGAGATCGACTACCTCGCGGTGGCGCCGATCCTCGTCGTGCTCGGCGCGGCCTGCCTCAGCGTGCTGGTGGAGGCGTTCCTGCCGAAGACCCAGCGGTGGAGCACCCAGGTCGTGCTGACCCTGCTCACCCTGGCCGCCGCGGGCGCCTCGCTCATCGCCTACGCCAACGACGCCCTGCCCCAGGGCAAGGTGACCCTCGCGGGCACGGTCGCCGTCGACAAGCCGGTGATCTTCCTGTGGGCCACCCTGCTCGTCCTCGGGTTCGGCTCGGTCCTGCTCATCGCCGACCGGTCGGTGGAGCCCGGCGGCGCGTTCGTGGCCGAGGCGTCCGTGCTGCCCGGCACCAAGCAGGACCGGGCGCAGGCCAACCGGCTCGGCATGCAGACCGAGGTGTTCCCGCTCACGCTGTTCGCGCTCGGCGGGATGATGGTGTTCGTCGCGGCGAACGACCTGCTGACGATGTTCATCGCGTTGGAAGTGCTGTCCCTGCCGCTGTACCTGATGTGCGGCCTGGCCCGCCGTCGCCGCCTGCTGTCGCAGGAGGCCGCGGTGAAGTACTTCCTGCTCGGCGCGTTCGCCTCGGCGTTCTTCCTGTACGGCGTGGCGCTGCTCTACGGCTACGCGGGCTCGGTGAAGCTGGCCGACATCGCCGCCGCGACCTCCGGCACCGACCGGTCCGACACGCTGCTGTACGCGGGCTTCGGCCTGCTGGTGGTGGGCCTGCTGTTCAAGGCCTCGGTCGGCCCGTTCCACGCGTGGACCCCGGACGTCTACCAGGGTTCGCCGACGCCGGTCACCGCGTTCATGGCGGCCTGCACGAAGGTCGCCGCGTTCGGCGGCATCCTGCGGGTGCTGTTCGTGGCGTTCGAGCGGTCGAGCTGGGAGTGGAACGGCGTCCTGTGGGCGGTGGCCATCGCGTCGATGGTGATCGGCGCGGTGCTCGGCCTGACCCAGACCGACGTGAAGCGCATGATCGCCTACTCGTCGGTGGCGCACGCGGGCTTCCTGCTGGTGGGGTCGATCTCGCTGTCGCAGGAGGGCCTGTCGGGGACGATGTTCTACCTGATGGCCTACGGCTTCACCACCATCGCCGCGTTCGGCGTGGTGTCGCTGGTGCGCAACGCGGACGGCGAGGCCACCCACCTGTCCCAGTGGGCGGGCCTGGCCAAGCGGTCCCCGGTGACCGCGGCGGTGTTCACGTTCTTGCTGCTGGCGTTGGCCGGCATCCCGCTGACCAGCGGTTTCATCGGCAAGTTCGTGGTGTTCGCGGCGGCGCTGGAGAGCGGTATGGCGCCGCTGGTGGTGGTCGCGCTGGTGGCGTCGGCGGTCGCCGCGTTCTTCTACCTGCGGGTCATCGTGCTGATGTACTTCAGCGAGCCGGCGGCCGACGGCCCGACCGTCAGCGTGCCCGGCGCGATGACCACCATCGCCATCACCATGGGTGCGGCGATCACGCTGGTGCTGGGGGTGTGGCCCTCGTTCGCGCTCGATTGGGCGGGTGCCGGCGGGTTCATCTTCTAGTGGTACGTAGGCTTCAGGCGTGACCAGTAGCGAGCGGGCGGGGACGGGGTTCCGGTTTGCGGACCCCGTGCTCGCGGACGTGGTTCAGGCGGGGCTCACCGAGGTGGAGGAGCTGCTGCACAAGGTCGTGCAGAGCGAGTTCCACCCGGTGATGGAGACGTCGCTCCACTTGGTGGACGCGGGCGGGAAGCGCATCCGTCCCCTGTTCACCATCCTGTCCGCCCAGTTCGGGTCGAGCTGGGACCGGGAGGCCGTCATCAAGGCGGCGGCCGTGGTGGAGCTGACCCACCTGGCCACCCTGTACCACGACGACGTGATGGACGAGGCCACCATGCGCCGAGGCGCGGCCTCGGCCAACGCGAAGTGGGACAACTCCATCGCGATCCTGACCGGCGACTACCTGTTCGCCCACGCGTCCGCGCTGGTCGCGGACCTGGGCACGCGGGCCGCGCGGATCATCGCGGAGACCTTCTCCGAGCTGGTCACCGGTCAGATGCGGGAGACCATGGGTCCGCGTGACGGCGAGGACCCCATCGCCCACTACCTGACCACCATCGCGGAGAAGACCGGCTCGCTGATCGCCACGGCGGCCCGCTTCGGCGCGATGTTCTCCGACACCACCCCGGCGCAGGTCGAGGCGCTGCGGCAGTACGGGGAGATCATCGGGGCGGCGTTCCAGATCTCCGACGACGTCATCGACATCGCGTCGCCGTCCTCGGAGTCGGGCAAGACGCCGGGCACCGACCTGCGCGAGGGCGTGAAGACGCTGCCCATGCTGTACGCGCTGGCCGACGAGCCGGACTCGCGGCTGGCTGCCCTGTTGGCCCAGCCGTTGAGCGATGACGCCGAGGTCGAGGAGGCCCTGGAGTTGCTGCGGGCGTCCTCGGGCCTGGTTCGCGCACGGGCCACCCTGGACGACTACGCGGCTCGCGCACGGGCGACCCTCAAGGACCTGCCGGCCGGTGTGGCGCGGGACGCCTTGGAGTCGGTCAGCGAGTACGTGGTCACCCGCACCCACTGAGCCGTCACTCGATCGGGGCCACCAGGAGCCGGGAGCGGCGGCGGGAGCGCAGTGCGTCCACCGTGAACACCGCGAGCGCCGCCCAGACCAGGCCGAACCCGAACCAGCGGGACGCCGGCATCGGCTCGTGCACCACGAACACGCCCCACGCGAACTGGAGGATCGGGGCGAGGTACTGGAGCACGCCCATCGTGGTCAGCGGCACCCGCCGCGCGCCCGCGCCGAACATCATCAGCGGCACGGCGGTCACCAGGCCCGAGGACGCAAGCAGCAGAGCGTGGCCCCAACCGTGGTCGTGGAACGTGCCCGCACCGCCCAGCCACAGCAGGTAGCCGATGGCGACCGGGCCGAGCACCATGCTCTCCGCGGTCAGACTGGAGGTGGCGTCCAGCGGCACGGTCTTCTTGATCAGGCCGTACACGCCGAACGAGCAGGCCAGGACCAGCGAGATCCACGGCAGCCGCCCGTAGTCCACGGCCAGCACGACCACCGCCGCCACCGCGATGCCCAGCGCCGCGTACTGGAGCCCGCGCAGCCGCTCGCGCAGCACCAGCACCCCGAGCAGGACGCTGACCAGCGGGTTGATGAAGTAGCCCAGGGCCGCCTCCACGACGTGCCCGCTGTTGACCGCGTAGATGTAGACGCCCCAGTTGACGGCGATCAGCGCGGACGCGGCGGCCACCATCACCCAGCCGCGGGCGGACAGGGTGCGCAGGCTCGACCACCGGCCGAGCACGGCGGTCAGCAGTGCCATGACCGCCAGCGACCAGGCGATCCGGTGGGCCAGGATCTCGCCGGAGTCGGCCGGGGCGAGCAGCGGCCAAAAGGCGGGGAACATGCCCCAGATGACGTAAGCGCCGGCTCCGAGAGCGATACCCTTGTTGCCCCGGTGAACATCTGCCGAAGTCGCGGTGGAGTTCGTCAAGGGCGGCACACGGGCCACTCTACGCGAGCCGTTTTGCCTGGTCAGTTGCTCCGAACGGGCTACTGTTCCACTATGGGCGCAGGGCCGCGTGGTCGGACGCGCCGGACCTCGCGGTCAGGGTAGTTTTGCACCGCTCCCACTACTGGGTGAAAGGCCTGGCAGCGGAGCGTGTCGGGGAGTGTCAGGACTGTGCAGTGGGAGGGTTCCGGCGTGAGTTCGCTCTTCGGACAGGTGTGGCTGTGGAGCCTGCTGTCGTTCGTGGCAGGCGTCGCGCTGACCTGGCTGGTGCTGGTCCGGCCCGCGAAGAGAGAGGCGCAGGACCTGGAGGAGCGCCTGCTGGGCGCCTCCCCGCGTCCCGCCGCCCCGGTCGCGGCACCCCCGCCCGCCCCCGCCGAGCCGGCGCGTGACGAGTTCGACGACTGGCACCGGTCGTCCTCCCCGGTCGAGGACCTCCTCCGGGACGACGACCCGCCGCACTGCGACGTCGCGAACATGAAACTCGACGAGCGGGACCGGCTGCTGGAGGAACTGGACGACGAGCACCGCCCGCTGTCCGACTTCGAGGAGCAGCACGACTTCCCGGAGTACGAGGACGACCGGCCGCGCAGCCTGTTCGAGCGCCTGTCGCCCGGCGCGGAGCCGGTGACCACGACGTCCGCCGCGGGGGACGACGAGCCGCCTGCGTTGCCCGCCGAGGAGACCCATCTCCTGCCGCCCGCGCAGCCCGCCGCCGAGGTGGCCGTGCCGCGTCAGCCCGAGCCGACCGCGCCGCCGGAGGTCGAGGCCTTCCAGCCGCGCGAGGTGTGGCGGGAGGAGCCCGAGCCGGTCGTCTACGGCGAGGACGAGGACCCGGCCGAGGGGCCGGAGCAGGAGGACGAGCCGGAGCGGCCCGCCGAGCAGACCACCCTGATCCCGGCGACCGCGCTGGCCCAGGCCATCGCCGAGATGGACGCCCGAAACGAGGAGTCCCGTCCCGAGGAGTCCCGTCCTGAGGAATCCCGGTTCGAGGAGTCCCGGTTCGAGGAGTCCCGGTTCGAGGAGCCGCGTCCCGAGGAGTCCCGTGCCGAGGAGTCTCGGTTCGACGAGCCCCGGTTCGAGGAGCCTCGTGTTGGGGAGTCGCGGTTCGAGGACCCGCGTGCCGAGGAGTCCCGGTTCGAGGAGCCTGCCGCCGAGCAGACCCGGTTCGTGGAGCCGCCGCAGCAGGCGTGGCCGGACCGCGACCTGACCGGCGAGTACCCGGCCATCCGGGCGGAACTGCCGACCCCGGAGCCGGTGCGCCCCGACCTGCCCAAGCCCGAGCGCCCGGAGCCCCCGGCCGGACTGTTCACGCCCGACGCGACGACGATCCTGGACGCCCGCGACATCGCCGCGCACACCCCGACTCCCGCCGCGCACACCCCGACCCCCGAGCCGAGTCGCCCCGAGCCCGCGCCCGAGCCCCGGCCCGAGCCGCAGCCCGAGCCGCAGCCCGAGCCCCGGCCGGAGCCGCAGCCCGAGACCAAGGAGCCGGCGCGCCCGCGCTCCCTGTTCGAGCCCGTCCTCACCCCCGAGGGCGAGGTCGTGGAGGAGCCCCCCGCCCCGCCGAACCCCAAGCCCGCCGCGCCCGGTAACGACCAGCCGTTCGTGCCCAAGCTCGCCCCCGAACTCATGGACTCCGCGAGCAACGGCGGCCTGCCGCAACGCCCGGTCCGCCCGGCCGGCTCCCGCACCACCCCGCCGCTCTCCCCGCCGCCCGCACCGGCCCAGCCGATCAACCCGCCGCCGCGCCCGGTCCGCCCGCGCCCGGTCGGCTTCAGCCCCAGCACCGGTGGCCGCCCGGCGAGCACCACCACGCGCTACCAGCAGCCGGAGGGCTTCAACCCGCGCTCGCCGTTCGGTCCGGGCTCGGTGCTGCCCAAGTCCGACGGCATGGCCCCGGCCCCGGACTTCCAGGTGAAGGCCACCCTCACCGGTCGCCGCTACTTCACCAACGAGTCGGCCAACTTCAGTGAAACCCGCGCCGACGTGTGGTTCCGCACCATCTCCGACGCGGAGAAGGCGGGCTTCCGCCCGGCCCCTAGACGTCCCTGGGGAGGGAACGCGAGAAGGGCACCTGCTCCGGGAGGCGGAGCAGGTGCCCTTCCGTGTCTCGGGACTTCCTAGGCGACGGTCCAGGTGTCCTTGCCGCGCAGCAGCGCGGTCAGGTCGGCGGGCTTGGCGGCCTGCGCCTCGGTGACCTGGGCACGGGCCGCGTCGTCGTAGGTGGCGCGGGCGGTGTTGCGGAACACGCCGGTCACGGTGTGCTGCAAGTCCTGCGTGGACAGGCGGGACAGCGCGAACGACAGGTTCAGGTCCGAGGCGTCGTGCACGACGATCTCCGACTCGTCCACGTCGGCGGTCTTGGCCACGGTCAGGCCGAAGCCCTCCCGCACCACCGCGTACTCGCCGCCGCCGAACACGATCGGCTGCCCGTCGACCACGTTGATGATCCGCCGGGAGGCCTCGTCGGCGTCCTTGAGCACGTCGAACGCGCCGTCGTTGAAGATCGGGCAGTTCTGGTAGATCTCCACCAGCGCGGACCCGCGGTGCTCGGCGGCCTGGCGCAGCACCTCGGTCAGCCCGGCCCGGTCGGAGTCCACCGCGCGGCCGACGAAGCTGGCCTCCGCGCCCAGCGCCAGCGACACCGGGTTGAACGGGTGGTCCAGCGACCCGTACGGGGTGGACTTGGTGACCTTGCCCTCTTCGGAGGTGGGCGAGTACTGGCCCTTGGTCAGGCCGTAGATCCGGTTGTTGAACAGCAGGATCTTCAGGTTGACGTTGCGGCGCAGCGTGTGGATCAGGTGGTTGCCGCCGATGGACAGCGCGTCGCCGTCACCGGTGACGACCCACACCGACAGGTCCGGCCGCGCCACGGCCAGGCCGGTCGCGATCGCCGGCGCGCGGCCGTGGATCGAGTGCATGCCGTAGGTGTTCATGTAGTACGGGAACCGCGACGAGCAGCCGATCCCGGAGATGAACACGATGTTCTCGCGCTTGAGGCCGAGCGTGGGCAGGAACGACTGCACGGCGTTGAGCACGACGTAGTCGCCGCAGCCGGGGCACCAGCGGACCTCCTGGTCCGACTTGTAGTCCTTGGCCTTCTGCGGCTCGTCCGACGTCGGAACCCCGTCGAGACCCCCAAGGCCCGGCAGACCCAGGTCAATCGCGGTCATCGCGTCCCCTCGCTGCGCTCGGCGCCGCGCTGACCGCGCGGTGCTGCGTAGAACTGTGAACTCGCAAACTCGTTCACGAGGCCACTCCCTTGATCACGTCGGCCAGCACGTCCTGAAGCTCCTCGGCCTTGAACGGCAGGCCCTGCACCTTGGTGTAGCTGATGGCGTCGACCAGGTACTTGGCGCGCAGCAGCAGCGCGAGCTGGCCGAGGTTCATCTCCGGCACGACGACCTTGTCGTAGCGCGCCAGCACGTCACCCAGGTTCTTCGGGAACGGGTTGAGGTGGCGCAGGTGGGCGTGCGCGACGGGCAGCCCGAGCTTGCGCACCCGGCGGGCCGCCGCGCCGATCGGGCCGTAGGACGAGCCCCAGCCCACGACCAGCACCCGGGCCTCGCCGGACGGGTCGTCGACCACCACGTCGGGCACCTCGATGCCGTCCACCTTCTGCTGCCGCAGCCGCACCATCTTGTCGTGGTTGGCCGGGTCGTAGGAGATGTTGCCGGTGCCGTCGGACTTCTCCAGGCCGCCGATGCGGTGCTGGAGACCCGGCGTGCCGGGCACGGCCCACGGTCGGGCCAGCGTCTCCGGGTCGCGCAGGTACGGCCAGAACTCGCCGTCCGGGCCGTTGGGTGCGGTGGCGAACTCGACCGACAGGTCGGGCAGGTCCTCGACGTCCGGGATCAGCCACGGCTCGGAGCCGTTGGCGATCGCGCCGTCGGACAGCAGCAGCACCGGGGTGCGGTACTTCAGCGCGATGCGCACCGCGTCCAGGGCGGCGTCGAAGCAGTCCGCGGGGGACTGGGGGGCGACGATCGGCACCGGCGACTCGCCGTTGCGGCCGAACATCGCCTGGAGCAGGTCGGCCTGCTCGGTCTTGGTCGGCAGACCGGTCGACGGGCCGCCGCGCTGCACGTCGATGATCACCAGCGGCAGCTCGGTCATCACAGCCAGGCCGATGGTCTCGGACTTCAGCGCCACACCCGGGCCGGACGTCGAGGTGATGCCCAGCGCGCCGCCGTAGGAGGCGCCCAGGGCCGCGCCGATGCCGGCGATCTCGTCCTCGGCCTGGAGCGTGGTGATGCCGAAGTTCTTGTGCCGGGACAGCTCGTGCAGGATGTCCGAGGCCGGGGTGATCGGGTAGGTGCCCAGCACGACCGGCAGCTTCGCCTGCTGCCCGGCGGCCACGACGCCGTACGCCAGCGCGGTGTTGCCGGTGATCTGCCGGTAGGTGCCCTGGTTGAGCTTGGCCGGGGCGACCTCGTAGGTGACCGCGAAGGACTCGGTGGTCTCGCCGTAGTTCCAGCCCGCCCGGAACGCCAGCACGTTGGCCTCGGCGATGTCGGGCTTCTTGGCGAACTTCTCGCGCAGGAACCGCTCGGTGCCCTCGGTCGGCCGGTGGTACATCCAGGACAGCAGGCCCAGGGCGAACATGTTCTTCGCCCGCTCGGCGTCCTTCTTGCCCAGCCCGGTGTTCTCCAGCGCGCCGATGGTCAGTGTGGCCATCGCCACTTTGTGGACCTGGTAACCCTCCAGGGAGTTGTCCTCCAGGGGGTCGCTGTCGTAGCCGACCTTGACCAGGTTGCGCTTGGTGAACTCGTCGGTGTTGACGATCAGCGTGCCGCCGCGGGGCAGGTCGGCGATGTTGGCCTTGAGGGCGGCCGGGTTCATCGCGACCAGGACGTCGGGCCGGTCGCCGGGCGTGAGGATGTCGTAGTCCGCGAAGTGCAACTGGAAGCTGGACACGCCCGGGAGCGTGCCCTGTGGCGCCCGGATCTCCGCCGGGAAGTTCGGCAGTGTCGCGAGGTCGTTGCCGAACGCGGCGGCTTCCGAGGTGAACCGGTCACCGGTGAGCTGCATGCCGTCACCCGAGTCGCCCGCGAACCGGATGACCACCCGGTCGAGCTTGCGAGTGGTCTTCTCCGGGGAGCCACCTGGCGCGGCGCCGTTACCAACGTCGGTAGTCATGTCCTACGCCGATCCCTCTCTTCACGCCCGCTAGGGGCAAAGTCGCCCCGCCCCCTCCATCGAGGGTAGTCGTGCCCGCCCTCGGGCCGGTTTCCGCCGTACCACTGTGCGGGACGATCCGTCCCAAGTGGTGCACTGCCGGGCAACCCCGCGGTAATCACAGCACTTTCCCGTATACCGGCCGGTAACTGTTACCGAAAGTTACAGGTAAGCGGCGGGGTCTGTCCACAGCACTTCCTAGGGGTGCCCGCTGATGCGGGCCTTCATCGCGGCCAGTTTGGCGGCGAACTCCGGCGTCTCGATGGAGGCGACCTGGGGGACGATCTCGGTGTCCACGGCATCACTGTGCTCGACCATCGCGGCCGTCCGGCGCATCGTCGCCTTGATGGTTCGGACCAGCTCCCGGGGAGCTTCGGCAGCCGGTCGCGCCAGCTCGACGGCCCGCGCGACCAACTCGTCGTGCCCGCCGTCGACCCGCTCCCAGGCCAGCCCGTGCCGCACCGCCGCGTCCGCGTCCAGGACCTGCCCGAACAGCGTCATGGCGGTGGCCGTCTGCGGGCCGGCGAGCCGCTGGAGCATCCACGTCATGCCGCCGCCGGGGTGGATGCCGAGCTGGAGGAACCGCGCGTCGAACCGGGCCTTCGGACCTGCGAGCCGAACGTCACACGCCAGCGCCAGGTTCAACCCGGCCCCCACCGCCGCGCCGCCCACGGCCGCGATCGTGGGGAGCGCGCAGTCCGCGACCGCCAGGAACCCGGCGTAGATGCGCCGCAGCCCCTCCTCCCGTGCTTCCCCGAGCGCCGTCAGGTCGGCGCCCGCGCAGAACGCCGGGGGAGCGCCGGTCACCACGACGGCGTGGGCGTCCTCTTCGGCGCTCCGGACGGCCTGGACCAGCTCGTCGGACAGGTCGAGGGTCAGCGCGTTGCGCCGATCCGGGTCGTGCACGGTGATGACGGCCACACGGTCCACAAGCTCCAACAACACCTCTGGCATGGCGGCACTCTAGGGGCGGGCGGTCGGTCCAGCAGTCGGGAGAGCACGACGGTCGACACGGTCCGGTCGATGATCTCGACGGCCCGCAGCCGTTCCAGCGCGGTCTCCAGGTGGTGGATGTTCGCGGCCCGGAGGTGGACGATCGCGTCGGCCGCGCCGGACACCGTGTAGGCGGCCATCACCTCGGCCATTGGTTCGAGTCGGGCCTGGATGTCGCCGGGGGTGACGTTGCCCCGGCAGTGCACCTCGACGAAGGCCTCGGTACCCCATCCCAGCTGCTCGGGGTCGACCACGGCGGTGAACCCGCGCAGCACGCCGGTGTCCAGGAGCCGGTCGACCCGCCGCTTCACGGCCGGGGCCGACAGCCCCACCTCCTTGCCGATGTCCGCGTAGCTGGATCGGGCGTTGGCCATCAGGCGCGAAATGATCCGCTGGTCAATCGAGTCCACACGCAACATTCTGCCCTAGAAGACGCAATACTGCGGCGTTGTTCGCTGGTCTGAGGGCAATTTACCCTTCGATCCATGACCTCGGTTTCCCTCCTGGGCCCCGGCGACGAGCCGATCGTGCTGGGCGTCACCACGCCCGCCACCCCGTGCGCGTGCCGACCACCCGTCGGTACCTCATGTGCCCGCCGGAGTACTTCACGGTGGAGTACGCCATCAACCCGTGGATGGACCCGACCCAGCCGATCAGCACCGAGCTGGCCGTCCAGCAGTGGACGGAGTTGAAGGACACGTACGAGCGCCTCGGCCACAAGGTCGACCTGATCGAGCCCCAGCCCGGCCTGCCCGACATGGTCTTCTCCGCCAACTCCGGCACCGTCATCGACGGCCAGGTCCTGGGCTCCCGCTTTCGGGCCGAGCAGCGAGTCCCGGAAGCCGACCACTTCCGCCGCTGGTTCCTGGCGAACGGCTACACCAACGTCGTCATGCCGGAGCGCACCAACGAGGCCGAGGGCGACTTCACCTGGACCGGCCGCTACCTCCTGGCCGGCACCGGCTTCCGCACCGACCCCCTGGCCCACTCCGAAGCCCAGGAGGTCTTGGGCGTCCCGGTGATCTCACTGCAGTTGGTGGACCCGCGCTACTACCACCTGGACGTGGCCCTGTTCGTGCTCTCTGATGATCTGGTCGCGTACTACCCCGAGGCCTTCTCGCCGGGCTCGCAGCGCGCCCTCCGCCGGTTGTTCCCGGACGCGGTCATCGCGACCGCGGAGGATGCGGAGTGCCTGGGCCTGAACGCGGTCTCGGACGGGCGGCACGTGGTGCTGCCGGTCGAGGCGACCCATCTGGCGGAGGAGGTCGCGAAGCGCGGCTTCGACCCGGTCTTCGTGGACATCTCCGAACTCCGCAAGTCCGGCGGCGGCCCCAAGTGCTGCACGATGGAACTCCGGGGTTAATTCGTCACACTGAGTAATCGGCGTTGGTGCTGGTAGTGGCGCTAAAAGTGCCTGCTATCAGCACCGATCCATACGGGGTCGAATCTCCTGTCCGTCACTGTCCGGCACCGTTTCGCGCCGACTGTCGTGGTCTACGGGACATTCACGGGACAGAAAAGCCCCCCGGCGAGCGATCACCGGGGGCTTTGACCTGCGAGAACCATCCTACCCGGCATCGTCCAAGGTGTCCTCGATCTTGCGATTCGAGGTGTCCCGCTGGCCGTCGAGCACCTTCGCGTAGACCTTCAGCAGGACGTCCACCGTGTGGCCGGCCCGTTCGGCGACTTCGGTCGGCGGCAGTCCGGCGGCAAGCCAGGTGGAGACGGCCGCGTGCCGCAGGTCGTACGGATCGGCACCCAACGGCGATGCGTACTGCTCCGGGCTGAGGCCGATCCTGCGGGCCTTGTCCCACGCATCGGTGTAGACCGTCGGGTTGATCGGCGCGCCGCTCTTCTTGCCCCTGAACAGCCGCCCGTCCTCAGTGGTGCCGAACGTCTCGATGTGCCGCCGCAGGATCGTGACGAGTCGCGGCGGGATCGGGACGGACCTGATCGCCCCCTGTGCCCGACGCTTCAGGTTGCGGACCTCCCACATCACGCCCGTGTCTGTGTACCTGGCGTTGGACCGGGATGCCGACTTCTCCAACAGCAGCTCGCCCCACCCCGACTCGGGCAGCTTGCAGTCCTGCTCACGCAAGCGGTTGACCTCACTCGGGCGAAGCGCGCCGTAGTACATCGTGGCGAAGAATCCGTACAAGTACTCCCGGTCGCCGGCGTAGGTGACCGCCGCCAACACTTGCCGGGCCTGCTTCGGATTGAGCACCACACGCGGGTCAACCTCCGAGTTGCCCCGCGCCGCCGCGAACTTGGTGCCCACCACGGGATTGGCATCGAGATACTTCGCATCCACCGCGAACTTGAGCATGTGGTGAAGAACACCCCGGCGAGTCCGGGTGGTCCAGTCGGCGGCCCGCCCGCCGTCGAGATTCCCTGCCAGGGCGAGCAGCAGACGTTCTGTCTCGATCTTGTTTGCCAATTCGGTCACCTGGCGCGACGCCTGTTCGATCCAGCGCGCGGCAACCCCTTCCTCGCCCTCTAGAACGCGCTCACGCTGGTTCGTAGGCAGCAGGCATGTGGTCAACACCCGGCGAAGAACGCGCGGCTCAGGAGCGCTCTTGTCGGCCCGGACGAACGCCGCGATGGCGACCGCGCTGGTGTCCACCAGGCGACGGCGCGTGTTCGGCGCGGAGTTCTCCCACTCGTGATCTATGAACTCCTGTGCCACCTGGAGGAGCGTTCGCGCGTTGAGCTTGCGGTACTCGGATTCCGGCAGGCCGGTCACGATGTCGAACGGCTCGCCCCGCCGGGCCGCCTGCATCAACTCCGAGCGCCGATTGTCGGCGGGCGTCTTCAACGCGAACCACTCGGAATGCTCCTGTCCCTCGGTGATCCACCGGACTCCATACGGCCGGCGGCGGCGCGTCTTCTTGTGCTGGATCGCCCAGAACCGCACGTTGAACGTCGGTTTCACGCCGCACCGCCGCGCAGGCCCGACAACCACGACACGTAGTCCGAACGTGAGATGCGCAGCGACCCGTTGGGCAGCCGGATCGCCGTGGGTGCCTTCTTGAGCTGACGCCACCGGTAGAACGTGTCCCGACTGATCCGAACGAGCGCGCAGAACTCGTCCACTTCCATCAGGTCGTCGCCGCTCATGCTGCCTTCCATCGTTCTGCCTCCTGTTCGTACTTGCGTTTGCGTTGCTCCCGCTTGCTTTCGGCGATGGCGAGCGCGAGTTCTCGTTCTGCGTCGTTGCCGTAGCCGGAGCCGGTGTAGGTCCAGTCGTGGACCATCAGGACCGTGTCGTTGTCGTGGCCGAGGCGGTTGAGCATTTCGGCGGTGCGGAACGCGCGCCGTTCGCCACGGATGGCTTTGAAGGTGGTCGAGTAGCGCTGGGACTTGGACAGGAAGTGCCCGCGAAAGGCGAGCATGTGCGCCCAGCGGCGGAGCTTGAGGTCCGCGTACTGGTCGAGGCCGCCGAGGTCCCAGGCGGTCTGGATGATCCGGCGGTGGTGGTCGGACACCCGCAGGTGGTCAATGTCGAGCTGTGAGCGCAGCGGCCGGTCTGCCGCTTCGCTCTTGCCGGTGCCCTTGGTGGCGTACTTGGCGACGTAGCCGGCCAGGCGGGTCTCGCTGATCTCGCCGTCCTCCTCGACCTCGTGGACGGCGGTGGATCGGATGCGGCGGACGTCGATCTGCGTGCCCCAGCGCAGGGTCATCGTGGTGCCGTCCGGGCGGGTCTGGTCGAGTTCGACCGCGCGGGCCGCGTGGTGGATGGCGTGGTCGAGCAGGTCGACCGTGGCCCACGCGGGGGCGGGGTCCTGCGCGCCGCCGGGCCGTCGATGCGGATGACGGCGTGGAAGTGGATGAGGCCGCGTCGCTGGGGTTCGGCGACCTTGGCGTAGGACAGGCGCGCGTGGTCGCGGAACTCCCGCCCCGTGAGTCCGGCGGCGGCGGCCAGGGTGCGGCGCAGCGCGATGGTGAAGCGGTGCCACAGCGCGCCCGCGGTGGCCTGCCACAGCACCGAGCCGACGTAGTCGTAGCCGGCGGGGTCGATCGGGGAGCCGATGCGGGGGTCCGCCTGGTGGTGGAAGTCGCCGCACACGCAGGGCCGCAACTTGCCGGTGGCCGTGTGGATGCGGTTGTGCACGGCCCCGAACGAGGGGGCGGTGAACGTGGCGAACACGCGGGGCCGGTCGGTGACCGACTCGGGGATGCCCTTGGAGCCGCCGGCCAACCCGGCGTGGACCAGGTGGTAGGCGTCGGCTGCGTAGCGGTCCGAGCAGGCCGGGCACACCGACTCGCGCCGGTTGCCGCAGGGCACCAGGACGTTGCCGCTGTGCCGGGCGAGAGCGGCGCCGGTCGTGGCGTCCTGGATCTGCCAGCCGCCTGTGAGGTGGATGGGTTGGGCGCACCCGCCGATGGCGGTGACCTTGGCGCGCCAGTCGCGGTAACCGGTGGAGCGCAGCCGGGCGGTGATGCGGTCTTCCAGGGTCAGCGTCACGTGGGACCTCCTTTCGGTGCTGGTCAGGCGGCGGACGCGGTCATGTGGTCGAGCAGGACGAGGCCGATGTGGTGGGTGTAGGCGGGCGGGACGGCCTGACGGCCTTCGCGGGCGGTCATCCAGTGGCAGCCCATGGCGTCGGCGTAGGCGCGTTCGTTGCTGTGGTCGAACGCGAGCAGCTTCCGGCGGTGGCTGCACGGAGCGGTCAGTTGCAGGCCCCAGCCGGAGGTTTCGAACGCTCGGTGCCGCCGGACGCGCAGGCCGAACATGGAGCCGCAGAGCAGGAAGTCCGGCCGCAACGGTGCTTCCGGCACGTTCTCGATGACCCAGAGCGGATGCCCGGAGCGGGTCAGAGCGTCGCGGGTGGGACCGAGGAGGTCGACGTGGCGGTTCTGGTCGCCGCGCCAGTTGGTGACGTTGGCGTAGTACTGGCACGGCGGAGATGCGTGGATGGCGTCGTACTCGTGGGCGTGTTCGGCCAGGTACGCGAGGGCGTCGGCCTGGTGGAACTCGTCGCCCGCGTAGTTGGGCTGAGCGGCGACGTCGATGCCGGTCACGTGGAACCCGGCGTCCTGGTAGCCGCGCGCGGCCCCGCCGGCGCAACAGAACAGGTCGAGCAGTTTCGGGCGCGCCATGGCGCACCTCCTTCCGATGGCACACGGGCGTGAAGACGAGAAGGGCGGGACACGACTGGGGGTGTGGTCGTGTCCCGCCCATGTGGAGCGACGGGCAGGGGGTGCCCGCGCTCGTGGACCGGGGGTTAGGCGGCGAGTTGGTCAGCGACGCGGGCGGCGAACTCGGCTGGCAGGTTGAGCAGCTCGCGGACCTCGTCGGCGTCCAGGGGCCGGCCCAGTTCGGTCATGCGGGCGGACAGCTTGTGGTTCATGTGGGCCGGCAGCCGCAGCGTGGAGAGCCGCGCGGGCGCGGTGGGAGAAGCCGCAGGAAGGTCTGCGGTCACCGGCCTGGGTTCTGCGGCCAGCGTGACGGGCCGTTCGGGCGTCGCGGGGGCCGTCGGCTGTGCGACGAGGCGCAGGGCGTTGTCCCGGGCGGTGATGCAGCGGGCCTGCATGACGGGCATGACTTCAGCGAGCAGGAACACCACGAGCGGGATGAGCAGGTGCAGGAACACGTTGCCGGCCTTGATGGGGCCTTTGGCCGGGGTGAGCGCGGACCACACGTTGGTGACCAGGGTGGCGGTGAGCAGGACCCACTTCAGTGCGGTGGTCCACCGGCTGGCGATCGCGATGCCGGCGGCCAGCATCTGCGCTTCCCACCGCAACAGGTTGATGAGGATGCCGGCGAGTGCGGGTTCCACCAGCCAAGCTCCCCACCACAGCGGGTCGGTGATGGGGAGCGTGCCGGCGAGGAAGTCGTGGACCCCGGTGGTGGTGAACCCGAGGCCGATGGCGAGAAACAGCCACATGGTGCGGGTGACCGAGACGCGAAAGCGTTCGGCGGTGACCGCGCCCAACAGCGGGTCGGCGGACAGGGCGTGCACGTCGTGCGCCTCGTCCAGCTTGTGCCGCAGCCGGCGGACCGCGCGGGTGGCCGATCGGTCCTGAGTGGACCCGGGTTTGGTGCGGCGGAACGGGTTCACCGCCGTTCACCTCCTTTCCTCCGAATCGGGCCGTCACTGGCCGCGTGCGGCGCGGACGAGCAGGCGACCCAGCCAGGTGAGCAGCGCGGCCAGGACGAGCGCGCCGACCCAGCCGAAGGCCAGCCACATGACCGCCACGGAGGCGAGCGCGGCCAGCGCGGCGGCGGTAGCGCGGGTGAAGGTGACGCGCTTGACGGGAATCACGATCTGGAGCTGCATGACTAGGCCACGTCCTTTCGGGACTTGCGGGGGTAATAGGTCTGGTTGCGGGTGGAGGCGGTGGTGCCGCCGACGACGCCGGCCGCGTAGAAGCGGCGGGAACGGGTCCGGGACTCCCAGTCGAACTGGTCGGCGCGGCACAGCTCGCGCACCGGGCAGCCGGCGCAGATCTCCAGCGCCTCACCCGTGGCGTCCTGGTCGAAGAACGTCTCCGTGCTGGTGTCGGCGCACCCGGCGTCCGCACGCCAGGCCGGCGGCTGTCCGGACGGGCCGAACAGGGCCTGCATCAGGGCGCGGTGGCCGTCGTAGCCGGGGTGGCCGGTGAGGTTCACGCGGCCACCCCCACGCCGGTCGTGGTGGTGCGGGAGGCGGTGACGACGTGGGCGACCTCGTCGTAGGTGACCGTCTCCGTGGCGTGTTCGGCCAGCCGGAACACCCCTGCCAACGTGGCCACGCGGGTCGGTCCCAGGTCACGGACCGTCGAGGAGAGACCGGACAGCGGCACCGAGCAGGCCAGGCCGAGGTTGACACCGCCGCTCGTGCGGCCTGTCGCGGCGAGCACGAGCAGCCCGCCGGGGCGGTGGGTCCAGCCGAGTGAGAGGCCGTCCAAGCCGGTCGACCACAGCAGCACGGCGGACAGCAGGTCCGGCGCGGTGCCGGAGGTGAACTCGGCGTGCACCGAGCTGGACACGGTCGAGATCACCAGTCGGTCCGGGCGGGGCAGGTTGGCCGACCGCATCCGGCCGCGCAGGGCACGCAGGATCCGGTCCAAGGACCGGGAACCGTTGGTGGGCATGGCAAATCTCTCCTTTCGGAGTCAGAGTTGTGTCAGGGGGATGTCGTCAGGCAGCGTCGGCGAGGTCGCCGGGGCAGGTGAACGGGGAACAGCCGAAGTCGACGTCGTCGGCCCCGGTGTCGGTCAGTCCCGCTTCACTGTCGGCAATGGCGTTGAACAGGTCGGTCTGGCGCGATTGCCACTCCGAGCGGGTGACCTTGTCGATGGGTGCTTGGTCCAGCGGGAGGCAGGACCGGTGCAGGTAGAAGCGGCCACGCAGTGATTTGCCCAGTGCGTTGGCGCGGGCGGAGCCGTTGCGGATGGCGTGGTCGAAGTCCACGGCGTCGGCGAACGCCGCCGGGTCGTTGTCGCGCATGGCGCGCCAGGAGGGGTTGCGACGGAACGGACAGCCGATACAGGCCGACTTTGGGGTGTCGCCGAATCCCTTAGTCCGCAGGTAGCGGATGCAGTCCGAGCGGGTCCAGCCGGGACGTCCGTCCGCACTGCCGGACAGATCGAGCAGAGGGAAGGCATGTCTGACGTACTGGACGCGAGAGTCCTTGACGCGAGTGACTTCGTCGCGGCTGATACCGATGGACTGAACGACGTGTCGCCTACCGGGAACCCGGCCCGGTCGGCCGTTGGCTTTGCGTGGGGCACCCAGTAGTCGCCGCACCGTTTCCAGGATCGGGCGGACTTTGTACTCTGCCGTGCACTGGCGGCGGGCCAGCCCCTGCGAGCCGTCGTCGTTGAGGACGTGCAGCGGCATGGAGGCGAACCGATGCCCGGGGTCGAGCGCGTCGGCGCGGATGTTGCCCACGCTCACCCGCAGGATCGGGATTCCTGCGGGACGGGCGATCTCCCGTTCGATCCGGTCCAGATGCCGGTAGACCGATGCCGGTTCCCATCCGGTATCGGCGAACACCGCCACGTCGAAGCGTGGAATGCGCCCTTCGGCCGCCAACAGCAGCAGAGTCGTGGACTGGACACCGGCCCCCAAGCTCAACACCCGAGGAGCACGGCGGATCGCAATGCGGGTCAGGTCCATCACGACACCGCCCGCAGGCCGGGCCGGCCGACGAACGACACCAACTCGTCGAGCTGCGTGTCATCGGTGTAAGCGATGCGCACCCGGCGCGGCTGGGGACGCTTGGGGGCCTTGGCGAAGCCGATACCGGCGGTGTCCTCCCCCTCGGGGATCTCGTCGGCGACCGCGCCACGGCGGCGCATCCCGTCCCCCAGCACCATGTCCGGGTGACTCTCGGCGGTGACCCGCAGGCACGTCCGGTGCGGCAACAACTCGCGGATCGGCACCGTGTCCTTCGTCGGCTCCTGCACCAACGCTTCCAACACGTCGTGGGTGGAGCGCCCCATCGAGGCGATCACGGCCGCCTTCTGCGCGATCGAGTAGGCGTTGGTCGAGTTGTAGGCCATCCCGTAGCCGATCTCGTCGAAGATCAGCCAATCCATCGGGAACTCCGGCGAGACCGGGGCCTTGCGCAGCTTCTGCCGCTGCATCCGCTTCTGCTTGCGTTCCATGTTGGCCACGAACGCGCCCATCAGGTCGTCGCCGTCAGCGGGGTTGTCCGCGTAGCGGCCGTCCAGGATCGGCTTGGCCCACGCCCACTCCAGCATTTTCGGGTCGATGATCCACGGCCGCACCAGGCCCGCCCGGATCAACGGCGCGAGCTGTCGCAACCGCTGCGCCGGGATCGAGTTCTTGCCCGACCCGGTCGCGCCCGCCCGCAGGAAGTGCGTGCCGAACGCCGGTTCGGTGTAGTCGCGGCCGAACTCGTCCTCACCCAGGTACAGGGCCGACAGGTCCACGTCCGCGACCTCCTCGGGCATGTCCGGCGAGGGGATGACGTAGGTGAACGGCTCGTCACGCTGGACGATCAACACCACCTCACCCGGCGCACCACGCTCGACCGCGACCCGCTGTGCCTTGAGCGTGTCGGCCAGCTCTTCGGCCTTGTCCACCACCGAGCGCACCGACTGGCCCGGTACCAGCTTCACCCGGACCGTGTCGATCGACGGCGACCAGGAGCGCACCCGCACCACGCGGGGCACCATCAGCCGGCCCGTGCGGTGATGCACCCGCGTGAGGTCACACGCGCCCATCAGGTCCGCCCAGCGACGACCCCGGTACGCACCCGCCCAGCGCCGCCGCCACGACCGCAGCACCGGGGCCGCGACCATGTCGAAGCTGTCCGGGTGACCCCGGTACCAGGCACCCAAGCCCGCCGCGACACCGCCTGCGGCTACACCCACCGGGGTCGGGCCGAACTCGCTCACAGCCGCCAACAGCGAACCCGGCGCGGCGACCATGCCGGGGTGGCGCACCATCCACACCACCGCTTGGAACTCCCTGCCCGGCGAACGCCGGGACCGGCCACTCGACTTGCTCGACATCACACACCTCCTTGGGATCCAGTCCCGGCGACGACAACGGCCGACCACCCCCACACTCGGGAGTGATCGGCCGTCGACCGGGTTTCGTGTTCTGGTTACCTGCTACGGGCCTTCTTCCTGCGCGCCGCCGCTTCCTCGTCCAACATGCCCCGCGCGTAGGACAGCGCGGTGGTCAGGTCCGCCACCGACCGGGCGAAGTCGTCGTGCAGCGTCTTGAAACCCTCCCGCCGGTACGGGATGCCCTTGACCGCGTCGCGGAGCTGCGTCATCGAACGCCCGACGTTGTCCAAGGCGATGTCCAGTTGCCTTGACATGTCACACCTTCCACTCGCGGGACTTCAGCTCCGCCTCGTAGCGCTGGGCCTGCGCCTTGACCGCCTCCAGGTTCGTCAACGCCTTGACCAACAGCGCGCGCAACTCGTCCGGTTTGGCCACCCGCCACGAACCCGCCGGCAGGTTGCGCTCCTTCATCCGGCCGATCAGTGCCCGCAGCGGCACAAGCTGTTCGGTGGCGAAGTCGATCGCGCCCACGAACTCGCCGTAACGCTGAGTCGCCCGGGCGTTCAGAATGTCCACAACCCCACTCCCCTTCCTATACGACCGTCGCGTTCCACGACGGCGGGGTCTTCAACGCCTTCCAACGCGACAACATCTGCCGGGACGACTTCGGCACCAACACCGACCGGACACCCGAGCGCACCGCACCACAGCGCAGCAGGTGCGTGCCGCCCTCGTTCAACAGCCCACGGTCAAGCAGTTGCAGCACCGTGGTGGACTCCCACACCGGCACCGAACGCATCTTCTCCTTGTCCACCCGGCGGAACACCTTGCGGGACAACACACTCACCACGTAGCCGTGCTCGGCGCACGCACGCTCCAGCGCCGCCATGACCTGACCCATGTCGTTGGTGATCCGCCGCGAGGTCTCCTGGGACAGCGGCACATCCGGCACCTCGTTGCCGAAAAGATCAGTGCTCACGCCAATCCCTTCGCAGCCGCCAGTCATCGGCACCGGGCTCGCGCTGGCTCAACTCCAGGACCGACACGGCCCGCGTGACCTCATCGCAGCGCAACTCCAACCGCCGGCCGGTCACCAACTCGTTCACCTGCAACAACTCCTCGACCAGGCGGGCCTCCCAATACGGCACCGCCACCACCTCCCGCGCCGAGACCATGCGGTAGATCCGACGCGGGGTCGCAACCACATACGGCTGATCACCGCGCGCCCTGTTGACCACCGCGACAACTCCGTAGAGAACAGCCACAACAATCACCTCCCTTCGTGCTGATCAGTCGCCAAGGCGAACTGGCGCAACGACTCCAACCCGATCGGCACCCGGGACGCACCACGTTCCAGACGCAACCAGGCCAGCAGCCCCGGCACCGTGGTCCACACCGTGACCTCACCGACGCCCATCACACCCGTGACGTACACGAACGCCTCCGCGTGCAGGTCCGACACCGACACGCGCGCATCCGACAAGCTGTCCGCCCACGCGACCACGGCCGCACAGCTCGACTCCCGACCACCACTCCTTATCTGCAAATCGCCCAAGACGTTCACCGGGACAAGATGCGCGTTCGCGGTCAGATGCTGCGCCAGTTCGAACAGCGCGGCGGCCTGCCGTAACGCCGGACTCACTTCCACTGTCGTCATTCCTGCCTCTCCTCTCGGGACACACGGCAGGTGCCAGGACCGTTCTGCACACCCCTGACACCGCCGAACATCCCAGCGAAAAACGCCGGAACAGCAACGGATTTCGGCATGGCTCTATCCACTGTGGAATTGTCAAACAACAAGACCGCACGCCCTTATGTCCGACTCGAACGGACCGCACGCCAATCCCGTGGACGAACGCAGATCACACGCACCACCGGCCCGACTCGAACGGGCCACCGGCCTACCCGGGCGGGGCAACCGACCATCAGCGGTTCACGCCGCGCGCGACTCACGCAGACGCGGCACCAGGGCGTCCGCCCGGAACGACAGACCCGCACCGAAGTCGTTTTGCCACATCGACACCGTGGGGTTCACCAGCTCCACCCGGTCGCCCTCCTCGAACTGGTCGCCGGGGTCGGTGGACAACGTCACGCCGATCTCCTCGCCCTTGCCTCGGCGACCGGTCGGACCCGCCGGAGGCTTGGCGAACAGCCGCACCGTGAACAACTGCGTCCCGTCCCGCCGGTCCGTCACCGGCACCTCTACGCCCGTCGCGTCGTCCGTCCGCATCTTGACCGTGGGTGCCTCCGTGATCTGGAGCGTGTAGCCGTCCAACAGCACCGGGATGTTGCTAAGAGCCATGTCATCCTCCGAGGTTCGCTAGTTCGCTAGTTCGCTAGCGACCTCTCGAAGGTAGCGCGATCAACCGAGCAGCGCAAGGGGCTTCGCTAGCGAACTTTCGGGTGACATGTTGTACTTGCGGCCATGCAGCCTCACGACACGTACGGGGTCGTTCCCGTCCATCACCGGATCGCCGATGCCCTTCGGGAGCAGATCCGCAGCGGTGAGCTGCAACCGGGTGACCCGCTACCGTCCGTGCGCGAGCTGTGCGAGCGATGGGACTGCGCGCCCATGACGGCAAGGAACGCCATCGATGTCCTCAAGGCCGAGGGGCGCGTCGTTGGTGGCAGAGGAAAAGCTGCAACGGTTCGAGAGTTGCCGAAGCGAATCGAGCTTTCCTCCGAATGGACCCAAGCGCAAAAAGACTTTGTTCGCCGTTCCGAAGAAGAGCGAAGGAAGCAGGGCGCGGCAGAACAGCTCACTAATACGCCTATTTCAGACCTGGATTTCAACGCCAAATATCGTCGCGTTCCTGCGAACGATCAGCTCGCAACAGAGTTTGACTTGCCTGCTGGTACCGAGCTGCTAGAGCGGACATACGAAACCTCTGACACGAGGGCGGGGCACCGCATTCTGTGGAGCGTTTCATACATTCCGATCCTCTATATTGAGGGCAATCCTGCAATTCTGGATGACACTAACGAGCCGTGGCCGGGCGGTACTCAACATCAGCTGTACACTGTCGGGATAGAACTTGATAGGTTTGTCAAGACTGCTATTGCGTACGAACCGACACCGCGAGATCGACAACTCTGGGGAATGACACAAGGCGTCCCTATGATCTCGGTTCATTCAAAAGCTATCGACATTGAGGGTCGCGTGGTGGAGATATCTGATGCGGCCTACCCTGCCGATCGAACGGCCGTAACTTTCGTTGAGCAGCTACGACGCTGGTCCAACACGGACGACGAGAAGGACGCTTAACATGACCCTCCCACCCATTGACCCCGCGCTAGGTATGAACCTTGTTGCCCAGCGGACAATTCAGCGCAAGGCTGCTTCGGTTTCAGTGATCATTCCTGCACACAATGAAGAAGCAACGATTGCCGAAGTGATTTCAGAATCCGCACGCGGAATCTCGTTGCTGGAAGTTCCCGGCGAAGTAATCGTCAGTGCCAGTGGATGTACAGACAACACGGTCGCCGTCGCCAGGGATGCCGGTGCTAAGGTGGTCGAAGCCGCGATTGGCAAGGGAGCGGCTATCGCGGCCGGGGTCGCGCAAAGTGAAGGAGACATCATCTGTCTTGTAGACGGTGACGTCCGGTATTTTGGAGACCCCCCGCTTGTTCCGCTTCTTGTTGAGCCAATTCTCACTGGAATCGCAGACGCCACCGTTTCAGATCTGTACTGGCGTCCACTCTACCCTCAACTGTGGCTATGCGGGTTTTTTGCACCTCTAGCAGGAACTTTGTTTCCAGAGATGCTGCCTAAGGTCGGTTCCACGCCGTGGTCTGGACAGCGTGCCGCAACCCGCGAACTTTGGCCAAAGGAGCTTCCGGCTGGGTTTACTGCGGATCTTGCGCTACTTCTTCATTGGAACTTCAATGCAGTTCGGCTACGTCCGGTTCTAGCTGACGACTGGATGAACCCACAAAGGCCGAAGCCTGAATTGATGGAGCAAGAGTTTAATCTGATAGTTGATGAAGCAGTTCGGCGGCATCGGGTCTCGGTTGACGCTATCGACCACCTGCGCGCCTGGTTCGAGTCCGCATACCACTTCATGGCTGAGTACAAGCCAGAGATGGACGATCCGCAGCGTTTTGAAGCAGATATTCTAGAAAAATCCCTCACTGAGCTGCGATCGCGCTTGCATCTGGCTTAGCCGTCGCAAATAGGACATTGCGATACATCATGCCATTAAAGGTAGCCGAGATCATTAAACGCCTAGTAGCTGACGGGTGGTACCTCGCGGCGACACGCGGTAGCCACCGCCAGTTCAAGCACCCCACCAAGCCAGGCCGTGTGACGGTGCCAGGCAAGCCCAGCCGGGTGTTGCCCCTCGGGACAGAACGAAGCATCCTGAAGCAGGCAGGAATCGACTGGAGGACGCTGTGATCAACTACGCGATCATCATCGAGCGCGCGGACGACGGCGGCTACGGCGCGTGGTGCCCCGACCTGCCGGGCTGCGTCGCACTTGGTGACACCGAGGCGGAAACGATCAAGGAGATGAAGGAAGCGATCGAGTTTCACCTCGAAGGTATGCGCGAGGACGGCGTGCCCATCCCTCATCCGACCACCGTCGCCGCGACCACGGTCACCGTCGCAGCGTAGGCGTGTTCAGAGTTTCTTTTCTTCATCAAGGCGGCCCCCTGCGGGGGCCGCTGGCCGTTGGTGCCCAACCGACGCCGAAGGGCCGACGCCCCAGTTGTGCGGACGCGCCCAAGCCGGCCTGGCGGCCGGCGGGCGCGCCGCCGAGGAAGGGCATCGGCCCCGGCGTCGGTGAGGCACGGCCAGCGGCCCCCGCAGGGAACCGCAAAAGATCACAAGCAGCGCTCGCCGCGCGGCAGACCAACAGGATGACCAAGAGCGGCGGCAGGCTCGCCTTCCAGCGTGGTTCCGGGGGTTTCCTGTCATCCCGTCGGCCTCCCGAAGGGCTATCGCACGAGCCGGGGAGCCTGCGAGCTTGGCACCGCATCTGCCGGCTGGGCGGACATGTCGCAGGCTCCCCAACTCGCGCGATAGGGCTGCGCCAGGCCGACGGGATGACAGGAAGCCCCCTCCTTTGCGTAGGTACGGGACAGTCACGGGACACCCCATCGATCAGCCGGCCGTCTGCGGGCATCGTTGCAGGTAGAAGGCGTGTGTCCACTTTGGCCAAGCCCCGCACGATGGAACTCCGGGACTGAAACGGCCCGTTCCGAGGTCTTGAGGTCTGCGCTGGTCAGGGTGGAATAGCCATGCTGACCAGCGCAAACGCTCCTATCGGTCGTGACGGCCGTAGGTGAGTGACTGTCACTTACTCCGGCCGTCCGCCACCGCTCACGGAACATGCACGGAACAACGCCGTTGCACCGCTGCCCACGCGATGAACGCTCCGAGCCTGCCGCCGAGTTCTGGAACCAGCCGGCCATGCGCGAGGCGTTCGAGTCCCGCAACATCGGCAAGGTCTTCCGCGCCTACCGCCAGGCCCAGAGCCCCACGCTCCCGCAAGCCACCCTCGCGGCCTGGCTCGACCTCACCCAGGGCCGCGTCAGCGAGGTCGAACGCTCCCGCCGCCCCGTCACTGACATTGAACGCCTCGAACGCTGGTGCAACGCCCTCCGCGTACCGCACCACCTTCGGTGGTTCGACGGCGGAGTACACGAAGTCCGCGACGCGGAAACCCAAGGGACGCAAGAAAAACACTGGCAGACCTTGGACTCTCGTTCGCAGCATCCCTGCCGACTACGGTGGAAGTGGTTGCCGAACTCGGGAGGCACGACATGGAGCGCGAGGAAGCCGCCCACTTCGCCCACCTGTCCATCACCGAGTCCGAACGCCAAAACCGAGCCCGCCGAGGCTCAATGGCCCAAGCCGCCCTCTCCCGCTCCGCCCTCGACAACCGCGATCTGGAGGCCGCCGCTTCAGCGGGCATGGCTGCCGCCAAGCTGGCGGCGACCGTCAAGTCTTCAAGGTCTGTCAAAGCCGTCGCCGACCTACACAACCGGCTCCGTGCCCATCGTGACTCACCCGCGGTCCGAGACTCCTCGACTTCTCCGGTGCGTTGCTCCCCGCGATGGGGCCACGTGGCTAGACGAGCCTATGCTCATCGCAACGTGAGACCTGGCTACGCGATGGCGCGCTAATCGACGTCTCAAACGGAGGTTCAGGTGTCTCATTTTCCGGCGGGCGCTCCTGGCCCGCGCGAAAACCACATGTGGTGCTCGGCGACGCCACGTTTCATGAAGGCCATCTTCACGTTGTCGCATCGTCGCGCACTCGGGTATGTCGTGAACCCGCTGCTCATCAAGGTCTACGGCCGTGCCCTCGAAATGGGCTACTACCATCCTGTCGGGCAGTGTCCTCACACAGGCGAGAAGTCCTGCCGCTCGAAGTTCGTGGCTCGCGAACTGTGAATGATCGCCGGTGAGGTGGGCAACGCGGCACCCGCGATTGCCCACCTCACGTTCAGCGTTTGCGGCGTTCACGAAGGTAACTGCGTCATCAGTTACAAAGGGTGGGGAATCGAGTACGCCCGCAACTCCCAGATTGATGTCTACCTCGACGTGACCGGGCCATCGACGCTCATTGTCGCGGCTGGCTACAACGACAAGACCACGTTGTGCACCGACGGCAACGGAGCATGGAGCACCTCGACCTACACCAGGCCAGGCGGCTCCGGGTACTGGACGGTCCGCGTGAGGGCATACAGGCCTGCCGGGGGCCTGTTGGCAGAGGCAAGAGACGGGATCACCTGCTGACCGCCACGCTCGCACACCTGAACGGTTCGTCCTGATGGACGGTCCTGGTGGCGGCGGGCCGGGCGCCCGCCGCCACCAGGCTTCGACTCGCCCGAGTCGCAACCCGCTCATCCGGGCCCGGTCCGGTTGCCACGGACGGCCTAAGCGCGATTCCGGGTGTCCAACACGAAGCCACCGCCGGGACGGGCGCGAAGGGTTCGATGGTCACGTTGTCTCTCCTTGCGGGGCCTCTGCCGAGGTGGAGCTTCCTACGGCCTCTACGTCTCGCGGTGCCCCGCGATCGACCACCGCCGGCGCGAAATTCGCCCTCGTTGTGAATAGCGCGCCGCGCTCGGCCTGCTCAGGCGCGGTTGGCGCCACAGCCGCGCGAGGCCGTTGGCGGAAGTGGAACACCCGCGCCCGGCGTCACCCATAGGGCTGATCGGGCTAGCGACGGAACCGCGCGGGGTGCTCCGATCGACGGCACCTCGCTGTCGACCAAGGTAGGGAGCGCGCCATGAACGACCTCGACGCCCAGCGGCAAGAGCCGATGCCCCAGCCGCCGGAGGAGGAACGGGTGGAACGCGAGAAGCCTGCGGTTCCCCGCCAGCTCACCGGGTTGGAGTGGCTGGTCAAGCAGGTTCAGCGGCAGCGCAAGGGTTAGTCCGACACCTCCCGCTGGAACGCCGTCCACAGCAGGTTCAACGGGTGGTCGGCCGGGAACTTCGCCCGCTCCTCCTTGCGGGCGAAGACCCCGACCAGGCGTTCCAGGACCGGCTTCCGGTCGTTCTTCAGCTCCACCACCCGCAGGCCCGAGCCCTCGCGCAGTTCGTTGTTCGCGGCGACCACGCCCAGGCCGGACGTGACGATCATGCAGCCCTCGACCAACCCGGACCGCAGCAGCGACATCCCGTACTGGATCTCGTCGATCTCCGCCGCGATGTCCAGCTCGTTGCGGTAGTCCGGCCCGAACCACCCGCGCAGGAACTCGGCGATCAGCCCGTCACCCGGCACCACCAGCGGCAGCTTCGGCAACTCCCCGGTGCCGACGCTGCTGCCCAACCGGTGCTCCGGGATGTTCGTCAGCAGCGCCAGCCCGCCGCGCCGCCACTCGATCACGTCGAAGTCCTCGAAGCCCGACCCGTCGCCCGCGGGCGTGACGACGCTGCCGCAGACGATGTCGACCTCCTTGCTCTCCAGCTTGTTCCAGATGTCCCTCGTCCGGATGTGCACGACCTTCAGCTCCACGTCCCGCCGGCGGAAGTCGTCCGCCACGTGGTGCCACGCCTTCGCCAGCGAGTCGAGCATGAACCGGGTGGTGCCGACGGTGAGCGTCGTGCCGAGCTTGCGGCGGCACTCGTGAATCGAATCCAGCCAGTCGGTCATTGTGGACCGCGCCAATTCCACCAACGCCTCGCCGGTGGGTGTGATCAGCACGTCTTTTCCGCGTCCCTGCTTGACGACCAGCGGTTCACCGCACAGCGACTTGAAGTTCCGGTTCAGCGTGTCGATCTGCTTCTGCACGCTGGACTGCTCCCGCCCCAGCACCCGCGCCGCGCGCAGCGCCGACTTCGTCTCGTACACCGCGATCAACGTCCTGAGCTGGTCGAACGTGGTGTCCAGCAGCAGCGGTGAGGTGTGCAGGAGCCTGCTGAGCCGGTTGCCCGCGGGGAGCAGGAGCTGTGCCGACGTGGACATCGGGGCCTCTCGGGTCGGGGGCGAACTGTTCTACCGATCAGTTGTACTGAACTTGATCGCACTATGGGGTCAAATTATCCGAAGAACTTGGTTGCATTGTCTGGACACGTATACACGGTTCGTAAGAGACTTCTCCCCGCAACCAGGTGCGAGTTCACGTGGGAGCAATCAAGGGGGTTTTGGGGGGTTGGGGGCCCGCCGGGCGTGAGCCGGGCGGGCCCCCACGTATTAACCTCATCCGATGTGACGGTTTCCACCCTGGACTGGGGCACGAAGTACAAGGTCACCGTGCTCGACCTCGGACTCGCCTGCTGCGGCGTCGAGGTCATGGCGGCCCTGGAGGGCGGCCGACCGCACGACCTGGCCGCGCTGGGGGTGGACGTGGCGCACGCCGCGGGCGAGGCGCACGTGCTGGTCGTGTCCGGAACGGTCACCGATGTCATGTTGCCCGCAGTGATCGCCACTTACCAGGAGATGCCGGAACCCCGTTACGTCCTGTCCGTCGGGGCGTGCAGCAACACCGGCGGCCCGTACTGGGACTCCTACAGCGTCACCAAGGGCATCGACCAGGTCCTGCCCGTGCACGTCGCCGTCCCCGGCTGCCCACCCCGTCCCGAGGCGCTGCTCGAAGGCCTCGCCGCGCTGCACAGGCTGGTGTCATGACCGCCGCCTCGGCCGAACTGGCCGCCCTCGTCGACCACGCCACGGTCAAGACCGCGTTCGGGCAGACCACCGCGCACGTCCCCGTCGAGCACTGGTCCGCCGCCGCCCGCCAGGCCCACGACCTCGGCTGCACCGCCTTCGACTGGCTGGGCGTCGAGGACGCCGGCCGCCCCGGCGCCTCCGGCCAAAGGCACGCCGTCTACCTCCACGTCCTCAACCCCGAGACCAAGCTCGGCCTGCTCCTGCGCACCGAGGTCGGCGACGAGCCGCTGCCCAGCGTGGCCGGCCTGTGGACGGGCGCCGCGTGGCACGAGCGGGAGGCGGTGGAGATGTTCGGCATCGCCCTGTCCGAACCCGCGCCGCACCTGCTGCTGCCCGAGTCGTTCGCGGGCCACCCGCTGCGCAAGGACTTCGTGCTGGCCTCCCGCGTCGTGCGGCCGTGGCCCGGCCGCCTGGAACCCGGCGAGGACGGCACGTCCGCGCCCAGCCGCCGCCGGGCCGCCCCGCCCGGCGTGCCCGACCCGTCCTGGGGACCCCGACGCCTCGAAGGTGAGACCGATGCCTGACCTGCCACCCCGCACCCGCGGCGTGATCGCGCTGCTGGAGGCCAACTGCACGGTCTGCATGATCTGCGCCCGCGAGTGCCCCGACTGGTGCATCCACATCGACTCGCACACCGAGGTCGAGCAGCAGCCCGGCTCCGCCCGGCCACGCGCCCGCAACGTCCTCGACCGGTTCGCGATCGACTACGGCCAGTGCCTCTACTGCGGCATCTGCGTGGAGGCGTGCCCGTTCGACGCGCTGCACTGGGCCCCCGACTTCTCCTACCCCGGCACCGGCACGCTCGACGGCGATGGCGCGGTCGCCGAACTGGTCCACGAACGGGACGTCCTGGGCACGTGGGTGGCGCACGTGCCGCCGCCGCCCGCCCTCGACGGGCAGGCCGAACCCGCGCCGGAGACCGGTGCCACACGCCCCGGACGAGCGGGTTCCGGAACCACGGGACGTCCCGGAGCGTTGAGAGGGAGGACGTAGTCACCCGGAGGCGAACACCGTGCACAAGCACTACAACGGGGTGAAGACCGCGTTGCTGCTGGGCGCCATGAGCGCGCTGATCGTCGGGATCAGCTCGTTCTTCGGGCGGACCGCGCTGGTCATCGGCGTTGTGCTGGCACTGGGCGTCAACGCCTACGCGTACTTCAACTCCGACAAGCTCGCGCTGCGCGCGATGCGGGCCCGGCCCGTGTCCGAGGTCGAGCAGCCCGCGATGTACCGGATCGTGCGGGAACTGGCGATGGCCGCGCGCCAACCCATGCCCCGCCTGTACATCAGCCCCACCGCCGCGCCCAACGCGTTCGCGACCGGCCGCAACCCGCGCAACGCCGCGGTGTGCTGCACCGCCGGCATCCTCGAACTCCTGGACGAGCGCGAGCTGCGCGCCGTCCTCGGGCACGAGCTGTGCCACGTCTACAACCGGGACATCCTCATCTCGTGCGTGGCCGGGGCGCTGGCCGGCGTGGTGAGCGCACTGGCGAACCTGGCCCTGTTCGCGAGCCTGTTCGGCGACGACGAGGACCGGCCGAACCCGTTGGCCGTGCTGCTGATCGTCGTCCTCGGGCCGATCGCGGCGAGCATCGTGCAGCTGGCGGTCAGCCGGTCCCGCGAGTACCAGGCAGACGCGTCCGGCGCGGAACTCACCGGCGACCCGCTGGCCCTGGCGTCGGCGCTGCGCAAGCTCGAACTCGGCACCCGCGCCGCGCCGCTGGCCCCGGAACCCGCCGTGGTGTCGCAGTCGCACCTGATGATCGCGTCACCGTTCCGGCCCGGCGAGCAGCTGGCGCGCTGGTTCTCCACCCACCCGCCGATCGCCGACCGCGTCCGCCGCCTGGAAGAACTGGCCCGCCGCTCGTGAGTGGTGTCGCTCAGCGGCCTTCGCGGGCCACGGCCATCAGGTACTGCCCGTAGCCGGACTTGGCGAGCTTCTCGCCCAGCGCGTAGCACTCGTCCGCGGTGATGAAGCCCATCCGCAGCGCGATCTCCTCCGGGCACGCGATGCGCACGCCCTGCCGGTGCTCCAGGACCTGCACGAACTGGCCCGCCTCCAGCAGCGAGTCGTGCGTCCCGGTGTCCAGCCACGCGAACCCGCGCCCCAGGTCGACCAGGTGGGCCTTGCCGCGCCGCAGGTATTCGAGGTTGACGTCGGTGATCTCCAGCTCGCCCCGCGCCGACGGCGTCAGGTTGCGGGCGATCTCGACCACGTCGTTGTCGTAGAAGTACAGGCCGGTGATCGCCTTGTTCGACTTCGGCACCACCGGCTTCTCCTCGATGGAGACCAGCCGCCCGTCCGCGTCGACCTCGCCCACGCCGTAGCGCTCGGGGTCGCGGACCGGGTAGCCGAACAGCACGCAGCCCTCCAGCGTCGCCGCGTGGTGCTGGAGCAGCTTGGAGAAGCCCTGGCCGTAGAAGATGTTGTCGCCCAGGACCAGCGACACCGAGTCGTCCCCGACGAAGTCCGCGCCGATCACGAACGCCTCGGCCAGCCCGTTCGGGTGGGCCTGCTCGGCGTAGGAGACGTTGATCCCGAACTGGGACCCGTCCCCGAGCAGTCGCTGGAACAGCGGCAGGTCGGTCGGGGTCGAGATGAGCAGGACGTCCCGGATGCCCGCGAGCATCAGCACCGACAGCGGGTAGTACACCATCGGCTTGTCGTAGACCGGGAGGAGCTGCTTGGACACCGCCTGCGTGATCGGGTGCAGCCGCGTGCCGCTCCCGCCCGCCAGGATGATGCCCTTCATCGGTAGTTCGTGAACTGGAGGGCGATACCGAAGTCGCTGCTCTTGAGCAGGGCGATGACGTCCTGCAGGTGGTCCTTCTTCTTGCCCGAGATGCGCAGCTGGTCGCCCTGGATCTGCGCCTGCACGCCCTTCGGGCCTTCGTCGCGGACCTTCTTGGCGATCTCCTTGGCCTTCTCCGACGAGATGCCCTGGACGATCTTGCCTGTGACCTTGAACACCTTGCCGGAGATCGCGGGGTCGCCGACCTCGAAGGCCTTCATCGAGATGCCGCGCTTGACCAGCTTCTCCTGGAAGACGTCGATCGCGGCCCGGCAGCGCTCCTCGGTCCCGGACTCGAAGGCGACCGCCTCCTCACCCGCCCAGGCCACCGACGTGCCGGTGCCCCGGAAGTCGAACCGGGTGCTCAGCTCCTTGGCGGCCTGGTTGAGCGCGTTGTCGACCTCCTGCCGGTCGACCTTGCTCACCACGTCGAACGACGGGTCTGCCACGGTGCCCGATACCTCCGCGTAGGCGTGTCTGCGAACCCCCGGAAGCCTACCGGGGCCGCCCCGGTTTGAGTCGCCACGACGTGGTTATGTATTGTCTGCACCGCACCCGGGAGACCGGGGGCGGGGCGGGTTGCCCGAGCGGCCAATGGGAGCGGACTGTAAATCCGTCGCGAAAGCTACAGAGGTTCGAATCCTCTACCCGCCACATCGAGTGAGAAAGCCCCCGTGAGCAGTGCTCGCGGGGCTTTCTCGTGTTGTCCGGCGGGCGGTGCCCGGATACTCGGTGCCGTGCTCATCTGGCTCAACGGCGGGTTTGCCGCGGGAAAGACCACGTTGGCGCGGGAGTTGCGGCGGCGGCTGCCGGGCGCGGTGGTGTTCGACCCCTGAGGACGTGGGCCTCATGCTCTGGAAGTGGATGCCGCCCAACGACGATTTCCAGGACCTGCCGAGTTGGCGGGAACTGGTCGTCGCGACCGCGCTGTCGTTGCGCAGGCACCACGCGGACACGCTCATCGTGCCGATGTCGCTGGTCCGCGACGCCTACCGGGCCGAGATCCTCGGCGGGCCGGCCGACGCGGGCGAGCAGGTCCTGCACGTCTTCCTGGACGCGGACGCCGACGTGCTGGGGGAGCGGCTCGCTGCCCGTGCGCCGATGGGCGGTGATCCGGAGGCGGGTCCGGCTGCCCTCGAATGGGCCCTGAGCCGGCTGGACCCCGGTGCCGCGGCCCGTCAGCCGGACGGGACGGTCGTGCTGCGCTCGGACCGGCTCACCCCGGCCGAACTGGCTGACGAGGTCCTGGCCGCGAGCCGCCGGCGCTTCGACCACCTCACGTAGGTGAGACCGACGCGCAAGCGCTTCCTCTCGCTTGCGTGCCGGTCTCATGTGCAGCATAACCCATGTCGAACGTATGTTCGAGGATTACGCGATGGCTGCTCGTCCCGCGTCGGTCAGTTCCGCGTCCGTGCGCTCGTACAGACCCACGGCGCGGCGGGCGCGGAGGAGGCCGGCGTGGACCAGGGCGTGGGTGGTCGTCTGGTCGCAGCACGGCAGGCCGTCCACGTACAGGTCCGGCTCGACGCCCCCGGACAGCTGGCCCCTGCCTGCGGCTACCGCCTTGAGCATGGCCTTCGCCCGGTTGGACAGTTCCTTCGCGATGGTCATGGCGACCCCTCGCCCGTTGTTCATCCCCTTGTCTCTTCAGGAGGTCTCGACCTACGGGCTGAGTACCCCTTGGATCGGGGTTCACTCGGGCGGACGAGAGCCTTGGGGACACCTTCCCCCTCTCGGCCGTTCGGATCACGTCGCCACGCCGACCGGTTGGGCTGTTCAGCGCAACCGAAGTCCGGGTGACCTCTCGGCGCTGCCAGACCGCCGGCCGTCGTGCGCGCGCACGGAAGTCGTGCGCGGGCGACCAGACTCGAACCCATGAGCGAAATCTGGGTCGCCCTGGCCGCCCTCGCCGTCGGTGTCGCCCTCGGGCTGGTGCTCCGGCGCAACCCCGTCCGCCGGCGGACCCGACCCGCCGCCCGCGACCACGTCCGCGAGGTGCTCAACGCCGCCGACGACCTCGAGTACGGCCTGCACACCGTCCTCAACTTCGGCCCGCTCTCCACCTCCGAACTCCTCTCCGTGGACCTGCCCGCCAAGCTGGAGCGCCTGATCCGCACCGGCGTCGACCGCGACACCCTGCACGACCTCCGCGCGCACACCGAGCGCATCGCGCTGCACCCCTACCCCGAACCCCGCGAACTGCTCACCGCCGTCCGCGAGGACGACGCCTCGGTCTGGCTGGTGCTGCGCGAAGCCGTGGGCAGCGGCGCGGCCCAACAGCAGGCCGCCGCCAAGGCCCGGGAGTGCCTGGACGTGATCCGCGCCGGACTGCGCGACACCGCGCCCCGCGAGATGAAGGAACTGGTGCGCGTCTAGATGATTGATTCCAGGGGTTAGTGGTCGTAGGCGGTCAGGGAGCGCATGATCGGCTGGTCGGTGTGGTCGTTGTGCCAGATGGCGGCGGTCAGGGCCAGGATGCGTTGCAGGACGCGGACGATCACCCCCGCGGGTGTGCGCCCGCCGTGGCGCTCGAGGTCGAGTTGGGCCTTGAAGGTCTGGTTGATCGACTCGATGGTCTGGCGCAGCGGCTTGAACAGTGCCGCGCCGGGCCGCTCGGCCTCGCCCTTGCGCGCCGGACGCAGCAGTTCGACGTCGGTGCCGGCCAGGTGCTGTTCGAAGTCGCGGCCGTAGTACTGCCGGTCGGCGATCAGGACCTGGCCGGGCCGCTCGGCGGTCAGGGCGGGGTCGGCGTCGAGGATGTCGAGCAGGGTGGTGCGTTCGTCGGCCTTGGCGCCGGTCAACGCGAAGGCGACCGGCAGGCCGCCCAGGGTGCAGACCAGGTGCAACCGCAGGCCCCGGAAGAAGCGCGAGTGCGAGGCGCAATACCCGTATTGCGCCCATCCTGCCAGGTCCGAGCGTCGGGCGGTTTCCCGGGAGCGGCCGCATTCCACCGGGGTGGAGTCGACCACCCACACGTCGTCGGTCCACAGCGTGGTGTCGACCGCCAGGAGACGGATCACGGCTTTGATCAGGCAGGCGGCGTTGCGCAACCGCTTGTTGTAGCCGGGTTGGCGGGGCAGGTAGCGGAACAGGTGTCCCAGGTGGGCGTGGGCGTGGCGTAACCAGCGGGCCTCGGAGGTGAACCCGAGCAGGGCCTGCATCACCGCCAGGGTGACCAGCTCCGCGTCGGTCAGTACGGGTCGCAGGCCGACCTTCGGCCGCCTCGGCGCCAGGTGCGGCGCGGCCTTCAGCAGGTCGTCGGTTCTGACATAGAGTGCGGTCGCGAGGGTGTCAATGTCGGTCGTCACAACCCGTACATCGACACCCTCGCCCCACGTCTCCAGGTGCCTACCCCTTGGAATCAATCATCTAGAGCGCCGGGCGGCGCTGCCACGTGGTCCACAGCGGGCGGTAGCCGTTGGAGTACCAGAACGGGGTCGAGCGCGGGTTCGGCAGGGCGTGGTGCAGCAGGGTGACCGCTATGCCCGCCTCGTCCAGCAGCCGGTGGGTGTGGGCCACCAGGGCGCTGCCCACGCCGGACCCGCGCGCCGCCTCCCGCACGCCCAGCAGTCCGATGTAGACGACCGGCGCGGCGGACGTGCGGCCCGCGATCCAGTCCGAGTGCGGCGGCATGTCGTAGTACAGGACGCCCAGCGGCGTGCCGTCCCGCTCGGCCAGCCACAGTCCCGGCTCGTCCCAGGTCAGCCGGGCCTCGATGTGCTCGCGCAGCCGGTCCGCGGTGGACGGCCGCTCGGTGACCATCCCGAACCAGCCGTCGTACCGGACGGTCTGCACGTTCACCGACACGGCCACGTCCACGTCCGCCGGCTCGACCCGCCGCACCCGCACGTCCGCCGCGCCCGCCGGCCCACCCAGCCCCGCCCGCCGCGCCGCAGTCACCAGCAGGGGCGCGAAACCGTGCCGCACCAGCACCTCCGCGGCGGCCACCGCCCGGCTCGGCACGGTCACCAGGGCGGCGGTGTCGTGGTCCCCGGCGCCGGTCAGCGGCCAGTCCCGCAGCTGGGCGTCGAGGTCGGCGTCGGGGTGCCAGGTCAGGCTGTGCGTGCGCAACGCGCCCCAGCTGGCGTTCAACGCGTCGGCGGTCAGCTCGGCGAACGAGTACGGCTGCGGCACCGGCGTGATGGCGGGCAGTAGCGGGTCCATACCGGGAACGTAACCATGGCCGTAGCCTGCGGCCGTGCGCATTTTCGTGGTGGACGCCTTCACCGACCGGGCGTTCGCGGGCAACCCCGCGGGCGTCGTGCTGCTTGAGGACGACGACAAAACAAACGACGAGCACTGGATGCAGTCCGTCGCGGCGGAGATGAAGCACGCCGAGACCGCATTTGTGCGCCTTAAAGAACAAGGCCCTCTCCCGCTGCGCTGGTTCACGCCCGTCCGCGAGGTCGACCTGTGCGGCCACGCGACCCTCGCCACCGCGCACGTCCTGGGCGGCGACCGGACCTTCACCACCCGCAGCGGCGACCTCACCTGCACGACCACCGGTGACGGCTGGGTGGAGATGGACTTCCCGGCCGACCCGGCCACCCCCGTCGAGGTGACCACCCCGCTGAAGGCCGGTCTGCCCGGCATCACCGTCCAGGCCGTCGCGCAAGGCGTCTCCGACGTCCTCGTGGAAGCCGCGAGCGCCGCCGAGGTCCGCGAGGTCCGGCCCGATTTCGCCGCCCTGGCCGAGGTCCCCGGCCGCGGCGTGATCGTCACCGCGCCCGGCGACCGCCCCGGACTCGACGTGGTGAGCCGCTGCTTCTACCCCTCCTACGGGGTGCCGGAGGACCCGGTGACCGGTTCCGCGCACTGCACGCTCGCCTCCTGGTGGGCGCCGCGGCTGGGGCGCGCGGAGCTGCTCGCGGAACAGGCCTCGCCGCGCGGCGGGCAGGTCCGGGCGATCTTGGACGGTGATCGCGTGCGACTCGCCGGACGAGCGGTGACGGTGCTGGCAGGGGAGCTGATCGTGTGATCCGAACTGTTACCTTTCGTGGTAATCGGTGCAACGACCTGCCATTTCGTCGCCCAACCGGGGTACATTGGCACCCCTGGAGGGGTCTCGGTGGGTGTTCGGGACCCCTCAGTCACGCCAGGAGTTCGTAGGCCGCGACCCGGCCAACCGCGACGACGGCCGACGAGGAGGGTGGATGTCCGACCACGTGTCGGCCACGGCGCCGAACGCGCCGACCCGGTCCACGACCCGCGCGTTCAGCGTGTTCGCGGTGCTGCTCCTGCTCGCCGGGACGCTCTCCGCGGTCGCCGTGGGCTCGTGGCTGCCCGACCGGGACCCGACCGACCTCCTGTGGACCGGACCGCTGCTCGTGGTCGGGTTCCTGCTCGCCGAGCAGCTCGCCATCAACGTCGACGTGCGCAGCGGCGTGGCCTGGACCATTTCGTTCACCGAGATCCCGCTCGTCCTCGGCCTGCTGGTCGCCCCGTTCGAAGTGGTGCTCGCCGCGCACGTGGTCGCGGGCGTCGGCACGCTGCTCGGCCGCCGGGTGCTCGACCGCGCCGTCTACAACGCGGGCCTGATGTTCATGGAGATCTCGGTGGCCTTCGCGGTCGCCCACTCCGTGGACCTGTTCCTGGACGGCAACGGCCCCAAGTGGGCGGGCGCGTTCCTGGGCACCATCGCCGTGCCGCTGCTGGCCAGCGTCCTGGGCCTGACCGCGCTGCGGCTGATGGGCAAGGGCATGCGGGTCGCCCCGAGCCTGCGCCTGGTGCTCCAGACCCTGGTCGTGGCGCTGCTCAACACCTCCGCCGGCCTCGCCGGCTACGAGATCGCGGACAAGGCCCCGTGGGGCGGCGTCCTGATCGTCCTGGTCTTCGCCGGCATCACCGCGATCTACCTCGCCTACTCCGGTCTGCTGCGCGAACAGCGCGACCTGGAGACGCTCAGCGAGGTGTCCCTGCGGGTCGCCCGCTCCGGCCGGCACGCCACCGGACCGCGCGGCGCGACCCCGGACGGCGGCGACGCCCGCGCCGACGACGACGAGTGGCAGCTCATCGCCGAGCGCATCCGCGAGCAGCTCAACGCCAACCGGGTCGTGCTGCGGCTGCGCACCGACCCGCAGGCCCCGATGCGCACCCTGGTCGCCGGCGAACCGCTGCCCCCGGGGATGCGCCGCGACGACCCGCGCCAGCTGCGCGAGGACGCCATGCTGCAACTGCCCGGCTCGCAGGTGCGGTACTTCCGCATCGTCGACGCCGGCGAGGACGTCTCCGAGTCCCTGGCCCGCCGCGACGCGCAGGAAGCGCTGGTGGTGCCGTTGCGCGGCGCGACCCAGCTCCTCGGCGCGGTCGAGGTGCACGACCGGCTCAGCCGGTGGCGCGGCTTCGGCAAGGCCGACATCCAGTTGCTGCGCACGCTCGCCAGCCACCTGTCCACCGCGGTGGACAACCGCCGCCTGCTCGCCCGGCTGCGCCACGACGCCTACCACGACCCGCTGACCGGCCTGCTCAACCGGCCGGGCCTGCGCGAGGCCGCCGCCGAGCCGATGCGCCAGGCCGACCGGTCCGCGGTGATCCGGATCGACCTCGACGTGCTGTCCACCGTGTCCGACGCGCTGGGCCAGGCCTGGGGCAACCGGATGGTGGTCGCGGCCGGCCGCCGCCTGCGCGACGAACTCGGCCCCGAGGTGCCGCTGGCCCGCCTGGAGGGCGGCGCGTTCGCCGCGCTGCTGCTGGACCGGCAGGCCGAGCGCATCCAGGAGATCGCCGAACGCCTGCGCGCCGCGCTGTCCGTGCCGTACCCGGTGGACCGGCTCACCGTCGAGGCGGGCGCGGTCGTCGGCTGGGCGTCCACCGCGGACTGCGAGATCGAGGACCCCGACGCCGACGCCCTGCTCCAGCGGGCCGACGTGGCCGTGCGGGCGACCAGCGAGGCCGAGCCGCTGCGCGCGTACGCGCCGTCGATGGGCCAGATCTTCCTGCGCCGCTTCCAACTGGTCACCCAGTTCCGGTCGGCGCTGGAGAGCGGCCAGGTGTCGATCCACTACCAGCCCAAGGTCGCGCTGCCGAGCAGACAGGTCGTCGGCGCGGAGGCGCTGGTGCGCTGGAAGCACCCCGAGTTCGGCCGCGTCGACCCGGACGAGTTCGTGCCCGCGGTCGAGGCCACCGGCCTGGTGGACGTGCTGACCGACTTCGTGATGGACAAGGCGCTGGACCGGGTCCGCCGGTGGATCGACCGCGGGCTGCGGATGTCCATCGCGGTGAACCTGTCCGTGCGCACGCTGGCCGACGAGGAGTTCCCGGACCGGGTCGCGGCGGCGCTGCTCAAGCACGACGTGCCGCCGGAGCTGCTCACCTTCGAGCTGACCGAGTCCGGCGTGATGGCCGACCCGGAGCGGGCGCTGCCCGTGCTGCGCCGCCTGCACACCATGGGCGTCGTGCTCGCCGTGGACGACTTCGGCACCGGCTACTCGTCACTGGCCTACCTGCGGCAGCTCCCGGTGGACGAGGTGAAGATCGACAAGTCGTTCGTCCTCGGCATGGGCACCGACCTCGGCGACATGGCGGTGGTCCGGTCCATCGTCGAGCTGGGCCACTCGCTGAGCCTCACCGTGGTCGCCGAGGGCGTCGAGGACGACGCCGCGCGGGACCAGCTGGTGTCGATGGGCTGCGACGTGGCGCAGGGCTACCTGATCTCCCGACCGCTGTCCGAAGAGCGCTTCGAGGCCTGGTTGCGGGCGCGAACCGTGCAGGTCAGGGGCGCCCGGGATGAGACGGTGCTCACCTTGGTCCACTGAAGGGACCCCCCGATTTCGTGAACCGCGCGGCGTTGTTGTAGAGTTCTCCTCGCTCGGCAAGAACGAAAGAGCAAGCCCCTTTAGCTCAGTCGGCAGAGCGTCTCCATGGTAAGGAGAAGGTCTACGGTTCGATTCCGTAAAGGGGCTCCACGACTTGGCCGCGGTGCGCTAGCATGCGCGGCCTGTAGTCGTGCGAAGCGGTGTAGCTCAGTTGGTAGAGCAAGCGGCTCATAATCGCTGTGTCGCCGGTTCAAGTCCGGCCACCGCTACTTCGTGAAGATCCCCGCCAGGCGGTAAGCCCGTACTGGGTCCCCGGGGCAGGTGTGCTCTAGAAAGGCAAGGACCCCGTGGCTGCAACCGACGTACGCCCGAAGATCACCCTCGCGTGCGAGGAGTGCAAGCACCGGAACTACATCACCAGGAAGAACCGGCGCAACGACCCGGACCGCCTGGAGATCAAGAAGTTCTGCCCGAACTGCAAGACCCACCGGCCGCACAAGGAAACCCGCTGAGGCCGTTGTTCGACTTCCACGAGGCCCGTCCCTTCACCGAGGGGGCGGGCCTCGTCGCGTAACCTGCTCCGGTGCCTCTCGACCAGTCGTTCATCGGACGTGTGTACCCACCGTCACCGCCTTATGAGGTGGGACGCGAGAAGATCCGCGAGTTCGCCGACGCGGTGGGCGCCACCAGCCCCGTGCACCGCGACCCGGAGGCCGCCCGCGCGGCGGGGTACAAGGACGTCATCGCCCCGCCCACGTTCGCGATCATCGTGTCGCTGAAGGCCAACGACGTCCTGGTCGAGGACCCGGACCTGGGCCTGGACTACAGCCGCGTCGTCCACGGCGACCAGGCCTTCACCCACACCCGCCCGATCACCGCCGGCGACCGCCTGGTGGTGGAACTCCACGTCGACGGCATCACCTCCCGGATGGGCAACGACATGCTCGCCATCCGCGCCGAGGTGGGCACCGACGAGGGCGAACACGTCTGCACCGGCCGCTGCACGCTGGTGGTCCGAGGGGAGGACGCGTGATCAAGGCCGCAGACGTCAAGGTGGGCGACGAACTCCCGCCGCTGACCCTCCGCATCACCCGGGCCGACCTCGTGAAGTACGCGGGCGCCTCGGGCGACTTCAACCCGATCCACTGGAGCCAGCGCTTCGCCACGGAGGTCGGCCTCCCCGGCGTCATCGCCCACGGCATGCTCACCATGGGCATGGCCGTCCGCGTCGTCACCGACTGGACCGGCGACCCCGGCGCGGTCCTGGAGTACGGCGTCCGCTTCGGCCGCCCCGTGCCCGTCCCCGACGACGAAGAGGGCGCCCTGGTGGACGTCACCGCCAAGGTGACCAAACTCCTCGACGACGGCACCTTCAAGGTCAACATCACCGCCCAGCACGACGGCAAATCCGTCCTGGGCGGCGCCTCGGCCCGGGTCCGCCTCCCCTGACCACCGTGTGCAGGCGTGCTCAAAAGCCACTGCAAAAGGCGCTGGTGAAAGCGCCGCTTGCAGTGGCGGCACGCCGTTCCACGCCGTCCACGCTCACCTTGCACCCCACGGAACCGCCCTCCGGCCCGACGGTCACCGTGAGCACGCCGCCACGCACCTCGCCCACGACGGTCAATTCGGCGTGCCACGGAAAAGACGTCAGTTCGACTTCCCGCACCGCTTCCCCGTCCTCCGCGAACGTCGAATAGACGACCGTCGCACGTGCGGCCTCGCCGGACACCTCGTACACGACAACGGACCGGGGCTCCGGTCTCGCCACCCAGAACGCCAGGGCCAGCGCGCTCAGCACGAGCGCCGCGGCACCTGCGACCACGACCCACTTCCGGGCGGGTTTGTCGGACTCCGGTAGGTCCGGCTCCGTCATCGTTGGTCTCCTCGGGTGAAGATCGGTTGCTCTGAACGGATCATCGCCCAAGTTCTACTGTCAGTTACTCCATTCACCTGTTGGAGTGGTGCAAGCCCCGCCGGTCAGCCGCGAACGGTGACCTTGAACACGAAAAGGGGCACCCGTAGTGGGTGCCCCTTCGAGGGTGTGTGACCTGGGACTACAGCTCGATCTCACCCAGCAGCTCGGCCATGCGCGTAACGCCCGTCTTCAGGTCGTCGTCGCCCAGGGCGTACGACAGCCGCAGGTAGCCCGGCGTCCCGAACGCCTCGCCCGGCACCACCGCGACCTCGGCGTGCTCCAGGATCAGCGCCGCGAGCTGGACCGTGTCGGTGATCTCCACGCCGCGCAGCGCCTTGCCGATCAGCGCCTTCACCGACGGGTACACGTAGAACGCGCCCTTGGGCGTCGGGCACTCCACGCCGGGGATCGCCGACAGCAGGTCCACGATCGTCCGCCGCCGCCGGTCGAACGCGGCCCGCATCTCGTCCACCGCGTCCAGCGAGCCGGACACCGCCTCCAGCGCCGCCCGCTGCGAGACGTTCGCCACGTTCGAGGTCAGGTGGGACTGGAGGTTCGCGGCGGCCTTCACCACGTCGGTCGGGCCGATCAGCCAGCCCACCCGCCAGCCGGTCATCGCGTAGGTCTTGGCGACACCGTTGAGCACGATCGTCCGGTCGGCCATCGCGGGCACCGCGACCGGCAGCGACACCGTCTCGGCGCCGTCGTAGAGCAGGTGCTCGTAGATCTCGTCGGTGATCACCCACAGGCCGTGCTCGAGCGCCCACTCGCCGATCGCGGTGATCTGCTCGCGGCTGTAGACCGAGCCGGTCGGGTTGGACGGCGAGCACAGCAGCAAGACCTTGGTCTTCGGGGTCCGCGCCGCCTCCAGCTGGTCGACGGTCACCAGGTAGTCGGTGGTCTCGTCGGCCGTGACCTGCACCGGGACGCCGCCGGCCAGCGTGATCGCCTCGGGGTAGGTGGTCCAGTACGGCGCGGGCAGCAGGACCTCGTCGCCCGGGTCCACGATCGTGGCGAACGCCTGGTAGACGGCCTGCTTGCCGCCGTTGGTGATCAGCACCTGGGCCGCGGTCACCTCGTAGCCGGAGTCCCGCTTGGTCTTCGCGGCTACGGCTTCCCGCAGCTCCGGCAGGCCGGCGGCGGGGGTGTAGCGGTGGTTCTTGGGGTCGGCGCACGCCGCCGCCGCGGCGGACACGATGGCCGCCGGGGTCGGGAAGTCGGGCTCGCCCGCGCCGAAGCCGATCACCGGTCGGCCGGCGGCCTTCAGCGCCTTCGCCTTCGCATCCACCGCGAGGGTGGCGGACTCGGCGATGCCGCCGATCCGCTTGGAGATGCGGGGGAAGTCGGAGGAGCCGGGCGCGGAGGTCGTCTCAGGTGAGGCCATGGCCCCAATCGTGGCAGATCGCACAACCGAGTTGGTGCCCGGCACCCCCTCTGACCGGGCCGGTTGGGAGGAAGGGCCCGATGTGCCGTATGCTTCGACACCGGGAACGTCCAGCCGCTGCCTCACGGGCCACGTGAGGAGGGTGGAAGGCGTCCTCAGCCAGCGGGTCCCTTCACGGGGGACCCCGAAGGGGTGTAGCTCAACTGGCAGAGCAGCGGTCTCCAAAACCGCAGGTTGCAGGTTCAAGTCCTGTCGCCCCTGCGTCGAAGCGCGATGGTGAGCGGAGGACGGCATGAGCGAGGGCCGCGAGCAGGACCAGCCGGACGAGCGCGAGAGCGCGGCCCGGCCGGTCACCGCCGCAGCGCGCCGCGAGCGCCGGGGTTCCGCGCGCCCGGCGGGCCGCAAGGACGCCGTCGCCAAGCCGTCCGAGGCGAAGAAGTCGGCCGAGTCCGACGCCGACGCCGCGGACCGCAAGGGCCGTCCCACCCGCGCTCGGGGCGACCAGGAGAAGCGGACGGGCTTCTTCGCCCGGATCGTGCGCTACATCCGTGAGGTGGTCAGCGAGCTGCGGAAGGTCATCTGGCCGACCCGCAAGCAGATGATCACCTACACCTCGGTCGTGTTGGTCTTCGTGGCCTTCATGGTGGCGTTCGTGTTCGGCCTTGACTCGGCCTTCGCCTGGGGCGTGTTCAAGGTGTTCGGCTGAGCCGACGCCTCCCCGCCCGGGGTGGCGGTGGCGAACACGTGGATGAAAGGAAGCGAGACCCACAGTGACCTCCGAGAACGGCGTTGACGCCAAGGAGCTGACCGACCTGACCGACGAGCAGGACTTCGACGGTGATGTCGAGGACGTCGAGCAGGACGAGGCGACGGAGGACACCGCGGAGTCCGCTGACGACGCCGCCGAGCCCGCCGACGAGCCGGAGGCCGCCGCGCCGGTCGCCGACATCGACGCCGAGCCCGCCGACCCCGCCGCCGAGATGCGCGAGGCCCTGCGCAACGCGCCCGGCGACTGGTACGTCGTGCACTCGTACGCCGGGTACGAGAACAAGGTCAAGACCAACCTCGAGACGCGCATCCAGACGCTCGACATGGAGGACTACATCTTCCAGGTCGAGGTGCCGACCGAGGAAGTCACCGAGATCAAGAACGGCCAGCGCAAGCAGGTGCAGCGCAAGGTGCTGCCCGGCTACATCCTGGTCCGGATGGAGCTGAACGACGCCTCGTGGAGCGCGGTGCGCAACACGCCGGGCGTCACCGGCTTCGTCGGCGCGACCTCCAAGCCGTCGCCGCTGACCCTGGACGAGGTGCTGAAGTTCCTGCTGCCGCAGGTCGAGCAGAAGCCGGCCGCGGGCAAGAAGGCCGCTTCCGCGCCCACCAAGACCGCGGTCGAGGTCGACTTCGAGGTCGGCGAGTCGGTCACCGTCATGGACGGCCCGTTCGCCACGCTGCCCGCCACGATCAGCGAGGTCAACGCGGACGGCCAGAAGCTGAAGGTCCTGGTGTCGATCTTCGGCCGCGAGACTCCGGTCGAGCTGTCGTTCAGCCAGGTCTCCAAGATCTGATCGCGTAGCGCGGTCGGGTCACCAGACTCCGACGCCCCCCGCTGGGTGTCGGCAGCCCGCTGCGGCTGGCAGGGCCGCGCGCGGACACCGCAATAACAGGAAGCACTGAGATGCCACCCAAGAAGAAGAAGCTCGCAGCGATCATCAAGCTGCAGATCAAGGCCGGGGCCGCGAACCCCGCGCCGCCGGTCGGCCCCGCGCTGGGTCAGCACGGCGTCAACATCATGGAGTTCTGCAAGGCGTACAACGCGGCGACCGAGTCGCAGCGCGGCACCGTGGTGCCCGTCGAGATCTCCGTGTACGAAGACCGCTCGTTCGACTTCAAGCTCAAGACGCCGCCGGCCGCGAAGCTGCTGCTGAAGGCCGCGGGCGTGGAGAAGGGCTCGGGCGAGCCGCACCGCACCAAGGTCGCCAAGGTGACCATGGACCAGGTGCGCGAGATCGCGCAGACCAAGATGGTCGACCTGAACGCCAACGACGTGGACCAGGCGGCGAAGATCATCGCCGGCACCGCCCGCTCCATGGGCATCACCGTCGAAGGCTGACCCTTTCTTTTTGATCCCGTGGGAGAGCCACGCGCTGGCTCGTCACCACAACTGTTTGGTTAAGGAACAGAAGCATGAAGCGCAGCAAGGCGTACAAGGCCGCGGCTGAGCTGGTGGACCGGGAGCGGCTGTACTCGCCGCTCGAGGCCGCGAAGCTCGCCAAGGAGACGTCCAAGGTCAAGCTGGACGCGACCGTCGAGGTCGCCATCCGGCTCGGCGTCGACCCCCGCAAGGCCGACCAGATGGTCCGCGGCACCGTGAACCTGCCGCACGGTACGGGCAAGACCGCCCGCGTGATCGTCTTCGCGACCGGCGACAAGGCCGCCGAGGCCACCGCCGCCGGTGCGGACGCGGTCGGCAGCGAGGACCTGATCGAGCGCATCCAGGGTGGCTGGCTCGACTTCGACGCCGCGATCGCGACCCCCGACCAGATGGCGAAGGTCGGCCGCATCGCCCGCATCCTCGGCCCGCGCGGCCTGATGCCGAACCCGAAGACCGGCACCGTGACGCCCGACGTCACCAAGGCCGTGACGGAGATCAAGGGCGGCAAGATCAACTTCCGCGTGGACAAGCAGGCCAACCTGCACCTCGTCATCGGCAAGGCGTCCTTCGACCCGGAGAAGCTGGTCGAGAACTACGCCGCCGCGCTGGACGAGATCCTGCGTGCGAAGCCGTCCGCCGCCAAGGGCCGCTACCTGAAGAAGGTCACCGTCTCCACGACGATGGGCCCCGGCATCCCGGTCGACCCGAACCGCACCCGCAACCTGCTGAGCGACGAAGCCACCGCCTGATCCGGCTTGCGCGTTAGCTGACGAAAGCCCTCGGCACCTGGTGCCGAGGGGCTTTCGCTTGCCTCAGCAGGCCGGTTCGGCCTGGTAGCCGGTGATGACCCAGGACCCGCTCGGCTCGAGCTTCGTCAGCGTGAACTTCCCCAGGCGCGGACCGCCCGACACCTCCATCTCGCACGACGACACCACCGCGGTGTTGCCGGACGGGGTGCCGGTCGCCGAGTCGGGGAACTTCGGGCGCTGGTAGAGGTCGACGTTGGTGACCTGCTGCTTCAGCGCGTGGATCGCGGACTCGCAGTCGGGTGCCCGGAAAGCCCGCGCGAACTCCTTCTTCGCCTCGCCGTCGTCGGCGAACAGGAGGCAGCCCCGGTCGGAGATGTCCTGGGACACGTGGCTGTACAGCCGGCCCACGGTCCCGTTGATGCCGAACGGGGTGCTCGGAGCGGTCTGGTTGCCCTGCTTGCCGCCCTTGCTCTGCGCGACGTCGCCGGTGTCGTCACCGCCGAAGTAGTGGTCGTAGGCGAACGACAGCAGGACCAGCACCAGCACCAGGTAGATCAGGCGCCGGACGAGCTTGCTGCCCAGCAGGACCTTCCACAGCGGCTTGCGCGCAGGCGGGGCCGGGGGAGTGGTGGGGGTGGTGGGGTGGTGCCCGGGGGAGGGCTTGGGGGCCCTGGGCCTGTTGGAAGCGTTGGAACTCCTGGAACCGTTGGAACTCCTGGAACTGCCGGAGCTGTTCCGGGTCGATGTCCGGGGGCGGCGGGTTCCGCGGGGCTTCGTCGGTCACGGGTCACATCATGCCGATTTGGAAGCACCAGGACACGTCCCGTACGCTGTCGAGCGGTTCCACCAAAGACCGCTGGTCTTCCCGCGCCCTCGGGTGTGGGAACGAAGGGTTCGCACGGCGAACGGCCCGCGCAGGAGGACGAGGTAAGCATCGGACACGTCCGCGTGTCCCTTCCGCCCCGTGCTGCTGTGCGCCGGGGCGTTTTTCATGCCTTCTCTTCGTGCCGGCCGGCGGTTCACCGAAGCCCAGAGAGGAGGCGATCATGGCGAAGCCCAGCAAGGTTTCGGCCGTCGCCGAGCTGACGGACAAGTTCCGTGGCAGCTCGGCCGCTGTCGTGACCGAGTACCGTGGCCTCTCCATGGCGCAGCTCACCACGCTGCGTCGCGCTCTCGGCGCGGGCACCACGTACACCGTTGCGAAGAACACGCTGGTCAAGCGTGCGGCTCAGGACGCGGGCGTCGAGGGTCTGGAAGACCTGCTCGTCGGCCCGACCGCCATCGCCTTCGTCGAAGGCGAGCCGGTCGACGCGGCCAAGGCGCTGCGCGACTTCGCGAAGGACAACAAGGCCCTGGTCATCAAGGGCGGCTTCATGGACGGCCGCCCCCTCTCGGTCGACGAGGTCACCGCCATCGCGGACCTCGAGAGCCGTGAGGTGCTGCTCGCCAAGCTGGCGGGCGCGATGAAGGGCAACCTGGCCAAGGCCGCGGGTCTGTTCAACGCCCCGGCTTCCCAGGTCGCTCGCCTGGCCGCTGCCCTGCAGGAGAAGAAGGCTTCGGAGGCTCCCGCCGCCGACGCCGAGGCTCCGGCCGAAAGCTGATCAACCCGACACATCGCGTCCAGTTCGGGCGTTGAATTAGAAAGGACCGCCGATCATGGCGAAGCTCAGCACCGACGAGCTGCTCGACGCGTTCAAGGAGATGACCCTCCTGGAGCTGTCGGCGTTCGTGAAGCAGTTCGAGGAGACCTTCGAGGTCACCGCCGCCGCGCCGGTCGCCGTTGCCGCTGCCGGCCCGGCCGCCGCCGCCACGCCGCAGGAGGAGGAGAAGGACGAGTTCACCGTCGTCCTCGAGTCCGCCGGTGACAAGAAGATCCAGGTCATCAAGGTCGTCCGCGAGGTCGTCTCGGGCCTGGGCCTGAAGGAGGCCAAGGAGCTGGTCGAGTCCGCTCCGAAGCCGCTGCTGGAGAACGTGGCGAAGGACGTCGCCGACGCCGCCAAGGAGAAGCTCGAGGCCGCTGGCGCCAAGATCTCGCTCAAGTGAGCCGAGCGGCCCGCCGGCGACACCGGCGGGTCGGCGCCTGAAAGCTGAACGCGCGAAAGGGCGGGCACCCACACGTGGGTGCCCGCCCTTTCGCATGTCCCGAGCCATCCCCGAGCCATCCCCGAGCCCGTCCCCGAGCCCGTCCCTGAAGCCCGTCCCGAACAGCGCAAGAACGCGTGTGACGTTCACGTACCTGTGACCCGTAGATTGGCCGAAACGGGCGAAACGGAGATCACATCCGACGTTACGTTTCCGTGACCCCCGCTAACCCAACTGGGGAGTAACCACGATGCGACGGGCTCGTTGCAGGGGTATGGCGACCTGCTGCGCGGGTCCGCCGAGGCGTTGTGGCCGGTGACCTGGAGGTGCGATGGGCGTCGAGGTGGTCGTCGAAGGCCTGACCAAGTCCTTCGGCAAGCAGACCATCTGGCGGGACGTCACGCTCACCCTGCCGCCCGGCGAGGTCAGCGTGATGCTCGGTCCCTCCGGAACGGGCAAGTCCGTCTTCCTCAAGTCCCTGGTGGGCCTGTTGAAGCCGGAAAAGGGCCGGATCATGATCAACGGCACGGACCTGGTCCGGTGTTCCGAGCACAAGCTCTACGAGATCCGGAAGCTGTTCGGCGTCCTGTTCCAGGACGGCGCGCTGTTCGGCTCGATGAACCTCTTCGACAACGTGGCGTTCCCGCTGCGCGAGCACACCCGCAAGACCGAGGCCGAGGTCCGGCGGATCGTGCTGGAGAAGATGGAGATGGTCGGCCTCGTCGGCGCGGAGAAGAAGCTGCCCGGCGAGATCTCCGGCGGTATGCGCAAGCGCGCCGGCCTCGCTCGCGCCCTGGTGCTGGACCCGGAGATCATCCTGTGCGACGAGCCGGACTCCGGTCTCGACCCGGTCCGCACCGCCTACCTCTCCCAGCTGCTGATCGACCTGAACTCGCAGATCGACGCCACGATCCTGATCGTCACGCACAACATCACCGTCGCCCGCACGGTCCCGGACAACCTGGGCATGCTCTTCCGCCGCGAACTGGTCATGTTCGGCCCCCGCGAGGTGCTGCTGACCAGCGACGAACCGGTCGTGGAGCAGTTCCTCAACGGCCGCCGCATCGGGCCGATCGGCATGTCCGAGGAGAAGGACCAGGCCACCATGGCGGCCGAGCTGGCGCACCGGGACGCGGGCCACGCCGACGGCTCCCCGGACGAGGACGTGCGCGGCGTCGTGCCGCAGCTCGAACCCACCCCCGGCCTGCCGCCGCGCACCGCCGTGCGCCGCCGCAAGGACCGGGTCATGAGCATCCTCCACACGCTGCCGCCCGAGGCGCAGCAGGGCATCATCGCGAGCCTCACGCCCGAGGAGCAGCGCCACTACCGCGTGCTGGCCACCTCCAGCCAGACCCAGGCGTCCTACGACCGCGCCATCCCGGACCGGACCGTCCCGGCCGACCGGCCCGCGCCCAGTCCCTGGCCCCGGCAGGGAGGCAGCCTGTGAGCACCCCGGCGACCTTCCCCGGCGCGGGCGCCCTGCGGGAGACCGGCCGGATGTTCGCACTCGGCATCGACGTCGTCCGCAACACGTTCCGCCGCCCGTTCCAGCTCCGCGAGTTCATCCAGCAGTGCTGGTTCGTGGTCAGCGTGACCGTGCTGCCCACGGCGCTGGTCTCGATCCCGTTCGGCGCGGTCATCGCGCTCCAGATCGGCTCGCTGACCCGGCAGATCGGCGCCCAGTCGTTCACCGGCGCGGCCAGCGTGCTGGCGATCATCCAGCAGGCCAGCCCGATCGTGACGGCGCTGCTCATCGCGGGCGCGGGCGGCAGCGCCATCTGCGCCGACCTGGGCTCGCGCAAGATCCGCGAGGAGATCGACGCCATGGAGGTGCTGGGCGTCTCGCCGATCCAGCGCCTGGTGGTGCCCCGGGTGCTGGCCGCGATGCTGGTCAGCGTGCTGCTCAACGGCATGGTCAGCGTCGTCGGCGTGATGGGCGGCTACTTCTTCAACGTGATCATGCAGGACGGCACGCCCGGCGCGTACCTGGCGAGCTTCAGCGCCCTGGCGCAGCTGCCGGACCTGTGGATCTCCGAGATCAAGGCGTTGATCTTCGGCTTCATCGCGGGCATCGTCGCGGCCTACCGGGGCCTGAACCCGGCGGGCGGCCCGAAGGGCGTTGGCGACGCGGTGAACCAGGCCGTGGTCATCACGTTCCTGCTGCTGTTCTTCGTGAACTTCGTGCTCACCACGATCTACCTCCAGGTCGTCCCGGCGAAGGGGAGCTGAGATGGCCACGATCGGCAACCGCGCGCGCAAGGCGGCCAACGCCCCGCTGACCATGCTCGACACGTTCGGCGACCAGCTCTGGTTCTACCTGCGCGCCCTGATGTGGGTGCCCCGCACGCTGCACCGCTACCTGCGCGAAACCCTCCGGCTGCTGGCCGAGGTCAGCTTCGGCTCGGGCGCGCTGGCGGTCATCGGCGGCACCATCGGCGTGATGGTCGGCCTGTCGGTGTTCACCGGCACGGTCGTCGGCCTCCAGGGCTTCGCCGCGCTGAACCAGATCGGCACGTCGGCGTTCGCGGGCTTCGTGTCGGCCTACTTCAACACCCGCGAGATCGCGCCGCTGGTGGCCGGTCTCGCCCTGAGCGCCACGGTCGGCTCCGGCTTCACCGCCCAGCTCGGCGCGATGCGGATCTCCGAGGAGATCGACGCGCTGGAGGTCATGGGCATCCCGAGCATGCCGTTCCTGGTGACCACCCGGATCATCGCGGGCTTCATCGCGATCATCCCGCTCTACGTGATCGGTCTGCTCACGTCCTACCTAGCGGCACGGCTGATCACAGTCGAGCTGTATGGGCAGTCGGCAGGCACATATGACCATTACTTCAATCTGTTCCTACCCCCAGTAGACGTGCTCTGGTCGTTCGGCAAGGTCCTCGTCTTCTCGGTCGTGATCATCCTGACGCACTGCTACTACGGCTACCGGGCCTCCGGCGGCCCGGCGGGCGTGGGCGTCGCGGTCGGCCGCGCGGTGCGCACCGCGATCGTCACGACGAGCCTGCTGGACTTCTTCCTGAGCCTGGCGATCTGGGGCACCACGACCACGGTGAGGATCGCCGGATGATCACCCGCAGGCTCCTGGGCGTCGTCTTCCTCGCGGTGATCGCCCTCTTCCTCAGCCTCACCGTCGCGCTGTACAAGGACGCCTTCACCGACGTCGTGAAGGTGACGCTGAAGACCGACCGGGTCGGCAACCAGCTCCTGCTCGCCTCGGACGTGAAGGTGCGCGGGCTGATCGTCGGCGAGGTCGCGGGCATCCGCACCGAGGGCGACGGCGCGGTGCTGGACCTGGCGCTGCACCCCGACCAGGTCGCGAACATCCCCGGCAACGTCTCGGCGCGCCTGCTGCCCAAGACGCTGTTCGGCGAGCGGTACGTGAACCTGGTCGTGCCCAAGCAGCCCGACCTGGCCAACCACCTCGACGAGGGCGACGTCATCGAGCAGGACCGGTCGAGCAGCGCGATCGAGCTGGAGCGGGTGCTGGACGACCTGCTGCCGGTGCTCCAGGCGGTGCAGCCGGAGAAGCTCGCCACGACGCTGACCGCCATGTCGCAGGCCCTGGACAACCGGGGCGAGCAGCTCGGCGAGACGCTGGTCCAGCTCGACGGCTACCTGGGTGAGCTCAACCCGCAGCTGCCCGCGATCAAGCAGGGGATCAGCAAGCTGGCCGAGGTCTCCGACGTCTACGCCGACGCCGCGCCGGACCTGGTGCAGGCGTTGTCCGACGCCACCGTCACCAGCCGCACCCTGGTCGACCAGCGGGACAAGCTGCTGGCCATGTACGGCACGCTGACCACCACCGCGGTGGACCTGAACAGCTTCGTCGCGGTGAACCGGAACAACCTGATCCAGCTCGCCGACGTGTCGCGGCCGACGCTGGAGCTGCTGGCCAAGTACGCGCCCGAGTACCCGTGCCTGCTCAAGGGCCTCACCGAGTTCAAGCCGATCATGGACCAGGTGTTCGGCAAGGGCACCGACGAGCCCGGCCTGCACATCACCCTGGAGATCACCGCGAACCGGGGCAAGTACGAGCCGGGCAAGGACGACCCGGAGTACGCCGACAAGCGCGGCCCGCGCTGCTACGACATCGTCCCGCGGCCCGACCCGTTCCCCCAGTACCCGCCGGAGGGCCCGGTGAAGGACGGCTCGACCTCGCCGCCGCCCGCGCGGGTCGCGAACGACGGCGTCCTGCCGCCCGCGACCGGCCAGAACGCCTACGGCAACGGGACCACGTTCCCGTCGGCGATCGGCGGTCCCGCGATCGCGCCGAGCCTCGCGAACTCGCCCGAGGAGATGGACTTCCTCGCCGCGCTGCTCGCGCCGCAGTTCGGCCTCCAGAAGTCGGAGATGCCCAGCTTCACGGCCCTGCTGCTGGGGCCGCTGTACCGGGGAGCGGAGGTGACGGTGTGAGGAGCCTGGCCGCGCCGCTGGTCAAGCTGGCGATCTTCGCCGTCGTCACGGTCATGGCGACCGCGCTGCTCGCGGTGACCATCTCGAACGTCAACTTCAACGGGTCCACCACCTACACGGCCCGGTTCACCGACGTCACCGCGCTCAACGAGGGCGACGACATCCGCATCGCGGGTGTGCGGGTGGGCCAGGTCCTCCAGATCCGGGTGGTGGACCGCCGGCTCGCGGAGGTCGAGTTCTCGCTGGAGGGCGAGCGCCGGCTGCCGTCCTCGGCGACCGCGACCATCAAGTACCGCAACCTGGTCGGCCAGCGGTACATCGCGGTGGAGCACGGCGTGGGCGACGCGTCCCCGCTCAAGCCCGGCGACGTCATCCCGCTGGAGCGCACCAAGCCGGCGCTGGACCTGACCGTCCTCTTCAACGGTTTCAAGCCGCTGTTCCAGGCGCTCAACCCGGACGACGTGAACAAGCTGTCCCACGAGATCATCCAGGTCCTCCAGGGCGAGGGCGGCACGATCGACAGCCTGCTGCGGCACACCGCGTCCCTCACCTCGACGCTGGCGAGCCGGGACAAGGTGATCGGCGAGGTCATCGACAACCTGAACACCGTTCTGGACACCGTGAACAGCCGTACGGACCAGGTCTCGACGCTCGTCGCGACCCTCCAGGAGCTGACCACGGGCCTGGCCGGGGACCGGCAGCCGATCGGCGAGTCGATCGCGGCGCTGGGCGACCTGACGAACACCACGGCCGGCCTGCTCAACGAGGCCCGCGAGCCGCTGAAGAACGACATCGCCCACCTCGGCGTGGTCTCCCAGACGCTGGCCGACAACGAGGCGGTCGTCGAGGGCGTCATCCAGCGGCTGCCGACCAAGATCGAGGCGATGGCGCGCACCGCGTCCTACGGCTCCTGGTTCAACTTCTTCCTGTGCGAGGGCACCGGCCAGATCGCGGTCCCGCCGATCATCAACGACCCGATCCCGATCAACGCCCTGCCCGTGACCCAGCCGAGGTGTCGCCGGTGAAACCCGAACGCAACCCGGTGACCATCGGCGCGGTCAGCCTGACCGTGATCGCGCTGCTGCTGCTCGCCGCCTTCTACTCCGACGACCTGCCGATCATCGGCGGCGGCACCACCTACCAGGCCGAGTTCAGCGAGGCCGCCGGGCTGGCGCCGAGCAACGAGGTGCGGGTCGCGGGCGTGAAGGTCGGCAAGGTGACCGACGTCGACCTGGCCGGTGACAAGGTGCTGGTGTCGTTCAAGGTCAAGGACGCCTGGGTGGGCGACCGGACCACCGCCACCATCCGGATCAAGACCCTGCTGGGGCAGAAGTTCCTGGCCCTGGACCCGCAGGGGTCCGAGCCGATGGACCCGGGCAACCCGATCCCGCGCGAGCGCACCCTGTCCCCGTACGACGTGCAGGAGGCGTTCAACGGCCTCGCGTCCACGGTCGGCCAGATCGACACCAAGCAGCTCGCGGACAGCTTCCAGGTGCTGACCGAGACCCTCGACGGCACCAAGGACAGCGTCCGCGGCGCGCTGGACGGCCTGTCCGCGCTGTCCAAGACGATCTCCTCGCGCGACGAGCAGCTGGCGAAGCTGCTGGCCAACACCCGGCAGGTCACCCAGACCCTGGCCGACCGCAACGAGCAGTTCGAGAAGCTGCTCGCGGACGGCAACCTGCTGCTGGGCGAGCTGCGCAAGCGCCGGGACGCCATCGGCGCGCTGCTGTCCGGCACCCGCGAGCTGTCCAAGGAGCTGACGGGTCTGGTGGCGGACAACAACGCACAGCTCAAGCCCGCGTTGGAGCAGCTCGACCGGGTGGCCACGATGCTCCAGCGCAACCAGGACACGCTCAACCGCAGTCTCGCGCTGATGGCCCCGTTCTACCGGGTGTTCGCCAACACCCTGGGCAACGGCCGCTGGTTCGACACCTACATCTGCGGCCTGCTGCCGCCGTCGGTGAACCTCGGCGTGGTCGGCTTCAACGAAGAGGGCTGCCTGCCCCCCGGCGTGCAGAGGGGGAACTGACGTGGCAACGACTCGTGTCGGACGTGACCTGGGCCGTGCGGTCGCGATCGCGTGCGTGCTCGCGCTCGTCGCCGCCGCGGCGATGTGGTGGGTGTTCGCCGGCGTGAACAGCCGGAAGGTGACCGCGCTGTTCGGCGCGGCGGTCGGCGTGTACCCCGGCTCCGACGTGCGGGTGCTGGGCGTGCGGATCGGGTCCATCGAGGACGTCGAGCCGCAGGGCACGCTGGTCAAGGTCACCATGTCGCTCGACCGGACGGTCAAGGTCCCGGCGAACGCGCAGGCCGTCGTGGTCGCGCCCAGCGTGGTCAGCGACCGGTACGTCCAGCTCGCCCCCGCCTACACGGCCGGGCCGGCGATGGGCGACAACGCGACCATCCCGCGCGAGCGCACCGCCACCCCGGTCGAGCTGGACGAGCTGTACGCGAGCCTGGACAAGCTGACCACCGCGCTGGGCCCGAACGGGGCCAACAAGGACGGCGCGCTGTCGGACCTGCTGGACTCGGCGGCGGCCAACCTCGACGGCAACGGCAAGGCCCTCGGCGACACCATCAAGCAGCTCGGCGACGCCGCCCGGACCCTGTCCGGCTCGCAGGACGACCTGTTCGGCACCGTCGACAACCTCCAGAAGTTCACCGGCATGCTGGCCGCCAACGACAGCCAGGTGAAGGACTTCAACCGGCAGCTCGCCGAGGTCGCCGGGTTCCTCGCGGACGAGCGGGAGAACCTGGGCGCGGCGCTCACCGAGCTGGCGAACGCGTTGGGCCAGGTGCAGGGGTTCATCCGGGACAACCGGGCGATCATCAAGTCCAACGTGGACAAGCTGACCGGCATCACCCAGGTGCTGGTGGACCAGCGGGCGGCGCTGGCCGAGACCCTGGACGTCGCCCCGCTGGCCCTGGGCAACCTCCAGAACGCCTACAACGCGGCGTCGGGCACGCTGGACACCCGCGCCGACCTGAACGAGCTGAACCAGCCGCCGATCGTGCTGGTCTGCAAGCTGATCCAGTCCGTCGAACCGGGCAAGGTGCCCCTGGTGCTGTCGCAAGCGTGCCAACAGCTCGAACCGATCCTGTCCGGCGCGGTGCCGCTCAAGACGCCCGCCGAGGTGCTGACCGACATGTCCCAGGGCAAGGTGCCGCTGCCCCTGCCGCTCGCGGGGGTGCCCCAGTGAGGCGTTTTGTGGGTCTGATGGCCGGCGCGCTGCTGCTCACCGGCTGCGGGTCGGGCGGTTTCGACGGCGTCTACAACATGCCGCTGCCCGGCGGCGCGGACGTGGGCGACCGGCCGTACTCGGTGAAGGTGCAGTTCAAGGACGTCCTGGACCTGGTGCCGCAGGCAGGGGTGAAGGTCAACGACGTGCCGGTGGGCCGGGTAGACCGGATCGACCTGGCCGCCGACGGCTGGACCGCAGAGGTGACCGTCCTGGTCAACGGGGACGTCAAGCTGCCCGCCAACGCCATCGCCAAGCTGCGCCAGTCCGCGCTGCTCGGCGAGAAGTACGTGGAGCTGGCCAAGCCCGCCGAGGGCCGCGAGGAGGGCCGGCTCGGCGACGGCGCGACCATCCCGGTGGAGCGGACCAACCGCAACCCGGAGGTCGAGGAGGTCTTCGGCGCGCTGTCCATGCTGCTCAACGGCGGTGGGATCGCCCAGCTCCAGAACATCAGCAAGGAGCTGAGCGCGGCCCTGGAGGGCAACGAGCCGGAGATCAAGTCCCTGCTCGCCAACCTGAACACGCTGGTCGGCGAGCTGGACGGGCACAAGACGGAGATCACCCGGGCGCTGGACGGCGTGAACCGGCTCGCCGGCACGCTGAGCGCCCAGCGCGACCAGATCACCGGCGTGCTGGAGGGCTTGGAGCCGGGTCTGAAGGTGCTCAGCGAGCAGCGCACCCAGCTGGTGACCCTGCTGCAGTCGCTGGACTCGCTGGCCGACGTCGCCGTGGACACGATCGACAGGTCCAAGGACGACATCGTGGCCGACCTGAAGGCGCTCCAGCCCACGTTGCAGAAGCTGGTCGAGGCGGGCACGAACCTGCCCAACGCGTTCGAGCTGCTGCTCACGTACCCGTTCCCGGACGCCGCGATGGACGGCATCAAGGGCGACTACACCAACCTCTACGCCGACCTCGACCTGAACCTGGGCACGATCGTGGACAACCTCGGCCGGTCGCGGCAGAGCCCGCTGCCGGGGCTGCCCGGCCTGGACGGCCACGCGCCGTCCCTGCCGCTCCCGCTGCCCAACCTGCCGCTGCCCAACGTCGGCGGCAACACCGGTCTCGGTGACGTGCTCGGCGGACTCCTGGGAGGTGGTCGGCGGTGATGACGCCCCGGACCCGGCTCCAGATCATCGCGTTCGTGGTGATCGCGCTGGTCGGCGTGAGCTACGTGGGCGCCCGGTACGTCGGCCTGGGCCGCGCGTTCGGCTCGACCGGCTACGTGGTGAAGATGCAGCTCGCCGACTCCGGCGGGGTGTTCACCAACGCCGAGGTCACCTACCGCGGCGTGACCGTCGGGCGGGTGGGGGAGATGCGGCTGACCGCCGACGGCATCGAGGTCGACCTGGACATCGACCCGTCCGCGCCGCGCATCCCCGCCGACCTGGAGGCCGTGGTCGCCAACCGGTCCGCGGTCGGCGAGCAGTTCGTGGACCTGCGCCCGCGCGGCGAGGACGGCCCGTACCTGGAGGCGGGCTCGGTCATCCCGCGCACCGCGACCAAGACCCCGCCGCCGGTGGACGGCCTGCTCACCAACCTCGACGCGTTCGCCAAGTCGGTGCCGACCGACTCGCTGCGCACCGTGGTGGACGAGCTGGACCAGGCGTTCAACGGCACCGGCCCGGACCTCCAGGTGCTGCTGGACAACACCCGGATCTTCACCGACGCCGCCACCCAGCACCTGCCGCAGACCAAGGCCCTGATCAACGACGGCCTGGTCGTCCTGAACACCCAGGCCGCCCAGGGCAGCGCGATCAGGTCGTTCTCCAGCGACCTGCGGGCGCTGTCGGAGACCCTGAAGAACTCCGACAGCGACCTCCGCGCGCTCATCGGCGTCTCGCCGCAGGCCGCCGAGCAGCTGTCCGCGCTGCTCCGGGAGACCGGGCCGAACCTGGGCGTGGTCTTCGCGAACCTGCTCACCACCGGCAACATCCTGGTGACCAGGCTGGACGGCCTGGAGCAGATCGCGGTGACCTACCCGATCGCGGTCGGCGGCGGCTTCAGCGTGGCCAAGGGCGACGGCACCGGCGCCCACTTCGGCCTCGCGCTGAACGTCTTCGACCCGCCGCCGTGCACGGTCGGCTACGAGGGCACCAAGATCCGCCAGGGCGCCGACACCAGCCCCGTGACCTTCAACACCGGGGCGTACTGCGCCTTGGCGCCCGGCAGCGTGACCAGCGTGCGCGGTGCCCAGAACGCGCCGTACGGTGGCACCCCGGGCACCCCGAAGGGCGACGAGACGTCCCAGCCCGGTCGGGAGCCCGCCGGTCAGCCGACCGAGCCGGTGGTCCTGACCAGCCTGGGACAGCTGCTCGGCCTGCCGGGCTAGAGCGGAGAGGACATCGTGCGACGTTTCTTCCTGCCGATCGCGGCCGTGCTGGCGGTGCTCGCCGCCGGGTACGCCACGTGGGCCGGCGTGTCGTGGTGGAACGCCTCCACGAACGACTCGGTGGCGTTCGCCCGGGAACGGGAGGAGGTGCTGCGGGTGGGCCAGGTCGGCATCGCGAACTTCACGACCCTGGACTACAAGAAGGTCGACGACGACCTGAACCGGTGGGTGGAGTCGTCGACCGGTGAGCTGCGCACCGAGATCGAGAACGGCCGCGCGGGCCGCAAGAAGCAGATCGAGGACGCCAAGACCGTGACGGTGAGCCGGGTCCTGGACGTGGCCGTCACCGACCTGGACACGCGCGCGGGCAAGGCCCACGTGATCGCCGTGGTCGAGACGACGGTGACCCCGGAAGGCGGCCAGCCGGTCAAGAAGGTCAACCGCTACCAGACCGCCCTGACCCGCACCGACGCCGGCTGGAAGCTCAACGCGCTCGGCCCGGTCGCGGCCGGCGGCGCCTGAGGATAGGAACCACTCGTGCCCCCGTCACGCCGCCGCCCCGTCCCGTCCACCCCCACGGGCAGGCCGAAGGTCGCCGGCCTCCGCAAGCGCCCGGAGACCACGCAGTCCCCCGTCTCGGCCGATCCCGCGGCTGAGGAGGTCCAGCCGGCACCTTTCGTCGAGGCGGTGCCCGAGACCCCCGACTCACCCCCGGCCACCTCCGACGAGCCCGACCCGAAGCCGCGCCCCACCGGCCGCCGCAAGCGCTCCGGCGCCCCGGTCCCGACGGCCGCCGAGGAGCCCCGCCGGCCCGTTTCCAAGGTTGCGAAGGAGTCCGCGGAGCCGGGTGGTCTGGTGCTGCCGATCGCGTTGGTGCTGGTGGCTGCGGTGCTGGTGGGCCTGGGCGGGTGGTTCCAGACGAGGTCCGGGGACGTGAAGTACAACGAGGCCCTGGTGGACAGCGCCGGCACCACCGAGGTCGCGGGTCAGGTGCGGGAGGCGGTCGAGAAGTCGTTCTCGTACAACTTCGCGGACGTGGCCGGCACCGAGAAGGCGGCGAACGAGCTGCTGGTCGGCAAGGCGAAGTGCCAGTACAACGCGATCTTCGGGCCGGTGAAGACGCTCGCGCCGGAGCAGAAGCTGGTGGTGACGGTGAAGGCCGTGTCGACCGGCGTGACGAGCCTGGACGGTGACCGGGCGACGGTGCTGCTGTTCCTGGACCAGGTCACGACGCGGACGACGGACAACCAGAGCGGCGGCGGCATCGCGATGATGCGAGCGGGCGCGCAGAAGCTGGACGGCCGCTGGAAGGTCGACAACATGGAGATGTTCGGCGCCGCCGCCGACCAGTCCGCCGCCCTGGCCAAGTGCGACTGACCGACCGCGCGGTGTAACCGGCGCTCAGGCCGAACCCCGCCTCGCTTGTCGCGGGGTTCGGCCGCCCGCCGCGCGCCTACCCCGCCAAGTTGGCCCGGCCGCCAAGCCCGGCCCGCCAAGCCCGGCCCGCCAAGCCCGGCCCGGCTGGGCCTGGCCCCGGCTGCCCTGGCCCCGCCCCGCCGAGCCGCGGGCCGCCGCTGTCGCCCTGCTCCTGGCTGGCCCGGACTCTGCCGCGAGCCCGCTCAGCCCGCCGCCGCCGTCCGGTCGCACCCTGTCCCCGCTGCCGCGAGCCCTGCCCCTTGCCGCCGCGAGCCCTGCCCCTTGCCGCCGCGAGCCCTGTCCCGACCCGCCGCCGGCCCTTCGCCGTTGTCCGCACTGGTACCCCCGAGCCCTCCGCCGAAACGCCCGCCGAAGCGCTCCGCCGTGGCCGCCGGCCCCCGACTCCATGATCGCACGCACCACCGACAATTCCGCCCGCCCGCAGACCAGGGGTAGTCGAACGGTCGCTCAGCGTGTGCGGTACGTTCATGATCATCGGCAAGGGGTTCGCCGACCGTCGAAACCGCCGCCCGCAACGCCGCAGCACAGTGATCTGTGCCACACTTTCTGTCCGGTGACTGAACGGAATCGCCGGGCCTTCCCGAAGGGCGACAAACACCAGCCAACAGTTCACCGCGACGCACAAGCGTGTAATTCCGCAGGTCAGCGCGGTAACCCGGGGTGAACAGCGCTTGCGCCACGCGAGTGATCGCCGCGTGGCATCTTGACTGACGGCGTCGGCAGGGTCACTCTGTCGGTGACGACGAGAAAGGTCCTTCCAGGTGCCTCTCGACAGTTGGCGTGCGCGTGGCTAGACTGCCCCTTTGCGCTGCCCTCTTTCCGTTTGCCCTTCGCCGAGAGCTGGATTGCCGGGCATCGCCGCACCCTTGACAGCCGTGCTAGTCCGCTGCTAGCCAGCTACCTGTCCCTGGAAGGACGCATCTTGGCGATCTCTCGCGCGACCAAGGCCACTGCTGCGACCAACTCCACGTCGGGGATTCCCGGAGCGCCGAAGCGAGTCTCTTTCGCGAAGATCCACGAGCCGCTTCAGACGCCCAACCTGCTGGACCTCCAGATCCAGTCCTTCGAATGGCTCACCGGCGACGAGGCGTGGTTCCAGCGCCGCGTCGACGAAGGTGACGAGACCCCGACCAGTGGTCTCGAAGAGGTCTTGAACGAGATCTCGCCCATCGAGGACTTCTCCGGCTCGATGTCGCTCTCCTTCTCCGACCCGCGCTTCGACGAGGTCAAGGCCTCGACCGAGGAGTGCAAGGACAAGGACATGACGTACGCGGCCCCGCTGTTCGTCACGGCGGAGTTCACCAACCACACCACCGGCGAGATCAAGAGCCAGACGGTGTTCATGGGTGACTTCCCGATGATGACGGACAAGGGCACGTTCATCATCAACGGCACCGAGCGGGTCGTCGTGTCCCAGCTCGTCCGCTCGCCGGGTGTCTACTTCGACACCGCGATCGACAAGACGACCGACAAGGACGTCTTCAGCGTCAAGATCATCCCTTCGCGGGGTGCCTGGCTGGAGTTCGACGTCGACAAGCGCGACACCGTCGGCGTCCGCATCGACCGCAAGCGCCGGCAGCCCGTGACGGTGCTGCTCAAGGCGCTGGGCTGGACCACCGAGCAGATCCGGGAGCGGTTCTCCTTCTCCGAGACGCTGCTGACCACGCTCGAGAAGGACCACACCGCCGGCACCGACGAGGCGTTGCTCGACATCTACCGGAAGCTCCGTCCGGGCGAGCCGCCGACGAAGGAGTCCGCGCAGGCGCTGCTGGAGAACCTGTTCTTCAAGGACAAGCGCTACGACCTGGCCAAGGTGGGCCGCTACAAGGTCAACAAGAAGCTGGGCCTGGACACCCCGATCGCCACGGGCGTCCTGACCGAGGACGACATCGTCACCACGATCGAGTACCTGGTCCGCCTGCACGCCGGTGAGACGGCCATGCAGCCGGGCGAGACCGAGGTGCCGGTCGAGGTCGACGACATCGACCACTTCGGCAACCGCCGCCTGCGCACCGTCGGCGAGCTGATCCAGAACCAGATCCGGGTCGGCCTGTCCCGCATGGAGCGCGTCGTGCGCGAGCGCATGACGACCCAGGACGTCGAGGCCATCACGCCGCAGACCCTGATCAACATCCGCCCGGTGGTGGCGGCGATCAAGGAGTTCTTCGGCACCTCGCAGCTGTCGCAGTTCATGGACCAGACGAACCCGCTGGCGGGCCTGACCCACAAGCGCCGCCTGTCGGCGCTGGGCCCCGGTGGTCTGTCCCGTGAGCGGGCCGGCATGGAGGTCCGCGACGTCCACCCGTCGCACTACGGCCGGATGTGCCCGATCGAGACGCCGGAAGGCCCGAACATCGGTCTGATCGGCTCGCTGTCCTCCTACGGGCGGGTCAACCCGTTCGGCTTCATCGAGACGCCGTACCGCAAGGTCGTCGACGGCCGGGTCACCGACCAGATCGACTACCTGACCGCGGACGAGGAGGACCGCTTCGTCAAGGCGCAGGCCAACGCGAAGATCGACGACGAGGGCAACTTCCTGGAAGACCGCGTCCTGGTCCGCAAGAAGGGCGGCGAGGTCGAGCAGATCGACCCGCGCGACGTCGACTACATGGACGTCTCCCCGCGCCAGATGGTGTCGGCGGCGACCGCCATGATCCCCTTCCTGGAGCACGACGACGCCAACCGCGCCCTGATGGGCGCGAACATGCAGCGCCAGGCCGTGCCGCTGCTCCGCTCCGAGTCGCCGCTGGTCGGCACCGGCATGGAGCTGCGCGCCGCGGTCGACGCCGGTGACGTCGTGGTGGCCAAGAAGACCGGTGTGGTCGAGGAGATCTCCGCCGACTACGTCACGGTCATGGCCGACGACGGCTCGCGGCAGACCTACGGCCTGCACAAGTTCCGCCGCTCGAACCAGGGCACCTGCATCAACCAGAAGCCCATCGTCAACGAGGGCGACCGGGTGCAGGAGGGCCAGGTGCTGGCCGACGGGCCGTGCACCGAGAACGGCGAGATGGCGCTGGGCAAGAACCTGCTCGTCGCGATCATGCCGTGGGAGGGCCACAACTACGAGGACGCGATCATCCTGTCGCAGCGCCTCGTGCAGGACGACGTCCTGACCTCGATCCACATCGAGGAGCACGAGATCGACGCGCGGGACACCAAGCTGGGCGCCGAGGAGATCACCCGGGACATCCCGAACGTCTCCGAGGAGGTCCTGGCGGACCTGGACGAGCGGGGCATCATCCGCATCGGCGCCGAGGTCCAGCCGGGCGACATCCTGGTCGGCAAGGTCACGCCCAAGGGCGAGACCGAGCTGACCCCGGAGGAGCGCCTGCTGCGCGCGATCTTCGGCGAGAAGGCCCGCGAGGTGCGCGACACGTCCCTGAAGGTGCCGCACGGCGAGTACGGCAAGGTCATCGGCATCCGCGTGTTCAGCCGCGAGGACGACGACGAGCTGCCCCCGGCGTGAACGAGCTGGTCCGCGTCTACGTGGCCCAGAAGCGCAAGATCCAGGACGGCGACAAGCTCGCCGGCCGCCACGGCAACAAGGGCGTCATCGGCAAGATCCTCCCCGTCGAGGACATGCCGTTCCTGGAGGACGGCACCCCGGTGGACATCGTGCTGAACACGCACGGTGTGCCCCGTCGTATGAACATCGGCCAGGTGCTGGAGACCCACCTCGGGTGGATCGCCAAGCAGGGCTGGAGCATCAACGGCGACCCGGACTGGGCGAAGAACCTGCCCGCCGACCTCTACGACGTCGAGCCGGGCACGAAGACCGCCACCCCGGTCTTCGACGGCGCCCGCGAGGACGAGATCACCGGTCTGCTGGGCTCCACCGTCCCGAACCGCGACGGTGAGCGGATGGTCAAGGAGAACGGCAAGGCGCAGCTCTTCGACGGCCGCAGCGGCGAGCCGTACCCGTTCCCGGTGTCGGTCGGCTACATGTACATCCTGAAGCTGCTGCACCTGGTGGACGACAAGATCCACGCCCGTTCCACCGGCCCGTACTCGATGATCACCCAGCAGCCGCTCGGTGGTAAGGCGCAGTTCGGTGGTCAGCGCTTCGGTGAGATGGAGTGCTGGGCGATGCAGGCCTACGGCGCGGCCTACACGCTGCAGGAACTGCTGACCATCAAGTCCGACGACGTTCTCGGCCGGGTGAAGGTCTACGAGGCCATCGTCAAGGGCGAGAACATCCCGGAGCCGGGCATCCCGGAGTCCTTCAAGGTGCTGCTGAAGGAGCTTCAGTCGCTGTGCCTCAACGTCGAGGTGCTGTCTTCGGACGGCGCCGCGATCGAGATGCGCGACGGCGACGACGAAGACCTGGAGCGCGCGGCTGCGAACCTCGGCATCAACCTGTCGCGGTCCGAGTCGCCGTCCGTGGACGACGTCGTCAACTAGAACCCTCGCCGGTCGGGCGGGGGACGCCTCCCGCATCCCCCGCCCGATCCCGCCCCCAGCTCCTTCAGCCGGCCCTGAAACGGGCAACCGATCCAAAAGGGGAAGAGAGTAGACGTGCTCGACGTCAACTTCTTCGATGAGCTTCGCATCGGTCTCGCGACCGCGGACGACATCCGCCAGTGGTCCTTCGGCGAGGTCAAGAAGCCCGAGACCATCAACTACCGCACGCTCAAGCCGGAGAAGGACGGCTTGTTCTGCGAGAAGATCTTCGGTCCCACCCGGGACTGGGAGTGCTACTGCGGCAAGTACAAGCGCGTCCGCTTCAAGGGCATCATCTGCGAGCGCTGCGGCGTCGAGGTGACCCGGGCCAAGGTGCGCCGCGAGCGGATGGGCCACATCGAACTGGCCGCCCCGGTCACGCACATCTGGTACTTCAAGGGCGTCCCCAGCCGGTTGGGCTACCTGCTCGACCTGGCCCCCAAGGACCTCGAGAAGATCATCTACTTCGCGGCCTACGTCATCGTGGGCGTGAACGGCGAGCTGCGCCACAACGACCTGCCGACCCTCGAGAACGAGATGCAGGTCGAGCGCAAGCGCGTGGAGAACCGCCGCGACGCCGACGTGGAGGCGCGGGCGCAGAAGCTGGAAGCCGACCTGGCCGAGCTGGAGGCGGAGGGCGCCAAGTCCGACGTGCGCCGCAAGGTCAAGGAGGGCGGCGAGCGCGAGATGCGCCAGCTCCGCGACCGGGCGCAGCGCGAGCTGGACCGCCTCGACGAGATCTGGTCCACCTTCACCAAGTTGGAGAAGGGCCAGCTCATCGCGGACGAGCTGCTCTACCGCGAGCTGTACGACCGCTACGGCGACTACTTCACCGGCGCCATGGGCGCGGAGGCCATCCAGAAGCTGCTGGGTGACTACGACGTCGACGCCGAGGCCGAGGTGCTGCGCGAGACCATCCGCAGCGGCAAGGGCCAGAAGAAGCTGCGCGCCCTCAAGCGGTTGAAGGTCGTCGCCGCGTTCCAGGCGACCCGCAACAACCCGCAGGGCATGGTCCTGGACTGCGTCCCGGTCATCCCGCCGGACCTGCGCCCGATGGTGCAGCTCGACGGTGGCCGCTTCGCGACCTCGGACCTCAACGACCTGTACCGCCGGGTCATCAACCGGAACAACCGCCTCAAGCGGCTGATCGACCTCGGCGCGCCCGAGATCATCGTCAACAACGAGAAGCGGATGCTCCAGGAGGCCGTCGACGCGCTGTTCGACAACGGCCGCCGCGGCCGTCCGGTCACCGGTCCGGGCAACCGGCCGCTCAAGTCGCTGTCCGACCTGCTCAAGGGCAAGCAGGGCCGGTTCCGCCAGAACCTGCTCGGCAAGCGCGTCGACTACTCCGGCCGTTCGGTCATCGTCGTCGGCCCGCAGCTCAAGCTGCACCAGTGCGGCCTGCCCAAGCAGATGGCGCTGGAGCTGTTCAAGCCGTTCGTGATGAAGCGGCTGGTGGACCTCAACCACGCGCAGAACATCAAGTCCGCCAAGCGGATGGTCGAGCGCGCCCGCCCGGCCGTGTGGGACGTGCTGGAAGAGGTCATCACCGAGCACCCGGTGCTGCTCAACCGCGCGCCCACGCTGCACCGCCTGGGCATCCAGGCCTTCGAGCCGCAGCTGGTCGAGGGCAAGGCCATCCAGCTGCACCCGCTGGTCTGTGAGGCGTTCAACGCCGACTTCGACGGTGACCAGATGGCGGTCCACCTGCCGCTGTCCGCCGAGGCGCAGGCCGAGGCGCGCGTGCTGATGCTGTCGTCGAACAACATCCTCTCGCCCGCGTCGGGCAAGCCGCTGGCCATGCCGCGTCTGGACATGGTGACCGGCCTGTACCACCTGACCCGGCACAAGGAAGGCGACATCGGCGAGGGCCAGGCGTACTCCTCGCCCGCCGAGGCGCTGATGGCGTTCGACCGCAAGGTCCTGGGCCTGCAGGCGATGGTGAAGATCCGCATCGCGGACAAGAACCCGCCGAAGGGCGCCGAGCCGGAGGGCTGGGAGCCCGGTCAGCCGTGGCTGGCCGAGACCACCCTGGGCCGCGTGCTGTTCAACGAGGTCCTGCCGCAGGACTACGCGTTCATCAACGAGGTCATGCCCAAGAAGCGGCAGGCCACGATCATCAACGACCTGGCCGAGCGGTACCCGATGGTGACCGTGGCCCGGACGCTGGACAAGCTGAAGGACGCGGGCTTCTACTGGGCCACCCGGTCCGGTGTCACCGTCGCGATCTCCGACGTGCTCGTGCCGGAGGCCAAGCAGGGCATCCTGGACGAGTACGAGAAGCTCGCCGACGCGGTGGAGAAGCGCTACCAGCGCGGTCAGCTCTCCTACGCGGAGCGCAACAACGAGCTGGTCAAGGTGTGGACCCGGGCGACCGAAGAGGTGGCCGAGGTCATGGAGGCCAACTTCCCCGAGGACAACTCGATCCGCATGATCGTGAAGTCCGGCGCGGCGGGCAACATGACCCAGGTCCGCTCGCTGGCGGGCATGCGTGGTCTGGTGACCAACCCGAAGGGCGAGTACATCCCGCGGCCGATCAAGAACTCGTTCCGCGAGGGCCTGTCGGTGCTGGAGTACTTCATCGCGACGCACGGCGCCCGCAAGGGTCTGGCGGACACCGCGCTGCGGACCGCCGACTCGGGCTACCTGACCCGTCGTCTGGTGGACGTCTCGCAGGACGTCATCATCCGCGAGATCGACTGCGGCACCACCCGCGGCGTGAACATGACGGTCGGCGAGCGGCTGGGCGACAAGGTCGGCCTGCACGAGTTCGCGCAGACCTCCGTCTACGCCCGGACCATCGCCGAGGACATCACCGACGCGGACGGCAACATCGTCCTCAACCGCGGTGACGACCTGGGTGACCCGGCGCTGCAGACCCTGGTCCAGAACGGCGTGACCCGCGTCAAGGTCCGCTCCGTGCTGACCTGCGAGTCGGCGGTCGGCGTGTGCGCGTCCTGCTACGGCCGCTCGATGGCGACCGGCAAGCTGGTCGACGTCGGCGAGGCCGTCGGCATCGTCGCCGCCCAGTCGATCGGTGAGCCCGGCACGCAGCTGACCATGCGCACGTTCCACCAGGGTGGTGTCGCCGGTGACGACATCACCACCGGTCTGCCCCGTGTGCAGGAGCTCTTCGAAGCTCGTGTGCCCAAGGGCAAGGCGCCCATCGCGGACGTCGACGGCCGGGTGCGCATCGAGGACGGCGACCGGTTCTGGAAGATCACCCTCATCCCGGACGACGGGTCGGAGGAGATCGTCTTCGAGAAGCTCTCGAAGCGCCAGCGCCTGGCCAACACCGCCACCGGCCCGCTACAGGACGGCGACCACGTGCACGTCGGCCAGCAGCTGCTGGAGGGCACGCCCGACCCGCACGAGGTGCTGCGCGTCATGGGTCCGCGCGAGGCCCAGCTGCACCTGGTGCAGGAGGTCCAGAAGGTCTACCGGGCCCAGGGTGTGGCGATCCACGACAAGCACATCGAGGTCATCGTCCGGCAGATGCTGCGCCGGGTGACGATCATCGACTCGGGCGCCACCGAGTTCCTGCCGGGCTCGCTGGTCGAGCGCGCGGAGTTCGAGTCGGGCAACCGCGCGGTCGTGGCCGAGGGCGGCGAGCCGGCGGCCGGCCGCCCGGTGCTGATGGGCATCACGAAGGCGTCGCTGGCCACGGACTCGTGGCTGTCGGCGGCCTCCTTCCAGGAGACCACGCGCGTCCTGACCGACGCCGCGATCAACGGCCGGTCGGACAAGCTGATCGGCCTGAAGGAGAACGTGATCATCGGCAAGCTGATCCCGGCCGGCACCGGCATCAACCGGTACCGGAACATCCAGGTCCAGCCGACCGAGGAGGCCCGGGCGGCGGCGTACGCCATCCCGAGCTACGACGACGGGTACTACACCCCCGACGTCTTCGGCACCGGCACGGGCGCGGCGGTCCCGCTCGACGACTACGACTTCGGTCGCGACTACCGCTAGCAGCACCCGCTCGACCTCAACGGCCCCTCGAAGCCTCCCGCTTCGAGGGGCCGTTCTCTTTCCGGGTTGTGCGGCCGACGGGCGGCTGGGAGGTCGACGTCCGGGCAGCGTCCACAGAGGCCTTGGTGGTGCGTGTGGACGGTCCGAACGGGATGGTCGAAGTCCGGTAAAGGTCCAGTTGTCGGGTTAGCGCAGGCGCATGGGTGTCGTAAAGAACATTGCGGCATTCGGGTGACGCACGCCTAGGCCCCTTGCCCAAGCTACTTTTCAGTAGATAGCTTTCCGATCGGACGCGATCTTGCGCCCGACAGGCCGTGATCCGGCCGAACCTCGAGGTACCTCCGCCGCCATCGGACCCTCGACCGATCAGGAACCACGATGTTTCGTGTGCTGCTGGTCGCGCTGGCGACGGCCCTTGCCGTCTCCTCGTGCGCCGGCTCCGAACCACCACCCCCGCCCCAGCCCAGGCCGCAGGCCGTCGACGTGCAGTCGTACGCCGTGCTGCCCGAGGCCACCACGTTCGCGAAGATCGAAGCCCTCCCGCGGGACGACGACACGTCGCCCACGGCGGGCCAGGTCCTGCGCGCGAAGAAGGACGTCCCCGTTTACGACGCCGTGAACGGTCGTGCCGTCGCGAAGCTCCCCGCCACCCAGCTCGGCTCGCCGACCTGGGTGCCCGAGGTCGACCGGAAGGACGGCTGGTCGAAGGTCCTGCTGCCGTCCCGGCCCAACCGGTCCGCCGGCTGGGTGTTCACCGGCTCCGACGACTTCGAACGCGCCGAGAACGACTACCTGGTCACCGTCGACCTGGCCGCGTTCCGGCTGGACGTCACCGAGAAGGGCCGCTCGATCGGCACGTGGACGGTCGGCACGGGCAGCGCCCAACACCCGACGCCCACCGGCCGGACCTACGTCATGGCCTCCATCAAGGAGACCGTGGCGACGTTCAGCCCGTACGTCCTGCCGCTCGGGTCGCACTCCGACAGCCACGAGACCTTCGGCGGCGGCCCCGGCACGGTGGCCCTGCACGGCTGGCCGGACACCACCCCGTTCGGCACGGCGAGCAGCGACGGCTGCATCCGCGTCCCCGACGACGCGCTCGACCTCCTCCTCACCCTCCCGCTGGGGACCGTGGTGATCGTCAAGTGAAAGGCACATCCCCCATGAAGAGAACCGCGGCCCTGGTCACCGCCGCCCTCCTCGTCGCCACCGCCGGCACCGCGCAGGCCCAGGTGGCCAAGCGGCAGGCGGCGGCCGGCACCCCGAGTTCCGCGTTCGCCCTGTCCGCGTCCGGTCTGCTCACCATCGAGCCCCAGGCCGCGCTGGACGGCTCCAAGGGCTACCGCCAGACGTCGGTCGCCTCGGTCGCGCTGCCCGACGCCAAGTCCCCGGTGATCACCGCCGGCGTGCTGAACACCGAGGTGGACACGACGTCCGCCAAGGCGAGCGTGGCCGACCTCAAGGCCCAGCTCGGCCTGCTCAAGCTGGGCGACCTGACTTCCCTGACCGCCGAGGTCATCAGCGCGACCTGCGTCGACGGCACCGGCGCCGTCACCCTGGCCGCCGCGAAGGCCGGCCCCACCGCGCTCGACCTGCACCCGGGCCCGAACACCCGCGTCCAGGTGCCCGGCGTGCTGTCGCTCGTCCTGAACAAGCAGACCCGCGCCGCCGACGGCTCGCTCACCGTGGTCGCGGTGTCCGTCGAGCTGGCCGGCCTGCAGAAGATCGACATCGCCTCGGCCACCTGCGCGCAGGGCGCTCAGAAGCCGGTGCCGACCCCCACGTCCTCCGCGACGCCGACGAAGCCGTCCACGACCACCCCGGCCCCGTCCGCCCCGGGCAAGGCGCCGCGTCCGACTCCCGTCGAAGGCCACCTTCCCGTGACGGGGTGATCGCGCGGTAAGGCGTGGCGGGAGACGGCCCCGACCCGTTCTCCCGCCACGCCCCGCCGCGCAGCGGCGGCTTTGGCTTTGGCAGGGCTCCAAGCCCAAGGGGAACCGATGCTGCGGGGACTTCTTGCTTGTGCCATCCCCTGCGGCCCTGCCCGCTCGGCGGTGGCCGAACGCGGCTTAGAGGTCCAGGTCGCCGGAGATGCTGTCGTCGCTCCGACCGGAGCCCGTGCGGCCGTAGTCGGCGGCCTGTTCGCCGCCGTCGTAGTAGCCCTTGACCTTGCCGATGACCTTGCCGGCGTCGGGCACGTCCCGGTCGCCGACCTTCGTGGTCGGCATCTTGGGTCGGCCGGTTTCGCCGTCGTAGCCCAGGCCGACCGTGCCGAGCGCCCGTTTCTTCGCCGACTCGGCCAGTTTGTCCAGCACCATGTCCCGGACCTCGCCGCGCGCCACCGCCTGCTGCGCGTCCGCAAGCGCTTGCCGTCCGGTCTTCTCCATGAAGGTCGCGGGCGCGCCCTTCAGGAACGCCTGGATGCGCGCGATGAACTCCTTGATCTTGTTCAGCAGCTGGGTCAGCTTGCTGACCTTCTGCGCACCCTGCGCGGTCTTCTGGGTCGCCTGGACCGCCGTGACCCCGCTCGCCGCCGCCGTCGAGCCGCCGAACGTCACCGGGGCCGCCGCCAGCGCGGCCACCCACGTGACGATCAGCCACTCGATCAGGTCCGTCAGCAGGCCCTTGATGAACTCCTCGACGACCTGCATGACCATCGAGCAGATCTGGAGCACCTGGGCGATGTCCCCGGCCTTGCCCGCCACGCCGTCCACCCCGCCCGCGAACCGGCCGAGCCGCTCGCGCGCCGCGTCCGCCGCCGGGCCGTGCCAGCCGGCCAGTTCGGCCTCCAGCGCGGTGATCATGTCCTGGTTGAGGGCGAGGACGTCCTGGCCGACCTCGCCGAACCGGGTCGCCGCCTCCTTGAGCGCGTCGGGGTTGCCGGAGACCAGGTCGACCGCCTGCTTGAGCGGGGTGCAGACGTTCATCAGGAAGCCCAGGCCCTGGCCGATGAGCCAGTTCAGCGGGTTGCTCGCGATGGCGGCGGCGGTGCCCGAGCACGACGAGATGAAGCTCGTGGCGTCCAGGGCGAGCTGGGCGGGGTGGGTGTCGCCCTGGAGTCCCTTGACGACCTTGATCCCCGACGTGATGGGACCGGGCAGGCCGGACACCACCGCGTCGCCGTAGTTCTTGCCGTTGTACGAGTTCGCCACGGTCCGGCCGGCCGCACCGAGGTTGCGGCCCCCGTCGAGCATGGCGTCACCGGTGCTCACTTCGCCTCCTCCAACCCGCGGGCGGCGGCGGCGAGCCCGTCCTGGACGGCCTGGTCGGCGGCCCGGTAGGCCTGGGCGCTGTCGGACAGGTGCTTGCCCGCGTCCTGCACGCCCTCGGCGAGCTGCCCCATGAACTCGGCGAAGTCGTCCATCATCGACCGGTAGAACGTCCACGCGATCGGCTGCCCGATCAGGCCCCACGACACGGCCGGCACCACCGCGCCGGCGGCCTTGGCCCGGATCTCGTCGACCCGCGACGCCATGCCCGCCACCTTCTCGCCGCACGCGCCGAGCTTGGCGGTGTCCGCCTGGAAGCCGCTCACCACTGGTCTCCCCGCAGCACCGGGCGGTCGCCGCCGTCCTCGGGGTCGTCCCGCCGGGGTTCGGGCCGCAACTGGTCGACGGTCGTGCCGAAGACCTCGGCCTGGGTCTGGAGGACCTGCTCCAGCACGGGCAGGTCGTCGCCGACGTACCGCTGGACGATCTCCGCCTGCTGCCGCGCCGCCGCGGCCACGGCCTGCTGGAGCACGCCCAACGCGGTCGCGCCCAGGGCTTCCGGGCCCAGCGCCATCGCGCGCTCGGTGAACCGGATCGCCTTCACCGCGCCGTTCGGCCCGGCGACGACGGTGACGCTGCGGTCCGGCGAGGACGCGCTCGCCTCCAGCGCCGCGATCTCCGGTCCCATCCCGGCGTAGCGGTCGCCGGGGTCCTCGACCACCCGCACGCCTTCCTGGAACCGCTCGAACTGCCGGACTAGGTCCTCGAACTCCTGCATGGGTGGGGAACTCCCGCTCGGTGTCGTGCTCCGTTCGGGGCAGTATTACGACAACGGGCACCACTCCGCCCGGACAACGGGTGAATCAGCACCCAGAGGTGAGCGGTGCTCAGCGACGGCGGGACTTGGCCAGGGCTCGGGCGCGCGCCACCAGGTCGTCCACCAGGTCCGCGTCGGCGGACGGGGGAGTGCCGTCGGCGCAGCAGGGCGGCTTGGTGCGGCGCTCGTTGAGGCGGGGGCGGACGCCGGCCAGTTCGTAGAGGGCGTCGTAGAGGTTGCGGGCCGGGTCGTCGTCGTGCGCGCCGACCAGCAGGACCCACGCCGTGTCGGGTTCGGGGAAGGCGACGACCACGCGGTCGGTGCCGCGCAGGTGCTTCACGCACAGGCGGGGGAGGGGTTCGGGGCCGGTCACGCGGTAGCCGAGGGCGGCGCAGCCGCGGTGGGACAGTTCGTCCAGGAAGCGGTCGTAGGCCTGGCGGGCGGGACCACGCAGGGCCGCGGCCTGGAGGCTCGCGACCGGCGTCTCAACTACCTTGATCAAGTTTGCGGACTACGCGTCCTTCACCCCGGTGCATCTGCGCCAGGCTCGTGGCCAGGTCGTCGCGGTCGAGCAGGGCCTGGTCGCTCAACCGGCGGTGCACCTCGTCCAGCAGGCCGCGGGTGCGGCCCGCCTGGCGCAGCTCGGAGACGACGTGCAGCACTTCGTGCAGGCGGACGGCGTCGAGCAGCATCCGGGGTTCCCGGCTGTGGATCGCCAGCACACCCTCGCGGGCCCACGCTTTGACGGTCTTCTCGGTCAAGTCGAGCAGTTCGCCCGCCACTACCGGCCGGACCGGCGGCGCTTGACGCAAGGCACGGGCTACTACGCCGTCGAGCTTGTGGCGGCGTTCGTCGTCCTCGGACAAGGTCGAGGCGACCTCTTCGATCTCCTCGATCTGGTCGAACAGGTCCCGGATCTGCGCAGCCTCCGTTGCGACCGACATGGCCGACCTCCTCAGTCACTACTGAGTATCGCCCAGAAATTCGGTAGTCGCAACGGAGGCGGCAAACCTTGCCTCAGCTGGAGAAGAACAGACCGGCCATGCCGCGGTGCTTGCGGTGGCCGTAGCCGTGGCCGTAGCCCGGCTGCGCGCCCCAGCCCGGCTGGACCGGCTGGACGTAGTGGACCTGTGCCGGGGCCGGCGCGGCGGGCGGCGGGGGCGGCGGGGCCTGCATCTGGGCCTCGAGGCGGGTGATGGCCTCCAGCTCGCCGTAGTCGAGGAAGACTCCGCGGCAACCGTCGCACTGCTCGATGTGTACGCCCATGCGGTCGAAAGTCCGCATGGTCGCATGGCACTTGGGGCACTGCATCGTGTGAGCCTCCTGCTCTCGGTGCGTTGTGCGCGATATTAGCCGCGCGGCATGGGTTCGTGCCTGGACGTGATCCGCTCACAGGCGTCCAGCAACGCCACCTGGGCGGGCTCCAGCGCCCTCCCATCACGTTCCGCCGCCGCGAGCGCACGCGCCGCCATCTGGACGACCAGCCCCCGCGCCGGCCCCTCCAGCGCCGCCCACGGGTCGGCCCGGTCGATCCCCGTGCCGCCCGCGTCGAGGTAGGCGTCCAGCAGCCGCGACCACGCGCGCGGTTCGAGCACCCCGGCCGCGAACAGCGCCGCCGGCCGGGCCAGGTCCCACGCCGGGTCGCCCGCGCCCAGGTCGTCGATGTCGATCAACCGCCACCCGCCGCGCGCCACGAGCTGGCCGAGGTGCCAGTCGCCGTGGATGAGCGTCGTCCCCGGCCGCATCGGCTCGACCGTGTCGAACGCCTTCCGCACCACCTCGGCCCCTTCGACGGACGGCAACTTCGCCACCGCCCGCTCCAGTCGCTCCCACGCCCCGGCCACCGGCAGGGCGGGGAAGTCCGCGGCGGTGAAGGTGTGCAGGCGGGCGAGCATCCGCCCGGCCTCCTCCAGGGGCAGGGTGCCGGGCTCGCCGGGCTCGACCGGCACGCCCAGCGGCCACCCGGTGACCAGGCGGTCCTGCACCACGGTCGGCCCCAGCACCGGCGGCAGGAAAAGTTCACCCAATCGTGAGTCGCCGGCCAACTCGCACCGCGCGGTGAGCAGCGCGGCGTCCGTGCCGGCCTCGTGCGCCTTCACCACCACGTCCCCGACCCGCACGACGAGCACGTCACCGCGCACGGCGAGCACCACCGGCTCGGCGGCCGGGTCGACGAGCGCGGCCATGGCGGTCGGGAGAGCGGTGTGCACCGCGCCCCTCTACACTGGAAGTGCCCCGCCGGACAAGTCCCCCCATTCGAGGACCCGCCCGGCGTGACCGGTCGAGGCCTCCCGGCCGGAACCGGAAAACCGCAGGTCGCAACGGCCCGAAGGGCACGTCAAGCCCCCAGCCCCACCCGTTTTGACCAGTGGGAACCGGGCGGGGTATCTTTGGTACTCGTGCCCGACCCATGTCGGGCCGCTCCGCGTGCCTACGCGCCAGTCGTGCTGGAAAGCCGGCCGCGGTGACCTCCACACGTAGGGGCATCCTGGGATGTCGCTTGCGGACCTTGGGTCAACGGTGTTCCACCCCGGGGCTTCGGCCACAGGGGCGCGACACGCCCGACCTCGGGTGCAGAGAGGGACCAAGTAAACAGCGCTCGCCGCCCGCGCGACGAGCACGCGAACGGAAGAAGCAGCCGGCGTATGCCAACGATCCAGCAGCTGGTCCGCAAGGGCCGGCAGGACAAGGTCGCCAAGCAGAAGACCGCGGCGCTCAAGGGCAGCCCGCAGCGGCGCGGTGTGTGCACCCGCGTCTACACCACGACGCCCAAGAAGCCGAACTCGGCGCTGCGCAAGGTGGCCCGTGTGAAGCTGACCAGCGGCATCGAGGTCACGGCGTACATCCCGGGTGAGGGCCACAACCTCCAGGAGCACTCGATGGTGCTCGTGCGCGGCGGTCGTGTGAAGGACCTCCCGGGTGTCCGCTACAAGATCATCCGCGGCTCCCTGGACACGCAGGGCGTGAAGAACCGCAAGCAGGCTCGCAGCCGCTACGGCGCGAAGAAGGAGAAGAGCTGATGCCCCGCAAGGGACCGGCCCCGAAGCGGCCGCTGATCTCCGACCCGGTCTACAGCTCTCCGCTGGTGACCCAGCTCATCAACAAGGTGCTGGTCGACGGCAAGCGCTCCGTGGCCGAGCGGATCGTGTACGGCGCCCTTGAGGGTGCCCGCGACAAGACCGGCACCGACCCGGTCGTCACGCTCAAGCGCGCGCTGGACAACGTCAAGCCCGCCCTGGAGGTCAAGAGCCGCCGCGTCGGTGGCGCCACCTACCAGGTGCCGGTCGAGGTCAAGCCCGGTCGGGCGACCACGCTGGCGCTGCGCTGGCTGATCAGCTTCTCCCGGCAGCGCCGTGAGAAGACCATGATCGAGCGCCTGATGAACGAGCTGCTCGACGCGAGCAACGGCCTGGGCGCGAGCGTCAAGCGCCGCGAGGACACCCACAAGATGGCCGAGTCGAACAAGGCCTTCGCCCACTACCGCTGGTGACTCACCGCCCGGCCGGCACCCGAGACCCGGCCGGGCGCACCCAGCCCTAGTGAGCCTGCGAGCTCAAGACAGGGGAAGACACCCGTGGCACAGGACGTGCTCACCGACCTGGCCAAGGTCCGCAACATCGGGATCATGGCCCACATCGACGCGGGCAAGACCACGACGACCGAGCGGATCCTCTTCTACACCGGGATCAGCTACAAGATCGGCGAGGTCCACGACGGCGCGGCCGTGATGGACTGGATGGAGCAGGAGCAGGAGCGCGGCATCACGATCACGTCCGCCGCGACGACGTGCTTCTGGAAGAACCACCAGATCAACCTGATCGACACGCCCGGCCACGTCGACTTCACCGTCGAGGTGGAGCGCAACCTGCGCGTCCTCGACGGCGCCGTCGCCGTCTTCGACGGCAAGGAGGGCGTCGAGCCCCAGTCCGAGCAGGTCTGGCGTCAGGCGACCAAGTACGACGTCCCGCGCATCTGCTTCGTCAACAAGATGGACAAGCTCGGCGCGGACTTCTACTTCACCGTGCGCACCATCTCCGAGCGCCTGGGCGCGAAGCCGCTCCCGATCCAGATCCCGATCGGCGCGGAGAGCGACTTCATCGGTGTCGTCGACCTGGTGGAGATGCGCGCGCTGACCTGGCGCGGCGAGGTCCAGAAGGGCGAGGACTACACCGTCGAGGAGATCCCCGCGGACCTCCTGGACAAGGCGCAGGAGTACCGCGAGGCGCTGGTCGAGGCCGTGGCCGAGACCGACGACGCCCTCATGGAGCTGTACCTGGGCGGTGAGGAGCTGTCCGTCGAGCAGATCAAGGCGGGCATCCGCAAGATCGTCGCCGAGGGCACGGCCTACCCGGTGCTGTGCGGTTCCGCGTTCAAGAACAAGGGCGTGCAGCCCATGCTCGACGCGGTGATCGACTACCTGCCGTCGCCGCTGGACCTCCCGCCGGTCGAGGGCACGCTGCAGGACGGCGAGACCGCCGCGTTCCGCAAGGCCGCGAGCGACGAGCCGTTCTCCGCCCTGGCGTTCAAGATCGCCGTCCACCCGTTCTTCGGCAAGCTGACCTACATCCGGGTCTACTCGGGCAAGGTCGCCTCCGGCACCCAGGTCATCAACTCGACCAAGGACCGCAAGGAGCGCATCGGGAAGATCTTCCAGATGCACGCCAACAAGGAGAACCCGGTCGACGAGGCCATCGCGGGCCACATCTACGCCGTGATCGGTCTGAAGGACACGACCACCGGTGAGACGCTGTCCGACCCGCAGCACCCCATCGTGCTGGAGTCGATGACCTTCCCCGAGCCGGTCATCCAGGTGGCGATCGAGCCCAAGACGAAGGCCGACCAGGAGAAGCTGGGCACGGCGATCCAGAAGCTGGCCGAGGAGGACCCGACCTTCCGGGTCAACCTGGACCAGGAGACCGGCCAGACCATCATCGCCGGCATGGGCGAGCTCCACCTGGACATCCTGGTGGACCGCATGCGCCGCGAGTTCAAGGTCGAGGCCAACATCGGCAAGCCGCAGGTGGCGTACCGGGAGACCATCCGCCGCAAGGTGGAGAAGTACTCCTACACCCACAAGAAGCAGACCGGTGGCTCCGGCCAGTTCGCGAAGGTCCTCATCGACCTGGAGCCGCTGGAGAAGCAGGAAGACGGCGCGCTCTACGAGTTCGTCAACGCGGTCACCGGTGGTCGCATCCCGCGGGAGTACATCCCGTCGGTCGACGCCGGCGCCCAGGACGCCATGCAGTACGGCGTGCTGGCGGGCTACCCGCTGGTCGGCGTGAAGGTGACGCTGCTCGACGGCGCCTACCACGAGGTCGACTCGTCGGAGATGGCGTTCAAGATCGCCGGTTCCATGGCGCTCAAGGAAGCCGCCCGTCAGGCGAGCCCCGCGCTGCTGGAGCCGCTGATGGCCGTCGAGGTCACCACGCCCGAGGACTACATGGGCGACGTGATCGGCGACTTGAACTCCCGCCGTGGCCAGATCCAGGCCATGGAGGAGCGCAGCGGCACCCGTGTCGTGAAGGCACTGGTCCCGCTGTCGGAGATGTTCGGGTATGTCGGCGACCTGCGGTCCAAGACCCAGGGTCGGGCGAACTACTCGATGACCTTTGACTCCTACGCCGAGGTTCCCGCGAACGTGGCCAAGGAGATCATCGCGAAGGCGACGGGCGAGTAACCCCAACCGGAGCACCGCAGCACCACGCGGGCTCTCCGGGGTCTCTCGTCCCTGGGGTCCGCACAACCCTTGACGTGACGCCCGACGGGTGGAACCACACCCGTCGGGCACAGCAACAGAAGTCCAGGAGGACAATCCAGTGGCGAAGGCGAAGTTCGAGCGGACGAAGCCGCACGTCAACATCGGCACCATCGGTCACATCGACCACGGCAAGACGACGCTGACCGCGGCGATCTCCAAGGTCCTGCACGACAAGTACCCGGACCTCAACCCCTTCACGCCGTTCGACCAGATCGACAAGGCGCCGGAGGAGAAGCAGCGCGGCATCACCATCTCGATCGCGCACATCGAGTACCAGACCGACAAGCGCCACTACGCGCACGTCGACTGCCCCGGCCACGCCGACTACATCAAGAACATGATCACCGGTGCGGCGCAGATGGACGGCGCCATCCTGGTGGTCGCGGCGACCGACGGCCCGATGCCGCAGACCAAGGAGCACGTCCTCCTGGCCCGCCAGGTCGGTGTGCCCTACATCGTGGTGGCCCTGAACAAGGCCGACATGGTGGACGACGAGGAGATCCTGGAGCTCGTCGAGCTCGAGGTCCGCGAGCTGCTCTCCGAGTACGAGTTCCCGGGTGACGACCTGCCGGTGGTCCGCGTCTCCGCGCTCAAGGCGCTGGAGGGCGACGCCGAGTGGGGCGAGAAGCTCCTCGGCCTGATGGACGCCGTGGACGAGAACATCCCGGAGCCGGAGCGCGAGGTCGACCGGCCGTTCCTGATGCCGGTCGAGGACGTGTTCACCATCACCGGTCGTGGCACCGTGGTGACCGGCCGCATCGAGCGCGGCATCATCAAGGTCAACGAGGAAGTCGAGATCGTCGGCATCAAGGAGCAGTCGCGCAAGACGACTGTCACCTCGATCGAGATGTTCAAGAAGTTCCTCGACGAGGGCCAGGCCGGCGACAACGCCGCCCTGCTGCTCCGCGGCATCAAGCGCGAGGAGGTGGAGCGCGGCATGGTCATCGTGAAGCCGGGCACCACCACCCCGCACACCGAGTTCGAGGCGCAGGTCTACATCCTGTCGAAGGACGAGGGTGGCCGCCACACGCCGTTCTTCAACAACTACCGTCCGCAGTTCTACTTCCGGACGACCGACGTGACCGGCGTCGTGACCCTCCCCGAGGGCACCGAGATGGTCATGCCGGGCGACACCACGTCGATGTCGGTCAAGCTGATCCAGCCGATCGCCATGGACGAGGGCCTGCGGTTCGCCATCCGCGAGGGTGGCCGCACCGTCGGCGCGGGCTCGGTCACCAAGATCCTCAAGTGACCTGGCTCTAAAAACCGACCCCCGATTTGGCCTGCGCACCCCGGTGTGCGACCATTGACGGGTTGCTCGTCACGGGGCGGCCGAGTTCGACTCGAACCGGCCGCCCCCGTGCGAGCGGGGTTAGGCAACACAATCCCACAGGTTTCATCAGTGGGACCGGTCTATCGCCAAGGGCGCGACACGCCCGACCGCGTGGACCGGGCACCGTGACACCGCTCGGTGTCAGTCCTTAATAGGGGGCGGAGCGCGCCGGAGGTCCTTGTGGCCTCGTTCAAGGTGCCCGCACCGCAGCGGTACGAGAAGCAGAGGAACGGCAAGCCATCATGGCGGGACAGAAGATCCGCATCCGGCTCAAGGCCTACGACCACGAGGCGATCGACGCGTCCGCGCGCAAGATCGTCGAGACCGTGACGCGCACCGGCGCTCGGGTCGTCGGGCCTGTGCCGCTGCCCACTGAGAAGAACGTTTACTGCGTCATCCGCTCGCCGCACAAGTACAAGGACTCGCGCGAGCACTTCGAGATGCGCACGCACAAGCGTCTGATCGACATCCTCGACCCGACGCCGAAGACGGTGGACGCGCTCATGCGCATCGACCTGCCGGCTAGCGTCGACGTCAACATCCAGTAAGCGTGGACGCGGCAGCGTTGATCCCTTTTGGGGCGGAGAGTAACGAGACCAATGTCTGACAGGCAGGTTAAGGGCCTCCTGGGCACCAAGCTCGGCATGACCCAGGTCTTCGACGAGAACAACCGGGTTGTCCCGGTGACCGTCGTCAAGGCCGAGCCGAACGTGGTCACCCAGGTTCGGACCCAGGAGAACGACGGCTACTCGGCCGTGCAGCTGGCCTTCGGCGCGATCGACCCGCGCAAGGTCAACAAGCCCGTTGCGGGCCACTTCGCCAAGGCGGGCGTCACGCCCCGCCGGCACCTGGCGGAGCTGCGCACCACGGACGCGTCCGAGTACACGGTCGGCCAGGAAATCACCGCCGAGGTCTTCGAGACCGGCGCGGTGGTCGACGTGGTCGGCACCAGCAAGGGCAAGGGCACCGCGGGTGTCATGAAGCGGCACGGCTTCCACGGCCTGGGCGCGAGCCACGGCACGCAGCGCAAGCACCGCTCGCCCGGCTCGATCGGTGGCTGCGCCACGCCCGGCCGCGTGTTCAAGGGCCTGCGCATGGCGGGTCGCATGGGCCACGTGCGCGTGACCATCCAGAACCTCAAGGTGCACAAGGTCGACGCGGAAGCCGGCCTCCTGCTCATCAAGGGCGCCGTTCCCGGCCCCAAGGGCGGCACCGTGTTCGTCAAGACCGCTGCGAAGGGTGGTGCCTGATCATGACTTCCGTTGAGATCCGCACCCCGGACGGCAAGACCGACGGCTCCGTCGAGCTGCCCGCGAACGTCTTCGACGCGCAGGCCAACGTCGCGCTGCTGCACCAGGTCGTCGTGGCCCAGTTGGCCGCCGCGCGCCAGGGCACGCACGCCACGAAGACCCGCGGCGAGGTTTCCGGCGGTGGCAAGAAGCCGTACCGGCAGAAGGGCACCGGCCGCGCCCGCCAGGGCTCGACCCGCGCGCCGCAGTTCGCCGGCGGTGGCACCGTCCACGGCCCCCAGCCGCGCGACTACAGCCAGCGCACCCCCAAGAAGATGAAGGCCGCCGCCCTGCGCGGTGCCCTCTCCGACCGGGCGCGCGCCGGCCAGGTCCACGTGGTGAGCGGCTTCGTCGAGGGCGACACGCCGTCGACCAAGACCGCCCGCAAGGTCCTGGAGTCGGTGACCGAGGCCCGTCGCGTGCTGGTCGTGCTGCTGCGCACCGAAGAGGTGTCGTGGGTGAGCCTGCGGAACCTGCCGCACGTGCACATCATCGCCCCGGACCAGCTGAACACCTACGACGTGCTCGTCAACGACGACGTGGTGTTCACGAAGGACGCTCTGGACGTGTTCCTGGCGAGCAAGGCCCAGCAGGGCAAGGGCTCGGCCGAGGCGGTCGCCGGTTCGTCCGAAGTGGAGGACGAGAAGTGATCCCCGACCACAGGGACATCCTGCTCGCGCCGGTCATCTCCGAGAAGTCCTACGGGCTCCTGGAGGAGAACAAGTACACCTTCGTGGTGGCTCCCGGCGCGAACAAGACCCAGATCAAGATTGCCGTGGAGAAGGTCTTCGGCGTCAAGGTCGTCAGCGTCAACACGATCAACCGGCAGGGCAAGCGCAAGCGCACCCGCACCGGCTTCGGCAAGCGCAAGGACACCAAGCGCGCGATCGTGACGCTGTCCGCCGAGAGCAAGCCGATCGAGATCTTCGGCGGCCCGGCCGCCTGATGACGACGAGGACTGCGTAGAGATGGGCATTCGCAAGTACAAGCCGACGACCCCCGGTCGTCGCGGTGCGAGCGTCTCCGACTTCGCCGAGATCACTCGGTCGACTCCGGAGAAGTCGCTGATCCGCCCGCTGCACGGCCGTGGTGGCCGCAACGCGTCGGGCAAGATCACGACGCGGCACAAGGGTGGCGGTCACAAGCGGGCCTACCGCCTGATCGACTTCCGCCGCACCGACAAGGACGGCGTGCCGGCCAAGGTCGCGCACATCGAGTACGACCCCAACCGCACCGCGCGCATCGCGCTGCTGCACTACGCCGACGGCGAGAAGCGCTACATCATCGCGCCGGCGAAGCTCCAGCAGGGTGACCGGATCGAGAACGGCCCCAAGGCCGACATCAAGCCGGGCAACAACCTGCCGCTGCGCAACATCCCGGTCGGCACGGTCGTGCACGCGATCGAGCTGCGCCCCGGTGGCGGTGCCAAGATCGCCCGTTCGGCCGGCGCGAGCGTCCAGCTCGTCGCCAAGGACGGCCCGTACGCCCAGCTGCGGATGCCCTCGGGCGAAATCCGCAACGTGGACGTGCGCTGCCGCGCCACGGTCGGCGAGGTCGGCAACGCCGAGCACCAGAACATCAACTGGGGCAAGGCCGGCCGCATGCGCTGGAAGGGCAAGAAGCCCACGGTGCGTGGTGTCGCCATGAACCCGGTCGACCACCCGCACGGTGGTGGTGAGGGCAAGACCTCCGGTGGTCGCCACCCGGTGAACCCGGCCGGCAAGCCCGAAGGCCGTACCCGCCGCCGCAAGGCAAGCGACAAGCTCATCGTCCGGCGTCGTCGCACCGGTAAGAAGCGCTGAGCAGGGAGGGAGTGAAGGATGCCACGCAGCCTTAAGAAGGGCCCTTCGTCGACGACCACCTGCTCAAGAAGGTGGACGTCCTCAACGAGTCGGGCAAGAAGACCGTCATCAAGACCTGGTCCCGCCGGTCGACGATCATCCCCGACATGCTGGGCCACACGATCGCGGTGCACGACGGCCGCAAGCACGTGCCGGTGTTCGTGACGGAGGCGATGGTCGGGCACAAGCTCGGCGAGTTCGCGCCGACCCGCACGTTCAAGGGTCACATCAAGGACGACCGGAAGTCGCGCCGCCGCTAGGCGACGAACTAGAGGAAGAGCAAGGGGAAGCAGCGATGAACGCCCGTAACGAAGCTGAGGCGCAGGAGTTTCCGCGCGCCGTGGCTCGGGCTCGCTACGTCCGCGACACGCCCATGAAGGTGCGCCGCGTCGTCGAGCTCATCAGGGGTCGTAGCGCCAGCGAGGCCCTGGCCGTGCTCCAGTTCGCGCCGCAGGCGGCATCTGAGCCGGTCCGGAAGGTGCTCGCGAGCGCCGTGGCCAACGCCGAGAACAACCTGTCCCTGGACCCCGACACCCTGTGGGTGTCGAAGGTCTACGTGGACGAGGGTCCGACCCTCAAGCGGTTCCGCCCGCGCGCCCAGGGCCGTGCGTACCGGATCCGCAAGCGGACGAGCCACATCACCGTAGAGGTGGAGTCGCGTCCCAAGAAGTCCAGCGTGAAGGGAACCCGGTAGTGGGCCAGAAGATCAACCCGCACGGCTTCCGGCTGGGGATCACCACCGACTGGAAGTCCCGCTGGTACGCCGACAAGCAGTACGCCGAGTACGTGGCCGAGGACGTCAAGATCCGCAAGCTGCTCGGCCGCGGCATGGAGCGTGCCGGCATCTCCAAGGTGGAGATCGAGCGCACCCGTGACCGGGTCCGCGTCGACATCCACACCGCCCGGCCGGGCATCGTCATCGGCCGTCGCGGTGCCGAGGCCGACCGCATCCGCGGTGAGCTGGAGAAGCTCACCAAGAAGCAGGTGCAGCTCAACATCCTCGAGGTGAAGAACTCCGAGGCGGACGCGCAGCTCGTCGCGCAGGGCGTGGCCGAGCAGCTGTCGAACCGCGTGGCGTTCCGCCGCGCGATGCGCAAGGCCATCCAGTCGGCCATGCGCTCCCCGCAGGTGAAGGGCATCCGCGTGCAGTGCGGCGGCCGTCTCGGCGGCGCCGAGATGTCCCGCTCCGAGCACTACCGCGACGGCCGTGTGCCGCTGCACACGCTGCGCGCCGACATCGACTACGGCTTCTTCGAGGCCCGCACCACGTTCGGCCGGATCGGCGTGAAGGTGTGGATCTACAAGGGTGACGTCGTCGGTGGTCTCAGCGCGAAGCGCGAGCGCGACGCCGCGCCGTCCGCCGAGCGCGCCCCGCGCCGCGACCGCGGCGAGCGCCCGAACCGGGCCCGTCGTTCCGGCGCCAGCGGCACCACGGCGACGAGCACCGAAGCCGGACGGGCCGCGGCCGAGACCGCGGACGCCCCGGCTGCGACCGAAGAGAAGACGGAGGGCTGAGTCGTGCTCATCCCGCGCAGGGTTAAGCACCGCAAGCAGCACCACCCCGGTCGGTCCGGTGCTGCCAAGGGCGGCACGAGGGTCACCTTCGGCGAGTACGGCATCCAGGCGCTGGAGCCGGCTTACGTGACCAACCGCCAGATCGAGTCGGCGCGTATCGCCATCACGCGGCACATCCGCCGTGGTGGCAAGGTCTGGATCAACATCTTCCCGGACCGCCCGCTGACCAAGAAGCCGGCCGAGACCCGCATGGGTTCCGGTAAGGGTTCCCCGGAGTGGTGGGTCGCCAACGTCAAGCCCGGTCGGGTGCTCTTCGAGATGAGCTTCCCGAACGAGCAGGTGGCCCGCGAGGCGCTGCGTCGTGCGATCCACAAGCTCCCGATGAAGTGCCGCATCGTTACGCGTGAGGGTGGTGAGTTCTGATGGCAGCGGGTACCACCGCTTCCGAGCTTCGCGAGCTCACCGAGGAAGAGCTCGTGCTGCGCCTTCGGGAAGCGAAGGAGGAGCTGTTCAACCTCCGCTTCCAGATGGCCACCGGGCAGCTGGACAACAACCGCCGGTTGCGCACGGTCCGGCACGAGATCGCCCGGATCTACACCGTGATGCGGGAGCGGGAGCTGGGCCTGTCGGTCACTCCCGACGGTTCCACTGGTGAGGGTGCGGCATGAGCGAGAACGAAGTGACTGAGACTCAGACGCGCGGCGAGCGCAAGGTCCGCGAGGGCTACGTCGTGTCCGACAAGATGGACAAGACGATCGTGGTCGCCGTCGAGGACCGCAAGAAGCACCGCCGCTACTCCAAGGTCATGCGCTCCACCACCAAGGTGAAGGCGCACGACGAGCAGAACAGCGCCGGTGTCGGCGACCGCGTCCTGCTCATGGAGACCCGGCCGCTGTCGGCCACCAAGCGCTGGCGCCTCGTCGAGATCCTCGAGAAGGCCAAGTAAAACCACGGACCGAGCCCGTCAGGTCGGCAATCTGGCGGGCCAGGAATGGTCAGGAGAAGGTAAGTGATCCAGCAGGAGTCGCGGCTGCGCGTCGCCGACAACACCGGTGCGAAGGAGATCCTCTGCATCCGTGTTCTCGGTGGCTCCGGCCGTCGCTACGCGGGCATCGGGGACATCATCGTCGCGACGGTGAAGCAGGCCATCCCCGGCGCCGGTGTGAAGAAGGGTGACGTCGTCAAGGCGGTCGTCGTCCGCACCGTCAAGGAGAAGCGCCGTCCCGACGGCTCTTACATCCGGTTCGACGAGAACGCCGCGGTGCTCATCAAGAACGACAACGAGCCGCGGGGCACCCGCATCTTCGGCCCGGTCGGTCGCGAGCTGCGCGACAAGAAGTTCATGAAGATCATCTCGCTGGCGCCGGAGGTGCTCTGATGAAGGTGAAGAAGGGCGACACCGTCGTCGTTATCGCCGGCAAGGACAAGGGTGCTCGCGGCAAGGTCATCATGGCCTACCCCGCCGAGAACCGCGTCCTGGTCGAGGGCGTCAACCGCATCAAGAAGCACACCCGGATCACGCAGACCCAGCGCGGCGCGCAGTCGGGCGGCATCGTGACCCAGGAGGCCCCCATCCACGTGTCCAACGTGATGGTGGTCGACTCGGACGGCAAGCCGACCCGCGTGGGCTACCGGACGAACGACGAGGGCAAGCGGGTCCGCATTTCCCGTCGTAACGGGAAGGACATCTGATGACGACCGTGGAGAAGACCACCCCTCGGCTGAAGACGCGCTACCGCGAGGAGATCGTCGCGGAGCTGCGCAAGCAGTTCGAGTACGCCAACGTGATGCAGATCCCGGGCGTCGTGAAGGTCGTCGTGAACATGGGCGTCGGCGACGCCGCCCGCGACGGCAAGCTGATCGAGGGCGCCGTGCGCGACCTGTCGATCATCACCGGCCAGCGCCCCGAGGTCCGCAAGGCGCGCAAGTCCATCGCCCAGTTCAAGCTGCGCGAGGGCATGCCGATCGGTGCGCGCGTGACGCTGCGCGGCGACCGCATGTGGGAGTTCCTGGACCGCCTGCTGACGATCGCGCTGCCGCGCATCCGCGACTTCCGCGGCCTGTCCGGCAAGCAGTTCGACGGCAACGGGAACTACACGTTCGGCCTCAACGAGCAGTCGATGTTCCACGAGATCGACCCGGACGCCATCGACCGCCCCCGCGGCATGGACATCACGGTCGTCACCACCGCCACCAACGACGAGGAGGGCCGGGCGCTGCTGAAGGCCCTGGGCTTCCCGTTCAAGGAGAACTGAGCTGATGGCCAAGAAGGCTCTGATCAACAAGGCGGCCAAGAAGCCGAAGTTCAAGGTGCGGGGGTACACCCGGTGCCAGCGCTGCGGCCGGCCGCACTCGGTGTTCCGCAAGTTCGGCCTGTGCCGGATCTGCCTGCGCGAGATGGCCCACCGGGGCGAGCTGCCCGGCGTGAGCAAGTCCAGCTGGTAAGTCCGTCCCACCGGCAGGATCGCAACGAAAATCCCACTTCGCTGTAGGCCCGCTCACGACCCGGCTGGGGTGCGGGAACTCCTCCCGCACCCGGCCGCGGACCCTGACTGGGGAACCGCAGCGAGAAAGGTTGACCAGGTCACCATGACGATGACCGACCCGATCGCAGACATGCTGACGCGTCTGCGGAACGCGAACTCGGCTTACCACGACAAGGTCGTGATGCCGCACTCCAAGCTCAAGGCGAACATCGCCGAGATCCTCAAGCGCGAGGGCTACATCGCGAGCTACCGCGACGAGGACGGCGACGTGGCCAAGCAGCTCGTCATCGAGCTGAAGTACGGCCCGAACCGGGAGCGCAGCATCGCCGGCCTCCGCCGCGTGTCCAAGCCCGGTCTGCGCGTGTACGCGAAGTCGACGAACCTGCCGAAGGTGCTGGGCGGGCTGGGCGTCGCGATCATCTCGACCTCCGGCGGTCTCATGACCGACCGTCAGGCCAACAAGTCGGGCGTGGGCGGCGAAGTCCTCGCCTACGTCTGGTAAGGGAAGGGGGACAAGCCAATGTCGCGCATCGGAAAGCTGCCGATCACCGTCCCCTCCGGGGTCGACGTGAACATCGACGGCCAGGCCGTCAGCGTCAAGGGTCCCAAGGGCACCCTGTCGCTCACGATCGCCGAGCCGATCATCATCGAGAAGGCCGAAGACGGCACCCTCGAGGTGAAGCGCCCGAACGACGAGCGTCGCAGCCGCTCGCTCCACGGCCTGTCGCGCACCCTGGTGCAGAACATGGTCGTCGGTGTGACGCAGGGCTACGAGAAGAAGATGGAGATCCACGGGGTCGGTTACCGCGTCGCGCTGAAGGGTTCCGACCTGGAGTTCGCGCTCGGTTACAGCCACCCGGTCAAGGTCGAGGCCCCGGCGGGCATCACCTTCGCGGTGGAGACCCCGACCCGCTTCTCCGTGGCCGGCATCGACAAGCAGCTCGTGGGCGAGGTCGCCGCCAACATCCGCAAGCTGCGCAAGCCCGACCCGTACAAGGGCAAGGGCGTGCGCTACGCGGGCGAGAAGATCCGCCGCAAGGTCGGAAAGACGGGTAAGTGACATGAGCGAGACTGCAACGAAGCGCAAGCCGGTCGGCAAGGACATCTCGACCACCCGCCGCATCGCCAAGACGCGCCGTCACTTCCGCCTCCGCAAGAAGGTCAGCGGTACGCCGGAGCGCCCGCGCCTGGTCGTGCACCGGTCGTCGAAGCACATCACCGTGCAGATCATCGACGACCTCGCCGGCCACACCCTGGCGGCTGCCTCCTCGGTGGAGGCGGACGTCCGCGCGGTGGAGGGCGACAAGAAGGCCAAGGCCGCCAAGGTCGGCGAGCTGGCCGCGGCCCGCGCCAAGGACGCCGGGATCACCCAGGTCGTGTTCGACCGCGGTGGCAACTCCTACCACGGCCGGATCGCTGCTCTGGCCGACGCCGCCCGCGAGGCGGGGCTGGAGTTCTGACAATGCACATCTTCGGAATTGAGAGGGACGCCTGATGCCAGGACGCACGCGTCGCGAAGGCGGCGGGGGCGAGCGCGGAGAGCGTCGCGACCGTCGTGACGGCGGCCGCGGCGGCGCGGCCCAGGAGAAGACCCCGCACCTGGAGCGCGTGGTTGCGATCAACCGCGTCTCCAAGGTCGTGAAGGGTGGTCGTCGCTTCAGCTTCACCGCTCTGGTCGTGGTCGGCGACGGCGACGGCATGGTCGGTGTCGGCTACGGCAAGGCCAAGGAAGTTCCGGCCGCGATCGCCAAGGGTGTCGAGGAGGCGAAGAAGAACTTCTTCCGCGTGCCTCGCATCGCGGGCACGATCCCCCACCCGGTGCAGGGCGAGAAGGCCGCCGGCGTCGTGCTGCTGCGCCCGGCCTCGGCCGGTACCGGCGTCATCGCCGGTGGCGCGGTCCGCGCGGTGCTGGAGTGCGCCGGTGTCCACGACGTGCTGAGCAAGTCGCTGGGCTCCGACAACGCCATCAACATCGTGCACGCCACCGTGGCGGCCCTGAAGGGCCTCCAGCGTCCCGAGGAGGTGGCTGCCCGTCGCGGCCTGCCCCTGGAGGACGTGGCTCCCGCCGGCATGCTCCGCGCTCGCGCAGGGGCGGTGTGACCATGGCACAGCTCAAGGTCACGCAGGTGAAGAGCAGCATCGGTACCAAGCACAACCACCGTGAGTCCCTCCGGACCCTGGGGTTGCGCAAGATCCGCCAGTCGGTGGTCCGCGAGGACACGCCGCAGGTGCGCGGGCTCATCCACGCCGTGCGCCACCTGGTGGTCGTCGAGGAGGTCCAGTCGTGACCATCAAGATCCATGACCTGCGTCCGGCCCCCGGCGCCAAGACCGCGAAGACCCGTGTCGGTCGCGGTGAGGGCTCCAAGGGCAAGACCGCCGGTCGCGGCACGAAGGGCACCGGCGCGCGGAAGAACGTCTCCCCGCGCTTCGAGGGTGGCCAGATGCCGCTGCACATGCGCCTGCCGAAGCTCAAGGGCTTCAAGAACCCGTTCCGCACCGAGTACCAGGTCGTGAACGTCGGCGACCTGGCCCGGGTGTTCCCGGACGGTGGCCGGGTCGACGTGGACGCGCTGGTCCACGCGGGCCTGGTGCGCAAGAACGAGCTGGTCAAGGTCCTCGGTGAGGGCGACCTGAACGGCGTCAAGCTGGACGTCGTGGCCAACAAGTTCTCGGGCAGCGCGGTCGAGAAGATCGCCGCCGCCGGCGGCACCACCACGGTGCTCTGACGGACAAAGCGCAACACCCGAAGGACCCCCGGCGCCTCCCGCTCCGGGGGTCCTTCGCTTTCTTCACGAGGCGCGCAGCGCCCGCTTTTCCGGCGCGCAGCGCCTGCTTTTCCGGCGCGCAGCGCCCGCTTTTCGGGCGCGCAGCGCCTGCTTTTTCGGCGCGCAGCGCCCGCTGTTCCGGCGCGCAGCGCCAAGGGGCAGGGCCGCCGAGGCGCTGGTGATCTTTGCACCGGCTGCCACATGCCGAGATGTTCGCGCAGGGCAGAAAAGAAGTTGCGCGGGCAAGTTAGCGTGCAGGCATGTGGCTGGTGGTCTTCTTCGGCGCGGCCGTCCTCGTAGCTCTCACCCCAGGCGCCAACAACCTCCTGGGCATGCACCACGCCGTCCACCACGGCCCCCTGAAAGCGACAACCGCCCTGGTAGGCCGCCTACTGGCCTTCGCGCTCATGATCGCCGCCGTGGTCGCCGGCCTCGGCCCCGTCCTGGCGGCCTCCACCACCGCCCTCACCGTCATCAAGTGGCTCGGCGTGGGCTACCTCGTCTACCTCGCCGCCCGCATCTTCTTCACACCATCACAGGCCGCCACCGCCTCAAATGGCACCCCGAAGAAGGGCAACCCGCTCCGCAAGGAGTTCCTCGTCGCGATCACGAACCCGAAGGCGCTGCTGATCTTCACCGCCTTCGTCCCCCAGTTCGTGGACCCCGCGCGAGGCCCCGTCGAGACCCAGCTGGCCGTCCTCGGCGCGGTCTACCTGGCAGCGGAGGTGCTGGCAGGGACCGGTTACGTGACCATCGGCGCGATCATCCGCAAAGCCGACCTCAGCGCCCACGCCCAGCGCCGGCTGGACCAGGGAACCGGCACCCTCCTCCTCGGCATGGCCGGGGTCCTGGCCACGAGCGCAACCCGCTGACACCCCGCTGAGACGCACCTCACCGACCGGGTCAACTTGATCCATTCGGCGGCTTGCGAACGCCCGGCGTTGATCGGGTACGAAGTGTGAAGGGCGGCTGCCTACGGCAACCCGCTTCGCGGCTGTTAAAGTCGCGGGCTGAACCCGGATGTCCTCCGGGTCGGTCGCGGCTACCCGTCGCGTCCGCCACCACCGCAAGACTGTGCCGGCAACACAGCCGGTACCGCAGGATGCCGACCCAGGCGGGGCGGCAACGCTGATGGAGGTTCGCGTGCTCGGCGCATTCCGCTCGGCTCTCGCGACGCCGGACCTACGGAAGAAGATCCTCTTCACCCTGGGGATCGTCGTGGTGTACCGGTTGGGCGCGACCATGCCCGCGCCGGGCGTCTCCTTCAAGAACGTGAGGCTCTGCGCCGAGCAGATCGACCAGCAGGGGATCTACTCGCTGATCAACCTGTTCAGCGGCGGCGCCCTGCTCAACCTGTCGATCTTCGCGCTGGGCATCATGCCCTACATCACCGCGAGCATCATCGTCCAGTTGCTCACCGTGGTCATCCCGCGGTTCGAGCAGCTGAAGAAGGAAGGCCAGGCGGGTCAGGGCAAGCTGACCCAGTACACCCGCTACCTGACGATCGCCCTCGCGGTCCTGCAGTCGACCGGCATCGTCGCGCTCGCGGTGCGCGGCCAGCTGTTCCAGAACTGCGAGTACGACGTGATCCCGGACCAGAGCGTCTGGAACCTCGTCGTCATCGTGGTCGCGATGACCGCGGGCACCAGCGTGATCATGTGGCTGGGCGAGATCATCACCGAGAAGGGCATCGGCAACGGCATGTCGTTGCTGATCTTCACCGGTATCGCCGCCCGCATCCCGCACGAGGGCCAGCTGATCCTGCAGCGCGGTGGCCTGACGTTCTTCCTGGTCTGCGTCGCGGCCCTGCTGATCATCGCCAGCGTCATCTACGTGGAGCAGGCTCAGCGCCGCATCCCCGTCCAGTACGCGAAGCGCATGATCGGCCGCCGGATGTACGGCGGCACCTCGACCTACCTGCCGCTGAAGGTGAACCAGGCCGGTGTCATCCCGGTCATCTTCGCCTCGTCGCTGCTGTACCTGCCCGACCTGATCTCGCGCCTGACCGCCTCCACCGACGGGTCCGCGCCGGGTTGGTGGGAGACGTTCGTCCAGACGCACCTGGTGAGCCAGTCCAGCCCGGTGCACATCGCGGCGTACTTCCTGCTGATCGTCTTCTTCACCTACTTCTACGTCGGCATCACGTTCAACCCGGACGAGCGTGCCGACGAGATGAAGAAGTTCGGTGGGTTCATCCCGGGTATCCGCCCCGGGCGCCCCACCGCCGAGTACCTCCGCTTCGTGTTGGGGCGGATCACGCTGCCGGGCTCGCTGTACCTGGGCACCGTCGCCATCCTGCCGAACCTGTTCCTCGACCTGACCGGTCAGGGCCAGAACCAGAACTTCCCGTTCGGCGGCACGGCGGTGCTGATCATGGTGGGCGTCGGCCTCGACACTGTTAAGCAGATCGAGAGCCAGCTCATGCAGCGCAACTACGAAGGGTTCCTCCGCTAGTGCGACTCGTTCTCGTCGGCCCGCCCGGAGCGGGCAAGGGCACTCAGGCCGATCTGCTCAAGACCAAGCTCGGCGTGCCGCACATCTCCACCGGGGACCTCTTCCGCGCGCACATCAGCCAGCAGACCGACCTCGGCAAGGAGGTCCAGGAGTACCTGGACTCCGGCGAACTGGTGCCCGACGCGGTCACCAACGAGATGGTCCGGGAGCGCCTGTCGCAGGCGGACGCCAAGGACGGCTTCCTGCTCGACGGGTTCCCCCGCAACGTCGCCCAGGCGGCGGTGCTCGGCGAGATCCTCGCCGCCGACGGGCACCGGCTGGACGCGGTGCTGGAATTCCGGATCGACGAGGACGTCGTGGTCGAGCGCCTGCTCGCCCGCGGCCGGGCGGACGACAAGGAAGAGGTCATCCGCCACCGCCAGCAGGTCTACCGCAACGAGACCGCGCCGCTGCTCGACTACTACGCCGACATCGTCGTGACCATCGACGCCGTCGGCGACGTCGAGGAGATCAGCGAGCGGGCCCTGGCCGCCCTCCGCGCCGCGCGCGGCGACAGGTGACCGGTGGCCTGCTCGATGCGCTGCGCAGGATCGTCCCGGGTGACCGCATGATCGAGATCAAGAGCCGCGGCCAGCTGGAGGCCATGCGGGCCGCCGGCCTGGTCGTGGCCCGCACGCTGGCGCTGCTCACCGAGCACGCCAAGGTCGGCGTGAGCACGGCCGAGCTGGACGAGCTGGCGGAGCAGTCGATCCGCGACGCCGGCGCGATCCCGAGCTTCAAGGGCTACCACGGGTTCCCGGCGAGCATCTGCGCGTCGGTGAACGAGCAGGTGGTCCACGGCATCCCGAGCAAGACCCAGGTGCTGGCCGAGGGCGACCTCATCTCCATCGACTGCGGCGCCATCCTCGACGGCTGGCACGGCGACTCGGCGGTGACCCTGGCGGTCGGGACGGTGACCGAGGCGGAGCTGAAGCTGTCCGAGGCGACCCGCGCGTCGATGCTGGCCGGCATCGAGGCGGCCGTCCCGGGTGGTCGGCTCAGCGACATCTCGTTCGCCATCGAGTCGGCGACGATCCTGGCGGGCGAGCGGGACGGCATCGAGTACGGCATCGTCGAGGGCTACGGCGGCCACGGCATCGGCACGAAGATGCACATGGACCCGTTCCTGCCGAACTACGGCAAGCCCGGCAAGGGGCCGCGCCTGAAGGTCGGCATGGCGATCGCGATCGAGCCGATGCTGACGCTGGGTAGCGAGCGGACCGCGGAGCTGGACGACGGCTGGACCGTGGTGACCACGGACGGGTCGCGCGCCGCCCACTGGGAGCACTCGGTGGCCATCACCGACGACGGCCCGTGGGTGCTCACCGCGCTCGACCAGGGCTGACGAGGGGCCGGCCTCCGGCCCCCGCTTCCATCGTCCCACGGGCCACCGACAGTCTCAGGCGTGCGCACGTGCGAGGCGTTCGGCAGGGCTGAGGGCCGCCGGACCCGGATACGGGGGTTAGCCCCCTGTCCGCCCAGGCCGGAGCGCGCCACCATGGGACCCGTGAGCCACCCCGTGCGGCCCGAGGACATGCGGGCGTCCGATGCCGAGCGCGAAGTAGTGCAGCAACTCCTCCACCGGGCCCACGCCGAGGGCAGCCTGGACCTGGCCGAGTTCGACCAGCGGGTCGTGGCGGTCTGGCAGGCGAAGACCCGCGGCGAGCTGGCCGCCCTGACCGCGGACCTGCCCCAGGTGGTCGAGCGGCCCCTGCCGCCACCCCCGCCGCCGGTGAAGGCCAAGCGCAAGGGACCGTCGGCGATGAAGGTGCTGACCACGATCTGGCTGAGCGTGAGCGCGTTGAACTTCGCGCTCTGGCTGCTGGTGAGCGTCCTCGGTGGCGAGGGCTGGGTCTACCCGTGGTTCCTGTGGGTGGCGCTGCCCTGGGGCTCGGTCCTGGGTGTGGTGTGGCTCTCCGTGGGGCGCGGTCGCACGCAGCCCTAGGCGTGCTCAGGGGCCCGATTTGGGCATCCCCGCCAACGCGCGTACTATGGACGGGTGGCGCACACGTAGCGCCGGTTCCGCCATGCCTGTGACGCACCTTACCGCCGGCTGGCAGGTTCGCAAGGGCCTGAAGGAGTCGGGGTTCCGCGTGCCCGCACCCAAGTGGAAGCTAACCACCGTCACGAAACGCGGAGGACATGGGCAAGAAGGACGGGGCCATTGAGGTCGAGGGCCGCGTAGTCGAACCGCTCCCCAACGCGATGTTCCGCGTCGAGCTGGAGAACGGGCACAAGGTCCTGGCACACATCAGCGGCAAGATGCGTCAGCACTACATCCGCATCCTCCCTGAGGACCGGGTTGTCGTGGAGCTCTCGCCCTACGACCTGTCCCGCGGGCGCATCGTCTACCGCTACAAGTGACCTCCACGGTGACACCGGGCGACCGGTGCACCGGGGCTACCAGCAGGAGAGCTCAGGCGTGAAGGTCCAGCCGAGCGTCAAGAAGATCTGCGACAAGTGCAAGGTGATCCGCCGCCACGGCCGGGTCATGGTCATCTGCGAGAACCTGCGCCACAAGCAGCGCCAGGGCTGAGCAGACAGCCACGTCGCAGCGTCCTCACCGACGCAGACAAGCAAGCCTCCCCGCACCTGCTCCTCGACGCACCACCGAGGAGCACACCCCCGGACTCCAGGCCGGGGCCGGGACGCCGACCGTGAGAGCGGTCGGAACTGACAACAGCGAGTCAGTCCCGGAAGCGGGCGGGGAGCAGACCTGGAGAGAACACGACAGGAGCAATCGCCGCATGGCACGACTCGCTGGCGTCGACCTCCCCCGCGAGAAGCGGATGGAGATCGCGCTCACCTACATCTTCGGCATCGGTCGCACGCGCTCGAAGGAGCTGCTGACCGCCACTGAGATCTCCGCTGACCTGCGCGTCAAGGACCTCAGCGACGACGACCTCGCCAAGCTGCGGGACTACATCGAGAACAACTTCAAGGTCGAGGGTGACCTCCGCCGCGAGGTTCAGGCCGACATCCGCCGCAAGATGGAAATCGGCTGCTACGAGGGTCTGCGCCACCGTCGCAACCTGCCCGTCCGCGGGCAGCGCACCAAGACGAACGCGCGTACTCGTAAGGGTCCGAAGAAGACCGTTGCGGGCAAGAAGAAGGCCGGCAAGAAGTAACCTCGCGCACCCATAAGTAGGAGATCACCCAGATATGCCACCCAAGTCCCGCACGGGCGCCGGGGTCAAGAAGGTCCGGCGCAAGGAAAAGAAGAACGTCTCGCACGGCCAGGCGCACATCAAGAGCACGTTCAACAACACCATCGTGTCCATCACGGACCCGCTGGGCAACGTGATCAGCTGGGCGTCCGCCGGCCACGTGGGCTTCAAGGGCTCGCGGAAGTCGACGCCGTTCGCGGCGCAGATGGCCGCCGAGAACGCCGCCCGCAAGGCCGCCGAGCACGGCATGCGCAAGGTGGACGTGTTCGTGAAGGGTCCCGGCTCCGGCCGCGAGACCGCGATCCGTTCCCTCCAGGCCGCCGGTCTCGAGGTCGGCACCATCCAGGACGTGACCCCGCAGCCCCACAACGGCTGCCGCCCGCCCAAGCGGCGCCGGGTCTGAGGCACGGGGAGGAGTAAGCACACATGGCTCGCTACACCGGACCGGCCACCCGCATCTCGCGCCGGCTCAAGGTCGACCTCGTCGGTGGGGACCAGGCGTTCGAGCGCCGTCCCTACCCGCCCGGCCAGCACGGCCGCGGTCGCATCAAGGAGTCGGAGTACCTGCTCCAGCTCCAGGAGAAGCAGAAGGCCCGCTACACGTACGGCGTGCTGGAGAAGCAGTTCCGCCGCTACTACGAGGAAGCGGTCCGCCGCACCGGCAAGACCGGTGAGAACCTGCTCCAGATCCTGGAGTCCCGTCTGGACAACGTGGTGTACCGCGCGGGCCTCGCGCGCACCCGTCGCCAGGCTCGCCAGCTGGTCAGCCACGGGCACTTCCTGGTCAACGGCCAGAAGGTGAACATCCCGAGCTACCGGGTGTCGAAGTTCGACATCATCGACGTGAAGCCGAAGTCGCTCCCGACGCTGCCCTTCGAGGCCGCGCGCGCGTCCTTCGGTGACCGGCCCATCCCGGCGTGGCTCCAGGTCGTGCAGTCCAACCTGCGCATCCTGGTGCACCAGCTGCCGGAGCGGGCGCAGATCGACACGCCGGTGACCGAACAGCTCATCGTCGAGCTTTACTCGAAGTGATCCTCTCGGCGGGCGGCTCCGGTCGCCCGCCGATCGGGTCCCGCGACGGCACGGAATGGTGTGCCGAACGCGTTTGCCGGTCTCCGCGACTGGCGTTCCCGGCGTCATATGGCGGTCGTCGGGTTGAGAAAGGAAGAACCCAGTGCTGATTTCCCAGCGCCCCTCGCTCAGCGAGGAAGCGGTCAACGAGACCCGCTCCCGGTTCGTCATCGAGCCGCTGGAGCCGGGCTTCGGCTACACCCTCGGCAACAGCATCCGCCGCACCCTGCTGTCCTCCATCCCCGGCGCCGCCGTGACCAGCATCCGCATCGACGGCGTGCTGCACGAGTTCACGACGGTCCCCGGTGTGAAGGAGGACGTCACCGACATCATCCTCAACCTCAAGGAGCTGGTCGTCAGCTCCGAGGAGGACGAGCCGGTGACCATGTACCTGCGCAAGCAGGGCCCCGGTGCGGTGACCGCCGGTGACATCGTGCCCCCGGCCGGTGTGACCGTGCACAACCCCGACCTGCACATCGCCACCCTGAACGGCAAGGGCAAGCTGGAGATCGAGCTCGTCGTCGAGCGCGGTCGCGGCTACGTCCCCGCCGTCCAGAACAAGCAGGCCGGCGCCGAGATCGGCCGCATCCCGGTCGACTCGATCTACTCGCCCGTCATGAAGGTGACCTACAAGGTCGAGGCCACCCGTGTCGAGCAGCGGACCGACTTCGACAAGCTGATCCTCGACGTCGAGACCAAGCCCTCCATCACGCCGCGCGACGCCGTCGCGTCCGCGGGCAAGACCCTGGTGGAGCTGTTCGGTCTCGCGCGCGAGCTGAACGTCGACGCCGAGGGCATCGAGATCGGACCGTCTCCCGCGGAGGCGGACACCATCGCGGCGTTCGCGATGCCGATCGAGGACCTGGACCTCACCGTCCGGTCCTACAACTGCCTCAAGCGCGAGGGCATCCACACGGTGGGCGAGCTGGTCTCGCGCAGCGAGGCGGACCTGCTGGACATCCGCAACTTCGGCGCGAAGTCGATCGACGAGGTCAAGATGAAGCTCGTCGGCCTCGGCCTCGCGTTGAAGGACAGCCCGCCCGGGTTCGACCCGTCGGCCGCCGCGTCCGACTACCCCGCCGAGGGTTGGGGCGCCGCGGACACGTCCGTGGACAACCACGACGACGGCCACGACTACGCGGAGACCGAGCAGCTCTGAGGCCGCTTAGCGGCCGGGCCGGAGCAGAGGATCAGAAAGAAATCCGAGGAGCAATTCGATGCCCACCCCCACCAAGGGACCCCGTCTCGGGGGCTCGCCGGCCCACGAGCGGCTCATGCTGGCCAACCTGGCCACGTCGCTGTTCACCCACGGTCGGATCACGACCACGGAGGCCAAGGCGAAGCGGCTGCGCCCGTACGCCGAGAAGCTGATCACCAAGGCCAAGGTCGGCGACCTGCACAACCGTCGCGAGATCCTCAAGGTCATCCGCGACAAGGACGTCGTGCACAAGCTGTTCGCGGAGATCGGCCCGCAGTTCGCGGACCGCGCCGGCGGCTACACCCGCATCACCAAGACGCTGCCGCGCAAGGGTGACAACGCCCCCATGGCCGTGATCGAGCTGGTGCCGGAGAAGACCGTCACCTCCGAGGCCGAGCGCGCCCGCAAGACCAAGTTCGCCAAGGACGAGGTCAAGCCGGCCGTGACCGAGGTCGAGGAGACCAAGGCCGCCGACGCCGCCGACCAGGACGCCGAGGCGCCCGAGTCGGCCACCAAGGACGCCGCGGAGGAGCCCGCCGAGGGCGCCGCCGAGGCCGCTCCGAAGGCCGAGGACAAGAAGGACGAGTCCTGACGGACCCGACCGCCGACGAGCCCGTCGTCCCCTCGCGGGGCGACGGGCTCGTTCGTGTGCGCCTCGACCTGGGCTACGACGGCACGGAGTTCTCGGGGTGGGCGCGCCAGCCGGGTCGGCGGACGGTGTGCGGGGTGCTGGAGGACACGATGTCCACCGTGCTGCGGGAGGACGTGTCCCTGACCGTGGCGGGGCGGACCGACGCCGGCGTGCACGCGTCCGGCCAGGTCGCGCACGCCGACCTGCCCGCGTCGGTGGACGTCGAAGGGCTGCCGCGGCGGCTCGCGCGGGCGTTGCCGACCGACGTGCGGGTGTTCTCCGCGCGGGTGGTGCCGGCCGAGTTCGACGCGCGGTTCGCGGCGTTGCGGCGGTACTACGAGTACCGGGTGACCGACGCGCCCTTCGGGGCCTCGCCGCTGCGGCGGCTGGACACCCTGGCCTGGCCGCGTCCGCTCGACCTGGACGCCCTGAACGCGGCCTCCGAGCTGCTGCTGGGGGAGCGGGACTTCTGCGCGTTCTGCAAGCGCAGGGAGGGCGCGACCACGATCCGCGAGTTGCAGCGGCTGTCCTGGGCGCGGGACGGGGACGTGCTGACGGCGTTCGTGTCGGCGGACGCGTTCTGCCACTCGATGGTGCGCAGCCTGGTGGGGGCGCTGCTGGCCGTCGGGGAGGGGCGCAAGCCGGTCGAGTGGCCCGCGTCGCTGCTGTCGTCGACCGCTCGGTCGAGTGAAGTCACGGTCGCTCCGCCGCACGGTTTGTCACTCGTTCGGGTGGACTATCCGGAGGACTCGGAGCTGGCCGCGCGGGCGCTGGTCACGCGGAACGTGCGCGGCGCACCGACCAGTTGAGCCACGCCACGCCGCCCATCGGGATCTCGGCGAGGTAGGTGAACACGGCGAACAGGAGCACGCCCGCGACGGCCGGCGCGGCGGGCGTGCCCAGCGCGACCAGCAGGGCGATGGTGCCGTTCTCGCTGACCCCGAAGCCGCCCGGGGTGACCACGGCCAGGGTGAGCAGCCGGCTGACCGCGAACGCCGCGACCAGGGCGCCCAGCGACAGGTCGACGCCGGTCACCGCGAGGCAGCACCACAGCAGCAGGGCCTGGAGGGCCAGGTAGACCACCATGCCGGTGGTCATCTTCGCCCAGTTCCGCTTGATGACGTGCGCGTTCTGCCGGCGCAGCCGCACCACGAACCGGCGTGCGCGCCCCTTGAGGACGCCGCTGAGCCAGCGCAGCCTGGTCAGCGCGGCGACCGCGACGACCAGGACCGCCGCCGTGGTGAGGGTGGCGGCGAGGACCGTGCGCCCGAGCACCGCCGCGCCCTGGACGGCCAGCGCGACCAGCGGGAGGGCGACCCGGCCCAGGGCGTTCCACAGACCGCTGACGATGGTCGACGTGGTGATCGCGCGGGCCGTGTGCCCCCAGCTCGACGCCATCACGACGGTCACCGCGACGCCCGCCGCGCCGCCGAACGGGAACAGGTTGCTGATCGCGCTGCCCGCCGCGTTGAGGCTGAACGCCTGGGTGTTGCGCAGGCCGGGCAGCGAGCCGGTCAGGACGTAGGTGTAGGCCCAGAGGCCGGCCAGCCACAGCACGGTCAGGCCGGCGAGGGCGGCGGTGCTGACGGCGGCGAGGTGGGCGGTGATGGTGGCCCAGCCGACGCCGCCGATCCGGGGGATCAGCGCGACGACCAGCCACACGGCCAGGGCCAGGGAGGCGAGCGAGGCGAGCAGGTTGAGGCGGCGTCGGGCGCGGCCTCCGGCCCCCGGTTCCATGGTCGCACGGGGTACCGACAATTTCGGCGGCTGCTTCTGCGCCGGCGGCTGCGGCTGCCGTTGCCGCTGCGGAGTCACCTTGCCCGCAAGCGTTTGCGCTCGATGTACCACTCCGTGCCCATGACCAGCCGGAACAGCGGTGGCGGCAGGCTCAGCAGAGCGCTCACCGTGCGGGTCTGGTCGCCGCCGGTCGTCTGCGTCGCGTGCGCCGCCAGGGCCGCCCGCTTGCACCCCGCGTACCGGCGGACGTCCACCGCGTGCGTGATCCCCGCGCGGGGCGTGTAGGCCGTCCGGAACGGGGTCAGGTCGAACCGCCGCGCGACCCGGGCCAGCCGGAGGGCGCGGAGCAGCAGGGTCCGGTCGACCGTCGCCTCCCACACCCTCAGTGTGCCCGCCAGTTCGGCGGCCAGCGCGCCGACGCGGTGGACCTGGACGTGGTCGGGGTGCCCGTAGCCGCCGACCGGGTCGTACGTCGTGAGCAGGTCGGCGCGCTCCTCGTGCAGGATCTCCGCCAACCGCCCGGCCGCCTCCGGCACGTCCGCCCGCGCGAAGCACGTCCGGCCGCCCTGCGACTCCGACGCCCCTGCTCGGCCGTCCAGTCCCGAGTCCGCGTAACCGAGGAACTCCACCCGCGCACACCTGAGCACCTTCGCCGCCCGGTGTGCCTCCTTCGTCCGGACGGCCCCGAGGTCTTCTTCGTGAGCGGACAACCCGCGCTCGCCGGCGGTCGCGACGACCAGGACCACCCGGTGCCCCTCGGCGGCGAGGCGGGCCATCGTGCCCCCCGTCAGGAGGGCTTCGTCGTCTGGATGGGCGTGGAAGAACACGCAGGTTCGGCTCACAGGTGTAAGAGTGTCAGTTGCTCCGTTCAGCGGCTTGACGGGAGTCCCTGTGTCGATCATCCACGTCAGCGACTGCTTCCTGCCGCGCCTGGGCGGCATCGAGGTCCAGGTGGCCGGTCTCGCCGACGCCCAGCGCCGGGCCGGTGCCGAGGTCCACGTGATCACCGCGACCCGGCACGCCACCCGGCCGCCGGGTTGTGCGGTCCACCCGGTCGCCATGCCCTTCGGCCCGCCGATCCACCTGCGCGCCGGTCACCACCTGGACCGGTTGCTGGGGTCTTTGGGGGCGGATGTCGTCTACGTGCACGTCGGTGCGGTGTCGCCGTTCGCGTGGTCGGGCATCCGGTCGGCGCTGAAGCTCGGGCTGCCCACGGTCGCCGTCGTGCACAGCATGTGGGACCCGGCGGTCCAGTGGTGCTACCGCTTCCTGGACCGGGTCGACGGTTGGTCGCGGTCGCCACTGGTGCTGGCGGCGGTGTCCCAGGCCGCAGCCGCGCGGGTGCGGGTCGCGCTGCCGGTGGAGGTGTTCGTCGTGCCCAACGGTGTCACGCCGTCGTTGTGGCGGGGCATTCCTTCGCAGCGGTCGGGCGGGTCGGTGCACGTCGTGTCGGTGGGGCGGATGGCGTCGCGCAAGCAGCCGATGCACCTGCTGTCGGTGCTGCGGGAGGTGTCCTCGGCGGCGGGTGGTGTGCGCGCGACCTTGGCCGGTGACGGTCCGGAGATGGGGGCGGTGCGGCGGTACGTGCGGCGGCACGGGATGGACTGGGTGAACCTGCCGGGTCGGCTGGACCGCGAGGGGGTGTCGCGGTTGCTGGCGTCGGCGGACGTGTTCGTGAACCCGACCGTGTGCGAGGCCTTCGGGTTGGCGACGTTGGAGGCGCGGACGGCCGGCGTGCCGGTGGTGGCGCGGCCAGGGACCGGGGTGGCGGACTTCGTGCGCGACGGCGTGGAGGGGTTGCTGTCGGACGACCTGGCTGCCGCGTTGGTGCGGCTGGTGTCGGACCGGTCGTTGCGGGCGCGGATGGCGGCGCACAACCGGTCCACGGACCCGCCCTGCACGTGGCCGCGGGTGCTGGAGGCGCTGGAAGCGTGCCGGGAGCGGGCGGCGGTGCGGTCCGGGGTGGGGCTCAGCGGAGGAGGTCGGCCAGGTCGAGGGTGATCGGGAACGGCCCTGCCAAACGGGTGGCCGTGCAGCAGAACGGCCCCCACCGGCGGAAGGAGGTGGGGGCCGTTCGTTGTGCTGCCCGGAGCCGCGCGACCTACAGGTCGAGGGTCCAGCTGTCGATGTAGCCGGTGTCCTGGGCGTAGACGTCCCGGACGCGGAGCTGCCAGTTGCCGTTGGCCGTCTCGGTGGAGAGGTTGACCGTGTAGGTCGCGTCCACGTTGTCGGCGCTGTCCGAACCGTTCGACACCTTGAGCTGCTTGACCGCGCCGCTCGGCGTGATCAGGTCGATCGCCAGGTCACCGCGGTAGGTGTGCTTGATGTGCACCTCGACGGTGGCCGTCGCGCCGGCCGCGCCCGCGCAGTCGGTGATCGTGATGGTGCTGGTGGCGGTGCCCAGGTCGGGCACGTTCACGTCGGTCGCGTTGGTCTTGGGCGCGCAGCCGGTGGGCGGCGGGGTGGTGCCGCCGACCAGGCGGAGGAGCTTGTTCGGGGAGCCGGTGCCGGCGTTGCCGACGACGCCGCTGGTCGCGCCGTTCACCAGGGCGTCGCGCACCTGCTGCGGGGTGGCGGTGGGGTTCGCCGCCAGGTAGACGGCCGCCGCGCCGACGACGTGGGGGGTCGCCATCGAGGTGCCGCTGATGGTGTTGGTGGCGGTGTCACCGGTGTGCCAGGCCGACGTGATGGACGAGCCCGGCGCGAAGATGTCCAGGCAGGTGCCGATGTTCGAGAACGACGAGCGCGCGTCGGTGTTGGTCGTCGACCCCACCGTGATGCCCTCCGCGGTGCGGGCCGGGCTCGTGTTGCACGCGTTGGCGCCGTTGTCGTTGCCCGCCGCGAGGCCGTAGGTCACGCCCGCCGCGATGGAGTTGCGGACCGCCTGGTCGACGGTGGCGTCCGCGCCGCCGCCCAGCGACATGTTCGCCACGGCCGGCTTGGCCGCGTTCTGGGTCACCCAGTCGATGCCCGCGATGACGCCCGCGTAGGTGCCGGAGCCGGAGCAGTTCAGCACCCGCACGCCGACCAGCTTGGCCTTCTTGGCCACGCCGTACTTGGTGCCGCCGACGGTGCCCGCGACGTGCGTGCCGTGGCCGTTGCAGTCGGTGGCGTCGTTGTCGTTGTCGACGGTGTCGCGGCCGGTGACCGCGCGCCCGCCGAAGTCGCTGTGGGAGAACCGGATGCCCGTGTCGATGATGTAGGCGGTGACGCCTTCGCCCTCGTTCGGGTACGTGTACGAGTTGTTCAGCGGCAGGGCGGCCTGGTCGATGCGGTCCAGGCCCCACGACGGCGTCGGCGTCTGGGTGCCGGAGATCTTCACCTCGGCGTCCTGCTTGACGTACTCGACGCTCGGGTCCGCGGCGAGCCGGCGCGCCTGCGCCTCGCTCATCGTGGCGGAGAAGCCGCGCAGGGCGGTGGTGTAGGTGTGCTTGACCGAAGCCTGGTACTTGCTGCTCAACGTCTCGGCGCTGGCGGCGCCCGCGTCCTTGAGCACGACGATGTAGCTGTCCTTGACGGCGTTCGGGGCGTCGAGGCCGAGGATCTCGCCCTCGGTGGCGCCGGCGGTGAACGTCGTCAGCGCGGCGGTGACGGCGAACGCGGTGCCGGTGGCCAGGCCGGCGCCGGTCACCCGCCTGGTCCAGGACGCGCGGGAGTCTCGCATCGCAGGGGTTCTCCTCTTCGCAGGGTGTGCGCCCGGGAGGATCACCGCGGCGAGGATCACCGCGGCGAAACCGCCCGGACACGGTGAGTCAGTTCCTAGTTCGCCCGGCGGTGGGAGCGCAAGAATTCGCGGTGAATACAAGCCGGACGGCCTCTCCACAGTTATGGGCCGGCCTGTGAATGAAGTACTGCGGAGCGTGACTGGACGCCGGAAACAAAACGTGCCCCGGACCAGCGGTCCGGGGCACGTGAATGCGGGTGGGATCAGTCGCCGCGGCGCACGGCGCCCAGGATCTGCTGCTCACCGGGCGTGGTGACCAGCCGCAACGGCCGCCACAGGTTGGCGCCCAGCGCGATCACCTGGTCGTCCTTCAACGTCGTCAACTGGTGCGCCATCTGCGGCGGCAACCGCCAGATCTGCGAGGCCAACTGCGCCTGCCCGACGGGCAGCCGCTGGAGCAGCACGAGGTCCGCGGAATTCGCCGTGCCGGACGCCTGCGGGTGCAGGTAGGGCAGCACGTACATGGTCGTCTGCCACGGCGAGCGCGGCGGGAAAAGCTCCTGCGGCACGTGCCCGCCGTCGTGCACGACCAGCAGCGGCGCGTCCTCCGACGGCCGCGGCAGGTCCACCGGCGAGAGCCGGCGCAGCTGCACGGTCGGCGCGGGACGCCCGTCCGGGCCGGTGCCCGCCGCCCGCACCACCGGCTGCCACGCCTGCGGCCGGCCGGTCGCGACGGTGATCCACGCGCCGGTCGCCATGGCCCGCAGCGCGATCTGGCGCGCCAGGTACAGGCCGCCGACCACGACCATGCGGGTCGGCGCGGACCGCAGCACGGAGATCGTCAGCGGCTCGCCCTTCAGGCCCGAGCCCAGCACCATGCCGCCGCGGTCGCCCGACGGGCTGACCACGTCCAGCAGTTGCGGCGCGACCAGGAACTCCGGCGCGACCCCGCGCCCGGAGCCCCGGTTGTCCAGCAGGCGGCTGTTGCTCACGCGACACCTCCGAGCGGCAGGGTGGCGGCCAGGCCGGCGACCTGTAGCCCGTTCAACGGGGTCAGCGTGATGTCGAGCCTGTCCGCCAACGCCTTCAGCCGGTCGTCCGCGCGGTCCAGTTCGGACGGTGTGCGCGCGGAGACCCGCACCAGGCCGCGCAGGCCGACCTGGCCCTGCTCGCTGCTCGGCGAGATCGTCATGGACAGCGTCGAGGACAGCGCCCGGACGCCGGTCAGCGCGTTCAGGTTGTTGCGCATGCCCTTCGCGGGCCAGCGGGTGATCGCGTAGGAGGCGTGCCCGACGCCGCCCGCGGTGACGCCGCCCCACTTCTCGCGCAGCGACACCGGGTTGTTCGTGCCCGCCACCGAGGTCAGCTCGGCGGCGGAGATGCCCGCGCGGATCAGCTCGTCGGAGTCCAGCGGGCGGATCGTCACGCCCGCGGACTCCAGGGCGTTGCGGACCCGGGACAGCGCGCCGATCAGCGCCCGGTGCGCGCCCACGACGCCGCCGCCGCGCTCGCGGATCGCCGCCGCGCACCGCTTCGGGTCCAGCCGCACCGCGATCCACGTGGTGCGCCGGGCCGCCGCGGGCAGCGGGCCGAGGACCTCCATGTAGGAGTTGAGGGCCGGCGAGTTCGCGGGCAGCGCCGCGGAGCCGGGGTAGCAGTGCCAGATCACCGAGATGGCGTCCAGCACCACGCCGCGGTCCTCCAGGCACGGCGCGAGCGCGCCCAGCGGCAGCGCCGGCGCGGTGCCCACGGCGTTGATCAGGCCGGGCGCCGGGTCGACCAGCAGCACGGCGGTCCACGCGCCCTGGTGCCACGCCAAGCCCAGCGGCCGGCGCTCGTGGTCGGTGCCCTTGGCCACCACCAGGTCCGGCACGGCCAGCCGCAGCAGCGCCACGCGCGGGTCGTCCGAACCGATGACGGAGGCCTCTTCCTCCGACGGCGGCTTCATCTCCACCGGGCCGCCGCGCTTGGCGCTGCGCCCGTGGGAGCGGAACGTGTAGCGGACGACCAGGCCGATCCACTGGGTCAGCCAGCGGCCACGCGACCGGGTGAACGCGAGGATCAGCGCGATCAGCACGATCCCGCCCGCGGTGTAGAGCAGTGCGGGCGCGACCTTGTCACCGGTGGTGCCGATGGCGAGCAGGATCAGGCCGACGGCGACGCCGACTTCGAGGACAACCAGGTTGGCGACCGGCAGTGCGCCGAGGCTGGCCCCGGTCGCGCGCCGACGTGCCCGGAGCAGGGCGGCGCGCACGCCGCCGCCCGGTGCCTGCGCGGGACCGCCGGGGCCACCAGGGCCGCCGGGGCCGCCCTGCGGGCGGGCCATGGCAGGGTTCGGTTGACCCGGATGTGGGGTGGTCACGGACATCCGATCTGGTTCTCTTTCCCGTCGGCGTTCGGCTGGTGGACCGACCGGGTCTGACCAACCCGCACACGCGCCACCCGCCGTCCGGCTATCGTGCAGACCGTACCGCGACTGGGAGAGCAGCGAGCCGAGAATGGCATCAACACCCACCACCAAGTCACAGGTCCAGGCCTACCGCTTCGTGCTGCGCAGGATGCAGTCCGCCCTGGTGCGCAGAGACGCGGTGATGCTGCACGACCCGATGCGCACGCACTCGCGTGCCACCGCTGTGGGTGTGATCCTCGGCGTGATCGGACTCATCGGCTTCCTCGTGTTCGGCTTCTTCTCGCCGGACCCGAAGCTCGACGACGACACGCAGATCGCCATCTCCAAGGAGACGGGTCAGGTCTACGTGATCCGTCAGGGCGGCACGAAGCAGCTGATCCCGATGACCAACCTGGCGTCGGCCCGACTGCTGATCCTCAACCAGTCGAACCCGGACAAGGCCCAGGAGGTCGGCGGCGGTGACGCCCAGGCCGGGGGGGTCAACGCGGTGCCGCAGGTCGCGGGCGGCGAGCCGAAGCTGGTCAGCGAGAAGACCCTGGCCAAGCTGCCCAAGGGCCGGCTCACCGGCATCCCGGACGGCCCCGACGTGCTGCCAGGCAAGCCGGAGGACCGGATCGGCGCGGAGTGGTCGGTGTGCGACACGCTCGACCTCGACGAGTCGCTGAACAACCCGACGTCCAACAAGAAGTTCGAGACGACGGTCATCGCGGGCATGAGCGGCGGTTCGCTGCTGGACGGCAACAAGGCGCTGCTGGTCCAGGCGGGCACCGACGACAAGCAGGCGTACCTGATCTACAAGGCCCCGGTGAACTCGAAGATCACCTCGACGTCGACCGTGCGGGCCAAGGTCAACCTGACCGACCCCGCCGTCCAGAACGCGCTGAACCTCAAGGAGAAGACCGTCCGCGCGATCAGCGCCGGCCTGCTCAACGCCATCCCCGAGGCCAAGCCGCTGGAAGCGCCGAAGATCACCGGCCGCAACGACCCGGTGACCTACCTCAACGGCGTCCCCGGCCTGAGGGTCGGCAACGTGATCGAGGTCAAGCGCACCGGCGCCGATTCGGAGTTCTACGTGGCGCTCAAGGACGGCCTGCAGAAGATCAGCCGCGCGGCGGGCGACCTGATCCGCGCCGCCAACACGCAGGGTGAGCCGAAGGTCGTCGACATCGCCAGGATCGACACCAAGGAGCCGTCCGAGAAGCTGGACTTCCAGGACTACCCGTCCGACGTGCCGGACGTGCTGGAGCCCAACCAGAACAACCGGGTCGTGTGCCTGGGCTGGCGGGCGGAGAACGTCAACGCGGACAACAAGTCCCAGCACACCCAGGTGACCATCGCGCCGTCGCTGCCGGTCCCGGACAACTCGGTCGCGGTGAACATCAACCAGGTCGGCGCGACCGGCGAGGCCGTGAGCAAGTTCATCATGGCCCCGGGCAAGTCGGCCGTGGTCCGCTCGGCGACGTCCACGCAGGACTTCAAGAGCGGCCCGATCCACCTGATCACCGGCCGTGGCGTGAAGTACGGCATCCCGGACACGGTGATCTCCGGCGCGCTGGGCCTGGGCGACCAGTTCGTGCCCGGTCCGGAGTCGATCCTGCGGTTGCTGCCCAACGGGCCGCAGCTCAACCGGAATGACGCCATCCGGAGCTGGGACTCCATCCCGGTGCCGAAGAACATCGGCCTGCTCCCGGAGGAGCAGGCGAAGAAGGCATCCGGCGGCTGATCGGCGGAACCCCGGGGCGGCCGGGACCGTCACACCTGACGCTTGAGGGAGGTGTCCGGGTGTACGAGTCACGACGCCCCGCGGCTTCGGGGTCCGGGTCCGGCAAGGTCAGCGTCGACGCGCGGTGGGTGGAGCTGTACGCGCAGCGCGTCGACGAGGCGGCTGAGGAGCTGTCCAGAGCGCGGGAGCAACTGAGGTCCGCCCCGGTGCGCCCGCACAGCTTCGGCGAGCTGGGCAAGACCCTCCGGACGTCCGAGGCGTACACGCGCGCGGCCGGGATGCTCAACGAGCAGCTCGACCGTGCGTGCGAGGTGCTCACGGCCGCGTCCAAGGGCCTGCACGAGGTGGCCAAGCACTACGGCGGCCAGGAGGACGAGGCCGTCGCCCTGATCAAGAAGGCCCACCGCCGCCTGGAGGACTCGTGACGCGGGGCAAGGACGGCCGGCAGCTGGTCGCCGAGGTCGGCGCCGAACTGGACTACCTGTCCGGCATCAGCCGCCGGCTCGGGCTCCAGGACCTGGTCGCGGACTACTTCGAGCCCGTCGTCGGCTCGTGGAACGACCTGCACGAGGAAGCCGAGCGCTGGCGCAAAGCCGGCCTGGTCGCCGAGCACGTGACGCGCGACCTGACCAAGCCGCTGGGCAAGCTGGACTCCGCCTGGCAGGGCCGCGACGCCGAGTCCTTCGTGGCGCACATGCAGTCCGTGGGCCTGGCCGGGCACGACATGTCCGACGCCATGCACGCCATGGGCGACGCCCTGGACCAGACCGCCGACGGCATCCGCGGCATCGTCGAGGACATGGCCCGCGTGTACGCCGAGGCCGCCGACACGGTGTCGGGTGCGGCGGCTCTGCCCCTGGACGGCGACCGGCGCGTGGTCGAGGTGCTGGACGAGCTGCGGGACCCGGCGAAGGAGCTGTACGAGTCGGTCCGGGACATCCTGGAGGCCTTTCTGCGGCTGTGCGACGGGGTGTCGGGGGAGTCGGGCGATTTCGCCGACGTGAAGATGGAGCACAAGTACCCGGAGAAGGACTGGACGTTCAGCGAGCCCAAGAAGCCCGCCGGCCCGCCGGCCGGTGGTGGCGCGGGCGCTCCGCCTGCCGCGGGTTCGCCTGCGCCTGCGCCCTCGCCTGAGCCGGCCAAGGCTGGTGGTGGCGGCGTCGGGGGTGGCGGTGTCGGCGGCGGTGGGGTCGGTGGTGGCGGGTCGGTGCCCGGCGGTGTTCCGGGAGGTTCGCCTGCGGAGCGCCTGGGGGCGGGCGGCTACACGACCGTGCAGGAACCCCGTCCGTCCGAGGCCGGTCCGGCCCCGGCTGCTGCTGCGGCGGGTGGTGGCGGACGTGGTGGCGCACCCGGTGGCGCGGGTATGGGCATGATGGGCGGCGGCATGATGGGCGCCATGGGTGCCGGCGGCCAGCAGGGTGGGGACAAGGAGCACAAGTCGAAGTTCCGGATCACCGGGACGACGGAGGAACTCCTGGGCAAGCCCAAGAAGACCGCGCCCCAGGTGCTGGGCGAGGACTGAGACCACCGCCGCGCAGCGGCTGCTCTTGGCAGGGCTCCCAGCCCAGGGGAACCGACGCTCTTCGGGCAGGCCACGCGGGGATGACACGAGCAAGAAGCCCGGCGTTGCGCTGTGTCCTCCTCGGCGGCCCTGCCCTTGGCGCTGCGCGCCGCGAAAGCGAAAGGGCCGCTTCCGGGTGGGAGCGGCCCGTTTCGTGTGGCGAGCTTCAGAGAACTGAGCGTTTGACCGGAGCCGCTGCCCGTCGGGCTCGGTTGCGGTTGACGGTGTGGACGATGAACAGGGTCAGCAGGAGGAGGCCCACGCCGCCAACCGTGCCCGACAGCGCCACGATCAACGGGGTCGAGTCCGGCGGGTTCAGCGGGTCCAGGTCGGTCATCAGCTGGGTGGGCTGGGCCGGCTTGAAGTCCTTGCGTTCCGACGGGAGTTCCGCGGTCAGCGCGGCCACCGGGTTGATCATGCCGGCGCCGACCTTGTTGTCCCGGCCGCCGGGGTTGCCCGGGTGCTGGGCGGTGGCCTTGATGCGGTTCATGACCTCTTTGGCGCTGAGGTCGGGGAAGCGCTCACGGACCAGGGCCACCACGCCCGCCACGTACGGCGCGGCGAAGCTGGTGCCCTGGATTCGGGTGGCGCCGGTGGGGCCCTCGCTGGAGTTGGTCAGGCCCTGGCCCTTCGGGTCCAGGGTGACGATGTCCTCACCGGGCGCGGCGACGCTGACCCACGGGCCCCACACCGAGAACGGCGACACGTTGCCGGACTGGCCGATCGACGCGACCGACAGGACGTCGTCGGCGTACCACGGCGGCGAGGCGACGATGTTGACCGTGTTCGGGTCCTCCAGGTCGTTCTGCAGCGAGCAGCCGTCCTTCTGGGTGAAGTTGCCCGCCGCGGTGACGATCACGACCTGCTTCTCGTTGACCGCCCAGTCGATCGCGGCCTGGAGTTCGCGCTCCTGCTGGCTCGGCTCGTGCGGCTGCTCGCAGGAGGTCAGCGAGATGTTGATGACCTTCGCGCCCGCTTCGGTGGCCACCACGATCGCCTTCGCGAGGGTGCCCACCTTGCCCGCCGAGTCGCGGTTCTGGCTCTTGTCGGTCGGGTGCTCGAACTTGAAGTTGCTGCTGGTGTGCCGGATGGCGAGGATCTCCGCCTCCGGCGCGGCGCCGATGAAACCGGTCTGGTCGTCCCGGCTGGCCGCCGCGACGCCCGCGACCTCGGTGCCGTGGCCGTCGCAGTCGTCGGTGCCCTTCTTCTCCGTCTCGACGTAGTCGCCGGTCGCGATGACCCGGCCCGCCAGGCGCGGGTGCTCGTTGACGCCGGTGTCGATGATGGCGATCTTGACGTCCTTGCCGGTGGCGAACCGGTGCGCCTCCTCCAGGCGCAGCTGCATCTGCCCCCACGGCTTGTTCGGGATGTTCTTGTTCCCGGTGTTGGAGGCGATGCAGACGTTCTTCTGGGTGTACGGGACGTCCTCGACGGGCGGCTCCAGCGCCGGGCGCAGGGCCTTGTTGACCGGCGGCGGCACCGAGTTCGGTCGGGTGGAGTTCGGCGTGGTCGTCGTCGGCTGCTGGGCGAAGGCGCCGGGGGTGGTGACCAGGGTCAGCGCCACGGCCACCGCTGCGGCGGACTTCCGTGTCGTGTTCCGCATGGCTCAGGCCGGGATGATCTGGCGCATGAAGACGTACAGGTCCATGACCGCCAGGGCCAGTGGCAGCACGATGGCGATCAGGATCGCCTCGAGCACGTCCACCGTCCGGCGCAGCACCGGCGAGAACTTCTGACCGGGGAAGATCACGCCCAGCACCAGGGCCGCCGCGCCGACCAGCACCAGCGTGCCGAACACGAACAGCAGCCGGTTGTCCAGCGAGGACTGCACGAGCCAGCCCAGCAGCACGCCCGCCGCCGTCACCATGCCGCTGACCAGCAGCGCCACCGCCTGCGCGCCGTTGGCGTAGGCCCGGCCGCGCAGCATCAGCACCAGCGCCACGGTGACCGCGAGCATCGGGCCCCAGACGGTGCCGTCACCGGCGGCGATCACCGAGAACACCGCGGCGGTGCCGCCGCAGCCGATGATCATGCCGGTCAGGTACTCGTGGGCGTTCGCGGTGCGCCGCTCGATCACCGCGTACTCGGGGAAGCCGGTGTCCTCCTTGAGGTCCTCGGCACTGCCCGGCACGGTCGGGAGTGGCAGCTTGGCCAGCTGGATGGTCAGCCGGGGCAGCGCGGACAGCGCCGCCAGCGACACCGCCGCGGTGGCCGCCGCGATTCCCACGATCGGGTGGTCGACGAAGATGCCGATCAGGAACGCGAGGCCGCTCAGCGCACCCGCCGTCGCCGCCGCGATGAACACGGTGATGCCGCGCCCGATGAGCAGGATCGCCGCCGACGCGAAGATCAGCACCAGCACGCTGGCCAGCAGCAGGTTCGGCCGGCCGATCGCGCCCGGGACGGTGTAGAGGCCCGCCACGTACGCCATGGGCAGCCCGCCCGCGGCGGCGATCAGCACGCCGGTGCCGGTCGCGCTGTAGGACCGGGAGATGACCGCGCCCGCCGCGAGCGCCACGATCGCGATCGCGCCCGCGCAGATCGCCGGCCACAGGCCCGACCCACCGGCCAGCGGGCCGGACAGCAGCACCGCGACGGCCGCCGCGATCAGCGCCAGCGCGCCCGCGATGTGCCCGTACTTGCGCGCGGTGTCCTTCGTCCACGGCCGGAAGCTGTCCGGGTCGGACTCCGCGATCGCGTCGACCACGTCGTCGTACAGCGGCGGCGGCGGGTTCTCGTTGCGCTTGCGCAGCTGGAGCAGCTCGCCGTCCACGACGCCCAGCGAGGCCAGCGTGCGGCTCGGGTCCAGCGGGCTGTCGCCCAGCTTGGCCAGCGCCCACCCGCCGTGCCGCACACCGCCGTCCGGAGTGGCCTCCTTGGCCATGTCCAGCAGCATCGGCAGCAGGTCGGCCACCGCGACGTCGGCGGGGAGCGCGACGTCGATGCGCGTGCGCGGCGCAACCACCGTCACCCGGCTGAACACCGTCGTACCGGTCGCCACCAGGGCCCCCTAAGTCCTCTTGCGTGTCTGCGTGCCGCCCCGACCCTATTGGTCCGCTCGGCGGGCCGGCCGGAGGGGCGGGACACAGTATGGCCGGAACGGGTCTCCGGACAGGGCCGTTCCGACGAACACGTGCGAGGTGGATTTCCCGGACCCACCTTCGTGACGGGTTCCGATGCGCCATAGTGTCGGGTGGCAACGAAGGTTGCGACGAGGTTGTCGCTCGTTGCAACCGCGCCGCGCGCGTTCGCGCTCGTCAGCGACGTTGGTTGCTGGTTGTCGTCGTAGCTGTCGTGGGTTGGTTCGAGAGAGTGTGAAGAGGTGCCTGTTAGGTGAGCACGTTGCAGTTCAAGCGCACGGCACGCCTCGCTGCTCCCCGTCCGCCGGGCGGTGAGGTCCACCTCGAACCACCGCCCGAGGTGCCCCGGATCATCCCCGGCAACATCATGATGAAGGCGATGCCGGCCGTCATGATCGTGTCGTCCATCGGGATGATGGTCTTGATGTTCAGCTACAGCGGGCGCAACCCCGCTGCGATGATCATGCCCGCCATGATGATGGTCTCGACCGTCGGCATGATGGCGGGCGGCATGGGCTCGGGCAAGGGCCAGAAGAAGGCCGAGATGAACGAGGACCGCAAGGACTACCTGCGGTACCTCGGCCAGATGCGCGACCGGGCCCGTGAAGCCGCCAACGAGCAGCGCGCCGAGCGGGAGTGGGTGCACCCCGACCCGCAGATGCTGTGGTCGCTGGCCACCACCCGCCGCATGTGGGAGCGCCGGCAGAACGACCCCGACTTCTGCCACCTGCGCGCGGGCCGCGGCTCGCAGCGCCTGGCCACCCGCCTCGTGCCGCCGCAGACCGGCCCGGTCGAGGAGCTGGAGCCGATCGCCACGCTGGCGCTGCGCCGGTTCGTGCGCGCCCACTCGCTGGTGCCCGACCTGCCGATCTCGATCGCGCTGCGCGGCTTCGCCGCGGTCGGCCTGCTCGGCGAGACGAACGTCAAGCGCGGCCTCGCCCGCGCGCTGCTCGCCCAGATGGCGACCTTCCACTCCCCGGACGACCTGCTCATCGCCGTCGTCACCACCGGCCGCACCAAGGCCGAGTGGGAGTGGATGAAGTGGCTGCCGCACGTGCAGCACCCCAACATCGTGGACGGCATCGGCCAGATGCGGATGATGGCCGGTTCGCTGGCCGAGGTCGAGCAGATGCTCGACGAGCAGCTGCGCGACCGCCAGCGGTTCACCCGCAACGCGCCGCCGCCGGCCGACCAGCCGCACATCGTGATCCTCATCGACGACGGCGACGTCACCCGCGAAGAGCAGATCATCCTGGAAGAGGGCCTGGTCGGGGTCACCCTGCTGGACCTGTCCGAGTCGCTGGGCAACCTGACCGCCCGGCGCGGCCTGCGCCTGGTCATCGAGGACGACAAGCTGGGCGCGCGCAGCGCCAGCGGCGTCGAGTGGTTCGGCGCGCCGGACTGGCTGTCCGTGGTCGAGGCCGAGGCGCTGGCCCGCCGGCTCGCGCCGTACCGGATCGGCGGCGTGGACGCGGGCGGCAGCGACGAGGACCCGCTGTCGATGTCCAACAACCCGCCGCTGATCGAGTTCCTGGGCCTGCCCGGCGACCCGATGACCTTCGACGTGCAGCAGGCGTGGCGGCCCCGGCCGGTCCGCGACCGCTACCGCGTGCCGTTCGGCATCGGCGAGTTCGGCCAGCAGGTGGAGCTGGACATCAAGGAAGCGGCCATGGAGGGCATGGGCCCGCACGGCCTGTGCATCGGCGCGACCGGTTCCGGCAAGTCGGAGTTCCTCCGGACGCTGGTGCTCGGTCTGCTGGCCACGCACTCCTCGACGTCGCTCAACATGATCCTCGTCGACTTCAAGGGTGGTGCGACGTTCCTCGGCCTGGACAAGGCCCCGCACGTCGCCGCGACGATCACCAACCTGGCGGGCGACCTGACCCTGGTCGACCGCATGAAGGACGCCATCGCGGGCGAGGTCGCGCGGCGGCAGGAAGTCCTGGCCAAGGGCAACTACAAGAACGTGTGGGACTACGAGAAGGCCCGGGAGAACGGCGCCGACCTCGACCCGCTGCCCGCGCTGTTCATCTGCATCGACGAGTTCTCCGAGATGCTGACCGCCAAGCCGGACTTCATCGACATCTTCCTCCAGATCGGCCGCGTCGGCCGGTCGCTCCAGATGCACATGCTGCTCGCTTCGCAGCGCCTGGAAGAGGGCAAGCTGCGCGGTCTGGACACGTTCCTGTCCTACCGGATCGGTCTGAAGACGTTCTCCGCCGCCGAGTCGCGCGCCGCGATCGGCGTGCCGGACGCCTACGAGCTGCCGCCCATCCCGGGTTCGGGCTACCTGGGCGTGCAGGGCGCGCCGCTGACCCGGTTCAAGGCGCTGTACGTGTCCGGCCCGTACCGGCCCGCGGGCATCCAGGTGGCCGGTCCGTCGGCCGTGGTGTCCAGCGACAAGCGGCCCCGGTTCTTCGTGCCGGACTACATCGAGATCCCCAAGGAACCGGTCAAACCGGTCGAACCGGTCAAGCAGGAGAAGGAAAAAGAGGACAGCAACGAGCCCAGCGAGCTGGAGGTCATCGTCGGCCGCCTGGTGGGCCAAGGCCCGCCGGCGCACGAGGTGTGGCTGCCGCCGCTGAACGAGCCGCCGTCGCTGGACACCCTCCTGCCGCCGTTGCAGACCACCGACGACCGCGGCCTCACGCCGCCCGGGTTCTTCTCCAACGGCAAGTTGCAGGTGCCGTTGGGCGTGGTGGACAAGCCGTTCGAGCAGCGGCGCGACCTGCTGTGGGCGGACTTCTCCGGTGCGGCCGGCCACGGTGCGATCGTGGGCGGTCCGCAGTCGGGCAAGTCGATGATGCTGCGCACCATGATCACGTCGATGGCGTTGACGCACACCCCCGAGGAAGTGCAGTTCTACTGCCTCGACCTCGGTGGCGGCACGCTCGCGTCGCTGGAGAACCTGCCGCACGTCGGTGGCTTCGCGTCGCGTCTGGACGTGGACAAGGCCCGCCGCATGGTGGCCGAGCTGTCCGGCCTGATCTCCGAGCGCGAGGTCCGGTTCCGGGCGCAGGGCATCGACTCGATGGTCGAGTTCCGCAACCGCAAGCGGCGCGGCGAGATCCGCGACGACGACTTCGGTGACGCGTTCCTGGTCGTCGACGGCTGGATGAACTTCCGGCAGGAGTTCGAGGCGCTGGAACCGCAGGTCCAGGCGCTGGCCGCGCAGGGTCTGTCGTTCGGCGTGCACGTGGTGGTGGCGGCGAACCGGTGGGCGGAGATCCGGCCCGCGATGAAGGACCTGCTGGCGACGCGGTTCGAGCTGCGCCTGGGTGACCCGAGCGAGTCCGACGTGGACCGGAAGGTCGCGGTCAACGTGCCGGCGGGTCGTCCGGGTCGTGGCCTGTCGCCGCAGAAGCTGCACTTCCTGACCGCGCTGCCGCGCATCGACGCCTCCTCGGACGCGGAGAACGTGGCGGCGGGCGTGCAGGACATGGTCGCCAAGGTCAACGCCGCCTGGCGCGGCAAGCGCGCGCCGCAGGTCCGGCTGCTGCCCGACCTGCTGCCGTACCCGGAGTTCATGGCCCAGGTGCAGCAGGTCAACCCGAACCGGGGCCACCTGGTGCCGGTCGGCGTCAACGAGGACGAGCTGGCGCCGGTCTACATGGACTTCGACGCCGACCCGCACTTCATGGCGCTGGCCGACGGCGAAGCGGGCAAGACGAACATGCTGCGGACGATTGTGCGCGGCATCATGAGCAGCTACACCTCGTCCGAGGCGCTGATCATGCTCGTCGACTACCGCCGCACCATGCTGGGCCTGATCGACACCGACCACCTGCTGTCCTACGCCGTGTCGTCGGCGCAGTTGACCGACATGGTCAAGGACGTGCGCGGTTCCATGGCGGGCCGGTTGCCCGGTCCGGACGTGACGCAGGAACAGCTGAAGAACCGGTCGTGGTGGAAGGGCCCCGAGCTGTTCGTGGTCGTCGACGACTACGACCTCGTCGCTCCCCAAGGCGCCCAGAACCCGCTGGCCCCGCTGGCCGAGTTCATCCCGCAGGCGAAGGACGTCGGTCTGCACATCATCGCGGCGCGGCGCATGGGTGGCGCGTCGAGGGCGATGTACGACCCGATCCTGGGCAAGCTGAAGGAGATCTCGGCGCCGATCATGGTCGGTTCGGGCTCGAAGGAGGAGGGCGCGATCGTGGGCAACCTGAAGCCGTCGCCCCAGCCGCCGGGCCGGGGGACGCTGGTCACCCGCAAGCACGGGCAGCAGCGCATCCAGTTCGCCTGGATCCAGCCGGACTAGTCACCGCGAACGGGGCCACTCCTCTTCCGAGGGGTGGCCCCGTTCTGGTTGGACCGCAGGAAACGCCGGGAGGGACCGCCCAGCGCGTGGGGCGGCCCCTCCCGAACCTCCGAAAGAACGCGACCCGCGGACATCCGCACGGGGGAGCGCACGGACGTCCACGGGTCGTGGTGGTCACCGGCGGGTCTGCCGGAGTCCGGTACGCCACCCCCCTGAATGACGACGCACCCGAACTCCGACCCGCCGTCCCAGGACTGCGGCACCCCCCGTGTTGCCGACCGCCGTCCTGACCCGGAACCGCCCCGCGGTGAACGGTGTCCACTGTGCCCGGTCCCGCTCACACTCGACTCACGCCGGCGGCTGGGGTCCGCGGGCGGGTCGGGTGCCGTTGGGAGGTGGGACCCGGGGTCGGGGGTTTCCAGGTCCCACCTCCGTGCAAGGTGGATCAGTCCACGGGGTGACACCGGGCGATGGACCACCTCCTTCGAAGCGGGACGGTTCGCCGTCCCACGAACCATGGTGTCGACCGGCCCTCACACCTCTGTCACGCGAACCTCACGCGCCTGCGGCGGCCGGCCGTAAACTGCCCCCCGCTCGGAGGAGGGATATGAGGACTGCGTTCAAGGTGCTCGGTCCTCTAGAGGTCTGGTGCGACGGCGAGCCGGTGCAGGTCCCGGCGGGCAGGGCCCGGGTCCTGCTGGCGTCGCTGCTCCTGCACGCCAACGAACCGGTCTCCGTCGACACCCTCGTCGAACGCCTCTGGGACGGCGCCCCGCCGAGCCCCCACCGCGCCCGCGCCACCCTCCAGATGGTCATGACCCGCCTCCGCCAGGCCCTCGGCGACGTGAACGTGGTGCGCACCACGCCCAACGGCTACGTCGCCGACGTCGGACCGGGCGAACTGGACCTGCACGTCTTCCGCGCCCTCACCGAGCAGGGCCGGTTCGCCGACGCCCTCGCGCTCTACCGGGGTGAGCCGCTGTCCGACGTGCGCTCCGACGTCCTGCACGCCGAGGAGGTCGAGCCGCTGCTGGAGGAGCGCCTCACCGTCCTCGAACGCCGCATCGACGCCGACCTGGACACGGGCCGGTCCGCCGAACTGGTCGCCGAGCTGCGCGCGCTGACCACCCGCCACCCGTTGCGCGAGCGGTTCTGGGGTCAGTTGATGCTCGCCCTGTCCCGCTCCGGCCGCCAAGCCGACGCCCTGGCCACCTACCGCTCGGTGACCAGGCTGCTGGACGAGGAGCTGGGCGTCGCGCCCGGGGCTGAGCTGCGCGAGGTCCACCAGGCCGTGCTCACCGGAGCGCCCCACACCCCGGCCTGGCCACTGCCCCGCCAGCTCCCGCCCGACATCGCCGACTTCGTGGGCCGCGAGGACCTGGACCGCGACGTCACCGCCGTCTTCACCACCCCAACCTCCGCCACCGCCGTCCCGATCGCCGTGATCACCGGCCCGCCCGGTTCCGGCAAGAGCGCCCTGACCGTCCACATCGCGCACCGCCTGAGCGACCGCTTCCCGGACGGCCAACTGTTCGTCCGCCTCGGCGACGGCACCCACCGCCCCCGCGACACCGGCGAGGTGCTGGCCGAACTGCTCACCGGCGTGGGCGTCGGCCTGGCGTCGATCCCGGAAGACGTCGAGGCACGCGCCGCGGCGTTCCGGTCCCGCATCGCCGGCCGTGCGGTGCTCCTGGTGCTCGACGGCGCGGCCGACCTGGACCAGGTGCGCCTGCTGCTGCCCGGCGGCGCCCGCTGCGCGGTCCTGGTCAGCAGCCGCCACCACCTCACCGGCCTACCCGGCAGCCGCGTACTCCGCCTGAACCCTCTCGACCCAACCAACGCCCTGCGCCTCCTGTCCGGGATCATCGGCAAGGACCGCGTCGAACGGGAACTCAAAGCCGCCAAGGCGATCGTCAAGGCCACCGGCGGCCTCCCCCTCGCACTGCGCATCGTCGGCGCCCGCCTGGCCACCCGCCCCAGCCTCCCGCTGAACGCCCTCGCGATCCGCCTGTCCGACGAACGCCGCCGCCTGGACGAGCTGTCCACAGCGGATATGGAGGTCCGCGCCGGCTTCGAGCTGAGCTACGCCGCGCTGGACGACCACGTGGCCGTCGCGTTCCGCAGACTGGGACTCCTGGGCCCGCTGGACTTCGCGGCCTGGTCGGTCTCCGTCCTGACCGACGGCGACGGTGAGCGCCTGGTGGAACACCTGGTCAACGCCAACCTCCTCCAGGAAGCAGGCGTGGACGCCACCGGCGAACCCCGCTACCGCCTGCACGACCTGCTGGCCGTCTACGCGGCCGAACTGGCCGCAAGCGACGACCCGACGGAGACCCGCACCCGCCTCCGCCGCCACGCCGAAGCCCTGCTCCTCCTCTCCGACAAAGCCCAACACGACACCCGCGTCTACGTCGACATGCTCCCGATGCGCCCGATCCACGTCGACGAACCCGCCCTCACCCACGACCTGGCCCGCCTGACCCGCAGCGGCGCGGCGTGGCTGGTCTCCGAGCAGCGCCAGATCGTCCGCGCCGTCGAGGTCGCCGCGGCCGAAGGGTGGCCCGACATCGCAGCCGACTTGGCCGACCGCGCCAGCCACCTGGACCTCGACGTGTTCATCGGCAGCGCCGGCCTAGCCCGCCTGCACGCCCTGTCCAGCACCAGCGCCCGCGCCGCCGGCGACACCAACCTCGCTCTACGCATGGAACACCACCGCCTGAGCGAGGCCGCGAAGGACGTCGTGGACGCCGCCCTCATCGAGGACTTCCGCACCTGCGCCGAGGGCCTGGAGACGATCGGCGACACCCTCACCCTCGCCTGCCACCTCGCCACATGGGCGTACTACCAATCGGTCTTCGACGGCAAACCCGCCGTCGACCTGGCCGAACGCGCCGCCACCCTCGCGGAGAGCGCCGGCGACGAGTACGTCTACCTCTCCGCCCTGCGCGAGCACGCGTCGATGGTCGCGTGGAGCGGCCGGATGGCCGACGCCCTCCCACTGTTCGAGAAAGCCCTCGCGCTCAGCCGCACCCAACCGGACAAACTGTCCGAAGCCCAAGTCCGCCACCGGATCTCCATGTACGCCCTCCGCAACGACGACCTGCCCCTGGCCGCCGAGTCCTCCCGCATGACCCTGGACCTCCTCGCCGACACCCACGACCTCCGCGCCACCGCTTACGTCCTCACCCACGCGTCCAGGGTGGACGCCGCCCTGGGCAACCACGACAGCGCCGTCGAACGAGCCCAACGCGCCTACGAGATGTTCACCGGTCTCGCCGAGGGCATCGGCTCCGCCACCGCCGCCGCCAACCTCGCCGAGAGCTACCTCGCCGCCGGCCGCCCGTCCGAAGCCGTGGCCTTCCTGGAGCAGGCCATCCCGACCCACGAGGGCGTCGGCGCCGCGGAAGCCCTGGAACGCATGTCGGAGACCCTGGTTAGGGCGCGTAAAGCCCAGAAAACCCACTGACCGCCATCATCAACACCAGGGGGGAAGTTGATGAACACGGAGTTCAAAGTGCTGGGCTCGTTGGAGGTCTGGCACGACGGCACCCGCGTGCCCGTGCCCGCCGGCCGCGCCAAGGTGCTGCTGGCGACGTTGTTGTTGCGCGCCAACGAAATCGTGTCCGCAGACGCGCTGGTGGAGCGGCTGTGGCCCGAAGGCCCGCCGAACCCGCGCCGGGCCAGGGCGACGCTGCACATGGTGGTGACCCGGCTGCGCCAAGCCCTGGGCGCGGCGAACGTCGTGCGCACCGCCACCAACGGCTACGTGGCCGACGTGCCCACGGACGCGTTGGACCTGCTCAGGTTCCGCGACCTCGTCGCCCGTGATCGGCTGGACGAAGCGCTGGCGCTGTGGCGTGGCGAGCCCTTGGCGGACGTGCTGCCGGGCGACGACGTCGCGCCGCTGGTGGAGGAGCGGCTGTCGGCGATGGAGCGCCGGATGGACCTGGAGCTGGCCGCCGGCCGATCCGGGGAGTTGGTCGAGGAACTGCGTGCCCTCACCGCGCGGCACCCGCTGCGGGAGCACTTCTGGGCCCAGCTCGTGCTGGCGCTGCACCGGTCCGGCAAGCCCGCCGAGGCGCTGGCCGCGTACCGGCTGGTGCGGGACCTGCTGGCCGACCGGCTCGGCGTCGAACCCGGTCCGGCGCTGTCGGAGCTGCACGATCGCGTGCTCGCCGCCGGATCGCCGACGGGACCGAAGCTGCTGCCGGCGCCCTCGGGGGTGTTCGTCGGCCGCGAGGACGAGCTGGCCGAGCTGAATTCGCTGGCCAAGCCCGGTGACCAGGCGGTGGTGGTGGCGATCAACGGCACGGCCGGCGTGGGCAAGACGACGCTCGCCGTGCACTGGGCGAATCGGGCCGCGGCGCGGTTCCCGGACGGGCAGCTCTACGTGGACCTGCGGGGTTTCTCGCCCGGCGGCAAGCCGTTGCTGCCCGGCGAGGCGGTTCGGGCCTTCCTCGAAGCGCTGGGCGTGCCCAACGACCGCATGCCGTCCACCGCGGACGGTTGCGCCGCGCTCTACCGGAGTCTGATGGCGGACCGGAAGGTGTTGGTGCTGCTGGACAACGCGCACGACAGCGAACAGGTCCGCCCGCTGCTGCCCGGCGCGCCGGGGTGCCTGGTCCTGATCACCAGCCGGAACCTGCTGACCGGCCTGGTGGTCCGCGAGGGCGCCCGTCCGCTGCGGGTGGACCCGCTCGGTCGCGACGACGCGGTCGCCCTGGTGCGCGAGCAGGTCGGCGCGGAGCGGTCGGCCGCGGAGCCGGACGCGGTCGCGGACCTCGTGGACCGCTGCGCGCGGCTGCCGCTGGCGCTGGTGGTCGTGGGCGCGCGGGCGACCCGGATGCCGGGCGCGCCGCTGCGCGCGTTCGCCGACGAACTGGCCGAAGACCGGCTGGGCGCGTTCGACACCGGCGACCGCCGCACGACGGTAAGCGAGGTGTTCTCCTGGTCCTACCGCTACCTGCACCCGGTGGCCGCGCGGGTGTTCCGGCTGCTCAGCCTGCACCCGGCGGCGGAGATCCCGGCGGCCGTCGCGGCGAGCCTGGCGGGCCTGCCGACCGCGCGGACCCGGCGCGTGCTGTCCGAACTGGTGCTCGCCCACCTGGTCGCCGAACCGGCGCCGGGCCGCTTCGAGATGCACGACCTGCTGCGCGCGTACGCCGGCGAGCGCGCCGCCGAGGAGGAGACCCCGGACGCCCTCCGCGAAGCCGGGCACCGCCTGCTGGACCACTACCTGCACACCGCTGAACGCGCCGAGAAAGCCCTGTACCCGCAACGGGAACCGGTCGACCTGCCGCCCCTGCGGCCCGGTATCGCGCCCGAGACCTTCGCGTCGCACGACGCCGCCCTGGCCTGGTTCCGCCGCGAGTTCCGCACCCTGCTGGCCTTGGCGGGCAACGCGGCCGACCACGGCTTCGACCGCCACGCCTGGCCGATCCCGCAGTGCACGGCCACGTTCTTCCACTCCAGCGGGTACTGGCGGGACTGGGTGGACCAGTGCACCCGCGGGCTCGCGATCGCGGAGCGCCTGGGCGACCCCCGCGGCCGTGCCGAGATGCACCGCGGCCTCGGCCGCGCCAACACCCTGCTCCACCACTGGGACGAGGCAGAGCGCCACCTGCACGCGGCCCGCGGGCTGTTCGACGAGGTGGGCGACCGCGCGCGGGCCGCCTACACCCAGGTGAACCTCGGCGGTGTGGCCGAGCTGCGCGAAATCCCGGACGAAGGCCTGCGCCGCTCTCGGCTCGGGCTGGACATGTTCCGCGACCTCGGCCACGACGCCGGGCAGGCCCGCGCGCTCACCGCGATCACCTACATGCACCACGAACTGGGCCAGTACGACGAAGCCGTGCGGCAGGGCGAGGCGGCGCTGGCGCTGTACGAGCGGATCGTCGACATCCCGGGCCAGGCCGCCGTCACCAGCAACGTCGGCCTGGCGTTCAGCGCACAGGGCCGTCATGAGGAAGCCATCGCCCACTTGGAGACGGCGATCGAGCTGTTGAAGCGTTCGGGAGACCACTACTACAGGGCCATGACGGTGAAGGCCCTCGGCACGGTGCACCGCCGCGCGGGCAACCACCCGGCGGCCCGCACCGCGCTGCGCAAGGCGCTCGCCCTGTTCGAGGAACTGGGGCACCCGGACGCGGAGCGGGTCAGAGCCGAACTCGAGGTGATCGGGTGACCACCCGGTTCAAGCTCCTGGGACCGCTGGAGGTCTGGCACGACGGCGCTCGGCTCCCGGTGCCCGCGGGACGGGTGCGGGTCGTGCTGGCGGCGTTGCTGCTGTCGGCCAACCAGCCCGTGCCGGCGGACACCCTGATCGAGCACGTCTGGGACGGCGCCCCGCCGAACCCGGCGCGGGCGCGCGCCTCGCTCCAGATGATCGTGACCCGGCTCCGGCAGGCGCTGGGACCGGCGAACGTCGTGCGAACCGGCGTCGGCGGGTACCTCGCCGAGGTGCCGCCGGACGCGCTGGACCTCGCGGTGTTCCGGGAACTGGCGCGCACCGGGCGGTACGCCGAGGCGCTGGACCTCTGGCGCGGCGCTCCGCTGTCCGACGTCCGGTCCGACCGCCTGCACGCCGACCTGGTCGCGCCCCTGCTGGAGGAGCACCTGGTGGTCGTGGAGCACCGGGTGGCAGTCGACTTGGCGGCCGGTCGCGGCGACGGGCTGGTCGGTGAGCTGCGCGCGCTGACCAAGGCGCACCCGCTGCGCGAACGGCCGTGGTCGCAGCTGATGAGCGCGTTGCGCGCGGCCGGCCGCCGGGCCGAGGCGTTGGAGGTCTACCGCGAGCTGCGGGAGCTGTTCGTCGACGAACTGGGCGTCGAACCGTCCGCGGAGGTGCGCGGCCTGCACGCCGAGCTGTTGGCCGAGGACGAGACGCCGGCGGTGCCCGCCCGGGTCAGCCGCCTGCCGCGCGATCTGCCCGACTTCACCGGGCGGACGGCCGAGCTGGCGACCGCGGTGCGGCTTGCCGAGTCACCCGGTGGGCTGGTGTGCGCCGTCGACGGGATGGCCGGCGTGGGCAAGACGGCGTTCGCCGTGCGACTGGCGCACCTGGTGGCCGACCGCTTCCCCGACGGGGCCCTGTACATCGACCTGCACGGCTACACGGAGGGCAAGCAGCCGCGCGAGCCGGAGGACGCGTTGGCCGTCCTCCTGTACTCGCTGGGGGTGGCCCGGGACCGGGTGCCGCTGGGGCTCGACGAGCGGCTGGCGCTGTGGCGGGCGGAGACCGCGGGCCGGCGGGCGGCCGTCGTGCTGGACAACGCGTTCGACGCCGCTCAGGTCCGGCCGCTGCTGCCGTCGGACGGGCTGGTGGTGGTCACCAGCCGACGGAGGTTGGTCGGCCTGGACGGCACGCACCGGCTGTCGCTGCCCGTGCTGCCCGACGGCGCGGCCGGCGACCTGTTCCGGCGGATCGCCGCGCGGACCCCGGTGTCGGACGAGACGCTGGCCGAGCTGGTCGGCATGTGCGGCCACCTGCCGCTGGCCATCCGGCTCGCCGCCGCCCGGCTCAGCCACCGCTCGTCGTGGACGCCGGAGTACCTGGCCGAGCGGATGCGCGACGAGCAGCGTCGGCTGACCGAGTTCTCCGCCGGGGACCGGGACGTGGCGTCGGCGTTCGCCGTGTCGTACCGCACGCTCGACCCCGACCAGCAGCGGGTCTTCCAGGCGCTGGGCCGCCACGTCGGCGAGGACGTGGACCGGTTCTCGGCGGCGGCCTTGGCCGGGTTCGCGGTCGACATCGCGGACCGGGCCCTGGGCGCGCTGGTCGAGGCGAACCTGGTCGACGAACCGTCACCGGGCCGTTTCCGGCAGCACGACCTGGTCCGCCAGTACGCGCAGCGGACCGCGGCACCCGACGACGCCGCCACCCGCCGCCTGCTGGACTACTACCTGCACGTGGTGAAGGCGGGCGACGAACTGCTCTACCCCAACCGGCAGCGCGTGCCGGTGCTGGACCGCCCGTCGAACCTGGAGACACCGGCACTCGACACGTCGGCACGGGCCGTGGAGTGGTTGGAGGCCGAGCGGGAGAACATCACCGCGGCCGTCCGCCACGCCGCGGACTCGGGTCACGACGAGCACGCGTGGCAGATCCCGTACCTGCTCTGGAGTTTTCTGTACCACCGCGGCCACATCGCGGACTGGATCACGACCCACGAGACGGCGATGGCGGCGGCCGAGCGGCTCGGGGACGACAGCGCCCGAGCCCGGGTGCTCACGGGGCTGGCAGGCGGTTACTGGGCATCCGGACGCACTGAAGAGGCCCTCCGGTGCTACCTGGAAGGGCTCGCGTTGTTCGAGCGTCTGGGCGACCACGAAGTCATGGCCGCGGTTCTGACCAACATCTCCGCGAGCCTCGAGCTGATGGGGCGGAACGAGGAGGCGTTGAGCTTCTCGGAACGCGCGGTCCAGGCAGGACGGATGTCCGACAACCCCGTAGGGCTCACGTACGCCCTGCGCAGCGTCGCGTCGGTGCTCCACCATCTCGGCCGGTACGAAGAAGCGGTCGAGCGCTTCGAGGAAGCCTTGGCGATCTCCAGGGAGCTCGACGGCCTTCATGTCGAAGCGACTTGCCTCATGGAACTGGCCCGCTCTTTGATCGAGACCGGGCGGCACGAGGAGGCGGTACGGGCCGCCCAGGAGAGCTGTCAGGCGCTCGAAGGGCTCGGTGACGCGGTCGCGCTGGCCGAGGCGCTGGTGGTCCTCGGCGAGATCCACCTCAAGCTGGGTCAGGTCGACGCCGCAGCGACACCCTTCGAGCGCGCGCTCGACCTGGTGGACGAGGCCACGGTCCCGTGGGTGCACGCGGCGGCGCTGGTCGGTGTCGGAGACGTGTGCGAGCGACGGCGTGATCACACGGCGGCGCGCTGGCACTGGCAGGCCGCGCTCGTCCTCTACGACCGGCTCGACGCCACCAAGGCCGACGCGGTCCGGGCCAGGCTGGAGGAGATCGGGTGAGCCACGGATTCAGAGTGCTCGGTCCGCTGGAAGTTCTGCACGACGGCGTTCCGGTGCCCGTGCCCGCGGGACGGGTGCGGGTCGTGTTGGCGGCGTTGCTGCTGCGGGCCGGTGAGGTCGTGTCGGCTGATGCGTTGGTCGAGCGGTTGTGGGACGGTTCGCCGCCCAACCCCGACCGGGCGCGCGGCACGTTGCAGATGGTCGTGACGCGGCTGCGGCAGGCGTTGGGCGAGGCCAACGTCGTGCGGACGGTTCGTGGCGGCTACCTCGGGGACGTGGCTCCGGGTGCGCTCGACCTCCACGTGTTCCGCGACCTGGTCGAGGATGGTCGGTTCGCCGAGGCGTTGGCGCTGTGGCGGGGCGAGCCGCTGTCGGACGTCAGCTCGGACACGCTGCACGCCGAGGACGTCGCGCCGCTGGAACAGGAGCGGTTGGCGGTGCTGGAGCGGCGGATCGCGGCCGATCTCGCGGCCGGGCGGGCCGGCGAGCTGGTGGCGGAACTGCGGTCGCTCGTCCGGGCGCACCCGTTGCGGGAACGGTTCCGCGCGCAGCTCATGCTCGCGCTCTACCGGTCGGGCCGGCAGGCCGAGGCGTTGGCCGCCTACCGGGAGGCGCGCGCGGAGTCGGTCGCCGAACTGGGCGTCGAACCGGGTCCCGAGCTGCGGGAACTGCACGAGCACATCCTGGCGGCGAGCCCGGACCTCACGCCGCCGAAGGCCCTCGCGGTGCCCCGGATGCTGCCCGCCACCAGCCCTCACTTCGTCGGCCGCGCCGCGGAACTGGCCGAGCTGACACGGGCCTCGGCCGAGGGCCGGATCGTGGTGATCAGCGGGACGGCGGGCGTGGGCAAGACGACGCTGGCCGTGCACTGGGCGAACCAGGTCGCCGACCGGTTCCCCGACGGCCGCCTGCACGTCAACCTGCGCGGGTTCGACCCCTCCGGCGAACCGGTGTCGCCCGCCGAGGCCGTGCGCACGTTCCTGGACGCCTTCGAGGTGCCGCCGCAGAAGGTGCCCACCAGCGCCGAAGGGCAGCTCGCGCTGCTGCGCGAGACCCTCGCCGAACGCCGGGTGCTGCTGGTCCTGGACAACGCCCGCGACGCCGACCAGGTCCGCCCGTTGCTGCCGGCCGGCGCGCAATGCTTCGCCGTCGTCACCAGCCGCCACGCCCTGCCGGATCTGGACGCCCGAACGCTGTCGCTGGCCCTCTTGAATCCGGCGGACGCACGCGCCCTGCTCGCCCGCAGGCTTGGCACCGAACGGCTCGCAGACGGGGCCGACGACCTGGTCGAGCGCTGCGCGGGCCTGCCGCTGGCGCTGTCCATCGTGGCCGCCCGCGCCGCCGTGCACCCGCAGTTCTCGTTGCGCGACATCGCCGACCAACTCGCGGTCGCGGCGGACCGGCTCGACTACCTGGACGCGGGCGAACCGGACGTCAGCATGCGGGACGTCTTCTCGTGGTCCTACCGCCACCTGAGCCCGGCCGCCGCGCGCCTGTTCCGGCTGCTGGGCTGCCACAAGGGCGTGACGGTCTCGGTGCCCGCGGCGGCGGCGTTGGCCGGCGTCAGGGAACCCGCCGCCGTGGCGTCCGTGGCGGAACTGTCGCAAGCGCACCTGCTGTTCGAACACCGTCCCGGTTGGTACTCCACGTACGACCTGCTGAGGTGGTACGCGGCGGAACTCGCGGCGACCGACGACACCGACGCCGCCGCCCACCGAGTCCTGAACTGGTACGCGCACACCGCGTTCCGGGCGCGGCGGCACGTCAACCGCGACCAGAACACGATCAACCTGGGCCGGATCGACGGCGTGGAGCCGCAGGAGTTCTCATCGTTCGAGGAGGCGTGCGACTGGTACGAGGCGGAGCGCCGCAACCTGGCCCTGCTCGCCCGCGAGGCGTTCGACCGGGGTTGGTGGCAGTACCTGCCGCCGATCTCCTCGCACACCTGGAACTTCAACAACATGCGATCGCGTTGGCCGGACATCCTGGAGTTCGCCACCATGGCGCTGACCGCCGCGGGTGAGTTGGGCGAGCTGCTGGCGGAGACGAACGCCCGGATCAACCTGGGTGCCGTGCTGGGCAGGTTGGGCCGGTTCGCGGAGTGCGTCGAGCACCTCACCCGGGCGTTGGAGCTGAGCGAGCGCATCGGCGACCACCGGACCACCCGCATCTCGCTCAACAACCTCGGCATGGCCAAGAGCGCCCTGGGCCGGACCGACGAGGCCCTGGGCCACCTGCGGCGAGCACTGGAGATCTGCCACGCCACCGAGGGTCGCCCCGGCGAGCCGATCCTCCTGGACACCCTGGCCACCATCCACCGCACCGCGGGCAACCACGACCACGCGGTCGAGTGCCTGGAACGGGCCCTCCACCTCAACGTGACGGCCAGCGACCGCTACTCGGCCGGCATCAACCTGGCCAACCTGGCCCGGCTGCACCGCGAAGCGGGCCACCTGACCGAAGCAGCCGGCGCCTTCGAACAGTCGCTGGACCACAGCCGAGCGGTGGGCGACCGCCACAACGAGGCGCTGGCCCTGGCCGGCCTGGGTGACGTCCGCCTGGAAACCGGAGACCTCCGGACCGCCCGCGACTGCTGGCGCGGGGCCCTGGAGATCTTCAAGGACCTGGGCGCGCCGGAAACCCGGGAGATCGGCGAACGCCTCCTGACCCACGTCCGGGCGTCGTGACGCATCCGCTGGAGGACAACGCATGACCACGGAGTTCAAGGTGCTCGGGCCGTTGGAGGTGTGGCACGACGGCAAGCCGGTCCCGGTTCCCGTCGGCCGGGTGCGCGTGCTGCTCGCCTCGCTGCTGTTGCACGCCAACGAAGTGGTGTCGACGGATGTGTTGGTGGATCGCCTGTGGGACGGTGCGCCACCGACTCCGGCGCGGGCACGGGCGACCCTGCACATGGTTGTCACGCGGTTGCGGCAGGCCCTCGGGCCCGCCAACGTGGTGCGCACCGCAGCCGGCGGTCGGACCGGTTGCACACCGAGGGCGTCGCCCCGTTGCTCGAGGAACGGGTTCAGGCGTTGGAGCGCCGGATCGACATGGACCTGGCGGCGGGCCGCTTCGACGGGCTGGTGGCCGAGTTGCAGTCGCTGACCGCGCGACACCCGCTCCGGGAGCGGTTCTGGGGCCAGCTCATGACCGCCCGCTACCGGTCGCAGCGGCAGTCTGAAGCGCTGGCCACCTACCGCGCTGTGCGCGAGCTGCTGAACGACGAACTGGGGGTGGAACCCGGGCCCCGGCTCCGGGAGTTGCACGAGGCGATCCTCGCCGGTGACTCCGCGCTCTTGGCGGATCATCACCCCCGGTACGCACCCTCCGTACCGCGTCAACTGCCGGTTCCGCCGCCGGTCTTCGTCGGACGCGCAGCGGAACTCACTCGCTTGGACCAGTTGATCGAGTCGCACGAACGCGTTCCTGTGGTCCTTTCCGCCATAAGCGGCACCGCGGGCGTGGGCAAGACGACATTGGCCGTGCAGTGGGCGAACCGGGTGGCTGAACGGTTCCCGGACGGACAGCTCTACATCGACCTCCAGGGGTTCGCTCCCGCCGGGCCACCCGTCGAAGCGGCGGAAGCGCTTCGGCGCTTCCTCGACGTGCTGGGAGTGCCGCCTGAACGCGTTCTCGCCGACTTGGGCGGTCGAACCGCGCTGTACCGGAACCTGCTCGCCGACCGCAGCGTGCTCGTGGTGCTGGACAACGCCCGCGACAGCGACCACGTCCGGCCGCTCCTGCCCGGTTCTCCAGGTTGCCTGACGCTGGTCACCAGCCGTGACGGGCTCACCGGGCTCGTGGTGGGGGAAGGCGCGCACCCGCTCCACATCGACCTCCTGACCCACGACGACGCGGTCGCCCTGGTGACGGCGCGGATGGGACGAGCGCGCTCGGCGGCGGAGCCGGACGCGGTGGAGGAGCTGGCCGGCCGGTCCGCGGGGCTGCCCTTGGCCCTCGCCGTGGTGGGCGCGCGAATCGCTGCCATGCCCGCTGCTCCGCTGCGCGCCTTCGTCGAAGAACTGCGTACCGACGCGAGGCTCGACGTGCTCGACACGGGCGACAGCCGGACGACGGTGAGCGACACGTTCTCCTGGTCTTACCGCTACCTGCGGGCCGCGGCGGCCCGCGTCTTCCGCATGTTCGGCTTGCTACCGGCACCGAACGTCTCGTTGGCCGCCGCGGCGAGCCTGTCGGCGCTCCCGATCGGCGAGACCCGCCGCGCGCTGGCTGAGTTGGCGCAGGCGCAGCTCGTCGTGGAACTCGTGCCGGGGCGGTTCGGTATGCACGATCTGCTCCGGGCGTACGCCCGTGACCGCGCGGCCGAGGAAGAGGCTCCTGCCCGGATGCGGGAGGCGGAACTGCGGCTGCTCGACCATCTCCTGCACACGGCCGAACGTGCCGAACGCGCCCTGTACCCTGAGCGGGAGCCGGTGTCCCTGCCGCCGCTCGCGCCCGGTGCCACGCCGGAGGTTTTCGACTCCCAGGCCGCCGCACGGGAGTGGTTCCGGACCGAATTCCGCGTTCTCGTCGCCGCGGCGCGCCACGCCGCCGATGAGGGCTTCGACCGACACGCGTGGCAAATCACGCAGTGCATGGCCACCTTCTGCCACGCCGACGGCCACTGGGGCGAGTGGCTTGACCTCTGCGACCGGGGACTCGCCGCAGCGGAGCGGCTCGACGACCCGGTCGGACGCGCCGAAATGCACCGTGGACGTGGTCGCGCGCATGTCCTGCTCAGCCACTTCGACGAGGCGGAGCGCGACCTCGTCGAGGCCATGCGCCTGTTCCGCGAGGTGGGGGATCTCGCCCGAGTCGGTTACTCGATGGTCAACCTGGGAGCTGTCCCCTATTACAGCGGCCGTCCCGCCGAGAGCCGGACACACGACCTCCAGGCGCTGGCTCTCTTCAAACAGCTCGGCCATGCGGCAGGGGAGGCGCGCGTGCTCACCGCGCTGGCGGCGACGTACCTGGGCCTGGGCGAGGCCGAGGACGCCCTGCGGTGCAGCGAGGTCGCGCTGCAGCTGTACGAACGGCTGTCCGACGTGGCCGGCCAGGCGGGGGTGACCGCCGGCCACAGCTTCGCGCTCCGGCACCTGGGGCGCGCGTCGGAGGCCGTCCCGTACCTGCGGCGAGCGGTGGAGCTGTTCGACAGCTCTGGTGATCGCCTGTACTCCGCCGAATCCTTGCGGAGCCTCGGAGCGACGTACTCGCAGCTGGGCGACACCGAAAAGGCGCGCGATGCGTTGGAGCGGTCCCTACGCGCATATGAAGAACTGCGGCGGCCGGAAGCGGACCTCGTGAGGGTCGAACTGCGGGACATCCGGTGAACGTGGTGACAGCCAGGGCAATTCGACGGCTGATCGCTCGTTCGAAGGATGGTGGTTCTCGATCGTGGCCATTCGCTCACGCTCCGCACCAACAGCGGGAGATGCGGGATCGAGGCGCGCGATCCTGATATGCATGTGCGTGCACGCCGACCCCGGCGGACGAGGGGATGACCGATGAGCCTGCGCGTGGCGGTGGACTTCGGCACGTCCAGCACCTGCGTGGCGATCTCGGTCGACAACCGGGAGCCGCAGGTCGTGGTGGTGGACGGCCAGCCGATCGTGCCCTCCGCCGTGTTCGCAGCCGCCGACGGGACGCTGTTCGTCGGGCAGGAGGCGGAGCGGCAGGCGGCCGTGGACCCCGCCCGGTACGAACCCCACCCCAAGCGCCGGGTGGACGAGGGTGAGCTGCTGCTCGGGACCAGCGTTTTGCCCGTGGTCGACGTGGTGAGGGCCGTGTTGACGCGGGCGGTGACCGAGGCTCGGCATGTTGCGGGTGGTGCCCAGGTGGACCTGCTGGTGCTGACGCACCCGGCGGACTGGGGTGCCATTCGGACTCGGGTCTTGTTGCAGGCTGCGCGTGGGCTGGGGCAGGAGATCCGGCTGGTGCCGGAGCCGGTCGCGGCGGCGGTGTTCCACTCGGCTACCCACGCGATCGCCGAAGGGGCCGCGCTGGCGGTGCTCGACCTGGGTGGCGGCACCGTGGACGCGAGTGTCGTCGCGCGGTCCGGTGGGACGTTCCGGGTGCTGGCCACCAAGGGTGACCCGAGTTTCGGTGGCGCGGACATCGACCAGGCGTTGTTGGAGCACATCGGGACGTTGGTCGGACCGGGTGATCCCGAGGCTTGGCGCCAGCTCGTCGAGGGTCGGGAGATGGCCGACCGGCGCAAGCGGCGGGTGTTGCGGCAGGACGTTCGCGGTGCCAAGGAAACGCTTTCGAGGCATTCCTACACCGATGTGCCGATGCCGCCGCCGTTCCCCGACGCCCATGTGACGCGGGCCGATCTTGAGCGGTTGATCGACGCGCCGTTGCACAGGGCCGCCGCCCTGGTGACGTCGGTGGTTCGAGACGCGGGGCTTGATCCGCGTGCGCTGGCCGGGGTGTTCCTGGTGGGCGGATCCAGCCGGATTCCGCTGGTCGCGCGGCTCGTGTTGGAGCAAGCCGGAGTGGTGCCGACCAGCATCGACCAGCCGGAGACGGTGGTCGCCAGGGGTGCGTTGCGCGCGGTCAGCACTGATCCGCTGCGGACCGGTGCGCTGCCGAGTCAGGGCGATGTGACGCAGAAGATCACGACCGGTGACTCGACTCGGAAGATCACGCGGCGGATCACGGCGTCGCCGCCCGGCGGGTTCCCCCAGCCGGCGTACTTTCCCCCGACGCAGGCGCCCGTGCGGAAGAAGAGCCGGGTGCCGCTGGTCGTCGTCGGGGCAGTGCTGCTGCTGGCCGTGATCGGGGCGTCGGTGGCCTATGCGCTGACCCGCAAGGACAACACGGGCACACCAACGACCACCTCGTCCAGCGCGGCGCAGGGGAAGTTGATCGCCCAGTACGACTACACCTTCACCGCGCCGGTCGGCTGGACCCAGACGGGTGGCGATCCCAAGAAGCGCGAAGTGCTGCTCAAGCCGGAGGCACCGGAGTCCCCGCTGGACGTGATCGCGGTCAACGAGCAGAAGCTGACCTACAACGCGACCGAGAACCGCGCGCGGGCCGAGCGGGAGCTGCGGGAGGGGTACGACAAGCGGCAGAACGTGTCCGGTTTCGACGCTTCCGCCGACTTCGCGGGCAAGGATGTCGTTTACTACCGGGAAGAGGCGGACACCTTCACCGTCGACTGGTACGTCGTGCTCCAGGGTGACGCCCAGGTGAGCGTCGGGTGCCAGTTCCCCGCTTCCGGTGAGGAGCGGGTCCGCCCGGCGTGCGAGCAGGTGGTCCGCACGCTGACCGTGACCAGTTGAGGGAAGTGTGATGACCGGCATCCCGGAGGCGTTCGCCAAGTTCCGCTCCGAGGTCGAGGCGGCCGTGACCAGAGGGCGTCGGGCGGTGTCGACAGCGTCAGCCGCGACCGCTGACCAACGCCGGCGGAACCGGGAGCTCGCCGACCAGGCGCGAGCCAAGCAGGTCAAGCCGGAGACCCAGCGGCCCACCTCCGAGGACGTGCGTCGGGTGGCCACCGGGTTCCGGGAAGATCACGGGTTGCCCGTCGATCGGTTGCCTTCCGGTGCCGAACTCCTCGCGCCTGCCGAAGAATCGCAGAAGCGAACGGACGCTAATGCAAATCCGGCACCGCCACCGCCCGTGTCCGGTTCCCGCGCGGTCGCCGGTCCGAGTGGCCAGCTGCCCCCCGAAAGGGGCGATGACGAGGACTTTTCGCAAGCGCGAATCCTCTACTGACCACCTGGTTCCACCGCGTTGCGTTTACTACCGCAACTACTTCCCATGAAGTCGCGACAGGGTGGAACCGACCGTGGCAGGGTCTGCGTCGGAAGAGGCGTACCAAGCAAGAACGGGTACGGCCTAATCGCTACGAAGGGGGTATCTCCCAATGGCTGGTTACACCACTGGCACGCCGGAACTCATCCAGGCCGCCAAGGACATCATCTCGGTCGACGAGAGCGTCCAGGGCATCCTGGGCCAGGTCCGCAGCACCGTCGACGGGGTCAGCGCGAGCTGGGCCGGCCAGGCGGCCACCGCGTTCCAGACGCTGATGACCCGGTTCGACGAGGACGCCCGCAAGCTGCAGGAGGCGCTGCGCGGCATCGCCGAGCAGATCAGCGGCACGGCCGAGATCTACGCCCGCCAGGAAGAGGAGCAGAACCAGTCCATGAGCAGCCTGACCAGCCGTCTCGCCGGCGGTTTCTGAGCGCTCGGGCAGTTCCGCAAAGCATTTCCTTTCCATTTCCAGCTTGGTTGCACAGACTTTTAGGGGAGAACAATGAACGACGGCCAGATCAAGGTCAGCTTCGGCGAGCTGGGCAACGCCGCCAGCTCGATCGGTGCCCAGGCCGGCCAGGTCCAGCAGCAGCTCGACGACCTGAAGGCGCGCCTCCAGCCGATCGTCAACCTGTGGGAAGGTGCCGCGTCCGGCGCCTACATGGAGAAGCAGGCGCAGTGGGACCAGGCCGCGGCCGACCTGCAGCAGGTGCTCTCCAGCATCGGTGTCGCCGTGCAGCAGGCCACCGAGGCGTACGAGGCCGCCGAGCGCCAGAACATCAGCCGCTGGTGACCCCTGTCACTTCGATGTGACTTCGCGAGACCCCGGGAACCTCGAGGCCCGGGGGTCTCGCCCTGTTCGGGCCGGTCCGGCCCTGGACGGGGTATGTTCGAGGTCGGTTGGCGGGGGTCGTTTTGACCTGGCCATGGCCCAACCGGTATCTTCCTACGTTGTTGTGCGGTACCCGGTGCGCTTCCGCGTGCCTCGTGTTCTGGTCCACCTGCCCGTCTGGGGTGTCTGGAGCCTGAGCAGCCGCCGCAATGACCCCAGACGCAAGTGACGACGAGGTAGACCCGTGCGCACGTACAGCCCGAAGCCCGGCGAGGTGACCCGAGCCTGGCACGTGATCGACGCCCAGGACGTGGTGCTCGGCCGGCTCGCCACCCAGGCCGCGACGCTGCTGCGCGGCAAGCACAAGCCGACTTACGCCCCACACGTTGACACTGGTGACTTCGTCATCATCATCAACGCGGACAAGGTGGCGTTGACCGGCAACAAGCGTGACCAGGAGTTCGTGTACCGGCACTCCGGCCACCCCGGCGGTCTCCGCCAGCGGTCGTTCGGCGAGGTGCTCGACACCCGGGCCGACCGGCTGGTCGAGAAGGCCATCAAGGGCATGCTGCCCAAGAACCGCCTCGGCCGTGTGATCGCCGGCAAGCTCAAGGTCTACACGGGCCCGACCCACCCGCACGCGGCGCAGCAGCCGCAGCCGTTCGAGATCAAGAAGGTCGCCCAGTGACCGAGCCGCACTCCGAGGAAAACGACGTGACCACCCCTGAGGTCGAGACCGAGGCCGTCGAGGCCGTCGAGGCGGAGCCCGCCGTCGAGGCGGAGACCACCGCCGACGCCGTCGAGTCCGATGTCGACGGTGCGCAGGACGAGGCCGCCGAGCCCGCCCCCGCGCCCGTCGTGCGCCCCGTGCTCAGCGCCGGCGCCCACCACCTCGCGCAGACCGTCGGCCGCCGCAAGGAGGCCATCGTCCGCGTGCGCCTGCTGCCCGGCACCGGCAAGTTCACCCTGAACGGGAAGTCCCTCGAGACGTACTTCCCGAACAAGGTGCACCAGCAGCTCATCCGCGAGCCCCTGGTGACCACGGAGAAGCCGGAGACGTTCGACGTCATCGCCAACCTCAGCGGCGGCGGCATCACCGGTCAGGCCGGCGCGCTGCGCCTCGCGATCGCCCGCGCGCTCGTCGCCGTGGACTCCGAGGACCGCCCGGTGCTGAAGAAGGCCGGCTTCCTCACCCGTGACCCGCGGGTCAAGGAGCGGAAGAAGTACGGTCTCAAGAAGGCCCGCAAGGCGCCTCAGTACAGCAAGCGCTGACCTCGCGGTCGGCACAGCGCACTACCCTGCGGGAGCAGCCAGTTCTTCGTCGAACTGCTGCTCCCGCAGTGCTTTCCACCCGATGTTGTGTGGTTGATCACGAAAGGTCATGGCGATCATGGGTCGGCTGTTCGGCACTGACGGTGTGCGTGGTCTGGCGAACGCGGACCTGACCCCGGAGCTGGCGCTGTCGCTGGCCGCCGCCGCCGCTCGCGTGCTGGCCGAGCACGACCGGTCGCACCGCCCGGTCGCCGTCGTCGGGCGCGACCCGCGGGCCAGCGGCGAGATGCTGGAGGCCGCCGTGGTGGCGGGTCTCACAGCGGCGGGCGCGGACGTGCTGCGGGCGGGCGTGCTGCCGACGCCGGCGGTCGCGTACCTGGTCGCGGCGCTGGGCGCGGACGTCGGCGTGATGATCTCCGCGTCGCACAACCCCATGCCGGACAACGGCATCAAGCTGTTCGCGGCGGGCGGGCACAAGCTGCCGGACTCCGTCGAGGACGAGATCGAGCAGAAGCTGGGCGTGCTGGACCACCGCCCGACCGGCGCGGGCATCGGCCGGGTCCGGGACGTCGAGGACGCCGAGGGCCAGTACGTGCAGCACCTGCTGAAGGTGACGCCGCACCGGCTGGAGGGCATCAAGGTCGTCGTGGACTGCGCGAACGGCGCCGCGTCCGTGGCCGCGCCGGACGCCTACCGCCGCGCGGGCGCCGAGGTCGTCGAGATCCACACCGCCCCGGACGGCCTGAACATCAACGACGGCTGCGGCTCCACCCACCTGGACGAGATCCGCAAGGCCGTGCGGGAGCACGGCGCCGACCTGGGCATCGCGCACGACGGCGACGCGGACCGCTGCCTGGCGGTGGACGCGGACGGCAACGAGATCGACGGCGACCAGATCATGGCCGTGCTCGCGATCGCCATGAAGGAATCCGGTGAGCTGACCGACGACACCCTGGTCGCCACCGTGATGAGCAACCTCGGCCTGCACCTGGCGATGCGGGAGCACGGCATCACGCTGCGCACCGCCGCCGTGGGCGACCGGTACGTGCTGGAGGAGCTGCGGGCCGGCGGGTACGCGCTGGGCGGCGAGCAGTCCGGCCACGTGGTGCTGCCCGCGCACGCCACCACCGGTGACGGCCTGCTGACCGGGCTGCGCCTGATGGCCCGCATGGCGGAGACCGGCAAGCCGCTGGCCGAGCTGGCGGGCGTCATGCGGCGGCTGCCGCAGGTGCTGGTCAACGTCGTGGTCGCGGACAAGGCGCGGGTGGCGAAGGACACGGCGGTCAGCGAGGCCGTGGCGGCGGTCGAGGCCGAGCTGGGCGACACCGGCCGCGTCCTGCTGCGCCCGTCCGGGACGGAGCAGCTCGTCCGGGTGATGGTCGAGGCCCCCACCCACGAACTGGCGGAGTCGGCGGCGCAGCGCCTGGCGGGTGTGGTTTCCTCGGTGGGCTGATTCTCGACCTCCGGGGGCACCCATGGTGATCGACCTGCTGATCCTCCTCGTCCTGATCGGGGTGGCGGTCGTGGTCGTCCTGATCGTCAAGTCGACCAAGAAGAACCGGCAGAACAACCCCTACGGGCCGCAGCCGCCCTACGGCCAGCAGCAGCCGCCGTACGGCCCGCCCGGCCAGTTCGGCGCGCCCGGTCCCCAGCAGCAGCCGCCGTTCGGGCAGCCCGGACCGGTCCCGCCGGGGCAGCAGCCGTTCGGCCAGCCGGGTCAGCCCGGTCCGTACGGGCAGCCGCCGCAGGGTCCGCCGCCCGGCCAGTTCCCGCCACCCGGACCGGGGCAGCCGCCGCGCCAGGGCTGAGCACCCGCGCGGTGGCGTTTACACCTGCAAGGAACGCGTCCGAACAGCCGTCGGACGGCCCCGCAGGCTGCCACGATGGGAACCGGGCGCCGAAGCGTCGCGTCGTAACGGACGAGTTCGGTAGAGGGTCGTGGCCGTCGCGCCACGGAGGGGAGTGAAGCGCCGTGGCCGGTTACGGCACCAGTACCGAGGCCATGCAAAAGGCCTCCAAGGCTATTTCCGACACCGCTAAGGACACGGCGGAAGAACTGCAGAAGGTCGGCCTGACCGAAACGGTCGACGCCGATTTCGGCGAAGCGCACAAGCAGCACTTCGCGAACTACAAGTCGGGCGTGGAGAACTTCGGCAAGGGCATCACCAACATGTCGACGACGCTCGGCTCCTTCGCGGGCAAGATCGCCGCCGGCGCCTCGACCTACGGTGACGTCGAGTCCCAGAACGCCGGGAACGTGGGGAGCCAGTACTGATGGCCGAGCCGAGCTGGAACGAGGTCAAGGCCCTCCTCGACGACCCGAACGTCTCCGAGGACAAGAAGAAGGCGCTGCTGCGCGAGTACACCCAGTCGACCGCGCCCTGGAACATCCCCGACGAGGCCGAGACCTACCAGGACCGCTACGACTACGACAGCTGGGACGTCAGCCTCTACAACCGCGCCACCAGCGACCTCCAAGGCGTCTACGACGAGGCCAAGGCCGAGTCCGACACCAAGAGCTACAACAGCCGCGAGCAGACCAAGGCCGTCAACGAGGGCCAGACGGCGTTGGACGGCCAGCAGCCGCCGACCGCGTCCGGCGCGGGCACGAAGAACTCGAACGAGCTGTTCGACGCGGGCAAGGCGGGCCTGAAGGTCTTCGAGAAGTTCATGCCGATCTGGAACAACCGGCCCGGCGACTGCCTCGGCAACACGACCAACCTGGACTACGCGAACCACATCGAGAAGCCGTACAACGAGCAGCGGAACATCAACTTCCACAAGCTGCTCATGGAGGCCGACGAGTTCAGCACGGCCAAGACCAAGATCGACGAGATGCGCGGGGACGTCGACGCGCAGCTCAAGGGTCTGTACGGCGAGTGGAAGGGCCAGGCGGCCGACAAGTCGCACGAGCACTACAACGACCAGATCGTCCCCAAGATCAACGAGCTGGGCGAGGGCCTGGACGGCGCGGCGAAGCTCTCCCGGACCGCGGTGACCGGCGTCTACCAGCTCTGCAAGAGCAAGGCCGACGAGGTCCTGGAGATGTACCGGGAGCAGATCGCGCAGGCGGACACGTACATGGCCGAGAAGGTCGTGTCGTTCTCCCGCGGCGAGGGCGACTACTCCAAGGACCGCGTGCTGGAGATCGCCGGCTGGGTCGACTCGAAGATGGGCAGCAACATCGCGGACCGCATCAACAGCGATGACTGCTACCTCAACGACGAGAACAAAGAATACGCGATCAACCAGTGCAAGCGGTGGATCCAGCAGTCGTTCAACACCGAGTTCTGGGGCCTGTACACGCAGTTCAAGAACCTGTGCGAGACGACGAAGTCCGCTGTGGACCAGAAGTGGGAGGCGCTGGCCTCCTACATGTCCGGCTTCGAGAACCCGTTCCCGGCCGCGTCCAGCGGTGACGACAAGGGCACCGACCGGAACGGCAACGGGAACGGGAACGGCAACGGGAACGGCAACGGCAGCGGCACCCCGCCCGGCGGTGGCGGTGGCACCCCGCCCGGCGGTGGCGGCGGCATGCCGGAGGTCCCGAAGCCGGAGAACCCGCTGGACAAGGACGGCGACGGCAAGCCCGACGACGTCAAGCTGCCCGGCGACACCGACGGCGACGGCAAGATCGACGACCTGGACGGGGACGGCAAGCCGGACGACCTCGACGGCGACGGCAAGCCCGACGGGCTCAAGGGCGAGGAAGAGCCCGAGACCGTCACCATCAAGAGCGGCGACAACGAGATCAAGATCACGGAGCCGGACGAGCGCGGCCACGTGCAGATCACCGTCGACACGCCGACCAGCGAGCCGCAGACCTACGACGTCGACTTCAGCAACAACCCCGACGCGCTCAAGGCCCTGACCGGCCAGAACGGCGCAGCCGCGCTGGCGGGTGCGCTGGCCGGCGCGACCCCGGTGTCCGGTGGCACGCCCGGTGCTCCGACCGGTGGTCCTACGGGTGGTCCGGCCGTCGGGGCGACGCCGGGTGGTGCCGAGGGTGGCGCGATCCCGATCGAGGCCGGTGCGGACGGCAAGGCGCTCATCGAGCTGGACGGCCTGGCGATCACCGCCGAGGTCGACCCGCTGACCGGTGAGATCAACCTGACCGTGGACAACGGCGACGGCACGCCCGAGCAGTACGGCGTCCAGTTCGGCGAGGACTCCGCGGACGGCGGCAAGGCGGGCATCCCGACCATCGACGACGCGGTGCCCATGCCGGCGGAGGTGCCGCCGGGTCAGCCGGACGTGCGCGCGATGCCGTTCGAGGGCGGTGCGGAGACGCTGATCGGCCGGGAGACCGGGGGCGGCGGCGCGGAGACGCTCATCGGGCAGGAGTCCGGGGTGGGCGCCGCGGTGGGCGCGGTCGGGGGTCCGGTCGGTGAGCCGCTGATCGGGTCGCCTGAAAGCGGGTTCGGCGGTGGCTTCAGCGGTGGTCCGACCGCGCCTGACCCCGGCTTTGGTGGTGGGTTCGGCGGTGGCGACCCTGGTTTTGGTGGCGGGTTCGGCGGTGGCGACCCTGGTTTTGGTGGCGGGTTCGGCGGTGGCGACCCTGGTTTTGGTGGCGGGTTCGGGCCGGGTGGTGGTGCGGAGCCGTTGATCGGGCAGCCGGAACCGGCGATCGGGTTCGTGGACCCGGCCGGTGTGGCGCCCGGCCCCGGGTTCAGCGCGCCGGGCACGCCGGGGGGCGGCTTCACGACCATGCCCGCGGCTGATCCCGGTTTCGCGCCGGGTGCGCCCGCCCAGGGTGGCTTCACCACGATGCCGGCGGCCGACCCCGGGTTCGCGCCCGGTCAGGGTGGTGCGCCGGGTGGTGGCTTCGGTCACGGCGGTGGCGGTGGCTTCGGGCCCGGCTTCGGCGGGGACTTCGGGCAGGGCGGCGGAGGCGGGTTCGGCGGTGGCGGTCCGCAGTTCGCCCACCACGAGCAGGCGTTCACCGCGCCCGACACCAGCGGCACGACCACGACCTCCGGCGCCTCGGTGTTCGGCGGCGGCGGGTCGGCCGGGTTCGGCGGTGCGGACTCCGTGTGGGGTGCGCCGGCGTCGGACAACACGTGGAGCAGCCCGTCCGGCAGCTCGGACCAGGGCCTGGCGTCCAACATGAACACCTCCGAGGCGGGTCAGCCGGGCGCGGCGACGCTGCCGTCCATGACCGAGTCGCACGGCCAGTCGTCCGGGTCACCGATGGGTGGCGGCATGATGGGTGGCGGTATGCCGATGGGTGGCGGCATGGCGGGCGGCGGTCAGCAGGGCGGTGGCGACACCGAGCGCAGCCCCGGCCAGTGGCGCACCACCGGTTCGCTGTTCGACGACGACGTGAACCTCAGCCGCGTCCAGGGCGTGCTGGGTGAGGAGGGTCGATGAGCGCTTCTGCCGAGCGCCTCGCCGCGGCGATGAACCGCATGGACCAGATCGACCGGGAGGCCGCCGACCTGCGTGAGCTGCGGGAACGGCACTCCCGGGAGGCGAAGGACAAGGCGGGTGACGCCTTCTCCAAGCAGGCGCAGATCGCGGAGAAGACGATCGAGCGCATCCAGGAGGCGGGCAAGGCCCAGAAGGCCGCCGGCGGCTGGGGCACGACCGCGGCGACGCAGAAGAAGGGCGGCGAGTTCCAGTTCGGGACCGAGGACGACGAGCCGACCTACGAGGCGCAGCAGCAACCGGGCTACGGCTGGCAGGCGGCCGGGCAGGCCCCGCCTCCCGCGCCCGTCCCGCCCCCGGTCACGCCTCCGCCCGCGCCCATGCCGGCGCCCCCGGTTCCGGCGCCGGCGCCGGCCAGGCCTGCGGCACGCAGGCCCGCGCCGGTCGATGACGATGACGATTTCGGTGGCCAGAGCTGGCTGACGTGATGTGCAACGGCCCCCGCCTTTCGAGGTGGGGGCCGTTGCACGGCTGGGTTTGGCTTTGCTGCCGGTAGGCGTCCACCCGCCCACCCCCTCCCTGGCCACCTCGCAAAAGCCACAAGAGCATCCGCCTTCGGCGGGGCCGCCTGCGGCGGCCGGCACGGCCCGGCTTCGCCGGGCCGTGCGAGCCGAGCGCGCAGCGCTCGGGTCTGCGCGCGCACCGCGCTTGGCTTGTGTCGCGGGCCTGGCTTGTGTCGCGCGCTTGGCTTGTGTCGCGCGCTTGGCGCGCACCGCTCGGGTCTGCGCGCGAAGCGCGCTTGGCGCGCGCCGCGCGCCTGGCTTGTGCCAGATGGCCTGGGAGGGGGTGGGCGGGTGGACACACACCGACAGCAAAGCCAAACCAGCCAAGCCGAACCGCGCCCGCCTACCCGCCTTCCGCCTGGCACGCGCGCTTGGCGAGCTTTGGTCGCGGCGTTCCGGCATGAGTCACTTCGGCGTCCCAGTACTGCGCTCGGGCGTGGCCTCCGGCCCCCGGTTCCATCGTCCCAGAGACCACCGACAACTCTCGGCGTGCGCCCCGACGAAGAGCTGATCAGCGCAACGTCAGAGCAGCGCGCTGATAACCCAGAGGCGCGCCCTTGACGTCCTCCTCAAGCAGGGCATCCCACTTATTCTCGCCCTTCAAAACCCGCAACAAGAACGCCGTCAGCATCGCCCGCGCCAACCGCTGCGCGGCCCGTTCGCCCTTGCCGTCCAACAACAACTCGCTCCAGTGCCGCCCCTCGGCGAACCCCAGGTGGCTGGTCTTCGGCAGCACCCGGTACTGCACCGGCCCCGTCCACGCCTGCGCGATCGCCTCCGCGTGCCCGACCGGCGGCGCGATGCGGTCCTCGCCGCCCGCCAAGTGCAGGCCCGGCACGGTCACCCGACGAGCCGCGTCCAGCGCCGACGGACGGACCTCGGAAGCGGCCAAGGTCACCACCGCGCGCACCCTGGAGTCGTCAGCGGCGGCCAACACCGCCGCCCCGCCACCCATCGAGTGCCCGGCGACCGCCAGCCGCTCGGGATCGACGCTGATGGCACCCTCGCCCAACCGCACACCGGTGCACACGTCCAGCGTCGTGCGCAGGTTCCCGGCCAGGAGCCTCGACGACATCAACGGGCCGCGCTGGGTACCCGGAGCCGCCGCGACGATGCCCCACGACGCCAGGTGGCGCAGCAGTGCCCGGTACCGCGTGACCGGTTGCAGCCAGCCGTGGCCGAACGCGACGGCGGGCAGTCCCAAGCCGGACGCGGGTGTGTAGACGAGGCCGGGGAGCCCCACCAGGGCGAGGTCGCCGCGCAGCACGGGGTGCTCACCGGGCCTGCTGAGCTGGTCGAGCACCTGCTTCGCCGAGTAGCCGCTCACCGCGTGAACGGTAGTCGATCGCGGCAGAACCGCGCACGCCCCGATTGGTCTACACCAATGACGGCCCCGACCTGCGCAAACGCGACGAAGTGGCCCGTTCGGGTGACGTCGCTGGTCTGGTTACGCTGTGCGGCGTGTGCGGAATCGTGGGATACGTGGGCCACCGGCCGGCGCTGGACGTCGTCCTCGACGGGCTGCGGCGGCTGGAGTACCGGGGCTACGACTCGGCCGGTGTCGCCGTGCTGGACGGCGACGGCGGCCTGGCCGTCGAGCGCAAGGCCGGCCGGCTGAGCAACCTGGAGGACCAGCTCGACGAGGTCGGCCGCGAGGCCTTCACCGGCACCGCCGGCATGGGCCACACGCGCTGGGCCACGCACGGCGCGCCGATCGACCGCAACTCCCACCCGCACCGCGACGTGACCGGCCGGGTCGCCGTGGTGCACAACGGGATCATCGAGAACTTCGCCGCCCTGCGCGCCGAGCTGGAAGCGCGCGGCGTCGAGATGGCCAGTGACACCGACACCGAGACCACCGCCCACCTGATCGCGATCGCCTACACCGAGGGCGACACGGCGGGCGACCTGGCGGCCAGCGTGCGCGCCGTGGTCCGCCGCCTGGAGGGCGCGTTCACCCTCGTGGTGACGCACGCCGACCAGCCGGACACCGTCGTCGCCGCCCGCCGCTCCTCGCCGCTGGTGGTGGGCGTGGGCGAGGGGGAGACGTTCGTCGCCTCGGACGTGTCCGCGTTCATCGAGCACACCCGCGAGGCCGTCGAGCTGGGTCAGGACCAGGTCGTCGTGATCACCCGCGAGGGCTACCAGGTCACCGACTTCGACGGCGAGGCCGCCGCGGCCAAGCCGTTCACGGTCAACTGGGACCTGTCGGCCGCCGAGAAGGGCGGCCACGAGTACTTCATGCTCAAGGAGATCGAGGAGCAGCCGGACGCGCTGGCCAACACCCTGCGCGGCCACTTCGTCGGCGGCCGGATCGTCCTGGACGAGCAGCGCCTGTCCGACCAGGACCTCCGGGACGTGGACAAGGTCTTCGTCGTGGCCTGCGGTTCGGCCTACCACTCGGGCCTGGTCGCCAAGTACGCCATCGAGCACTGGACCCGGCTGCCCGTCGAGGTCGAGCTGGCCTCCGAGTTCCGGTACCGCGATCCGGTGCTGGACCGCGACACCCTGGTCGTCGCCGTGTCCCAGTCCGGCGAGACGGCCGACACGCTGGAGGCCGTGCGGCACGCCCGGTCCCAGAAGGCCCGCGTGCTCGCGGTGTGCAACACCAACGGCGCGCAGATCCCGCGCGAGTCCGACGCCGTCCTCTACACGCACGCCGGTCCGGAGATCGGGGTCGCGTCCACCAAGGCGTTCCTGGCCCAGATCGCGGCGAACTACCTGGTCGGCCTGGCGCTGGCGCAGGCGCGCGGCACCAAGTACCCCGACGAGGTCGCCCGCGAGTTCCACGAGCTGGAGGCCATGCCGAAGGCCGTCCAGCAGGTGCTGGGCACCGTCGACCGGGTCCGCGCGCTCGGCCGCGAGCTGGCCGACTCGAAGGCCGTGCTGTTCCTGGGCCGCCACGTCGGCTACCCGGTGGCGCTGGAAGGCGCGTTGAAGCTCAAGGAACTGGCGTACATGCACGCCGAGGGCTTCGCGGCGGGCGAGCTGAAGCACGGCCCCATCGCCCTCATCGAGGAGGGTCTGCCGGTCGTCGTCGTCATGCCGTCGCCGAAGGGTCGGGCGGTGCTGCACTCGAAGCTGGTGTCCAACATCAGCGAGATCCAGGCGCGGGGCGCGCGGACCATCGTGATCGCCGAGGAGGGCGACGAGACGGTCCGGCCGTTCGCCGACCACCTGATCGAGGTGCCCGCGGTGTCGACGCTGCTCCAGCCGCTGGTGTCGACCGTGCCGCTGCAGGTGCTGGCCGCGGAGATCGCGCGCAGCCGGGGCTACGACGTGGACAAGCCGCGCAACCTGGCCAAGTCGGTCACCGTCGAGTAGTCCTCCGCCCGCGCGCCTAGGCTTCCCGCCATGCGGGGACTGTGGACCACGGAGCGGGTGAAGGCGGCCGAGGAACGGGTCATGGCGCGGGTGCCCGAGGGGGCGCTCATGCGGCGGGCCGCGTTCGGGGTGGCGACGGTGGCGTTGGCGCACCTCGCCGGGCGGCGGCGGGTCGGCCTGCTGGTCGGGGCGGGCAACAACGGCGGCGACGCGCTGTGGGCGGGCTACTTCCTGCGCCGGCGCGGGGTGTCCGTGTCCGCGGTGCTGCTCGACCCGGCCAAGGCGCACGCCGCCGGGCTGGCCGCGTTCCGCCGGGTCGGCGGTCGGGTCGTCGACCGGCTGGGTGGCGTCGACCTGGTGATCGACGGCATCGTGGGCCTGTCCGCCCGGGGCCCGCTGCGGCCCGACGCCGCCGAGCACGTGGCGCACCTCGACGCGCCGGTGCTGTCGGTGGACCTGCCCAGCGGCGTCGACCCGGACACCGGGGCGGTGGCCGGTCCGCACGTGAAGCCGGCGATCACGGTCACGTTCGGGTGCCTCAAGCCCGTGCACGCGCTGGCCGACTGCGGCGAGGTGCGGCTGGTGGACATCGGCCTGGGCCCCGAGCTGGCCGGGCCGGACCTGCTGCAACTGGAGGTCGAGGACGTCGGCGCGGCGTGGCCGGTGCCGGGGCCCACGGACGACAAGTACACCCAGGGCGTGACCGGGATCGCGGCCGGGTCGGCGACCTACCCCGGCGCGGCCGTGCTGGCCACCGGCGCGGCGATCCTGGCCACCTCCGGGATGGTCCGGTACGCGGGCGCGGCGGCGGAGGGCGTGCGGGCGCGGTGGCCGGAGGCGATCTGCACCGGATCGATCACCGACGCCGGCCGCGTGCAGTCGTGGGTGGTCGGGCCGGGCCTGGGCACCGGGCTGGGCGCGGAGGCGGTGCTGCGGACCGTGCTGGAGGCGGGCGTGCCGGTGTGCGCGGACGCGGACGCGATCACCATGCTGGCCAACAACCCCGACCTGTGGGACGCCCGCGACCCGGACGCCCCGCTCGTGCTCACCCCGCACGACCGCGAGTACGAACGCCTGGCCGGCGAGGTCGGCACCGACCGGGTGGCGGCGGCGAAGCGGGCGGCGGACAAGTTCGACGCGGTGGTCCTGCTCAAAGGCCACACCACCGTCATCGCCGCGCCGGACGGCCGCGTCCTGGTCAACCGCGCCCGCACCTCCTGGGCCGCCACCGCGGGCTCCGGAGACGTCCTGTCCGGCCTGATCGGCGCCCTCCTGGCGGCCGGCCTGGACCCGCTCCTGGCGGCGGGCTGCGCGGCCCGCGTGCACGTCCTGGCGGCGGAACTGGCCGCCGACGGGGCACCCATCCCGGCGACCTCCCTGCTGGCCGCGGTCCCGGACGCGATCCGGGCCGTCCGCCCGCTGACCACCTGACCCCGGCCGGCCCCGATCACCCCCTGTGTCACCATGAACGGTGTTATGGCTGCTCCTCGCGCTGAGGTCGTGATCGACCTCGACAACCTCCGGCACAACGTCGCGCTCCTGGCCGGCCTCGCGCCCGCCGCCGCGACCATGGCCGTCGTCAAGGCGGACGGGTACGGGCACGGCGCGGTCGAGGTGGCGAGAGCGGCCCTGGAGGCGGGCGCGACCTGGCTCGGCTCGTGCTCGTTGGCCGAGGCGCTGGCGTTGCGCAGCGCCGGCCTCACCGCGCCCACGCTGGCCTGGCTGGACCCGGTCGGCACCGACTACGCGCCCGGCGTCGAGCAGGACGTCGACCTCTCGGCGGCGAGCATCCGGCAACTGTGCGAGATCGCGGACGCCGCCCGGCGCGCGGGCCGGACCGCCCGGGTCCACCTCAAGATCGACACCGGGCTGTCCCGCAACGGCTGCCCGCCCGACGAGTGGCCCGCCCTGGTCGAGAAGGCCGTGGCCACGCCCGAGGTCCGCGTGGTCGCCGTCTGGTCGCACCTGGCGTGCGCCGACGAGATCGGCCACCCGGCCACCGACGCCCAGGCCGAGCGGTTCGACGACGCCTACCGCACCGCCGTGGCCGCCGGCCTCGACCCGATGCGGCACCTGGCCAACTCGGCCGCCCTGCTCACCCGCCCGGACCTGCACTTCGACCTGGTCCGGCCGGGCATCGCGGTCTACGGGCTCAACCCCGTGCCGGAACCGTTCGACCTGCGCCCGGTCATGACCTTCCGCTCCGCGGTCGCGCTGACCAAGCGCATCGCGGCCGGCGAGTCGGTCTCCTACGGCCTGAGCTGGACCGCCAAGGCCGACACCACCCTGGCCCTGGTGCCGGTCGGCTACGCGGACGGCGTGCCGCGCAGCCTGTCCAACCGCATGCACGTCCTGCTGGCCGGCAAGCGGCGCCCGGTGGTGGGCCGGGTGTGCATGGACCAGGTCGTGGTGGACTGCGGCGACGACCGCGTGGCGGAGGGGGACGAGGTGGTCCTGTTCGGCACCGGCGCGCACGGCGAGCCGACCGCCCGCGAGTGGGCGGACACCACCGGGACCATCGACTACGAGATCGTCACCGGCATGTACCGGCCGCGCGTGGTCAGGACCTACCGGTGAACACGCTGTGGAAGGCCGTCGGCTGGGCCGGCGGCGTGCTGGGCGCGGCGGCGACGGGTGTCGCGGTCGGCGTCGCGGCCAACCACAAGAAGGTCGCCAAGGACCGCAGCCAGGACGACCCGCTGGCCGACGAGCCCCTGGGCAAGCTGACCCCGAACCGCGAGTCCACGGTGGCCGCCGACGACGGCGTGCCCCTGTCGGTCGAGGAGGTCGACCCGCCGGACGACGGTGCCCCCGACCTCACCGTGGTCCTGGTGCACGGCTTCGCCCTGGACCGCCGCTGCTGGCACTTCCAACGCCGTGACCTGGCCAAACTCACCGAACCCCGGGTCCGCCAGGTCCTCTACGACCAGCGCGGCCACGGCCGGTCGGGCCGGGGCAAGGCGGAGTCGAGCACCATCGACCAGTGCGCCCGCGACCTGGACGAGGTGCTGCGCGCGGTCGTCCCCGAAGGTCCGGTCGTCCTGGTCGGCCACTCCATGGGCGGCATGACGATCATGGCCCTCGCCGAGCAGCAGCCCGAGCTGTTCGCCGACCGCGTCCGGGGCGTCGCCCTGGTCGGCACGGCGGCCGGCGCGGTCGGCGGCGCGGGCCTGCCCAAGTCCGTCCTGTCCCGCTACAACCCGGTGACCCTCGGCGTGGGCCGGCTGGCCGGCCTCCAGCCCGGTCTCGTGGAGTGGGTCCGCCGCCGGGCGAACACGCTCACCTGGAGCGGCATCCGGGCGCTGGCCTTCGGCGACCGGGCGACCAGCGCGTCCCTGGTCGACCTGATGGAGCAGATGATCGGCGGGACCACCGTGCAGGTGCTCACGGAGTTCCTGGAAACCTTGGGCACGCACAACAGGTACAAGGCGCTGGCCGGTCTGCGGCACTGCGAGGTCCTCGTGATCAGCGGTGACGCGGACAAGCTGACGCCGTTCTCGCACGCCGAGCGGATGGCCGAGGAGATGCCGCACGGCGAACTGGTCCGCGTCCCGGGTGCGGGCCACATGGTGATGATGGAACAGCCCGACCTGGTGACGGGACACCTGGTGGGCCTGGTTCGGCGCAGCGCGGTCGAACGGGTGGAAAGCAGGCGGCGGTGGTGGCGACGAGCGTGACCCTCCCCAAGGTGGAGGACACGGAGGAATTCGGGCGCAGGCTCGGTGGACTGGTGCGCGGCGGCGACCTGCTGCTGCTGGCCGGGCCCCTGGGCGCGGGCAAGACAGCCCTGGTGCGCGGCCTGGCGGACGGCCTGGGCGTGACCGGTCGGGTCAGCTCGCCGACGTTCGTCATCGCCCGGGTGCACGAGCCCGCGCCGGAGGGCCGGGGCGTGCCGCTGGTGCACGTCGACGCCTACCGGCTGGGCGGTCACCTGGACGAGCTGGACGACCTCGACCTGGACACCGACCTGGTGGACGCGGTGGTGGCCGTCGAGTGGGGCGAGGGCGTGGCCGAGCGCCTGTCCGAGGACCACCTGCTGATCCGCCTGGAACGCCACGAGGACGACGTCCGCACGGCCCACCTGGTCCCGCACGGGTCCTGGACGACCCGCGAACTGCCCTAGGCCTCGGCGATCCCGCGCACGACCCCCAGCTCGACCAGGTCCTGGGGGCGCAGCATCAGGTCGTCGGCCAGCTCCCGCACGTCCGCGCGCTTGAGGATCGCGGCGGCGAGTTCGGGCGCGATCACCGAGAAGTAGGCGTCGGGCGCGATCCAGGTGTGGTCGGGCGAGGACAGCGCCAACGCCCCACCGGACCCGCCCTCGCCGACCACCAGCGTCGTGATCGGCACCCGCGCCTCGGCCACCACGGCGAACAGCTCGGCGATGGCCGCCCCGACCCCGGCCCGTTCGGCGGCGGCGTCGTTGGCCGCGCCGGGCGTGTCCACCAGGGTCAACACCGGCAGCGCGAGCCGCCCGGCCAACCGGATGACCCGGCTCGCGGTCCGGAACCCGGCGGGCGTGGTGGCCGTGCCGGTCTGCGCGGCGTAGGCGATCGACCGCCCCTGACGAGACCCGATCCCGCACAGCAACCCGGGATCGACCCCACCGGCCCGGTCCCCGCTCAAGTCCACCCGGTGGTCGAAGTAGTCGTCCAGGTAGGCCGAGGCCCGTGGCCGCTCCGCCGCCCGAGCCCGTTCGACCGCGCTCCACCCGTCCTCGGGCAGGTCCGTCGCCCCCAACGCCCGAGGCACCTCGGCCGGCACCGCACCACCGCCGACCAGCAACCCCAGCAGCCGGCCGACGGTCGCGTCGACCTCGTCCTCACCCACGACCATGTCGACCGTGCCCGCCGCGAACTGCCCCTCGGCGGTGTAAGCGGGATCGTCCGCCGGCCGAACCCGACTGCCCGCGAACCCGACCTGCGCCCCCGCGACCCCCACCACCACGTCCGCGCCCGCCCCCAACGACGCCCACAGCCCGCCCGTCGTCGGATCACGGACCACCGACACGTGCGGCAACCCGGCCTCCCGGTGCACCGCGCACAGCCGGGCCACCCGCTGGAGCTGCCGCAACGACAGCATCCCCTCCTGCATCCGACTGCCGCCGGTCGCGATCGACGACACCACCGGCAGGCCCCACGCCAGCGCCTCGCCGAACGCCTCTTCGAGCACCGCCCCGGTGGCCGTGCCGACCGACCCGCCCAGGAACCGGAAGTCGAACGTGATCACGATGGCGTCCGCGTTCCGCTGCCACGACACGGATTCCGCGCTACCGGTCCGCTCCCGCGCCCGCCGAAGCTGGTCGGCGTACCCCGGCCAGCCGAGCGGGTTCACGACAGCTCCCGCTTCAACACCTTGCCCATGTCGTTGCGCGGCAAGGACTCGACGAACCGAACCACCCGGGGCCTCTTGTGCGGCGTCAGCAGCTTCGCCACGTGGTCGGCCAACTCGTCGCCCGACACCGGCACCCCGGTCGCCACGACCCACGCCACCACCCGCTCGCCCAGATCGTCGTCGGGCTCGCCGGTCACGGCCACCTCGGCCACGCCCGGGTGCTCCAACAGGGCGTTCTCGATCTCGCCGGCCCCGATCTTGTACCCGCCGCTCTTGATCAGGTCGGTGGCCCGCCGCCCCACGATCCGCAGGTACCCGTCCGGCTCGACCACCGCGAGGTCCCCCGTCCGGAACCACCCGTCCACGAACGCCTCACGCGTCGCATCGGGCCGGTTGAGGTACTCCAGGAACAGGTTCGGCCCCCGGACCTCGATCTCCCCGGGCTCGTCCCCGACCACCCGCACGTCGACCCCGTCGAGCGGCAACCCGACCGTCCCCGGCCGCCGGTCCCCGGCCGCCCGCACGCTGGTGTTCATCAACGTCTCGGTCATCCCGTACCGCTCGACGACCCGCTGCCCGGTGAGCCGTTCGAGCTGCTCGTGGACGGTGGCCGGCAGCGCCGCCGACCCCGACACCAACAGCCGGGCCTTCGCGAACGCCGCCGCGTGCTCGGGCGCCTGGACGATCCGGTGGTACATCGTGGGGACGCCGAACATCATCGTGCCGACCGACGCCATCGCCTCGGCCGCCTTCTCGACGCTGAAGGTGCCCAGGTGGTGCACCGTCCCGCCGCGCCGCAGCGGCCCCAGCACCCCGATCCCCAGCCCGTGCACGTGGAACAGGGGCAGCCCGTGCACGACCACGTCATCGGCCGTCCACTCCCACGCCGCCGCCAACGCGTCCAGGTTGGAGGCCAACGCCCGCCGGGGCAGCACCACGCCCTTGGGCGGCCCGGTGGTCCCGGAGGTGTAGACGATCAGCGCAGGCGCTTCCGCGTCGGGCTCGGGCAAGGCCACCTCGACCCCGGACGGCAGCTCGTCGTCCACCACCAGGTCCGGCTCGCTGTCGGAGAGGATGTGCGCCAACTCCCGCTCACCGAGCTTGGGGTTGAGCGGCACCACCGGCACCCCGGCCAACAACGCCCCGACCACCACCACGCACGTCCGCACGTCCGACCGCGCCCACACCGCGATCCGCCGCTTCCCGGCCAGCCCGTAGGCCACCTGCCGCGCCTGAGCGGCCAGTTCGGCGTAGGTCAGCGCGTGGCCGGGGAAGCGGATGGCCACTTTGGCGGTGGGGGAGGCCAAGGCAGGCAGCAACATCCACCCACCTTGACCAAGAACCCGCCGAACCGCATCACAACTGTGCTCCGAGCCACCCACCTACAAGTGGGGCTCCAGCCACTTCACCAGCTGGGCCTTGGGCCGCGCCCCCACCAGCTGCGCCACCAGCTCCCCGCCCCGGCACGGCTGCAACGTCGGCATCCCCATGATCCCCGGGTCCCGGGCCGTCCGCGGGTTGGCGTCCGTGTCGATCTTCGCGAACGACACCGACGCCAGCTCGGCGTCCAGCTCCGCCAACACCGGCTCGATCATCCGACAAGGCGGGGTACACCGCGACCGACGCCGGGCAGGCGTCCCCGCTCGCGTGACCGTCGCGCAGGCACTCGACGAACGGCCGGGTGTCCTCCAGCGCGAACCCGATGCCCGTCAACGACCTGATCTCGGTCACCAACCGCAGGTCGGCCTCGTCGTACTCGCGCTGCCCGTTGGCCCCGCGCCGCGCCGTGAGCAGGCCCAGCGACTCGTAATACCGCAGCGCCCCGGGTGGTGGTCCCGCCCAGCCGCGCCAGTTCTCCGATGCGCACAACACCGATCCTGACCCTTGACGCCGACGTCAAGTCCAGTGTGCTTCAGCCCACGAACGCGGCACCCGTACCCTTGACTACCGTGCTAGTGCTCGCCTTGGACACCGCGACCCCCGCCGTCACCGCCGGAGTGGTCGAACTGACGCCCGACGCGCCGCCCCGCCTGCTCGCGCAGCGGGTGACCGTGAACGCGAAGGCGCACGGTGAGCTGCTCACACCCCACCTCCAGGAAGCCCTGGCCGAGGCCGGGAAGACCCTGGGCGACCTGGACGCCATCGTCTGCGGCTCGGGCCCGGGCCCGTTCACCGGGCTGCGCGTCGGCCTGGTCACCGCCGCCGCGCTGGGCCAGGCGCTCAACCGCCCGGTCTACCCGGTCCCCACCCCGGACGCCATCGCGCTGGACGCGAACACCGGCCACCCGCTGCTCGTGGCGACCGACGCCCGCCGCAAGGAGGTCTACTGGGCCGCCTACGACGCCGCCGGCCGCCGCGCCGACGGCCCGCACGTCGACAAGCCCGCCGACGTCCTGGACAAGCTCGGAGCCGTCACCGCGGCGGCTGGCGAGGGTGCCCGCATCTACGCCGACGTCCTGAACCTCCCCGTGGTGGACGCCCGGTACCCGTCCCCGACCTCGCTGGTCGCCGCCGCCGCCGAGGAACTCCTGGCCGGCGCCCGCCCCGCCGCCCTCACCCCGCTCTACCTGCGCCGACCCGACGCCGTCGAGCCGGTGGGCCGCAAGCGGGTGACCAGGTGAGCCCGCGCACGGTCACCATCGCGCCGCTGCGCCACGAGGACGCGGCCCGCTGCGCCGAGATCGAGCAGGACCTGTTCCCGGGCGACGACCCGTGGAGCGAGAACGCGTTCCACAGCGAACTCGACCACGGCAACTTCTACGTCGGCGCGTACTGGGACGACGACCTCATCGGCTACGCGGGCCTGGCCCTCACCGACTTCGAGTCGAGCGTCCACACCATCGCCGTCGACCGCGCCCACCAGGGCGGCGGCGTCGGCAAGACCCTCCTGCGCACCCTCCTGGCCAAGGCCGACGAGCTGGGCCTGCCGGTGTTCCTGGAGGTCCGCACGGACAACGTGCCCGCGATCTCGCTCTACCTGGCGCACGGCTTCGAGCAGCTGGGCCTGCGCCGCCGCTACTACCAGCCGTCGGGCGCCGACGCGTACACGATGGGAAGGCCCGCGAACCGTGACTGACCGGCTCATCCTCGGCATCGAAAGCTCCTGCGACGAGACGGGCGTCGGCATCGTCCGCCTCGGTCCGGACGGCGCGCTGGAACTGCTCGCCGACGAGGTCGCCTCCAGCGTCGAGGAGCACGCGCGCTTCGGCGGCGTGGTCCCGGAGGTGGCCTCGCGCGCCCACCTCGAAGCGATGGTGCCCACCATGCGCCGCGCGGTGGAGAAGGCCGGGATCGAGCTGTCCGACATCCACTCGATCGCCGTCACCGCGGGCCCCGGCCTGGCCGGGGCGCTCCTGGTCGGCACTTCGGCGGCCAAGGCGTACGCCGCCGCGCTCGACAAGCCCCTCTTCGGCGTCAACCACCTCGCCGGCCACGTCGCCGCCGACACCCTCCAGCACGGCCCGCTGCCCAAGCGGTGCGTGGCGCTGCTGGTGTCCGGTGGCCACTCCCAGCTCCTGCTGGTCGAGGGCCTGGCGGAGAAGATCACCGAGATCGGCTCGACCGTGGACGACGCGGCCGGCGAGGCCTACGACAAGGTCGCCCGCCTGCTCGACCTGCCCTACCCGGGCGGTCCGCCGATCGACAAGCTCGCCAAGCAGGGCAACGGGTGCGCCATCGCGTTCCCGCGCGGCCTGACCGGTCCGCGCGACGCCAAGTACGACTTCTCCTTCTCCGGCTTGAAGACGTCCGTCGCCCGGTGGGTGGAGAAGCAGGAGAAGGCCGGCGAGGAGATCCCGCTCGCCGACGTGGCCGCGTCGTTCCAGGAGGCGGTGGCCGACGTGCTGACCGCCAAGGCCATCCGGGCGTGCCAGGACCTCGGCGTGGACACCCTGGTGATCTCCGGCGGGGTCGCGGCGAACTCGCGGCTGTCCGGCCTGGCGGCCGAGCGCTGCGCGGCGGCGGGCATCGAACTGCGCGTGCCCCGTCCCCGGCTGTGCACCGACAACGGCGCGATGATCGCCGCCCTCGGTGCGCACCTGGTGGCGGCCGGCGCGAAGCCGTCCCCGCTCGACCTGTCCACCGTGCCCGGCCTGCCCGTCGGGACCGTCCAGGTCTTCTGATCGGGCTACAAAATTAACCTGAACGGGGTAACGCGAGGTGTGATGGGGGCGACATAACCGGTGTAGGGGCCGCCGCGCCTTGCCCACCGGCGACCACACCCCACCCCCGACGGGAGCGATCCCATGCGCAGGTTCCTCGTCGCGCTGACCGCCGCGGTCAGCGCGCTGCTGTTCTTCGTGCCGGCGGCGAGCGCCGGCAGCGCCCACTTCATCAAGAACGCGTTCGACATCTCCCGATCCGGCAACTCCCTGACGGTCAGCGGCAAGGAAGCCGGGCTCGGCAACCTGGAGCAGGTGCACATCGTGGTCACCGCGACCGCCGCGTGCCTCAACCCGGGCAGCAACTTCCCGAAGGCCGCCAACAAGCAGTCGGTGTCGTCCGAGGGCGACTTCCCGGTGCAGAACGGCAAGGCCGACTTCACGCTGACCCTGACCGCGACCTTCCAGCCCAAGTGCTCGCCGCCGATGAGCGTGGTCTTCGGTGACGTCGTCGTCACCGACACCACGAACGGCATCAGCTTCACCTTCCGGGGCACCTTCTAGCCCCGCACCCGCTAGCCCCGCACCTCGGCCAGCCCTTCCCCGAACGCCGACCGGAACCGCTCGTCGCCCAGCACCTCGCGGGCGGCGGCGGTGATCCGGTCCACGTCGTGGCGCTCACCGTCGGGCAGCGGCACCCCGACCGACTGCCGGTGCCCGGTCGCGACCCCGAGCAGCCGCGCCGCCTCCGGGTGCCGACCGGCCAGCGCCTCCGCTCCCGCCAACCCCTCGCACGCCAGCGCCACCGCCCGCGGGTCCCCGAGCCGCTGCGCCAACTCCAACCCGGCTCTTTGCAGCCGAAGCGCTTTGTCGACATCTCCCCGCTGCTCGGCCACGAACCCCTGCTCGGCCAGCACCAGCGTCGCCCCGGCCTCGAACCCGACCTGGCGGTGCCAGTCGTTCAGCCGCGCCAGCAGCCGGTCCGCCTCGTCGAGGTCGCCGACCCGCCGCGCGACCAGCGCCAACCCGGTCTCCGCGTACATCTCGCCGGGGGAGAAGCCCTGGTCGGCCGCGATCCGGCGGGCCTGTTCGTGCAGCGCGCGGGCCTCCTCGAAGTCCCCGGTCAGCAGCGCCACCCGGCCCAGCCACGACAGCGTGTAGGACACCTCGGGCCACGAGCGCAGTTCGCGGGCCAGTTCCAGCCCCTGCCGGTGGACCCGCGCCGCCGTGTCGTAGTCGCCGCGCAACTGGGCGAGCGTCCCGAGGGCGAACGACGCCTGGAGCCGCCCCCACCGGTCCCCGAGCCTCGCGAACGCCTGATCGGCCCGCTCGGCGGCGTCCCGCGCGGTGTCGAAGTCCCCTCGCGCCATCGCCTGGCTGAACCGGTCCGACAGCGCCGCCGCCACCCCCCACTCGTCCCTCTCCGCGACGAACTGCTCCAGCGCGGAGTCCGTCAGCCGCTGCCCGGCGACCATGTCCCCGACGGTCGAGAACACGTACCCGAGGAACCACCGCGCCCGCGGGTCCGGCACCACTCCCGGGTCCCGCACCGGCCCACCGGCCAGCACCGAGAACCCCAGCCGCCACGGACCGTCCAACGCGTCCCGCGCCTCCCGGACCCGCCCGCGCAGGAACCAGTACCAGGCCAACGCCCGCGCCGCGCCCGGGTCACCCGCCACGGCCGCCCGCAGGTTCGCCGCGTCGGCGTCCAACCGCGCCAACCACCGCAACTGGTCGGGACCGCGCAGCTCCGGGTCCGCCCGTTCGGCCAACGCCCGGTAGTGGGCCGCGTGGCGGGCCCGCACCGCGTCCAGCTCACCCGCCTCGACCAGCCGCTCACGCCCGTAGTCGGCCACGGACTCCAGCAACCGGTAGCGCACCCGCTCACCAGCCACGACCACCACCAGCGACCGGTCGACCAGCCTGCTCAGGCTCTCCAGCACGTCGTCCACGCCGTCGCCCGCGCAGATCGCCTCGGCCGCCTCCAGGTCACACCCCTCGACCACGACCGCCAGCCGCCGCAACACCGCCCGCTCGCCGGGTCCGAGGAGGTCCCAACTCCAGTCGATCATCGCCCGCAACGTCCGCTGGCGGGCGGGCGCGTCGCGTGGACCTCCGGACAACACCCGGAACCGGTCGTCCAAGCGTTCCAACAGCCCGTCGACCCCGAGCGCCCGCACCCGGGTCGCCGCCAACTCCAACGCCAACGGCAACCCGTCCAGCCGCCCGCAGATCCGCTCGACGACGGCTCGGTTCTCCGGGGTCACCGAGAACCCGGGCACCGCCGCCGAAACCCGTTCCCCGAACAACCGGACCGCGTCCCCGGACTCCAGCGGCGGCACCACCCAGAGGGTCTCCCCGGCGATCCCCAACGGCTCCTGACTGGTCGCCAACACCCGCAACCCCGGCACCGCCCGCAACAACCGCGCCACCACCCCGGCAACCGCCCCCACCAGCCGCTCGCAGTTGTCCAACACCAGCAGCACGTCCCGCCCCCGGAACGCCTCGGCGACCCGATCCACCAGCCCGGCGGCCATCCCGGGCCCACCCTCTTCCCGCACCCCCACCACAGCCGCCACCGCCCCGGCCACCCGCTCACCCGGCTCGCGCTCGCCGTCGCTCCGCTCGCCGAGCCCGGGATCTGTCGTACCCCCGTGGGAAAATGGAACCGGGGGCCGGAGGCCGCCCACCCCCGCCCCGGCCCGGTCCGCGCCGGCCCACTCGCCCGGCTCGCGCTCGCCGTCGCTCCGCTCGCCGAGCCCGGGATCTGTCGTACCCCCGTGGGAAAATGGAACCGGGGGCCGGAGGCCGCCCACCCCCGCCCCGGCCCGGTCCGCGCCGGCCCACTCGCCCGGCTCGCGCTCGCCGTCGCTCCGCTCGCCGAGCCCGGGATCTGTCGTACCCCCGTGGGAAAATGGAACCGGGGGCCGGAGGCCGCCCACCCCCGCCCCGGCCCGGTCCGCGCCGGCCCACTCGCCCGCCCGGTCCAGTCCGGCCAGTTCGACCAGCCACACCCCGTCCGCCACCCCGGCCACCAGCGACCGCGCCACCTCCACCGCGAGGCTCGTCTTCCCCACCCCGCCCGGCCCCGTCAACGTCACCAGCCGCGACGACCCCAGCAGCGCCGACACCGACGCCACCGCCTCCGCCCGCCCCACCAAGGACGTCACCGGCGCGGGCAGGTTCGTGCGCGGTCGCTCCACCTCGTGCCGCAGCAGAGCCCGCTGCAACTCCACCAACTCAGGCCCCGGCGCCAGCCCCTGCTCCTCGGCCAGCACCCGCCGATAAGCCGCGAAGCTCTCCAGCGCCGCCACCTGCTGCCCACCCAGGTACAGCGACCGCATGTGCAGCCCCCGCAACCGTTCCCGCAACGGGTGCCGCGCCACCTCCTCGGCCAGCGACACCGGCCGCCCCACCGCCAGCAAAGCCTCGGCCCGGTCCTCCACGACGGCCAACCGCTCCAAGGCCACCCGCCCCGCGAACCCCACCGCGAACGGCTCCGCCCCGAACTCCGCCAGCGGCTCACCCCGCCACAGCGCCAGCGCCTCGTCAAAACGACCCGCCGCCGCCAACTCCCGGAACGCCACCACGTCCAGCCACGAGCACCGCACCGCGTACCCCGGCGGCTCCCACACCACCACGTCCCGCCCCAACGCCTTGCGCAGCGCGGACACCTTGGTCTGCAACGTGTTCCCCGGGTTGCCCGGCGGGTGCGCGCCCCACAGCGCCGCCCCCAGCGCGTCCACCGGCACCGCCCGGCCCTCGGCGACGAGCAGCCGCGCGAGCAGCGCCCGCACCTTCGCCTCCGGCACCCGCACCGGGGTCCCGTCCGCCGTCCACACCGCCAGGGGACCCAGCACGCCGAATCGCACGACCTGAAGTCAACCAGCAGCGGACCCGCAGTGAACCCGCAGCGCCCGCCGACAACCTGGTGCCAACGACGAACGAAGGAGCAACATGAGCACGCCGCTGACCCTGATCGGCCTCGGCCCCATGGGGCAGGCCATGGTCCGCAAGTTCCTCGCCGCCGGCCACCCGGTCACCGTCTGGAACCGCACCGCGAGCCGCGCCGACGCCCTGGTCGAGCAGGGCGCCACCCGCGCCGACACCCCGCAGGCCGCCGTCGACGCGGCGAAGCTGGTCCTGCTCAGCCTGACCGACTACGCCGCCATGCACGACATCCTGGACGGGGTCGAACTGGCCGGGAAGACCGTCGTCAACCTCAGCTCCGACACCCCGGACAAGACCCTGAAGGCCTCCGCCTGGCTCGCCGAGCGGGGCGCGGAACTGCTGGTGGGCGGTGTGATGGCACCCGCGCCGATGGTCGGCGAGGAGGGCGCGTACGTCTTCTACAGCGGCCCGAAGGACGTCTTCGAGGCGCACAAGGACGTCCTGGCGGTCATCGGCCGGCCGGACTACCTGGGCGAGGACCACTCCCTGGCGCAGCTGTTCTACCAGGCGCAGCTCGACTACTTCCTGACCGCGCTGGCCGGTGTCCTGCACAGCGTGGCCCTGGTGAAGACCGCCGGCGTCCCGGCCGCCGCGTTCGCCCCGTACCTGCGGGACAACCTGAACTCGATCGCGATGTACCTGGACGAGACCGTGCAGGCGGTCGACTCCGGCGAACACCCGGGTCACGAGGCGAACATCCTCATGATGGGCGCGACCGCCGACCACATCGTCGGGGCCAGCGACGCGACCGGCCTGGACGCCGGACTGCCGAGGGCGATCCAGTCGCTCTACCGGCGCGGCATCGAGGCCGGGCTCGGTCGGAGCAGCTGGACCGCCCTCTACGAAGTGATCAAGGGCAAGCGGAATTAAATGGCGTTAAGGCCGGGGTTGCGGTCCTCCACCACAAAGGACTTCAGGGTGGTGGCCGCGGCCCCGGGCGTGCGCACCGCGGGCAGGGTGCGGAAGTCCGCACGCATTTCCCGCGCGGTGAACCTGGTGCGCACGTACCCGCGCCGCCGGCTGTGCAGCTTGATGTGCGGGTTGAGCCGCAGCTGGGTCTGGTCGACGGTGTCGTTGCCGTCGCCGCCGGAGGTGACGGACGTGCACACCAGCTCCGTCCCGACGGTCCGCGACGACGCCGGGTCGTTCCAGTCGGCCTTGATGTCGGCGGCGTAGTGGGCGTGCACGTCACCGGTCAGCACGACGGTGTTGCGCACGCCCGCGTCGACCCAGCCGCGGGTGATCCGGTCCCGCGAGGCCAGGTAACCGTCCCACCCGTCCATGGACACCTCCTTGGCCGGGCCGTCCTTGCGGTCGCGCTCGGCGAAGAAGACCTGCTGGCCCAGCACGTCCCAGCGGGCGCGGGAGCGGCGGAACCCGTCCAGCAGCCACGCCTCCTGCTCGGCGCCGGTGATGCTGCGGGTCGGGTTGGCCGCCTCATCGCAGGTCTTCCAGCCGTCGCCGCACGCCTGGTCGTCGCGGTACTGGCGGGTGTCGAGCATGTGGAAGTTGGCCAGCGCGCCCCACTGGACCCGGCGGTAGAGCTGCATGTCGACGCCGTCGGGCCGGGCGGACCGGCGCAGCGGCATGTTCTCGTAGTAGGCCTGGAACGCCGCCGCGCGCCGGTCGAGGAAGTCGGGGTCCGGCTGCTCGGGCACCTCGTCCGCCCAGTTGTTCTCGACCTCGTGGTCGCACCAAGCGAGTCAGCCAACTACACTCCTGAGTGGAAGGCAGACCCGTGACCAGCCAATATAGCCAGCGTGCGGCGGTGGACGGCGACTTGTGCAAGTGCGGTCGGCAAGCCTTGATCGTCTACGTGATCACCAAGGTCGACGGCACGCGTGAGGTCCCCTACTGCGGTATCCCGGATGGTGGCGAGCGTTACGCCGAGTCGGAAAGGGCATGATCATGTCGCGGACCACGGCGAGCAAGACTCGGCGCAGGCTTAAGAAGCAACTCAGCGACAAGCAGAAAGTGGTGGTGCCGTTCACCCCGGACGGGGACGCGGCGCTGTGCTACCTGCGTCAGTCGCACTACACCGACGAGAGTTTGAGTGCGGAGACGCAGACCATTGACACGCACCGTTGGTCGAACGCCTATGGCGTTCCAATCGCGGACACCGTTGATGATCTGCACGTCTCGGGGGATCTCGACCCCTTCAAGCGGGCTGGGTTGAAAGATTGGCTGACCGACGCGCCGCCACGTCCGTGGAAGACGCTGGTGGTGTCGAAGTTGGATCGGCTGGTTCGGAACGTCGTGGATGCGTTGGCCCTGTTGGACTGGTTGCGAGAGCGCGGAAAGCGGCTGGTCAGCATTGCCGAGGGGATCGACTCGTCGAACTCGATGTCGGAATTCCTAATCACGCTCATCACAGCCTTTGCCCGCATGGAACGTGAACGGATGCGGGAGAGGTTCCGTTCGGCTAAGGCCACGCTCAAGCAGGCCGGCCGTTGGGCCGGCGAGGGTCACCTCTACGGAACCATGCCCGTGGAAATTCCCGGGGGCGGGTGGATTCTGGGGCTGGACCAGTATGCGGTCAAGATCCTCCACAAGTTGTCGGAGCAGGCGCGCCACGGGGCCAGTTTGACGGAGATGTGCCAATGGTTGACCGAAAACCACGTCCTCACGCCCCGGAACCGTCAAATGCAGCTAGCCGCAGAACGGCGCGGGCACGATGTCGCCGACGTCGGACTGAGGGATTACGAGTGGAACGTCACCGTGCTGCGCAGGTTGCTGGAAAACCCGGACCTGGTCGATCTGGGAATTTTCGAACCGGCCGAACAGAGTGAGATCGTGGCCCGGTTGGACGAGAAGGCGCGCCGGAAGAGTCGGGGGAGCAATAAGCCTTATGCCTTCTCCGGGGTTCTGGTTTGTCCCGATTGCCTCGAACCGTTGTGGCACCGTATCGCCGGCGACACGCGGACCCGCGCGGACGGGACGAAGGTGTCCTATCGGTACGACTACTGGCAGTGTCCCACTCGGCGGCACGGCGGGGCGATGCGCGCAAAGGAAATCGAACCGTTGGCCGAAAGTACCTTCTACCGCATTTTCTCGATGGTGCCCGTTCGTAAACGAATCGTATTGCCGCCCACGAACCACGCGAACGAAATTGCCAAGCTTGAGCGGGAGTACGCCAAGGTGATGTCCGGGGTGGCCAAGGCGAAAACGTCCGACGATCGGCGCAGGTTGACGGAGGACGGGAACAAGATCCTGGACGATATCGACACGCTGAGGGCACTTCCGGCGGACCCGGGCGGTGTCCAATGGGTTCCCACGGAGCGCACGTGGCAAGAGGAGTTGGCGGGGTTGTCGCCGGAAGACAGGCGCTTGCGGTGGCTGGAGTTGGGTTACCAATTCGCGGTGCGCAAGAACTCGGACGGTTCGTTGACCGCCGGCCTGCTTCTCCCCGACGGTTGGCGTGAGGCCATGCCGGAACTTGTTCGGTACCTCGACGAAATCCTTTCCGGCGAAAACGCCGAAGGAGTGATCGCCATCCCGGTTGATCCGAAATAGCGCGTCGTTTCACGGCTTGATTGGTGGCCGACCCGTCACAGGGTTGGCCACCATTTCTTTTGGTCCGGAACCGTATTCACTGGCAGTCCTGCCCGAGCGGGCGCATACTCGGGTGATGGGTGGACCGGAAGCAAGGTGGGGGAGCCTGCTCCGTCCGGCCACGGTGGGACTGTCGTTTGGCGTGGGTGCGGTGGTCCTGTGGTCGTTGGGTGGGTTCACGGTGTGGATCTTTGCGGTGCTTGTTGCCGCTCTGGTCGTCGTTCGGCTTGCGCAACCGCTCTTGCCGCGTGTGGTGCAGCCTTACGGCGTTCTCCTGATACCGGTGACCGTCTTCGTGTTCGGGTGGTGGTGGGTTGATTCGTGGTGGGCGCGTGGTGTTGGGGTCGGGGTGGCGTTGGTGGTGGTGTTGCTTCGCGCCTGGCGGAATTGGAAGGCGTTGACGGTAGCCGCAATCGTGGTGGCGGGAATGTCGGTCGGGTACGGCATCGAGCGTCACCACCGGGTGGGGAGTGAATTGCCGTCTGCTCACGACCGGGAGTACAACATATCGACGTTGCGACTTCGTGAGCCGCGCTTGTTTGCGCAGCGCCTGAATTCCGCAGTACTGGTCGGCGATGAGTGGGGTGTCTGTTTCATGTTCTCCGACAGTGCGCGGCCGAAGTTCACGGCGTCGATAGCCGGCGCGTCATCCTGTGAGGATGCGGTCCGGAAGATGCGCGAGCAGATTCGCGATCCACGGAAGTACGAGTTTCCGGGCTGGGACTCTTCGGCGCTCAAAGTCGACGGCAAGACCGCGACGTTCGATTTGTGTCAGGTCTATTGGGGTGATGTCTTCTCCGGGGTGCGTCACGACGTCGGGCCGAAATTCGGGCGACTGACTCTCTCCAACCCGATCGGTCCTGGGTGGGTGATCACGGACTACGAACCCTGCCCGGCGAAGTAAGCGCCCGAGCGTGACGGTTTACGCGGTGTTCGTGATTACAGAGAACCCCTCCGCGCGCGCGGAGGGGTTCTCTGTTGTGATCCTCTGTTGTTGGTCTTACTCGCGTCGTGATTGCTCGGGAATCAAGACGTCACAGACTCGGCTGATCCTGGCGTTCAACTGATCCGGGTTCGCGCCGTCGACGATGATCCATAGCGCGCCATCCGGGCCTTTCTTCAACGTCACCGGGATGGTGTGGTCGGGTGCTTCACCGCCTGTCGTCTCTGGTCGGGTGTGGGCTTGGCTATCCATCGGTCCCGCCGTGCGGGTCCGGTGTCGGGGAGGGAGGCGCTTCCGGTGCCCGCTGGGCGGTCGTAGCGGGGTGTTCACCGGTGGTGCGGACCGGGCCTGTGTGCCTCCCTGGCGGGTGTTCGCGCTGGTCGGCGGAGGGAGTCACGGTCCGGGAAGGCGAAGGGAAAACTCCCTCGCTCCCTGGTGTCTCCCCGCCGTCCGACGCGGCCCGGTCGTCGGTCCGGCCGTGGTCCGGGTGCCCGCCGTGGTCGTCGCTTTCGTGGGTGCGGTGGGTGATGGCTTCGGCGATGTCCTGTTCCCGCACGACCATCGAACCGTCGGATTTGTAGGGCCGGATTCCGTGCCGGCGGAGCACGGCGCGCAAATCGCGCGGAGTCCACGGTTCGTATTCGGTCGGGTTGAGCGCGGCGAGACGTGCGAGAACGATTTGAGTGCGAACACGGGACTCCCCGTCCATGACTGAGTAGATATCGGCAAGATGGTCCGCCGGAGCGGCCTCGATTTCCGCTGTTTCGGTGCCGGTGGCAATGCTCCGGCCGCTCTCCGCAATCCGGGACATGGCGCGGGCGACGACGGGCGACACCATGTCTGTCCCGTCCTCGAACGGAACGTAGAACGTCCTTACAAGTTCGAACACGTTGTCGGTGATGCCGACCGCGACACAGGTTCCCCGGTCGGTGCGCATCCGCAGTTCCGTCGCGCGGATACCGGCCTTGTACTTGCCCGCCCCCAACAGCCCGTCATTGGCGACGTGGTCGGCGACCGCGAATGCGGCACCGCACGACACGTTCCGCGTGACCTCCTTGGGGATGCTGTCCTTCGTCGGCGACTGGGTCGCCAATAGCAGGATGATTCCGTACTTTCGGCCCCGTTTGATCAGCCGCACGGCGAACTCTTCGGCTTGCTTGCCGTACTTGGGGTGTTGGAACAGTTCATGGCATTCGTCGATCGCGACGACAAGCGGGTGCAACCCCAACCGGCGGTTGTCGGCGAGCCGACGCGACACCTTCGGCGGACGCCCCGGCTGTTCCCCGAGAACCCGGCCGCGCCGCTCCATCTCGCCCAGAAGGCTTTCCAGGGCCGCGACGGCGTCGGCGGCCACCGCGTCATCCATCCCCATCCGATAGCGGCTCAGACGCGGCGCTAGAGGCTCGAAATCCGGGCTCTCGCCCATGACGTAGACCCACAGTTCGGCGGTCGGGTCCAACGCGGCCCCGAGCATCAACACCCGAAGCAGGTTCGTCTTCCCCTGCCCCGGTCTGCCGCCGATCAACCAGTTCGCCTCGAACAGCGGAGCGTTGATCACCACACCGCGCTGCGACAACCCGACGGGAACCCCGTCGAACACGTCCGTGTCTCCGTCGTAGAGCAATGGCCAGTCACCTGCGCCGCCGGACAACGTGCCTTTGTCGGCGACCCAGAGGTCCAGCACGCCGTCTTCCTCGCCCGTGGTGGGCCAGGTTTCCAGCGCCGCGCGTCCGAGATTGGCGGCCAACACCTTGCGCCGGTCGGAGACCATCTCCGCCGTCACACCCATCGGTAGCCGCACCCGCGCGTGGGTACCGTCCCCGTCCTTCCGCGCGGGCACGACGTAGACCAGTTCCCCGCCGCTTTTCAGGAACGCGTTCAGCGGCGCGATTCCCAGGTGCGCCAAGGCGCGGGTGATCATGCGTTCGTCGACCCAGGAATCCGTGTCGTCGCGGTCCGGCCGGGTCAGCCACCCCGCACCGGGGGACAGGTCCCTGCCTTCCCACACGGCTGCACAGACCACCGCGACCGCGACCAGCGGAGGCAACCAGGGCCACGCCGCCACGGCCCCGCCGGCGATGGCGTCACGCACCGCGTAAGCCGCCCGTAGCCACCCCGGCATGTCCGCCCGGTCGGCCACCTGGTCGGTGAGCGCCAGGAGCACCAGGAGCACGACCACGACGGCCGCTCCGAACGCGACGCGGCGCACCGCCATGCCCGCCTTCGCCCACCGGGCCTTGGCGTCGGCGCGGATCAACTCCTGAGCCGTGCGCCGCGCCTCGACGTCACCCGCCAGACGGGCCGCCCGAGCGTCCGCCCGCAGGTCCGCATAGGACACCCAACGCCACCCCTTGACGGTCCACCGCCACACTCCCCGCAGTGCGAACCAGATCAGCCGGGCGAGATCACGCGGTGCCTTGCGCACCCGGTACGCGACCACCGACCGGGCACGCACCACCGCGTCATGATCAACGATCAGCCTTACCGCGGTAACGATCATCGAACGCCACGACGACCGCGCGGATTCCCGTTGTGCCACAACGGTTTCCTCGGAGACAATCTCACCGTCGAACACGTGCCGGACCAGGTCCCGTCCCACGCCTTCGTGATCACCGTGACCGTTCATCGGCGGCGGCCCCGCCGGTCGAGGTCCACAGTGGTCACCGTGAGCGCGCGGACCAGAACCCAGGACGCGAACAGCGCGGGCACCACCAGCGCCGCCGCCTTCACCGCCGGTCCGGCGGCGGGGTGGCTCAGCGCCAGCCACTGAACCCCGCTGATCAGCAACGCGCCGACCACGGTCCGACCGGCCAGCGAGAACAGCCGCACACTAGCCCGTGCCGCGCGCGCCGCCGCCCGTGCACGCCGGACCGACCACCGCCACCACACGACCACCAGCACCAAGCCGGCGACGGCTACCAACATCAGCGTCGGTGCCGGCCCCAGGCCGGTCACGTCCTGCCCGGTCATCGCCGATCACCCGCCGAGTGTCCGCCGTCGCGTCGGTCCGACCAGGCCACGAACACCGCCCGCCGGTCCCCGGCGTCCAACGGACCCCACACACCGCCGGTCATCGCGTGACCGGCCGTGCGGAACTCCCACTCCAGACACTCACGCTGCACCGGGCACCCGCCGCAGACCGCCGCGACCGCTTCCCGGTCGGCCCGGCCCCGGCCGGACCACTCCGGGGCCTGACCGACGTCGGTTGCCAGCCACCCGCACAGGCCGTGCACCCGCACCGCGTGAACCAGCTCCTCATCCGCCAACGCGGCGCACTCGTCAAGTTCAGCCGCCACCCGGTCGGCGAACTCCCCACCCTCGAACTCGGTCACTGGCACACACCCCCGACCGGGGCGGTGTCCGCCAGATGCGCGACCGCGTGGGCGGGGACCAGCACCCGACCACGGCGGCGCACCGCCGGAAGCAGACCCACGCGGATGGCGCGGCACACGGTGGCCTCACTGCCGCCGACCAACCACGCCACCTGACCAATGGAAAGCAAACCAGAACGCGAAGAATTCACGATTGATATCCCTTGCTCGATGGAAGCGGCTCGCGGTCTTGCGGGCCGCTTCCTCAAGTAAGGCGGCAGGCTGCAACGCCAACCATGCCGGAACCGGAATACCCGTATGCCGGGGACGAGATACCGCAGGTCAGGCCGTGTGGAGCCGCATCCGGTATTCCCGAAAAGAATATTTATCCTCCAGCGGCATATCGGCACCCGTGCGCCCGCACAGCGCGCCGGACAGCAGAGGGCGGACAGCGTCCGATCCCCCGACCGGGCTATCCCACCGACCGTTCCGCACGCAGACGACCAGGCGATATGCCACGACTGACATACCGCACTCCCACGCGGGCATAGACCACCCCGGAGGGTGCGGCTTCACTGGCGGGGAACCAACCACGTCCGGCAACACACCGCGAAACCACACAAGGATGATCTCCACCGCAATGGCTTCGGACGGCAGATGATTGTGACCGCGTCGCTCACCACGGGAATAGCCTGCGTCACCACCGGAAGGCACGCCTGCATACGCCTTGTCGACACGGTCCTTGGCACCGCACACCACGACTGGGAAACGACCATGTCCGTCGGGGACGAAGAATTCCGGCGGACGAAGGACGGCCCGTTCCCAAACCACCAGTTAAGAATCAGCGTCGACCCCGGGTGCGGGTATGCGGCGATCAACTACACCGACCACGACGACCCTCACATGCCGAACGCGAATTCCTTCAACGCGGGTGGGACGCCGGCGGACGTGACACTCATCTTCAACGGCAGTACGGGCGCGGTGTTCCCCCGTGAAAGCGCAATACCCGTAGCCGACGCACGACGCGCCCTTGTCGAATGGCTCGACACGCGCAAACGCCCTACCTGCATCGAATGGCGACCCTACGGCCACCGCTGACCCAGCGTCCGATTCATCGACCCCAGGAAGGCCCCGCGATGACGAACAGCATCTGTGCCGTACACCCGTCGACCCGCCGTCCGCAAAGGGGGAGTCGGGCGTGCTGATGTCCATCCCGTACTGGGCTTTCACCATCTGTCTCGTCACGGCGTTTATCGGCGGGGCCGCTGTTTCCGTCGCGTGGCGCGGCCGGGACCTGCGCGGGCAACACAGTTTCCACGCCCCAGAGGTCTCCGTTGCGGCGACCATAAAGCGCGTCAAAGCCGGGAACCGACTCGACGCCGAGACGAAATCCCGCACCACACCAACTACACGGCCACGCGGACGGGAACCCGACACACAGACTACCGCCGTCACACGGCGAGACGAAAACCAGCAATCGGTTCGCCTGGAACCGACCGGCAAGCACCACCGACTCCCCGAGGCATCATGACCGCACAATCCGGCCCGTTGACGGCGTTCGAATGGGACCAGGTAGCCGACTTCGTTCTCACCCTCCGAGCGGAAGGGTTTCTCCCGACCATGTCGGACAAGGAAACCGCCGCGTGGATCGTCGCCCGCGACAGTTACCGCACCGTCCGGTCGCTGTTCGAGGATGCGGAGCCATTGCGATGACCGCCGACCCGAACCGGCCGTGGACCGACGATGAACTAATCGACGGATTCTCGCTGAGCGTCGGTGACGAGCGGTTCGACCGATTTCTACGCGAAATCCGCGAATGGTGGGAGCGTCAACCCCGGACGGCCCTTCGCACCATCCCCCGCGCCGCCCGCAGACTCGGCGTCACCCGAGATCAGATGCGGGACATCCTCTATCTGTCCGGTACCAGACTCGGGCACAGCCTCAAATCGCCCGACTATTGCCGGCAACACGGCCCCATGCAAGAAGTGGACATTCGCGACGCACTACGGCACCACTGCACAGGCTGCAAGGTCCGCACCGACGCGGCCCGGAAATTGAGTCGCGAATACGTAGCCGGCGAATCGCTTCTCGCCCTAGCCGTCCTGTACCGCATCGGACCTTCGACCGTGAGAGCCGTACTGGTCGAAATCGGAACGACAATCCGGCCGTCCGGTCGACCTCCGAACCCGACCAACGCCAATCGGATGACCACGCCATGAACCACTTCCACCGCGTCTTCGTCCTCGCAGCAATGCGCAGCGTTCCCCGCCGGTGGCGCGCAGCGAGTGAAATAGCCGCCGATTGCGGCCTCGAAAACGCTACTGTAGAAGCCGTATGTAGGAAACTTGCCGCCGACGGAACTGTCGAGTCCTTCTCGTTCAACTACTCCGGAAAACCGCGATACCGCTTTCCGCAAGGTTCGTCCGGCAACCGCCACGACAGCTTGACGATCGGTGGCGTAAAACTCTTGTCGGTCATTGGCGCACGACTCGGCGACGAGCGGAACTCCGGACGGGTGGGGTACTCCGAAATCGTCTTTGTCCGACTCCTCTGGTGCATGCTCCAGCAGCCGGAACGTCAATGGAAAACCTCATACTTCATGTATGAACTACGTCGCGATCGGCGCACCGTACAAGCCATATTCGACGATCTCACCGCCGTAGGCCACGTCAGCAAAACCACACAGGGCCTACGGCGGGACAACACACCAAAATTGGCGCTCTACAAACTCACGGACGCCGCAATCGCGGCGTACCACCAATCACCGGCCACGAAGGAAATTTCACGATGAGCGGCGCATACGGGCCTGAACGCGTGCTCACGGCAAGCCAACTGTGGACGGCCGCAGAACGCGCCACCACACTTCACGCCGCCATGACCGCCGTCCTGAAAGCAGCGCCATCCGTCAACGCTGAACCCGGCGAATGGCTGGCACACCACCAACGGGCGGCGCGGGTGTACCGCCGAGTCGCTGAAATCGATCACGACCGTCACCACGAAGCACTCGCCTTCGGGCAAGAGGCAGAAAACCGCGCGTCCCGCCTTATAGCCAGCCTGCCGCCCCAACGAACCGAACCGACCCTGTAGGGCCGGGGTGTCAAGAAAGCCCAGATTTTGGCTCACACGCCCTGGTCGTGACAGCGGAATATGTCCGCTTTGCAATGGAGTGGTGTAGTGGCGAGGAAAGTGACGAAAGATCTGGCCGTCAGGTGCGTCGTTGAATATCTCTTCTCAGGGAAGACGATTCGTGACCTAATGAGGGAAACCGGTCTGCCCTACGGAACGGTGCGGAACACACTCGTTAACAGCGGAGTCCGATTGCGTTCGCGTGGTGCTAAGTCGGCAGACCGCGTCATGCGAAAGATGCCAATCTCCGACATGGAACGCGCGCGACGGCAGGAATTGGGCCAGCTCTTGCTGTCCTTGAGGCTCGCCGCCGGTTTCACCGGTTATCAGGTGAGCATGTTCGGGTACTTGAGCCAGCCAGACGTTTCGAGACTGGAACATGGCCAGAAAGCGTCGGTGGTGGATGTTATCCGCCTATCGGTCGACTATGGCGTCGGTGCTGACGTGTCGTATCGAATAGTGGCTTTGGCGCTCATGATTGGTCGTGATTCGGAAGGTCGTTGGCGGTGAGCATGCAAGAAGAACCGTGTTCCGCGCCCGATATCGGCGTCATTCGATGACTCGAACTCTGTTGGCGGCCAACGCAGATCCGCAAACAATGGCGACGAGTCCAAGCCCTGTGCTCCACGAGATACGTTCGTCAAGTAGTGCCCAACTCAATACGACTGCCACGCCCGGCGACAAATAGAACGCCAATGTGGCGCGTGCAGGCCCGGCATACTTGATCAAAGAGTAGTTGAGGGTCAGGGTCACTCCGGTAAAAACTACGCCCAAGGCGATCAGCGCCGTAGCACTGACTAGGGTTGGCTTGGCATCGGGCAATGCGAGTATCCCTGGGACCAGCAAGACCGCTGTTGACACCAGCATGGCGACCGTTGCTATGCCCAGCGGTTCAGCGAACGTCAATTTCTTGTGGATCAAAAGTGCCCCACTGGCATAGCACAAGGCCGCTCCAACAAGAAGTGCCCCGCCAAACAATGCACGTGCTCCGCCGCTGATATCCAAGCCGAACAGTATCACCAGGCCGGCGAAGCCTATTAGCAGGCCGAACAATGCAAGTTTGCCCTGGGGGCGCTCATCAGGTGCGTATTTCATGGCTAAGATTGCGACGAAGAGTGGCTGTGAACCGATGATGATCCCGGCCAGGCCCGGCGACAGCCAATGCTGCCCGGTCGTGAGCAAGAGCATGGGCAATGTGGCTTGGAACAGCACGGTCACCAGAACCCAACCTGGCTGTTGCTTCAGCGCCGGTAGTACTTTACGTTTTAGTGCAATTGGCAACAGGAAAGCTGCCGCCAGCGTAACCCGTCCCAGTACAACGACCACGGGCGGAAAACCGCGCAGCGCCAAGTCTATGACGAGATACGCTCCGCCCCACAATAGCGACAATGCCCCAATTCCCAGCCACATCCATTGCCTCATGTTGAATGGCTATCAATGTCGGGCATCTACCTATCGCACCTTGTCCACTAGGGATTGAACGGTCTCCAGGTGTGCATAGGGCATGAAGGCCGGTATAAGCTCGCGAATCCGCCGCAGATTGCGCCCTGAATTCGTCAAGAGGGCTAGTCGCCATGCTTCGCCGGCACTGGCGGCAGCGGCCTCCGGTTCGATGCCTGTCCTACCGCCATCGTTCAACAGGTGGGCTGCAGCCAAATCAATAAGTGTGCCGGAGCGTTCTCTTACATAGTGATCCGGAAGTGAGTTGCTAGCAGCTTCAAGAGTGGCTATTGCCGCTCGACGATCACCTAGGCGTAGAAGGCATCGGCCCTTTAGGCGGATAGCGTGATCCTGGGTGTTGTAGAACCCGAGCCAGGTTGGAGTCGAATCGGGCTGGACGCCGTCAAATAGTCGTTCCGCCATGGCAAGGGCCTTTGCCCCCGCCTCATAGTTGCCTGCAAACGCGTGAGCTTCGGCTAGTGCTTCGTATAGCCACGATCGCACCGCCGGACTCACACCGAACCGCTGAGCGTCAGCTATTCGCAGGGCGCTTTGCAGTAGCTTTATTGCTTCGTTTCCGCGCTGAGCGTGCAGGTGGATATAGCTCATGACGCCAAGTACGTAAGAATGCAGGGTGGGGTCCTCACCCTCCTCAGAGCTTGACAGCGCGATAGAGCAGAAGTGGCGGGCAGTCGAGTAGTCCTGACCATCGATCGCCAGCCAGGCGGCAAGCTGAGCGGTATCGCCAACCACCGAGAAATACCGACCGTACAGTTCTGATGAAACCTGATCGGATGCGGCCATCAACCGCTGTAGGTGAGAAACTACATCGCCGTAGACCGCGCTTGCTCCAGCCTGGTAGTCGATCTCTCGATAATTGTCGGTCAACGCTTCGTAGTGGGCCAACAATTCGGCCCGCATGGGTACCCTGCCAAACTGGTTTGCCCCCAGAAGGTTAATGTCGTTCGGACGCTGCCCGAGTGTTATCAACCCGTACGAACCCAGCGAAGGTGAAAGGTGATCAGGTGATCCGTTGCCGGATGGCGAAGCCAGTCCATCGGTTGGTAGCGGTGATTGGGGTAGTGTCAATCGACTCTGCTCAGAAAGTTTGAACCATAGCATGTGCTGAGGTAGGCGAAGTATCCGAGCGTAGTTCCTGAGCGTGTGGATGTTCTGTTCGGGCCTACTGCCGTTTTCGATCCTGCTTACCTGTGCTTGCGTTAGCCCGAGCCACCTTCCGAGCACGTCTTGATTGAGTGCTTTGCCAAACATTCGGAGATGGTGAGGGTGGTTGCGGTATACCTTGAAGATTCTCCCGATATGCTCACTCTCGAAGGCAGCGCGAAAGTCGTCAGTTTCGAAGAACCCCTGATCAGGTACAGGAGGGCTGTCGAGTTGATCGCGATGTTCCCTGTGGCACCTGCCGCACATGCGCGCCGTGTTGTCGGCTGCAAGCAGTGACTTGCAGTTCGCGCAGCGCCGCGCGCGGTCTGCCGCGCTGGTTGCGCCATCGTGGTTCCGCCGCTGTGCACCTAGAGGGTCCACATCCGATCCCCCCGCCCCAACTGACTACCCAATGCTGATCGCTACCGCCCTTCGACCAGCGTATACCAGGCGATATGTCAAGAGTGGCGTTCAGCACTGGGGCGCGTTGGGTGCCGATGGGCGGAGAAGGCTGCTCGGGGCCGCGTCCGGCGCGACAAGATCATGCATCGTCGCTGCTAGGGCTGTGTGCTAGCTTGTTGTTGGTTGACACGCGCGGTGGTCGTCCCAGACGACCAGCCACGGGGCGGCGGCGTGCGCGAACTGGAGGTCCGCGTCGGTCTTGTACTGGGCGTGGCGGAGCCGGTAGTCGGCCAGGGTGCGGGTCTCCGGGCCCACCACGGTCCGCACGTCGGCCGCCTTGGCCGCGTACTCGTACTGGTAGTCGCCCAGGTGCAGGACCAGGTCCGGGTCGTCCTCGGCGAGGCGGCGGTAGGCGGTGAAGTAGCCCTCGCCGTAGTGCGCGCAGGAGGCGAAGCACATGGTCAGGTCCTGGATCTCCCACGGCGCGGGCGCGGTGCGCGTGCGGCCGACCGGCGAGATGTGGTCACCGGCCCGGAACCGGTAGAAGTACTCCGCGCCGGGCCGCAGCCCGAACGGCTCGACGTGCACGCTGTGCCCGCTGTCCGGCCGCGCGACCTCCGTCCCGCGCCGCACGATCCGCCGGAACCGCTCGTCCTCGGCGATCTCCCAGTGCACCGGCACGACCCGGTTGGGCATGCCGCCCAGGCCGTCCTCGTTGAGCGGTTTCGGGGCGAGGCGGGTCCAGAGGACGACACCGTCCGGGCGCGGGTCGCCGCTGGCCACGCCCAGGGTGAACGGGTCGTCGAGGTGGGGGAAGCCGGCCCCGGCCGTGGCCAGGGCGACACCGCCGATGAGCAGGGTTCGTCGCGTCACGGTGTTCATGCGGCTGACCGTCCGCCACCGGGTTGGCGACCAGGTGAACATCAACACTCGCGCAAACGACACTCCCATGAGCGCCACCCCCCACCACCCGCAGCCGGCCCGTCAGAGCGGAGGGGGTTCGGGCAGGTCCCCGGGACGAGTGACGGGGGTCGTTGAAGCGTTGGCACTCGCGTGGGTAGAGTGCTAGACGCACGGCACCAGCAACCGCCCCGACCCCCGCGACGGCGGGGTGGCAGGAGCCGTAAACGCAACCTGCCAACGCTTTCGACGACCGTGGAGGTCAGCCCGGTGAGCGTGAACATCAAGCCGCTCGAGGACAAGATCGTCGTCCAGGCCAGCGAGGCCGAGACCACGACCGCTTCCGGCCTCGTGATCCCGGACACCGCGAAGGAGAAGCCCCAGGAGGGCAAGGTCCTCGCGGTCGGTCCCGGCCGGATCGACGACAAGGGCAACCGCATCCCCGTGGACGTGGCTGTCGGCGATGTCGTCATCTACTCCAAGTACGGCGGCACCGAGGTCAAGTACAACGGCGAGGAGTACCTGATCCTCTCCGCCCGCGACGTGCTGGCCGTCATCAACTGACGTTCCGGCCGGACACGTGGAGAACGCCCCGGCGGCCTCGGTTCACCGGGGACACCCCGGGGCGTTCCGCGCATCTGAGAGAGGCTAGGTATGGCCAAGCAGATCAGCTTCGACGAGGACGCTCGTCGGGCGCTTGAGCGCGGCGTGAACAAGCTCGCGGACACGGTCAAGGTGACCCTGGGTCCGCGCGGCCGGCACGTCGTGCTCGACAAGAAGTTCGGCGGGCCGACGGTCACCAACGACGGTGTGACCATCGCCCGCGAGATCGAGCTGGACGACGCCTTCGAGAACCTGGGCGCGCAGCTCGCCAAGAGCGTCGCCACGAAGACCAACGACGTGGCCGGCGACGGCACCACGACCGCGACCGTCCTGGCCCAGGCCATGGTGCGGGTCGGTCTGCGCAACGTCGCCGCGGGCGCCAACCCGACGTCGCTGGGCCGCGGCATCCAGGCCGCCGCCGACGCCGTCATCGACGCCCTCAAGGCCAAGGCCACCCCGGTCAAGGGCCGCGACAACATCGCGCAGGTCGGCACCGTCTCCTCGCGCGACGCGTCGATCGGCAACCTGCTCGGCGAGGCCATCGAGAAGGTCGGCGAGGACGGTGTGATCACCGTCGAGGAGTCCTCGACGCTGGCCACCGAGCTGCAGATCACCGAGGGCGTCCAGTTCGACAAGGGCTACATCTCGGCGCACTTCGCGACCGACCTCGAGGCCCAGGAGGCCGTGTTCGAGGACGCGCGCATCCTGCTGCACCGCGAGAAGATCAGCGCCCTGGCCGACCTGCTCCCGCTGCTGGAGAAGGTGGCGGAGGCCGGCAAGCCGCTGGTCATCGTGGCCGAGGACGTCGAGGGCGAGGCGCTGTCCACCCTGGTGGTCAACGCCCTGCGCAAGACGCTGCGCGTGGTCGCGGTCAAGGCCCCGTACTTCGGTGACCGCCGCAAGGCGTTCCTGGACGACCTCGCGGTCGTCACGGGCGCCACGGTGGTCTCCGCCGAGGTCGGCCTGAAGCTGGCCGAGTCCGGTCTGGACGTGCTGGGTTCCGCGCGGCGGGTCGTGGTGTCGAAGGACGACACGACCATCGTCGACGGCGCCGGCACCAAGGCCGACGTGGCGGGTCGCGCGGAGCAGCTGCGCCGCGAGATCGAGGCGACCGACTCCGACTGGGACCGCGAGAAGCTCCAGGAGCGGCTGGCGAAGCTGTCCGGCGGCATCGCGGTGATCAAGGTCGGCGCGGCCACCGAGACCGAGCTGAAGGAGCGCAAGCACCGCATCGAGGACGCGGTGGCGGCGACCAAGGCGGCGGTCGAGGAGGGCATCGTCCCCGGCGGCGGCTCGGCGCTCGTGCACGCCGCGAAGGTGCTGGACGGCGGTCTGGGCCTGGAGGGCGACGAGGCGACCGGCGTCGCGGTGGTCCGCGAGGCGCTGGGCTCGGCCCTGTTCTGGATCGCGGCCAACGCGGGCCTGGAAGGCGCCGTGGTGGTCAACAAGGTCCGCGAGCAGGACTGGGGCTTCGGCCTCAACGCGGCCTCGCTGACCTACGGCGACCTGCTCGAGGCCGGGATCATCGACCCGGTCAAGGTCACCCGGTCGGCCGTGGCGAACGCCGCGTCGATCGCGCGCATGGTGCTCACCACGGAGAGCGCCGTCGTGGAGAAGAAGGAAGAGGAGCCCGCCTCGGCGGCCGGTCACGGCCACGGGCACGGTCACGGCCACTGAGGCCGACCGGCTCCACGCTGCGCGAAGGGGGCGGCACCCAGGCGGGTGCCGCCCCCTTCGGCGTCTGCGGCGGGCGGGCGTGGCAGTGGTCGGGCCTGACGGCGGGCGGGCTCGGTGGTGGGCGCGGGCCTGGTGGTGCGCGGCCCGGCGGTCGGTGGACGTGGTCGGTGGACGTGGTCGGTGGACGCGGTCGGTGGACGCGGTCGGTGGACGTGGTCGGTGGACGTGGTGGAGGGGCGGTGTGCGGATCGCCGCCCCTCCGGCCGGAGGTGGTCTCCCCGGCTCGCGTCAGGCCATCGCGGGCTGGCGCTTGCGGGCCTTGATGATGCTGTCCCGTTCGGACTCCGAGAGACCACCCCAGATCCCGTAGGGCTCCTGTACCGCCAGCGCGTGGCGCCGGCACATCTCCAGCACCGGGCACGTCAGGCACACGGCCTTGGCCCGTGCCTCCCGCCGCGCCCGCGCCGGACCGCGTTCACCGTCCGGGTGGAAGAAGAACGCGCTGTCCATCCCGCGGCACGAGCCGCGCATCTGCCAGTCCCACAGGTCGGCGTTGGGACCGGGAAGCCTTCGGGTGTCCGCCATCGAGACCGCCTCCTTGGCCCACTGACGAGAACTGCTCCATTCGGCTTAACGATGATCCACCGTAGAACCGCGCCAAAACTTGTTCAAGGGGGTGGGTGGCATAAATGCGGAATTCATTCGATGGGTGATCAGTCGAGGTCACCCCCGGAGTTGCCCGTGACGTCAGGTGAACGGACGATGTCAGCGTGATGACGCCCCCCGAGCCCACCGCCGCACCGCCCGACGGTGCCCAGGAAACCGTTGCGGCAGAAGACGATCCTGCGCATTCGGTGACCCTGTCGGTGGCCGCGGTCGCGCGCCGGCTGGGGGTCGCGCCGGCCACTTTGCGCACGTGGGACCGGCGGTACGGCCTCGGACCCAGTGATCACACCACCGGGCGACACCGCAAGTACGCACCGAACGACGTGGCCCGCCTGGAGCTGATGCAGCGGGCCCTGCTGCGGGGCGCGTCGAGCGCCGAGGCGGCCAAGTACGCCCTCGCCACGCCCGTCCCGCAGCCCCGGCTGGTGCGCAAGACGGTGGCCCCGCCGGCCGTGCTGACCGGCGGCGAGTTCGACACCGGCTCCCCGCCCGCCGGCGGCCGGGGCCTGAAGCTGCCGGGGGCGAGCCGGCTGGCGCGCGGGGTGGGGCGGGCGGCGCTCGCCATGGACTCGGCCGCCGTCCAGGTGCTGCTCGCCGACTCGATCGCCCAGGACGGCGTGATCGCCACCTGGGACGACGTGGTCCGCCCGGTGCTCGCCGCGATCGCCGCGCGCTGGGAGCACTCCGGCGCCGGCGTCGAGGTCTCGCACCTGCTGGACGAGTGCGTGCTGGCCGCGATGGTCCGCGCGACCCCGATCGTCGCCGAGCCGCGCAACCACCGGCCGGTGCTGCTGGCGTGCATGCCGGAGGAGCGGCACAACCTGCCGCTGTACCCGTTGGCCGCGGTGCTGGCCGAGCGGGGGATCGGCATCCGGCAGCTCGGGGCCGCCCTGCCGCTGGACGCCCTGGCGTCGGCGGTGCGCCGGACCGCCCCCGCCGCCGTGGTGCTGTGGGCGCAACTGCCGCGTTACGCCGATCCGGGTGCGGTGACGGCGTTGCCGCGGACCCGGCAGCAGGTGCGCGTGTTCGTCGGCGGGCCGGGGTGGGAGCGCGGGGTCGTGCCGTCACCCGCGGAGCGGATCAACGGTCTTGCCGAGGCGGCGGACGCCATCGAACGGGCGGTGTGCTGAACACTGCATACAGTGGCCGGGTGGACGAGCCGCGGGCAGCGGCGTTCGGCGACCGGCCGGGCGCGGACGTGTGGTGGGCGCTGACCGGGACGCCGGAACAGCGGTGGCTCGCGGCGGTCGCGCTCGGCGGTCAGGGGCACTACGCGGCGGCGGCCACGGCGCTGGGCGGGCTCCTCCGGTCCGGTGATCACTTGATCGTCTCTCTCGCGGCCTCCACACTCGCCTCCCACCGCCGCCAACTCGGTGGCCACGCCGCCGCCCGCAAGTTCGACGCCCTGGCCCTGTCCGCCGCCCACGCGGCCGCCGGCCCGGCCGACCCGGACGGCGTGGACCCCGCCGGCGCCCGCGCCGACGCGCTCCTAGGCCTCGCCGCCGACGCCCTGGGCGCCGGCCGCACCCCCGAAGCCCGCCGCCTCCACGCCCGCGTCACCCCGCACAGCTGGCGCACCCACGTCCGCCGCGGCTGGGTCGCCGCCGAGATCGAGCTGGCCGACGGTCACGCGGAGCGAGCGGTGGCGCCCGCCGAAACCGCCCTCCAGCACGCCGAAGCCGCCGGCGCAACGCGACACGTCCTCAAGTCCCAGCTCGTCCTGGGGACCGCGTTAGTGGTGTGGGGGACACCCGAAAGCGTCGATCGGGGCGTCCATCTGCTAAGGTGTGACCTAAATCACACCAACCACCACGGCCTCTCCTCGTTGATCTGGCCGACGGCGCTCGTGCTCCTGACCAGCCCGGCAGTCCGCAATAGTGCGGAGACTGCCAAGCTCCGGGAAACCGCCGCCAACGCTCTGAGCTGCGTGTTACGGAGAGCTGATCCGATCAGCCGACGAATCGCCGCCCGTTCGCCGTGGATCCCGGCATCGCTGCTCCGTTCCGGGGAACCCCCGAACGCAGACGCTGAGACGAACTTCTTGACGGATTAAGCACCGGATCGTGTCAAGGTTCCGCCCCTAGCGTCCGATAGGGGAAGTGGAACGTCACTCGGCTGCAGGAAGGAGTCCCCGTGACCACGGTCCTTATTTGCGACGACCGGCGCAGTGTGCGGGAGGGTCTCACCCGCGTGATGTCGGCTGTCCCCGGGGTTAGCCGCATCGACTGCGTAGCGCACGGTGACGAGTTGTTGGCGCGCTTCTCCCGGCAGCCGGTCGACGTGGTGCTGGTGGGAACCCAGCGCGCCGTCCCGACCGGGGTCGAAGCGACCCGGCGACTCGTCTCGGCCAACCCGCAGGCAAACGTCATCGTCTTCGGGGCGCCCGACGACGCGGGAAGCATCGCCGCCGCCATCGCCGGCGGCGCCCGCGGCTACCTCCGCTGGGACGCCTCGCGCCCCGAGCTGGTGGCCGCGCTCGCACACACCCTCGCGAGCACGTCCGTGCCCGCGCCGCGCCAGCCGTCCGACCCGGGGGTCCAGCTCACCGAGCGGGAACTCCAGGTGCTGCGCGGCATGAGCCAGGGCAAGTCCAACGGGCAGATCGGCCGCGAGCTGTACCTGTCCGAGGACACCGTCAAGACCCACGCGCGCCGGCTGTTCCGCAAGCTCGGCGTCCGCGACCGCGCCCAGGCCGTCGCGCACGGCTTCCGCCGCGGCCTGGTGTCCTAGGGCACCCGACTCCATCCTTCGCCGATTCGACTGATTCGGCCCGGTGACGTCACCGTCGCCGGGCCGACTCGTTGGTAGGGCGTGTCGGCAGGTCAGATGGGGTCCAAAGACCCCATTTGCGTGCATCCGGCCCCGCGACCGGTACGGTGAGTGTCACCAGTACGGGCGACGTCCGTCGCGCCGTGCTGTTCGTTGTCGGTACGCCTACGCGTAACACCAGGGCTGTTGTCTGCGATGACCAACTTGGGGGACGGACTGGACGCCGAAGTGGGCGCTGCCGTCGATGGCGACCGCCACGCGATCGAGCGGCTGCTGGCATCCATTCGCCCCTTGGTGGTGCGGTACTGCCGCGCCCGAGTCGGAAGGCAGGAGAGGTCTTTCGCTTCGGCGGACGACGTGGCCCAGGAGGTGTGTCTCGCGGTGCTGACGGCCCTGCCCAGCTATCGCGACCAGGGTCGGCCGTTCTTGGCGTTCGTCTACGGGATCGCAGCGCACAAGGTGGCCGACGCTCATCGCTCAGCTGCCCGGAACCGGTCCGAACCGGTGCCGGAGGTGCCCGACGCCCCCGAGACGGAAGCCGGTCCCGAACAGCGCGCCATGCAGGGCGAGTTGTCCGGCCGGATGGCCCAGCTCCTGAAGATCCTTCCGGAGAAGCAGCGGGAGATCCTGCTGCTTCGCGTGGTCGTCGGCCTGTCGGCCGAGGAGACCGCCGACGCCGTCGGCTCCACGCCGGGTGCGGTTCGAGTGGCGCAGCACCGCGCCTTGGCCCGCCTCCGCAAGTCGTTGGCAGCGGAGGAGGTGGTCTGAGTGGCCGACCAGCACGAGAAGGGCGATGGAGAAGTCGTGCGCGGACGAGATGAGAGAACCCCGCTCACCTCGGATGACCCCTTGGTGGAGCCCGGTGACGACCTCGCGGGGATCCGAGCGGATGACGCTTTGCTGGACGCGCTGGGCGGGCGCGGACACGCTGAAGGGCTCGTCGAGGACGAGCTGAACGCGCTGCTGCTCGCGTGGCGGCGCGAGGTCGACAGCCGCCCGGTGGGCGAGCTGGTCGACACCGACACCGCGGTGGCCACGATCGCCGCCGCCCGGCCCCAACAGCGGGGCCGCCACCGGTTCCTGATCCCGCTCGCGAGCGCCGCCGCCGTGCTGGCGATCGCGTTCACCGGGGTGAGCCTGGTGGCCCGCGACGCCCAGCCGGGTGACGCGCTGTGGGGCCTGACCAGGGTCCTGTACTCCGACCACGCCCGGTCCGTGGAAGCGGCCGTGATGGTCCGCAGCGACCTGGAGACCGCCCGCGCCGCACTGCGCGAAGGCCGCTACACCGAGGCCCGCGAGCTGCTGGACAAGGCGAGCACGGTCCTCCCGTCGGTCTCCGCCGACGACGGCAAGGCCGACCTGGCGCAGAAGCACGAGTCGCTGGTCCGCGAGCTGACCAGCACGAACCCGGTGCCGACGAATCCGCCGGCGAGCCACTCGCCGTCGACGACGCCGGCCACGCCGACCTCGCCGAGCGCCCCGTCCTCCACGTCGCCGACCACGACGACCCCGGAGCCGACCACGACCACGTCGCCGACCTCGCCGACCACCTCGCCGACGACCGACGGCACCGCCGCGCCGCCGCCGAGCAACGACCCGCCGTCGGGCGGCGAGACCCGCAAGGAGCCCGGGTCGGACGCACCCAATGCGAGCCCGACCGGCAATTGAGCTGTGTTGGATTGCGCGACTCCGTCGCGCGGCTCGGCCGCCTGAAAGTCGGCTCGTCACGCCGCGTTTCCGCCGATCACGCCCTTCGATCGGCGGAAACGCGGCGCGACAAGCCGACGCGGCCTCGCAAAACGAAGCCCGCCCGAGCTAGTAGGGGGCGGGCTTCGTCACATCCGGGCCGAGTTTTCGGTCACACCACGAGCCGACCCTCCGGGCGGCCGAGCCGCGACGCCGGAGGCGGCGCCATCCAATACACCTCAGCGCGCGCCCTCGGTAGCGGTCACGCCGTCCGCGTAGCCGCGGCAGTACTCCCAGCTGACATAAGCCGTCGGGTCCGGGTCGTAGGCGGGTTCGTGGGGGCGCATCCGGCCGTCGGACAGGAGCTGTTCCAGCGACGACCGCAGCAGCGCCCAGTCGTGGTAGTGCGGCTCCTGGCACTCGCCGCAGTCCACCACGATCCCCCGGACACCACGGTGTTCCAGCAGCGCCTGGTAGACGGCGAGGTCGCTCAGGTCGCCGATCAGTTCGGCCCGCTCGACGTCGTCCATCGGCGGGTGGTCGTGGTTCTCGTCGGGCGAACCGAGGGACAGCGCCGGGTCCTCGGGGTCGCCCGCGAACGGGTCTGGTGGCAACGCGTCGTGCGGCACGACCCCGCACGGTACCGAAGAGACCCCCGACCACGTCCAGATACCATGGGCTGAACCCATCGCCGCCTGCGGAAAACCCCAATTCGCGGTCGGCGGGATCGCCGCACGACGGAAAGGCTCACCGGCCGCCATGACCAGCGAGTTGAACGCTGACGGAGTCCCGAGCAAGTTCGCGATGCTGGGACTGACCTTCGACGACGTGCTGCTGCTGCCGGCCGAGTCCGAGGTCGTGCCGAGCGGCGTGGACACCAGCACCCGCATCTCCCGCAACATCACCCTCCGCGTGCCGCTCGCCTCCGCCGCGATGGACACCGTCACCGAGAGCCGGATGGCGATCTCGATGGCCCGCCAGGGCGGCATCGGCGTGCTGCACCGCAACCTGTCCGTCGACGAGCAGGCGCGCCAGGCGGAGACCGTGAAGCGGTCCGAGGCGGGCATGGTGACCGACCCGGTGACGTGCTCGCCGGACGACACCATCCGCCACGTCGACGAGCTGTGCGCCCGCTACCGGATCTCCGGCGTCCCGGTGACCGACGCGCAGGGCAAGCTGGTGGGCATCATCACCAACCGCGACATGCGGTTCGAGGTCGACCACTCGCGCAAGGTCAGCGAGGTCATGACCAAGGGCCCGCTGGTCACCGCCCAGGTGGGCGTGTCCGCCGAGGCCGCGCTGGGCCTGCTGCGCCGGCACAAGGTGGAGAAGCTGCCGATCGTCGACGGCGACGGCAGGCTGCGCGGCCTGATCACGGTCAAGGACTTCGTCAAGACCGAGCAGTACCCGAACGCCTCGAAGGACCCGGACGGCCGCCTGCTGTGCGCCGCCGCGATCGGCGTCGGCGAGGACAGCTTCACCCGCGCCATGACCCTGGCCGAGGCGGGCATCGACGTGATCATGGTCGACACCGCGCACGGCCACCAGCGCAACGTGCTGGAGATGGTCGCCCGGGTGAAGAAGGAACTGGGCGACGAGGTGGACGTGGTCGGCGGCAACGTCGCGACCCGGGCCGGCGCGCAGGCGCTGGTGGACGCGGGTGCGGACGGCGTGAAGGTCGGCGTCGGCCCCGGCTCGATCTGCACCACCCGGGTGGTCGCGGGCGTCGGTGTGCCGCAGATCTCGGCGATCTACGAGGCGTCGCTGGCCTGCCGCCCGGCGGGCGTGCCGGTGATCGGCGACGGCGGCATCCAGTACTCCGGCGACATCGCGAAGGCGATCGCCGCGGGCGCCGGCGCGGTCATGCTGGGCAGCCTGCTGGCGGGCACCGCCGAGTCGCCGGGCGACCTGATCCTGGTCAACGGCAAGCAGTTCAAGACCTACCGGGGCATGGGCTCGCTGGCCGCCATGCAGGGCCGGGGCGATCAGAAGTCCTACTCGAAGGACCGCTACTTCCAGGACGACGTGCTGTCCGAGGACAAGCTGGTGCCCGAGGGCATCGAGGGCCGCACACCGTTCCGCGGCCCGTTGTCCCAGGTCGTGCACCAGCTCGCGGGCGGTCTGCGGGCGGCGATGGGCTACACCGGGTCGCGCACGATCGCCGAGCTGCAGGACAAGCAGCTGGTGCGGATCACGGCGGCCGGCCTGAAGGAAAGCCACCCGCACGACATCACGATGACCGTGGAAGCGCCGAACTACACCACCCGCTGAGCTAGAGTCCACGGGTTCCGCAGGTCAAGGAGAGGACGACACAAGGTGCGCGATCTGGTCGAGATCGGCATGGGCCGGACCGCGAGGCGGGCCTACGAGCTGGACGACGTCGAGATCATCCCGTCCCGCAGGACCCGATCGTCCAAGGACGTCTCGACGGCGTGGCAGATCGACGCCTACCGCTTCGAGATCCCGCTGATCACCCACCCGACGGACGCGATCGTCTCGCCGGGCACGGCGGTGGCGGTGGGCGAGCTGGGCGGTCTGGGCGTCCTCAACGCCGAGGGCCTCTGGGCGCGGCACGGTGACGTGGAAGAGGCGCTGTTCCGGCTGGTGCAGTCGGTGGAGGACACCGACGACCCGGCCGCGCCGGTCAAGGTGCTCCAGGAGCTGCACGCGGCCCCGGTGCGGATGGACCTGATCGCCGAGGCGATCAAGCAGGTGCGCGAGTCGGGCGTCACGGTGGCGGTGCGGGTCAGCCCGCAGCGGGCCGCCGAGCTGACCCCGGACCTGCTCGCGGCGGGCGTGGAGATCCTGGTCGTGCAGGGCACGATCATCTCCGCCGAGCACGTGTCGCGCGACGGCGAGCCGCTGAACCTGAAGTCGTTCATCGCGGACCTGGACATCCCGGTCATCGCCGGCGGCGTCGGCGACTACCGCACGGCCATGCACCTGATGCGCACCGGCGCGGCGGGCGTGATCGTCGGCTACGGCTACACGCCGGGCGTCACCACGACGGACTCGGTGCTGGGCATCGGCGTGCCGATGGCCACGGCCATCGCGGACGCGGCGGCGGCGCGCCGGGACTACCTGGACGAGACCGGTGGCCGGTACGTGCACGTCATCGCCGACGGCGGCGTGCTGACCAGCGGTGACGTGGCGAAGTCGATCGCGTGCGGCGCGGACGCGGTGATGCTGGGCGAGCCGCTCGCGGCGGCGGCCGAGGCGCCGGGGCAGGGCCTGTACTGGACGGCGGCGTCGGCGCACCCGTCGGTGCCGCGCAGCCACGTGTCCACCGGCGTGGACCAGGTGGTGGACCTGCGCAGCCTGCTGTTCGGGCCGTCGGTGGACCCGCGCGGCGTGACGAACCTGTTCGGTTCGCTCAAGCGCGCGATGGCCAAGACCGGCTACTCGGACATCAAGGAGTTCCAGAAGGTCGGTCTGACCGTCCGCGGCTGACCTCCTCGCTTCGAAGCCCCTCGCTGTCCGGCGGGGGGCTTCGTGCGTTCGGGGGACTGAACCGATTGGGACTAGCTGTTACTTCGGGTTACGCCTAATCTGCCCTCCATGGGTGAACTCGCCGGTAACATCCGCACGGACTACGACGTCGTCGTCATCGGCTCGGGCTTCGGCGGCAGCGTCGCCGCCCTGCGGCTGACCGAGAAGGGCTACCGCGTCGCCGTGCTGGAGGCCGGTCGGCGGTTCGCCGACGACGAGTTCGCCAAGACGTCCTGGGACCTCAAGCGGTACCTGTGGGCGCCCGCGCTGGGCTGCTACGGCATCCAGCGCATCCACGCGCTGCGCAACGTGATGATCCTGGCCGGCTCCGGCGTCGGCGGCGGGTCGCTGGTGTACGCGAACACCCTGTACCGGCCGCTCAAGCCGTTCTACAACGACCGGCAGTGGGCGCACATCACGGACTGGGAGTCCGAGCTGGCGCCGTTCTACGACCAGGCCAGCCGGATGCTGGGGTGGTGGAGAACCCGACCACCACGCCGTCCGACGAGGTCATGCGGACCGTCGCCGAGAAGATGGGCGTCTCCGACAGCTTCCACCCGACCCCGGTCGGCGTGTTCTTCGGCGAGGCCGGCCGGCCCGCCGAGGACCCGTACTTCGGCGGCGCGGGGCCGCGCCGCACCGGGTGCACCGAGTGCGGCGAGTGCATGACCGGCTGCCGGGTCGGCGCGAAGAACACCCTGGTCAAGAACTACCTGTACCTGGCCGAGCGCAACGGCGCCGAGGTGCTGCCGCTGACCACCGTGACCGGCCTGCGGCAGGCGTCGGACGGCACGTGGTCCGTCGACACCCGCCGCACCGGCGGCAAGCTCCGCCGCGGCCGGCGCACCATCACCGCAGGCCAGGTGGTGTTGGCGGCCGGGACGTGGGGGACGCAGCAGCTCCTGCACCGGATGCGCGACGAGGGCGCCCTGCCCCGGCTGTCGGCCAAACTGGGCGAGCTGACACGGACCAACTCCGAGGCGATCATCGGCGCGGGCCGCTTCACCGTGGACGAGGGGCGCAACTTCAGCCAGGGCGTGGCCATCACGTCGTCCATCCACCCCGACGAGCAGACCCACATCGAGCCGGTGCGCTACGGCAAGGGCAGCAACGCCATGGGCCTGCTCCAGACCCTGGCCACCGACGGCGCGAAGTCCACGCCGAGGCTGCTGCAGTTCCTGTTGCAGGCGGTGCGGCACCCGGTGCGCCTGGCGCGGCTGCTGTCCGTGCACCGGTGGAGCGAGCGGACCGTGATCCTGCTGGTCATGCAGAGCCTGGACAACTCGATCACCACGTACACGAAGAAGGGTGTGCTTGGTCGGAAGCTGACCTCCAAGCAGGGCCACGGCGAACCCAACCCGGCCTTCATCCCGGCGGGCCACCGGGCGAACCTGCTGGCCGCGGAGACCATCGACGGCGTGGCCGGCGGCACGTGGGGCGAACTGTTCAACATCCCCCTGACCGCCCACTTCATCGGCGGCTGCCCGATCGGCTCGGACGAGGCGTCGGGCGTGATCGACCCGTACCACCGGGTGTACGGCTACCCGGGCCTGTCCGTGGTGGACGGCGCGGCGATCTCGGCCAACCTGGGCGTGAACCCGTCCCTGACCATCACGGCCCAGGCGGAACGCGCGTTCTCGCTGTGGCCGAACAAGGGCGAGGCCGACCAGCGCCCGGCCCAGGGCGAGGGCTACCGGCGGGTGCCGGCGGTGACCCCGGTGAAGCCCGCCGTTCCGTCCGACGCTCCGGGTGCTTTGAGGCTGCCGATCGTGGAGGTCCGCACCAAGGCGTGACGGTCAGACCTCGACGATCTCGACCATGCCGTCGAGACCCGCGAAGTCCTTGGCGTTGCGCGTGTAGAGCGGGAGGTTCCGCGCCGACGCGATGGCCGCGATCATGAGGTCCAGGCGTCGGGGCTTGGGATCGCGCTGCGCTTCCAGGGTCAGCGCGACCAGCGTGCCGAAGCGTGTGGCGGCCGGCCCGTCGAAGGGCAAGGGCTCGAACTCCGCGATCGCGGCGGCCAGCTTCTCGGTGCGGGCGGCCCGTGCCGCGGCGTCCTTGGCCATGGCGACACCCTGGTGCAACTCGGCCATCGTGATCGCGGTCAGCTCGGGGAACTCCGGCAGGTCCGCCGGGTCGAGCAATCCGAGGTCGATGTACGTGCAGGTGTCCAGGACGCCCGCCTCGTGCCGTTCAGCCACGCTTGCGCTCCCACGGGTCGTCGTCTCCGATGCGGTCGGCGGCGAAGAGGTCGTCGGATTCCCGCACCATTTCCTGGTAGTCGACGCGCGGCAGCTTCCGGTGCCGCTCTACCAACTCCTCGGCCGTGAAGCGCCGGCGGCGTGGTACCGGACGGACTTCGGCGACCTCCACGCCGTTGCGGGTCACGTGATAGGTCTCGCCGGCCTCAACCGCATCCATGACGGCGGCGGAGTTGTTGCGGAACTCCCTCTGCGTTATCACTTTCACGCTGTGAGTGTAGCCCGATGTAGCACCGTGGGCTACGCCAGCTCGGCCTTCCCGATCGCCCTATGGTGGGAGGCGTGGCAGCGAAGCCGTTTGCGTCCAGTGCCGACCTCGCACCCAAGGACGAGGAGTTCGTCCGCCTCGCCGAAGGCGTTTACGCCCTCACCGCCGAAGGCGACCCCAACGTCGGCGCGATCGAGGGCGAGGACTTCCTGGTCTGCGTCGAGGCGCGGGCGACCCCGGTGGCCGCCCGCCGCTGGCTCGACCGCCTCCGCGAGCACACCGACAAACCCGTCCGCCACCTGGTCCTCAGCCACTACCACGCGGTCCGCACGCTGGGCGCGAGCGCGTTCGGGGCGGAGGAGGTCATCGCCCACGAGAACACGAAGACGTTGATCGCCGAACGCGGCCGGCAGGACTGGGACAGCGAGTACGCCCGCATGCCGCGCCTGTTCGAGGACCCCGCCTCGATCCCGGGCCTCACCTGGCCGACCCTGACCTTCTCCGACCGCCTCACCATCCCGCTCGGCGGCGACCGCGGTGACCTCGAACTGCGCTTCTGCGGACGCGGCCACACCGCGGGCGACATCGTGGCCTGGCTGCCGCACCAGCGCATCCTGTTCGCCGGCGACCTGGTCGAGAGCCGCGCCGCGCTCTACACCGGCGACGCCTTCCACGACGAGTGGGCGACCACGACCCTCGACACCGTCGCCGCCCTCGGCGCGGAGCAACTAGTGGGTGGGCGGGGTGCCGTGGCGCGGGACCGGGGCGAGGTGGAGGCGGCGATCGCCCAGTCCCGGCACTTCCTGGACGAACTGCGCCGCACGGTCGGCACCGTCCACCGCTCCGGCGGCACGGTCAAGGAGGCGTTCCAGGCGGCCCATGAGGCCCTCGCCCCGCGCTACGGCCGGTGGCCGATCTTCGAGCACTGCATGCCCTTCAACGTGCAGCGGTACTGGGACGAGTGCGACGGCGTCGACTGGCCGAGGATCTGGACCGCCGAACGCGACCAAGAGGTGTGGGCGGCGCTGCGGTGAAGCCGGTCGTGGTGGTCGGCGCGGGACCGGTCGGCATGACTGCGGCCCTCTTGCTGGCCCGCGCGGGCGTGCCGACCGTCGTGTTGGAGGCCGCGGACGCGCGGACTGCGGTGGGCAGCCGGTCCATCTGCGTGCAGCACGATGTGTTGCAGGTGCTGGAGCGGGTCGGCGTGGGCAAGGCCGTGGTCGACGCGGGCGTCACCTGGTACCGGGGCAGGACTTTCTTCCGTGGCCGTGAGGTGCTGACCCTGGAGTTGCCGAGGCGGCCAGGCTTCCCGCCGTTCGTCAACACGCCGCAGACCGACGTGGAACGCATTTTGGAATCACGGGTACGCGCCGAGCCGTTGATCGATCTCCGCTATGGACAACGGGTAGTCGGCATATCCCAGGACTCCGACGGCGTCCATGTGTCTACAGTAGACAGTGCCTGGGCGGGTACCCACTGCATCGCCGCAGACGGCGTGAAGTCCACGATCCGCGACCTGCTGGGCATCACCTTCGAGGGCCACTCCTTCGACGACTTGTTCGTGATAGCCGACATCCGCGTGGACCTGGGCCACCCGGAACCCGAGCGCCTGTTCCACTTCGACCCGCCGTGGAACCCGGGCCGGCAGGTGCTGCTGCACCCGCAACCCGGTGGGGTGTACCGGATCGATTGGCAGGTCCCCGAGGGCTTCCAGCTCACCGAGGAGCACATCAGACGCATCACCGGCGACCGTCCGTACGAGATCCTGTGGCAGTCCACGTACCGCTTCCATCAGCGCAGGGCCGACCGCTTCCGCGTGGGCCGGGTGCTGTTGGCGGGGGATGCGGCGCACGTCATGAGCCCGTTCGGCGCACGGGGCTTGAACTCCGGCATCTGCGACGCCGACAACGCCACGTGGAAGGTCGCCCTGGATCGGGCGGGCGAGGCCGGCCCGAACCTGCTGCCGTCGTACGAGATCGAGCGCGGGGCGGCGGCAGACGAGAACCTTCGCGTCACCGGCAACACCATGCGCTTCTTGGTCCCACGAACGGAAGCCGACCACCAGCGCCGCTTGGAGGTGTTGGAGCGAGGGGACAAGGCCGACATCGACTCGGGAAAACTCTTCCAACCCTTCCCGTATGGCGACTCCCCGCTCACCAGTCCGGGTTGCGACGGTGCCCTGGCCTCCAGCAGCAGCCGCTTCGGCCCCGCTTTCACCGTCGAAAACGGCAACTTGATCCGCCCAGACGGCCACTACGCATCCCTCGCCCCCACCGACGTCGAGACTGCCCTTCACCGTGCTAAAGGTTTTACTTCGGTGAAGTAAAATTTTCTGTTGTAAGTGGCTGAACACGGAGACATCGCGCCTCACCGCCTGACCAGGCGGTACCGCAGATTCGTCCCTCCGGCCCCGGCCCCGGCCCCGGCCCTGGCCCTGGCCCTGGCCCTGGCCCTGGCCCCGGTCCTGGTCCCGGCCCTGGCCCTGGCCCCGGTCCTGGTCCCGGCCCCGGTCCTGGTCCCGGTCCTGGCCCTGGTCCCGGCCCCGGTCCTGGCCCTGGTCCTGGCCCAGGTCCTGGCCCCGGTCCCGGTCCTGGTCCAGGTCCCGTCAACCCTCACCCTCCTGAACAGGGTCAGCGGCGGCGGACGGTCAGGGTGAAACCAGCCGGTTTGAGGGTGAGCATCTCGACCACGCGCAACCGGTACCCGGAATCAGGGGTCAGGTCGTACCGACGAAGGACAGTGCCCAGGGCCAAGCAAGCCTCGTGCAGCGCGAACTGCCGCCCGATGCACGCCCGCTCCCCAGTCCCGAACGGCTTGTACACGTGCCCCGGCCGCGCCCGCACCTGCTCCGGGGAAAACCGGTCCGGGTCGAAGCGCTCCGGGTCCGGCCACACGCTCGGGTCCCGGTGCACCAGCGGCAACAGGACCAGCGCCCACTGACCGGCCTTCATCGGGTAGCGCGAGCCCAGCACGGTGTCCACCTTCGCCTCGCGCGCGTACCCCGGCGCGGTCGGCCACAGCCGCAATGCCTCGTCCAAGATCCGTCGCACGTACCGCAGCTTGGTCACCTGCTCGAACGCCGGCACCTCCGCCTCGCCCCACACCGCGTCGATCTCCTCTCGCGCCTTCTCCACCACGGAAGGGTTGCGCGACAAGTAATGCAGCGCGAAGGACAACGCCCCGGACGTCGTCTCATGACCGGCGATCAAGAAAGTGATCACCTGGTTCCGGACGTTCACCTCGTCCAACGCCCCCGACGCCAGCATCAGGTCCAGCAAGTCGGTCCGATCCGACGCAGGCCCAGAAGCAACCCGCGCCCGGATCACCTCGTCCACGACCTCCGCCAAGTACGCCACGTCCGCCCGGTACCGCTCCTCCGCGCCCCGCCCGAACAGCCTGGCCACCAACGGGAACTGGAAGCCCTTGCGCTGCGCGTGCCGCAACGAACCGATCATCGCCCGCACGAACGGGTGCGGCTCCGAGCGCCGGAACGAGTCGAACGGGTAGCCGAACCCCACCCGGCCGATGGTTTCCAGCGTCAGGTTCGTCATGTCCGCCGACACGTCGACCACGCCGCCCCGGTCCCACTTCCCGGCCAGCTCCTGGACCACGTCCACCATCGCCGGGTGGTAAGCCCGCATGGCGCTCTGCGTGAACGCCGGCATCAGGACGTCGTGCGCGGCCTTCCAGTTCGGTTCCTCGTTGTACGCGGTGAACAACCCGTCCCCGCCGATGACCCGCAGCTCCTCGACCCCCAGCGCGAGGTGCTTGGCGAACCGCTTCTCGTCGGCCAACTCCGCCGTCAGCCCGGCACCACCGATGAAGACGATCTCCCGGTCCAGGAACCGCCGGGTGAAGATCGGACCCAGGTCCCGCCCCTGCCGCATGGTGTCCTGCACGGGGGTGCGCAGGGACGTGCCGATCACATCGCCCAGCAGCGGCACCCGCCAGCGGGGTGGGGGATGGCCGACGTGTCCATCACCGGGGCGGCCATCAGCGCTTGGCCTTGTTCGACAGGGACATCTGCTCCATCACGTCGTCCCCGCCGATCCGCCGCTGCAACGCCTCCACGAACCCCGGGAACGCCCCACCGACCGTGCTCGCCACCCGCAGTTCCACCGGCGCCACGTTGACCTCCGCCCGGTTCTTCTCGATCGCCTCGACCACCCCCGACGCGACCTGCTCCGGCGACACCGTCCGCATCCCGGCCGGCGGCTTGGCCCCGGTGTCGGCGAACATCCCCGCGTCCCGCACGAAACCCGGCTGCACCACCGACACCCCGACCCCGGTCCCCGCCAGGTCCTGCCGAACCCCGAGCCCGAAGCCGCGCAGGCCGAACTTGGTGGCGTTGTAGAGCGACGCGTACGGCGAGGTCACCTTGCCCGCCAACGACCCGATGAGCACCACGTGCCCCCGCCGGCGCTCGACCATGCCGGGCAGGAGCGCGTGGGTGAGCGCGATCGGGGCGTCGAGGTTCACACCCAGCGCCCGCCGGACCTCCTCCGCCGTGAAGTCGGTGAGCTTCCCGTTGGCCGGCAGCGCGGCGTTCGCGACCAGCACGTCCACCTGCCCCGCCTCCTCCACCAGCGCACGGACCCCGTCCGCCGAAGCGAGGTCGGCGACCAGCGCCCGCCCACCGGTCTCCCCGGCCAGGGCCTTCAGCTCGGCCTCCTTGCGCCCGGTGAGCACGAGCTTCGCCCCGCGCGCGGCGAGCGCACGCGCGATGGCGTGCCCCAGTCCGCCGGTCGCGCCGGTCAACAGGACGGTGCTTCCCCTGACGTGCATCGCGGTCCTCCCGGATGGATACTGTTCGTTCGAACGAACAGTATCGGAAAACGCACGCCACGACGACCGGACGGCCGGACCGATGCGGGAAGATGGGAACCATGACCAAACCGGCCGAGACCCGGCAGCGGATCATCGGCGCCGTGCTGCGGATCATCGGCGACGACGGCGTCGCGGGCGTCACCAACCGCCGCATCGCCCAGGTGGCCGGAGTCTCGCTGGGCTCGGTGACCTACCACTTCGCCACCCAGCAGGACCTGCTCCGGGCCAGCCTGCTGCACTTCGTGGACTGCGAGACCAGGCACTTCGGCGAACTGGCGAAGCAGTCCGAGGCGGGCAGCGCGGACCTGGAGAAGGTCGTGGAACTGGTCCGCGAGGTGGCCGACACCGTCCCCCAGGACAGCGAACGGATCGCCCCGTACGAGCTGTACCTCCACGCCGGCCGCGACCCGGAACTCCAGGACGCGGCCTCCGCCTGCTTCACCGCCTACGACAAGCTGGCGGCGACGGTGTTGACGGCCCTGGGCGTGCCGGACGCGGAGAAGGTCGCGGGCGCGGTGGTCGGCCTGATCATGGGCATGAAGCTGCGCGCGCTCGCCACAGGCTCAAGCGCGGACGACCTGGTGGACGGACTGCTCATGCTGGTCAAGGGCGCAGCTGGCACCGAAGCGAGCCCCTAGACCAGGCGACGGTCGGAAGCCCAGCGGGAGAGTTCGTAGCGGTTCGACAGCTGGGTCTTGCGCAGCACGCTCGACACGTGCGTCTCCACCGTCTTCACCGAGATGAACAGCTCCGACGCGATCTCCTTGTACGCGTACCCCCGCGCCAGGAGCCGCAGCACGTCCCGCTCCCGGGGCGTCAACAGGTCCAGCTCGGGGTCGCTGATCGGGGCCGCCCCGGCCGGTCCGCGAACGCGTCCAGCACGAACCCCGCCAACCGGGGGCTGAACACCGCGTCGCCCTCCGACACGCGCACCACCGCGCGCACCAGCTCCTGACTGGAGATCGTCTTCGTCACGTACCCGCGCGCCCCCGCCCGGATCACCGCGATCACGTCCTCCGCCGCGTCGGACACCGACAGCGCCAGGAAGACCACCTCGGGCAGGCTCGTGCGGACCTGGCGCAGGACCTCCGCCCCGCCCCCGTCGGGCATGTGCACGTCCAGCAGGACCACGTCCGGCCGGACGTGGTTGATGCCGACGACCGCCTCACCGACCGAGCCCGCCTCGCCGACCACGTCGACCTCGTCGGTGATCGAGTCCAGCTCGGCGCGCACCCCGGCGCGGAACAGCGCGTGGTCGTCCACGAGGAACACCCGCACCGGCGTCTCCCGGCCTGTCACGTCCGCACCCCTCCACATCCCCGGGCTAGTTCCCGGACCTCGGCATGTACAGCTGCACTTCCGTCCCCTCGCCGGGGGTGGTGCGCAGCCGGACCTCGCCGCCGTGCCGGTCCATCCTCCCCCGGATCGAGTCCGCGAGGCCATGCCGGTCCTCGGGAACGGTGTCCGGGTCGAAGCCCTTGCCGCGGTCGCGCACGAACACGGTCACCCGTTCGGGTTCCACTTCACCGTAGACGCTGATCTCGCCCACCCCGGCGTGCTTGGCCGCGTTGACCATGGCCTCGCGGGCCGCCTGGACCAGGGCCAGCAGGTTCGGGTCCAGCTCGCAGTCGCCGACGACGACCTGCTGGACGGTCAGCGCGAAGTGGTCCTCGACCTCGCCGGAGGCCTTGGCGATCGCCGCGGACAGGGTGGTCGGCTGGGTGTTGTCCTCGACGTTGCGCCCGTACAGCCACTCCCGGAGCTGGCGCTCCTGCCCCCGGGCCAACCGCTTGACCTCGCGCGGGTTCTCGGACTGCTTCTGGATCAGCGCAAGCGTTTGCAACACGGAGTCGTGCAGGTGGGCGGCGATCTCGGCGCGTTCCTCGGTCCGGATGCGGACCCGGCGCTCCTCGCCCAGGTCGTTGATCAGCTTGATCCACAGCGGCACGGTCAGCACCGCCACGCCACCCAGGGTCGCGACCACGGCGAGCAGCGCGAACCGGAGCTGGTCGATGCCGTAGCTGTTGACCAGCAGCACGCCGATGCCGATGGCGACCAGCGCCACGCCCGCGAGCACCCGGACCACGGCCGACCGGCCGCTGCCCAGCAGCCCGGACCGCGCCCCGTCCCGCCAGCGCCGCCGCTGCGCCTCGTCCGCCTCGCGCCACACCACGGCCGCGCCGACCAGGGCCACCGCGAGCGGTCCGACGATCCAGCCGCTGACCGGGCCGGACATCAGCCCGCTGATCACCGCCGCGCCGATGCCCAGCGCGACCAGGCCCAGCGCCTGCTGGCGCTCCTTGGACCCGGACGGGTGCTCCGGCGCGTTGACGTCCCGCTGCGGCACGAACAGCCACAGCAGGCCGTACGCGACGACGCCGACGCCGTTGAGCGCGGTCAGGGCCGCGAACGCCGCGCGCACCCAGAACACGTCCACGCCGAGGTGGTCGGCCACGCCCCCGGCCACGCCCGCGACGACCCGGCCGCCGCGCCGCCTGCGCACCGGCTCGGGGTAGCGGGACTGCCTGGCCGCGGTCGGTTGCGTGTCCGCGGTCTCCACCACCTGCGCTGTCACGGTCCGATCGTCACACGAGCGGTTTTCGGATTCATCAGGGTTCCACCCGATGCCGGGTTCAGGGTGGGTCCCCGATGTGCATCGTGCCCGTCAACGGCGATGCTCGTCATCGTGAGCGGGAACCTGAGCACAGCCGGCGTCGAGCAGACGCTGAAGGACTTCTGGGCCAGCAGGCCCAGGCGGCCACACGAGGGGCGCAAGGTCGCCGGTGTCGCCGCCGGTATCGCGGAGCGGTACCAGATCGACCCGGTGATCGTCCGGGTGGCGTTCGTGGCCATGGCGCTGTGCAACGGCGCGGGCATCCTCATCTACCTGCTGGGGTGGTTGTTCCTCGCCCAGGAGGGTGACGAGGCGTCCGCCGCCGAGTCGCTGGTCGGCCGGGGCCGCAGCTCCACGCCCGCGCCGCTGACCGTGCTGCTGGGGCTGGCGGTGCTGCCGGCGTCGGGGCTGTTCGTGGACGGCGGCTTCACCATGGTCGGCGGGCTCCTGCTGTCCGTCGGCGCGATCTACGCGCTGCACCGAGGCCGCGGCGCGCTGAACCGACCCGCCCCGAGCCCCGAGGTGAGCCCCGTGGACCCCGCAGACGCCCCGACGACCCGCGTCACGCCGCCCGCCTGGGACCCGCTGGGCGCCGCGCCGTTCGCGTGGGACCTGCCGGAGCCGACCCCGACCACCCCGCCGGTGCCGGTCACCCCGGCCCGCCCGCGGCGCCGCAAGTCCCGCGTGGGCGGGGCGACGTTCGGCCTGGCGCTGGTCGTGCTGGCCGGGTCGCTGGTGGCCTCCGGGTACAGCGACTGGTTCAACGCGCCGCACGTCATCGGCCTGGTGGTCGCGACGCTCGGCGCGGGCATGCTGTTCGGCGCGCTGCGCGGTGGCGGCGGCAAGGGCCTGATCGGCCTGGTCGTGCCGCTGAGCGTGGCGGGGGTCGTGATGACCACGGTGGACTTCCCGGAGTGGAACGAGTCCGACCGGTACGGCGACCTGTCCGCGCGGCCGACGGCCATCGTGGACGTGCTGCCCAAGTACGAGTCGAACATCGGCACCGTGGACGTGGACCTGACCGGGCTGCCCGCGTCCGGCACGGTGAAGACGACGGTCGAGGTCGGCCTGGGGGAGGCACGGGTGGTAGTGCCGAAGGACGCGGACGTCGTCGCGGTCTGCCACGCCGACCTCGGCTCGGTGCACTGCCTGGACAAGCAGGCGGACGGCAAGGGGCCCCACGAGCTGGTGCGGGACAACGGTGACGACGGCGAGGGTGGCCTGAAGATCGAGCTGGACGTGAAGGCCGGCATGGGAGAGGTGGTGGTGAGCCGTGGCTGACCGTGAACTGCAAGAGAAGCGTGGCGTCGACGTGGTGGGACTGGTGTTCGGGGTCGCGGCCCTGGTCGCCGCCGCCTACATGCTGTCCGACGGCGCGGCGTGGCCGGACTTCCTGGACCTGCGCTGGGCCCTCGCGGGCGGCGCGATGGTGATCGGCCTCGGCCTCCTGGCCAGCTCCGCCCGCCGCCGCTGAAGAACCGCCGACGCTCACAACGCGAAGGGGCCGCTCCTCACCCGAGGAACGGCCCCTTCGTCACGTCCGCGGTGGGATCACTCCCACTCGATGGTGCCCGGCGGCTTGCTCGTCACGTCCAGCACCACCCGGTTGACCTCCGCCACCTCGTTGGTGATCCGGGTCGAGATGCGCTCCAGCACGTCGTAGGGCAGGCGCGTCCAGTCGGCGGTCATCGCGTCCTCCGAGGACACCGGCCGCAGCACGACCGGGTGACCGTAGGTCCGGCCGTCGCCCTGGACGCCCACGCTGCGCACGTCCGCCAGCAGGACCACCGGGCACTGCCAGATGGCGCGGTCCAGGCCGGCCGAGGTCAGCTCCTCGCGGGCGATCGAGTCGGCCTTGCGCAGGACGTCCAGGCGCTCCGCGGTCACCTCGCCGATGATCCGGATGCCCAGCCCCGGCCCGGGGAACGGCTGCCGCTGCACGATCGTCTCCGGCAGGCCCAGCTCCGTGCCGACCCGGCGCACCTCGTCCTTGAACAGCGCCCGCAGCGGCTCGACCAGGGTGAACTGGAGGTCGTCGGGCAGCCCGCCGACGTTGTGGTGGCTCTTGATGTTCGCGGTGCCCGCGCCGCCGCCGGACTCGACCACGTCCGGGTACAGCGTCCCCTGCACCAGGAACTGGTAGTCGCCCTCGGCCTTGAGGTCGCGCTCGGCCTGCTCGAACACGCGGATGAACTCGCGGCCGATGATCTTGCGCTTCTCTTCGGGGTCCGTGACGCCGGCCAACGCGTTCAGGAACCGCTCGCGCGCGTCCACGGTGACCAGGTTCACGCCGGTCGCCGCCACGTAGTCCCGCTCGACCTGCGCCCGCTCACCGGCCCGCAGCAGCCCGTGGTCGACGAACACGCAGGTCAGCCGGTCGCCGATGGCGCGTTGCACCAGGGCCGCCGCGACCGCCGAGTCCACGCCGCCGGACAGGCCGCAGATCGCCTTGCCGTCCCCGATCTGCTCGCGGATGCGGGTGACCTGCTCGTCCACGATCGACGACGTCGTCCACTGCGGCCGGATGCCCGCGATCTCGTGCAGGAACCGCCGCAGCACCTCCTGGCCGTGCGGCGAGTGGCCGACCTCCGGGTGGTACTGCACGCCCGCGAACCGGCGCTCCCGGTCCTCGAACGCGGCCACCGGCGCGCCGTCGCTGGACGCGGTCACGGTGAAGCCCTGCGGGGCCTCGGTGACGCAGTCGCCGTGGCTCATCCACACCGGGTGGCTGCCGGGCAGCTCCTCGTGCAGCAGGCCGCCGCTCGCCTGGACGTTCACCTCGGTGCGGCCGTACTCGCGGGTGCCGGTGTGCTCGACCGTGCCGCCGAGGGCGCCCGCCATGGCCTGGAAGCCGTAGCAGATGCCGAACACCGGCACGCCCACCTCGAACAGCTTCGGGTCCACCTGCGGGGCGCCCGGCTCGTAGACGCTGGACGGGCCGCCGGACAGCACGATCGCCGCCGGGTCCTTCTCCAGCAGCTCGGCCACGCTCGCGGTGTGCGGCACGACCTCGGAGTACACCTGTGCTTCGCGCACGCGACGGGCGATCAGCTGCGCGTACTGCGCACCGAAGTCGACGACCAGAACGGGGCGGCTGCTGCTCTCAGACACGGCTGACATCGTCTCAGACCTGCGCCGGGTGCTCAGAACGGCCTAGGTTGTGCCCCATGGACGCGTTCACCCCGCAGCCACGCCCCTGCTGGATCGCCGGACGTCCGGAGCAGGGCACCGGGGCCATCACCGTCACCCACCCCTACGACGGCACGGAGGTGGCGTCGGTCGCCGTACCCGGCCCCGACCAGGTGGAACGGGCGGTCGCCGGCGCGGCGGCGGTGGCCAAGGCCTTCCGCCGCACCCCCGCGCACGTCCGCGCGAAGGCCCTCCTGCACGTGTCCCAGACCCTGGCCGAACGCGCCGAGGAGATCGCCGAGACCATCACCGCCGAGAACGGCAAGCCGCTGAAGTGGGCGAACATCGAGGTCCAGCGCGCGGTGAACACGTTCCGGTTCGCCGCCGAGGAGGCCCGCCGGTTCACCGGCGACCTCCAGCGCCTGGACACCGACGCCAACGGCGAGGGCCGCATGGCCGTGGTCCGCCGGGTGCCCCGCGGCCCGGTGCTCGCGGTGGCCCCGTTCAACTTCCCGCTCAACCTGGTGGCGCACAAGGTGGCCCCGGCGCTGGCCGTGGGCGCCCCGGTGATCGTGAAGCCCGCCTCGGCGACCCCGCTGTCGGCGTTGCTGCTGGGCGAGGTCCTGGCCGAGGCCGACCTGCCCGAGGGCGCCTTCTCGGTGCTGCCGGTGCGCGGCGCGGACATGAAGTCGCTGGTCATCGACGAGCGGTTGCCGGTCATCTCGTTCACCGGCTCGACCTCGGTGGGCTGGTCCCTGACCGACAGCGCGCCGCGCAAGCACGTGCTGATGGAGCTGGGGTCCAACAGCGCCGCCATCGTGTGCCCGGACTGGCCCGACCTTGGGTGGGCGGCGTCCCGGATCGCGACCTTCGGCAACTACCAGGCCGGTCAGTCGTGCATCGCGGTCCAGCGGGTGCTGGTGCACCGGGACGTGGCGGACGAGTTCGTGCCGAAGCTGGTAGAGGCCGTGCGCGCGCTCCGGACCGGCGACCCGCACGACCCGGAGGTCGAGGTCGGCCCGCTCATCGACGAGGACAACGCCCGTCGGGTCGAGGAGTGGATCTCCGAAGCCGTGTCCGGTGGCGCGGTCCTGCACGTAGGCGGCGGCCGGAAGGGGACGTCCATCGAGCCCGCCGTGCTCCAGGACGTCCCGGCGGAGGCCAAGCTGTGGCATCAGGAGGTCTTCGGGCCGGTGCTGGCGGTGTCCGTGGTGGAGTCGGTCGAGGAGGCGTTCGCCCAGGCCAACGCCACCGAGTACGGCTTGCAGGCGGGCGTGTTCACCCGCGACGTGACGGTGGCGTTCGAGGCGGCGGCGGAGCTGGAGGTCGGCGGCGTGATCATCGGCGACGTCCCGTCGTACCGGGCGGACCAGATGCCGTACGGCGGGGTGAAGGGTTCGGGCACCGGCCGGGAGGGCGTGCGCTCAGCGATGGAGGACTTCACCGAGGAACGCACCATGGTCCTGACCGGCATCACCCTCTAACCGCCTGCCCGCCGCGGCGAGGCTCTGTCAAATCTCCTCAAGAGACAAGCTCGGACGAAACGATCTGGAGGTGGTCGTCCACCGGCCGCACCCGCAGCCGGTAGGTCTCCGCCGTCTCCGCGGCCCCTGCACGAAGGTCAACTCCACGTCCGCCGTGAACAGGCCGTCCTCACGCGCAACCCCAACAGCCATCACGTGGACGTTGTCGTAAGCCACCCAGAACCGCGTGTAGTCCGGCAGATCCGGCCGGAAGTCCGGAGAGAGGTTCTCCCAAGCCACCGACGGATCGCTGGTCACCTGCGCGTAGTGGCTGCGGATGAAGTCCACCACCGCCTGCTCGTCGAAAAGCGGGACAACCTGCACGTCGCCCGGCCCGGGCGGAGGAGCGGTCAACGAAGGGCCGGCCGTCAGCGAGGCCGCAGCGATTGCCCCAGCGGCCACCACCAGGATCGCCGTGGCGATGGCAGGCGCCACCCACCCCGGCCGAGCCCGATCAACCGGAGGATTCGCCAGCAGCTCCACGGCATCGGCGGCAGAGGGCCGTTCGGCCGGGTCACCTGCCAACAGCCGGGAGATGACGCCGGACAGCGGCCCCGGCGCGGGCGGGTCGATGTCGCCCTTGGCCGCCTTGTAGAGCAGGGCCAGGCTGTTCTCGGTAGCCCCGTACGGCGGTCGCCCCTCGGTGGCCGCGTACAGCGTCGCGCCCAGCGAGAAGAGGTCGGCGGCGGTCCCCGGCTGTTCGCCGCGCGCCACCTCGGGAGCCAGGTACGCGGGGGTGCCGGTGATCATGCCGCTGTCGGTGAGGGTGCCGTCGTTCACCGAGCGGGAGACGCCGAAGTCGGTCAGTTTCACGACGCCGTCGTGGCCGATGAGGACGTTGGACGGCTTCACGTCGCGGTGGACGATGCCCGCCGCGTGCGCCGCGGCCAGCGCCGCCGCCACGTGGCCGCCGATGCGGGCCGCCTCCGCGTGGTCCAGCGCGCCGCGTTCCACCAGCAGTTCGGCCAGGCTGCGCGCGGGCACGTACTCCATGACCAGCCAGGGCCGGTCGTCCTCGACCACCACGTCGAACACCGCGACGGCGTTCGGGTGGTGCAGCCGGGCCGCGTTGCGCGCCTCGCGCAGCGCCCGTGCCCCGGCCACCCGGGCCTCGTCGGGTGTCAGGTCGGGCCAGCGGAGCTGCTTGACGGCCACCTCGCGGTCCAGCAGCGCGTCGTGCGCCCGCCAGACGACGCCCATGGCGCCGCTGCCGACCCGCTCGACCAGCGCGTACCGCCCGCCGACCGTCGCCCCCGACTTGTGCACGGGAGGAGGGTAGCGACCGGGCTCAGTTGGTGGAGACGAGCTTGGCCAACTCGCGGTCGAAGTCGATCCACAGGTCCTCCTCGCCGGGCTGGACCACGTCGTAGGTGAGGTCCAGGAACTCGGCGATGTCCTCGGCCTGGGCGGACAGGATCGCGAACCCGGTCGGCGCGTTCAGCTCCAGCAGGACCCGCTCCGGGTCGTCGGCGGCCGGGCGGACCAGGATGTCGCCCTCGCCGGACGCGGTCAGCAGACCGTCGGCCAGCAGGTCGCGGGCGAAGATCCACTCGACCTTGCCCTGCCCGGTGTGGAACAGGACGGCGACCGCGTACGGGTCCTCCGGTTCGTAGTGCAGTTCGGCTTCCACCGGGGCCGGCGGGACGCCGGGGACCAGCAGGTGGAACGTCGTCGTGGTGGTGATGCTCTCGGCGCTCATGTCTGTGGGATTCCCTTCTCGCTTCGACCCTCTCAGGAGAGGAGACGTCCGAGAAGGTGAATCGGGACGTGGTTCGCCTGAACACCACGCGATCGGGGGAGACCTGCGTCTCAGGTCCACCCGTTTGCCCACGTCGCCCGTCTCAACTGGCCGTACCAGCGAGTAACACTGCGTTATCGCAGGTCACTTGAGCGTAGTCAGGGCGGTGTCGCGGCTCATTTGACCGTGGCTGCCGGCTCTTGCTGGACCGGCACGATGGCCGTCGCGGGCTGCACGCGGGTCAGCCCGACGCCGACGAGGACCACGACCATGCCCAGCACGACCCGGAGGTTCAGGTCCTCGCCGAGGAACGCGGCCCCGAGCAGGACCGACACCACGGGCAGCAGGTAGCCGACCGTCGTGGCGTTCGTGGGGCCCTCGTCCTCGACGATCCGGTAGTTGATGATGAACGCCAGGCCGGTGCCGAAGACGCCCAGGATCGCGACCGCGACCAGCGGCTGCCACGACAGGTGCGGCTCCTGGAGGCCGCCGGCGGGCAGCACGAACACGGTCAGGCCGCTGGCCAGCACGAGCTGCGTGGCGGAGATCTGCATGGACGACAGGCCGCGCCCGGACACCGTGCGCCCGACGTAGGTGTAGGCGACCGCGTACGAGGCCGCGGCGGCGAGGCACGCCAGCGCGCCCCAGCTCGCCAGACCCGCCTTCTGCCACGGCGCGAAGATCAGCAGGGTGCCCGCGAAGCCCAGCGCGAGCCCGATCAGGCGGGCCGCGTTGCGCTGCTTCTCGAAGCCGAACGCCAGGCCGATGGCCAGCGCCCACAGCGGGGTGGTGGCGTTGAGCACGCCCGCCACACCCGAGTCCACGGTCTCCTCGCCCACCGCGAACAGCACGAACGGGATGACGTTGCCGAACACGGCCGCGATGGCGAGGTGCCCCCACAGCGCCCGGCCGCGCGGCAGCCGCTGCCCGCCCGCGAACAGGAGCCCGGCCACCACGGCGGCGCCCAGCACGGTGCGGCCGAGGGCGATCTGGACCGGGGACAGCCCGGTGAGCGCGATCTTGATCCAGAGGAAGCTGGAACCCCAGAAAAGAGCGAGGACACCCATCCTGACCAGCGTGCCGGGCTTGTTCACGCGGGTATCGTGCGCCATGCGAAGCTTCCAGGACAAGTGAATTGAACTGCATGACCTTTAAGCAGGGCTATAAGGTGGAGTCATGTTGGACGTCCGACGCATGCAGGTGCTCCGCGCCGTGGTCACCACGGGCTCCATCACGGCCGCCGCGACCAACCTCGGCTACACCCCCTCGGCGATCAGCCAGCAGGTCGCGGCCCTGGAGAAGCAGGCCGGCCTGCCGCTGCTCGACCGCGTCGGCCGGGGCGTCCGCCCCACGGCGGCCGGCCGGATGCTCACCGAGCACGCGGCCCACATCACCGACCGGTTGGTGGAGGCCGAGGCCGCTCTGGCGGATTTGCGGGAGGGTCGGACCGGCCGGTTGCGGGTCCGCTACTTCGCGACCGCCGGCGCCGCGCTCGTGCCGCCCGCGGTGGCGGCGTTCAAGGAGCGGCACGCCGACGTGCAGCTGGACCTCAAGCTGACCGAGCCCGACGACCCGATGCTGGAGATCGCGGCCGGGCGGGCGGACGTGGCCCTGACCGTGTTCCCGCGGGTGGTCGAACCGCCGCGCGGGGTGCGGTTCGTGCACCTGCTGGACGACCCTTACCTGGCGGTTCTCCCGCGCGGGCACGAGTTGTCGCGGAAACGCGTGCTGGACCTGGCGGACCTGGCCGACGAACCGTGGGTGGACGCGGTGAACCCGCCGGGGCCTTGTCGGGACATCGTGTTGAACGCCTGTGCGGGGGCCGGGTTCGCGCCGAACTTCGTGCTGGAGTCCGATGATTACCCGACCGCGCAAGGGTTCGTGGCGGCCGGGTTGGGCGTGACGATCATCCCGAAGCTCGGGCTGGGTGTCGTGCACCCCGGCGTGGTGGTCCGCAAGCTGCGCCACCCCGAGCCGGTGCGGATGATCCACGCCGCCATCCGCGAGGACTCTCTCGGCTCACCGGCCGTGCGCACCCTGGTCGACGCCCTGAAGGCGGCCGTGGCCTAGGCCGCGCCCAGGTTCTGCTCGCGGTACAGGAGCAGGCTCCCGTCCTTGAACTGCAGGACGATCAGCTTCCGCTCCTGCGTCACCGAGTTGTCCTTCTTGGTGATCGCCAGGTCGACCTCGTAGGCGTAGTCGGAGTTCTCCCTGATGTTGGTCAGCTCGACCTTCTTCACGGAGCCCCAGTAGCTCTTGTAGCCGTTCGCGCCGCCCAAGCTGCCCTGCATCTCGGGGGCGAGGCGGATGAAGCCCTCGTCGACGTGCGCGGGCAGCAGCGCGTAGTAGTCCCGGATGGTCTGCTCCATCTCGGGCTTCGTCGGGTCGGTCGTGTACTTGGTCGGCGGGGCCACCGGCTTCTTCGACGTGGACGTCGACGGCTCGCCGCCGCTCGCGACCTGCGTGGTCGACGTGGTCTGGCCGGCCTGGCCCTCGGTGCCGCCACCGCCGGACAGCAGGCTGGCCAGCAGGATGCCCACGACGGCGGCGCCCACGATCGCCAGCGCCGTCACCACGGTGGACCGCTTGCTCTTGATCGGCCCACGACCCGCCGGGCGGGGGCGCGGCGGTGCGGCGGCCGGGCGCGCGGCCTGCGGCATCGCGTTCACCGGGCGCGGTGGGGTGTGCGGCGCCTGGAGCGGGGGCGCCACGCGAGTGGCCTGCGGGGCCGGGTTCTGGGGTGCTTGGTGCTGGGGCGCCTGGTTGTGCGGCGGCGTGGGGGTCAGGGCGCGGGTGGCCGGGGGCGGGGCCTGGACCGGTGCGCCCTGCCACGACGGCGGGTGCGACTGGGGCAGCGGCACCGGGAACTCCGGCGCGGCGCGGCCGGCGGCCACGGCGGCCAGGGCCTCCTTCGCCTCGGCCATGGTCGGCCGGTCCTCCGGCTCGGCGCGCAGCAGGCGCATCAGCAGCGCGGTCAGCGGGCCGGCCTGCTTCGGCGGGGTGACCTTGCCCGAGGCCACCTGGTGCAGGAGCGCGATGGTGTTCTCGTTCAGGCCGAACGGCGGCATGCCCTCGACCGCCGCGTACAGCGTCGAACCGAGCGAGAACACGTCCGACGGCGGACCCGGGTCGTAGCCCTTCGCGACCTCGGGGGCCAGGTAGGCGGGGGTGCCCGCGAGCATGCCGGTGGCGGTGACCGTGACGTCGCCGGTCGCGCGGGAGATGCCGAAGTCGGTGATCTTGACCGTGCCCTCGTTGCCCAGCAGGACGTTCCCGGGCTTGATGTCCCGGTGCACGATGCCCGCGTTGTGCGCGGCGGCCAGCGCGCTCGCCACCTGCGAGCCGATCGCGGCCACCTCGCGGGGCGGCAGCGTGCCGCGCTCGGAGAGCACCGTGGACAGGCTGCGCGACGCCAGGTACTCCATGACCAGCCACGGCTGGCCGTCGTCCTCGGCCACGTCGTAGACCGCGATCGCGTGCGGGTGCTGCAGGCGGGCCGCGATGCGGCCCTCGCGCATGGCCCGGCGCTTGGCCTCGTCCGTGTCCGACTCGGCGAGACCCGGCTGGAGGAGCAGCTGCTTCACCGCGACGGTGCGGTGCAGGCGCTCGTCGTGGGCCTGCCAGACGATGCCCATCGCGCCGCTGCCGATCCGCCGGCCCAGTCGGTAGCGGCCGGCAACCAGGCGGCCATCGTCGGTCACGGGTGCTCCAAAGCTGCTCGGGCCTACACATCAGTGGCGAACACCGGTGCCATCGCCACTCGGACAAAGGACGTTGCATCACCCGATCGGGTTCAGCTCCACCTTACGAGGTCACTTGTTGACCTTGGGCCGCAGTCGTCGTGGTGGACGAGACGGAGGCCTGCGGCGTGGTGGTGGTCGTCGGCGCCACCGAGGACGGCTTCGAGGTGGTCGTCGGGGTGGTGGTCGTGGTCGGCTGCTCCGTCGTGGTCGGCTGCGTCGTCGTCGGCTCTTCGAGGGTGGTGCGCGGCGGCAGTGTGGTGGTGGTCACAGCCGTGGACGAGGTCGTCGGCGCGGGCGTGGTGGAACTGGACGTCTCGCTCACCGGCGGGACGATGGGGTCCTTGCGGTCGAACACGTTCAGCGCGACCAGGAGGAAACCGATCAGCAGCAGCGCGCCCAGCACCACCGCCGCGATGACCAGCGGGCGGGTGTTGCTGGACGGCGGCGGTGCGACCGGGGTCGTGGGGCCGGTGCGCGGGTGCGGGCGGACCACTCGGGTGCGCTCGGGGTCGAGCACGGACGTCGCGCCGGCCGGCACCGCCAGCGGCGCCGCGTTCAGCCCGGACAGGCTCGGCTCACGGCCCTGGGCGACCGCGTTGAGCAGGTCGCGGGCCTGGGCCATGGTCGGGCGCTGCTCGGGGTCGTAGTTGAGCAGCGTGAGCAGGACGTCGGTGAGCGGGTGGTCCAGCGTCGGCGGGTTGATCCGGCCGGCGGCCACCGCGTGCAGCACGCCCAGCGTGTTCTCGCTCAACCCGAACGGCGGCTCGCCCTCGGCCGCCGCGTACAGCGTCGAGCCCAGGGAGAAGACGTCCGAGGCGGGCGTCGGGTCCTGGCCGCGGGCGATCTCGGGGGCCAGGTAGGCGGGGGTGCCCGCGATCAGGCCGGTCTTGGTGACCGTGACGTCGTCGCTGGCCCGGGAGATGCCGAAGTCGGTGATCTTGACCAGGCCGTTGTCGGCCAGCAGCACGTTGCCCGGCTTGACGTCCCGGTGCACGATGCCGGCCGCGTGCGCCGCCGCCAGCGCCGCCGCGGCCTGCGCGCCGATGCGGGCGACCTCCTCGGCGTCGAGGGGGCCGTGCTCGGCCATCGTGTCGGCGAGGCTGTAGGACTGGAGGTACTCCATGACCAGGCACGGAGCGCCGTTCTCCTCGACCACGTCGTACACGGCGATCGCGTTCGGGTGGTGCAGCTTGGCGGCGATGCGGCCCTCGCGCATGGCGCGCTGGATGGCCTCGTCCTGCTCGGTGGTGTCGAGCCCCGGCGCGAGGAGCAGTTGCTTGACCGCGACGATCCGGCCGAGGCGCTCGTCCTGGGCGCGCCAGACGACGCCCATGGCGCCGCTGCCGATCTTGTCCAGGAAGCGGTAGCGCTCGGCGATCAGCCGGCCTTCGGCGGTGCTCACCGGACCACCTCGCAGGGGCGCTGCGGGACCGCGGCAAGGGCAGCAGGTCTCACGCTCGTGCTCCTCGTCGTGCGGATCGGTGCGCGGACAGCCTACCCCGGCCGTGACGACGGCTTTCGGACCGTTGCGCAGGTCACGCGAGCTTTATCCGGACCGGGAAGGGATACCCGACTTCAGTCCGGGAGGCCACCTGTTCGGGTGAAGATCGCGTCATTTGACTCCGAACGGCCCAGCGCGGGCCGTAACCGTCCGGGCCCCCGACCACATCCAACCATGGCGGGTTGCTGCGTTCGTGGCGGGACACGGGTCGGCGGCGTGGCGGCCGTGCACGGGGCAGGCGGGCAGCCGGGCAGGCGGGGCAGGCCGGGCAGGCGGGGCAGGCCGGGCAGGCGGGGCAGGCCGGGCAGGCGGGCGACATGGGCGAGTGGGCTGCGCGGTCGCGGGAGCAGCGTGGAGCGGGCGGTTGGGCATGGCCCTGTGCGTTCGCCCTCGCCGGTCCTCCGCTTGTGGGCGTGGCCTCCGGCCCCCGGTTCGATCATCGCACGGGGGTACGACAGTTTTCGGGGCTCGCGGCTGGCCGGTGGCCCGGGCTGAGTGGCCCAGGTCGTGGGGTTTGGGCTTACCTGGCCGGGGCGAAGAAGTCGAAGCCGCCGATCGGGGCCAGGATGCCGCCGAGGTCCAAGCCCAGGCCCAGGCCGGGCTTCGACGGCTCGGTCGAGGACGGCGGGGTGGACGGCTCCGGGGACGACGGGGTCGACGAGCTGCTGCTGGTCGGCGGCGGGGTTTCGCCGCTCGTGGTCGTCGTCGTGGTCGTCGGGGCGGTGGTCGTGGTCGACGGGGGCTGCTCCGTGGCCGGGGCCTGTTCCGTCGTCGTGGTGGTCGTGGGGGCCGGCTGCTGGGTGGCGCGCGGCTTCTTGGCGGCGGTCTGCGACGGGGTCGTGGTGTCCGTCGTGGACTCGGCCGTCTGCGGCGCCTGCTGCTGTGCGGCGGCGGCCGGGGCCAGGTCCTGGCCGACCGTGTTGGTGGCCCGCGCGGCCGGGCGGGTGTCGTAGCGGACTTCCGCCAGGGGGCGCTCGTCGGGCGACGACAGGAGGTTGCTCGCGGTGAACGCGACGGTGCCGGCCAGCACCACGCCGCCGCTCGCCATCGCCACCAGCTTCGGCACGGAGAACCCGCCGCCGCGCTCCTCCTCGCCCGCACGCCCCTCGCGCTTGAGCAGCTCGGTGATGTGCAGCTCACGCCCGGACAGGTTGGTGGCCGTCGGCTTGAACCGGACGGTCACCTCGTCGGTGATCCGCGGGATCGGCTGGGTTTCGGCTTCGCGCCTGGCGAGCAGCTCGGCGACGGAGAGCTGGGTCGTGGTCGACCCGTCCCGTCGCCGGCGTTTGTCGTCGTTCGACACCGAAGGTCACCTTTCCCGGAGAGTGCGTTGCGCTACCGGCCGGGAACATGGATACCGAATCGTGACCGAGTTCGTAACCCCTTCGGGCGAACTTTCCTCGACAACAACCGCGCAAGGTCACTTTGCGTCAAGTTGCCGTCCAAGATCAATACATACCGTCAGCTGCGCTGGGCCGAAAGGATGCGCGTTCCGATGATCCTCGGCTGGGTCGTCTCTGTGAGCCAGAACACCTGCTCGACGCGCATCCACCGACCGGTCCGCTCCTGCATCGACACCACCGCGAGCACCGACCCGTCCGGCCGCGCGGACGTCGACTCGATCGTGATCGACTGGATCCGGTCCCACGACGCCACGAAGTCCCGACCGCTCCCGCCGACCAGCTCGGGCGAGAGCAGCCGCGCCGCCTCGGCGGGCTTGGCGGGCAGCAGCTCGTAGAACCGCCGCACCACGTCCACCCTGGGGTGCGGTCCGGTCGCCACGCTCGGCGGCGGCACCACGGACGGCGCGACCGGCTCGTCGACCACCACCGGCTCGTCGGCGGCCATCGGCGCGGGCACGACCTCCGCCCGGGGCGCGTCGACACCGGCGGGCGTCCCGCCCAGTTCGGCCGACAGGACGTCCGGCCGCAACGCGGAGGACCCGCTGATCTCCCGGGGCGCGGCCACCCGCGAGCGGTCCGGCCCGGGCGCGCGGTGCCCGGCGAGGATCGCCACCGCCGCCACGGACGTGATCAGCACGAGCGCGCCGGCGACCAGCCCGGCGATCCGCGCGCCCCGCCGGGACGGCGGCGGCGCGGACCGGTGGACCGGTTCGCCCAGCAGTTCCGTGACCAGGCCCAAATCGGCGGCCTGCTCCGGGGAGTGGATGCGCAACGGGGTTCGCTGCTTCCTGATCAGCTCGGCCACCGAGACCGAGCCGGTGCGGTTGTGCCTGCGACCGCTTGTCGTAGGGCGCTGCACTGGCGACTCCCTAACCCTGTGTCGTCAGGCAGAACACGTACCGCGCACACAACATCGGAATCCAGACGCAACACGAGGGTTCACCCGTTCGTGGCGGCCAGCGGTCCGGCCGAGTCGCTCCACCGGGCGATCAAGGGCGTGCGGACAGAACGCTGTACGTTCGCGAACGACCGCTAAACCCCGTCGAACAGCCGCTCGGCGTTGATCAGCGGATCACCGTTCGTCGTGAAACCGAGCTGCCGCTTCTCGGTCGTCGTGGACCCGTCCTTGTTCTTCACGTGCAGCGTGCTGACCGTGACACCGCGCGCCGGGTCGACGCTGATCTCCGTCACCTCGATCAGCGACACCCCGCTGAAGTGCCCCTTGAGCAGCGCTTTCACGTCCGCCTCGAACGTGTCGGTGACCATTTCGAGGGCGGTCGCGGCGTTGGCCACCGCCTGCTCGTAGAACCGCTCGGTGCGCCTCGCGACGTCGGTCGTGTCGACCACCGGCTTGCCGGCGCCGGGCACGGTGGTCACCGTCGGCGCGGTGTCGGGCGCGGACGACGTGGGGGTCACCGACGTGCCGCTCACGGCCGTCCCGGGGGCCTCGGGGGTCCGCTCCGGGGCCACCAGCGCCTCCGGCCGCTCGCGGCGCTCCGGTGGGTTCGCGGTGGGCGAGGGCGTGCTGGTGCCGAAGCCGGTCACGATCGGCGCGGACGTGGGGTAGCCGGGCATCCCGAGGCGGTCGGTCGGGGTGCCGGCGCCGACCAGCTTGATCGCGGCGACGACCAGGCCGACCAGCACGCCGGCGGAGGACAGCACGGCGAACCAGGCGGCGCGCTTCCAGGTCCGGGGCGGGGTGACGGAGGCGGGCACCAGGCCGATGTTGAAGTTGCCCAGGCCGAAGAGTTCGCGGTCACCCGTCTCACCGGCACGGGTCTCGCCTTGCGGGGCGCGGTCCGGCTTCGGCGCGACGGGCCGGGGTCCGAACTGGGCACGCTGGGCCGGGATCGGCGCGGCCGGGGTGGGTCCGGTGCCACCTCGCGCGGGGCCGGGCGTGACCAGTGGGCCGGTGGTGCCCGGAGGGCGTTCGGTGGGTCGTGCGTGCGGGGTCGGGGTCGGCGTGCCCGGTGGGGCGGCGGCGTGGTCCAACTCGCCGCCCAGCGGCAACCACGGTGCCGCGCCGTCCTCCAGCCGATGCCGACCCGACCGTTCCGGTTCCCCGATGTCCATGCCTGTACAGACCCCTCCCAACCCCGGTCCTGACGCCCTTCGGGCCGCTTTCACCTGTTCAGGGGCAGGGAGATCGGGGGTGGGACGTACGAGACCCTGCGCCCACGCAGCAGCGTAGGTGCAGGGTCCGCGGGTAGCTCGACAGATCAGCCTTATGAACCCGGGTGACACCCGTACGAGTGAGTTTCAGCCCCCGCTGTTCAACCGCTTGCGGCTGCTCTGCAACGCGTTCGTGGCGGCCACGCCCGCCCCGCCCGCGATCAGCGCGCCGATGATGTCGCCCGACACGCCCTCGCCCGCCGTGATCAGCAGGCCGACCAGGGCGATGACCGTGGTCACGCCCGCGACCGTCCAGCGGCTGCGCACGTACTGCGCGATCGGCGCGCCCGCCGCGCGCTTGGACTTGGCGGCCGAACCCAGCATGGCGAGGTAGCCGTCGTGGGCCAGCGTCGCCAGCACACCGAGGATTGCGATGAGACCCGTGATGAGACCGATGACCGTGCCCATGACCCCAGTGTGCCCTCGGTTTTTCCGGTTGGAACATCGGTGATCGCCCTGATATCCCCCTGGTGTGGAGTTGTACTGGCACGACGCCTGCCTGGAGCACGACACCGGCACCGGTCTGTGGGAGCTGCCCGGCGACTGGACCTGGCTCGACGCGCCCGAACCGCACCCGGAGAACGCGGCCCGGCTGCGCACGTTCCGGCACGCCCTCGCCCACGGCCCGGTCGCGCCGCACCTCACCTGGCACGACGGTCGGTTCGCCACCGAAGAAGAACTGACCCGGGTTCACGCGCCCGAGTACATCGCGTCCATATACAACGCGTGCAGCGCCGGCGTACGGGTGCTGCTGGAGACCAACACGGTCGTCGGCCCCGGTTCGTGGGACGCCATCCGCGCCGCCGCCGGCACCGCGCTGGCCGCCTACGAGTCGGTCGCTTCGGGGCGGACCCGCCTCGCCTACGCCCTGGTCCGCCCGCCCGGCCACCACGCGCAGCGGTCGCTGGCCGACGGCTACTGCATGGTCAACAACGCGGCCCTGGTCGCCGAGACCGCCCGCCGCGCCGGCCGCCGGGTCGCCGTCCTGGACTGGGACGTCCACCACGGCAACGGCACCCAGGACGTGTTCCAGGACGCGGCGGACGTCCTGACCGTCTCCATCCACATGCGCCACGGTCCGTGGGGCGCGAACCACGTCCAGACCGGCGGGCCGGAGGAGAGCGGACCGGCCAACCTCAACGTGGAACTGTCGTTGGGCGCGGGCGACACGGCCTACCGGCGGGCGCTGGACGAGGTGGCCCTGCCCGCGATCGCGGACTTCGGCGCGGACTTCCTGGTCTGCGCGTCGGGCTTCGACGGCTCGGCCTTCGACCCGAACGGCCGGCACAACCTCACCGCGGCGGGGTACCGGGACATCGGCCGCCGGGCTGCTGGGCTCGGCCTGCCGACCGTGGTCACGCAGGAGGGCGGCTACCTGCGCGGGTACGCCGCCCTGTGCCTGCACGCCCTGGTCGAGGGCCTGGTGGGGGTCGGCCCGCTGCTCGACGACCCCCTGGCCTACCTGCCCGACGACACCCAGCTCGTCGACCGCGACCTGACCCGCGCGGTCGAAGCGCGGGCTACCGGCCCAGCGGTCCCCGGCCCAGCTTGAGCAGGATCATGGCCAGGTCGCGGCCCTCGGGGCCCAGTTCCTTGTAGCGGTTCAGGACGTCGATCTCGCGGTTGTGCACGATCCGGGTGCCGCCGGCGGCCATGCGGGCGGCGCCGATCGTGCGGGAGACCTCAACCCGGCGCTTGACCAGGCGCAGGAGTTCCGCGTCCAGGTGGTCGATCTCCTGGCGGAGGGCGTCGATGTCCTGGGCGTCGGCGGGAGCGGTGTCCGTGCTGTTCATCTCCGGGTGGCCTCTCGCTGGTGGGTCCCGACCCTCGGAAGCGACGAAGCCCCGGGGTCCGAGGACTCCGGGGCTTCGTGGTGGCTTTCGCGCGCTAGCGGTCCACGGGAGCCGGAGTCCGGATCCCGTAAAAAAACTCGAAGTGGGCCATGCGCACGCCGACATCATGCCACAGGAGCCGCTCTGTCGGGGGTACCCGGTAACGTGAAGCCACGATGAGCGCCTTGTTCGACTTGCCCTCAAGTCCCCCCGCATCCCGGCCCTCCCGCCTGCTGGACGACCTCAACCCGGCGCAGCGCCGCGCGGTCGAGCACGCCGGTTCGCCGCTGCTGGTCGTCGCGGGCGCGGGGTCGGGCAAGACCCGCGTGCTCACCCGCCGGATCGCCTACCTGCTGGCCGAGCGGAACGTGCACCCCGGCCAGGTCATGGCCATCACGTTCACCAACAAGGCCGCCGCGGAGATGAAGGAGCGCGTCGCCGACCTGGTCGGCGCCCGCGCCCGGTCGATGTGGGTGTCCACGTTCCACTCGATGTGCGTGCGGGTCATGCGCCGCGACGCCAAGACGCTGGGCCTGTCGTCCAACTTCTCGATCTACGACGCCGACGACACCCGCCGCCTGATCACCCTGGTGGCCCGCGACCTCGACCTGGACCCCAAGCGCTACCCGGCCCGCACGCTGGCCGTCCACATCTCGAACCTGAAGAACGAGCTGATCGGCGTCGCGGACGCCAAGGAGCAGGCGTCCAACGACCTGGAGCGCCGGGTCGCCGAGGTCTACGAGAGCTACCAGCGGCGGCTGTCCACGTCGAACTCGCTGGACTTCGACGACCTGATCATGCGCACGGTCGAGCTGCTGCAGAACCACCCGGACGTGGCCGAGCACTACCGCCGCCGCTTCCGGCACGTGCTGGTCGACGAGTACCAGGACACCAACCACGCCCAGTACACCCTGGTCCGCGAGCTGGTCGGCACCGGCAAGGACGGCGTCGAGCCGGGCGAGCTGTGCGTGGTGGGCGACGCCGACCAGTCGATCTACGCCTTCCGGGGCGCGACGATCCGCAACATCGTGGAGTTCGAGCGCGACTACCCGCAGGCCACCACGATCCTGCTGGAGCAGAACTACCGGTCCACCCAGAACATCCTGACCGCCGCCAACGCGGTCATCTCGCGCAACCCGAACCGCCGCGACAAGCGGCTGTGGAGCGACCTGGGCGAGGGCGAGAAGATCGTCGGCTACGTCGCCGACAACGAGCACGACGAGGCCGCGTTCGTGGCCCGCGAGATCGACCGGCTGGTGGACTCCGGCGAGGCGAACAACGGCGAGATCGCCGTGTTCTACCGGACCAACAACCAGTCCCGCGTGTTCGAGGAGATCTTCATCCGGCTGGGCCTGCCCTACCGGGTGGTCGGCGGGGTCCGGTTCTACGAGCGGCGCGAGGTGCGGGACGCGTTGGCGTACCTGCGGACGCTGGCCAACCCGGACGACACGGTGTCGTTGCGGCGGATCTTGAACGTGCCCAAGCGGGGCATCGGCGAGCGGGCCGAGGCGTGCGTGGCCCTGTACGCGGAGCAGGAGCGGATCAGCTTCGCGCAGGCGCTGCGGGCCGCCGTCGAGGGCCGGGTGCCGATGCTGAACCCCCGGTCGCGCAACGCGATCGCCGGGTTCGTTGAGCTGCTGGACGAGCTGGCCGTGATGGTCGACCGCGGCGACGACGTGGCCGACGTCCTGGAGGCCGTGCTGGACCGCACCGCCTACCGGGCCGAGCTGGAGGCCAGCGACGACCCGCAGGACCACACCCGCGTGGAGAACCTGAACGAACTGGTGACGGTCGCGCGCGAGTTCACCGACCTGGGGTCGGCCACCCAGGTGCCCGCCGAGGACGAGGGGCTGCCCGCGGAGGGGTCGCTCGCCGCGTTCCTGGAGCGGGTGTCGCTGGTGGCGGACGCGGACTCGGTGCCGGACGCGGAGTCCGACGGGGTGGTCACGCTGATGACCCTGCACACCGCCAAGGGCCTGGAGTACCCGGTCGTGTTCTGCACCGGCTGGGAGGACGGCGTGTTCCCGCACATGCGGGCGCTGGCCGACCCGGTGGAGCTGGCCGAGGAGCGGCGGCTGGCGTACGTGGGCATCACGCGGGCGCAGCAGCGGCTGTACCTGTCCCGGGCGCTGGTGCGCTCGGCGTGGGGGCAGCCGTCGGCGAACCCGGCGTCGCGGTTCCTGGACGAGATCCCGGCGGACCTCCTCGCGTGGAAGCGGGTGGAGCCGAAGCGCTCGGCGCCGTCCACGGCGACCACGTGGGGCAGCAGGCGCTCGGACGGCCCGTCGCGGCCCGCGCCGACCAACACGGCGTGGAAGGACACCCCGGCGCTGAAGCTGGACGTGGGCGACCGGGTGAGCCACGACAAGTACGGGCTCGGCAGCGTGATCGCGGTCGACGGCTCGGGCCCGCGCGCGACCGCCACGATCGACTTCGGCACCGCCGGCAAGGTCCGGCTGATGCTGATCGGCGGCGTCCCGCTCGTGAAGCTGTAGCTGCCGGCGGCTCAGCGCCCCGCTGAGCGCTTCACACCATCGTGTGCACAGGATCACCCTTATGGGTGGTCTTTTGTGCATGGCGGCGGCCCATGCAGGTACATGCAAGGTGGTGGGCCACTCGATCGAGAATCTTCTGGATTCGTGCGCAACCTGGGAACAGGTCGGGCGTCTTAGGGGTTGTCACAAGCGGGATGGCCCGGGGCATTCGGGGTGAACCGGGCAGAGTGAGCCGCTTGGCGACAAGGGGGCGACGACCGCGTCGGGGGCGGGAGTCGTGACCGAGGGGATAACCGCGGGGGCGGTCTAGGGGGATCGGCCGGGTCGCGCAGCGGCCCGGCCTTTCACTTGCCCGGAGATGCCTTTCACTTGCCCGGAGATCTTCACCCGAAGGTGTGCTCCTGGGCGGGGCGGCGCATGGCGTGCGCGGTGCAGGGCAACAAGGCGCGTGTGCAGGCGATCACCAGGCCGACCGCGCGCCCGAAGTGGGCCAGACCCGAAGTGGGCCAGACCCGGAGTAGGCCCGGAGTGGGGCAGGCCCGGAGTGGGGCAGGCCCGGTGGGCCAGACCCGGAGTGGGCCCGGAGTGGGGCCGGAGTGGGGCCGGAGTGGGGCCGGAGTGGGGCCGGAGTGGGGCCGGAGTGGGGCCGGAGTGGGGCCGGAGTGGGGCAGGCTCGGCGTCGACCGGGTCCGGAGCGGATCAGACGCTGATGCCCTTGGAGTTCAGCCAGGACAGCGGGTTGATCTTCATGCCGTCCGGGTTCCACACCTCGAAGTGCAGGTGCGGGCCGGTGGAGAAGCCGCGGTTGCCCATGCGGGCGATCTGCTGGCCGGCCTGGACGCGCTGGCCCTTGCGGACCGAGTAGGTGTCGACGTGGCCGTACACCGTGACCGTGCCGTCCGCGTGCTCGACCTTGACCCACAGGCCGAAGCCGCTGGCCGGTCCCGCCTCGATGACGACGCCGTCGGCGGCGGCCAGGATCGGGGTGCCGATCGGGCCCGCGATGTCGATGCCGTAGTGCATGCCGCCCCAGCGACCGCCGAAGCCGGACGTGAAGTCACCGCTGGCGGGACGGGCGAACTTGGGGCGCCGGGCCTCGGCCTCGGCGGCCTCGCGGTCGGCCGCGATCTGCGCGCTCTTCGCGAGCTTCTGCGCCTCGGCGGCCGGGTCGGTCGTCTTCGCGACCGGGAGGATGTGCGGCGAACCGGCGTGGCCCTGGCCACCGACACCGAACGCGGCGGCGCCGTCGGCGGCGCTCGCGAGCGGTGCGACCTCGTCGGACGGGGCGTCCGACGAACCCAGGGCGTGCAGCGTCTGCCCGGCGCCCGCGGCGGCGAACGCGCCGACCGCGACGGCGGCGACCACGATCCGGCCGCGCAGCGCCGACGGGGGCGGCGGGAGCCGGTGCGATGCCACTGCGCGCACGGCGAGGCGTTCGGTCGCCTCTTCGAGCACTGCGGAACTGCTGGGGCCGCCGGGGGAGCGGTGACGTGACAAAACCAGGCCTTCCGTCTTCGGGGAGTCCGGTCGGGACGCCGGGCGGGGGATCCCGGTGAGCCGGTCGGGGTACCGGCTCGGTGTCCTTCTGTGACCAGACCGTGACAACGGACCGGGGGACAGTAACGGGGCGAGAGCCCCGGAGGCAATCCCCGCTCACGATGTCTACCGAATAGCGGTTAACGTGAACGCCGGAAGTGTGCGCTGTGACGCTAGGTCACCCCACTACGGCCAAACCCCTCACGTGCAGGCACGATGGCGTCCGACACGCCGTCATCCGATCGAGTGATGGCGGTCACCACTGCCTGCAGAGCGCGCCTGTCAACGGGCAGCGACAGGTGACCTGAATCACGTATCCGGTGCTCTTCGACGAGCAACGAGGGGTGCTCCAACCGGGCGTTCCGCTGCGGGATCACGACCTGGTCCATCTCGCTCCACACCACGACGAACCGCGTCCGGCACGGCCGGCAGGGCTCGGCCAACTCGGACAAAAGGTCCGAACCGGGACGGAGTTGCCTGGTCAACGCGGTGGGGAAGAGGTAGGCCGACAGCGTCCCGCCGTGCGGTGTGCCGAGGGTGACCAGCGTCCGGACCCGCGCGTCGCCGTGCAGGCGCTGCACGTAGTACCGGGCGATCAGCCCGCCGAGCGAGTGCCCGACGACGTGGACCCGCTCGGACCCCGTCTCCTCGCAGACCCGCTGGACGTGCTCGCCCAACAACGCCGCCGACCGGCGGACATCCCCCGTCAACGCCGTCAGCACGCTGTAGTTGACCGCGTGCACCACCCCGAAGCCCCGCCTCCGCAGTGCCCCCGACAGCACCGCGAAGGCGGAGCGGTTGTCCCCGATCCCGTGCACCAGCACGATCGGGGTGCCCGCCGCGTCCATCGCCGAAACCACCAACCCGCGCGTGCGCGGCGAAAGCTGGTCGGTTCGGTAATGCCTCAGATGACCTTCGGGTCGCAGCTGCTCCTCGACGACACCCCACGGGTACATGGCCGCGCGGGACGCCAACCAGGCCGCCTCGACCACGGCACCGCGCACGCCACCGGGGGACAGGGCCGCGCGCGCCACGCCCAGCGCGCCGCCGAGCAGGTCCCGGCCGGTGGCGGCGCCGACCTCCACCGCGCCGTTCAGCCCGGTGCCCACCCGGTCGACCAGTGACCTGGCCCACCGCTGAACATCACCCATAGGGCTGAAGGTAGGTGAGATTTCCACAAAACCGGGAGTACCCGGCGCAGGTTCTCGGCACTCCGGTCCGGTTGGGAGGGCCCTGCTAGTTTCGAGCCGATGATCCGCACCGCTGAACCGGTCACGCCCGCGTCCGCCGGCCTCCGCGCGGCACTCGGCCTCGCGGCAGCGGGTGCCGTGTGCGGCGCGATCGGCCCCGTGCTGTCCGTCGTGGACGACACCGCGCCGCCGGCCTTCACCGCGTGGCCGCTGCTGGCCCTGCTCGCCGTGCTGCCCGTGGCGGTGGCCTCCTACTACTACGTGCGAGGGCGTGCGACGACCGGCGCGGCGGTGCTGGCGCCGCTGGGCGCCCTGGCCGTGTGCCGGTTCCTGGTCGACCTGGAGATCGCGCTGGACCCGGTCGGGGTGTCCCGGCCGGAGCTGCTGCGGGTCACCACGCTGGCCGCGCCCGAGCCCGCCGCCGGCCTGTGGGTGCTGCTCGCCGGTCACGTCCTCACCGCCGCCGCGGCCGTGGTCGCGGTGACCCGGCTGGAGACCGAGGGCGGTCGGGGCGGCCGGTTCGCGCTGGCCACCGCCGCCGCCGTGGCCGCCGTGGGCGGGCTGCTGTCGCCCCCGTTCGTGTCGGTCGACCCGTTCCTGCGCAACGGGAGCGTGCTCGACGCGCCCGGGTCGGCGCTGGTCGGCGGCCTGCTGCTGCTCGTGGTCGTGCCGGTGGCCACCCTGCTGGCGGCGAGTTCGGCCGACGACGACGTCCGGACCGGTGGCCTGCTCGGCGTCGCGCTCACCCTGCCCGCGCTGGTCGCGCCCGGTCTCGCCGCCGTCGCCGCGGTGGACGAGGTGTTCCTCGCGGCGGGTCCGGTGGTGGTCATGATCGGCGCCGTGGGCCTGGTCTTCGCCGCCCTGCTGCCCGCCGGCGTCCTCAAGGGGCACGAGGGGACGCTGCCCGGTCTGCGCCGGCTGAACGCGATCGTGGCCGTCCTCGGGCTGGCCGCCGGGGCGTTGTTCGTGATCGGCGCCCTGACCCCGCACCTGAGCGTGCCGGAGGGCCTGACCGCGCCGACCGACTACGCGGCCCGCCTGCTGTGGCCGGCCGCCGCGTTCACCCTGCTCGCCCTGGCCCCGAAGGCCCGTCCGGCGTTCATCGCGGCGACCGCCGCCGTCCCGCTCGCGGCGGGGCTGTCGCTGGACGCGGTGTTCGCGGCGACCCAGGTGGCGACCGTCCTGCCCGGACCGGGCGTCTGGTTCACCACGGTGGGCGTGATCTTCGCGATCGCCGCCGTGATCACGGCCGTGGTGGCCGGCGCGGCGGAGCGCGACGAAGAAGAGGTCGACACGTCGTCGCCGTCGCTGCCCCTGATCGCGGTGGCGCTGATCGCGGGCCTGGTGGCCATCGGGGCGTTCGCGCTGCCGGTGGTCCGCGCGCCCGACCTCACCCCGATCACCGCCCTGGGCCTGCGCGTCGGGTCGTGGGGCCTGCTGATCGCCTTGGTCGCCGTGCTGGGGGCCATCGCGTTGGCGCTGGTGTCGCGGCCGGTGAAGGGTGCGGCTCTGTTGTTGGGTGCGGCCGGTGTGACGGTGACGCGGGCGTTGGAGTACCCGTTGACGGCGTCCCGGGCGGCCGACACCGCACCGGGGCCTGGCCTGTGGTTGGCGGTGGCCGCCACGGTGGCCCTGGTGATCGCCGCGGCGGTTCGGACAGCCCGTTCCTGAGCTGGGCTCGCGTCCGGTATTCGATCCAGTGATCGACCTAACACCCTTTGAGACCGACCTCACGGGTGTGGGGTGCGAGGTGGTCCGCGCAGGTCGATAGTGTTCCTCGCAGCCGCGTCGAGCCGGTCCCCCCACGGCTATGCCGGCGTTCCAGGTGATGCCTGGTACGTGTGGGCACCAGGCCCCAGCCTGGAGCGCCGGACCACGAGGACCGCACCACGGACGCGGTGTCCGACACCGACGTCGCAGGAGACCCGAGTGGACCTGTACGAGTACCAGGCGAAGGACCTCTTCGCCGCCCACGATGTCCCGGTGCTGCCGGGCGACGTGGCGAGCACCCCCGCCGAGGCCAAGGCGATCGCCGAGCGCTTCGGCCAGACCGTCGTTGTCAAGGCCCAGGTCAAGACGGGTGGCCGGGGCAAGGCGGGTGGCGTGAAGCTCGCCGAGACCCCGGAGGAGACCGAGGTCAAGGCCGAGGCCATCCTGGGCCTGGACATCAAGGGGCACGTCGTTCACCGCGTGCTGGTGACCCCCGCGTCCGACATCGCCGAGGAGTACTACTTCTCCTTCCTGCTCGACCGGGCGAACCGGACCTTCCTCGCGATGGCCTCCGTCGAGGGCGGCATGGACATCGAAGAGGTGGCCGCCACCAAGCCCGAGGCCCTGGCCAAGGTGCCGGTGGACGCGATCAAGGGCGTGGACCGCGCGAAGGCCGACGAGATCGTCGCCGCCGCGAAGTTCCCCGCCGAGGTGGCCGACCAGGTCGCCGACGTGATCGTGAAGCTGTGGGAGACCTTCGTCTCCGAGGACGCGACGCTGGTCGAGGTCAACCCGCTGGTCCGCGACCCCGAGGGCAAGATCGTCGCCCTCGACGGCAAGGTCACCCTGGACGAGAACGCGTCGTTCCGGCACCCGGCCCACGAGGCGCTGGTCGACAAGCAGGCCGAGGACCCGCTGGAGGCCAAGGCCAAGGCGAAGGGCCTGAACTACGTCAAGCTCGACGGCCAGGTCGGCATCATCGGCAACGGCGCCGGTCTGGTCATGTCCACGCTGGACGTCGTCGCCTACGCGGGTGAGAAGCACAAGGGCGTGAAGCCCGCGAACTTCCTGGACATCGGTGGCGGCGCGTCCGCCGAGGTGATGGCCAACGGGCTGGACATCATCCTGCACGACCCGGACGTGCGCAGCGTCTTCGTGAACGTCTTCGGCGGCATCACCGCCTGCGACGCGGTGGCCAACGGCATCGTCGCGGCGCTGGGCATCCTGGGCGACGAGGCCACCAAGCCGCTGGTGGTCCGCCTGGACGGCAACAACGTGGAGGAGGGCCGCCGGATTCTCGCCGAGGCCAACCACCCGCTGGTGACCGTTGTCGACACGATGGACAACGCGGCCGACAAGGCCGCCGAGCTCGCGGCTGCGGGGGTCTGACGATGGCTATCTTCATCACCAAGGACAGCAAGGTCATCGTCCAGGGCATGACCGGCGCCGAGGGCACCAAGCACACCAAGCGGATGCTGGCGTCCGGCACCAACATCGTCGGCGGCGTGAACCCGCGCAAGGCGGGCGAGAAGGTGACCCTCGACGTCGCCTCGGGTGCGGGTGCCCCGCAGGAAGTCGTGCTGCCGGTGTTCGGCACCGTGGCCGAGGCCATGGAGGCCACCGGCGCCGACGTGACCGTGATCTTCGTGCCGCCGGCGTTCGCCAAGGCCGCCGCGATCGAGGCGATCGACGCGGGCATCGGCCTGGCCGTCGTGATCACCGAGGGCATCCCGGTGCACGACACCGCCGCCTTCTGGGCGCACGCCGTGGCCACCGGCAACAAGACCCGGATCATCGGCCCGAACTGCCCGGGGCTGATCAGCCCCGGCCAGTCCAACGCGGGCATCATCCCGGCCAACATCTCCGGCGCGGGCAAGATCGGCCTGGTGTCCAAGTCGGGCACGCTGACCTACCAGATGATGTACGAGCTGCGCGACTTCGGCTTCTCCACCGCCATCGGCATCGGCGGCGACCCGATCATCGGCACCACCCACATCGACGCGCTGGCGGCCTTCGAGGCCGACCCGGAGACCGCGGCGATCGTGATGATCGGCGAGATCGGCGGCGACGCCGAGGAGCGGGCCGCGGCCTTCATCAAGGAGAACGTCACCAAGCCGGTCGTCGGCTACGTGGCGGGCTTCACCGCCCCCGAGGGCAAGACGATGGGCCACGCGGGCGCGATCGTGTCCGGCTCCGCCGGCACCGCGCAGGCGAAGAAGGAGGCCCTGGAGGCCGCGGGCGTGAAGGTCGGCAAGACGCCGTCCGAGACCGCTGCCCTCATGCGGGAGATCATGCAGTCGATCGGCTGATCACTCACCCGTCCGTGAAGGCCATCTCCCTCGGGAGGTGGCCTTCCACGTTGTGGCGCGGGTCAATCCACGCGTTGGGGGAACCGGGGAGGTCCGGTCATCGTCGGAGAGTGTGCATCGGCTAGCGTTCTGTCGTTGTGTTTGGTCCGTCGGGTGGAGGAGGAGACCTCACCATGTCCGTGCCGTACGGCGCCCCTCAGCAGCAGCCGGGTCCGGCGCAGCAACCGGTGGGCGTGAACCTGAACTTCATCCTCCCGCTGGTCGGCGCGGGCCTGGGCCTGATCGCCTACCTGCTCGCGTTCGCCGACGACGTGTCCACCGCCAGCATCGACCTGCTGCTCGCGGCCGGTGTCCTGTCGGGCCTGTCGGTGCTGCCGAAGATGCCGCGCCTGCTGCCCGCCGCCGCGGTCCTCACCGCCGTGCCAACGCTGCTGTTCCTCCAGGGCATGATCAAGAGCGAGGCCGACACCAAGGGCATGCAGATCGTGCTCCTGCTGGTCGCCCTGCTCCAGACGGCGGCGGTGGTGGCGAGCCTGCTGCTCGACGCGGGCGTGCTGAAGCTGGAGCCCAAGCCCGCCAACCTTTACGGCCAGCCCGGTGGCTGGAACCCGCAGTCCGGTGGCTTCCCGCAGCCGGGTCAGCAGCCGCACCAGCAGCAGCCGGGTCAGTTCAACCCGCCGTCGGGCCAGTTCGGGTCGCCGGTGCAGCCCCAGCAGCAGCCGGGCGCGCCGCAGCCGACCTCCTACATGCCGCAGCCGGGGCAGTTCGGCCAGCCGGGGCAGCCCGGTCAGCAGCCGGGCACGCCGCCGGGCGGTTTCGGCCAGCAGCCGCAGGCCTGATCTTCAGGTAGCAGGGGTGGTGCCGCACTGCGCGGTGCCACCCCTGTTGTCATGTTCGGCGTGCCTCACCTGAACGGATCAATCGGACTGAGAGCCTGGGGACATGCCGGTGCAAACGCCGCCTTCGCACGCTGCCGTGACCGAGTCCGTGCGCCCGCCCGAGTTCTCCCGGGGTGAGCGGGCGCGGGTGCTGGCCATGACGGCCGCCGGGTCCGTCGTGGTCAGCTACGCCGCGGTCGCCGCGCTGCTCGCGCTCGTGTCCTCCACCGCCGCGCACGCCAAGTTCTCCACCACGGGTGTGCTGGCGGCGTCCGCCCCGGGCTGGCTGGTGGCGCACCACGTGCCGCTGCGGTTCGACGGCGGGCAGCTCGGCGTCCTGCCGCTGCTGCCGACCGTGCTCCTGATGCTGCTGGCCTCCCGCGCGGCGGCCGGCGCGGCGGACCGGCTGGGGCTGTTCGAGCCGTTGCAGGCGCGGGGCGTGGTGATCTCCATCGCGTCCGCGCACGCCGTGACCGGCGGGGTGATCGCGTTCCTGATGGGCGACGACGGCGTGGTGCGGGCGACGCCGGCCGTGGCGTTCTTCGGCTGCGCGGCGGTGTCCGGGGTCGCGGCGGTGGCCGGCGTGGCGCAGCGGTGCGGGCTGGTCGAGGTCGTGTTCGAGCGGATCGACCCGGTGGCCCGGCACGGCCTGCGCGCCGGGGCCATGGCGTTGTTCGCGCTGACCGCGTGCGGTGCGCTGCTGTTCGCGTTCGGGCTGGTCGTGTCGTGGCCGCTGACCAGCTCGCTGTTCGACCAGGCGGGCGGCACGCTCGGCACCGGCCTGGGGATCTGGCTGATGTGCCTGGCATACCTGCCGAACGCCGTCGTCGGGGCGCTGTCGTACGTGGTGGGCGCGGGGTTCTCCCTCGGCGCGGTCACCGTCAGCCCGCTGGTGTTCACCGGCGGCCCGGTGCCCGCGGTGCCGCTGCTGGCGGCGCTGCCCGAGCAGCAGTCGCCGCTGCTGCCCCTGGTGCTGATCCTGCCGGGGGCGACCGGTGTGCTGGTCGGGTTCGCGCTGCGCGCCGCCGCCGGAACGCCCCGGGCCCGGTTGCGGGCCGTGCTGGTCGCGGCGGTGACGGCGGGTGTCGGGACGCTGGTGCTGGCGGCGGTCGCCGGCGGCAGCCTGGGCGGTGGCGCGTTCAACCCGGTGACCATCCCGGCCGGGCTGCTGGCGGTGCTCACGATCGGGTGGATCGCCTTGCCCGGTGGGGTGGTCGCGTGGTTCGCCGGACCCCGCCCGCCGCGCGTGGTCGAGGAAGAACCCGTCGTCGAGGACGAGCCCGAAGACGACTACGACGAAGAGGCCTTCGAAGAAGAGGACTTCGAGGACGAAGAGGACGAACTCGAGTACGAGGACGACCTGGAAGAACTCGAGGACGAAGCCGAAGAAGACGAGGAGTACGACGAGGACGAGCCCGTCGCCGAGGAGGAGGACGACCTCTCCGCCGAGGACGACGACGAGCCCGTCGCCGAGGACGACGACGAGCACGACGACGAGCCCGTCGCCGAGCACGACGAGGAAGGCCCCGAGCCGGAGGACCTGGCCGACAAGCGCGACTAGCCACCGCTTAGGCTGCTCCTGAGCTGCTGTGACAGTCCCCAGCAAGGAGAGCACGCTGAGCGCCGAGACCACACTCCGGCTTCCCAACCCCGCGCGGGTCGTCGTCCTCGTCTCCGGCTCCGGCACCCTGATGCAGGCGCTGCTGGACGCCGCCGCCGACCCGGGCTACCCCGTCGAGGTGGTGGCCGTCGGCGCCGACCGGGGCCGCATCGAAGGACTCGCCCGCGCCGTACGCGCCGGCGTGCCCACGTTCACCGTGCGCCTCAAGGACCACCCGACGCGCGACGAGTGGGACACCGCCCTCGCCGACGCCGTCGACGCCCACAAGCCCGACCTGGTGGTCTCCGCCGGGTTCATGAAGATCCTCGGACCGGCCTTCCTGGCCCGCTTCGGCGGCCGGATGGTCAACACCCACCCCGCGCTGCTGCCCGCCTTCCCGGGCGCGCACGGCGTCCGCGACGCCCTGGACTACGGCGTCAAGGTCACCGGCGCGACCGTGCACCTGGTGGACGGCGGCGTGGACACCGGGCCGATCCTGGCCCAGGAAGCCGTCGTCGTCGGTGACGGTGACGACGTCGACAGCCTGCACGAGCGCATCAAGGTGGTGGAGCGGCGGCTGCTCGTCGACGTCGTCGCCCGCCTGGCCCGCGAGGGCTGCACCGTGAACGGACGAAAGGTGAGCATCCCGTGACCACTCCTGCCGAGAGGCGACCGGTTCGTCGGGCCCTGATCGGGGTGTCCGACAAGTCGGGGCTGCTGGAACTGGCCACCGGCCTGCACGCGGCCGGAGTCGAGATCGTCTCCACCGGCGGCACGGCCAAGACGCTGGCCGACGCGGGGGTGCCGGTCACCCCGGTGGAGAGCGTGACCGGGTTCCCCGAGGTGCTCGACGGCCGGGTGAAGACGCTGCACCCGCGCGTGCACGCCGGCCTGCTCGCCGACACCCGCAAGCCCGAGCACGTCGAGAAGCTGCGCGAGCTGGACATCGCGCCGTTCGACCTGCTGGTGGTGAACCTGTACCCGTTCACGCAGACCGTGGCGTCCGGCGCGGCGCCCGAGGAGTGCGTCGAGCAGATCGACATCGGCGGCCCGGCGATGGTGCGCGCGGCGGCCAAGAACCACGCCAGCGTGGCGGTCGTGGTGGACCCGGCGCGGTACTCGTGGGTTTTGGACCAGGTCGCGGAAGGCGGGTTCACGCTGGCCGACCGGCAGGGCCTGGCGGCGGCGGCGTTCCGGCACACCGCGTCCTACGACGTGGCCGTGGCGTCGTGGATGGGCAGCGTGCTCAGCCCCGACGACGAGGGCTCGGGCTTCCCGGGCTGGGTCGGCGCGACCTGGGACCGCAAGCAGGTGCTGCGCTACGGCGAGAACCCGCACCAGAAGGCGGCCCTGTACACGCAGGGCGACGGCCGCACCGGCCTGGCGACCGCGCGGCAGCTGCACGGCAAGGAGATGTCCTACAACAACTTCGTCGACGCCGACGCGGCGTGGCGCGCGGCGTGGGACCACACCCTGCCGTGCGTGGCGATCATCAAGCACGCCAACCCGTGCGGCATCGCGGTGTCCTCTGTGGACGGTCCCGGCGCGATCGCGGACGCGCACCGCAAGGCGCACGCGTGCGACCCGGTGTCGGCGTTCGGCGGGGTCATCGCGGCCAACCGCGAGGTGACGGTGGAGCTGGCCGAGCAGGTCGCGGAGATCTTCACCGAGGTGATCATCGCCCCGTCCTACGCCGATGGCGCGGTGGACGTGTTGGCGCGCAAGAAGAACGTCCGCATCCTGGTCGCTTCGGAGCCCTCGCGGGGCGGTGCCGAGATGCGCGCGGTGTCCGGCGGCTTGCTGGTGCAGACCGTGGACACCATCGAGGCCGAGGGCGACGACCCGGCCAAGTGGACCCTGGCGTGCGGCGAGCCCCTGGACGCTTCGGGTCTGGCGGACCTGGCCTTCGCGTGGCGCGCTTGTCGTGCGGTGAAGTCGAACGCGATCCTGCTGGCCGCCGGCGGCGCGACCGTCGGCGCGGGCATGGGCCAGGTCAACCGCGTGGACGCGGCCCGGCTCGCGGTGGCGCGGGCCGGTGACCGGGCGCGCGGGTCCGTGGCGGCGTCCGACGCGTTCTTCCCGTTCCCGGACGGGCTGGAGGTGCTGCTGGAGGCCGGTGTGCGTGCGGTCGTCCAGCCGGGCGGTTCGGTCCGGGACGCCGAGGTCATCGCGGCGGCGGAGGCGGCGGGCGCGACGGTCTACCTGACCGGGACCCGCCACTTCGCGCACTGATCTCCTGCTGGGAGCCGCGCGGTCTCGTCGTGGGACCGCGCGGCTTTCGCGTCACTTGGCGAGCATCTCCTCGGCGGCCTTGTGGACGACCGCCTCGGCTTCGGCGACAGGAAATTCAGTGTCCTGAAACATTCCCTTCTGCCGACCAAAATATTCAATCAGGTAAACGATCTCGCCCTTGCGCATGACCAGCCCGATGTGGGTCTTGTCCGTGCCGATGCCGGGCTTGGTGTAGGTCGCCTGGTCGCCGAGCCCCTCGGTGGGCTTGGCCTGGTCACCCTCCAGCGGGAACTGGGCCAGGCTCGTGTACTCGCTCTCCGCCGTCTCCAGGTTCTTCTTCGGGTCCTTCAGGTGCACCCGGTAGTCGTAGACGTGGATGCTCAGCTTCCGGGGGTTCTTGCCGTCCTTGCCCTTGGCCTGCTCCCACATGCAGTGGCTGTGCTTGAGGCCGGACTTGCCGTCGTGCGGCTTGATGACCAGGCGGAAGCTGCTGGTCTTCGCCTGCTGCTTCAGGGCGTCGCTGATGGCGCACGCCTCGGTGGGCTGCTCGCCGGGGCCGCCGCCGACGTCCTCGGTGTACTCCAGGTACATCGAGCCGAAGATGCCGCCGACGACCAGGAGGACGACGGCGGCGAGGATGCCGATGACGAGACCGGTCCGCTTCTTCTTGGGCGGCTGGGGGCCGTAGCCGCCGGGAGCGCCGTAGCCGCCTTGGGGTTGCCCAGGTCCGTGGCCGGGGCTGGCCGGGGGTTGTCCGGGGCCGAAGCCGGGTCCGCCCTGCGGCTGTCCTGGTCCTGGTCCGTAGCCGGGCTGGGGTGGTTGGTGGGGCTGTTGTGGCTGCTGGGGCTGTTGTGGCTGCTGGGGCCAGTTCTGCGGAGTGTTCACGGTTCCCCCCGTGTGTCGCGGAAACGTCGGGCCGCAGTCTGCCAGTCACCCGTCCGTGGCTCTTGACGCCGGGTGGTCCGGAGGCGATAAGATCGTGTCGTTGTTCGAACAGGTGTTCGACGGACAGGTCGCCGGCTTCCCACGGCGGTCCGCGCACAGGGGTGCGCGCGGATTCGTGGGAGGAGGGTTGGTGTCGTCCAGGTCGGCAACGGCGACGTTGGTCGCGCTCGGGGTAGGCGCGGCCGGCGAGTCGGCCACGGCATCGGCTCGGGCTCTGCCGGTTCGCGGGGAACTGGCGGAGATCCTCCCGTGGGGCGGCCTGCGGCGGGGCAGCACGGTGTCGGTGCGCGGGTCGACATCGTTGCTGCTCACGCTGGTGGCCGAGGCGACATCGGAAGGGTGCTGGGCGGCGGTGGTCGGTCTGCCGCGGTGCGGGGCGCTCGCGGCGGCCGAGTTGGGGGTGGCCGTCCACCGCCTCGCGCTCGTGCCCCGTCCCGGTGGGGACCGGGGCGAGGTCGAGCGCACCGTGGCGGCGTTGCTGGACGGCTTCGACCTCGTGTCGGTGGCCACCCCGGTGACGCCCGCGACCGCACGCAAGCTCTCCGCACGGGCACGGCACCGCAAAGCCGTCCTGCTGCCGTTCGGGATCGGCTGGCCCGGTGCCGACGTGGAGCTGCGCGCCGCCTTCAGCCGGTGGACAGGCCTGGGCGAGGGCCACGGCCTGCTCACCGGCCGCACCGTGACCGTCCGCGCGACCGGCCGGGGGGCCGCCGCGCGGGAACGGACCGCGGTGCTGTCCCTGCCAGGCGTTCCCGCGCGGGAGGGGTCGACCCTGCCCGGCCCGACCCCCGCGCGGGAACGGCCCTGCCGAGCCCCGGCCCCAGCCCTGGTCCCAGCCCCGGCCCCGGCCTCGGCCTCGGCCTCGACCCTGGCCCCGGCCTCGACCCTGGTCCCGGCCTCAGCCCTGGTCCCGGCCGAGGCCCCGGTCTCGGTTCCGGCGGAGGCGGGGTGACCACTGTGCTGCGCCGCTCCCTCACCGCCCTTCTCCGACTCCACCCCGCACCCGGTGTCGCGCCTTGGCGTCCCGGGGGCTGGACCCGATTCGGAGGTGTGCCCCGATGACCGGCTACACGCTCGCCGTCTGGTGCCCGGACTGGCCCGTCGTCGCCGCCACCGCCGAAGCCGCCCTGCCGCCGCACGTGCCCGCCGCCGTCGTCCGCGACAACGAGGTCATCGCCTGCTCGGCCGTCGCCCGCGCGGAAGGCGTCCGGCGCGCCATGCGCAAGCGCACCGCCCAGAGCCAGTGCCCCGAACTGGTGGTCTTCGACCACGACGAGGTCCGCGACGCCCGCCTGTTCGAACCGGTCGCCGCCGCCGTCGAGGAACTGGCGCCGGGCATCGAGGTGGTCCGCCCCGGTCTCGTCACGGTCGCCGCACGCGGCCCGGTCGGCTACTGGGGGTCACCCGAACGGGCGGCGGAGCGGATCGTGGACCACGTCGCCGTGCACGCCGGCGTCGAGGCGCAGGTGGGGTTCGCGGACGGGCTGTTCGCCGCGACCCTCGCCGCGCAGCGCGGTCTGGTCGTCCCGGCCGGTGGCGCACGGGAGTTCCTCGCCCCGCTGGGCGTGCACGAGCTGAACCCGCCCGCCGAGCACCGCCCGGACCGCGCCGACCTGGTGGACCTGTTGCGGCGCTTGGGTCTGCGCACCCTCGGCGCGTTCGCCGACGTCCCGGAGCGGGACGTGGCCAGTCGCTTCGGCCGGGACGCCGTGCTGGCCCACCGCCTCGCGGGCGGGCTGGAGGAACGGCCGCGGGTGCGTCGCCGGCCGCCGCCCGAGCTGTCCGTCACGCAGACCCTCGACCCGCCCGTGGACCGGGTCGACGCCGCCGCGTTCGCCGCGAAGGCCCTGGCCGAACGCCTGCACCGGGTGCTCGCCGACCGCGGCCTGGCGTGCACGCGGCTGGGCATCCGGGCGACCACCGAGCACGGTGAACAGCTGCGCCGGGTGTGGCGGTGCGCCGACCCGCTGACGCCGCAGGGCATCGCGGACCGGGTGCGCTGGCAGCTCGACGGCTGGCTGACCCGCGAACGCCTCACCTCCGGCCTGCACCTGCTCCAGCTCGACCCGGAGGAGGTCGTCGACGCCGCCGCGCTCCAGCTCGGCCTGTGGCCGGGCGCGGGCCAGGACCAGGGCGAGGCCGCCGAGCGCGCCGCCCGCGCGATGGTGCACGTCCAGGGCCTGCTCGGGCCGGACGCGGTGGTCACGCCGGTGTTGCAGGGCGGTCGGGGGCCGGTCGAGCGGGTGCGGCTGGTGCCGTGGGGGGACGAGCGCGCGCCGGCGACCGATCCGGACCCGCCGTGGCCGGGCCGGCTGCCCGCGCCGTCGCCGGCCACGGTGTTCGCGTCCCCCGAACCGGTGGTGCTGGTGGACGAGGCTGGCGGTGACGTCGTCGTCACCGGGTACGCGGAACTGGTCGGCCGACCCGCCCGGCTGGTCCACAGTGGACAGACGCGGCGGGTGGTGGCGTGGTCCGGGCCGTGGCCGGTGGACGAGCGGTGGTGGGACGAGGAGAGCGCCGTGCGGGCGGCCCGCCTCCAGGTCCTGGGTGCCGCGCCGGACGGGGAAGAGCTGGCCTACCTGCTGATCCGCGCGGGTGGGAAGTGGGCGGTGGAAGGGGTGTACGACTGATGTCTGCCGATTTCTTCGAGGCCGAGGGCTTCTCCGACTGGCTGGACGGCTACGAACCGGGCACCGGCCTGGGCGCGGCCTTCGGGACGAACGCGGCACCCGGTCCCGAACCGGCCTACCCGGCCCGCTTCGGGTGGGCGCCGCCACTGGTCCCCCTGCCCCGCCGGGCCCCGGACGAGCTGTTCTGACGTGGGCTGGAACAACCCGCCGGTCCGCTGGTCGGAGCTGGAACGCGCGCTGTCCGGCAAGCCGCCGCTGCCCGACGGCGGCGACAGCCCAGCCTGGACCCGGCGGCGCGACCGGTACGAGGCGCCGTCGGAGTTCGCGGTCAAGGTCGACGAGCTGGGCGCGACCCGGACCCGCGTCCCGTACGTCGAACTGCACTGCCACTCGAACTTCAGCTTCCTCGACGGGGCGAGCCACCCGGAGGAACTGGTCGAGGCCGCGCAGCAGCTCGGGCTGGACGGCCTCGCGATCACCGACCACGACGGCATGTACGGCGTGGTCCGGTTCGCCGAGGCCGCCAAGGAACTCGGCGTGCGCACGGTGTTCGGCACCGAACTGAGCCTCGGGCTGTCCGCACCGCAGAACGGCGCCTCCGACCCCGAGGGCGAACACCTGTTGCTGCTGGCCACGAACCCGAACGGCTACCACGCGCTGTGCCGCACCATCACCACCGGCCAGTTGGCGGAGGGCAGTGAGAAGGGCCGCCCGGTGTACTCGCTGGAGCAGGTCGTCGCGGACACCCGGGACGAGTGCGTCGTGCTCACCGGGTGCCGCAAGGGCGCGGTGCGGCGGGCGTTGGCGGCGGGCGGTCCGGAGGCGGCGTTCGCGGCGTTGCGGCGGTTGGTCGCGCTGTACGGCGAGGACCGCGTGTACGTCGAGCTGACCGACCACGGCTACCCGGAGGACGGTCCGCGCAACGACCTGCTGTGGGGCATGGCCGCGGAACTGGGGCTGCCGACCGTGGCGACGAACGCCGTGCACTACGCGGTGCCGTCCCGGGGTCGGCTGGCGGCGGCGATGGCGGCCGTGCGGGCGCGGCGCAGCCTGGACGAGATGACCGGGTGGCTGCCGCCGGGGCGCACCGCGTGCCTGCGGTCGGGGGAGGAGATGGCGCGGCGGTTCGCCCGGTTCCCCGGCGCCGTGCACCGGGCGGCCGTGCTCGGGTTGCAGTGCCAGTTCGACCTGAAGCTCATCGCGCCCAAGCTGCCGCCGTTCGACGTCCCCGAGGGCGAGGACGAGGACAGCCACCTGCGGAAGTTGACCTACGCGGGCGCGCGCCGGCGTTACGGCACGCCCGAGGAGAACCCCAAGGCGTACCGGCAGATCGAGCACGAGCTGAAGATCATCGCCGACCTCGGGTTCCCGGGCTACTTCCTGGTGGTGCACGACATCGTGGACTTCTGCCGGCGCAACGACATCCTGTGCCAGGGCCGGGGTCGGCGGCGAACTCCGCGGTGTGCTTCGCGCTGGGCATCACCAACGTCGACGCGGTCCGGTTCGACCTGCTCTTCGAGCGCTTCCTCGCGCCCGTCCGGGACGGGCCGCCGGACATCGACCTGGACATCGAGTCGGACCGGCGCGAGGAGGCCATCCAGTACGTCTACCGCAAGTACGGGCGGCGGCACGCGGCGCAGGTGGCGAACGTGATCAGCTACCGGGCGCGGTCGGCGATCCGGGACGTGGCAAGGGCTTTGGGGCACTCGATCGGCCAGCAGGACGCGTGGAGCAAGCAGATCGACCGGTGGGGGCCGCTTCGGTCCACTGTGGACGCTGTGGAGATACCGCGGCCGGTCCTGGAACTGGCCGCGCAACTGGAGAACTTCCCGCGCCACCTGGGCATCCACTCCGGCGGGATGGTGATCTGCGACCGGCCGGTGAGCGAGGTGTGCCCGGTGGAGAACGGGCGGATGGCGAACCGGACCGTGCTCCAGTGGGACAAGGACGATTGCGCGTCCATCGGCCTGGTCAAGTTCGACCTCCTGGGGCTGGGCATGTTGTCGGCCCTGCACTACGCGATCGACCTGGTCCGCGAGCACGAGGGTGTCGAGGTCGACATGGGGCGGATCGACCTGACCGACGAACGCGTGTACGAGATGCTGCAACGGGCCGATTCCGTCGGCGTCTTCCAGGTGGAGAGCCGGGCCCAGATGGCGACCCTGCCCAGGTTGAAGCCGCGCGAGTTCTACGACCTGGTCGTCGAGGTCGCCCTGATCCGGCCGGGTCCGATCCAGGGCGGGTCCGTGCACCCGTACATCCGGCGGCGCAACGGCCAGGAGGAATGGGACCACGACCACCCGCTATTGGCCGGCGCACTGCAGAAAACCCTTGGCGTGCCGCTGTTCCAGGAGCAGTTGATGCAGATCGCCGTGGACGTGGCCGACTTCACCCCGGCGGAGGCCGACGAACTGCGGCGGGCGATGGGCGCCAAGCGTTCCACGTTCCGGATGGAACGGCTGCGCGACCGGTTCTACCAGGGGGCGTTGGCCAACGGGGTGGACGGGGCGCTGGCGGAGCAGATCTACGCGAAGCTGTTGGCGTTCTCGAACTTCGGCTTCCCCGAGAGCCACGCGTTGAGCTTCGCCCACCTGGTGTTCGTGAGCGCGTGGTTCAAGCTCTACCACCCGGCGGCGTTCTGCGCGGCACTCCTGCGCGCGCAACCGATGGGCTTCTACTCACCCCAGTCCCTGGTCGCCGACGCCCGCCGCCACGGCGTGGAGGTCCTGGGCCCGGACATCAACTTGAGCCTCCCGCATGCCACCGTCGAACGCGCAGCCGGCAAGCCCGCCGTCCGCCTGGGTCTGGCCGGAATCCGCAACATCGGCCAACGCCTGGCCGAAACCATCGTCGCCCAACGCGCTTCCGGCCCGTACCGCGACATGACCGACCTGGGCACCCGGGTCCGCCTGACCGCCGTCCAGGCGGAATCCCTCGCCACCGCAGGCACTTTCACCTCTTTCGGCCTGGACCGGCGTCGAGCGCTGTGGGCGGCCGGCGCGGTAGCCGGCATCCGCCCGGACCGCCTGCCGAACACGATGGTGGGCACCGAGGCGCCGGCCCTGCCCGGCATGGACGACGTCGAACTGGCGTCGGCGGACGTGTGGGCGATGAGCCTGTCCCCGACCAGCTTCCCGACCGAGTTCGCCCGGGAGCACCTGGACGCCCTGGGCGCCGTGACGGTCTCGGCCCTCTCAGCTGTTCCGGATCGGACCGTCGTCCTCATCGGCGGTGCCGTCACCCATCGCCAACGCCCCGCGACCGCCGGCGGCGTGACGTTCCTGAACATCGAGGACGAGACGGGCATGGTCAACGTCGTCTGCACCACGGGCCTCTGGACCCGCTACCGCAAGGTCGCGCGATCGAGCCCGGCCCTTCTCGTTCGCGGGGTGCTGGAGAAGGCGGAGGGCGTGATCAGCATCAAGGCCCACCGCCTGACCCGCCTGGACCTGAAACTCCCCACCCGCTCCCGAGACTTCCGCTGACCCGCCACGACCCGACGCTCTCGCCGACCCGCCACGACCCGACGCTCTCGCCGACCCGCCACGGCACCGCCGCCGTGCCGCCGCCGGAGAGCCGCCCGACCTGCCGCCATGCCACCGCCGCGCCGCCGCCCCGACCCGCTGCCGGGGCGCCGCCCGGGGCTGCGACGGCTGTCTCGGCGGCGCTAGGGCGAGGTGCAGCGGTGCTAGGGCGAGGTGCAGCGGTGCCAGGTTGGCTTGCTTGCCCGCGACCACGTGTACGAGGGACCCGTCAGGCCTTGGCGCAGGCAGGCGGCGGGCTCTCGGCCGAGCGTGTTCGGCGTCGGCGTGGGCCTGGGCCTGGAATGCGTGGAGCGCGGGGTGGGCGTGTTGGTCAGGGTGGGCGGAGTGGGGTGGTGGTCGCGGGGTTCCATGTATTCACCGAGTGGCGGTAACAGTGTTTTCGTACATTCTCGGCCCTGGTTCACCGCAAAGAGTGATCAGGACCTGCTGTACGTCGTGAACGTTACGCCCGTCGCGAAGGCCCGGCTCTCGATCTTCGCGAACCTGTGGACAGGCACCTCCCCGTCGAACAACGGGATGCCCCGCCCCAGGACGATCGGGTGGATCTTCAGCACCAGCTCGTCGATCTCCGGCAGCAGCGCCGCGGCCAGCTTCCCACCACCGCACAGCCAGATGTCCAAACCGGACTCCGCCTTGAGCGCCCGCACCACCGCGAGGGCATCCTCGGAAATCACCGTCACGTCGTCGGGAACATCCGTCAGCGTGCTCGACACGACGTACTGCCGCAGGTGCGCATAAGGACTCGGCAGCCCACCGGGCACCTCATAAGTCGCCCTCCCCATCACCACGGTGTCGAACGTCCGGTTCGGCACCTCGTCCAACCCCAGCGCCTGGCGAGCGGCCGTCGGCAGCGCGTCCGGGTACTCCTCGAACAGCGCGGCCATGTGGTCGCCCTCGAAAAGGAAATCGTTGAACGTCCCGTCCGGCGCGGCGATGAAGCCGTCGAGGGACATCGCGACCATGTAGGTCAGGTTTCGCAAGTTCAGCTCCAGTGCTCAGCCCAGGTAACGACGACGACTGTAGTACTTTGGATGTAGTGGTTGTCAACTCCCTAGAGTGGAACCGTGCGGCGGCGTGGCGGCGAGCAGGCGGTTGGAGCACCGCCCCTCAGGGGCAACCCCTGGGAGCACGACTCGAAGCACCCACTGCGCCCAAGGCAGGACGGCACGCTCCGCGTGCTCCGCTGCCCGACGTGGCGGAGAAAGCGTCGCGCCACGCCGCCGCACCCCACGGCCAACGCAACATGACCGCAGCCGAAGCCGAAGCCGAAACCGTTGCCCCAGCCGAAACCGCGGCCGAAACCCTTGCTGCGGCGGCTCTCGACGGGCCGTGGGACCGCGGCGGACTCGCCGAAACCCTTGCTGCGGCGGCTCTTGACGGGCCGTGGGACCGCGGCGGACTCGCCGAACGCCTGGCGGACGTCCTCGGCCCCGTCCCGGCGGAAGACCTCGCGGTCCGCCTCCTGGACCTGAGCCCGTCCGTCCCCCACGCCGGCCCCGAATCCCTCGCCCGCCTGATCAAAGACCTGAAGTTCAGGCAAGCGCCCGAACAAGAAAAACCGCGCTGGCGCGGCAACGTCCCGCACTGGCACAACACCGGAGACCTCGCCCGCGCCCTCGACCTCGACACCGGCGAACTCGCCTGGTTCGCCGACACCCGCGCCTGGAACCGGCACGCGCACGAACCCCTGCGCCACTACCGCGCCTGGTGGCAGGGCCGTCGCCTGATCGAGTCGCCCAAGCCCCGCCTCGCCGAACTCCAGCGCCGCCTCGTCCGCCACCTGCTCGACCGCGTCGACCTCCACGACGCCGCCCACGGCTTCCGGCGCGGCCGGTCGATCACCACGTTCGCCGCGCCCCACGCGAACAAGCCCCTGGTCGTGCGCCTCGATCTGGAGGGCTTCTTCACCTCCGTCACCGGCGCACGCGTCCGCGGTCTGCTGGAGTCCTACGGCTACCCGCCTGCCGTGGCCGCCGCGATCACGGGCCTGCTCACCACCCGCACCCCGCCGGACATCACCGCCGAGGCCGACTGGCCACTGCGCCGCCGACTCGCCGCCGCGCACCTCCCGCAGGGCGCCCCCAGTTCACCCGCCACGGCGAACGTGATCGCCCGCAACCTCGACCGCCGCCTCACCGGACTGGCCCGCACCCTCGGCGCCACCTACACCCGCTACGCCGACGACCTCGCGTTCTCCGGCCCCGCCAACCTCCCCCTGCACCGCCTCCTGCCCGGGGTCGAACAAGCAGCCCGCAGCGAGGGGTTCCGGATCAACCCGGACAAGACCCGCGCCGCCGCGCAGCACCAACGGCAACGCCTCGCCGGCCTGGTCGTCAACCACGCCCCGGCGGCCTCGCGCGCCGAGTACGACGACCTGAAAGCCATCCTGCACAACTGCGCCCGGCACGGCCTGGAGTCGCAGAACCGCCACGGCCACCCGGACTTCCGGGCCCACCTGCGCGGCCGGGTGGAGTGGGTGTCCGCCGGACGCCCGGCCCGCGCCGCCAAGCTCAAGGCGCTGCTGGACGCGATCAGCGGCTGAGCGGACCGCCGATGATGGTCATCGCCACCACGATCACGGAGAACCCGAACGCCGAGTACAGCAGGGCGTCCACGCTCCGGCTGCGGATCGCGATCAGGCCCGCCTGCTCGTCGGTCACCAGCACCCGCAGCAGCGCCGCCAGCAGCAGCGCGACGCCGATGAGCACCGCGCCCTGCCGCCAGTGGTACTGCACGATCCGCACGATGCCCAGCACGACCACACCGACCACCAGCGCGAACGGCAGGTGCTGACCCGCCGCCGACCGCCAGCGCTGCTCCGGCATCAGCTCCACCGCCCTCAGCCCTCCACCGCGCGTTCGGCCGCCTCGACCGTGTTGGTCAACAGCATCGCGATGGTCATCGGCCCCGCCCCACCGGGGATCGGCGCGAGGAAACCCGCCACCGAAGCCACGTCCGGGTGCACGTCGCCCACCAGGCCGGCCTCGGTCCGCGTGATGCCGACGTCCACCACCGCCGCGCCCGGCTTCACCATGTCCGCGGTGATCAGCCCGGGGCTGCCCGCGCCCGCCACCACGATGTCCGCCCGCCGCACCTCGGCCGCCAGGTCCTTGGTCCCGGTGTGGCACAGGGTCACGGTCGCGTTCTCGCTGCGCCGGGTCAGCAGCAGCCCGATGGGCCGGCCTACCGTCACACCGCGCCCGACGACGGTCACGTTCGCACCCGCGATCGGCACGTCGTAGCGGCGCAGCAGCTCCACCACGCCGCGCGGGGTGGCGGGCAGCGGGGCCTCGTCGCCCAGGACGAGCTTGCCCAGATTCACCGGGTGCAGGCCGTCGCCGTCCTTGGCCGGGTCGATGCGCTCCAGGATCGCGTTGGCGTCCAGGTGCTTGGGCAGCGGGAGCTGCACGATGTAGGCGGTGCACGCGGGGTCGGCGTTCAGCTCGTCGATGACGGCTTCGAGCTGCTCCTGCGTGGTGTCGGCGGGCAGGTCGCGGCGGATCGACGTGATGCCGACCTTCGCGCACGCGGCGTGCTTGCCCTTCACGTACGAGTGGGAGCCGGGGTCGTCGCCGACCAGGACGGTGGCCAGGCCCGGCGTCACCCCCCGCTCGGCCAGCGTCGCGACCCGCGCCCGCAGGTCGTCGAAGATCGCGTCCCGGGTGGCCCTGCCGTTGAGGATCGTCGCCGTCACGCGCCCCATCTTCGCATCACCGGCGGCTCGGCAGCGCGGCGACCGCCACCGCCAGCAAGGTCAACACGGTGCCCACGACGGTCCACGCGGACAGCCGCGAACCCGCCGTCGGCACGAGCGCGTCGACCCCCACCGCGCCCACCAACTGGCCCGCGACCTGCGTCAACCCGACCAGCAGCACCCCGGTGAAGCGGACCGCGAGCACCGCCGACCCGATCGTGCAGATGCCCAGCGCGCCGCCGGCGTAGAACCACGGCTCGCTCGGCGCGGCGGTCGGGAACCCGCGCACCGCCACGTCCACCGCGCACACCACGAGCAGCACGGCGGTGCCGGTGGTGAAGTTGACCAGGGTCGTCACCCGGGTGCTGCCCGCGGCCTCCCGCACCAGCCCGTTGACCGCCTGCTGCCAGCCCAGCCCGATGCCCGCCAACGCGGGCAGCACCGCCAGCCACAGCGCGGACGGCGAGCCGAAGTCGTCCGCCACCGCCACGGCCACGGCGGGCACCGCCAGCACCGCGCCCACCACGCGCGGCACGGTCAGCGGCTGCCGCGTCGGCCCGAGCCCGGCCCGGTCCACCAGCAGGCTGCTGACCACCTGCGACGCCACCGCCGCGACGGTGAACGCGGCGACACCCAGTGCCGCGACCGTCAAGCCCTGCGTGGACACGAAGAACGCCCCGCACGCGCCCCCGACGCACTGCCACCACCTGATCTGCCCGGACCGCAGCGCGTCGGACAGCCGCGCCAACCCCGCCCGCCCGGCCCGCGCCGGCAGCACGATCACCAGCATCAGCGCCAACCCGCCGCCGAACGACACCAGCGCCGCCAGGAACCCGTCCCGGAACACGTGCCCCAGCTCGCCGTTCAGCCGCCCCTGCACCGCCAGGAACACACCGCCGACGAACGCGACGCCCGTCCCGACGAGACGAGGCCGAACCCCTACCGCGTCCCGGGTCCCCACCGCCTCAGCCAACGCCACCACTCGCCGCCACGCCAACCGGCTTGGGCGCCCGCACCCGACTCGCCAGCACGACCCCCAGCACCGCCGCCGCCGCGCTCGCCCCCGCCGCCGCGGCCGGTCCGACCAGGTCCAGCAGCCACCCCGCGACCGGCAGGAACATCGCCTGCCCGGCCGTGGTGAACGCGCCCAGCCACCCGAACGCCTCCGCCTTGCGCCCTTCCGGCGCGATGTCGCTGATCCGGGTGTTGTTCGCGGCGATCGCGGGCGCGATAGCCATCCCGCCCACCGCGAGCACCAGCCCGATCAACCACACCGACGACGGCTCCATGACCGGCGGCAGCACCGGCACCAGCGCCACCACGCCCAGCGCCAGCAACACCATCCGCCGGGTGAACCGGGGCTCGCCGTGCAGACCGCCCGCGATCAGCCCGCCGAGGACCGACCCGACGCCCCACACCGCCGTCAGCACACCCGCCAGGCCCGGCGACCCGAGGTCCCGCGCCCACGCGATGATCACCAGGTCGATGGTGAGCAGCGACGCCACGATGCACAGCCCCGTGGACAGCGCGAACACCATCGACGGGTCGACCAGCAGCGTCCGCCCGGAGTGCTTCGCCCCGGACGGCACGGGTTCGTCCATCCCGGCCCGCCGCAGCGCCGCCCGGAACCCGAACGCGCCCAGCACGGCCAGTGCCCCGCACATCCACAGCGCCGCGTACGGGTTGAAGAACGCCACCACCATCGCGGTCAACGCGGGCCCGATGACGTAGATGACCTCCTGCATGGACGCCTCGACGGTGAACACCGCCGTGCCCGCCGACCCGGTGGCCATGCGCGGGTAGGTGGCGCGGCTGATCGGCGTGACCGGCGGCATCATCACCCCCGCGACCGCCGCCACCAGCACCGACAGCGGCCACCACGAAGGCGGCAGCACCAGCGGGACGATCCCCCCGACCAGGATCGCCGTGCCGTAGCCCAGCGCCGTGACCAGCAACAACCGGCTCGCCGGACTTCGGTCGGCGGCCCGTCCGCGCAGCGGGCTGGCCACCCCGAGCCCGACCGCGAACGCACCACCCACCAGGCCCGCCGCCGTGTACGACCCGGTCCACCCGGCGATCAGGAACGACGACGCCAGTGGCGTGCCCGGCATGTGTATGCGCCCCAGCAGCGACCACATGAGCAAAGCGGGGAGTCCTGGTACGGACGCGAGTTCGCGGTAGGGCCGGAGCACGTGCCCCATGCTGCACCCGACCCCCGACAAAACCGGCCCGAATATCGACGGGAACCCGGAGCCCTCGGCTAGCGTCTGCACCTTCTGGAGGCACAAGCGAGGGGACAGCTGTGACCGATCCCACGGGACGCCGAGCCGAGCTGGAGGCGCGCAACGCCGCCATGCGCGAGCACGTCGACAGCCTCCTCACGGAGCTGCGCGCCAAGACCGCGGAACTGCACGAGACCGCCGCGCGGGCCCAGGCGGTCAGCGCCACGGCGGTGTCCCAGGACGGCAGCGTCCGCGCCTCGGTGGACTCGACGGGCGCGTTGACGGCGCTGGAGTTCTCGCCCAACGCGTTCGAGCGCACCACCCCGGAGAAGCTGGCCAAGCTCACCACGGAGACCGTGCTCCAGGCCGTCGCCAAGGCCCGCACGGAGGTCAACGAGGTCCTCGCCCCGGCCCAGGAGGGCGCGAGCGTCGACCTGTCGGAGTTCCTCCCCGGCGTGCCGTCCCTGGCCGACCTGCTCCCGAAGCCGCCCGCGGTGCCCTCCCCGACTCCCCCGCGCCGGTCTCCCGCGCCACCCGACGACGACGGCGACACCATCATGGACAGGAGTGGCTGGTGAACGGCGGCTTCCAGGTAGACGTGGCCGGCATGCGGCGCGGTGGTGCGCAGTTCAGCGCGGCCGGTGACTCGTTGGACGGGGTCTTCCAGGCCTTGAACGGGGCGTTGCAGGCCGAGGGGCAGTGCTGGGGCGGCGACGAGTCGGGGCAGGCGTTCGCGCAGCAGTACGTGCCGAACTCCACGGCGACCTTGGACGCGTTCAAGAACCTGGCCAAGGCGTTGCAGGACATCCGGACCGGCGTCGACCAGTCGGCCGACGCGTACGAGGGGTCCGACCAGGGCAACGCGACCGGGATCTCCCGGACCTACTGACGGTTTCTGCTGAGGGGCGCGAGCGGTGGGTATCGAGATCCCGAGCGAGGTCACGTGGCTGTTCCCGATCGTGGTCGGGCAGAGCTGGCCGGAGGGCGACGAAACGGCGCTGCGCCGCATGGCCGACGCGTACCGGACCGCCGCGCAGGGCGTGAAGTCCGTGATCGACGAGGCCAACGGCGCCGCGTCCACGGTGACCGCCAGCCAGACCGGCGAGGCGGTGCAGCGGTTCGAGGAGTACTGGGGCAAGTTCGCCGCCGGCGACGACTCGTACCTGCCGAAGCTGCAGAAGGTGTGCGAGCAGCTCGCCGAGAGCTGCGACAACTCGGCGCTGGAGGTCGAGTACACCAAGCTGTCGATCATCGCGTCCTTGATTGCGCTGGCGATCGAGATCGCGGCGCTGATCGCGGCGGCGTTCGGGACGTTCGGGGCGTCGACGGCGGGTATCCCGATCGCGCAGCAGGCGACCCGGTTGATCGTGCAGTTCACGTTCCGGCAGCTGGTGATGGCGATCCTGCGCGAGGTGGTCATCTCGGTCGGGATCGACGTGGTCATCCAGGGCATCCAGGTGGCGCGCGGCGACCGTTCGCAGTGGGACTGGGGCAAGACCGGTGAGGCGGCGGTGTCCGGTGCCGTGTCCGGTGTTGTCGGTGGCCTGTCGGGCGGGTTGAAGTTCGAGGGTGGTGGCCTGGCCGGGCAGGTGGCCGCGGGTGCGACGCGGGGTGCCGTGGAGGGCGCCGCGTCGACCCTGGGTACGGCTGCGGTGATGGGGCAGGACATCAGTGCGCGGGACGTGCTGCTGGGTGCGACGTCCGGTGCGGTGTCGGGGGGCATCGGCGGCGCGAAGGACGGTTTGACCGTGGAGCCGCCGCGGATCAACCCCGGCGACCCCGGCAGTCCCGTCTCCCGCCCACCGGACATCGGCCCTCCGCCCGCGCCCACAGCTGCCCCGACTCCCACCGCTCCCGGCCCTTCGGTACGCCGGGATGGCCTGAACCCGGTCGGCCGCGACGGCACCACGACCTCTGCCGTTTCCGCCCCTCCCGCTCCCAGCCCTGCTTCTCCGACGGTCGCCGCGCCGCCTCCGTCTGTGGGCGGTGACTCTTCACCGCCGCCGGTCGGTTCCGGTGGTCGGGCGACTGTCCCGACTTCGCCGGTGACCAGCGGAACCTCGTCCATCACCGGCCGCCTGGGCGCACCCACCACGTCCACCGCGCCGACCTCGACCCCGGCTCCGGCTCCCGGCGGTTCGTCCCCGGTCGGCCGCACACCCACGTCTTTCGGTGGCACTCCGATCGCAGGTGGACCTACTTCAACTGGCCCGACTCCCGGTGTCGGTTCGGCACCGGGTGCTCCCAGTGCCGGCGCAACCAGGTCGGGAGCGCCACTTCCCGGTCCGATGCCGACGTTCGGCGCACCGTCTTCGCTGGGCTCGACCCCGGCAGTCCCTCACTGGGCAGCCCGACCCCGGGCAGCTCACCTGCGGCAGGCGCCACTCCGGGCAGCCCACCTCTTGGCGGCACCACGCCGGGCAGTCCGCCTCTGTCGGGCACAACGCCGGGCGGGCCGCCCTTGTCCGGCACGACTCCGGGCAGTCCGCCGATGAGCGGGACGACACCGGGCGGTTCGGTGCCGGGCGGTACGCACGCAGGGGCACCGATGATGGGCGGGATCATGCCCACTCCGCCCATGACAGGCGGTGCGACTCCGCCCATGACAGGCGGTGCGACTCCGCCAGGCGGTGCGACTCCGACCGGCGGGCCGGCCCCGACCGGTGGCGCGACTCCCGCTGGTGGGCCTACGGCGACCGGCGGGCCGACTCCCGGTACCGCGCCAGTGGCCGGTGGACCGGCACCCGGTGCGCCGGCGTCCGGTGGTTCCGGGGGAGTCGCTGCGACTCCGCCCGCGAGCGGCCCCGCCGGAACCGGTACGTCCGGCCAGTCCGGCGCGCCGATGGGTGCGGGTGCGATGGCGCCTCCTCCGATGGGTGCTGCCGGCGGCGGCGCACCTGGTGGCGGCGGTGGCGGGCGGGGGCCTTCGGCTCCGGCCGGCGGTGGGTTCTTCAGCGATCCCAGTCCTGGCGGCGGACGGGACCAGAACAACCGTCCCAACGACTCCACGGGCACCAGTTCGGTCACCGGAATCCCGGCGCAGCCCTACGCCCAGGCGCCGCACATCCCGCACCAGAACTCCCCGGTCATGCCCGAACAGCGCGGTCCGGCCACCCAGCAACCAGGCACGCCCCCACCCGGCACCTTCGGCCCCCAACCGGGCGGTTTCGGCCCCCAGCCGGGCGGTTTCGGCCCCCAGCCGGGCGGTTTCGGGCCTCAGCCGGGCGGTTTCGGCCCTCAGCCCGGCCCGGCCGGCCCCCAGCCGAACACCGCGCCAACCCCACGCACCGAATCGACACCCGCTCCGCGCACCGAGGCCCCGGCCGCCCGAGGCGCCCAGAACCCGACACCCGGCGACACCCCGGCCACCAGCCGCGAAACCCCCGCCGACCACACCACCCCGACACCCGAAGCCACCCCGACACCCGAAGCCACCCCGACACCCGAAGCCACCCCGGCGCCGGAAGCCACGCCAACCCCCGAAACCCCGGCGCCCCAGCCGAACTCGACCACCGACTCCACTCCGGAGCCGACCGCCGACCCGACCCCGGAACCCACTGGGGACACCCCGGCGGACACCCCGGCGGACCCCACAGCCGACACCGTCGGCGAACCCGGCGACGAGCACACCCCCGCCGCCGACCACGACTGGCCCGAGGACACCGAACCCACCCCACCCCCACCGACCCCTTCCCCACAAGGGAGTCTGGGGCAACCCCGCCGGCGTGGTCCCCGGCTTCTCCCAAGACGGCCCCTACCACTCCTTCCACGACAGCACCGGCCCCACGGACCGCGAAGTCGGCACCTACGACCAGCGCGCCGCCGCCATCGTCGAACCGACCTACCAGCCCTACGGCCCCACGGCAGCTACGAGCCCTTCATCCAGGCCCACTCCAAGCCCGAAGGCTCGATCGACTGGCCGCCGAACCAAGGCGCCGACGGCCCCCGCGTCGTCGTCGAGCTGCCCAAGGGCACCGTGCTCGACCGCTTCGGCAGCCCCCAGGGCGACTTCCTCTCCCCCTGAACACCGACGGCAACCCGTACGGCTTCGGCGAGCGCGCGATCCTCCCGGACAGCCTCGGCAAGGGCTACCACGTCTACGTCCTCGACGCCCCGCTCACCGTCGAACTCGCCCCCGTCGCCCCGGCCTTCGACCAACCCGGCGGCGCGCGCCAGCTCCAACCCGTCGCGCACCCCGACCTGGTCGACCCGAACACCGGCCAGATGAGCGTCCAGCGCCTGATCGACCTGGGCCTGATGCGCGAGGTGGACGTCCCGCCCGCCGACGGCAAGGTGCTGCCGCCCGACTTCGGCACGTTCGACGAGCACGGCAACGTCCGCACCCCCGACCCGGTCACCGTCGACCAGGCCCGAAACGGCGCGTTCGACGACTACGCGCCGCACGAGCCCGCCCGGGACATCGGCCCGGTCGCCCACCAGGGCCCGATCCCGCTCAACGAGGTCTCCCAGCGCGTCGACCAGGCGATCCGCAACAGCCAGGTCACCGACGCCGGTGTCGCCCTGCACACCGAACCGCACCTCAACGACCTCTCCAGCCGCATCCCGCCCACCGACGGCCACGCGGTCCTGGACATCCACACCGACGGCGACGGCGTCCGCATCGGCGACCGGCACTACACCCGCGCCGAACTCGCCGAGCTGATCAACAACCACCCGGACCTCGCGAACCGGCCGCTGGTGTTCGTCGGCTGCGACGCGGCGGCGGGCGGGGAGAACAGCCTCGCCGCGCACGTCGCCCGCGAAACCGGTCAGCCCGTCATCGCGCCGGACCGCCTGGCCTGGTCCGACCAGCACGGCAACCTCTACTCCAGCTCGCCGACCGAGTCCGGCGGCCCGAAGATCCCGCCGGACGGCGGCTGGCACCGGTTCGAGCCGGACGGCACGAGCGCCCCGGTCGGCGAGCACGGGATGCCGCCCGGTCACGAGCCCAAGGGCGACCTGGCCACTGGCGAGCACCGCGGCCGGCTGGACATCGAGCCCCAGGTCCAAACGCCTTGGCAGGAACCGCAGACCACCCACCGGCAGACCGTCCAGACCACGGAATCCCTGTTCCGCCAAGGCGATCTGCCCCGGGACACCCGCATCGAGGTGCAGCACCCGAACGGCGAGGTCCGCACGGTCGTCCACGTCGACGCGGACGGCAACGTCTTCGTCGACGCCATCGCGCCCAACACCCGGCACGGCGACAACCCGGAGGTCCTGCACCCCGCGCCGAACGCCCACTACCGCGTCGAGACCGGCCACCGGCACGACGTGTTCGTGGCCAACCCGGACGGCACCCGCCAGACCACCACGGACACCATCAAGATCGGCGGCCAGGACGTCCAGGTCCAGCGCACGGTCCTGATCGACCCACCCCCACCCGCCGCCAACGGCCGCGTCACCATCGACCGCGACCACCCGATGGCGCCCAGGCCCGGCGAGGCGTTCACCGCGCGCACGGACCTCCCGCCGGACACCCGGATGGACGTCCACGACACCGAGGGCAACCACCGCGGCACGGTCCAGACCGACGGCGAGGGCCGTCCGAAGTGGATCGCCGCGCCGGACTTCCTCGGCGACACCCGCAACCCCGAGGTGACCAACCCGGTCCCGGGCGCGAACTACAACGTCGACCGCGGCCCGCTGCGCCAGGAGTTCACCACCGACGCCAACGGCCACCCGCAGAACGCCGTCGACCGCGTCGAACCGACCACCACCCACCAGAGGTCCGTCGACGACGTCAAGCAGGGCCAGCCGTTCAGCCGGCCCGGCCAGGTGCACGACCCCGACACCGAGTACGTCGTCACCGACGAGCACGGCCAGCGGCGCGGCCGGTTCCTCACCGACGAGACCGGGCACGTGGTGTTCGAGGAGACCCACTCCGGCCAGCGCAGCCGGGTCAACACCGAGATCACCCAGGCCCCGGCGCACGCCCAGGTCACCTCGGACGGCTTCTACGGCCTCGGCCGCGCCGAACAACCCACCCAGACCTGGCCGGCGCCCGCCAACGAGGTCAAGCTCACCCTCGAACGGACCAAAGTGGACGGTGAGTACGTCTACTCCGTGAAGGTCACCGGCGACACCTCGACCTGGACACCGCAGCAGCACGCGGCGGTCAGCCGGCCGTTCGGCAACAGCGACCCGTTCGCCGGCCGCGCGGACCTCCCGCCGGGCACCCGGTTCGTGCTGGACGACCACAAGAACCAGGGCTACGGCACCTTCCAGACCGGCGACGACGGCGCGGTGGGCTTCGCGCACACCTTCCGCCCGTTCAGCCCGGACCTGAACCTGCCGCTGCCCAACGCGGTCCTGGTCGCCGACAACGACATGTGGCGGGGCCGCACGAACCGCGACGGCGAGACGGTCGCCACCACCGGCCGGCCCGACCTGTCCTCCGGCGGCGCGATCCGCCGGGACGGGGCCGCGCAGGTCGAGGTCGGCTCGCACGGCGAAGTTGACGGCAGCGGCAGGAAGCTGTCCGACGGCGGCCACCACCAGGGCAACGAGCTGGGCTTCCCGGGCGAGGCGGCCAACCAGTCCAGCCAGCAGCGCGACCAGAACCAGGGCAACGGCCGGCCCGCGTTCGCCACCGACGAGACGTGGCACCGGATGGAGCGGGACCGGTCGAAGTTCATGAAGGCCGGCGGTACGGTCGAGATCATCGACACCTTCGCCCTGCGCGACCCGCTGACCCGGCACCCGCACACGTACCAGACCCGCTGGCGCGTGACCCGCGAGGACGGCACGACCGAGATCTACGTCAGGAGCTACCCCAATGAGCACAACGCAGCCCTCTGGCCAGTCGGCTTCTGAGCGGCACGACGAGCTGCTCCAGGTCATCGGCGGACTGCTGCTGGACGCCGCTCCGGACGGGTTCCGCCGCGTCGACCTGCTGGTGCGGATGACGGTCGCCGTGCAGGACCTCGCGCTGACCGTCTACATGCCGGACGGCTCGACGCCCGAGGTGCTGCCGCCCGAGGGCCTGGCGGAGGCGTTCGCGCAGCTCCGCCAAGCCAACTACCAGCCGGGACGGGGCGCGTGGTTCTCGTGCCGGTGCGTGGTGAACGCGCCGCTGCGCATCGACATCACCTACAACTTCGACCACGACCCGCAGTTCGACCCGCCGGTGCCCGCCGCGGACTTCGCCCGCGACCTGGCGGCGTTCCCCCGGGACGAGGCGTTCGTGCCGGACTGGCTGCGGGGCAAGCTCGCCGAAGCCGCGACCGAGGAGCAGAACGCATGACCGCGCCGCAGTTGGACACCGAGGACCAGAACGCGATCCTCGGCTCCCTGACCACGCTGCTGGTGCAGCGGCTGCGCGGCGACTGGGAGCAGCTGTTCGTCGACTTCCGGATGGTCGGCCGGTACCTGGAGGCCGAGGCGTCCGGCCTGACCATGTACGGGTCGTCGTTCCAGTGGCGGCTGCCGGACGAGGCGCTGCCGTTCTTCGTGCAGCTGCGCGAGGGGATGGCGCGGCCGGGCGGCGGCACGTGGCTGTCGATGACGTTCCACCTGGTGCACCCGGACACGTACTCGGCCGAGTTCAACCGGGAGGCGGAGCCGGACTGGACGTCGCCGCCGGACGTCGAGCACTACGTGCGCGAACTCGAACTCCACCCCCGCGACTCCGTCCCGGGCTGGCTGGCCGCCAAGGCGGGTCTTCCCGAACCGACCGCGGAGACGTCCGAGCCGCCGACCGCGCAGATCCCGGTCCAGTCGCCGTCCGAGGGCTCCGCCGAGCTGTTCGCCGCGCCGCTGTTCGACGGCCTCGACGCGCAGGGCGTGCCGACCTTCGCCGACCGCCCCCGCCCGCACCCGCAGGAACTCGACGACGTCCTGGCCTACCTGGAGGGCGCGCCGGTCGTGCTGGCCGCCCGCTCCTACGGCAAGGACGTGTTCAAGCCGGACGCCACGCCGGGCGTGCCGCTGTCCTTCCACACCGACGGCACGTGGGTGTGGCCCGGCGGCGTCGCCTACTACCTGCGCAACCACCACGTCCCGCCGGTGCCGCAGCTCGTGCAGCACATCCGGGACAACGGCTACGCCGTCCCGCCGGTGTCCCCGGACGCCGAAGCCGCCGCGACCGCCGTCGCCTCCGGCCAGGCCGAGGGCGCGCCGCTGCCCCCGCACACCCCGCGCGTGATCACCGACGTGGACCGCCGCGCGCTGGACCAGCTCAAGGCCCGCCTCGACCACTACGGGGTCGCCGAGCACGAGTACGGCCTGGTCGAGCCGCGCCCGGACGCCCTGGTGCTGGAGCCCGCCCCCGGCCGGTCCGGCTGGCAGGTCCAGTTCTGGGACTCCAGCCGGGGGCCGCACGGCCGGCCCAAGGTGTACGAGCACGCCGTGGACGCGGCGAAGGTGCTGCTGGCCGAGCTGCTGTGGCGCGACGACCGGGACGCCGAGCGCGCGGGCGGCCGGGCGCAGGTGGTGCAGCCGGTGGCGGACATCCAGCCGCTGCCCGACGAGCCGCCGCTGTCGCTGTTCCGCGACCGGGAGGCGGTCGTGCTGCCCGCGGGGACCGAACTGGATCGGTTCGGAGCGGAGACCGGCAACCTCGTGTACGCGGCGGGCACCCAGTTCGGCAACCGCTCGCTGCCACCGGATTGGCTGAATCGCCGCTACCACGTGTATCGCGTCCAGCAGCCGGTGCCCGCGGTCAAGGGCGTCGCGGTGCCGTGGTTCGGGCAGTCCGGCGGCGGCACGGGGTACTTCCTCGTGGCGTCCGTGCGTGACCTGCTCGCCGACGGCCGGCTGGTGGAGATCGCCGAGGCCACGACGCCGCCACCGGCGGTCTAGGGGCGGTCGCACCCCGTGGTTCGTCCGTTCGGCGCAACGGGGTCCCGTGCGCGCACGGTGAGTCGCGGGGGAAGATGGTGGGCGTGTCCGAGCCGAAGCCGTTGAACCCGACCGAGCAGGACGCGCTGGTCAAGCAGATCGGCCTCACGCTGATGCGGGCCGCTCCGGAGGACTGGCGCCACGTCACTGCCGAGTACCGGGCCACCGGCCGGTACTTCGAGCTGGCCGCCGAGGTGCGGGGGGCGGACGGCGCGCTGCGCGCCTGGCAGCCGCCGCAGGAGGTGGCCGGCCTGTTCGCGCGGCTGCGCGCGGGCATGTACCGGGAAGGTCGGGGGAGCTGGTCCAACGCCCGCTACCAGCTCGACCACCCGTCCAGCTACAACCTGGACTTCGACCGCGCCGAGCCGGCGTGGCAGACGCCACCCCCGCCGCAGGCGTACGTGGACGAGGTGCGCTTCTTCCCGCGCACCGAGGAGAACGTGCCCGACTGGCTGCGCCGCCGCCTGGCCGCCCAGCAGCCCGCAGCACCCCACCAGACCCCGCCTGGTCCGGCGCTCCCCGCCCAGCCCGGCCCGCCCACGCCCCCGGCGGCCAGCCCACGCCGGCGCACGACCCGCACGGCTTCGCCGGCCACGACCCGCACGACTTCGGCGCTCCGGCCCACGAAGCGCACGCCTTCGACACGCCGGCCCACGAGGCGGAGCCGCACCCCTTCGGCGCGCCGCACGATGCCGCCGAGGAGACCCAGCTCTTCCCACCGCCCCCGCACGAGGCCGCACTCACCGCAGCCGCCCACGACAGCGCCGCCGCCCACGACTTCGGCGCTCCGGCCCACGACCCGAACGCCTTCGGCGCGCCCGCCCACGACCCGCAGAATTTCGGTGCTCCGGCCCACGACCCGCAGAATTTCGGCGCTCCGGCCCACGACCCGCAGGATTTCGGCGCGCCCGCCCACGACCAGCGCGACTTCGCCCCCGCACCCCGGCCCCCGGCCACGAAGCCCACGCCCCCGGCCTGCCCACACCCGCCGGTCCGTCGACACCCGGTGCCGGCATCCCCGGTCCGTCGACACCCGGTGCCGGCATCCCCGGTCCGTCGACACCCGGCGGCGGCATCCCCGGTCCGTCGACACCCGGCGGCGGCCTGCCCGGTCCCGTGACCCCCGGCCCGGCCGCCCCCTCGACCCCCGGTTCGGGTCTGCCCGCCCCCGTGCCCCCGCGCGGCTTCCGCACGGCCCGCGTCTTCGACGGCGCGGGACCCGGCGGCCGACCCTCGGTGAACCGCCCGCCCGTCCCCGAGGGCGAACGCGAACTGCTGCTGAGCTACCTCGACCGCGCCCCCGTCGCGGTGATCGGGCGCGGCTTCGACGCCGACGTCCTCAACCCCGACGCCCCCGCCGTCGTGCCGGTCGCCTTCCAGACCGACGGCCACTGGATCTGGCCCGCCGCCGTCGGCTACTACCTGCGCGCGTACGGCGTGCCGCCCGAGCCCGAGCTGGTGGAGCGGGCCAAGGCCAACGACTACGTGCTGCCCGAGGTCCCCGAGGACGCCCGCGTCGCCGCCGCCGCGAACCTCGGCGCACCCGCCGCGCCCCGCGACACCGAACTGCCCGCGGCGGACGTCCCCGAGCCGTTCGAGGCGTTCGCCGAGCAGCACGAGCAGCACGACGACCCGGAGGCGGACGCCACCACCGTCGCCGCCCCGCTCCCCGAGCTGCCGGACGAGCCCGCCGAGCAGCCGCAGCGCGCCGACGTCGAGGAGACCGCGAACCTCACCGAGCTGCGCTCCGACCGCGTCGAGTTCGCCGACAGCGGCCCGCCCTACCGGGTGCGGTTCGAGGAGGACGGCCCGGTCATCGACGACCGGTACCGCCGCGAGTCCTATGTGGACGGCATGGACCTCTTCGCGCCCGCCCAGTACGACCGGGACGCCGAGGACGTGGAGAACACCCAGGCGTGGAACCCGTTCGGCGAGGAGGAGCCGCAGCCCGAGCCAGCCGAGGAGACCGCGGAGGTGGAGGTCGTCACCGACGAGCCCGCCGCCGAGGAGCGGGTCGAGGAGGAGCCGGAGTACGCCGAGGAGCCCGTCGCCGAGGCCGAACAGGACCGGCCCGAGCCGGTCGAGGCCGTCGAGGAGACCGCGGAGTTCGACCAGTTCCACGACGAGGACCGGTTCGACCAGCCCCGGTTCGACCAGCCGGACCGGTTCGACGACGAGCAGTTCACCGAGGAACAGCCCCGCTTCGAGGACCCCGAGCCGGACCGCTTCGAGGAGCCCGAGCCCGAGCCGGTGGAGCCGCGCCAGGTCACGCCCGAGGAGGACCAGCACCTCGCCGGCGTCCGCCGCGCGCTGGACGAACTGGACGTGCCGCCCGCCGCGTACCGGTTCGGCGAGCCCGCCGACCGCACGTGGGTGCTGCGCACCGAGGGCCCGGACTGGGAGGTCTCCTGGTTCGACCACGGCCCGACCAACCCGGTCCGCTTCGACCGCGTCGAGGACGCCGCCGCCTACCTGATCGGCAAGCTCGTCCTCACCGGCCGCCGCACCCCGCGCCCGCTGCCCCCGCCGCCCCGCGCCCCCAGCCCCGCGCCCACCGCTGAACGGCGAGACCTTCCGCGACGAGCCCCACCGCCCGCCGGTCGAGAACTTCCGCGAGGAGCCGATCCGGCAGCCCATGAACGGCGAGGCCTTCCGCGAGGACCGCCCACCCCACAACAACGGCTTCCGCGAAGAACCCCCGCGCCGCCCGACCCCGCCCCCCGCGCCGCCGCAGCAGGAGGCCCCCAAGCCCGCCTCCCGCCAGTGGCCGATCACCCCGCTGGGCGGCGAACCCCCGCTCACCCTCTTCCGCCACAAGAAGATGGTCGAGCTGCCCTCGGGCATGGAGGTCGACCGCTTCGGCGACGGCTCCGGCAACCTCGTCTACGTCGCCGGCACCCCGTTCCCGGAGCGCTCACTGGTCCCGTCGTGGATCAACCGCCCGTACCGCGTCTACCGGCTGCGCCGCCCGGTCGAGGTGCTGACCGGCGTCGCCGTGCCGTGGTTCGAGCAGCCCGGCGGCGGCACCGCCTACCTGCTGCCGAAGTCCGTCGACGACATGATCGCCGACGGGGTCCTGGTCGAGGTCGCCAACCAGGAGGCCCCGACTCACTGAACGCGGAGGCCGTGGGCGCCGGCGAAGGCGATCGCCAGCTCGACGTCGACCACGGCACCGCGCAGGGACGCGGCGACCAGCCCGTTCGCGTCCACCCGCGCCCCGCGCAGGTCCGCGCCCTCGAACGCGCACCCGCGCAGCCGGGCGCCGGTCAGGTCGGCGTCCCGGAGGTCCGCGTCGCGCAGGTCGGCGTCCTCCAGGTTCGCCTCGCGCAACCGCAGCCCGCGCAGGGACACCTTCCGCAGCCGCGCCCGCGACAGGCCGGCCAGCGTGAGATCGGTCTCGACCAGCTCCACCGGCCGCAGCACGCAGTCCACGAACACCGACCCCAGCCACGTGCACGACGTGAAGGCGGCCGACGCCAGCGTGGCGCCGCGGAACGTGCACGACCGGAACGCCGTCGCCGTGTGCTCGGACGACCCGAGGTCGGTGCGCTCGAACGTGCACTGGGTGAACGTGCACCCCGAAGTCACCAGCCGCCGCAGGTCGGCATCGGTGAAGTCGCACCGCTCGAACGCCCGCCCCTCCCACCGCTGCCCGATCAGGTCGGCGTCGCTGAAGTCGTCCCCCACGATGATGTCCACTGTCACACTTTGTCATCGTTCGCCGGTTGGTAACCTCACCGCGTCGGGCAAACCGCCCGATGCGCCGGTCCCGGAGTAGAGACCGCCGCTGACAGGTGCTGCCTGCCTAGTGGTCGTGCCCGGGGACTGAAGCCGTCAGATCGTCATTCGGGAAGGCTCATGACCCGCACGCCCGTGAACGTCACCGTCACCGGTGCGGCCGGCCAGATCGGCTACGCACTGCTGTTCCGCATCGCCTCCGGCCACCTGCTGGGCCCGGACGTCCCGGTCCGCCTGCGGCTGCTGGAGATCCCGCAGGCCGTCAAGGCCGCCGAGGGCACCGCGATGGAGCTGGACGACTGCGCCTTCCCGCTGCTGTCCGGCATCGACATCACCGACGACGCCAAGACGGCGTTCGACGGCGTGAACATCGCCCTGCTGGTCGGCGCGCGCCCGCGCACCAAGGGCATGGAGCGGGGCGACCTGCTGGAGGCCAACGGCGGCATCTTCAAGCCGCAGGGCGAGGCCATCAACGCGGGCGCGGCGGACGACGTGCGCGTGCTGGTGGTCGGCAACCCGGCCAACACCAACGCCCTCATCGCCCAGCAGCACGCGCCGGACGTCCCGGCCGAGCGCTTCACCGCGATGACCCGCCTCGACCACAACCGCGCCCTGTCGCAGCTGGCCAAGAAGCTGGGCGTGGCGGTCACCGACATCAAGAAGCTCACCATCTGGGGCAACCACTCGGCCACCCAGTACCCGGACCTGTTCCACGCCGAGGTCAACGGCCAGGTCGCGGCCCAGGCCGTGAACGACCAGGACTGGCTGGAGAACACGTTCATCCCGACCGTCGCCAAGCGCGGCGCGGCGATCATCGAGGCGCGCGGCGCGTCCTCGGCGGCGTCGGCGGCCAACGCGGCGATCGACCACGTGTACTCGTGGGTCAACGGCACCCCCGAGGGCGACTGGACGTCGGCGGCGGTCGTGTCCGACGGCTCCTACGGCGTGCCGGAGGGCCTGATCTCGTCGTTCCCGGTCGTCGCCAAGGACGGCCGCTACGAGATCGTCCAGGGCCTGGAGATCGACGACTTCTCCCGCGCCCGCATCGACGCCTCCGTGGCCGAGCTGGTCGAGGAGCGCGACGCGGTGAAGGGCCTCGGCCTGATCTGAGGCTGCCGCTTGAGGAACAGCCCCCGTGCCGACCCGGCCACGGGGGCTGTTCTTCGGGCAAGCTGGCACCCGTGACCAAGAACCCGTGGCCCGTCCCGCAGCCCGAGTTGTCGCCGACCACCCACCCCGCCCTCGCCGCCACCGCACGGGCCGCCGCCCGCGCCCACCAGGCGGCCCGCGCCGCACACACCCGCGCCGAACTGCGGGAAGAGGTGGCGGGCGGCGCGGACGGCACCCCCACCATGCGGGTCGACGCCATCGTGGAAGCCGCGATCGCCGAGGCCGCCGCCGAGGCGGGCGCGAACCTGCTCTCCGAGGAAGCCGGGTTCGTGGACAACGGCTCCGCCGCCACCCTCGTCATCGACCCGGTGGACGGTTCCGCCAACGCCGCGCTGGGCGTGCCGCTGTCGTGCTTCGCGGGTGCTCTGGTCCTGGACGATCAGCCCGTCGAAGCCCTGACCGTCTGGTTCGACACCGGCAGGGCGTGGTCGGCGAAGGCCGGCGAACCGACCCCGTTCCGCACCTCCGGCCGCACGGTGTTGAAGGGCGCGTCGGTGTGCTTGATGCGTCCCAAGCGCGGCACCGAGGACGCCTGGATGCGCATAGCCAACGCCGCCGACCGCATCCGGGTGCTGTGCACGACGTGCCTGGAGACCATGCTCGTCGCGGAGGGTTCGGTGGACGCCTTCGCCGACCCGGGTTCGGACACCCACCGCCTGATGGACCTGATCGCCGCTCTGGTGACCGTCCCGGCAGCGGGTGGCGCGCTGCTGGACCTGCACGGCCGGCCGTTGACGTTCGACCTGGACCTGACCCGCCGCTGGTCCGGCATCGCCGCGGCAACCCCCGCCCTGGCCGACGAACTGATCACCACCATCCTCGGCTGACCGCGCGTCAGCGGTACCACTCGACGGTCTTGGCGATCGCCTCCTCGTGCGGCGTGACCTGGACCGGTCCGAAGGTCTTCTCGAACGCCGAGTGGTCCACCACCCACGGCTTCGTGCGCTGGTGGGCCAACTCGCCCATGCCCCGCACCCGCTTGTCGAACAACGCCATGACCTGCACCGTCGCGTGCGGCAGGGCGATCGGCTTGGCCGTCTTGCCGACGACCTTCCCGGCCAGCGCGATGAACTCCCGGACGGTCAACGTCTCCGCGGCCGGCGTGTGCCAGACCTGGCCGTCCGCCCTGGGGTCGTCGCCGAGCAGGATCTGGGCGCGGGCCGTGTCGGCGAGGTAGGCGAAGGTGTGGCGTGCGTCCAGCGCGCCGAACCAGAAGGGCTGCCGGCCCGCGGCCAGCGGCTTGAGGATCAGCTCGCCGGGCAGCGAGCCGATGCCGCCGGGGCCGTAGTAGTCGGTCGACCGGGCCAGGACCACCGGTACGGGGGCGGCCAGCAAGCGTTTGCCGAGGGCGCTGCGGAGCTTCTCCTTGGTCCCGGCTGGCCGCTCCGGTGTGTTCTCGTCGAACGGCTCGGGGACCGGGCCGTAGGAGTAGAGGTTGTCCGCCAGGACCAGCTTGGCACCGGCGGACTCGGCGGCGGCCACGGCGTTGTCGAACATCGTGGGCAGCATGGCCGCCCAGCTCGTGTACGGCACGTTGGCGGCCATGTGGATCACCGACGCGCCGGCCGCCGCCTTGATCGCCGCCTCCCGGTCCATCAGGTCGGCCCGCACGTCCTCCGCACCCTCGGGCACACCACCCGATCGGGTGACCGCCCGCACCTCGCGGCCGTCTTCCACGAGCTGCCGGGTGATCTCGTACCCGATGCCCCGACCCGCGCCCAGCACCACGACGGTCATGTGAACCCCTAACATCGCTGATGGCCTCTAACTTGTGTTAGAAGTTCTAACACAAGTTAGAGTGCCTTCTCAAGGAGGTGGCTGGGGACGTGGTCAACACGAGGCGCGCGAAGTACCGCGAGGAGACCAAGGAGGAGGCCAAGCGCATCGCCTTGGAGCAGCTGGCGGAGTTGGGCCTCGAGGGGATCTCGGTCAACGCGATCGCCAAGCGCATGGGCGTGACCGGTCCGGCGCTCTACCGGTACTTCAAGAACCGCGACGAGCTGCTGAACGACCTGGTCCGGGACGCGTGGAGCGACCTCGCCGACCAGGTCGAGACGGCCGTGGCGAGGGCGGCGGGCAGGCCGCACCGCGAGCGGGTGCACGGCTTCGCCGGCGCGTTCCGCGCGTGGGCGCTGAGCCAGCCGCACCGGTACCTGCTGCTGTTCGGCACGCCCTTGCCGGGCTACCAGGCGCCCGAGGACACGATCGCCCTCGCGCACCGCACGATGAGCGCGTTCCTGGGCGTGCTCGCCGAGGGGGCGGCCGACCACGGGCCGGTCGACCGGTCCTGGCAGGCCGCCGACCGCACGTCGAGCGACCGGCCGCGCCGGGCCGCGGACTCCGAGCCGATTGACCGATCCTGGCAGGCAGCCGACCGCGCCGCGGTCGACCCGGCGCAGAAATCAGCGGACCCCGACTCGGGTGACCCGTCCCAGCAGGCGGCGAACCCCGACCCGGGTGACCCGTCCCAGCAGTCGGCGGACCGCGGGCCGGGTGGCCCGTCGCGGCAGTCGGCGGCGGACTGCGGGCCGGGTGACCCGTCGCGGCAGCAGGCGGCGGACCGCGGGCCGGGTGGCCCGTCGCGGCAGTCGGCGGACGTGGGGTTCGCCGAGCAGCTCCAAGCCTGGGCGCGGTCGCGGGGCGAGAGCGGGCTCCACCATGCCGTCCTGCTGACCGGCCTGCGCGCGTTCACCAGGCTGCACGGCGTGCTCAGCCTGGAGGTCGCGGGTCAGTTCGGCCCGATGGGGTTCGACCCGGCGCTGCTGTACCGCGCCGAGGTGGAGTCCTTGTTGTCCGACCGGTTGTCCGACTAGCGGGAGCTAGTCGCCGGTCCGGGGTTCGACCAGGCAGTCGGGGCCGGGGTAGACCAGCCCTTCGTGCCCGTCCGAGAAGCGGACCAGGTACGGGGGTGCACCCTCCTCGCCGCGCACTTCCAGGATCTCGCCGACGCGCTCGTCGAGACCCACAGCGCGGCTGTGGACGTGCAACCGGTCGCCTACTGTCGCGTGCAGCATCTGCAACACCTCCGGTGCGTCACAGCGTAGGACGCCTCCGAAGGTACCGACAGCCTGGCGTTTTCGCTCAGCCGCAAGCCTGGGACAGCTTGTTCACGGTCTCCAGCTTCTTGGCCGTCCAGTCGGCGAGCTTCGCCGGGTCGAGGTCGTTGACGGTCAGCTGGCCCATGGTGTCGGACACGCCGGTGATGGCGTCCTTGAGCGTGGCGTCACCGGCCTTCGCGGCCAGCGCCTCCAACTCCTCCGCCTTCGCCTGGGTCTCCTGCACGGCCTTCTGCGGGTCGGCGGCGCTCGGGGTGAAGCCGGCGAGCTTGAGCGCCTCGATGCACAGCTGCGCCTTGTCGGCGGCCTGGCCGACCGAGTTCGCGGTGTCCTGGGCCTGCTGCACGGCCTCGCACCCGGACACCGCGCCGACGAGTCCCAGCGCCAGCAGGATGGTGGCGACCGGACGACCTGCGCGCATGTGAACTCCAGGGTGTAGGTGGTGCGTGACCGTTTCGCCCGACCCTACCGACGCGCGTACAGCCGGCGCACCACATCGTCGATCTCGGGCTCCTCGACCACGAGGTCGTGCACGTCGGCCCGGGCCGCGACGGCGGCGATCACCGCGGCGGCGGTCGTGTCGCCCTTGCGGAACGTGAGGTGCTGCCGCAACCCGCCCAGCTCGGTGCGCACGTCCACGACGCCCGGGATGCCGGTCAGCGGCTCGGCGGGTTTCTCCAGGTCCACGACCAGCACGCGTTCCGGCACGACCTCCGCCCGCAGCGCCTCCAGCGGGCCGTCGGCGAGCACCGTGCCGCGGTCGATCACCACCAGGCGCGGGCACAGCCGTTCGATGTCGTCCAGGTCGTGGGTGGTCAACAGCAGGGTGGTGCCGCGCTGCGCGTTCAGGTCGGCGAGGAACTCGCGCAGCCGTTCCTTGGACTCCAGGTCCAGCCCGATCGTCGGCTCGTCCAGCACCAGCAGCTCCGGGCCGTGCAGCAGGGCCGCGGTGACCTCGCCGCGCATCCGCTGGCCCAGCGAGAGCTGCCGCACCGGCCGGTCCAGGAAGCCGGACAGGTCCAGCAGCTCGACGCACTCGGCCAGGCGGCGCGCGTGGTCGCGGGCGTCCACCCGGTAGATCGAGCGCAGCAGGTCGAAGCTGTCCCGCAGCGGCAGGTCCCACCACAGCTGGCTGCGCTGCCCGAACACCACCCCGATCCGCCGCGCCAGGTCCCGCCGGGCCCGGGAGGGGTCGACGCCCGCCACCCGCACGTGCCCGGAGGTCGGCACGAGGATGCCGGTGAGCATCTTGATCGTGGTGGACTTGCCCGCGCCGTTGGGCCCGACGTAGCCGACGGCCTCGCCCGCGGCCACGTCGAAGCTGACCGAGTCGACCGCGCGGACCTTCGTCCGGGCGCGGCGGAACCGGCCGACCTTGGTGGTGACGGTGAACTCGCGGCACAGCTCGCGGACTTCGATCACGACCCGGTCCCTCGGTAGTGGCGAACGGCGAACCGCCACACCAGCCCCGCGCCGACGGCGGCGGCCAGTGCGACCAGCGGTGAGATCCAGCCCAGGAACGCGGGGCCGCCCAGCGGGTCGTCCCGGCCGAGCAGGGCGAGCCCGGGGTAGTAGGCGACGAACGCGCCGGGCACGACGAACGCCATGATCCGGCGCAGCCACCCCGAGTACACGGTGACGGGGTAGGAGGTGAACGCGTTGCTGCCGTAGGTGACGCTGTTGGCCAGCTCGTTCCCGTCGACCAGCCAGAAGGACACCGCGCACGCCACCACCCACACCGAGCCGAAGATCACCGCGCCGGTGAGCGGTGCGGCGGCGGCCAGCGCGACCTTCACCGGTGTCCACGCGATGTCGTTGTGGCTGAGGGCGTACGCCATCGCGCCGAGCCCGAACAGGGTGCGGCCGATGCGCTTGAGGCGGATGTCCGCGACCATCACCTGGGGCAGGGTGCCCAAGGGGCGCAACAGGAGCACGTCGAACGAGCCGGTGCGGATGTAGTTCGGCAGCTCGTTCAACTGGCCCGCGGTCAGGTCGGCGAGCCCGAACGCGGTCGAGGCGATCGCGTACATCAGGATGACTTCGTCGACGCTGAACCCGCCCAACGCCTTGACGTGGCTGAACAGGATCGCGATCGCGGCCAGTTCGGTGGCCTGCACGAAGGCCTGCGCGAAGACCTCGATGGTGAAGGAGGCCCGGTACGCGAACTGCCCGCGGAGTCGCGCGACCAGCAGCCGGGCGTAGGTCTCAACCACCTTGGACCACCACCTTCCGCACCGCTCGCGAGAGCACGAAGTTCCCGACCGCCAGCACGACGACCGCCCAGAACGCTTGATGCACAAGAACAGTCCACTGTGGACCATATTCGAGGAAGACGTCGATCGGCGCTTGGATGAGGTAGGGGAAGGGCGTCGCCCACAACACGTCCCCTGCCCACTCGGGCATGAACGCGAGCGGCACGATCAACCCGCACAGCAGGCCGCCGGCGACTTCGTACATGTTGCGCACGCCCCGGCTGTCCAGCAGCCAGAACGTGGTGCAGTCGAGGATGAACCGCATCCCGAAGCTGATGACCAGCGCCAGCACGGAGCTGACCGCGAACAGCGGCCAGGTGTGCGGTTCGGGCCAGCGGAACGGGAAGAACAGCGCCCCGATGGCGACCGGCGGCACGAGCCGGACCACCGCCGCGTAGGCGGCCCGCCCGACGTCCTGGGCGAGCAGCGCCGCTTGCAGGTGCCACGGGCGGTAGAGGTCGACGACGACGTCACCGGTGCGGATGCGTTCGGACAGTTGGGATTCGCCCCACAGCACGACGAACGCGAGCAGTCCTTGGCCGAGCCACACGTAGGTGACGGCGGCGGCGACGTCGTAACCGGCGACCGGTGTGGCGGCGACGGCGGCGACGAGGACGGCGGTGCGGAGCATGCCGAAGACGACGTTCGCGGTGAGCCCGGCGAACATCGCTTGGCGGTAGGTGGAGTAGCGGCGGAATCCGGCGAGCGCGAGATGGGCGTAAGCGCGCACGTCTTACCACCCTAGGGCCGCTCGCAACCGGTTTTACCTCGGTTGTCGGCTGCTAGCGCGGAGCGGCGAGGATTCCGTTGAGCAGGCCCGGGTAGAGGGCGTCGAGGTCGTCGCGGCGCAGGCTGCTGATCCGGGCGGTGCCGCGCGGCTGCACGCGGACCACGCCGGCCTCGCGGAGCGTGCGCACGTGGTGGGTCAGGGTCGACGCGCTGATGCCCAGGTCCAACTGCACCCCGCAGGACAGGCCTTCGTCGGTCTGCGCCAGTTCGCGCACGATGTGCAGCCGGATCGGGTCGGCCAGGGCGTGGAGCACCGCCTCGATCCGGATCTCGTCGCGCTCGGGGTGCGGCAGCACAGCGGTCATGCGTCCCATCCTACGATGCTCATCGAAGTTCGATGGAAATCGTAGTACGGTCCCCGTCGAAGCATCACGCGATCGGGGGAACCCCACTTCATGTCTTCCCGCACCTACCTGCTCACCGCCGGTGCGTTCACCATCGGCACGAGCGCGTACATCGTGTCCGGCGTGCTGCCCGCCGTCAGCCACGAGCTGAACGTCTCGAACGCCACCGCCGGCCAGCTGCTCACCGCGTTCGCCATCGCCTACGCGATCTCGTCACCCCTGCTCGCCGCGCTGACCGGCCGGTGGGAACGCCGCACCCTGCTGGTCGCCGCGCTCGCCGTGTCCGCCGCGGGCAACCTGCTCGCCGCGTTCGCCCCGAACTACCCGTTGCTGCTGGCGGCGCGGGTGATCAGCGCGCTGGGCGCGGCGGTCTTCACACCCGGCGCGACGCTGGTCGCCACCGTGCTGACGCCGCCCGACCAGCGTGGCCGGGCGGTGGCGCTGGTGTTCGGCGGGTTGACGTTCTCGCTGGTCCTGGGCGTGCCGGCGGGCAACCTCCTGGGCGAGCCGCTGGGCTACCGGGGTGTGTTCGGGCTGATCGCGGGCGTGACGGCGCTGGCCGCGGTGGCGGTGCGGATCGGCCTGCCGCGCGTCGAGGCGCCGCCGGTCGTGGCCCTGCGCGAGCGGTTCGCGCCCGCCGCGGACAGGCGGGTGATCACCGTGCTGGTGCTGACCGTGCTGGCGTGCCTGGCCGTGTTCAGCGTGTTCAACTACATCGCACCCCTGCTGACCGCGACCGCGCACGTCGACGGCGTCGCGATCAGCCTGCTCCTGGTCGCGTACGGGGTCGGTGGCGTGTTCGGCAACTGGGCGGGCGGTCGGATGACCGACCGGTTCGAGACCCGGCGGCTGCTGATCGTGCTGTTCAGCGCGTTCACCGTGGTGCTGGCGACCCTGCCGCTGACCATGACCACGGTGCCCGGGGCGGCGATCGCGTTGTTCCTGTGGGGCGCGCTGACGTGGTCGGCCAACCCGCCGATCCAGGCGTGGCTGATCGAGTTGGCGCCGGAGAACAGCGGTTTGCTGTTGTCGCTCAACGCTTCCGCGATCTACCTGGGGGTCGGGCTGTCGGGGGTGGTCGGCGGTCTGGTGATCAGCCTGGTCGGGCTGCTGCCGTTGGCGCCGATCGCGGCGGTGCTGTCCGTGGTCGCGCTGGTGCTGGTGGTCTGCGCGCTCCGGCCTCAGGAGCCGAACGCGCTGGTGGTCGTCTCGCCGAGTTCGGGGTCCTTGGCGAAGCAGTGAAAGTAGCTGCGGTCGCCTTCGGTGAAGGCCACCGCGGTGATCTCCCAGGTGGTGGTGTCCACGGTCGGTCGCGTGTTGGCCTTCATCGCCTCGGCCGTGCACACGCCCTTCACCTCGGGCGCTTTGATCAGTTCGTCGTTGTCGACCTGCGGAACCGCTCCGGACAGCCACCCGCCGGCGAACGCTTCCCAGAAGTGGGGGATCGAGCAGTCGGCGGCTCGCCGGGCGGTGGCCGCTTTGCCGCCGACGGAGTTGATGCCGTGGTAGCAGGTGGGTTCGGCGACGCAGTAGCCCGTGCCGCACGCTTTCAGGCGCGGCGGCGGCTCGGTCTTATGGCTGGTCGTCCCCCCGGGGTCGGCCCCCGCCGCGGTGTTCTCCTCGGACACCCACCACCAGGTGCCCACCGCCACCACCGCCGCCAACGCAGCAGCCCCCACCACGACCGCCCACGGCTTCTTGCCAGGCGCCTTCTGCCGCGACTCCTGCCCCCACTGCACCTGCAGCCCCGACACCTGCTCCCAGGCACGCGGCGGCGCTGACACGGCCTGCGGCGGTCCTGACACGGCCTGCGGCGGTCCTGACACGGCCTGCGGCGGTCCTGACACGGCCTGCGGCGGCCCTGACACGGCTTGCCGCGGCCCTGACACCGGTTCCTGCGCCGGCAGCCCTCTCAACTCATCTCTCAACCGGGCCGCAGACGGTGTCCGGTACGCGATGTCCGGCGTGAGCGCCCGCACCAACGTCTCGTGCAGGTCCCGCGGCACCCCCGCCACCACCGGCACCGGCGACCGCAACACCTCGCCCAGGTGGTCGAACGACTCGATCGGCCAGGGCACCGGCCGGGGCGGCTTGCCTGCCAGCAGGTCGTACAAGGTGGCGGCGAGCGCGTAGACGTCGGCGGCCGGGGTCGGCTGAGCCATCGCGAACGCCTCGGGCGGCGCATAACTGGGGCTCAGCGCGTCCCGCGTGACCGTCGAGCCGCCCTCGGCGTCCAGCAGCGCGGCCAGCCCGAAGTCCGCGAGCTTGGCCGTGCCGTAGCGGTCGATGAGGATGTTGCCGGGCTTGATGTCCCGGTGCAGCACCCCTTCCGCGTGCGCCGCAGCCAAGGCGTCGGCCAATTGGACGCCCAACTGCCGCACCCGCTCAGCCGGCAGGGGGCCTTCCCGTCGAACGAGGTCCGACAGCGATCCGCCCGTGCACAGCTCCATGACCAGGTAGGGCGTGCCCTGCGGGGTGATGTCGGCGGCGTGCACGGCCACCACGTGCGGGTGCCCGGACAACCGCGCGGCGGCGTGCGCCTCCCGCAGGAACCGCCGCCGGTCGCGGTCGGTCTGCAACACCCGGTTGTCGATCTTGACCGCGACGTCCCGGTTCAACTGCACCTGGCGGGCGCGGTACACGGTGGCGAACCCGCCCTGCCCCAACGGTGTGAGATCTGCCAACCCCGGCAACTGCACGCCGGGACTCTAACCTCACCCCTTGGCCGCAGCCTTGGCCGCCTTCTTGAACTCCCGCACCTGGCCGAGCGACACGGAGTCGACCACATCAGCCACACTCCGCCGACTGCCGGCCTCCCCGTAAGCCCCGGCCGCCTCCCGCCACCCCTCAGGCTCGACCCCGAACTGCTTCCCCAACAGCGCCAAGAAGATCCGCGCCTTCTGATCCCCAAACCCGGGCAACGCCTTCAACCGCTTGAGGACAGCCTTCCCGTCCCCCTCAGCCCAGATCCGCGAAACGTCCCCGCCGTAGTCCTCCACCACGGCCCGAGCCAACGCCTGCACCCGCTTGCCCATCGAGCCGGGGAACCGGTGCACGGCGGGAGGCGTCGCCATGAACCCCGCAAACTCCTCCTCACCCGCCTCAGCCACCCGCTGCGGCGACCACCCACCCATCCGATCAGCCAACACCCTTGGCCCGCTGAACGCCTTCTCCATGGGGATCTGCTGGTCCAGCAACATGCCGACGAGCAGGGCGAACATGTCCGTGGCCAACAGCTCGTCGGCCTCCGGGTTCTGGGCCAGACACACCTTGCGGGTCATGGGAGAAGCATCCCACGCGTCAGCCCGGGTTCGCCGCATAGGCGGCGAACCGACACGGGTGCAGTGGCAATCGATCTTCGTGGCCACGGCGCTTTGAAACGAATTCGGAGGCCGCAAATTTGCGACGATTAGATCGGGAAACTATACGAAATTTCGTACTTGCTTGTTACGTGGACATGTGCACGTAGGTTGAGCTGAGGGGTGTCGTCCCTCGTGGGAGTACGTGCGCTCACCCACGTATGAAGTGCCCGTGACGCATCGCCGAGTCGGTGTTGACGCAGAAAGTGGCTTCTGTATAAGTTGGCGATGGCTCGGGGGCCTCCATCGTTCTAAGGCTTTTGATGACGATCTCTCACTTCAACCTGATTCGGCACGATTCGCTGACGGATGCCCAGCGCGCGGCGCAAGAAGCCGCAGCGGCGGCGGACGGGCGTGTCTTCACCTGTGCGGTTTTTCAGCAAGGTGGACGTCTGATGCTCACCACCGCATTCTCCTACGCCTTCCTGGTCAAGCACGTAGCGGCGGATTCGGCGGTCAAGGGCGGGAGCCCCCGGTCGGCTACCAACCGGCCCATCGACACCGGTCACGTGCGGACCATCGTGAAGTACTTGGCGGAGAACAAGGGCAACTACATCCTGCCGCCGGTCACCCTGAACGTGCGAACCCTGCCGGCCATCCACGTGCCCGAGGGCAACTTCGCCAAGACCGTGGGGTTCGCCGTCATCGGTGACGAGACGAAGTTCTCGATCACGGACGGGCAGCACCGGTTGGCGGCGATCGCCAAGTACGGCGAATCCATCGACGACAGCGATTCCGCTTTCATGAGCGACGGGATTTCGGTCGTCATCGTCGTGGAGCCCGATCTCGCTCGCATCCACCAGGACTTCGCGGATGCTGCCCAGACGAAGCAGATCCCGGCGAGCCTGCTGGCCGTCTACAACACGCGCGAGCCGCTCAACCGGGTGCTGACCAAGGTCGTCGACGGCTCCGAGTTGTTCTGCGGCCGGATCGACGAGACTTCCAAGAGCCTGTCGAAGAATTCTCCCGCCATCTTCTTGCTCAACCAGGTGCGCGGCCTGGTGAAGGAGTTGCTCTTCCACGACTACGCCTTGGCCGAGTCCAGCATTCCCGCGCGCAGCAACCAGGTGATCGGCTCCGTCGAGGCGCAGGACGCCTTCGTGGGGCGGACCAAGGCGATGATGGCAACGCTGACCGCGCACATGACGCCGTGGAACGCCATTGCGGCTCTTCCCACGACCGGTGGCCCGGCGAACCAGGTTGTCGACTTCCGCAAGCACTACATCAACATGACGGCAACCGGTCTGGTCATCATCGGCCACGTCGCCTACGAGATCGAGAAGAACCCGGACCCGCAATGGCGGGAAGCGCGCTACATCGACCTCGCCACGAAGATCGATTGGAATCGGAACGCCGCGATCTGGCGCAACAACATCATCAACGGTGACAAGATCACCACCACGCGCTCGCCGGGCCGGATCGCTGCGGCGAAGGTGATGGAGGAATTGGGTATCGGCAAGTTGGAGCACGCCCACGTTTTGCCGCTGATGGCCGAAGTCCGCTGAAACGCCCGTCGTTCAAGGCGGAGCCGCGTCGCACCCGTCATTCACAGCCTTCCGCGTGACGGGTGTGGCGCCGGCCGCGATGCCGGTGCCGGTCCGCGAACCGGCTGCGATCCGGGCGGGGCCCTGAGGCAGATCTCGCCGAACCGCGCGAGGGAAGTGCTACCGGTCGAACTCGGGGATCAGGTCGCCGAGGAGGCGGAGGCTCGTCATCACGGATTCGTGGGACAGGTTGCCGACCTGGTGGAACGCCATCAAGCGGTCGATGCCCAGGTCGGCGTAGGTGCGGAGTTTCTTGCGGCAGGTTTCGGGGCTGCCCACGATCAGGGAGTCCTGTTCGTTCAGGGCCTCGAAGATCTCCTCGTCGGGGACCGCCTCGCCTTGCAGCACGCGGCCGATGACGAGTTGGGCTCGGTTCGGGCCGGTGAACGCGGCTGCCTCGGCGCGGAGGAAGTCGCCGGTCAGGCCGCCGCCGGACGGGTCTTCCATGAGGCGCTTCTGGTGCTCCACCGTCTCCACGAAAGCGGCGGCGGCTTCGAAGAAGGTCAACGCCTGGACGGTGTACCAGGCGGCGGCTGCCACGGCACCGTTGCGGATGGCCTGTTCGTCGGTCTCGGCGCAGTGGACGAAGGTGAAGAACGCGATCTGGTTGTTCACGTACTCGCCGACGGGCGCGGTGCAGGACTCGGCGGCGGCCCGGTACAGGGCGACCATGCGGCGGACGCGTTCGACGGACTCCCAGATGGTGGTACCCAGGACGCCCACGCCGCGCCGGCCGGCCTCCTCGAACGACGCGGGGCTGGCCGCGGCCTGCCAAAGCGGCGGGTGGGGGGTTTGCAGGGGTTTCGGGACGATGGGCACGTCGTGGATCTCGAAGTCCTCGCTGCGGTACGAGAAGCGCTCGGACGTCCACATCTTCGGGACCATCTCGAACGCCTGCTGCGTCTGCCGCCGCACGTCCGCCGGGTCGATCCCGAACAGACGCCACTCCGGCACGGTCGAGCGGGTCAGGCCCAGTTCCAGCCTGCCGCCGCTCAGCACGTCGAGCATGGCCGCTCGCTCGGCGACCCGGATGGGGTGGTTGAAGCGCGCGGGTGCGAGGACGGCCGCGTGGCCGAGGCGGATGCGGGACGTGTGCTGCGAGATCGCGGCCAGCATCAACTCCGGGGCCGACGACAGGCTGAACTCCTCCGCGCCGTGGTGCTCGACCTGCCACCAGCAGCCGTAACCCAGCGAATCGGCGAGCTTCGCCTGTTCCAGCGCCTCGTTGATGCGCGCCGCCTGGTGCCCGTCCGACCACGGGCGCGGGTCCTGGATCTCGTTGAAGACGTCGATCTTCATCGGCGGGGCTCCTCGACCGGGTGGCAGCGGCGTGGTCCGCGGCAACCTAGCCCGAGGTGCTCGACCGCAGGTAGCGGCCGAATGGCTGGTCAGCGCACGATCGGCACGACCCGGCCGAGCAGCAGCCGGTACGCCTCCCGGTCCACCGTCGCGGGCTCCTCGGCCAGCCAGTCGCCGATCTCCTCCACGAACTGCGCGGGCGTCATCGGCGGCACGGGCACGTCCACGTCGTCCGCCGTCACCTCGCCCGCCCGGCTCGGGTACACCAGCAGCACGGTGCGGATGTCCAGCCACGGCAGCAGCTTCCGGTACAGCGCGAGGCTGCGCGGCAGGCGCGTCCCGCCGCCCCGGAACGGGTGGCCGTTGCGCCACAGGGTTCCGTCGTCCTCCGCCGTGTAGTGGCCGGGCAGCCACGCCTTGGACTCGATCAGCACCAGCCGCCGCCCGCACAGCACGGCGTGGTCGACGTCGGCGAACACCGAATCGGGCCACGCCAGGCCGTGGAAGATCCGGGCCCCGGGCAGGCGGGTCAGGTAGCGGCTGAGCAGGTCGGCGGTGATGTGTTCGCACGGCCGGTCGTCGGTTGTGCCGTGGACGACGTCCGTGTCGACCGAAGCGGCGAACGTCCGGTCCGCCCGCACCGCCGCCACGTACCGCTTGACCAGCCGGAACGCCGCCACGGCCGCCGCCGCCACGACCACCAGCCACAGGGCCAGCGTCAACGGCGAGAAGTCGAGGACGAACACCGGCAGCAGCAGGAAGAACCACCCGCACAGGGCGGCCAGCGCCGGGGCGTGCCCGGGACCGGCGACCGGCGCGTACCGGACCCGCTGCGTGGTGTCCACCAGGTGCCACCAGGCGACGCCGCCGAGGTCCACCGCGGGCGTCGGCGGGACGAAGTCGGGGTCCTCGCCGAAGTTGCGCAGCCGCCCGACCCGTCCGGTGCGCCGGGGCCGGGTCGCCGTGGGTCGCGTACCCGGTCGGGTGAACGTCGGGCCCCGGTCGTAGTCGCGGCGCCGGGCCGGGTCGCGGAGGGTGTCGTAGGCCTCCTGGAGCATCCGGAACGTCAGCGACGAGCCGCCCGCGTCGGGGTGCATGACCTTCGCCAGCGACCGGTAGGCGGTCTTGATCTCCGCCGGGGAAGCGTTGCGACCGACCCCGAGGAGTTCGTAGTAGTCGACCCCGCGCACGAGGGCAGACCTTAGCGGCACTGTCAGTCGGGGCGTGGTCACGGTTAGGGTTGGGGTGCTCGTCGGGACCTGTAGCGCAGTGGTTGACGCGCCCTCACCTCGGTGCGGGAGGACGCCGGTTCGAATCCGGCCTGGTCCGCTCGGCAAGACCCGTTGCCCGACAAGGGGAACCGCGCCCCGAGTTGCCGGGTCCCCGGGGTGGGGGCAGGCTGCGGCCATGGCGACTTGTGACGTCTGCGGCAACGACTACTGGATGGCGTTCGAGGTGCGCACCGTCGGCGGAGGGGTGCACACGTTCGACAGCTTCGAGTGCGCCATCCAACGGCTCGCGCCGCGCTGCGAGCACTGCGACTGCCGAATCCTGGGCCACGGCGTCGAGGTGGAGGGCCGGTTCTTCTGCTGCGCCCACTGCGCGCGCAGCGCGGACCGGCTCGGCGACCAGATCCGCGACACCGTCGGTTCGCACCCGGGCTAGGGCAGCTCCAGCACCAACCGGCCGTTGACGAACGCCGGCTGGAGGTCCCCGCGCGCGTCGACGCTCTTGACGCCGTGCGGCAGGACCTCCTCGATCGCGCTGAACGCGAGGATGTCCGACACCCCGTACCGGCCGCGCAGCGAGCGCTGACCGGGGAACCGCAGCGCACGGCCCTCGCGCCGGTCGCGGTGGGCCAGCGCCGCCCGCAGGGCCCCGCGCGCCAGGGTCTCGGGGCCGGCCATGCGCTGGAGGCTGCCGTTGTGCACGGCGACGCCGTAGCCGCGCTCGATGAGCGTCGACACGGTGTTCTCCGACGGCACGTCGGTCAGCCGGAACGACATCGCGTGGTGGTCCTCCACCACGTGCACGCACACCAGTTGCGCGTGGAACAGCAGGGACTCGTACAGCGACACCGCCGTCGCGTCCGCGGTGGTCGGGTCGTCGTGACCCGCGTCCAGCCCGAGCCAAGTCGTCATCGCACGTCCACGAGAATTCGGTGTCGCTGCCCGTTGTGCGGAGCCGAAGGTAGAACGGGTCCTGCCCGTTCCGGAAGCCCGGGCCGAGAAAGGGGGCCCGACCTGCGGTTCCGTGGTGGCGGCAGGGGCGTGCGCCGAAGCGGCGGTGCTCGGCTGAACCCTGTGCACGCGGTGCAGGCTAGTCCGATCGGGTGATGTTCGGGTAGCCGGCGAATGGCCGCAATCCGAAATCTAGATCGGGAGCAGGTCGAAGCCGCCCAGGAACGGCAGCGCGCCGGCGGACTGCAACGCCGCCGCCGACAGCCACACCGACAGCAACGTGATCAGCGGCCCGACGATGGCCATCTCGACCTTCCCCCGGTCCGCATGCGCATGACCTTCGGCGGCGCGACCGGGAACCACGTCTTGCCGCCCAGCGGGATCGGCCACAGGATCGGGCAGCCCTGCTCGGTGATCGCGTCGCCCACGTAGTGCGCGACGCACCCGATGCCGACCGCCACCCCGCACGCCGCCGCGCTGGCCGGCGTCTGGGCCGTCCACGCCACGCAGGCGACCGTGATCACGCCGGACACGACCGTGATGAGCAGGGCGTCCCGCTGCGGGCACCAGTCGTTCATGATCCCGCGCACGGCCAGGCCCGCGAACACGAACATCAGCACCGGCAGCGCCCACTTCTGGGACTGCTGGACCACGCCGGTGGTGCCCACGGCGGCGGCCAGCGCGAACACCAGCGTGTGCGTGAGCCCCCGGTGCCCGCCGTCTCGATTGGAGTCCCTGCGGGTCCGCGTGGCCCGGTAGACCCACGAGCTGACCGTGTTGATCGCGGCCGACGCACCCGCGCTGACCGGCCCGAACGTCCGCGATATGGTCGAGGACGGGTGGTCGAGGTCGGGCAGCAGCGCCGCACCGGTGGCCAGCACGGCGCCGACGGCCCAGCTCTGCGGGGTGAGCTGGCCGATGGGATGGTTGTCGGCGAGCGCGGTCACCGCCGCCCAAGCCAGTAAACCGCTCATGGCGTGCGTGGGTCCGGTCGACATGGTGCCCCCTCCAAGATCGTGTCCAGGAGGCTAAGGCATTGTGACCCCGTTCCCATTTAGGCCGTGGTGGGACACAAGCAGCCGGACATAGCAGTACGCTTGTCTTGCTTGCACTGTCGCGAGAGGAGCGCCCTGAGTATGGGCAAGATCAAGGTTCAGGGAACCGTCGTCGAACTCGACGGCGACGAGATGACCCGGATCATCTGGCAGTTCATCAAGGACAAGCTGATCCACCCGTACCTGGACGTCAACCTCGAGTACTACGACCTGGGCATCCAGCACCGGGACGACACCGAGGACCAGGTCACGATCGACGCCGCGCACGCGATCAAGAAGCACGGCGTGGGCGTCAAGTGCGCCACGATCACGCCGGACGAGGCGCGGGTCGAGGAGTTCGGCCTGAAGAAGATGTGGGTCTCGCCCAACGGCACGATCCGCAACATCCTCGGCGGCGTCGTCTTCCGCGAGCCGATCATCATCAGCAACATCCCGCGGCTGGTGCCGGGCTGGACCAAGCCGATCATCATCGGCCGCCACGCCCACGGCGACCAGTACAAGGCCACCAACTTCAAGGTGCCGGGCGCGGGCGAGCTGACCATCACCTTCACGCCCGAGGACGGCTCCGAGCCGATCCAGCACGTCGTGGCCAACTACGGCCCCGACGGCGGCGTGGCGCTGGGCATGTACAACTTCAACAAGTCCATCGAGGACTTCGCGCGCGCCTCGTTCTCCTACGGGTTGCAGCGGAACTACCCGGTGTACATGTCGACGAAGAACACCATCCTCAAGGCGTACGACGGCGCCTTCAAGGACATCTTCCAGCACGTGTTCGACACCGAGTTCAAGACGCAGTTCGAGGCCGCCGGCCTGACCTACGAGCACCGGCTGATCGACGACATGGTCGCCGCCGCGCTCAAGTGGGAGGGCGGCTACGTCTGGGCGTGCAAGAACTACGACGGTGACGTGCAGTCCGACACCGTGGCGCAGGGCTTCGGCTCGCTGGGCCTGATGACGTCGGTGCTGATGACCCCGGACGGCAAGACCGTCGAGGCCGAGGCCGCGCACGGCACGGTCACCCGCCACTACCGCCAGCACCAGGCCGGCAAGCCGACCTCCACCAACCCGATCGCGTCGATCTACGCGTGGACCGGTGGCCTGAAGCACCGCGGCAAGCTGGACGGCACCCCCGAGGTCACCGGCTTCGCCGAGACCCTGGAGAAGGTCATCATCGAGACCGTCGAGAGCGGCAAGATGACCAAGGACCTCGCGATGCTGGTGGGTCCGGACCAGCAGTGGCTGACCACCGAGGACTTCCTCGGCACGCTGGACGAGAACCTGCAGAAGCGCATGGCCGGCTGAGCCTGATCGGCTGATCGAAGGGGACCGCTCACGGGCGGTCCCCTTCGCGCTTTCCGGGGCGTGACCGTGTCACTCGTTCGGTTCCCCTGCCGGGTGGTTTCGGGTCGCAGACGTTCAGCAAGCCGCCGTCCCGCGCTATATCTGCACTTCAGGAGCGGTGCGGGGAGGCGTTGGCGATGTTGGGTATTCCGTTGCGCGGGATGATCGTGATCGGCGTGCTGGGCGCGGCCGGGCTGATGTACGTCGCCAACGGCGGCAAGCAGCTCGTCCCGGAGCCTGCCGCCCAGGAGTGCAAGGTGACGGTGACCGCGGACATCCTCAACGTCCGGTCCGGCCCGGCCGACACCCAGCCCATCGTGGCGACCGTCCAGCGGGACGCGGTGGTGAAGGCGGAGCGCCTGGTGCAGAACGGGTTCCGGCTGCTGTCCGACGGCCGGTGGGTCAACGACCAGTTCGTCACGCCCACCTCGGACAGCAATTGCGCTTAGATTGGGGCCATGTTCTTCCGATGGCGGACGTCCCGCCGCGCCGAGGTGACCGCGTGCGCGTGCGAGCCCGAGTGGCCCGAGCTGCGCGCGACCCTCGACGGCCACGAGGTCCGCGGCGTCCCGTCGCCCGAGGGCAGCAGCCCGCTGGTGTGGCAGCTCGGCCTGGTCGCGTCGTGCGCCCGCTGCGGCGCGGTGTACCCGCACGGATGGGCCGTCGCCGGGCGCGATTAGGCTCCCGACCCGTGCTGACCGTCTCCACCGTGAACGTCAACGGCCTGCGTGCCGCCGCCAAGAAGGGCTACCTGGAGTGGCTCGCCGCGACCGCGGCGGACGTCGTGTGCATCCAGGAGGTGCGCGCGGAGCCCGGCCAGCTGACCGACGAGGTCCGCGCCCCCGAGGGCTGGCACACCGCCCACGCCCACTCGGAACTCAAGGGTCGCAACGGTGTCGCGGTGTTGACCCGCGAGGCGCCGCAGGCGGTGCGGATCGGGTTCGGCGCGGCGGAGTTCGAGCACTCGGGCCGGTACGTCGAGGTCGAGCTGGCGGACGTCGTCGTCGGCAGCCTGTACCTTCCCAGCGGCGACGTCGGCACGCCCCGGCAGGACGAGAAGGAGCGGTTCATGGCCGCGTTCCTGCCGTACCTGGTGGAGCTGCGCGAGAAAGCGGCGGCCGACGGGCGCGAGGTCGTGGTGTGCGGCGACTGGAACATCGCCCACCGCGAGGCCGACCTGAAGGCGTGGAAGACGAACCAGAAGTCGTCGGGCTTCCTGCCGTCCGAGCGGGCGTGGCTGTCGGATGTCTTTTCGTCGGGTTATGTGGACGTGGTCCGGTCGCTGCACCCGGACGCGACGGGCCCGTACTCGTGGTGGTCCTACCGCGGCAAGGCGTTCGACAACGACTCCGGCTGGCGCATCGATCTGGTTTGCGCAACCGAGGGCCTCGCCGCCTCGGCGACCTCCGCCGTGGTGGAGCGTGCCGCGACCTACGCCGAACGCTGGTCGGACCACGCACCGGTGACCGTGGGCTTTGACTGGCCGAGGGCCTGAGACCGGGCACAATCATGGCCACGAGGTGACGCCCGTGCACGAGATCATCGCCGCCAAGCGGCCCGAGGTCGAGGACTTGTGCCGCGTGCTGGGAGTTCGGCGTCTCGACGTGTTCGGGTCGGCTGTCGGTGACTCGTTCGACGTGGTGTCCTGTATGCGCCCAGACCCCCGTGCGCATCTCTGGGACGCGTTTGGTGAGCGGTGGTCGGACCACGCGCCGGTGACGGTGACGCATGCCTGAGTCGCTGGACGAGGTGCGGGCCGGGATCGATGCGATCGACGCCCAGTTGGTGCGGTTGCTCGCGGAGCGCCAGGGCCTGGTGAAGGCGGCTGCGGGGTTCAAGAAGGACGAGGACGCCGTGCGAGCCCCCGACCGGGTCGCGCAGGTGATCGCCAAGGTGCGGGCGGAGGCGGAGGAGGCCGGGTTGTCGCCGGAGGTGGCCGAGGCGGTGTGGCGGGCGATGATCGGGGCGTTCGTCGAGTTGGAGTTGGTCGAGCACCGGCGCTGAGCTGCACCGATCCACCCGACGACCGGCTTCGCTCGTTCGGCCCCACTTCACGCGGAGTTCGTGACCGCGCGCCGGAAATCGTGAAACTCTTTCACTCTTCGACGGGTGAAGGAGCGGGGCGATGATCGACCGACGGCGTTTCCTCCAGGCCACCGGGTTCGCGGGCGCGACGCTGCTGTGGAGCGGGCTCCCCGCCGGCGCGGCCTCGACCGGCACGACGCTCGACGTCGCGGCCACCACCACCGGCGCCGGGTACCGCAGGCTCGCCGCCGGACCCGGCTGGCCGCTGGTCGTCCGCACCGACCTCGCCCCGCCCGACCCCGGCCGCGCGGACCGCCGCACCCCGCTCGCCTGCTTCGTCCAGTTCACCGACATGCACATGGTGGACACCCAGAGCCCCGCGCGCTTCGAGTACACCCACCCGCTGCTCGGCGCCGGCGCGTTCCGGGCCCACGAAACCCTCGCCCAGCACACCAGCACGGCCCTGGTCCGCAAGGTCGACACCATCCGGACCGGCCCGTTCACCGGCCGCCCGGTCGACTTCATGATGACCACCGGCGACAACACCGACAACCACGAACAGGTCGAGCTGGACTGGTTCCTCACCGTCCTCAACGGCGGCCGGATCACCGCGAACACCGGCGACCCGGCCCGCTACGAAGGCGTCCAGAACTCCGGCGTCCCGGCGTACTGGAACCCGGCCGGACCGGGCGACGACTACCAGGCCAAGGGCTTCCCGCGCCTGCCGCACCTCCTCGACGCCGCCATCCGCCCGTTCGACAGCCCCGGCCTGCGCATCCCGTGGTACTGCACGTTCGGCAACCACGACGACAGCGTCGTCGGCTCCCTCCCGGACGGCATCCCGTTCCTCGACGCCCTCTACACCGGCGACCGCAAGGTCATGGGCTTCGCGCAGGCCGACAGCGCCCGCATCGCCCGCGCCATGACCGACCCCGCCTACGCCGCCGACGCGGCGACCGTCCTCGCCTCGAACACCGGCCTGGTCCGCACGGTCACCCCCGACGCCCGCCGGAAACCCTTCAGCACCGCCGAATTCGTCCGCGCCCACCTCGACCCGCGCAACACCGGCCCCGGCCCCGTCGGCCACGGCTTCACCCAGGACAACGCCGATGGCATCGACGTCTTCTACACCTTCCGCATCGCGCCCGGCGTCACCGGGATCAGCCTCGACACCACCACGACGGCCGGCTTCGCGGACGGCTCGATCGGCCTGCACAGTACCTGTGGCTGGAGAAGACGTTGCGCCGCAACAGCTCCCGCTACTACGACGCCTTCGGCACCCCGCACCGGCAGTCCGTGACGGACGAGCTGTTCATCCTCTTCAGCCACCACACCAGCTGGACCATGGGCAACGTCCTCCCCGACCGCCGCCGCCCGCTCGACCCGCGCCTGGCCGGCGGCGCCCTGGTGGCCCTGCTCAAGCGCTTCCCGAACGTCGTCGCCTGGGTCAACGGCCACACCCACGAGAACCGCATCGTCCCGCACGGCTCCGGCGACCGGGCCTTCTGGGAGATCAACACCGCCGCCCACGTCGACCACCCGCAACACGCCCGCATCATCGAACTGGCGGACAACGGCGACGGCACCCTGTCCCTGTTCACCACCCTCGTCGAACCCGACGCCCCCTACGCCGCCGACTACGACGACACGACCCCGTCCGGCCTGGCCTCCCTGGCCCGCGAGTTCGCCCTCAACGACCCGCACGCCAACCCCGGTGCGACGGGTGCCGTCACCGACCGCAACACCGAACTGCTGGTAGCGGGTCGATCACCCGTCCGCTGACCCTCGGGAACCCGCACAGTGCGCCACGTCACTACACGTCGGAGACGGAATACGAGCGGCCTACTGTCGTTGACGTGACCGTGGACATCTCGATCACCCCGCCCGAGCCCAAGCCGAGTGCGGCGGCCATGCGGCGTGCCCTGCGTCGGGCTGCTGATGGTGCTGTTTTGGATGTGACCGAGGCGTCGGTGTTGTTGCACGCCCGTGGTGGGGATCTGGACGCGTTGTTGGAGGCGGCGGGGCGGGTGCGGGATGCGCATCTGTTGGCGGAGGGTCGTCCGGGGGTGGTGACCTACAGCCGTAACGCGTTCATCCCGTTGACGCGGTTGTGTCGGGATCGGTGTCACTACTGCACGTTCGCGACGGTGCCGCACAGGTTGCCGGCGGCGTTCCTGGAGCGGGACGAGGTGCTGGGCATCGCTCGTGCGGCGGCGGCGCAGGGTTGCAAGGAGGCGCTGTTCACTCTGGGGGATCGGCCGGAGGAGCGGTGGCCGCAGGCGCGGGAGTGGTTGGAGGCGCGGGGGTATTCGTCGACGCTGGATTACGTGCGGGCGTCGGCGATCGCGGTGTTGGAGGAGACCGGGCTGCTGCCGCATTTGAATCCCGGGGTGTTGGGTTGGGAGGAGTTGCAGCGGTTGCGGCCGGTGGCGGCCTCCATGGGGATGATGTTGGAGACCACGGCGGAGCGGTTGTGGTCGCGGAAGGGTGGTCCGCACTACGGCAGCCCGGACAAGGACCCCGCCGTCCGGCTTCGGGTGCTGACGGACGCCGGCCGGGTGAACGTGCCGTTCACCACCGGCATCCTGATCGGCATCGGGGAGACGGTCACCGAACGCGCCGAGTCGTTGTTGGCGATGCGCGGGGTGGCGAAGCAGTACGGGCACATCCAGGAAGTGATCATCCAGAACTTCCGGGCCAAGCCGGACACGGCGATGCGCGGGATGCCCGATGCCGACCTGCACGAGTTGGCGGCGACGATCGCGGTGGCACGGTTGGTGATGCCGTCGTCGACGAGTGTGCAGGCGCCGCCGAACCTGGTGGGCGGGGAGTTCGGGTTGATGTTGCGCGCCGGGATCGACGACTGGGGCGGTGTGTCGCCGGTGACACCGGATCACGTGAACCCGGAGCGGCCGTGGCCTCATGTGGAGGTGTTGGACGCTGAGACAAAAGCCGCTGGGTACGTGTTGCGTGAGCGTCTGGCGGTCTATCCCAGGTATGTCCAGGCGACCGCCGGTCAGTGGATCGACACCCGCCTGACCACGCACGTGACCGCACTCGCCCTACCCGACGGCCTGGCCAACCCCGACGCGCCGGTGGTGGGCCGGGAGTGGCAGGAGCCCGACGGCGGGATCGACACCTACGGCCGCGCCGATCTGAACACCGCGATCGACACCGAGGGCCGAACCGGTGACCGGCGGGGTGATTTCGACTCCGTCTACGGCGATTGGGCGTCGTTGAGCGTGCCCAAGGCGGTGGAGCGGCTGCCCGAGGACACCGCGCGGGCGTTGAAGCTCGCCGGGGACGACCCGGCGCGGTTGTTGGAGGACACCGCCGCCGCGTTGGCGTTGCTGACGGCCGAGGGTGAGGCGCTGGAGACCATGGCGCGCCTGGCCGATGACCTGCGGCGGGATGTCGTGGGTGACGACGTGACGTACGTGGTGAACCGGAACATCAACTTCTCGAACGTGTGTTATGTCGGGTGTCGGTTTTGTGCGTTTGCGCAGCGGGAGCGGGATGCGGATGCGTTCCGGCTGGGTGTGGACGAGGTCGTTGAGCGGGCGCGGGAGGCGTGGGACGCGGGGGCGACCGAGGTGTGCATGCAGGGCGGGATCGATCCGAAGCTGCCGGTGACGTATTACGCCGATGTGGTGCGGGCGATCAAGGCGGCGTTGCCGGGGATGCATGTGCACGCGTTCAGCCCGATGGAGATCGTGGCCGCCGCCGCCAAGGCCGGGGTGAGTGTGCGGGAGTGGCTGACCGAGCTGGCGGCGGCCGGGTTGGACACGATCCCGGGGACGGCCGCGGAGATTCTGGATGATGATGTGCGGTGGGTGTTGACGAAGGGGAAGTTGCCGGCGGCCACCTGGTTGGAGGTGGTGGCCACGGCGCACGAGGTGGGGATTCGGTCGTCGTCGACGATGATGTACGGGCATGTGGATCATCCGGGGCATTGGTTGGGGCATTTCCGGGCGTTGGCGGGGTTGCAGGACCGGACGGGTGGGTTGACCGAGTTCGTGGGGTTGCCGTTCGTGCACCGCAACGCGCCGATCTACCTGGCGGGGGTGGCGCGGCCGGGTCCGACGCGGCGGGACAACCGGGCGGTGCACGCGTTCGCGCGGTTGGCGCTGCACGGCCGGGTGGACAACATCCAGTGCTCGTGGGTCAAGCTCGGGGACGAGGGGACCGCGGAGGTGCTGCGGGGCGGGGCCAACGACCTGGGCGGGACGTTGATGGAGGAGACCATCAGCCGCATGGCCGGCTCCGAACACGGCTCGTCCCGTACCGTCCAACAGCTCCACGCCACTGCGGCATTGGCCGGACGCCAGGCCAGGCAGCGCACTACGACATATGGCCGAGTGGACGCCGTGAGGTAACCCCCACGGGCGAGCGGGTGATCGCGGCTGGCTAGTCTGCCGTCCGGTCGCGTTTTACCCGAACTCAACACACGAAGCTCCACAGCTTCGATAGGTTCGCGGCCGACCGTCAACAAGGTTCACCCGTCCGTGGGGTGACGCTTTGCGAGGAGGCTCGGCAGTGCGCGGTCGCAGTGCAGCACTGGGTCTGGTCGTGGGCACGACGTCGTCCCTGGTCACCACGGGTGTGGCGGCGGCGGGGACGACCGTGGTCGCGGCGGCTCCGGTGACCTTGAACGCGCCCGTCGGTATCGCCGCGGTGACGTTCGGCGCGGTCGGCCTGGTCACGGGCCTGGTCCGGCGACGTCGAGCCGCGGTGCAGCGCGCCCAGTCCGGCCCGAACGCCCTGGTCGACCCCACTCCGGCACTCGACCCGACGGCCACCCTGCCCGCCGCGGTCCCCGCGCCGGCGCTCGACGCAGCCAAGAGCTGACCCACGCCTCGCCCTTCGGCCTCGCGGCTGGAACTGTCGGTACCCCGTGAGACGATCGACTCGGGGGCCGGAGGCCACGCGCGAGCCGCGTGAAGCCACGAATGGCCGGGTCGGTCGGGCCGTAGCCGCGTGAGGCCACGAATGGCGGGGTCGGTCGGGCCGCAGCCGCGTGAGGCCACGAATGGCCGGGTCGGTCGGGCCGCAGCCGTGTGAGGCCACGTGGGCGGTTGGGTAGGCCGTGTGGCCGGGTCCGTCGGCTGTGGGAGGTGCGTGAGGCCGGCCGCTTCCCGGGCAGTAGGCGGGGCCTGGGAGAATCGTGTCGTGTCTGCTGCGAACACCGCTGAGAGCCAGGCCACTCCGGTGAGCCGCCCCCGTGTCCTGTCCGGCATCCAGCCGACGGCCGGGTCGTTCCACCTCGGCAACTACCTCGGCGCGATCCGGCAGTGGGTGGCGCTCCAGGAGACGCACGACGCGTTCTACTGCGTCGTCGACCTGCACGCGATCACCGTCGAGCAGGACCCCAAGGTCCTCCGGCAGAACACGCGCACGTCGGCCGCCCAGCTCCTGGCCCTCGGCATCGACCCCGACAGCGCCACGCTGTTCGTGCAGAGCCACGTGCCGGAGCACGCGCAGCTCGCGTGGGTCCTCCAGTGCCTCACCGGGTTCGGCGAGGCCAGCCGGATGACGCAGTTCAAGGACAAGTCCGCCCGCCAGGAGACCCAGGTCGGCGTCGGCCTGTTCACCTACCCGATCCTCCAGGCCGCGGACATCCTGCTGTACAACGCCCACCACGTCCCGGTCGGCGAGGACCAGCGGCAGCACCTCGAACTCACCCGGGACCTCGCGCAGCGGTTCAACACGCGCTACGGCAAGACGTTCCGGCTGCCCGAGGCGTACATCGTCAAGGACACCGCGAAGATCTACGACCTCCAGGACCCGACGGCCAAGATGAGCAAGTCCGTGCCCACCGGCGTGGTCGAGCTGCTGGAGGACGTCAAGCGGTCCGCGAAGAAGATCCGGTCGGCGGTCACCGACACCGGTCGGGAGATCACCTACGACCCGGTGAACAAGGCCGGCGTCAGCAACCTGCTGGTCATCTACTCCGCGCTGACCGGCCGGACGATCGACGACCTGGTCGTCGCCTACGACGGCAAGGGCTACGGGGACCTGAAGAAGGACCTCGGCGAGGTGTTCACCGAGTTCGCCACGCCGATCCAGGAGAAGGTCGCGACCTACCTGGCCGACCCCGCCGAACTGGACAAGGTGCTGGCCAAGGGCGCGGAGCGGGCGCGTGAGGTGGCGGGGAAGACGCTGGCCCGCGCCTACGACAAGGTGGGGTTCCTGCCGAGTGGCGCGTGATCACGCGAACCCCTAGCGTCTGGCAGGTGGCGGAAGAGTCCAAGCTCGACAGGCTGCGCCGCGAGCGCCCGTGGCTCGATCACCTGGTCCGCGCCGGTGAGCGCTACTCCAAGCAGTACGGGGCGCACTACGCCGCCGCGGTGACCTACTTCAGCGTGCTGTCGCTGGTGCCGATGCTCATGATCGGCTTCGCGATCGCCGGTTTCGTGCTGTCCTCGCAGCCCGAGCTGCTGGACGAGCTGAGGCAGGGCATCGCCGAAGCCGTGCCGGGCACGCTCGGCGACACCATCAACCAGGTCGTCGAGCAGGCGATCGAGTCGAAGGGCACGGTCGGTGTGTTCGGCCTGCTCGGCGCCGCCTACTCCGGGCTCGGCTGGATGAGCAACCTCCGCGACGCGCTGACCGCCCAGTGGGGCCACGCGAAGGCGGACCTGCCGTTCCTCAAGACGGCGCTGAAGGACCTGCTGGCGCTGCTGAGCCTGGGGCTCGCCCTGGTCGTCTCGTTCGGCCTGACGGCGGTGGGCAGCGGGTTCGCGCAGCTCGTGCTGGAGTTCGTCGGCCTGGACGGCGTGCGGTGGGCCGAGGCGCTGCTCAAGGTCGGCACCATCGTGCTGGCGCTGGCCGCGAACTGGCTGGTGTTCCTGTGGGTGCTGGCGAAGCTGCCGCGCGAGCCGGTCGGCTGGCGCAGCGCGCTCAAGGGCGCCGCCGCGGCGGCGATCGGGTTCGAGGTGCTCAAGCAGGTCGGGACGATCTACCTGACCGTGGTCACGTCCTCGCCCGCCGGCGTCGCGTTCGGCCCGATCATCGGTGTGCTGGTGTTCGCGAACCTGGTCGCCCAGTTCCTGCTGTTCATCACCGCCTGGACCGCCACCGCCCGGGAGAACCTGCGCAAGGACCCGCCCCAGCCGCCGCCACCCGCGGTCATCCGCCCCGTGGTGGAGGTCACGAAGACCCCCAGCGCCCGCGCCGCCGCCGGACTGGTCGGCGCGGGACTGGTGGCGGGCCTGCTGCTGCGCAGGCGCTGACTCACTGCCAGAAGACCGCCAGGCCCACGTTCACCACGACCAGGCCGACGAGGGTCTGCGGCAGCCACGACGGCGCCTTGGGCTTGTTCAGGTTCGCCGCGGCCAGGCCGCCGATGACCACCAGCACCAGCGTCTTGATGCCGAGCTTCATGTGGTTGTAGTCGGCGTCGGTCAGCGGGGCGAGCGCGTAGAGCGCCACACCGGTGACCAACTGGAGACCGACGCCGTGCAACCAGCCCTTGTTCAGCGGCGCGTCCTTGCCCGCCCGGTTCTGGACGAAGAACATCGCGACGAGCATTGCCATGCCGAGCAGGTGCAGGAACACCAGCAACAGGCGCACGAACTCCACAGCGGAGCCTCCAGGTGTGTGGTGGGTCACTTCCGGGTCGCGCGCAGACCGCGCACGCCCAACACCCCGATGATCGTGCCGAACGTGAGCGACGCGACGACGAGCACCAGGTGCACGGTGAAGAACGCGGTCGGACCGGCGTCCCACGAACGGGGGTCCTTCCAGATGTTGCGCAGGAAGGTCGGCCAGATCACCCAGGACCACACCCCGAAGGCCAGCAGGAACAGCGACATGCCACGGGAGAGCTTCACGGATAGCAGTATCGGACGTGGCGGGTGCACGTCACTCAACCGGGGTGGATAGCCTGGGCGGGTGCGTTCCCCCGCGACACGACGGCCTGTAGCCACGGCCCTGGCTGCCTGCACGCTGTTGGCCACCGCAGTGTTCGGTGCGTCCTCGGCCCAGGCCCAGCCGGCCCCGTGCGACAACCGGGTGTCACCGCCGCCTGCGGTGGACACGTCCGAACAGGTGCCCCCGGGCACCCAGTCGCCACGCCCGCTGGAGGTGCCGGAGAACCCGGTAGGCGGCGAGCGGCTGGGCGAATGCGGGCTGGTGCTGCCTGCCAACGCCCAAAAGCTCCCCGACGACATCAGCGCCCGGACGTGGCTGGTCGCCGACATGGACTCGGGCGCCGTCCTGGCCGCCTACGACCCGCACGGCCGCCAACGGCCCGCGTCGGTCATCAAGGTGCTGCTGGCGATGGTGGTGGCCAAGGAGCTGTCCCCGGACGCCACCGTGGCCGCGACCCAGGAGGACGCCGCCCAGGAGTGCACGTGCATCGGCCTGCGGGTCGGCGCGGAGTACACGGTCGAGCAGCTGCTCCAGTCCCTGGTCATGGCGTCGGGCAACGACGTGGCCCACGCGCTGGCCAGGCGCCTGGGCGGCCTGCCGAGCGCGATCCGCAAGATGAACGCCCTGGCGGCCGAACTGGGGGCCCTGGACACCCGTGCGGTGACCCCGTCGGGCCTGGACGCCCCGGGCACGAGCACGTCGGCCTACGACGTGGCGCTGATCTTCCGCGCGGCGATGAAGTACCCGGACTTCGCCAAGGCCGTGGTGACGCAGAAGATCGACTTCCCGGCGAAGACGGGTGTCGGGACTGTGCCGGTGTACAACGACAACAAGCTCCTGACGTCTTACAAGGGTGCTTTGGGTGGGAAGTCCGGCTTTACGGATGACGCCCAGCACACGTATGTGGGGGCCGCGGAGCGGGATGGTCGGAGGTTGGTCGTTGTGCTGTTGCGTGGGCAGCAGCAGCCCGTGCGCATGACCGACCAGGCCGCGAGGTTGTTGGACTGGGGCTTTGAGCTGCCCAAGGACGCGTCCGTGGGGCGTTTGGTGGACGGGGCGCCTCAGGCGAAGAAGAAGACCACGGAACCGAAGCCGACGCCGACCAGTGCGGCCGTGGGGCAGGTCGCTGATTCGCGGGACACGCAGGACGCGGCCATGGACAAGGCGTTTGGGACCGTCGGGTTGCCGATCACGGCGGTGGCGGGGTTGGGTGTCATCGCCGCATTCTTCTTGTACCTGCGGAACCGGCGTGCCAAGGCTGCCCGTGCTGCTCGTGCGGCTGCTCAGGCGTCCCAGACGACCGGCTGACGCTGACGCGCGGTGGGCGCGTTCCTCCTGAGCGTGGAGTGTCCGGTCCGAGGATCACAAGCGCCTCGCGCCGAAAAGCGAAGAACGAGAAGCGAAAGGGCGGGACCGGAGTGGTCCCGCCCTTTCCGTTGCGCTTCGGGTCAGACGCGCTTGAACAGGAGTGCGCGCTTGACCTCCTGGATGGCCTTGGTCACCTGGATGCCGCGCGGGCAGGCGTCCGTGCAGTTGAACGTCGTTCGGCAGCGCCACACGCCGTCGATGTCGTTCAGGATGTCCAAGCGCTCCTCCGCACCCTCGTCACGCGAGTCGAAGATGAAGCGGTGGGCGTTGACGATCGCGGCCGGGCCGAAGTACGAGCCCTCGGTCCAGTAGACCGGGCACGAGGTGGTGCAGCAGGCGCACAGGATGCACTTGGTGGTGTCGTCGAAGCGCTCGCGGTCCGCGACCGACTGGATGCGCTCGCGCGTCGGCTCGTTGCCGTACGTGATCAGGTACGGCTTGACCGCCTTGAACGCCTCGAAGAACGGCTCCATGTCGACCAGCAGGTCCTTGTTCACCGGCAGGCCCTTGATGGGCTCGATGGTGATCGTGGTCTGCTTGCCCTTCGGGGCCAGGAGGTCCTTCAGCAGCACCTTGCACGCCAGGCGGTTCACGCCGTTGATGCGCATGGCGTCCGAACCGCAGATGCCGTGGGCGCAGGAACGGCGGAAGGTCAGGGTGCCGTCCAGGTACCACTTGACGTAGTGCAGCAGGTTCAGGACCCGGTCGGACGGCAGCGCGGGGATCTCGAAGGAGTCCCAGCGCGGCTCGTCGTCGAACTCCGGGTTGAACCGGCGGATCTTCAGGGTGACGGTGATGGCGCCGTCCGGCACCGGGGGCTGTGCGCCGCGCGAGCCGGTGGACACTTCAGCGGTAGCGGTCATCAGTACTTGCGCTCCATCGGCTGGTACCGGGTGAACGTCACGGGCTTGTAGTCCAGGCGGATGTCCGCCGACAGGCCGTCGCCCTGCTTGTAGTACATGCTGTGGCGCATGAAGTTCGTGTCGTCGCGGTTCGGGTAGTCCTCGCGGGCGTGGCCGCCGCGGGACTCCTTGCGCGCCAGCGCGCCGACCACCAGGACCTCGGCCAGTTCCAGCAGGAAGCCCAGCTCGACGGCCTCCAGGAGGTCGGTGTTGAACCGCTTCCCCTTGTCCTGCACGGTGATCCGCTGGTACCGCTCCTTCAGCGCCTGCACGTCGTGCAGCGCCTGCTTGAGCGTGTCCTCGGTGCGGTACACCGAAGCGTTCTTGTCCATCGTGGCCTGCAGCTCGGTGCGGATGTCCGCGACGCGCTCGTGGCCGTGCTCGGACAGCACCAGCGCGACCTGCTCCTCGACCACCTTGGCGGGGTTCTCGGGCAGCTCCACGTGCTCGTGGGCGTTGGCGTACTCGGCGGCGGCGATGCCCGCGCGGCGGCCGAACACGTTGATGTCCAGCAGCGAGTTGGTGCCCAGGCGGTTCGCGCCGTGCACCGAGACGCACGCGCACTCGCCGGCGGCGTACAGGCCGGGGACGATGTGGTCGTTGTCCCGCAGCACCTCGCCGTGGACGTTGGTCGGGATGCCGCCCATCGCGTAGTGCGCGGTCGGGTACACCGGCACCGGCTCCTTCACCGGGTCGACCGCGAGGTACGTGCGGGCGAACTCGGTGATGTCGGGCAGCTTGGTCTCCAGGACCTCGGCACCCAGGTGCGTGCAGTCGAGCAGCACGTAGTCCTTGTTCGGGCCGGCGCCACGACCTTCGATGACCTCCAGGGCCATCGACCGGGCGACGATGTCGCGCGGCGCGAGGTCCTTGATGGTCGGGGCGTAGCGCTCCATGAACCGCTCGCCGGAGGCGTTGCGCAGGATCGCGCCCTCGCCGCGGGCGCCCTCGGTGAGCAGGATGCCCAGGCCCGCCAGGCCGGTCGGGTGGAACTGGTAGAACTCCATGTCCTCCAGGGGCAGGCCCTTGCGGAAGACGATGCCCATGCCGTCGCCGGTCAGCGTGTGGGCGTTCGACGTGGTCTTGAAGACCTTGCCGAAACCGCCCGTCGCGAACACGACCGACTTGGCGTGGAAGACGTGGATCTCGCCGGTCGCCAGCTCGTAGGCCACGGCGCCGGTGCAGACCGGGCCGTCCTCGGTCTCGGTCAGGCAGATGTCGAGCACGTAGAACTCGTTGAAGAACTCGATGCCGTGCTTGACGCAGTTCTGGTACAGCGTCTGGAGGATCATGTGGCCGGTGCGGTCGGCCGCGTAGCAGGCCCGGCGCACGGCCGCTTCACCGTGGTTGCGGGTGTGGCCGCCGAACCGCCGCTGGTCGATCTTGCCCTCGGGCGTGCGGTTGAACGGCAGGCCCATCTTCTCCAGGTCGAGGACCGCGTCGATGGCCTCCTTCGCCATGATCTCGGCGGCGTCCTGGTCGACCAGGTAGTCGCCGCCCTTGATCGTGTCGAAGGTGTGCCACTCCCAGTTGTCCTCCTCCACGTTCGCCAGCGCGGCGCACATGCCGCCCTGCGCGGCGCCCGTGTGGGAGCGGGTGGGGTAGAGCTTGGTGAGGACCGCCGTGCGCGCGCGCTGACCGGACTCGATCGCGGCGCGCATCCCGGCGCCGCCGGCACCGATGATCACGACGTCGTACTTGTGGAACTGCATGTCGAGGTACTCCCCGCGGCGGGTCAGTCGGTGATGTTCGGGTCGAAGGTGAAGATCACGTACGTGCCGAGGCTGATGATCAGCACCATCGAGACGTACAGCAGCACCTTGAGCCAGAACCGGGTCGCGTCCTTGCGGGCGTAGTCGTTGATGACCGTGCGCAGGCCGTTGCCGCCGTGGATCTGCGCCAGCCACAGCATCGCCAGGTCCCACATCTGCCAGAACGGCGAGGCCCAGCGGCCGGCGACGAAGCCGAAGTTGATGCGGTGCACACCGCCGTCGAGGATGTTCATGATGAACAGGTGGCCGAGCACCAGCACCACGAGCGCCACGCCCGAGATGCGCATGAACAGCCAGCTGTACAGCTCGCCGTTGCTGCGGCGGGCGGCGGGGCGGCGCGGGGAGCGCGGCTTGGCCAGGGTCAGCTCGCTCATCTCAGTGACCCCCGAACAGGTCGGACACCGTGCGGACCATCATGAAGTAGGTGCCCGGGATCATCACGAGCACCCAGAGGCCGAGGATCGCCCACAGCATCTGGCGCTGGTAGCGGGGACCCTTCTCCCAGAAGTCGACGAGCATCACGCGGATGCCGTTGAGCGCGTGGTAGAGCACCGCCCCGACGAGGCCGACCTCGAACAGGTTGACGATCGGGTTCTTGTAGGTCTCGATGACCTTGTCGTACGCGTCCGGCGACACCCGCACCAGCGCGGTGTCCAGGACGTGCGCGAACAGGAAGAAGAACGTCAACACACCGGTGATGCGGTGGGCGACCCAGGACCACATGCCCAGATCGCCACGGTAGAGCGTGCCGCCTCCCTTGGAGGTGCCCGACCGCTCGGTTGCGGTGGTGCCGGCCATGCGCAACGGCCTCCAGCGTCAGTGGTGGACTGGTCTCCCCGCACTGGGAGGGACCTTGACCCCCGGATGCTAGTCCCGCGCGGTTCCGCCGACCCAATGGCCGCCGCCGTCTGTGACTGACAGAACAGTGTTGAATGGCCGCGACTGGCGTCGCGGCGGCTCGGCCGCCTGACAGTGGGCTCATCGCGCCGCCTTTCCTGCCGATCGGAAAGGCTGATCGTCGGGAAAGGCGGCGCGACAAGCCGACGCGGCCTCGCGCGGTCTGCACCGATTCATCTCACAGGTCAGAGGGCACGGCTGTGCGGTCCGGATCACTCGGGTGAGTGATCCGGACCGGCTTTCCGAGACCCTTTCGAGACCGTTTCCGCTAGCGCCTTCGGTAAGTCGCGACCCCGTTCACCACGACGAGTTCGATTTCGACGGAGTGCTGCGCCGGGCCGTTCAAGGGGTGCAGGACGGTCGGTGCGCCACCCTGGTGGATGACCACGTTCACGCCCAACCGGGTGGCGATCAGCCGGGCGGTCAGGTCGCGGGCGTTGCCCGCCCGGGCGTTCTCGTCCGGGTCGCGGAACGACCAGTTCAGGTGCTCCACCAGCGCCCCGTACAGGTGGCCCCGGCGCATCGGCCGGGCGACGGTGAACTCCGCGACGGTCTGCGCCGCCTCGTCGCTCGACGCCATGGTCACCACGCCGTGCCGCAGGGTCACCGGGTCGACGCCGGCCGCCTGGCCGACCGCCGCGTACAGGCCGTCGGCGGTGGGCGGCGGGGCGGTGGGCAGCAGGTCGCCGGCGATGAAGCGCAGGTGCCGCCGGGCCTCGCTGACGTGGTCGGAGGTGACCAGGCCGTGCGCCGACACCACCTTGTGCTCCGGCTGGATGCCCGCGGTGACGCCCTGGAACGGCGCGGGCACGGGCGTGGACACGGCCGGGTTGAGGGCGTTCTTCTTCGGCGCGCCCAACTGGGTCTGGGTGGTGCGGGACGGGTTCCAGGTGGTCGAGGTCTGGCCGGGCGGCGGCACCGGGAACGGCTCGGGGACCCGGCCGGCGGCGGCCTCGGTGCGCTGGTTGGCGAACCGGGTGCCCTCCTTGGCCTTCTTGTTCGCCACGAACCGCTCGGTCACGTTCGGCAGGGCGGTGTGCGACTGGGGCAGCTTGCCGTCCTTGAGCTGCCCGTAGGCCAGGCGGGACAGGTCGGTGCCGGTCGCGCCGTCGACGAAGTCCGTGGTGAACGCCTGGCCGCGCACCGGGTGCCGGTTGTTCTGCGCGTCGACGTTGACCCGCTCGCGGACGTCCGCCGGGTTGTCGTGGGTCAGGTCGGGCTCGTGCACGGCGGCCAGTTCGGTGGCGTGGAACCGGTTGAGCGAGCGGCCGAGGCCGCCGAACTCCGCGCCGTCCGGGCCGAACCGGACGGTGCCGTCCACCAGCGGCACCAGGGCGTCGACGAACAGGTTCGGCTCCGGCGTGTAGGGCAGCAGCGGGTGGATGCCGGACTGGTTGCGGCGGGCGTGCATGTCGGCCGCGACCTGCTGTTCGAAGCGGGCGACGAAGTCCGGGTCGGTGACGGTGTCCACATAGGACTGCCGGGTGTCCGGGTGGAGGGTCTGGTCGGCGTTGATCCGGGCGAGGGTGTCCTGGACCAGTTGCCGCGGGTCGGTGACCCGGTAGCCGCCGCCGACGAGCAGGGGGCGCAGCGGTTCGGGGTTGTCGTCCACGTCCGTGGCGTCCATGAGGGTCGTCACGTGGCTGAAGACGTGCTGTCCGGACGGGGTGCGGCGGTCGCTCGCGTCGAAGTCCATCACCGACACGTACGGGTGGGTGCCGTTGGCGGCGAGGGCGTGGACGGCGAAGCGGTGGGCGTTGCTGTCCATCGTGCGGTTGCGGGTCTCGCCGAACGCGAAGCCCCGGTTGGGGTGGGGGAGGTTGACCAGGGCGATCGGTTCCGGGCGGGCCTGGACGGTGGCTGCCACCTGTGCCAGCGCGGTGTCGATCTCCGCGCGGGTCGGGGCGTTCACGCCGAGCACGAACGCGACCCGGCCGTGCAGGTCGGGCGGGGTGTTCGCCATGACGCCCGCGATGACGGTGTCCAGCTGGTCCAGCTCGCCGGCGCGGACGATCATGTTGACCACGAACGCCGGGGGCTCGTTGTGCTCGATGCTCCGGCGGGTCCGGTCGAGGTAGTCGCCCGGGGTGATCGGGGTCAGGGCGCGGCCCTGGGCGAGGTTCTCGAAGGCCGTGTTCTGGATGCCGCCCGCGTTGTCGAGGGTGACCGAGTCGTCGTCGGTCATCTCGACGTCTTCGTCCACATCGGACGGTCCGTCGTCGTCTTCGCGTTCTTGGCGCTTGTTGGACTGCTCGCCGGGGACGTCGTCGATCTCCATGGCGTCCACCGTGCGTTTGGTGGGCGCGTTCGGCGGAGGCGCGGTGTCGGACCACGGTTCGGCGGTGGGCGGGTCGAACGACTCCAACGCCTTCATGCGGCTCTCGATGAGCCAGGCGTTGCGGGGTTTGAGGGCCGTGTCGGCGGCGTCGATGCCGGCGGTCATGGGGGCGTTGTCGGCGACGACCCGGCCCTTGCCGTCCTGGTGCTGGAAGACCGGCTTCACCGCGTCGGGCTCCAGGTACTCGTCCTGGAGCCCGAGGAAGTGGCCGACCTCGTGGGCGAGCCGGCGGGGGTCGGTGTCGACCGGCCAGGAGAGCTGGTCGGCGCGGCCGTTCGGGTCGGTGAGGGCGACCGTGGCGTGGGCGTCGGAGGGGTCGTTGGTGAACTCGACGGTGACGTGGAGCTGTCCGCCGCCGGGGAGGCGGTTGCCCTGGTTGAACAGCTCCTCGATGCCGGCCCGGGTGCGCTCCTGGACGGCTGCCGCCTGGTCGGGGTGGCCGTCGAGGTGGAGCCTGACGGTGAGGTCGTGGACCTCGACGCCGTCGATCGCCATGGTGCGGACGTCGTAGGCGATGGGGCCGCGCCACGGGTTCAGGGTGATGCCGTCGGGGGTGACGGCGGAGTTGGCCATGACGCCGCTGTCCTCGCCGCGGACCGTCGAGGTGACCGGGGCGGTGGTGCGAGCTTGCTCGATGGTGGTGTTCGGGACCGGGTTGGTTGGGGTGAACCACTCGGCGTCCGGGGTGGTGCTGTGTCGCCAGGACTGGTCGTCGAGGACCGAGCGTGACGGTTCCTGGGCGGTGATCACCGTTTCGGTGACCTTGGTGCCGACCGGTGCGGTGGGGGCGACGTAGCCCTCAGGGCGCTTGAGGTCCCAGTCGACCTTGACGTCCACGCCGTCGGCGCGGCCGGGGGTGACCTTGGACTCGATGCCCTGCTGGGCCAGGGCCTGCGCCACGGTGGCCGCGTTCGCGCCGGAGACCTCGACGGTGGGCGGCAGGTAGCCGAGGCGGTCGCGCTGGGCGGTGGCCTCGGTGAGCTGGGTCGCCAGGTCGTCGAGCTGGGTGCGCTGGGTGTCGGAGAGGTCGTCGGTGAAGTCGAAGGACCGCTCGGGTGCGGGGCCGGTGGGGGCGGACCTCGGGGTGACCGGCAGGGGGTCGGCCATCGGCTGCACGGGGACACCGCGCGGGGCCGGTGCCTGCGGCGGCGCGGGCTGGATCTCCGACTCGACGGGAGGGGCGGGTGGTTGGTCCGGCGGGGTGGGCGGAGTGGTGTTGTAGGTGGTGATCTGCTGGTCGACCGCCGACTTGGCGGCCCACCACTTGGCCTGTTCGGCGTCGGCGTCGGCGCGGCGTTCGGCCAGGGTCGTCTCGGCGTCGAGGATGGCCTGGTCGGCGTCCTCGACAATGCGCAGGCCGTCCTCGACCGCCTGGTCGTAGTGCGCCTGAGCGGCCTGGCGGTCCAGTTCGGCCTGGGCCGTCGCCTCGGCGACCGGCTTGAGGTCCAGTTCGGCTTGGACCAGCGCAGTGGTGGCCAGGGTGAGCCGTTCGCCTGCTGCCTGTTCGGCCTTGCGGGCGTCCTCCAGGTTCTTGGCGGCCTTCTCGGCGGCCTCGGCGCTCTCCTTCTGCTCGTCCAGGGCCGTCTGGTGCTCGTCCTGGGCAGCCTTGAGGTTGGCTTCGAGTTTCTTGAGGTCCTTGGTCCGGGACTCGACGTCCTCGGTCGCCTCCTGGACGCCGGTCTCCAGCGGGCCGCGCTCCTCGGGCGGACCCGAGAACGTGGCCAGCGCCTGGTTGGCGGCCTCCAGGTTCTCGTTGGCCAGCCGCAGGCGTTCGGTCGCCGTGCGCACCCGCTCCTCCTGGGCGCCGACCGCCTCGCCGGTCGTCTTCACGTCCTCGTCGGCGAGCTTGGCGAACTCGGCCGTCCGCCGGGCCAGGCGTTCCAGGTCGGGGATGTCGTTCTGCCGGTCCCGGAGGTCGTCGGCGGCCTTCTGCTCCTCGATCCGGGCGTCTTCCAGCGCTTTTTCCAGGTCCGGCAGGTCCTGCGCGGCCTTGTCGCGGGCCTCGACGGCCTTCTCCAGCGTCCCGTGGGCGTCGGTGACGGCCTTCTGCGCCTCCGCCTTCGCCGCGGCGGAGTCGGTGATCAGGTCCTGCGCGGCGTGGCGGGCGTCGTCCACGGCGACCTCGGCCGTGCGCCACGCCTTCGCGGTGTCCGCGACCTGCTTCTGCGCCGCGCCCAGGTCGTCGCCGATGGGGCCGAGCAGCTTCTCCACCTCGGCGGAGGGCATGCGGACGTCCGCCGAACCGGGCACGGTCAGGTCGTACACGCCGACCTTGCCGCCGCCCAGGTCGGCGACCAGCCGGTACTCGACGTCGAACTCCACCAACCCGGTGCGGCCCTGCGGTTTGAGGTTCTGCACCTTGTTGCCGGTCGGGCCGGACGAGTCCGTCGTGGACGCCTCGCTCGCGTGCTTGCCCTCGATCCCGCCGGTGGTGAAGTTCGGCGTGCGGACCGGGTCCGGGTCGGCCTGCGAGAAGCCACCGCCGGCGATGCCGATCGACACGTCCCCGGTCTGCGCGGACTTCACGTCCGTGGACACCGCGTGCACGGTCGTGGTCGGGTTCTCCAGGTTCACCGAGTCGCTGAGCGAGCCGAGCTTCGGGTTCACCAGCCGCGCGTACACCTTCAGGTCCGCGTGCTGCGCCGAGCCCAGCGTGGACTCGTGCAGGCCGGGGACGTCCAGCGGTTCCTTGGTCATGCCGGGCAGGCCGGCCTGGAGGTGTTCGGAGCTGAGCGTGGACAGCAGGGCGTTCAGCGGGGCCGTGCCCTTGCCGGTGATCCCGCTGCCCGCGCCCGCCTTCTGCAACGCCGCGATCGCGGCCCGCCGCACGTCCGCCGCGCCCCGCATGCCCTCGACGGACGCGGTGGTCGGCAGGTCCACGCCCGCGCTCTGCCATGCGCTGACCTGGTCCGACGCGGCGTCGGCCGGCAGTCGGCCGGTCGCCTCGGCGCGGTAGCCGTCGCGGGCTTCCGGCCCGGTCGGCGGCTGCACCCGCACGCTGTCCGCGTGCAGCCGCACCCCGAGGGTGGTCTCCGGGCTCACCGCCCGGCCGACGACCTTGCTGCCCTTCTCCACCACCAGCTCGAACCGGACCGGCACGTCGTAGCGGACCGCCGGCCCGCTGCCCGCGTGCAGGTGCCCGAACTGGTCGGTGGTGGCGTCGGTCGTGGTCTTGCTCCGCGCGACGCCGACGTTCGCGCCGACCGCGACCCCGACGTTGCCGGACAGGTTCCCCGACGCGTCGGGCACCGCGCTGCCGGGCACCTTCACGCCCAGGCCCCAGCTCGTGCCCTTGCCCTGGGCGTCGGCGTTCTTGCGGGTGCCCGCGACCGTGTGCTCGATATCGCGGCCGTCGTTGACCGCCTTGTCGAACACCGGCGCACCCACGTGCGCCTTCAGCGTGACCTGGTAGCTGTCCTTGCCGATCACCGTGCCCGGCTTGTGCAGCAGCAGCGGCACGCCGCCGTCCAGCGCGCTGTCCACCAGCGCCTTCACGCCGGTCGGCGAGGTCAGGTCGACCAGGCGCTGGAGGTTGCCCATCGAATCGTCGAGCACCGAGTCCGGGATGAGCTTGGTGTCCTTGTTGACCTGCGCGGCGAGGTCCTTCACGGTCGCGGACAGGTCGGGCGCCTTGTCCACCAGGCTCAGGCCCAGCGCGCCCGGCTCGTTCGGGGTGAGCCGCTTGGGCGGCTGCATCGTGCCGTGCTTGGCCGGTTCCGGCTGCTTGACGTCCGGCAGCAGGCCCATCTCGCGCGCGGTCTGCTCGCTGACCCGCACGAACACGCCGCCGGGCATGAGCACGGCCGCCGCCTTGGCCTGCGAGGTGCCCTTGTGCGCCATGTTCTCGTTGCGGCTCTCGGTCGCGACGGTGAACGTGGCGTCCATCTGCACCAGCACGGTGCGTTCGGCGGGCGGGGTGACCAGGTTGCGGTCCACGGAGCCGCCGACCTCGGTGGTCTTCGCGGCGGACTTCGACCACGGCGTCCACTTGCCCTGCGCGGTGAACCCGCTCGCGCCCTTGGGGGACGCGCCGCTGGGCCGCGCGCCGAAGCCGACGGACGCCGTCCCGTCCACCGACTTGTTCTCGGTGGTGGTCTCGGCCGCCTTCGACCCGCCGGTGGTGGAGTTCTCCGTCGGCGTGACGTCCGAGACCGACACCAGGCGCGGGCCGCTCAGCTCGACGGACATGCCGATGGCGCCGGTCCGGTCGGCGACGCGCCGGTCGTAGCGCAGGCCGGTCTCGCCGACGCCGGTTTCGGTCATCTTGCGCAGGTTCGCCTTGAGGTTCTCCGGGGCGAACATCTTGTCGATCTGGTTGCGCGACTCGGTCCCGGGCGCGGTCAGCGCGGTGTCCTTGCCGCCCGCGGCCTCGTTGAGCAGCTTGATCGCGTTGTCCCGCAACGTTTCCGCGTTCGCCACCGCTTCGACGTGCAGCCAGTCCGGCTGCTTCGGCTTGGCGGTGGGCGGGTTGAGCACCGAGGAGACGGTGACGGTGGGCGGCAGCGGCACGGTGGTGGGGTCGCCGGGCTTGAACGCCTTCTGGTCGGTCTTGAGCGCCGACCCGTCCGACACCCACAGGTGGACCTTGCCGCCGAGGTCGGGGTTGTCCGCGGACGTGATGGTGGCGACCGTCTTCGGGTCGGGCACCTGGAGGTACGGCGAGCCGACGGTGACCCGCTTGACCCACGCCTGGGTGCGGCTGAACTCGGTGATCTCGATGGTGAAGTCGACCCGGTGGGCGAAGACCTGCGCGTCCGCGCTGCCGACGTGCAGGGAGTTGCTCGCCACCGTGGGTCCCGCGGTGGTCTTCACGGCCGTGGACTGGTTGTACTTCGCGGCCAGGGTCGCGGTCGGCGACACGCTCGCGCCCGGCGGCTTGAGCGACGCGCCACCGCGGCCCTCGACGCCGACGCTGAAGCCCTTCTGGGTGGTGGCGGCGCTGTCCAGCTTGGGCGCGGTGGACGACGAGCCGCGGATGTTGCGCGCGTCCGCTTCGCCGAGGTGCGTGCCCTCGGCGAGCTTCGCGGTGATCTTGACGTTGACGAAGTTGTCGTGCGCCTTGCCCTCGCGCTTGAACTGGAACTGGACGCCCGGTCCCAGCAGGCTGTCCATCTTGGACTTGAGTGCCGTGGGTGACAGTTCGGCGTCGAGCTTGCGCTGGTTTGCCAGCTGCTGGGCCAGTTCGGCGGACTTGTGGCCGATCGTCAGGCGGTTGCCCGGCTTGTCCCAGGAGGGCAGCAGGCCGGCGAAGCCCGGTAGGTCGCGCAACGCTTTTTCCACGGCGGGCTGCACGTTGCTCGCCGGCGCGAACTCGCCGACGCGGATGTTGCCCGCGGCCAGGCCCGTCGACAGGTAGAGCGGCTCGTAGCGCGGCTTGCCGTCCTTGGTGTCCTTGGTGAGGGTGTCGCGCGTGCCGGGCGGGGTGGGCAGGCCGTGCGCGGCGGCCTCGTGCAGGCCCATGCGGACGTAGGAGGTGACCGGGAAGGTGTGGCTCTTTCCGTTGGACGTCTGGACTTCGACGTTCGTGGTCACCTTGTACAGGCCGGTGTCGCCCTTGACCTGGATGCCGGTCTTGTTGGTCGTCGTGGTGCCGGTGTTGGCGGTGACCGACGTCTTCGCGCCGTAGCCGCCGGTGAGGCCGGCCGAGCCGACGCCGACGCTGGGCGCGCCCACGCCACCGCCGACCGCCGCGCTCACGTCGACGCCGCTGCTGACCGTGGAACTGGTGCCGGTGCCGGTGGTGGTGGCGTCGTGCAGGCGCAGCTGGGCGGCGTCGTGGGTGCCGAGCAGTTCCGCGGACACCGGGTGCGCGGTCATCCGCACCGCGCCCGTGTGACCGCCGTTCGGGCTGGTGAGGTTGGGTGAGGTGACCCAGCCGCCGAGCATCGGGCCGAGGTTGTCGCGGATGCTGGTGCCGCTGAGGAAGTCCCGCAGGGCCGTGCGGCCGTCCGCGCCGGGCAGCGTGATCGACGGGTGCAGGGCCCCGGACAGGGCCTGGTAGGCGGCGTTCGCGTCGGCCGGGTTGACGTACACGGCCTCGGGGACGACGTGCTCGACCTTCGTGCCCCAGTCGTCCTTCGGCGGTTTGACCTCGCCGGGGAGGCCCGGGCCGAGGTGGCGCAGGTCGTCCGGGATCTGGAGGGACACCCCGACCGGGCCGTCGTCGTCCGTGCGCACGCTCGCCTGGTCCAGGACCGTGCCCGTGACCGGGTCGGAGAGGGTGACCAGGACGGACACCGGGACGTCGACCTGCGTCGAGGTCTCGCCCGCGCGGATCACCCGGTTGTCGACGGCGGACGTGCTGGTGGTGACGGTCGTGGCCGGGGTGGAGAGCGGGGTGCTGACCGAGAGCGCCCCGTACGCGCCGAGCCCCTGGCTGGCGGACGCGCTGACGCCGACCGAGTTCGCGGTGGTGAGGTTGGTCGTGGTGGACGTGGTCGCGCCGCTGTTGACCTGCATGTCGACCTTGGTGGTCTGCGGCGGGGTGCTGGTCGGGTCGGCGGCCGGACTGTGCAGGACGGCCTGGACCTTGGCGTCGAGCCAGGTGCCGCCGACCTTGACCTGGAAGGTGCGGCCGGGGCCGAGGAACGACTCGAAGTTCGTGTCGAGCTGGTGGCCGATGTGGTCGACGCCGAGCTGCTCGGCGTTGGGGTTTTGGGTGGTGAGGAGTGCGGTGAGGGCGCGGGTCACCTTGGCGGCGCCTTGGACGTCGTTGGTGGCGATCGTGCCGAGGGCCTGGTTCGACTGGAAGAACTCGGGGAGGGGGCCGGGGAGCACGGTGGTGGGGACCGGCGGGGTGACCACGACCATCGGGATCGCCTGCGGCGGAGCCGGGCGGGTGCGCGGGGCGGGTGGTGGTGGCGCGCCGTTGTCGTCGGCCGGGGGCGGGGTTTGGGTGGCCGGGGTCGCGCCGAAGTACTCGTTCAGCATGGTGCGGAAGGCCTGGTCCGCGTTGAACGGGTTCCAGTCGCGGTTCGGTCGGTTCAGCTCGGTGGCGAGCCGGTCGACGTTGTCCTGGTAGCGGTTGCCGCCGCCGGGGAACTCGTTGTACTGCGGCGTTTCGCCCAGTCGCCCGGCGAGCGCGTCGGTGACCCGGCGGGCGAGCATCTCGGTCATCGCCTCGTCGGGGTTGAGGTTGGCGCTGTAGAGGCCGCCCTCGCCGTGCCGGTGCGCGAAGGTCTGGTCGCTGCCCACCGAGTGCGCGTGCATGAACTCGTGCACCAGCAGGTGCCGGATCGCGTCGGCGCGGCGCGCGGGGTCGGTGGAGAGGCCGTTCAGGTGTCCGGTGTTGAGCAGGACGTGCCCGTTGATCGCCCGGGCCGGGTTGGTCAGGGTGTTCTGGATCAACTGCTGGCGCATGGCGTCCGCGTCGGACTGACCGGCCTTGAGCTGGGCGATCTGGTCGAGCAGTTGGTCCAGGCGGGCGGTCGCGTCCGGGTCGCCGTTGTTCAGGCGGGCCAGGAAGTCGGGGCTGAGGATCTCGGCGCGGACCTGCTCCGGGTCGATGCCCTGGCCGGTGAGCTGGTCGGTGGTCAGGTCGGACTGGCCGCGGTCCTCGGTGTTGACGGCTTCGTCGAGTGCCTGCTGGACGGCGAAGTGCCGGGCGAACGTCCCCTCGTCGAGGCGCACGATCAGGTTCGGGTCGACCGCGGGCCGGGTGGTGATGCCGTAGTCGTGCTGGAGGGTGTCGAACATCGCGTCGAAACCGGCCTGGATGTGGCCGACGTCGACCTGGACGCCCGCGATCTCCAGCGGGGCCGACGGGAGGGTCTCGGGCAGGCGCGAGGAGACGCCCTCGGTGAGGGAGTCGTTCAGGCGCGCGGAGAACGTGGCCGGTGGCTGGGACGGGCCGGCGTTCGGCTGCGGCGGGAGACCACCGGGGGGTGGGGTGGGGGCGGGCCGGCGTTCTGCTGGGCGGAAGGGCCGCCGGGTGGCGGGGGTGGCGGCGGTGCGCCCTGGTGGTTCGGCGGTGCGCCCTGGTTGTTCGGCGCGAGGTTCTGGTTGCCGGGCGGCGGCGGGGGTGGCGGGGGCGCGCTCTGGCTGGTCGTGGTCGGTGCCGGAGGTGGTGGCGGCGGGGGTGGGCCGAACGAGCGGACGTCGGTGTCGGGGCGGGTGCCGTGGTCGGGGAGGCGGGGCGGTGGGGACTGGCGCGGGGAGTCCGGGTTGTGGAGGGTGGCGTGGTCGGCGTCGGGGACCATCACCTGGCTGCTGGTGGTGCGCTCGATCTGCCACAGGTGCCGCGGCTTGAGCGCCGGGTCGGCGTCCACGCCCGCGCCCATCAGGCCGTTGTCCTGGACCACCAGGTTGGACTGGGTGTGCCCGGCGGGCAGCGGCTTGCCGTCGCTGTTGAAGATGCGGGCGTCCGGGCCGGCGGCGTCCTTGTACTCGTCGGGCAGGCCGAAGTAGTGCGCTACCTCGTGGGCCAGCACGTTCGCGGAGGAGCTCGTGCTCCAGTTGAGCTGGTCCGCGTTGGGGTTGGTGGAGACGTTCACGCTGGTGTGCGCCTGCGCCGGGTCCGTCACGAACTCGACCCGGGCGTGGAACTGGTCCCCGGACGGCAGCCGGTAGCCGTTGTTGAGGAGCCGGTCGACGCCCTCGGTGGCCCTGTTCCGCACCTCGTCCACGGTGGACGGTGACACGCCGTCGGCCGGGTTGAGGTGCACCTTGAGCGTGTACTCCTTGACCCACTGGCCGGGCGCCACCTCCATCCGGCGCACGTCGTGCTTGATCAGGCCGGTGATCGAGTCGATGCTGCCCGGCGTGCTCGACCGCTGCACGTCGGCCACCTCGGTGTCCACCGTGCGCACGGGTGCCTTGTCCCGCACGGAGTCCCACTGGCTCGACGGCTGTGGGTTGTCCGGGGTGAACCAGTCCGCGTTGCTTTCGGTGCTGTGCCGCCAGGACTCGTCGTTGGAGACGTCCCGGGACTGCGGGGGCGCGTCGGTGTTCGGCGGTGCCGGATTCGGGTCGGGGGTGGTGGTGGGTTGCGGGGCCGGGCGGCTGGAGGGGCCGGGGTCGGTGGACGGGACGGCCGGGGTGTCGAGCTGGTCGCTGCTGAGGTCGGTTACCCACTGGAGGCCCGACCACTGGTCCTTGACGGTCGGGTCGAACAGGGCGTTGAAGTCGGTCGGCTGGACCAGCGGCTTGAGCGGGCCGTTCTCGAACGGCTGGAAGCCGAGGTCCGAGTTGTCCATGGTGTAGCGGCCCATGAGGCCCTCGGACGGCTTCATCCAGGGGACCGGCGAGTCGTTCAGCACGGTCGGGCCGGAGATGTCCGACGCCAGGTTCTTCAGCTGGCTGTCGAAGGTCTGGGGCGGCATCTGGTTCTTCAGGGACGTGTACTTCTGCGGGATGGTGTCCGCGAACGACCGGATGAAGTTCGAACTCGGCGGCGCGACGATGAAGTTGTTGTTCAGCGACCCCTTGTCGTACCGCTTGTCGGCGGCCTCCGACACCTGCTCGGGGCTGATCGGGTCGTTCTTGCCCAGGCCCAGTTCGTCGCGCACGCTCGTCTCGTCGCGCAGTCGCGGGGCGAACAGCGGGACGTCGTCCTGGCGCATCCGGATGTCGCCCATCGCGTTGAGGTCGACCGAGCCGGGGGCGATGTCGACGTCCGCGTAGACGCCGCCCTGCTTGGCCAGGACCGCGTAGCGGGCGATGTCGGAGGCGAGGTTGTAGGCGCCGGCCTGGTCGGCGTGCCGGTAGATCTCGGCGAGGGTGGGCTTGCGGTTGTCGGCGCGGCTCTCGACGTCCAGGGACAGGTCGTTCACCAGGGCGTCGGTGCCGGTCTCGATCTCGATGCCGGCGTCGTTGAGCTGCTTGACGACGTCCGGGCCCAGTTGGCGGCGCCCTGGTCGGTCCAGAGGGTGATCTTCCACTGGCCGTCGGTCTGCCTGGCCTTGCCGGCCCACTCGACCATGTTGTCGACCGCGCCGGGCTTGGGCGTGTTGCCGAACCAGACGAAGTTGACCTGCTTGGGCACGTCGACCGGCGGCACGCTCGGGTTGGCGGCGACCTCCTGGTCGAAGTGCGCCTGGAGTTCGGGGTGGAGGTCGGTGCCGCTCAGGCGGTTGAGCAGGATGCGGGCGCGGACGGGTGCGCCCTGCTGCACGGCCTGGGTGATGTGTCCCTTGAGCGTGTCGACGTCCATTGCCGACGGGTTGGCGCTCGGCTTGAGGACCGGGCCATGGGGCTGGGTGTGGTGACCGTCGGGGTGGGTCGGAGGTCGGGGTCGGGGCGGGGCGGGCTGGAAGATGCGGCCGACGTTCTTGATGGTGTCGGCGACCTGGGCGAAGCCCGAGGGCGGTGGGCCGACTGGTGCTTTCCCGCCGGTGTTGACCACGACTCCGGGGGCGACCACCGGGGTGACGGCGGGTGGGGCCGGGGTGCCGGGGTGATCGGTGGGGCCGGGGGCGGGTGGTGTTGGGGGTCGGGTTCGCGCCGGTGCTCGGTCCCGGGGTGGGGTTCGGGTTCGGGTTCGGGCTCGTCGAGGTGGTTGCCGGGGCGGGTGCCGGGCGGGTAAGGATCGGCTGGTCCGTGGTGGGCGTGACCGGATTCGGCGTGACCGGGGCCGGCGTGACCGGATTCGGCGTGGCGGGGGCCGGCGTGACCGGGGCCCGCGTGACCGGGGCGGGGTGACCGGGGGTGAGGTGACTGGGGGCGGGGTGGCCGGTGCTTGGGTGACCGGGGTCGGCTTGGGGCCGGGGGTGGGGTCGAGGGGGAGGACGGCGGTGCCTTGGTGATGGTGCCGTCCGGGGTGGCGGGCTTGGGCGCGTCGAACACGCCCTTGCCCGGGCCGCCGGTGAACTTGCCAGCCCGGTCGCCGCCGGGCGGGGTCGCGCCGGGCGTGGCACCGGGGGCCGCCACCGGGGGACCGCGCCCGGGGGCGTCGGGGTGGCGGCCGGATTGATCGGCGGGGTGGGGACGGTGGGCTTCGGCTGCGCGCCGGACGGGGGCGTGTGCTGGCTCGGCGTCGACGGCGGCGGGACCTGGCCGGGGGGTGGCTTGGGGCTGTCCGTCTTCGCGTTGGATGACGGCGGTGCGGCGGGTGGGGTGGACGGCGACGACGTCGGGGCCTTGTCGATGGTGCCGTTGCCGGTGGGCGGCTTGGGCGTGTCGAAGACGCCCTTGGCGGGGCCGCCGGTGAACTTGCTCGACCGGTCCGTGTTCGCCGCCGCCGGGCCGCCCGGCGCCGCGCCCATCGGTGGCACGCCGCCGGCCATCGGCGGGACCGTGCCGCCCTTGGGCGTGGCGGTGGCGGGGTTGGTGGTCGGCGGGGTGGCCGTGGGGACCGCGCCCGCCGCCGTCTTCGCGCCCGGGCCGAGGTTGGAGCCGGGTGGGGGCGTCCCGGGCACACCGCCCGGCACGCCGCCGGGGACGCCACCGGGGACCTTGGGGCCGCTGGACGGGGTGCTGCCGCCGCCCTTCGGGGAGGTCGTCGGCGGAACGGTCGTGGACGGGAACGACCCGGTGGGCACCGGTCCGCCCTTGGGGCTGGTGATCGGGCCGACCGTAGGCCCACCGGGTGTCTTGGGTCCGCCGGTCGGGGTGGTGGTGGGGCCGCCTTTGGGGCTGGTGATCGGGCCGACCGTAGGCCCACCAGGTGTCTTGGGTCCGCCGGTCGGGCTGGTGGTGGGGCCGCCCTTGGGGCCGGTGATGGGTGTGACGGATGGTCCGCCAGGCGTTGTCGGTCCGCCGGTCGGAGTCGTGGTCGGGCCGCCCTTGGGGCCCGTGATCGGCGCGACGGAAGGCCCGCCGGAGGGCTTGGGTCCGCCGGCCGGGCCGGTGGTGGGGCCGCCCTTGGGCCCGGTGATCGGGCTGACCGAGGGCCCGCCCGGCGGCGTGGCCCCCGGAACGCCCGGTCCGGTCCCGCCCTTCACCCCGCCGAACGTGCTGACCTGCGGCCCCGACGGCTTCGGCGACACCGGGGGAGCCGTGGTCGGCCCGCCCGGCGGCTTCTGCGCCCCGGAGTCCGGGTTGAACTTGTTGAACTCCTTCTGGCTGTTGCGATCCGTGTCGAAGTGCGTCTGCGCGGTCGCCTTCAACCCCGCCTGGACGTTGCCGAACGTCGTCGCCGCCCGCTCCGCCTGCGCCACCGAGTTGTTGTTCGAGTTGTTCAACGCGGGCACGGCGAACAGCCCGATGGGCCCGAGCGAGTTCCCGCCCAGCTGCAACCCGCGCAGCCCGCCGGTGATGGCGTTCAGCCTGGACTGGAAGTCCCCCGCCTTGGACTGGAGGCCGTCCATGGTGGAACCGCTCATGCCGAACCCGGAGGACCCCGTCGGGCCGCCCACCGGCGGTGGGGGAGGCGTCGGTGACGGTGACGGCGACGGCGACGGCGACGGGCTGGTGCTGCTGCTGCCACCGGGGTTCTTGGGCGCCATGAGCGGTTCTCTCCTGCGGGGTGGCTAGACCTGGACCTTGGGCGAACTGCTCGTGTCCGTGGACGGAGCGGAGTACTTCGCCTGGTACGAGTCGTAGGCGGACTTCGCGGCCTCGCCGGACGACTTCGCGTCGGCGGCGGCCTGCTCGACGGACTTGCCCGCCTCCTGCGCGGCCTTCGACGCGCGCTCGGCCGCCGCGATGTCGGCGTCGCTGCCGGACGCGAAGGCCTTCGCGTTGGCCTCGGCCGCGGCGGCGTTGGCGGCGGCGAAGTCGGCGTTGGCCTGCTCGTACTTGGCGTTCGCGGCCTTGGCGGCGTCGTTCTTGGCGGACATGTCGTTCGCCGCCGCGTCCTGCGCGGGGTCCGCGGAGCCGCCCGGGTTGTTCTTCTTGTACTCGTCGTAGGCGGCCTTGGCGGCGTCGTCGGGCGCCTTGGTGGCGTCCAGCGCGTCCTTGGACTTGTTCGCCGCGTCCGACATGTCGCGGGCTTCCTTCGCCGCGGCCTCGGCGGCACGGGCAGCCTCGCCGCGCGCCACGTCCGCCTCGGCCTTGGCCGCGTCGAACTTCGCCTTCGCCGCGTCGTAGGCGGCCTGGTCGCCGGACGCGGCGGCCTTGTTCACCGCGTCCGCCGCCTCCTGGGCCTTCTTGTTGGCCTCGGCGGCCTTGTCCGAAGCGGCGCTGAGCTTGTCGCCGGCGGCCTTGGCCTCGTCGGCCTGCCTCTTCTCCTCGTCCTTGGCGGCCTGGTACTTCTCGTTGGCCTCCTTGGCCTTGTCGTTGGCCGCCTGGACCTTGTCCATCTCGTCGTCTTGCTTCTTCGCCTTGTCGATGTCCTTGTCGACGTCGTTGGCGGCCTTGTAGCCCTCCCAGGCGATCTCGGCGACGTCGGCGATGTTCTCGAACCGGTCCCAGCCCTTGCCGATCTTGGTGACGATGTCGTCGAGGTTCTTGATCCGGCCCATGTTCCGGGTCAGCGCCGCGATCAGCTTCGCGATGCGCGAGGCGATGTTCGTGGCCAGCGCCACCGCCTTGCCGACCGCGAAACCGATGAACGCCGCGATCGACGCGCCGAACGTCGGGATCGCGGCGGCGGCGGCGGCGATCGCGCCGGCCAGCAGCGACCCGAGCAACTGGGCGATCAGGTCCCGGACGATGTCGCGCAGCACCTGCACCAGCACGCCGCAGATCGCGACGATCTTGGCCTTGGTCTCGACGGCGCCCGCGAGGTCGTCGAGTTCCTTGCCCATCGCGTCCATGCTGGCCTGGAACCGTTCGGACGACTGGCCCGTCCAGCCGTCGAACTTCACCAGGCCCTGCTTGTGGTCCTCGGCGAGCACGCGGATCTCGGCGGCCTGCTTCTTGGTCGCGTCGACGTTGGCCTGGATGTCCTCGGGGTCGCCCATGAGCTGGTCGAGACCCTCTTTGAGGAACGACACGTGCTCGATCAGCCAACCGATGCCCGCGCCGAGCAGCGAGCCGAACGGGTCCATGGCGAACATGGCGACCGACGAGGCCGCGCCGATCGCGTTGAAGGTGATGTCCAGGACCCTCTCGGTCTCGGACTCGGCGTCCTTGCCGATGGAGTCGATCAGCCCGTCGAAGGCCTCGATGAACAACGAGCCCTTGAACTTGTTCTCCTCGGTGATCTCCATCCCGGGAGGCGAAGCGATCGGCGTGTCGGGGGCGGTCATGGCTTGGCCTTCCTAGGTCACCAGGGCTGGTTGTCGTCGTCTTCGTCGTCGTCCCGCGCCGCCCGCTTGACGGGCCGTTGCTGGGCCGCGACCGGCTGCGGGCGGTGCGGGACCCGCTGCGGTTCGGGCTCCGGCTCGGGTTCCGGGTCGAACTCGTCGACTTCCTCGGGCTCGTGGGCGGCGATCGAGTCGAGGACGAACTGCATCGCCTCGGTGTCCGCGCCGAGCGGCTCGAACGCCTCCACCACCTTGGCCGCCGCCACCTTCTGCGCGGACCGGGCGGTTTCCAGGATCACGGCGGTGAGCCGGGCGGGGCCGAGGTCGCACGCGCGGTGCCCCAACTCCAGGCTCATCAGCGCGCCGTTGGGCCCGACGGTGACCGTGACCTGCCCGTCCTGGCTGGTGGCGCGCCCGTTGGCGGCGGCGAAGTTCTCTTGCAGGTCGGCGGACTTGCGTTGCAGGTCGGCGATCCGCGACTCGTAGTCGTCGAGCCATGCGCGGGGGTCCAAGGCTGCCTCCTGGGGTGGATACCGGTGCAGCCTGGAGTTCAGCGGGCGCCGCCAACGCGGTCCCAACGCGCCACCAACGGGTGGCCCACTCCCGTGGCTTCCGGCGGTCGCCGCCCGGCAGCCCGCACATCCCGCCGGCAGCCCACTCGGCCGCACTCGCCAGCCCATCCGCGCTTTTGGCCGCGCAGCGGCTGCTTTTCGCCGCGCTCCGCGCGGCGGGCCGGCTATCAGCCACGGGAAGGGCTTCGGTTCCCCCACCGTATGGCCTGCCCGAAGGGCTACCACGATCTTGGTCGGGTGGAGTCGAAAAGTTTATGAGGCACGAGCAAAGGTTTTTGCGGAACCCGGCCACAATCGCGGTTGGCTTTGCCGGGCCATGCGGTGGGGGAGTCGACACTCTTCCCTCCCCATCGGTGGTCAGCCCGCCGGCGAGGCGCTTTACGCTTGAAACGCAACGCTTCGCTCGCAAGTAACGCGCTTCGCGCTCGCAAGATCAAAAGCACCTCGCCGGCCGGCACGACGCCAAGGAGGATGGAAGAGCAAAAAGCGAGGGCTCTTCCGTCCTCCCGGTATGGCCTGGCAAAGCCAACCACACTTCCCGGGGTTGGTCGAAAATTTTGCTCGTGCCCAGCGAAAACCTTTTGGCCCAACCCCGGGAAAGTGTGGTAGCCCTTCGGGCAGGCCATACGGGGAGGACGGAAAAGCCCAAAAGCGGGCGCGCTGCGCGCGCCAAAAGCAACTGCCAAAAGCAACCGCTCGTGCACCGGCCAAAGCAGCCTCGTGGGCGGTCTGCGGCGAGCGGTTGAGGGCCGCATGTGAGGGGGGCTCGGAGGGTGGGGAGGCCAGGGCTCCGCCGTTGGCCCTGGGCCTCCACAGTTGACTACGGGACTGCCCTAATAACGGTTCAATCCGTGACACTCCGTAGCTGAGATCAACAGCCTGAGACCGGGAGATCACCCCGAGTGGCGGACTCGCCGGGCAGCACCAACGATTAGGTCACGTGCGGGCCGCCACGTGCGCAGTGGTCATTACTACGGGGTACGGTTCGCCACTCGGAACCCGACAACGCCGTCGGGAATGTCTGCTCGATGAGCAGGGAGGGAGACGAGCCGTGCGTCGTCGAATGCGTGGCATCGCGGTGGCCGCGATCGCGCTGACCAGCGTTCTGTCGATGGCCGCCTGTGCGAAGGACAACGGGGGCACCGGAACCGGGTCGACCAACAACGCGTCGGGTGGGTGCAAGCTGGCGGACAAGCCGGCTGCTGCCACCGCGACCTCCGGCACCACCGCCACCGAGGAAAAGGTGGACGGCAGTGCCCTCAAGGTCGGTCTCGCCTACGACATCGGCGGCCGGGGCGACGCGTCGTTCAACGACTCCGCCGCGGCGGGCCTGGACAAGGCGAAGGCCGACCTGGGCATCAAGGAGGTCAAGGAGCTGACCGCCGCGCCCAACGAGGCCGAGGACGCCAAGCAGACCCGTCTGCGCCAGCTCGCCAGCGAGGGCTACAGCCCGATCATCGGTGTCGGCTTCGCCTACGCCGAGTCGCTGAAGGTCGTCGCGCCCGAGTTCCCGAACGTCAAGTTCGCCATCGTGGACGGTGTCGTCGACGGCGCCGCGAACGTCACCCCGCTGGTGTTCGCCGAGGAGCAGGGCTCCTTCCTCGCCGGTGTCATCGCCGCCTACCAGTCGAAGACCTGCCACGTGGGCTTCGTCGGCGGCGTGAAGATCCCGCTGATCGGCAAGTTCGACGCGGGCTTCGAGCAGGGCGCCAAGACCGCCGCGCCGGACATCAAGATCGAGAAGAAGTACCTGACCCCGGCCGGTGACTTCACCGGGTTCCAGGACCCGACCAAGGGCCAGGAGGCCGCGAAGGGCCAGATCGAGGCCGGCGCGGACGTGCTGTACCACGCCGCGGGCGCCTCCGGCAAGGGTGTCTTCTCGGCCGCGAAGTCGGCAAACGTCAAGGCGATCGGTGTCGACTCCGACCAGTACAACCAGGCCACCGTCGCCGAGTCCAAGGACGTGATCATCTCGTCCATGCTCAAGCGCGTCGACGTCGCCGTGTACGACTTCGTCAAGGCCGTCGCCAAGAACGACCTGGGCAGCCTGCCGCAGGTCTTCGACCTCAAGGTCGACGGCGTCGGCTACGCCACCTCCGGTGGCAAGATCGACAACGACCTGAAGGCGGTCCTGGAGGGCTACAAGGCCCAGATCATCGAGGGCAAGATCAAGGTCTCGGACAAGCCGACGAGCTGATCCTCGCCGTGCGCATGGGCCTCGCGAGCACCCACTCGCGAGGCCCATTGCGTGGTTTTAGGAGCCTGAATGAGCACTAGCACCCCTGCCGCCACCGACGCCGGCGCGCCCGCCGTCGTGCTGTCGGGCATCACGAAGCGGTTCCCCGGCGTGGTCGCCAACAGCGACGTGCACCTGACCGTGCGGGCCGGCGAAGTGCACGCGCTGTGCGGTGAGAACGGCGCGGGCAAGTCCACGCTGATGAAGATCCTGTACGGGATGCAGCAGCCCGACGAGGGCACGATCGAGGTGGCGGGCACCCCGGTCCGCTTCCGCAGCCCGGCGGACGCCATCAAGGCCGGCATCGGCATGGTGCACCAGCACTTCATGCTCGCCGACAACCTCACCGTGCAGGAGAACGTCGTCCTGGGCGCCGAATCGCTGCACGGCATCGGCGGCAAGGCCCGCAAGGTCATCCAGACCCTCGCGAAGTCCACCGGGCTGACCGTCGACCCCGGCGTGCTGGTCGAGCGGCTCGGTGTCGCCGACCGGCAGCGCGTGGAGATCCTGAAGGTGCTCTACCGGGGCGCCAAGGTGATCATCCTGGACGAGCCGACGGCGGTGCTGGTGCCGCAGGAGGTCGACGAGCTGTTCACCACCCTGCGCGGGATGCAGGAGCAGGGCTTCACGTTCCTGTTCATCTCGCACAAGCTGGACGAGGTGCGCGCGATCGCCGACTCCGTGACGGTGATCCGGCGCGGCACCACGGTCGGCACGGCCGACCCGAAGGCGGTCAGCTCCCGCCAGCTCGCCGAGATGATGGTCGGCAGCGAGCTGCCCAGCCCGGAGACGCGCGAGTCCACGGTCACCGACCAGGTCGTGCTCCAGGTGGAGAACCTGGGCCTGGTCGCCGAGGAAGGCACCCGGCCGGTCCTCGACGGGATCGACCTGGTGGTGCGCTCCGGCGAGGTCGTCGGCATCGCGGGCGTCGAGGGCAACGGGCAGACCGAGCTGGTCGAGACGATCATGGGCATGCGCAAGGCGCACCACGGCCGGGTGCTGCTCGGTGACCGCGACCTGACCAGGCTGGGCACGCTGGCCCGCCGCGAGGCCGGCATCGGGTACGTGCCCGAGGACCGGCACCGGCAGGGCCTCCTGCTCACGCAACCGTTGTGGGCCAACCGGATCCTGGGCTACCAGACCCGCACCCCGGTGTCCAAGGGCCAGTGGCTGGACCTCCCGGGCGCGAAGAAGGACACCCAGCGGATCGTCGACGAGTTCGACGTCCGCACGCCCGGCATCGACGTGCCCGCCGCCGCGCTGTCCGGCGGCAACCAGCAGAAGCTCGTGGTCGGCCGGGAGCTGTCCGGTGACCCGGTGCTGCTCATCGCCTCGCACCCGACGCGCGGCGTGGACGTCGGCGCGCAGGCGCTGATCTGGGACGAGATCAAGCGCGCCCGGGCCCGCGGGCTCGCGGTGCTGCTGATCTCGGCGGACCTCGACGAGCTGATCGGCCTGTCGGACACCATCAAGGTCATGCTGCGCGGCCGGCTGGTCGCCGACGCCGACCCGAGCACGGTGACCCCGGAGGACCTCGGCAGCGCGATGACCGGCGCGGGCGCCACCAGCCCCGCGGTGGAAGCCGTGCCGGGCGCGGAAGTGGAAGGCGAGTAATGGGTATCCTGCGCGGCAAGCTGCTGCCGCCCGCCCTGGCGATCCTGTTCTCCGCACTGCTGTGCGGCGTCGCGCTGGTGGTGTCCGGCGCGAACCCGGCGGAGGCGTTCGGCGCCATGGTGTCCCAGGTCGGCGAGGGCACGACCGCCGTGGACATCGTCAACAGCACCGGGACCTACTACATCGCGGCGCTCGCGGTGGCGGTCGGGTTCCAGATGAACCTGTTCAACATCGGCGTCGAGGGCCAGTACCGGGTGGCCGCCGTGGTCGCGGCGGTGTTCGGCGGCTCGTTCGCCCTGCCGCCCGGCCTGCACGCCCTGGCGATCATCCTGGTGGCCGCGCTGGTCGGCGCGGCGTGGGCGGCGATCCCGGCGATCCTCAAGGTCACGCGCGGCGTGAACGAGGTCATCTCGACGATCATGATGAACGGCCTCGCGCTGGGCCTGGCCGCGTACCTGATCCGCGAGGACGTGTTCGGCGAGCTGCGCGGCAACAACATCCGCACGCCGGAGATCCACGAGAGCGGCTGGGTGCCGGGCATCTCGTTCGGCGCCTCGGGCACGGTGTTCGGCCTGGTGTTCCTGGCCGCGGCGCTGGGCATCGGCTACTGGGTGATGATGAACCGCACCCGGTTCGGCTTCGAGCTGAAGGCCTCCGGCGAGTCGTCGACGGCCGCCGCGGCCGGTGGCGTGTCGGCGAAGAAGATGGTGCTGATCGCCATGCTGCTCTCCGGCGGCATCGCGGGTCTGGTGTCGATGCCCGAGATCCTGGGCCGCGACCACACCTACAACCTGAACTTCCCGGCGGGCATCGGGTTCTCCGGCATCGCGATCGCGCTGCTGGGCCGCAACCACCCGGGCGGCATCGCGTTCGGCGCGCTGCTGTGGGCGTTCCTGGACAAGTCGGGCCTGGCGTTGGACAACGTCGGCGTGCCGAGGGAGATCGTGACGATCATGCAGGGTGCGATCGTGCTGTCGGTCGTCGTCGCGTACGAGGTGGTCCGCCGGTTCGAGCTGGCCGCCGAACAGCGCCGGGTCGGCAAGGAGCTGGGGACGGTGGCGGCGTGAGCGAGCTTGTGAGCGAACCATTGAACGCAGTGCTTTGTGCTCTTGACCCGGCGAGCGCCGGCGAGGCGGCATCATGAGCACCTCATTGATGAACCCGTCCGAGGCTCCGACCACGGTTCCGCCGCCGCGCAAGGCCCGGCGCCTCCCGGTATGGGCCACGGCGATGATCGGTGTGGCGGGCGCGGTCATTCTCCTGTCGACCACGTCCTACCTGACCGGTGTGCCGCAGTTGACGTCCACCGGCACCATCCAGACCGCGGTGCGGCTGGCGCTGCCGATCCTGCTCGCCGGCCTCGGTGGCCTGTGGGCGGAGCGCGCTGGTGTGGTGAACATCGGCCTCGAAGGCATGATGATCATGGGCACGTGGGGCGCCGCGTGGGCGGGCTACCAGTGGGGCCCGTGGGCGGCGCTGGTGTCGGCGGCCGTGTTCGGCGCGCTGGGCGGCCTGCTGCACGCCATCGCCACGGTCACGTTCGGTGTCAACCACATCGTGTCCGGTGTGGCCATCAACCTGCTCGGCGCGGGCCTGACGAAGTACCTGTCGACGCTGATCTTCTTCCCGCTGTCGCACAACCCGCGCGAGTCGCCGGCCGTGCCGAAGTTCGACACCTACTCGGCCGCCGGGTTCTCCGACTGGCTGGGCAAGCTGGAGGCGGAGCAGCGGGTCGGCCTGTCCGACGTGGCGGGCATCCTGCGCGGCCTGGTGACCGGCGTGTCCCCGTTGACGATGATCGCGGTGGCGCTGGTGATCGGCAGCTACCTGGTGCTGTGGAAGTCGCGGTTCGGCCTGCGGCTGCGGTCGTGCGGCGAGAACCCGGTGGCCGCGGAGTCGTTGGGCGTCAACGTCTACCTCTACAAGTACATCGGCGTCATCGGCTCCGGCGCGCTGGCCGGCATGGGCGGCGCGGCGCTGGTGCTCAACCCCGGCCAGCCCGGCTACCTGGAAGGCCAGACCAACGGCCGAGGGTTCATCGGCCTGGCGGCCATGATCTTCGGCAACTGGCGGCCCGGCGGCCTGCTCGGCGGCGCGGCGCTGTTCGGCTACGCGGACGGGTTGCAGCTGCGCAGCGGCGGCAAGACGTTCCTCGCGCTGATCTACGGCGCGGTGCTGCTGCTGGCCGTGATCGTGATCTGGCAGCTCGTGCGGCGGCGCTGGTTCGCGGCGGCGGGCGGCGTCGTCGCGGCGGTCGCGCTGTATGCGGTGTACTACAGCGTGGACGAGGTGCCCAGCGAGCTGACCACCTACGCGCCGCACCTGGTGACGCTGATCGTGCTCGCCGTGGCCTCACAACGATTGCGGATGCCCGCGGCGGACGGTGTGGTGTACCGCCGTGGTTGACGTCGACTGGGACGACCTGAGGGCCCGGGCGGTCGCCGCCGCGCAGGCGGCGTACTGCCCGTACTCGGGCCTTCAGGTCGGATCGGCGGCCGTGTGCGATGACGGGCGGATCGTCGTCGGCTGCAACGTGGAGAACGCGTCCTACGGCGTCGGCCTGTGCGCCGAGTGCACGATGGCGGGCCAGTTGCAGCTGACCGGCGGCGGTCGGTTCGTCGCCGTGGCGTGCCGCAGCGGCGCGGGCGAACTGCTCATGCCGTGCGGGCGCTGCCGCCAGGTGCTCTACGAACTGGGCGGCCCGGACTGCCTGGTGGACACGCCCTCGGGCGTGCTGCCGATGAGCCGCGTGCTGCCCGACGCCTTCGGACCAGGGGATCTGCCATGAGTTTTGCCGCGGTCGACGTCATCCGGGCCAAGCGGGACGGCGGCGTGCTGTCCGACGAGCAGATCGACTGGGTGGTCGACGCCTACACCCGCGGCCTGGTCGCCGACGAGCAGATGTCCGCCCTGGCCATGGCGATCCTCCTCAACGGCATGACCCCGGCCGAGACCGCGCGCTGGACCCGCGCGATGGTCCTCTCCGGCGAGCGGCTGGCGCTGGACGTGGGCCGGCCGACCGTGGACAAGCACTCGACTGGTGGTGTCGGCGACAAGATCACCCTGCCGCTGGCCCCGCTGGTCGCGGCGTGCGGCGCGGCCGTGCCCCAGCTGTCCGGCCGGGGCCTCGGCCACACCGGCGGCACGCTGGACAAGCTGGAGTCCATCCCCGGTTGGCGCGCGCAGTTGTCCGTGGACGAGGTGACCGCGCAGCTGCGGGACGTCGGCGCGGTGATCTGCGCGGCCACCGAGGGCTTGGCGCCGGCGGACAAGAAGCTCTACGCGCTGCGGGACGTGACGGGGACGGTCGAGGCCATCCCGCTGATCGCCAGCTCGATCATGTCCAAGAAGATCGCCGAGGGCGCCGAGGCGCTGGTGCTGGACGTGAAGGTCGGCTCCGGGGCGTTCATGAAGACCGAGGAGCAGGCGCGGGCGCTGGCCGAGGCGCTGGTGTCCATCGGCGTGCAGCACGGTTTGAAGGTCTCGGCGGTGCTGACGGACATGTCGGTGCCGCTGGGGCGGGCCGTGGGCAACGCGGTCGAGGTCGCCGAGTCGGTGGACGTGCTGCGCGGGTCCGGTCCGTCCGACGTCGTGGAGCTGACCCTGGCGCTGGCGGCGGAGATGCTGGCGCGGGCCGGTGTTTCCGCTGATCCGGCGGCCGTGCTGGCAAGCGGTGAGGCTTACGAGGTGTGGTGCCGGATGATCCGGGCGCAGGGCGGTGACCCCTCCGCGTCGTTGCCTGTTGGCGCGCACAAGCACGTTGTGGAGGCGCCCGAGGACGGGTACCTGGTGTCGCTGGACGCGTACGCGGTCGGCGTGGCCGCTTGGCGGCTGGGCGCGGGCCGTGCGCGCAAGGAGGACGCCGTGCAGGCCGGTGCCGGGGTGCTGTGCCTGGCCAAGCCCGGTGACCGGGTGTCGAAGGGGCAGCCGTTGCTGGAGCTGCGGACGGACACGCCGGACGCCCTTGGAGCGGCGTTGGCGTCGTTGGAGGGCGGCTGGTCGATCGGCGAGTCGGCTCCCGTCGGTCGTCCGCTGGTGATCGACACCGTTCGGGGGTAGTTCGGGAGTAGAACCGGGCCATGAGACGACTCTTACCCATGGCTTTGGCCGTTTTGGTGTCTTTGTTCGGTTTCGCGGTGCCGGCGTCGGCTGCGGTCACCCGGTACGAGGGCTCGATCGACGGGGCTGCGTACCGGGTGATGGTGCCGTCGAACAACACGGCGGACGGGTTGCTGCCGATCTCGGGCGAGAACGCTTACGGGCAGCGGGTCGTGCGGAAGGAGAACCTGCGGCAGCTCGCGGTGGACCGGGCGGGGCACTGCCGGTTCACGTCGTCGGAGGAGGTCACGGCCTTCGAGGCGCTGTTCACCAGGCTGGACACGGGTTCGTGGCCCGCGACCGACCCGGCGCTGCTCAACGCCGCGGCGACCCTGCACCCGCCCGAACGCCAGACGATCAGCAACCCGCTGACCGGCGGAACGGTGCAAGTGCGGCCGGCCTTCACGACCCACCCGACCTCGCTACCGCCTCGCGCACTGCCGTGCTGAGACGACCGGTCAAGCCTTCGGTCGCGCGGAATTGTCGGTGCCCCGTGAGACGATCGAAGCGGGGGCCGGAGGCCGCGCCGTGACACGCGAAAGGCCCGGCCGCTCCCCTCCCTGGGAGGCAAGGCCGGGCCTTTCGTCGCGTCGGGGGCCGGTCAGGCGCCTTCGGCGGTCAGGTCGTCGTCGTCCACGTTGCGGTTGTCGGTCGGCTTCGGGCCGTTCTTGCGGGTGCGCCGCTGCGGACGGGGCAGCGCGGTGGGCGGCGGGGGCGAGGTCGGGGAGCCGCCGCCGAGGATCAGCTCGGCGAAGGTCGCCATGGCCTCGTCCAGCTGGCCGCCGATGCGCAGCTCGGACTCCTGGTTGCTCTTGCGCACCATCTGCGCGAGCGAGTCGGAGTCGGGGCGCGCGGACACGGTGCCCTCGACCTTCGCGATGCCCTGCTCCACCACGCCGGTCAGCTCGCCCAGGCGCGCGGCGAAGTCGTCCTCGACCGCGTCCAGGCGGGTGGTCATGGTGTCCAGGCGCGAGGTGACCTGCTCCAGGCGCTGCGCCAGCGCCTCCAGGCGGTCGGTCGCGTCGACCTGGTCGCGGGTCTCGTCCAGCGCCGCGTGCAGCGCCTCGCGGGCCTCGTCGAGCTTGCCGTGGACGGTGCTGCGGGTGTCGGCCAGCGACGCGGCCAGCGTCTCGCGGGTCTCCGCCACCGAACCGGCCAGCGAGTCGCGGGTCTCGGCAAGCGAGCCGGCCAGCGAGTCGCGGGTCTCCGCCAGCGAGCCGGTGAGCTGCTCGCGGGTCTGCTGGAGGGACGTGGTGAGCGACTCCCGCGTGGAGTTCAGGTTGTCGCGGGTCTCGTCCAGGCGGCCGTTCAGCGCCGACGACGAGTCCGCAACGGTTCGGGCCAGCGCCTCGCGGGTGCCGTCGAGGTGCTCGTGCACGCCCTCGTCCACCTCGTCCAGGCGACCGCGCAGCGCGACCTCCAGCGCCTCGATCCGCTCCCGCAGGGGACCGGTCACCGCGCCCGGCACGGCCTCGACCTTGCCGTCCTGCTTGTCCAGGTGCAGTTCGAGGTCGTCGAGCCGCTTGTGGATGTGCGAGAGCTTGTCCTCCAGGCCGTCCATCCGGCCCGCGACACCCTCGAACCGGCCGGCGACGCCGTCGAGGCGACCGTCGAGCTGGGCGAACGGCTTGGCCAGCTTGTCGACCAGCCCGTCCACCGCGCGGCCGATGCCCTGGACGGCGTTGTCCTGCGCCTCCAGCTTGGCCAGCGCCTCGTCCAGGCGCTCGGCCAGGACGCTGACCTCGGTGCGGTCGGGCAGCTCGGACAGCCGCTTGCGAACGGAACCCAGCGACTCCAGCGGGGACATCCGCGCGTGGATCTCGTCCAGTGCATCGAAGATCTGCTGCTGTTCGCTCTCACGGATCTCCGCGGCGCGCGTCAGCATGTTGCGCATCCGATCGAAGGACATCGTGGAGTTGTTGTTCTCGTTCACGGCTTCGAATGCCTTCGTCCAGGGGAGGGGAGACCTCCGGGAGCCTAACCGCGTCGGGGGTCCCGGCTGTACCACCCCCCGGCCCGAAGTGCCCCCTCGGCGCAGGTTCGTACTCCGTTCGGGTGACGCGAGCCGACCCTACTCCAAGGTAACCGGCGGCGCACCCCTGAGTGCTGTCGGTGAGCATCCGCCGTGTGAGTGACTAAAGCTCGGAGAACGGTCGCGGAAAGTTCTGCATCACGAGTGCACAACACCGACGGAGCCATCCGAGAGAGTGGTTCTCGCCACGTGGGATGACTCCGGGGTGATCGTACCGGGCATGATCATCGCCACGGCGAACCGGTCACGGCGTGTCGCGGGTACGGTGACCGCCATGCCAACCCCGCTTTCCCCGGAGGCCCTCCGCCGCGCGCCCAAGGTCGTGCTGCACGACCACCTCGACGGTGGCCTCCGCCCCCAGACGGTGATCGAACTGGCCGAGACCTCCGGCTACCAGGGCCTGCCGACGACCGACCCGGTCGTGCTGGGCAACTGGTTCCGCGACAACGCCAACTCCGGCTCCCTGGTCCGCTACCTGGAGGGCTTCGCGCACACGTGCGGGGTCATGCAGGACGAAGAGGCCCTCGTCCGCGTCGCGTCCGAGGCCGCGCAGGACTTGGCCGACGACGGCGTCGTCTACGCCGAGATCCGCTACGCGCCCGAGCTGTTCACCGACAAGGGCCTGTCCCTGGAGCAGGCCGTCGAGGCCGTCCAGGAGGGCTTCCGCCAGGGCGAGGCCGCGACCGGCAACCGCATCCGCGTCGGCACCCTCCTGTGCGCGATGCGCCAGAACGACGGCTGGCAGCGCATCGCGGACCTGGTCGTCCGCTACCGGGACCAGGGCGTCGTCGGCTTCGACATCGCGGGCCCGGAGCTGGGCTTCCCGGCCGACCGCGAACTCCCGGCGTTCGAGTACCTGCGCGAGCAGAACGCCCACTTCACCATCCACGCCGGCGAGGCCGACGGCCCCGAGTCGATCTGGCGCGCGGTGCAGCACTGCGGCGCCGAGCGCCTGGGCCACGGCGTGCGCATCACCGAGGACATCAAGGACGACCAGGTCGGTCACCTCGCCGCGTACGTGCGCGACCGCCGCATCGCCCTGGAGATGTGCCCGACCTCCAACATCCAGACCGGCGCCGTGGCGTCGCTGGCGGAGCACCCGATCAAGCGCCTGTCCGACCTCGGCTTCCGGGTCACGGTGAACACGGACAACCGGCTGATGAGCGACTGCTCGATGTCCGGCGAGTTCGGCGTGGTCGTCGACCAGTTCGGCTTCGGCTGGGACGACCTCCACCGCTTCACGGTGAACGCGGCGGACGCGCTGTTCCTGCCGCTGGACGAGCGCCGCGCGCTGATCGACGACGTGATCAACCCGGGGTACGCCGCGCTGCGGCAGTAGGCAGCGGAGTTCTTCCGAACAAGGGCCGGACGCACCAGCGTCCGGCCCTTTGCCTTTCAGCGGCCCGTGTTGTGGCTGGTACCAGGGACATCGGGGTCTTCGATGGTCGTATCGACGAAAGCGGCCGTCGTGGATCTTGTTGGCCGGTCTGCCCGACCCTAGCTTTGGCTCAGAACGTGATCAGCCTCGCCGTCGAAATGGCGACGGAAATGTCATCGACTGGACCCGAGAAAGGAACGTCGTGGCGAACGTCGTGCTGCGCCCCGAGTTGACCGTGGCGATCGTGGGCGCCGGGCCGAGAGGGCTTTCGGTCCTTGAACGACTATTGGTGCAGTTATCCGGGTCACCGGCGAGCGGACCCGTCCGCATCCACCTGTTCGAGCCCGGTGAGGCGGGGGCGGGACGGATCTGGCGGACCACCCAGCCCTCCTGGTTCCTGATGAACACGGCGGCCGGTGAGGTGTCCGTGTTCTCGAACAGCGCCGACGGCGGGCCCACTCGTGCCGGGTTCGGGCCGTCGTTCGCCGAGTGGCTCCAGGCGCACCCGCGTTGGTCGGGGATCGGGCCGAACGACTACGGCCCCCGTGCGGTGTACGGGGAATACCTGCGGCACGCGTTCGAGGCGATGGTGGCGAACGCGCCGCTGGGTGTCACGGTTCGGCATGTCGCGGAGCGGGCGGTGCGGTTGACCCGGCAGCAGGGGCGGACCGTGGTGACCGGGTCGGGCGGGACCGTTGTCACCGCCGACAAAGTGGTGCTGACGACCGGGCACCCGAGGGTGACGCCGGACGACGCGGAGAAGGCGTTGCTGACTTTCGCCCGTCAGCGGGCCGGATTGGCCTACGTGCGTGGGGATTCGGCGGCGGATCTGCCCCTGTCGGCGATCGAGCCCGGTGAGCAGGTCGGTGTGGTCGGGCTGGGGTTGACGTTCTTCGACGTCATGGCGGAGCTGACCGAAGGGCGTGGCGGGCGGTTCGTCGAGCGGGACGGGCGGACCGAGTACGTGCCCAGCGGTGCGGAGCCGCACCTCGTGGCCGGGTCGCGCAGCGGGTTGGTGATGCTCGCCCGGGGGCGGAACCAGAAGTCGCCGACGTACCGGTACCGGCCGACGTTCGTGACGGAGGAGGCGATCGTCGAGGCGCGGCGCCGGGCGCAGCGGACGACCGGGTCGGCCCAACTGGACTTCGCGCTGGACGTGTTGCCGCTGCTGAAGTTGGAGGTCGAGCACGTCTACTACACCGCCCACGTGCGGCGGCGGCTGTCGGAGGAGGCGGCCGAGCGGTTCGCGGCGATCCACGCGTCGTCGACCGATCGTCGGGGGTTGCTGGAGGCGTGGGGCCTGGCGGACGTGCCGCCGCCGGACCTGGAGCGGCTCGCGCGGCCGTTCGGGGACCGGGAGTTCGACTCGCCGCGAGCGTTCCACGGGACGCTGCTGGACCTGCTGGACCAGGACATCGCCGAGGCGCGGCAGGGCAACGTGGACAACCCGCTGAAGGCGTCGCTGGACATCCTGCGCGACACGCGGGCGGTCGTGCGGCAGGCCGTGGACTTCGCCGGGTTGCGGCCGGAGTCGCACCGCGAGTTCCTGTCCTGGTTCAACCCGATCAACACGATGGTGTCGGCCGGACCGCCGGCGGCCCGGGTGGCGCAGGCGTGCGCGTTGATCCGGGCCGGGCTGCTGACCGTGGTGGGGCCGGCGACCGAGGTGGCGGCCGACCACGCGGCGGGCGCGTTCGTGCTGCACTCGCCGTTCGTGCGGGGGTCGCGGCGCGAGGTGACGACGCTGGTGGACGCCCGCATCCCGCGCCCGCAGCTGTCCGCCACCGCCGACCCGCTGATCAGCCAGGCGTTGGCGGACGGGCTGATCACCGAGCTGGTGAACACCGACGCCGCGACCGGGCAGCGGTTCCCGGCCGGGAGCATCGCGGTGACCCGCAAGCCGTTCCACGTGGTCGACGCGCTGGGCAACCCGGACCCCGACCTGTACGCGCTGGGCGTGCCGACGGAGAACACGCGGTGGTTCACCCAGATCGGCAACGGCCGGCCGGGGCCGATGACCGGGTTCCACCACGACGCCGACGCCATCGCCGCCGACGTGCTGCGCCACCGGCCCGCCGCCGTGCCGGTCGTCCTGTCCGCCCGGCCGCGCGCGGCCGTCGCGATCTGACAAGGGGATGAGATGAACGCCAACACCGAGAAGTTCCGCGCGGCCCGCGACCTGCTGCTGGAGCTGCGCGACGACCCGGACCGGGCGCACGCCGAGTTCCGCTGGCCGGAGTTCACCGAGTTCAACTGGGCCCTGGACTGGTTCGACCCGATCGCGCGCGGCAACGACCGCACCGCCCTGCACGTCGTGGGCGGCCGGGTCGAGGAGCGGGTGTCGTACGCGGAGCTGGCCGAGCGGTCCGACCGGCTGGCCAACGGGCTGCGGTCGGCGGGCATGCGGCGCGGGGACGTGCTGCTGCTGATGCTCGACAACCAGCTCGCCGTCTGGGAGGCGCTGCTGGCCGCGATGAAGCTGGGCGCGGTGGTGGTGCCGACGTTCACCACGGTCGCGGCGGCCGACCTGGCCGACCGGGTGGCGCGGGCGGACGTCCGGCACGTGCTGACCACGCCCGGGTTGACCGGCTCTTTCGACTGGCTGCCCGTGCACGTGACGCGGATCTGCGCCGGTTCGGTGCCGGGCTGGATCGCGCTGGACGACCTGCGGTCGGCGCCGGCGGCGTTCCGGCCGGACGCGCCGACGCGGGCCGACGAGACGTTGTTCCTGTACTTCACCTCCGGCACGACCTCGCGGCCGAAGCTGGTGCGGCACACCCACGTCAGCTACCCGGTGGGACACCTGTCGGGCATGTACTGGAACGGCGTGCGGCCCGGCGACGTGCACCTCAACGTGTCCGCGCCGGGGTGGGCCAAGCACGCGTGGAGTTCGTTCTTCGTGCCGCTCAACGCCGAGGCGACGGTGCTGAGCGTGACCACGCCCAACGGTCGGGACCTGCTGGACCGGATGGTGGCGCACGGGGTGACCACGTTCTGCGCGCCGCCGACGGTGTGGCGGATGCTGATCCAGGACGACCTGCGCCGGTGGCCGGTGCGGCTGCGCGAGGCGGGCAGCGTCGGCGAGCCGCTCAACCCCGAGGTGATCGACCAGGTCCGCGCCGCGTGGGGCGTGACCGTGCGCGACGGCTACGGCCAGACCGAGACCACCGCCCAGATCGGCAACAGCCCCGCTCTGCCGGTGCGGCCGGGGTCGATGGGCAAACCGTTGCCGGGCTACGAGATCGTGCTGGTGGACCCGACCACGGGCGCGGTCGGTGACGAGGGTGAGGTGTGCGTCGACCTGTCGCGCCGGCCGGTGGGCGTGATGCCCGGGTACGTGGACGACGAGGAGAAGAACGCCCGGACGTTCGCGGGCGGGTACTACCACACCGGCGACATCGCGCGGCGGGACGCGGACGGGTACCTGCACTACGTGGGGCGGACGGACGACGTGTTCAAGTCCTACGACCACCGGATCTCGCCGTTCGAGCTGGAGAGCGTGCTGCTGGAACACGAGTCCGTGGCGGAGGCGGCGGTCGTGCCCGCGCCGGACCCGGTGGGGTTGGTGGTGCCCAAGGCTTACGTGGCGCTGGTCGCCGGGGCTTCGCCGGACGAGGACACCGCGCGCCGGATTCTGGAGCACACGCGGGCGAACCTGGCGCCGCACCAGTGGATTCGCCGGTTGGAGTTCTTCGCGCTGCCGAAGACGACGTCGGGGAAGATCCGGCGGAACGAGTTGCGGGCTCGGGATGTCGAGCGTGCGGCGGGTGTGACGTTCCCGGGTGCCACGGAGTACCTGGCCGACGAGTTGCTGGACGCGGCGCTGCCGGCGGCACCCGGCATCGGCTGAGCCGTCCGTCGAGCCGGGCCGGGCCGGGCCGGGCAAGTGGGCCAGGACCAAGTGAGCGGGCCGCCGCGGCTTGCATCGAGATCGGAAGTGCCCGCCCCGCCCCGCCTGGCAATTGGATCGCTCGCGGCTGAGCAAGCCCCGGCCCTGGCCACGGCTCCAACCCGGCTCCGGCCCCAGCCCCGGCTCCGGCCCCAGCCCCGGCTCCGGCTCCGGCCCCGGCTCCGGCCCCAGCCCCGGCTCCGGCTCCGGCCCCAGCCCCGGCTCCGGCCCCAGCCCCGGCTCCGGCTCCGGCCCCAGCCCCGGCTCCGGCCCCAGCCCCGGCTCCGGCTCCGGCCCCGGCGTCGGCCAAGCAAACCCCCGCCGGCCCCAGCGCCGGCCCCAGCGTCGGCACCGGGCGCGAGCCTCCTCTGCGGCAAACCCTTCACCAGACTGAAATTTATTCCTTCACGAAGCAAAAATTTTCCCGACAGGAGAACGAACGAACATGCGTGACATCAAGGTCTACTCGTCCCTGTTCACCGGCGGCCTGCACAACGGCCAGATCAAGTGGTCCGAGTACGTGCAGCCGGGCCGCAACCAGGTGGACGTCGAGTGGCTCTACACCCAGGCGGAGACCGGGCCGTCCGGCGCGGAGGCGTACATCGCGCACTTCAAGCCGGGTTCGCACGGGGACCTGCACGAGCACCTCGGTTACGAACTCCTCCTGATCCTTGAGGGCGAGCTGCACAACGACAACGGTGACCGGTACCCGGCGGGCACCCTCTTCATCGAGAAGCCGGAGAGCGTGCACCAGGTGTCCTCGCCCAGCGGGTGCTTCGCGCTGGTGGTGCGGGAGAAGGGCACCCGGCCGATCACCACCGCCGAACTCGAGGGAGCGGCGGCGGCCGGAAGCTGAGCCGAACGGGTGGCGGGGCTCGCCCGAGGAGCGAGCCCCGCCGCCCCACCCCTTGTCGACCACCCGTCCGTCCGCCAGCATGTAATGGGTTGAACCCATTACAGGAACCAGGAGCCGGTACCCGATGTCCCAGCAGACGCAGGACCGACCGAACCCCACCGCACCCCGCCCGGCCACGAAGTCCTGGTCGGCCGCACCGGCAAGCGCCACTCGCCCCGCTACCGCTGGGGCATCCTCGGCATCGGGATCTTCGCCCAGGCCGCCTTCAGCGCCGCCTTCCAGGGCATCCCCACCTCGGGCTCGATCCTCGCCGCCGCCTACGGCTACTCCCTGTCCGAACTCGGCCTCGTCCTCGCCGCCGTCACTGCGGGCATCTTCGTCACCGACGTGTTCTGGGGCATCCTGTCCGACCGCATCGGCGAGCGGAACGTCCTGATCATCGGCCTGGCCGGCACCACCGCCACCCTCGCCTACGTCACCGCGTTCCTGGTCCCCTCCAACGACATCGCCCCCGCCGCGTGGGCGCTCGCCGTCGTCCTCTTCCTGTCCGGCGCGCTCGGCGGGTGCGTCAACGGCGCCTCCGGACGAGCCGTCATGGGCTGGTTCCCGCCGGACAAGCGCGGGTTCGCGATCAGCCTGCGGGTCGCGGCCGTGCCGCTCGGCGGCGCGCTGGGCGCGGCGATCATGCCGCCGCTCGCGCTGGGCGCCGGCTTCCGCTGGGTGTTCCTCTTCCTGACCGTCTTCATGCTGGCCGCGACGATCGCGGTCGTCCTCTGGCTGGACGAGCCGCCCATCGCGCGCACCAAGGCGGCCGGCGGGATCGCCGCCACCACCCTGCCCAACCCGTTGGTGCGCTGGGACATCTGGCGCGTGGCGATCACCGCCTTCCTGCTCGACCTGCCCCAGTTCACCGTCCTGACCTTCGGCACCGTCTTCCTCACCACCGCCCTCGACATGGACATCACCGGCGTCGTGATCGCGCTCGTCGTCGTTCAGGTCCTCGGCGGCGCGTCCCGCGTCCTGTCCGGTCGGTGGACGGACAAGAAGGGCGGCCGGTACCGGCGGACGCTCGTCCGGGTCTACAGCTGGCTGATCGCGGCGGCCTTCGCGGGCATCGCGCTCTACCAGGTGACGCCGGGATGGCTGGTCATCGGGCTGTTCGTGGCCGCCGGGTTCCTCGCGTGCGGCTGGCACGGCGTCCACTACGCCGAGATCGCCACCATGGCCGGCGCCGAGCGCTCCGGCACCGCGCTGGGCCTGGAGAACACGATGGTCTTCGGCGGCGCGTTCGTCACCCCGCTGCTCATCCCGATCGTCCTCGACGCCTCGTCGTGGCCGGTGGTGATGCTGCTGGTCGGCGCGCTGCCGGCGGTAGCCTCGGCGCTGCTGATGCCCCGGGAGCAGCCGGTCTGAACCCGGAACAACCCCGACGGCGCGCGGCGACCAGGCCGCGCGCCACGGCCGTGGAGGAGCACCTGAACGCGACACCCGAGCACCCGAGCCTGGCGCTGGTGGCCACCGTGCGCAGCCGGCTCGGGCAGCCGCGCGACGAACTGGGCGACCCGCTGTCGCTGACCGCCTGGCTCACGCGCCACGACCTGCCGCCCGCGACCGACCCCGACCCGGTCGACGTGGGCGAGTTCCGCGCGCTGCGCGAGGCGGCCTACCGGCTGCTGGCCGACGTCACCGAGGGCCGCCCGCCCGCCGGCGCCGACGTCGAGCTGGTCAACCGGTGCGCCGCGCACGCCCCGCCCGCCGTCTCGCTGGCCGTCGAACCGGACGGCGTGCGGCGCGTGCAGGAGCGGCCGACGCCGGCCCAAGCGCTCGGACTGGTGGCCCGGGACCTGGTCGACCTGGTCGGCGGGCCGCGGCGGGACCGGCTGCACCAGTGCGAGGCGGAGGTGTGCGGGACGTTCTTCGTCGACACCTCCCGGGCGGGCCGGCGGCGCTGGTGCTCGTCGGCGACCTGCGGCAACCGCGTCCGGGTCGCGGCGCACCGCGACCGCGCGGCCGGACCGTGATCGACCGGAGGACCGCCGATGATCTACCTGCACACCTCCACCCTGGTCAGGCTGGCGCGATGGGGTGACCCGCGGCCCGTGCTGCGCCACTGCCTGGTGGCCGTGAGCGAACTGAGCCGGGCGGAACTGGCCGGCGCGCAGCTGCCGACCGAGGTGCGCCGCCGGGCGCACGCCGTGCTCGACGCGGTCGGCGTGCTGGAGGTCTCCGTGTCGGAGCTGATCCGCGAACTCGCCGAGTCGCGGCCCGAGGCGCTGGACGCCGACCAGGCCGTGCACCTGGCGACCGCGCTCAGCCTGGGCTCCGGGGTCACCGGGTTCGCCTGCGACGACCCGGTCCTGGCCGCCGCGCTCACGGAGTGTGGTGTGCCGGCCGTGGTACCGCCGTTGGGGGTACCGCGGTGACCGCACGGGATGACCGCAATCGCGGAATCGAATATCGATTCGGAATTCCCTCGCAATCGGTGTCGATCACCCGAACGGCACACTCCCATTCAGTTGAGAGCTATACAATCGCGGGCGGTCGAGGCGCGCGATCCGTCCTGTTCGAACTGAACGGAGCCTCCAGCTGGGGGAGTAACAATGGACATGAGGCAGTTGAATGCCTTTCGAACTGTTTCTCAAACGGGCAGCATCACCCGCGCGGCAGCCGTCCTCGGTTACTCGCAGTCCGCGGTCACCGCGCAGATCAAGAACCTCGAAGCGGCGGTGCGGACCCGCCTGTTCGAGCGCAGGCGGGAGGGCGTGCGGCTGACCGCCGAGGGCGAGCGGTTCCTGCCCTACGCCAACCGGCTGCTGCGCCTGTCGGAGGAGGCCCTGTCGGCGCTCGCGCCGGAAGCGCCGCCTGCCGGCCGCCTCACGATAGGCGCGAGCGAGTCCATCACCACCTACCGGTTGCCGGGCGTGATTCGCCACCTGCACGCCGCGTACCCGGACGTGCGGCTCGCCCTGCGCACGTACCACGAGGGGCCGTCGCGGATGACGGAGGCGATGGAGCGCGGGGACATCGACCTCGCGCTCATCCACTTCGTCGACCCGGGACCGACAAGCCGCCCGTCCCGTCGCCTGGCCTCGGAGGACCTGGCCCTGGTGGCGACCCCGGACCACCCGCTCGCGGGCCGGGACGTCGTCGTGGCCGAGGACCTGTGCCGCGCGCGGACGCTGATCGTCCAGCCGACGTGCGTGTACGACACGGCGCTGCGGACCGCGCTGCCCGGCCCGCGCACGGTGGCGCCGTTGCAGTTCGGCACCCTGGAAGCGGTGAAGATCGCGGCCCGGTCGGGGCTGGGCGTGGCGCTGCTGCCGCACGTCGCGGTGGCGGACCTGCTGCACAGCGGTGAACTGGTCAAGCTGGCCTGGACGCCGCCGGTGACGGTGGCCAGCTACGTGCTGTGGGGCGAGGAGCGGGACGACTCGCGCCTGTTCACCGCGCTGGACCAGGTGCTGGACCGGGCCATCGTGGAGTGGCGCCAACCGGTGCCCGCGATCAGCGAATGACAAAGGGCCTCCCGCCGTCCCCAACATCGTGGGACGGCGGGAGGCCCTTCGCCGGCGTTTCTAGTGCACGCGCAGGCGGTCTTCGAAGGCCGCGACCAGCGTGCGCCAGGCCGCCACCTCCTTGTCGAACGGCGCGCTCGGCGCGAGCCGCGTCGGGTCCGGCTTGAGCACGTAGGACACCAGCCAGCCCAGCGACTCGGACTGGTTGAGCGCCACCTTCACGGTGTCGTCGTGCGCCCAGTCGCCCGCGTCCTCCAGCAGCTCCACCGCGAGGTCGAGCTGGGTCGGGTCGACGGCGTCCGGACCCTCGGCGATGTCCTCGTCCAGGCCGGTGAACACGTAGACGTTGTCCGGGTCGACCTCGACCTCCAGGTCGCCGCCGGTCGCCTTGACGACCAGCTCGCCCCACGTGGACACCTCGGCGAGGTCGCTGTCGTCGGCCTCGACCACGAACCGGGACAGCGCGCGCGGCGAGCCGAACACGTCGATCTTGCCCTTGCGGCCCAGGAACAGCGGCTGGTCGTCGAGGTAGCAGCGCAGCGTGTAGTACTCGCCGGCGCTCGTGATGACCTTGATCGGGTCGATGCCGACCTCGCCCCAGAACCCGACCGGCTCGTCGGCGTCCTCGTCGTCTTCGTCGTCCTCTTCGCCGTCGACCGCGACCGCGTTCTCCGCCTCGAACGCCGCCAGCTCCTCCTGCGCGACCTTCAGCGCCGGCTCGTCCACGTCGGGCGCGGTGACGACGCTGTCGATCGCGTCGAGGACGTCGTCCCACTTCTCCGCGACGACCTCGGCCAGCTCCGTCCACAGCGCCTGGCCCTCGCGGCCGGTGAACGGCAGCGTGCCCTGCGGCAGCAGCGCGAAGCCCTCCGCCGAGTCCAGCACCTCGTGGACCTTCTCCAGGTCGCACACGTCCGCCAGCGACCGCACGATCGACACCACGTCGGCCAGCTCGCCGATGACCCAGGTGTCGGGCTCCTCGGCGACCAGCTCCGGCACGCCCACCAGGTCGAACTGGTGGTTGTCGTCGGGCGACAGCTCGCCGACGGACAGGCCCGGCACCACGTGCCACGCCGGGTGGTCGGTCAGGTCGTGCTCCTGCGCCGTGCGCACGAAGGCCGCGAGGTGCGCGGCGTCGGGGAAGCCGTAGAGGTCGTCCTCGTGCCCGAGGAAGGCCTCCCACTCCTCGCCCTCTTCCCGCCAGCGGGGAGCCCACAGGGTGACCACATCACCCTGGGTGAGTCCCAGCTCGATCGGGACGATGTCCTGAGCCATCCGACCTCCCGGTCACGCCATGCCCCTTTGCGATGCGGCCAAAGCCTACGGGGTCGAGATCCACCTACCGCCGTTGACCACGGAAAGGGTCGGCGAAGAAGTCGTCATCGTCGTCGTCCTCGGGCGGCGGGGCCGGTCGGGACCTGGGCGCACCGGTCTGCTGCCCGGCCCACGGCGGCGTCGGCCGACCCTGCTGCGGGGGCGCGGGCCGAGGCGGTTGCGGCGCGAACCCGGGCGGCGGCGCGGGGCTCGGCCGCGGTGTCGGCGCGGCTTGCGCGTCGCGGGCGAAGGGGGAGGGTCCGGCGAAGTCCTCGATCGCCATCGCCATGCTGTCGCCCAGCGACTTGGCCAGCTCGTTGTAGCTGGTCTGCACCGCCGCGTCCACGGCGAGCCGCGCGGTTTCGGTGACCAGCCCGCCCACCGCGTCCGGACCCTGGCCCAACGCCGCAGGCTGGATGCGCACGGCCTTCAGCGCGCCCACCGCGGACGCCGTGACGGTCACCAGCCCGGACGGGTGGGTCGCCGTCCCCACCACCCGTGCCAGCACGTCGGTCAGCCGGTCGGCTGCGGAAATGCGCTCCTCCTGGACGCTCACCGCGGCCCCCTCAGGTACGTGTCACCGAAGTCGTCCTCGACTCCGCCCGCCGGGAAGCCGATCTCGGTCAGCGCCTTCGACGTCGCCGGGTCCATCAACCGCGCCAGCGACCGGTGCATCCGCGCCGCCGCGTCGGCCGACGCCCGGCCCGCCACCCGCACGATCTCCGCGCCCAGCGCGTCCGCGCCCATGTTGAGCGCGCCGGGGGAGATGCGGATCTCCTGCGGCGGCGCGCCGGGCGCGGTGACGACGGTCACCGCGCCGTCCGAAGAGGACGCCCGGCCGAGCACCGGCCCGGTGCGCGCGATGTGCTGCGACACCTGTGCTTCCACGTCCGCGACCCGCCGGGCCGCGCGCTGCGTCTCGTCCACGTCCTCAGCCCGTCGGTCGGTAGAAGCCCATGAAGCCCATGCCGATGTTGTCCGTGCGGATCGGGTTCACCTGGACCGGGTCGCCCGCCTCCACCATCTGCCCGTTGCCGATCACCATGGCCACGTGCCCGTCCCACACCACGAGGTCGCCGGGCAGCAGCTGGCCGGGCGGCACGGACGCGCCCATCGCCTGCGAGGACGCGGGCCGCGGGATGTCGAACCCGGCCTGCCCGTACGCCCACTGGGTCAGGCCCGAGCAGTCCGTGCCCTGCGGCGGGTTCGCCCCGCCCCACACGTACGGGGTGCCCAGCGCGGACAGCGCGGCGCGCACGGCCCGCGCCGCGGTCTCGTTGGGCGCTTCGGCGCTGCTGCCGTCGGGCAGGTTCACGCCCACGCCGGTGCCGGGCTGCGGCGGGATCGCGACCGGCAGGCGCGGACCCGAAGGGCCACCACCCCCGCCGCCGCCTCCGCCACCACCGGAGCCACCGCCGCCTCCGCCACCGCCGGTGCCGGTGCTGCCGGGGGAGGACGGGTCGCGCCCGCCGTCGTCGACCGACGACACCTTGGTGCCACCGCCGGAGTCGACGCCCAGCGGGTCGCCCAGCCCCTGGAAGTCGGGCTTGGGCAACGCCTTGAGCTGGTTGGCCGCGTTCGTCAGCTCGGTCCGGACGCGGTCCAGCTCCTGCTTCGACTTGCCCTCGTAGTCGCGCGCCTTGGCCACCACGTCCGCCGCGACCGCGAGCACCGCGCCGATCCCGCCGAACAGCGACGCGGCGACCGCGGCGGCCAGCCGGGGTTGGGCGTAGTCGGTGAAGTCGTCGATCAGGCCCTGGATGGCGCGCTTGCCGCTGTTGACCGCGTTCACCGCCGTGGTGGCCGCGTTCTGCGTCGCGGTCGCGTTGCGGGACAACAACTGCACGCCGCTGGAGAACGACGCCACGCGCCCCTGGAACGCGGTCGCCTTGTCCCCGTACCAGGTGCCGAGCACGGTGTTGGCGGCGCCGGTGTGCCGCCCGTCGACCTCGGTCAGCGCCGAGGCGGCCCGCCCGAAGGAGTCCGCGGCGCGGGTCGCGCCACCGGTGTCGCCCTCCAGCTTGGCCAGGTCGTCCTTCATGGGCTGGATCAGGGAAGCCAGGAACCCGGCTACGTCGAACATCGGCTAGACCCGGTAGGCCCGGTTGAGGGAAGCGCCCTGCTGCGCCTCCTGCTCGGTGTAGGCGGTGGCGGCCTTCGACACGGCCGTGGCGAACGCCGACAGCCCGCTCGACGCGGCGGCCACACCGTCCACTTGGGTCTGCGCGGCCTGCTGGAACGCCGCGCCCAGACCGACCTCGTCGCCGATCTTGCCGAAACTGCCCGCCGCGAGCGACGTGGTTCCGGCCAACGTGGACGTGCCGATCGCGCCGACCTCGCCCGCGAGGCCCGAAGCGGTGCCGCTGTAGGCCGTCAGCGCCGCGGTGTCGACGGCGAAACCCGAGTTCACCCAAGCCCCCCTGCTGGTGCTGCCTGACGACCGCGATCCTGCCCGATCCGAAAGGGTTCCGTACGGCGTTCGGCCAGATCCCTGTGCCAACGGCCGCGACTCCGTCGCGGCGGGTCGGCCGCCTGGTGGGTCGGTCTCCCCTGATGGGCGGTACCCCACGAGCCGTCCTCACCTGATCATGGGTGCGTGGGAGCACTGCGCCATTGGGAGCGGGTCGTGGCGTGGCTCGCCGACCACGCCCCCTCGACCGGTGCCGCGTTCATCGCCCCCGAGGACGCCGCCGCCGTGGAGGCGCTTGAGGTGGCGAGCGGCCTCACGCCGCCCGAAGACCTGCGCGCTTGGTGGGCCGTGTGCGGCGGCACCGCCGACTTGGCGTTCGCCGAGGTGCTTCCGCCGTTCTACACCCCGCTCGGCCCGACGAACGCGTTGCGCTCGTGGCGGCTCAAGGAGCGGTTCTGGCCGGTGGACATGGACTCCGAAGCGGGCACTCCCACGGTCGGGTTCCACCCGAAGTGGCTGCCTATCGCGTTCGACGGCTGCGGCGACGCGCTCGCGCTGGACCTGCGCCCCGGCGTGCTGTCCGGGTGCGTCGTCGAGTGGGACCGCGAGCGCGGCGAGATGCTCAAACCCGAGTGGACCAGCCTGGACGAGATGCTGGACCAGGTGGCGACCGCTTTGGAGCACCGCAGCCGCCTGGGTCACTGCGAACCGCTCATCACCACCGACGGCAGGTTGGGCTGGCGGACGGACTGACGGCGCCGGGTACGTTCCGGTATCCTGGTGGCCACGGGTTTTCGCTGGTCAGGCGCTGTGGGGGCGGGTATGGCGGACGTGCACGACGTGGCCGCGGCGGTGTTGCACGCCACCGGCCCGGAGTCACCCATGAAGCTCCAGAAGCTCCTGTACTACGCCCAGGCCTGGCACCTCGCCAAGTACGACGAACCCATGTTCGCCGCGCGCATCGAGGCGTGGCGCCGCGGACCGGTCGTGCCCGAGGTCTACTACCGGCACCGCTTCCAGACCGAGGTCGGCGAGTGGGACGAAGGCGACCCGCGCGGGTTGTCGGAGCGGGAACGCGCGGTGGTGGACGACGTGGTCGACCGCTACGGCAAGTTCAGCCGCCACGAGCTGAGCGACATGGCGCACGCCGAGGGACCGTGGCGCGAGGCCCGGGGCAACCTGCCCGAGTCCGAGCCGAGTAGTGCCCCGCTGTCGAACGAGGCCATGGCCCGGTATTTCCGGCGGTTGTTCCGCGATCCTGAGCAAGCGTTTGCGGACGCGGTGGCCAGCGTGCGCTTGGAGGGCTTGGACGTCCCCGCCGAGACCGAGCAGACGATGCGGGAGGTCGCGGCCGGCGAGCTGGACATCGAGGACGCCATCGCCCGCGAAATCGAGGCCATCCGCCGCCGGTGACCTCGGACGATCCCTACACCGACCCGTCCACCGGCGTTCTCCGCAACCACTTCGGCATCACCGACCGGCACGAGTGCGACCGGGCCGAGGCTGGGTTGAGCGCGCTGCGCCTGGGCGAGCTGGCGATCACCCCGTTACCCGGGCTGTACGACTTGGCCCACCTGCGGAAGTTCCACCGGCACATCTTCGGCGACCTGTACCCGTGGGCGGGGGAGGTCCGGCGGGTGAACATCGCGAGGACGGCCACCTTCGCCGCGTGGCAGCAGATCGAGCCGTACGCGGACTGGCTGTTCGGCGAGCTGAAGAAGGAGCAGTACCTGCGCGACCTGGCCCGCCAGACCTTCCTGGACCGGTTCGCGCACTACTTCGCCGAGGTCAACGCCCTGCACCCGTTCCGCGAGGGCAACGGCCGCACGCAGCGGGCGTTCTTCGGGCAGTTGGCGCTGGAGGCGGGCTGGGTCGTGGGTTTCGGCTCGCTGGAGGCGGAGGCGTTCACGTCGGCGTGCCGGGAGTCGATGAGCGGCTCACTGGCGCCGTTGCGGGAGTTGCTGGCGGCGGTCACCCACCCGGCGTAGGCACAATGATCGTCATGCCGAAGGTCTTCGTCGCCGGACCCGTGTCGTGGAACCGCCTGGTCGAGCTCGACCACCTGCCCGAGCCGCGCCCGCACACCGTCTTCGCGCGCGGCCACCGCGCCGTCCTGGGCGGCACGTCCGCCGGCAAGGCCCTGAACCTGGCCTACCTGGGCGCGGAGGTCACCCTGCGCACGGTCGTCGGTGACGACGACGAGGGCCGTCTGATCACCGAGGCCCTGACGGCGGCCGGGGTGGAGCTGATCGCGGAGGCCGCGCCGGCCAGCGAGCAGCACCTCAACCTGATGACCCCGCAGGGCGGTCGGCTGTCGATCTACCTCGAACTGCCGTCCCTCACCGCTCCCGAGCACGACTCGCGGTCCCTGGCCGCCCTGGCCGCCGCCGACGCGGCCGTGATCGACCTGGCCGACCCGGCCCGCCCGTTCCTCAAGGCGGCGAAGGAACGCGGTGTCCCGGTGTGGTGCGACGTGCACGACTACAACGGGAAGTCCGAGTTCCACCAGGACTTCGTGGCCGCCGCCGACCACTTGTTCATGAACGACGACGGCATGTCCGAGTCGGAACTGCTCGCGTTCTTGACCGAGCACGGCCGCGCCGTGGCGACCCAGGGCGCGAAGGGTGCGACGGCCGTGGTGGACGGCGAGACGCACCACGTGGACGCCGTGCCGGTGCCCGAGATCGTGGACACCAACGGCGCCGGGGACGCCTTCTTCTCCGGCTACCTGGTCGCCCACCTCGCCGGCGCGGACACCCCGGCAGCCCTCCAGGCAGGCGCGGAACAGGCCGCGCGCTGCCTGGGCTCGCCGGACCTCGCCCCGAAGGCCTGACCCGGGCCTCCCCGGCGGCCCGGTCACACCCCGATCGGGTGCCAGACGGTCTTCGACTCGACGAACGCGCGAATCCGGGACAGGTCCGGCTCGCGGGTGAAGTCCTCCGACGGACGGGCCCGCAGCACGCGCTTCACGGTGCCCGCCGCCGACTGCTCCAGGTCCGCCCGCAGCGCCTCGGGCGCGCCGGTCAGGTCCAAGGCGTTCACGTCGGCGTGCGAGGCCAGCCACGGCGCGATCTCCGCGGTCCGCCCGGTCAGGACGTTGACCACCCCGCCGGGCAGGTCGGACGTCGCCAGCACCTCGGACAGGGTCACCGCCGGCAGCGGCCGGTCCTGCGAGGTCACCACGACCGCCGTGTTGCCCGCCGCGACCACCGGGGCGACCACGCTGATCAGGCCGAGCAGCGACGACTGCTGCGGCGCGAGCACCGCCACCACGCCGGTCGGCTCCGGCACGGAGAACGAGAAGTACGGCCCGGCTACCGGGTTCGACGCGCCCAGCACGGTGGCGATCTTGTCGGTCCACCCGGCGTACCAGACCCAGCGGTCGATCGCCGCGTCCACCAGCGCCTGGGCCTTCTTGACCGCCACGCCCTCGGCCGCGCCGACCTCGGCGATGAACTGCTCCCGCCGGCCCTCCAGCACCTCCGCCACCCGGTACAGCACCTGGCCGCGGTTGTACGCGGTCGCGCCGGACCAGCCGGGGAACGCCTTGCGGGCGGCGGCGACCGCGTCACGGGCGTCCTTGCGGGAGCCCTGAGCCGCGTTGGCCAGGAAGGCGCCCTTGGTGTCGGTCACCGGGTACGAACGGCCCGACTCCGAGCGCGGGAACGCGCCGCCGATGTAGAGCTTGTAGGTCTTGGCCACCGAAATCCGCTCAGACATCGAGGTACGCCTCCAGCCCCGTGCGACCGCCCTCGCGGCCGAAGCCCGACTCCTGGTAGCCGCCGAACGGGGCGGTGGGGTCGAAGCGGTTGAACGTGTTGGCCCACACCACGCCGGCGCGCATCTTCTGCGCCGCCCACAGGATGCGCGAGCCCTTCTCGGTCCACACACCCGCCGACAGCCCGTACGGCGTGTTGTTCGCCTTGGCCACGGCCTCGTCCGGGGTGCGGAAGGTCAGCACCGACAGCACCGGACCGAAGATCTCCTCGCGCGCGATCCGCATCGCCTGCGACACGTTGGAGAACACCGTGGGCGCGAAGTAGAAACCCTTGTCCGGCAACGGGCACGCCGACGTCCACCGCTCCGCGCCCTCGGCCTCGCCGGACGCGGTCAGCTCCTGGATCTTGGCCAGCTGCTCGCGCGAGTTGATCGCGCCGATGTCGGTGTTCTTGTCCAGCGGGTCGCCCACGCGCAGCGTCGACACCCGCACCCGCAGCTTCTCCAGCAGCTCGTCGGCGACGGACTCCTGGACCAGCAGGCGCGAGCCGGCGCAGCACACGTGGCCCTGGTTGAAGAAGATGCCGTTGACGATGCCCTCGACGGCCTGGTCCAGCGGGGCGTCGTCGAAGACGATGTTCGCCGCCTTGCCGCCCAGCTCCAGGGTGACCTTCTTGTTCGTGCCCGCGAGCTGCCGCTGGATGATCTTGCCGACCTCGGTGGACCCGGTGAACGCCACCTTGTTCACGTCCGGGTGGTTGACCACGGCCGCGCCGACGTCACCCGCGCCGGGCAGGATGTTGACCACGCCGGGCGGCAGGTCCGCCTGCTGGATGATCTCGGCGAGCACCAGCGCGCTCAACGGCGTCGTCTCGGCCGGCTTGAGCACGACCGTGTTGCCGCACGCCAGCGCCGGCGCGATCTTCCACGCCGCCATCAGCAGCGGGAAGTTCCACGGGATCACCTGACCGGCCACGCCCAGCGGGCGCGGGTCCGGCCCGAGGCCCGCGTAGCCGAGCTTGTCCGCCCAGCCCGCGTGGTAGAAGAAGTGCGCGGCGGCGGTCGGGACGTCGACGTCGCGCGACTCCTTGATCGGCTTGCCGTTGTCCAGCGACTCCAGGACGGCCAGCTCGCGCGCCCGTTCCTGGACCAGCCGGGCGATGCGGAAGATGTACTTGGCGCGTTCGGCGCCGGGCATCCTGCCCCAGACCCGGTCGTAGGCGCGGCGGGCGGCCTTGACGGCCTTGTCCACGTCGGCGGTCGAGGCCGTGGAGACCTCGGCCAGCACCTCCTCGGTGCCCGGGTTGACGGTCTTCAACGGCTCACCGCCGCCCTCGACGAACTGCCCGTCGACGAACATCCGGTAGTTCGGCTTGAGGTTCGCGATGTCCCGCGACTCGGGCGCGGGCGCGTATTCCCACATGATCAGTCCACCGTCACGTAATCGGGGCCGCTGTAGTGGCCTTCCAACTGGGTGCGCCGCTGCATCAGCAGGTCGTTGAGCAGCGTGGACGCGCCGAACCGGAACAGGTCGGGCGTCAGCCACTCCGGGCCGGCCACCTCGTGCACCGCCACCAGGTACTTGATCGCGTCCTTGGTGGCCCGGATGCCGCCGGCCGGCTTCACACCGCGCAACTGCCCCGTCTGGGTCCGCCAGTCCCGCACCGCCTGGAGCATCACGTGCGTCACCGGCAGGGTCGCGGCGGGCGTCACCTTGCCGGTGGAGGTCTTGATGAAGTCGCCGCCCGCGAGCAGCGCCAGCCAGGACGCGCGGCGGACGTTGTCGTAGGTGGCGAGTTCGCCGGTCTCCAGGATGACCTTGAGGTGCGCGTCCCCGCAGGCGTGCTTGACCTGCACGATCTCGTCGAACACCTGGCCGTAGCGGCCGGAGAGGAACGCGCCCCGGTCGATCACCATGTCGATCTCGGTCGCGCCCGCGTCGACGGCGAAGGCGGTGTCCTCCAGCTTCACCTTGAGCGAGGACCGGCCGGACGGGAACGCGGTCGCCACCGACGCCACGTTGATCCCCGTGCCCTGGAGTTCCCGGACGGCCGTGGCCACCATGTCCGGGTACACGCACACCGCCGCGACCTTGGGCACCTCGGGCCGCTCCGGGTCGGGCCGGCGCGCCTTGGCCGCGAGCGACCGCACCTTGCCGTGCGTGTCCGCGCCTTCGAGCGTGGTCAGGTCGACCATGGAGATCGCGGTGTCGATGGCCCACAGCTTCGCGGCCTTCTTGATGCTCCGCGTCCCCAACCCGGCCGCGCGCTGTTCCACCCCGACCTGGTCGACCCCGGGCAATCCGTGCAGGAAGCGGCGCAGCGAGGCGTCGTCGCGCACCGCGTCCGCGAGCGCCGGCGGCAGCGACGGCGCAGTCGATGTGGCAGCCATGGCCCGAGTCTAAGCGGATTGGGACGCCCGTCCTAAGTGAAGCTGTTTGCGCTGGTCAGCAGGTTATGGCTGGCGGATGGGGGTGGTGACGGGGTCTTCCAGCAGGGGCTCGGGCGCGGCCTGGGCGGCGGTCCCCGTCCGCTTCAGCTTCTGCCAGGGCAGCCGGGCCCCGGCGATCGCGGTCACCAACGACTGGATGACGACCAGGTACATGAGCTGCCGGTACACGACCGGTTGCAGGAGCACCGCCCACAACGGGCGAAGGCGCTCGTGGTCCAGCCGGAAGGCGATGACGGCCGGGATCAGCTGCAGGATCAGGAAGCCGAACCAGGCCCACGCACCCCGCGCCGGATCGGTGAACAGGCTCAGCACGGCGAACACGTCGATCGCCGGAGCCAGCACCGGCAGCACCACCTGGTACAGCGCCAGGTAGGGCAGACCCCGCCGCCCCAACCGACCACCCAGGCCCCGCTCGAACAACGCGCCCCGGTGCTTCCACATCGCCTGCAAAGTGCCGTAGCACCACCGGTAGCGCTGGCGCCACAGCTGACCCAGCGACGCCGGGGCCTCGGTCCACGCCCGAGCGGATTCCTGGTAGGTCACCGCCCAATCGGCGCGTTCCAGGGCCATCGTCAGGTCGGTGTCCTCGGCCAGGGTGTCCTCGGGGACCCCGCCGACCTCCTGGAGGGCGCTCAACCTGAACCCGCCCACCGCACCGGGCACGGTGGGCATGCACTGCATGACGTCGTACATGCGGCGGTCGAGGTTGAAGCCGATGACGTACTCGATGTGCTGCCAACGGCCCAGCAGACCGCTCCGGTTGCCGACCTTGGCGTTGCCGGACACCGCGCCCACCCTCGGGTCGGCGAACGGCTGCACCAGCTCGTGGACGGTGTCGGGCTCCAGCACGGTGTCGCCGTCGACCATCACGACCAGCTCCGTGTCGCAGTGCCGGAGGCCGGTGTTCAGCGCCGCCGCCTTGCCCGCGTTGGGCTGCCTGATGAGCACCACGCGCGGCAGGTTCAGCGACCGCACGACCTCGCTGGTGCGGTCGGTCGAACCGTCGTCGACCACGATGACCCGCACGTCCGCCGTGCTGGCCAGGATCGTGCGCAGGGTCGCCTCGATGCCGGCTTCCTCGTTGTACGCGGGCACGATCACGGTCACCGGCTGGGGTGGCAGCGGCCTCGCGTGCCGACCCGGCCGGCGCCGTGCGTGGATGCCCGTGGTGGCCAGCAGCAACACCGCCCGCAGCAGCGCCAGGACCGCCGACACCACGACCAGCCAGCCCATCAGCTCGGTCGAGAACGCGGCGGCGCGCACCGCGAGCGACACCGCCACACCGGCGGACCGCTCCACCGGACCGGCCTCCTGCACCGAGTCCGTCAAGCCCAACGCGTCCCCGGCGGTCCGGAACTGCCGGCCCTGCTCCTTCAGCGCCGGCACCAGCCGCTCCAGCGCGGCGACGGTCTGCGACCGGTCGCCGCCGCCGTCGTGCATCAGGACCACAGCGCCGCGATCGTCCTTGGGGGTCGCGGCGGCGGCGATGGCGTCCGCGCCGGGGTTGCGCCAGTCCTCGGTGTCCAGGTCGGACAGCAGCACCAGGTGCCCGGACGCCACGACCCGCTCCACGGCCGCCAGGTCGTCGTCGTCCAGGGCGTCGGGCGTGGCCGAGTACGGCGGGCGGACCAGGGTGCTGGTGCGGCCGACGGCGCCCGCCAGGGCGAGCCGGGTCTGGTCGAGTTCCAGGCTGGTGCGGGTCTCGCCGATCTGGCTCAGGTCGACGTGGGTGAACGTGTGCAGACCCACCTCGTGGCCGTCGGCGACGATGCGTTCCAGCAGGTCCGGGTGCTGCGCGGCGGCCACGCCGGTGACGAAGAAGGTCGCTTTGACGTCGTTGCGCCGCAGCACGTCCAGCACCTGCGGCGTCCACCGCGGGTCCGGGCCGTCGTCGAAGGTCAGCACGACCGTCCGGTCCGGCGCCGCGCGCGACACGAGCCGGTCGCCGTCGGTGCCGATCAGCGGACCGCCGGCGCGCAACGCCTCCGGCACGTGGTTCGCCGGACCGGCGACCGGGGCCTCGCCCTGGCCGACCCGCTTCACCACGAACAGGTCCAGCAGCAGCAACGCCAGCAGCACCAGCATCGACAGCGACAGCAGCACCCAGTGCGCGCGCGGTGTCGGGCGGTTCGCCGGCTCGCGCCGGTTCGCCGGCTGTCGCCGGTTCGCCGGCTGTCGCCGGTTCACCCGCCTTTGGTGGTCGACCGGTCTTCGCCGGTTCATCAGCCCCTGCCGGGCGGGGTCGGCCGGTTGGACGCGCCCGGCGGGTCGGTCCGGCGGCTGCCCGGCGGGCTCGGCGGCACCTCCGCCGCGGTCGTGGTGACCACGGGCGCGCCGCCGGTGGTGGTCCGGGTCGTGGCGCCCGGTGGGGCGGTGGACCCGGGCGCCTCGGTGGTCGTCGTGGTGACCGGCGCGGCGGTCGTCGTGGGCGCGTCCTCCGCGGCCGGGATCGGCAGCAGCGACGACGGCTTCACCGGGCCACCGGACAGCGCCACGACCAGCAACGCGACGTAGACGAGCACCCCGGCGACGGCGACGCCGATGACCAGCCGAAGCACACGGCGACGGCGTCCGCTCGGGTCCACGAAGACCGGGGTCTGATCAGTGGTGGTCGTCATTCGACATCGCAAGGGGCGGGGGCGGGGACGCCGAAGACTAGCCCGTCACACGACCGGGTGAGAAGCCGGTCTCAGTCCTCCAGCTCGTCCCGCTTGTGGCCCTTGAGCTTCTTCCGCTTGGGCCGCCGCACCTCGACACCGCCCATGATGGCCACGCCCGTGATCCGCACCTCGGGACCGCCCGGCACGGTCGGCGTCTTGTAGGTGGAGTCCTCGAACGCGCCCATGATCCCGGTGCCGTCGACCCGCACCGTCACGTCCTCGGGCACGAAGATCTCCACACCGCCCCAGAACGCGAACACCGTGATGGTCGTCTGCTGCTGCACGAACCGCGCCCGCGACAGGTCCAGCGCCACCCCGCCCATGATCGCCACCACGCTGTGCGAGGCGGGCACCACCCAGTCGCCCTTGCGGTCGATGCCCGACCAGAACGCGATGGACGTGGACGGCCCGGACGTGCCCGCGATCCGGCTCGACGGCACGTGCTGCTGGTAGGCCTGCACCTGCTGGAGCGGCTGCGGCACGGCGATCCCGGTCATCCCGAGGTCGGCGGTGAGCGGCACCAGTTCGCCGTAGGTCTTGGCGGCGTAGACCTGCCCGAGCCGCTCGTCGAGCTCGTGCAGGTCGAGCCGGCCTTCGCTGTGCGCCTTCTGGAGCACCTTGGCGACCTGTTCGCGATCGGCGTCCGAGGCGCGCATCCGACTGGGGTCCGGCACCAACTCGTCACTCACCAGGGTGAGTCTAGGAGTGCCACCACCGTTTGACGACCACACCGCCGATCAACGCGACCAGTCCGCCGGCGATCGTCGTGAACAGCCAATCACCGAGCAGCCAACCGCCGAGCAGAACGGTCAGGGCCACCAGGGCGATCCACGCCCCGACCAACACCGCGCGGAACCCGGTGGGTGTCGAGGCCTTCGGCGGGGCGGGCAGCGGGTGCAGGCCGGCCGCGTCGTCGGGGAACCGCGTCCAGATCTGGGTGTCCGGGCCTTCGGGGAAGCTCCAGTGCGTGCTCCGGCCGCCCACGAACCGCCCGTCCGGGCTCAGCGTCGGTGCCATCAGGTCGCGCCGGACGGTCCACCTCAGCCGGCCACTGGTGACGTCCCACAGCTCGGTCCCGTTCGCGGTGGAGGCGACCAGCGTGCCGAGGTCGGCGCTGAGCCGGACTGGAACGCGGAACTCCGGCCACTGGACCGCGTGCACGACCTCCCACGTGTCGGCCCGCCAGATGGTCATTTCGGTGCGGGACGAGGCCGCGACGAGCGTGCCGTCCGCGCTGATCCCGACGGACTCCGGGCGGGTGAGCGGCGCGGAACCGAGCCGGGTCCACGTCGTGGTGTCCCACAGTTCGACGTGCCCGGTGCTTCTGGCGATGGCGAGGCGCGGGCTGCCGGTGCTGAAGCGGGCGTCGAGGATCGCGTCGAACGGCGGGTGGTCGACCGGGTCCCAGCCGTGGTCGGTCCTGGCCACGACCTTGGTGGAGCTGTGCACGGTGATGGCCAGGAGCGTGCCGTCGTGGTTGAAGGAGCACTCCTGGAGGCCGCCGCCGTAGCGGACCGGACCCGTGTCCGCCCAGGTGGTCGTGTCGTGGACGGCGTACCCGCCCTCGCGGGCCACCAGCACCAGCCCGCCGTCCACGCTGAGCCCGCACACCGCGCCTTCGGGGAATTGGTGGGCCAGTTCCCAGGTGTCCGTGCGCCACACGTTCCGGCCGGACGCCACCAACGCCGAGTCGCCGCTGAACGAAGTCCTGGCGTGCCCGGGCCCAACCACCCCGCCGCTCTGGAACTCCCCGATCGATGGTTCGGCCACCACGTCCTCCAGTCGATCTGTCCGAGGCACGAGCGTACGGACGGTTCACTGCCGGTGGTCGTAGTCGACCCGGGTGGCCACGAACCGGACCACCGCGGCCACCACCAGCGCCATGACAACCCCCAGTGCCAGGAACTTCGGCTCCCACGCGGTCGCGCCAGGCACCACCGCCCCCGCTCCCATCGCCCCGGTGTACCCCGCGACTCGTACTCGGCGGGCGATCGCGGCCAGTCCGCTCGGCGGTCGAGGCAACCCGCGACCCCCTTGCCGAGCACCCCGGTCGCGCGCCCACACCCAGACGTGGAACCGGGACGTCGTGATGGCGAGGAAGCGCCCGTCCGCGCTCAACGCCGCCGCCCGCGCCCGGGTCGGGATGCACTGTAGGACCGTGCCGTCGGCGGTGTCGCGCAGGTCGAGCCCGTTCCAGCCCTGGAAGACGACGGTCGCCAGGTCCGGGCTGAACGCCAGCGGTGTCCCGCGATCGTCGTAACCGGTGTCCCAGGCGGCGATCCGCTTCCAGTCGACCGTGCGCCACACCTCGACCCGTTCCCTGGACGCGACCGCGATGAACAACCCGTCCGCGCTCACCTCGGCCAGCCGGGCACCTGGCACCCGCACCGCACCCGAAGGGGTCCAGTTCTCGGTGTCCCACAACGTGGCCTTCCGATAGCCGGTGATCACGACCAGCCGCGGGCTCCCCGTGCTGAACCGCAGGGACACCGCTCCCTTCGCGGACTGGACCAGGGACGTCACTTCACGCCAGCGCTTCCCCCAGGTCTGCCAGATCACGTTGTCCCGGCGCACCCTCGCGGCCAGCAGCGACCCGTCGTGGTTGAAGGCGAGCCCGGACGGGTTGTGCACGCTGATCGAGGACTGCTCCTGCCAGGTCGCCCGGGCCACCACGGAGATCCCACCCTCGCGGACCCTGGCGGCCAGGCGGCCGTCCGGGCTGAACGTGTGCGCACCGGCGTTCGGGGACCGTCGAAGTTCCCCCAGCCCTCGGTGTTCCAGATCCGGGAGCCCGAGGCCAACGCCCGGGAATCAGTGGTGAACGAGACGTTGAGACCGCCCTCGCCCAGCGGGATCACGCGCTGGAACGGTGGCAGCGGCGGTCCGAACGGCGTCGCGCGGATGGCGAGTCGGATGGCTTGGGCGGCGAACACGGTCGCGGCCTTGGTCAGTGGGGCCTTCATCGCGGTGGCCAGCCGGGTGTTCAGCGCGGCTCGGCGGGCTTCGTCCCCAGGGTCGGCGGCGAGCGCGGCGGGAGGGGCGAGCATGCGCAGGGCCGTGGCCGCCGTCTTGTTGCCGTGCGCGGCCAGTTCCGCCAGCATGCGCATGCCCCACCGCTGGTAGACCGGGTCCGGGTTGCGCAGCAGGCGGCGGACCTCGTCGGGCAGGTCGCGGGGCAGCGGGGTGCCGGCGTAGGCGATCCGCAGGTCGCCCGACAGGGTCCCGCTGCTGGTCGGCGTCTGGTCCGGGTTCTCGCGCCGGACGCGGTCGTAGACGTAGCCGTACAGGTCGCGGGCGCTGATCTCGCCGTCGTGGTCGAGGTCGGCCGCGCCCGTCCGCAGCCCTTCGATGATGGCCCGCGTGAACACCGACGGCCGCGCCCGGTCCTCGACCCGGCCGCTCGCGGGTTCGTAGGCGTACTGGATGTGCGTGGACGCGGTCATGACCGCGCAGCCACGGCCCTCGTCCAACTGCTCGACCACGTCGACCGTGTCGGCCGACCGCGGCAGCATCCCGCTCGGGAACGCCCCGCCGTAGCAGCAGTCCAGCCACACCACGACCTGCGCGGCCAGGCTGTGGTCGATCTGGTCGCGGACGAACTTCGCGGGCACCGACGTGGACGCGAGCAGCCGCTTGCGGGTGTCGGTGGTGGCGAAGTGCAGCTCCCCGAGGCGCGCTTTGACGCCGTGGCCGGAGATGTAGAGCAGGACGAGGTCGTCGTGGCCGGCCTCGCCGAACAGGGCTTCGACGTGCTCGCGCAACTCCTGGGCGGGCCGGTTCACCAGCACCCGCGTCTGGAACCCGCCGATCGCGGGATCGGCCAGGACGGTGTCCAGTTCGGTCGCGTCGAGCCGGGGTGCCCGCAGGGCTTGGAACGTCGGGTCGCGGTAGGTGTCGGTGGCGATCAGCAACGCGGTGCGGGACACGTCGACCCCCTCAGTGCGACACGGGCCGCAGGCCGGGGATGGGCACACCGTCCCCCATCGGCCGGATGTGCGCGTAGTGCTCGTCCAACTCCCCCACCTCGAACCGGCACAGCTTGACCGCCCACCACAGCAGGTCCGACACGTCCCGGCCGGTCCGGCAGGCCCCGTCGGGGGTGACCGCCGCCCAGCCGAGCGGACTGCTCATCAGTGTGACGAGCAGGTCGCCGCTGAGGGGCCAGATCCGGGTGGTGCCGTCGTGGGAGCCGGTGACGAGGTGACTTCCGTCCGGCGCGAACTCGACCGTCCACACTGGACCGTCGTGGCCCTCCGGCGTGGCGACCGACTTGCCTTCGGTGGTCCAGAGGCGGGCCGTGCCGTCCTCCGAACCGGTGTCCAGAGTCCGACCGTCCAGCGACCAGGCCACGGCCCACACCTGCCGCGAGTGGCCCTTCAGGATCTTGAGCCGGTGCAACGGCCTCCACAGTGCGGCGAAGCCGTCGCGGGAGCAGGTTGACCACGTGCGCGCAGGTGACCACGTGCGTGCGGCTCAGCACCACGCCCGCGCCGACGGTGCGCCCCGAGCCGTCCACGAAGCGGGCGACGGAGGGCGGTAAGGAGCCGTCGGGCACCGCCTACCTGTACCACATACTGTCTGACCATGGACGTCCTCGTCGTCGATCACCCCCTGGCCAGGGCCCGGCTCACCACGATGCGCGACGCGCGCACCGACAACGCCGCCTTCCGCGCCGCCCTGCACGAACTCACCGTGATGCTGGTCTACGAGGCCACGCGGAACGCCCCCGTCGCCGAGGAGCGCGTGCACACCCCGGTCGCCCGCACCACCGGCTACCGCCTGGCCAACCCGCCGCTGCTGGTCCCGGTGCTGCGCGCGGGCCTCGGGATGGCCGACCAGGCCCACAAGCTCATCCCCGACGCCCAGATGGGGTTCGTGGGCCTGGCCCGCGACGAGGAGACGTTGCAGCCGACCCCGTACATGGAGTCCCTGCCGGAGTCCCTGGCCGGTCGACCGGTGTTCGTCCTGGACCCGATGCTCGCCACCGGCGGCTCCATGGCCTACACGATCCGCCTGCTGACCGACCGGGGTGCGACGGACGTGACGGCGGTGTGCGCGCTGGCCGCCCCCGAGGGCATCCAGCACCTGAAGGAGTCGGGCCTGCCGGTCCGCCTGGTGACCGCCAGCGTCGACGAACGCCTGAACGACTCCGGTTTCATCGTCCCGGGCCTGGGCGACGCCGGCGACCGCCAGTACGGCTCGGTCTGATCCGCGCTGGTCGCGCCCCTGGCCGGGGCGCGACCAGCGGCTCAGGGCCGGAGTTCGGCGGCGTGGTCGGCCGCCCACTCGGCGAGCGTCCGGCCGCGCCGCCCCACGACCTCCTCGAACGTCGGCCACACCTCGGGCGGCTCCTCGTTGAACTGCGCGTGGTAGCCGAGGAGGTACTCCGCCACGTCGTACGGCAGGCCGACCTCCCGGATCAGCGACGCCCGCGCCTGGCCGTAGGTCAGCGCCTCGAAGCCGATCTCCCGGCCCAGGCCCGCGCCGATCGCCGCCGCCTGCTGCCGGTGGGTCAGCAGTTCCGGCCCGCTCAACGGGTACGCCTTGCCCGCGTGGCCGTACTCCAGCAGCGCCTTGACCGCCACCTCCGCGATGTCCGCCTCGTGCACGGGGGACCCGGGCGCGTCCGGGTAGGCGTGCCGGACGACGTTCTCCTCCTTGATGCTCCGCGCCCAGATGAGCTTGTTCGACATGAACTCGCCGGGCCGCACGTGCGTCCACTCCTTGCCGGACGCCTCGATCGCCTGCTCCACCGACTCGTGCAGCTCGTAGCTCCCCGGCCGCTGGGTGGTCACCGCGTCGCTGGACAGGAACACCACCCGCCGCAGGTCCCGGGCGCGGTCCAGCAGCGCCGTGGCCAGGCCGGCCGCGTCCTCGGACTCCAGCACGGCCAGCAGGAACACGGCCGTCACGCCGTCCAGCGGCAGTTCGTCCGGACGGGCGAGGTCGCCCTTCACGGTCACCACGCCGGCCGGGAAGCCCGCTTTGTCGGGGTTGCGGCTCAACGCCCGGAACTCGACCCCTTCCTTCGTCAGTTGCGCCACCACGTGCCTGCCGACGTTGCCCGTCGCGCCGGTCACCAGGATCGTCACGGTTCCCCCTCGTGGGATCGGGTATTCAAGTTTGAACACCGGCACGCTAGCGCGCTTCCGGGTCATGGCGCACATGCAAACTTTTGCAACAACTGTGAACGGTGACCCGAAGCGGAAGTGGTCGGGATGACCGGATTCGGCCGAACGGCCGTAGAGGTGGTCTAGACCTCAGCCCTACCGTGGTCTGGACCACACAACCGCCGCCTCCACCCGCGAGGAGAAGCATGTCGAGCAGGAGATGGGTGCTCCCCGCCCTCCTGGCGTCCGCGCTCACGGTGTCGCTCGCGCCGCACGCCGCGGCGCACGACCGGGACGGCGCGCGGACGGTCGGCTACTACACGAACTGGGCGGGCTACGACCGGAACTTCCTGGTGAAGAACCTGGTCGACAACGGCACCGCGCCCAGGCTCACCCACCTGAACTACGCGTTCGGCTTCCTCGACGAGACCGGCAAGTGCGTCAGCTCCGACCCGTGGGCGGACTACCAGCGGCCGTTCTCCGCCGAGCAGAGCGTGAACGGCAAGGCCGACGAGGCCGGGCAGCCGCTGCTGGGCAACCTCAACCAGCTCAAGCAGCTCAAGGCGAAGCACCCCAGGCTGCGGGTCAACATCTCGCTCGGCGGCTGGACCGGCTCCAAGCACTTCTCCGACGCGGCCCTGACGCCCGAATCCCGTGCCGCGCACGTGAAGTCGTGCGTCGACCTGTGGCTCAAGGGCAACCTCGCCGGCGCCGCACCCGGCGCGGCGGCGGGCGTGTTCGACGGCATCGACCTCGACTGGGAGTGGCCCGCGAGCCCCGGCGCGCCGGGCAACGTCGTCCGCCCGCAGGACCGCGAGAACTTCACCGCCCTGCTGGTGGAGTACCGCAAGCAGCTGACCGGACTGAGTTGGCGGACCGGCAAGCGCTACGACCTGACCGCGTTCCTGCCCGCCGACCCGGCGCAGGCCGACCGCGGCTTCGAGATCCCGAAGGTGTTCTCGCTGCTGACGTTCGCGACGATCCAGGGCTACGACTACCACGGCGCCTGGGACCCGCTGACCAACCAGCAGTCCGCGATCCGCACGCCCGCGGCCGACCCGACGACGCCGAAGTTCAGCAGCCAGGTCGCGATCGACCACTACCTGCGCCGGGGTGCGCCGCGGAGCAAGACCGTGCTCGGCGTGCCGTTCTACAGCCGGGGCTGGACGGGTGTGCGCAACGAGAACAACGGCCTGTTCCAGCCCGCGACCGGTCCGGCGCCCGCGACCTACGAGGCCGGGTATGAGGACTACCGCATCCTCAAGGCGCAACTGGGCAAGTTCACCGTGCACCGCGACCCGAAGGCCGGGCACGCGTGGCTGTTCGACGGCACGACGTTCTGGACGTGGGACGACCCGGTCGAGATGAGGCGCAAGGGTCGTTACGTGGCCGAACGCGGGCTGGGCGGCGCGATGATCTGGTCGCTGGACGGCGACACCGCCGACGGCGAACTCATCCGCGCCCTCCGAGACGGGCTGTCCTGACCGGGACGGTCCACCGGGGTCCGGGGAGGTTTCGCGGCGGCCTCCTCCCCGGACCCCACCCCTTTGCCGCTTCTCTTCCGCCCTGCACCCGCGCGCTTCGGGTCGTCTTCAGAACCGCTTGCGCCAGCCGTCGATGTGGGCGCGGATCGCGCGCTCGTAGGCGGGGGCGATCTCCACGCCCGGCGGCAGGTTGCCGTTCAGCTCCAGGCTCACCAGGCCGTGCACCATGCCCCACATGGCCAGCGCGATGTGCTCGTGCGGCGCGTCCACGAACAGCCCCTGGTCCACCGCCCGGCCGACGTTGGCGACCAGCGGCGTGAACGTCTCGGCCGCGGCGGCGTTGGTTTCCTCCGATGGGGTGAAGTTCGGGACGACTTTGCTGAACATGACCAGGTAGAACTGGGGATCGGCGAGCGCGCTGTCCCGGTAGGTCAGGCCGATCCGGACGATGTCCTCGATGGGGTCGTCGGTTTCGGGCAGTGCCGCGAGCCGGTCGCCGAAGCGCCGGAAGGCCTCCTCGTAGAGGGCGTCCAGGAGTGCCGGTTTGCCGCCGAAAAGCGAGTACACCGCCGTGGTGGACGTGTTGACATCCGCCGCGAGCCTGCGCAAGCTCAAAGCGCCCGGTCCTTCGGTGGACAGCAGCTCGCCGGCGCGGTCCAGGAGGCGGACGCGGAGGGCGTCGTCATGGGTCTTCGGTCGTGGCACCCCGACATTCTATCGCAACAGTGTTATAAAACTCGCTCTAGCCAGTGTGGTATCAGGTTGGTACCGTGCTGGACATGGCGATGACCCTGCGTCTGAGCGACGAGGAGAACCGGCGGCTCGACGAGCTCGCCGCGGCTGAGGGCCGGTCGAAGCAGGAAGTCGTGCGGCTGGCGCTGGCCGAGCGGTGGGCCAGGTTGCAGAAGGAGGAGCAGCTCTCCGAGGTCCTCGGACGGGTGCTGCCGAAGTACCGGGGGTTGCTGGACCGCCTCGGGTCGGCCTGAACTTCCATTCACTCCCGATCGAGTGAAGTGCCCTGACGTTCGAACACATGTTCGATAGTCTGGGTTCATGCAGCTCAATCGACGCAACACCCTTCGTCACCCCGTCGTCCGGTGCGAACGCACCCGTCGCCGCTGGGCGCCCCGGTATGGTGCGCCGTTGAAGATCGGGCCGCGCCCGGCGTGCACCTCGGTGCGCCGCGCGGTCGACACCATCCCCGCCGCCACCGGTGCGGTCGGGTTACACGGACCTGAGGTGGTCGGAGGTGCCGGAGGCATCCCGGACGAGGCGTGGCCGCGCCGAAGTCCCCGCCGCTCAGGACAGGGAGCGCGTCAAGCAGTGGTCAACTACCTCGACGCCGGCGACTTGCTCGTGCTGGCGACCGCCGTCACCGGCGGAGATCTGGTCGTGCGCGACTTAGGTCTCCTCGATTCCGCAGCGCACCGGCCACGGGCCACAGTGCTCGGCGTCGAGGCTTACGACACGCTCTGGCTGAAAGCGTCGGCCCTGCTCGACTCGATCGTGCGCACCCGTCCACTCGCCGAGGGCAACTGGCGGCTGGGCTGGGTCGCGGCGGTGACGCTGTGCGACATCAACGGCTGGTGGATCGACGCGGAGGAGGACGAGGCCCTGGACCTGGTCCGGGCTTTGGGCCGGGAACAGATCGACGTGCCCGGCATGGCCGCCCACCTGGAGGCGTGGAGCATGCCCAAGGACGACTGACCGTCCTCGGACCCAACCCATCAACCACCCACCCACGCGCAGTCCAGCGCGTGGGCCGGACCAAGCACGCCCTGAGCCGCTGCCGCTGCTGCCGCTGCCGCTGCCGCCGCTGCCGCTGCCGCTGCCGCTGCCGCTGCCGCTGCCGCTGCCGCTGCTGCCGCTGCTGCCGCTGCCGCCGCTGCCGCCGCTGCTGCCGCTGCTGCCGCTGCTGCCGCTGCCGCCGCCGCTGCTGCCGCTGCCGCCGCTGCCGCCGCTGCCGCCGCCGCTGCCGCCGCCGCTGCTGCCGCTGCTGCCGCTGCCGCCGCTGCCGCCGCTGCCGCCGCCGCTGCCGCCGCCGCTGCTGCCGCTGCTGCCGCTGCCGCCGCTGCCGCCGCTGCCGCCGCTGCCGCCGCCGCTGCCGCCGCCGCTGCTGCCGCTGCCGCCGCTGCCGCCGCTGCCGCCGCCGCCGCCGCTGCTGCCGCCGCCGCTGCCGCTGCTGCCGCCGCTGCCGCTGCCGCTGCCGCCGCCGCCGCCCGATGTCGTCCCCACTCGGCTCGATGCCGGAAGTCCAGGCGTGGCAACACCTTTGCCGGTGCTCCAGGGCCATCTTGCGTTGTCACTCACACGGATGGTTCGGAGGCTCAACCCCCGTTCGGTGTGTTGCACTCGAACCTGTAGTCGCCCGGACACCGATAGCGGTGTCCCTATTCGAGGAGAACCCCGATGGCCCTCCACACCCTCACCCACCCGGTCGCCAACGCCGAACAACGCACCGCCCTCACCTCGCTGATGGCCCCACCCGAAACCGCCGTCAGCGACGCCCCGCTCCACGAGCCGCACGCGGCCGGCGCTCTGCTGCTCGGCCTGCTCATCTCGCCCCCCACACCGAAAGAACCGAAGGACCGGTGACCTCCCACGCCAGAGGCACCCGCCGATGACGACCGGTAGCCGCCTCGCCGAGACCTCCCTGGCCGGTGCGGCCGACGTGCTCGCCGGCCAGGTGGTCCACGCGTTGCGCGGTCGGGAGCGGCCCGGGTTGGGTGAGCATGTCGACGCTTGTGCGGACCGCACGCTGGTCCTCGGCGCGGTCCGGCTGGTCGGTGCCGATCTGTTCGCCCCGCACCTGCTGGCCGGCCACCTGCTTGACCCGGGGGACGTCGAGGTGGTCTCCGACTCCTTCGCCTGCTTCCCCGTCGTCCGCGCACCCGCCTCGCACGACCAGCACGTCACCGCCTGGCGCGACTGGGCCACCGCGACCGCCCTCCTCCGGCTGGCCGACCCGACCGAACCCGACCCCTGCCCACCGGGCCAGGCCGACGCCGTCCTGGGCGACCCGGACGACTGGCAGACCTGGTCCGTGCACGCCGCCCAACTCGCGCCACTCGCCCTGCCGGACCTCGGCGGTCCGGTCGTGGAGGCGATCTTCGACCACCCGACGGCGGTGGCCCGGGGCGTCACGCGGTCGGTGCTGCGCCGCGACTACGCGACGGCCGGGCGGCTGGCCCGCTGGATCGCCCTCCTGCACCACGCGGAAATCACCGTTCCGCTCGACCCGGACCTCCTGACCCGACACCTGCACCTCTACGCGGGCACCGGAGCGCGCCTCGCCCTCGACCTCGCCATCACCCGAAGGCTGCTGGAGGCCGCGTGACCACCACCGTGGCCCACCACGCGCACAAGCTCGCCACCACCGCCCTCGACTGGCTGCACACCCACCGCCACCTCGGCGCCTTCCCGCCCGACGCCACCGACATCGGCGACCCGGACCGCTACTACAAGCCCCTCGGCGAAACGGCGCTCGCCGCGTCCCTGGTGCTGCGCGAGGGCGTGGCCGGCCCGGCGTCCCTCGCCCAAGCCCGTGACCTGCTCGACTTCACCTGGTCCGAGTTCCGCGCGGGCGACGTGCTCTACGAACGCCAACTCCGGCACTGGCTGCTCACCGACCCGCTGGAGACCTACGCCCACTTCGCCCGCGCCGGCCTGCGGCACGACCGCCTGCACGCGCTGCTGGAGCACAGCGCCACCGTCGACAACTCGACCGAAGTCCTGCCCAACCGGCGGCTCGCGGTGGCCAACGCGCACCGCACCACGGGCATCGGCGGCGACCCGGACTGGACCGCCCTGACCCGCGCCACCTGGCTGGGCCGCACCCCGCAGCCGTGGGCGATCGACTGGACCGCCGGCTACAACACCACCCACACCGTCTTCCACCTCACCGACTGGGGCGCCCGCCCGCACGACCTGCCGCCCGACGTCGCCGACTACCTGTCCACCTGGCTGCCGGTGTGGGTGGACGTCTGGGCCGAGGTGGGGCAGTACGACCTCGTCGGCGAACTGCTGATCGTCGGCGCCTGCCTGCCGCAACCGCACCTCGACCCGGCCGAGTGGCACGCCCTGGCGAACGTCCAGCACGACGACGGCCTCCTGCCGCGCGACGGCGAACCCGTCGCCGACGACCCGGCCACCCGGTTCGCCGACCACCAGCACCCGGCCGTGGTGGCCGTGATCGCCGGGACGCTCGCCCTGTCCCGCCTCCTCGGCGCCTGATGGACGAGCACCTCGCCCCGCTGCTGACCGCCGCGCCCAGCGCGACCGGCGTCGCCGTGGCCGCACGCCGCCGGCACGAGGACACCGTGCTGCTCGAAGGCACCACCGCACGCGGCGGCGACCCGCTCACCCCGACCACCCGGTTCGAGATCGGGTCACTGACCAAGACGTTCACCGCGCTCCTGCTGGCCCAGATGGTCGCGTCCGGCGAGGTCGCCCACGACGACGAACTCCGCCGCTTCCTCCCGTGGAACTCCCCGATCACCCTCGCCCAACTGGCCACCCACACCTCCGGCCTGCCGCGACTCCCGCCCGGCCTGATGCGCACCGCGCTGCCGAGGTGGTTCAGCACCCCGTACGCGGCGTTCGGCCCGGACGACCTGCTGTCGGCCCTGCCGCGCACCAGGACCCGCACCCCGCCGACCTACCGCTACTCGAACTACGGCGTCGCCGTGCTGGGCCTCGCGCTCGCCCGCGCCGCCGGCGTCCCGTACCCGGACCTGCTGGCCGACCGCGTCCTGCGCCCGCTCGGCCTGCACGACACCGACTGCACCGGGACCCGCCAGGCCACGGGCCACTGGCACCGCCGTCCCCGCCCGCCGTGGGACATCCCCGGTCTGCCCGCGGCGGGCGCGCTGCGCTCCACCGCCCCGGACCTGCTGCGCTACCTGACCGCCCTGCTCGACCCCGACGTCACCCCGCTGCCCGCCGCGCTGGCCGATGTGGCCCGCCCCCGGATAGTCCGGCCGGGCACCACGGACGACGTGTGCCTGGTGTGGAACCGCCGCGCCCGACCCGGCCGCACGCTGCTGTTCCACGCGGGCGGCACGCGCGGGTTCACCGCGTTCGCCGGGTACAGCCCGGAGACCGGCACGGCGTTGGTCGCGCTGGCCAACTCGGGTCCGGGCCTGCGCGCCCAGTTCGTGCAGCGCTCCTACGAGGCGCTGCGGGCGCTGGCGACAGCATGATCACTCCCTTGCGCCGCACAATCCTGGACATCTAATATCCAGATTATGCGGATGGGTGAGGGCGTCGAGTGGGCGGTGCACTGCTGCCTCAACCTGGCCTGGGTCGGTGACCGGGCCGTCCCGGCCACCCGCCTCGCGGCCTACTACGACCTCCCCGCCGCCTACCTCAACAAGCAGCTCCAGGCTCTGGCCCGGGCGGGCCTGCTCACCTCGACCCCCGGGCCGAGGGGCGGCTTCCGCCTGGCCCGGACCCCCGAGCGGATCACGCTCATGGCCGTGGTCAGCGCCATCGAGGGTCCCGACCAGGCCTTCCGCTGCACCGAGATCCGCCGCCGCGGCCCCGGCGCGAACCACGCCGACCACAGCCGGTGCGCCGTCGACCAGGCCATGGGCGTGGCGGAACTGGCGTGGCGCCGGGAGCTGGCCGCGCAGACCGTCGCCGACGTCATGGCGACCGTCCAGCGGACCAACCCCGACGTGCCCGACCGCGTCCGCCGCTGGTTCACCACCTGACAGGAGAGACCATGCGCATCACCAACCCCGAGGGCCTGCACGACCCGGTCCCGTTCGGCTACAGCCACGTCGTCGCGGCGCCGGCGACCGAGGTCGTGTTCGTCGCGGGCCAGTACGCGTCGGGCCCGGACGGCCACGTGGTGTCCGACGACTTCGCCGACCAGGTCGCGAAGTCGCTGGAGAACCTCGGGACCGCGCTCGCCGCCGAGGGCCTGGGCTTCGCCGACGTCGTCCGCCTGGGCAGCCACGTCGTCGACCACGACGAGACCAAGCTGGCGATCTGGGCCAAGGCCGTCGGCGAGGTCTGGGGCGACCGCCCACCGGCGCAAACCCTGGTCGGCGTGGCCGCGCTCGCGATGCCCGGGATGAAGTTCGAGGTCGACGCCGTCGCCGTGCGGCCCTGATCAACCGGCCACGACCTGAAGTAGTGCGCGAATCCAGTTGACCTGGAGTGCACTCCAGCTCCTACGGTCGTGGGGTGACATACTCGATCGCTCAAGCGGCCGAGCGCAGTGGGTTGTCGATCGACACGCTGCGCTACTACGAACGGATCGGGCTGGTCGACCCCCCTGCTCGGGACTCCGGAGGTCGGCGCAACTACAGCGACGACGACCTGGGCTGGCTCATCTTCCTCACCCGTCTGCGCACCACCGGCATGCCCATCCGGATGATGCGCGAATACGCCCAGCTGCGGCACCGCGGCGCGGCCACCGCGGGCAGGCGCAAGCAGATGCTGTTCGAGCACCGCGCGTCCGTCCGCGAGCGCATCGCCGAACTCCAGTCGTGCCTCGACGTGCTGGAGTACAAGATCGCCCATTACGAGCAGATCGAGCACACCTTCGTGGAAGGGATCACCGCGTGACGTTCTTGGGAAGCCTGGAGGTCGGGCCGCAGGGTCTGGGCTGCATGGGGATGAGCCAGTCCTACGGCCCCGGTGACGAGGCCGAGTCGATCCGCACCGTCCACCGCGCCCTGGAACTGGGTGTGACGCTGCTGGACACCGCGGACGTCTACGGGCCGTTCACCAACGAGGAACTCCTCGGGCGCGCCCTGCGGGACCGCCGCGACCAGGCGGTGCTGGCCACGAAGTTCTCCCTGGCCGACCCGGACCGCCGCCCGCGCGGCGACGCGGCCTACGTGCGGCAGGCGTGCGAGGCGTCCCTGCGGCGCCTGGGCGTCGACCACATCGACCTGTACTACCAGCACCGCGTGGACCCGACCGTCCCGATCGAGGAGACCGTGGGCGCGATGGCGGAGCTGGTCGCCGAGGGGAAGGTCCGCCACCTGGGCCTGTCCGAGGCGAGCGCCGCGACGATCCGCCGCGCGCACGCGGTGCACCCGATCACGGCGTTGCAGAGCGAGTGGTCGCTGTGGTCGCGGGACATCGAGGAGACCGTGGTCCCGACGTGCCGCGAGCTGGGCATCGGCATCGTCCCGTTCTCCCCGCTGGGCCGCGGCTTCCTCACCGGCCAGGTCAAGCGAGAGGAACTGGGCGACGACGACGCCCGCCGGACCATGCCCCGCTTCGCCGGCGACAACTACGACCACAACCTCCGCATCGTCGAAGCCCTCCGGTCGCTCGCGGTGGAACGCGGCGTCACCGCCGGCCAGCTGGCACTCGCGTGGGTGCACCACCAGGGCGAGCACGTCGTGCCCATCCCGGGCACCAAACGCGTGAAGTACCTGGAGGAGAACGCAGCCGCGGCCGGCATCACCCTGTCCGCCGACGACCTCAAGGCCATCGAGAACGCCACCCCCGCCCCCGCCGGCGACCGCTACCCGCCGGAAATGCTCCGCCTGTCCAACCGCTGACCCCGGTCGGTGAACACCTGCCACCTGGGCACTTCGGCGGTCAGTGCCCAGGGCCTGCACGCGCCGCCGCCTCCTTGAACCTGACCCCCGAGCAGCTCGCCCTGATCCCCTGGAGCAGCTGGTCGAGGAGCGCGCGGCCGGCGGGCCGGGAACCGGGGCCCTCGGCGACGGTCAGGTGCCCGACCGGCCCGACGTCGACCAGCTTGGCGCCCCACGCGTCGGCGAACTCCTGCGCGCGCTCGGGCGTCATCCACCGGTACGTGCGGCTGGCGGCCACGATCGTCGGGAACGGGAAGGGCGTGCGGGGGATCGGCGCGAACCCCCGGATCGCCGGGTCCGGGTTGCGCTCGACGTCGGCCGGCGTGACGAGCAAGGCCCCCTTCACCGGCCGCCCGCCGCCCGCGACCCAATGCGCGACGGTCAACTCGCCCAGGCTGTGCGCGACCTACCCGGGTCGGGCCCGAACCAGCCGTCCACGAAACCACCGTCATGGGCTCATTCCATCAGGGACGCGGCCACCGTCGCCCCCAACTCCCAGCACCGTTCCAGGGCGGCCTTGTCCGGCCCGCCCATCACCTCGACGGTCTCCACGACCGACTTCCAGCCGAGCCCACCGGTGATGTCCCGGATCGCCTTCACCGCGCCCTCAGTCCCCTGGTTGCCGTGCACGTACGCACCGAACGGCCGCCCGCGCGTGGCGTCCAGGCACGGGTAGTAGACGGTGTCGAAGAAGTGCTTCAACGCACCGCTGATGTACCCGATGTTGGCGGGCGTGCCGAGCACGAACCCGTCGGCCGCCAGCACGTCGGCCGGCCCCGCCGACAACGCCGGCACCCGCACCACCTCGACGCCGACGATCTCCGGGTCGGTGGCCCCCTTCACCACGGCCTCGAACAGCTCCTGCATCCCGGGCGACGGCGTGTGGTGGACGATCAGCAACCTCGGCACCCGGCCAGCCTGCCGGCCCCCGTGCCCTGCCGCCTCACCAGTCGTAGTCCACGGCCGGCACCGTAGTGCGGAACCGATAGCGTGGGACGTGGAACCGACAACGGCGTCGCGCGTCTCCATAGGTGACCGGGAGGGAGAAATGGACACTCGTAGCATCGCCACGATGAGCCGGAACCGGAAGATCACGTGGGGTGGTGGCGTCGCGGTCGGGGTCGGGCTCATCGGGTTGCCGTTGGTGTTCATCGCGTTGTGGCCGGGGGTGGACCACAGCCCGTGGGACGTCAACACGATGATCCTCGCGCTCGGTGTCGCGCTGAGCACCGTCAGCTACATCTGCGGACGGATCGCCGTCTCCGCGTTCACCCGGAACCGGGTCAGCCCGCCGACCAAGCGGCCGTACGTGGTGGCGGGCGTGTCCCTTGCCGTCGCGATCCTGTGCCTGTTGATCGCGCTTATGGTGTGAGCAGCTCGGAGACCTGCCCGCGCAAGGCGGCCAAGCGGTCCGCACCGCGCGTCCGTGCGGCGGCCAAGTCGCCGGACACCGGTTCGACGACCTCCAGGTAGGCCTTCAGCTTCGGCTCCGTGCCGGACGGCCGGACGACCACCCGCACGCCCTCGGTGGTCAGCCGCACGACATCGGCGTCGGGCAGCAGGTCCTCGAACGTGAAGCCCGCGGGCGGGTTCGCGCGGAGCCGGGCCATCAGCGCGCCGATCCGGCTCAGGTCGGTGAACCGCAGCGACACCTGGTCGGTCAGGTGCAGGCCGTGGTCGAGCGCGAGCTGGTCCAGCGCGTCCAGCAGGGTGCGCCCGGACGACTTCAGCCCCGCCGCCAGGTCGCACGCGAGCACGGCCGCCGAGATGCCGTCCTTGTCGTTGACGTGCTCGGGGTCGACGCAGTTGCCCAGCGCCTCCTCGTACGCGAACACCAGGCCGTCGCCCGCGCGCACCAGCCACTTGAAGCCGGTCAACGTCTCCGCGTACCGCGCGCCGTAGGAGGCCGCGATCGACTTCAACAGCGACGACGACACGATCGTGGTGGCCACCAACGGGTCTGGTGTGTCCACAGTGGACAGAACGAGAGAGCCGAGGAGCACACCGGTCTCGTCGCCGCGCAGCATCCGCCACGACCCGTCCCGCTCCCGCACGCCCAGGGCGCACCGGTCGGCGTCCGGGTCCAGCGCGACGGCCAGGTCCGCGTCCTCCTCGGCGGCGAGCTTGAGCAGCTCGTCCGCCGCGCCCGGCTCCTCCGGGTTGGGGAACGCGACGGTCGGGAAGTCCGGGTCCGGCACGGCCTGCGATCGCACCACCCGCACGTCGGTGAACCCGGCGCGGCGCAGGGCGTCGACGGCGAACTGGCCGCCCACGCCGTGCATCGGGGTCAGCACGACCTTGACGTCCCGCGCCGTGCCGCGCGGCAGCGACGCGACCCGCTCCAGGTACTCGTCGACCTCCGCGTCCGAGACCGGCAGGTAGTCCTGCGACAGCGGCACCGACACGGCCGCCGGCACCGCCGCGATCGCGGCCTCGATCTCGCGGTCGGCGGGCGGCACGATCTGGCCGCCGCCGGCGAGGTAGAGCTTGTAGCCGTTGTCGGCGGGCGGGTTGTGCGAGGCGGTGATCTGCACCCCGGCGACCGCGCCGTGCTTGCGCACCAGGAACGCGAGCACCGGCGTCGGCAGCGGCCCCGGCAGCACCCGCACGGTGAACCCGGCGCCCGCCAGCACGCCCGCCGCGGCCTCGGCGAACTCCTCCGACCCGTGGCGGGCGTCACGACCGACGAACACCGTGCCGTCGTGCCCCTTCGCCCGCAGCCAGGCGGCGAGCCCGGCCGTGGTCCGGATCACGACCGCCCGGTTCATCCCGTTCGACCCGGCCCGCACGGGCCCGCGCAGGCCGGCCGTGCCGAACGTGAGCGTCCCGGCCATCCGGTCGGCCAGGTCCTCGACCGCGCCCGGCTCGCCGCCCATCGCCCGCGCCAGCACGCCCTGGAGTTCGGCGCGCGTGTCGGGGGACGGGTCGTCGGCGATCCAGCGGAACGCGGCGTCGCGCAGCGCCGGGGTCAGGGTCATGCGCGGGCCACCAGCTCGCGCAGCAGCGTGCCCATCCGGCTGGCGGCGGCGGCGCCGGCCTCCAGCACTTCCTCGTGGTTCAGCGGCTCGCCGGTGATGCCCGCCGCGAGGTTCGTCACCAGCGACAACCCGAACACCTCGACACCCTCGGCCCGCGCGGCGATGGCCTCCAGGACGGTGGACATGCCGACCAGGTCGGCCCCGAGCGTGCGCAGCATCCGGATCTCGGCGGGGGTCTCGAAGTGCGGACCCGGCAGGCCCGCGTAGACGCCCTCTTCCAGCGAGGGGTCGATCTCGCGGGCGATGTCCCGGAGCCGGGCGGAGTAGAGGTCGGTCAGGTCCACGAACCGCGCCCCGACCAGCGGCGAACCGGCGGTGAGGTTGAGGTGGTCGCTGATCAGCACGGGCTGCCCGACGAACATGCCCTCGCGGAGGCCGCCCGCGGCGTTGGTGAGGATGACCGATCGGACACCGGCCGCGGCGGCGGTGCGCACGCCGTGGACGACCTTCTGGACGCCCTTGCCCTCGTAGCCGTGCGTGCGCCCGAGGAGGACGAGGACGTTCTTCTCACCGACCGGCACGGAACGGACCGTGCCCCCGTGCCCGACGGCGGTCGGCCGTTCGAACCCGGGCAGGTCACCCATGGGCACCTCGGCGGCGGGTTCGCCGATGAGGTCGGCGGCCGGTCGCCACCCGGACCCGAGCACGACGGCGATGTCGTGCCGAGCCACCCCGGTCCTCTCGGCGAGCACGGCGGCGGCGTGCTGCTCCAGGGCGCTGTCTCCGGTGAGGTCTTCACTGATGGCGGTCACGCCGCGAGCCTAATGGCCCCCACCCACCCCCGCCGCCACACCTGGTCGGTGCTGCTCAGGAGGACACCGCGAACGTCTGCGCGATCGGGTTGAACAGCGTGTCCCGCCCCGTCTCCTCCTGCTCCGTCGGAAACACGACCTCCACCACCCAAAGATCCGTCCCCCGCGGCAACACCCGCGAGTACCGCGACCGCCGCAACGGCTCCTCCCGCCCGCCGGGCACGGACGCCCGTTCCACCGTCCGGTAGCTGAACTGCACCGCCGGCTCCGGCCCCCCGACCGGCAACGGCTCCGCCTGCTCGACCACCTCACCGAAGTACATCTCCTCAGCCCACCGCGACCGCACCAGCCCCAAGTAGTCCTTGATCGCCCGCCGCGGATAAAAACCCGGGAACCGCTGAACAGTCACCTCATACACCCCGGTAGGCGCCACCAAGTGCACGACCGTGCTCGGCACCAGCCCCTTGTTCGAGCGCTGCTCCAGGAAACTCGTCCAGTCCGCCCCGACCTCGATGGTGAACTCCGCCCCCTGCTCACCCTTCGCCGTCGCCGCCGACGCCGTCGTGGGCCGCAGCGACACCGTCGACGAGATCGCCGGCAGCGCCGGCCCCGGCACCTCCGGCGGCGGCAGCAGCGACGCCCCCGCCAAGGTCCGCGTGATCGCGAAACCCGCACTGCTCCCGACCAGGAACAACACCACCGCGAACACCCCCACCACCCAGAACGGCGAACGCCGCGGCGGCAGAGCATGGGTGAACGGCAAAGGCCCGGGGTCGGCGGCCAATGGCGTGTCGCCGGGCACAGGCGTCCGCACCAGCGGCGGGCGGACGATCTCGATGACCGGCCGGGTGTCGTCCGACGCCGGGAACACATCAGTGCCCGGGTCGGGCAGCAACGGGCGCACGAAGCGGCGGACCTCGGACAACGGCATCCGACCAGCCGGGTCCTTGGTCATCAAACCCGCCACCACCGGGGCCAACTCACCGCACACCGCCGCCGACGGGACCTCCCCGTGCACCACCTGGTTGATGGTCTGCAAAACGTTCGCGCCCTCGTACGGCTGCTGCCCGGTCATCGCCGCGAACAGCGAAGCGCCCAACGACCACTGGTCCGCCGCCGGCGACACGGCACCCCCGGCCGCCACCTCCGGCGCGATGAACGCCGGCGTCCCCAGCGTGATCCCCCGGCTGGTCAGGGTGGCCTCGGCGACGTTGCGCGCGATGCCGAAGTCGGTCAGCTTCACCCGCCCGTCGTCGGCGACCAGCACGTTGCCGGGCTTCACGTCCCGGTGCGTGATCCCCGCCCGGTGCGCGGCCTCCAGAGCGGCAGCCACCGCGTCGGCGACCACAGCACCCTGAACGGCGGAAAGCGGCCCCCGCCGCCGCACCACATCGGCCAACGACTCCGACGGCACCAGTTCCATCACCACGTACGGTTCGCCGTCGACCTGCTGCACGTCATAAAGCGTCACCACGTTCGGGTGAGCCAATTGCGCGACCGAGCGCGCCTCCCGCAGGGTGCGTTCGCGCAGCAACTCCGCCTCGGTCTCCGGGGTGCCCGGCGGCACCAGGACCTCCTTCACCGCGACGTCCCGGCGCAGGACCTCGTCGTGCGCGGCCCACACGGTGCCCATGGAGCCGCGGCCCAGGACGTGGTGCAGGCGGTAGCGGCCGGCGATCAGGCGCTCGGTTTCCACGACGCCCATTGTTCACCGCACAAGACAGGCTCAAGGAGACACTGGTAAACACGACTGCATCGTTCACGGCGGTGAACCTCACATAGCCGCCGAACTACTGCTGAGTAACACTGCGGAGCATGATGGAGCCGACTGGCGAACTGGCGCTGGCCGCCGAATTCCCTGCACCCGACCGGGAGCAGTGGCTGGAACTGGTCCAGGGCGTGCTCCGCAAGTCGGGCGCGGAGTTCGAGTCCCTGGTGACCACGACCTACGACGGCATCCGCCTCCAACCCCTCTACACCGCCGACGACACCGCGCCCGCCGCCGGTTTCCCCGGCCTGGCCCCGTTCACCCGGGGCGGCCGGCCGCAGGGCGCGGTCGAGGGCTGGGACGTCCGGCAGCTGCACCGGGTGGCCGACCGCAACGCGGTCATGGCCGACCTGGAGAACGGCGTCACCTCCCTCTGGCTCAAGACCCCCAAGGACCGGCTGGACGACGTCCTCGCCGAGGTCTACCTCGACCTCGCGCCGGTCGTCGTGGACGCGGGCGCGGACTTCCGCGCCACCGGCCTGGAGATGCTGCGGATCTGGGACCAGCGCCCGGTGCTCGCGAGCCAGGTCCGGGGCAACGTCGGCGCGGACCCGATCGGCGTCCAGGCCCGCACCGGGCAGCCGGCCGACTTCAAGGCGCTCGCCGACCTGGTCGAGAAGGCCAAGAACTTCCCCGACCTGCGCGTGGTCGTGGTCGACGGCCTGCCGTTCCACGAGGCCGGCGGCTCGGACGCGCAGGAGCTGGGCGCGTCGCTCGCGGCCGGCGCGGCCTACCTGCGGGCGCTCACCGATCTCGGCCTCTCCCCGCAGAACGCGGTGCGGCTGCTGGAGTTCCGGTTCGCGGCGACCGCCGACCAGTTCCTCACCATCGCCAAGTTCCGGGCCGCGCGCCGGCTGTGGGCGCGGGTCACCGAGGTCGCGGGCGCGCCGAGCCCGCAGGTGCAGCACGCGGTCACCTCGCCCGCGATGATGACCCGCCGCGACCCGTGGGTGAACATGCTGCGCACCACGGTCGCCGCGTTCGGCGCGGGCGTGGGCGGCGCGGACTCGGTGACCGTGCTGCCGTTCGACCACGCGATCGGCCTGCCCGACGACTTCGCCCGCCGCATCGCCCGCAACACCCAGTCGCTGTTGCTGGAGGAGTCGCGGGTGGCGGGCGTGATCGACCCGGCCGGCGGCTCCTGGTACGTGGAGAAGCTGACCGACGACCTGGCGCACGCCGCCTGGGCGTGGTTCCGCGTGATCGAGGCGGCCGGCGGCCTGCCGAAGGCGTTCCCGCTGGTCGAGGGCAAGATCGCCGAGACCTGGGCCGCGCGGTCGGAGAACCTCGCCGACCGCACGGACGCCATCACCGGCGTCAGCGAGTTCCCGAACCTCACCGAGCAGCCCGTCAAGCGCGAGAAAGCCCCGGAGGAGCCGTCCGGCGGCCTCCCGCGCATCCGGTACGCGCAGGCGTACGAAGCGCTGCGGGACGCCGCCGACGCCGCGCCGGAACGGCCGAAGGTCTTCCTGGCCACGCTGGGCCCGGTCGCCGCGCACACCGCCCGCGCCACGTTCGCCGCGAACCTGTTCCAGGCCGGCGGCATCGAGACGCCGGCCGCGGGCGCGACCAAGACCGTCGAAGACGTGGTCGAGGCCTTCCGGAAGTCAGGTGCTCGGATCGCCTGCCTGGCCGGCAGTGAGACCAGCTACGCCGAGTTGGCGGCCCCGGTCGCCGACGCCCTGCGCGAAGCAGGCGCCGAACGGGTACTCCTGGCCGGCAAGAAGTCCGACGCACGGATCGACGAGCACGTGTACACCGGTTGTCCGGCGCTGCGGGTGCTGGAGCACACCTTCGAGTTCCTCGGAGTACAGCGATGATCCCGAACTTCGCCGACGTCGAGCTGGGCGAGCCCACCGCGGCCACCGCCGAGCAGTGGCAGGAGGCGCTGCACCAGACCACCGGCAAGGGCCCGGACGCGCTGGTGTGGGAGACGCCCGAGGGCATCGGCGTCAAGCCCGTCTACACCGCCGCGGACACCGACGGCCTGGACTTCCTCGCCACCTACCCGGGCATCGCGCCGTTCCTGCGCGGCCCGTACCCGACGATGTACGTCAACCAGCCGTGGACGATCCGCCAGTACGCGGGCTTCTCCACGGCCGAGGAGTCCAACGCCTTCTACCGCCGCAACCTCGCGGCCGGCCAGAAGGGCCTGTCGGTCGCGTTCGACCTGGCCACCCACCGCGGCTACGACTCCGACCACCCGCGCGTGGCCGGTGACGTCGGCATGGCGGGCGTGGCGATCGACTCGATCTACGACATGCGCCAGCTGTTCGACGGCATCCCGCTGGACAAGATGTCGGTGTCCATGACGATGAACGGCGCGGTGCTGCCCGTGCTCGCGCTCTACGTCGTGGCGGCGGAGGAGCAGGGGGTGACGCCGGACCAGCTCGCGGGGACCATCCAGAACGACATCCTCAAGGAGTTCATGGTCCGCAACACCTACATCTACCCGCCGCAGCCGTCGATGCGGATCATCTCCGACATCTTCTCGTACACCTCGCGGAAGATGCCGAAGTTCAACTCCATCTCCATCTCCGGCTACCACATGCAGGAGGCCGGCGCGACGGCCGACCTGGAGCTGGCCTACACGCTCGCGGACGGCGTCGAGTACCTGCGGGCGGGCCGGGACGCGGGTCTGGACATCGACGCGTTCGCCCCGCGGCTGTCCTTCTTCTGGGCCATCGGCATGAACTTCTTCATGGAAGTGGCCAAGATGAGGGCCGCTCGCCTGCTGTGGGCGAAGCTGGTCAAGGGTTTCGACCCCAAGTCGCCGAAGTCGTTGAGCCTGCGCACGCACTGCCAGACCTCGGGCTGGTCGCTGACCGCGCAGGACGTGTTCAACAACGTGGCCCGCACGTGCGTGGAGGCGATGGCCGCCACCCAGGGCCACACCCAGTCCCTGCACACCAACGCGCTGGACGAGGCGCTGGCCCTGCCCACGGACTTCTCCGCGCGCATCGCCCGCAACACCCAGCTGCTGCTCCAGCAGGAGTCCGGCACCACCCGCGTGATCGACCCGTGGGGCGGCAGCGCGTTCGTCGAGCGCCTGACCCACGACCTCGCGCACCGCGCGTGGGCGCACATCACCGAGGTCGAGGCCGCGGGCGGCATGGCGCAGGCGATCGACGCGGGCATCCCGAAGCTGCGCATCGAGGAGGCCGCGGCCCGCACCCAGGCCCGCATCGACTCCGGCCGCCAGCCGGTGATCGGCGTGAACAAGTACCAGGTGGAGTTCGACGAGCAGATCGAGGTGCTCAAGGTCGACAACGCCGGCGTGCGCGCCCAGCAGCTCGCGAAGCTGGCCCGTCTGCGGGAAGAGCGCGACCAGTCCACTGTGGACGGTGCCTTGAACGCGCTCACCAACGCGGCCGGCGCGGACGGCAACCTGCTGGAGCTGGCCATCGACGCGGCCCGCGCCAAGGCCACCGTCGGCGAGATCTCCGAGGCCCTGGGCAAGGTGTGGGGCCGGCACTCGGCGCAGATCCGCACGATCACCGGCGTCTACCGGGAGGAGGTCGGTTCGGTGTCCAACGTCGACGCGACCCGGCGGGTGGTCGACGAGTTCGCGGAGGCGGAGGGCCGCCGCCCGCGCATCCTGGTCGCCAAGATGGGCCAGGACGGCCACGACCGGGGCCAGAAGGTGATCGCGACCGCGTTCGCCGACCTCGGCTTCGACGTGGACGTCGGCCCGCTGTTCCAGACGCCGGACGAGGTCGCCCGCCAGGCCGTCGAGGCGGACGTCCACATCGTCGGCGTGTCCTCGCTGGCCGCCGGGCACCTCACGCTGGTGCCCGCGCTGCGCTCGGCGCTGGCCGAGCTGGGCCGCGAGGACATCATGATCGTGGTCGGCGGCGTCATCCCGCCGCAGGACTTCGACGACCTGCGCGCGGCCGGCGCGGCGGCGATCTTCCCGCCCGGCACGGTCATCGCCGACGCGGCCGGTGACCTGCTGCGGAAGCTGTCCGCGCAGCTCGGGCATGCCTAGGACGCCCGACGTCGGCGAGTACGCGAAGGGCGTGCTCGCCGGCGACCGGAGCACGCTCGCGCGGGCCATCACGCTGGTCGAGTCGACCCGGGCCGACCACCGGCGGCTCGCGCAGGAGCTGCTGGTGGAACTGCTGCCCGCCTCCGGCGGCGCGCACCGGATCGGCATCACCGGCGTGCCGGGCGTCGGCAAGTCGACGTTCATCGACGCGTTCGGGTCGATGCTGACCGAGCAGGGCCACCGGGTCGCGGTGCTGGCGGTGGACCCGTCGTCCACCCGGACCGGCGGGTCGATCCTGGGCGACAAGACCCGCATGGCCCGGCTGGCGGTGGACCCGGCGGCCTTCATCCGGCCGTCCCCGACGTCCGGGACGCTGGGCGGCGTCGCCAAGGCGACCCGGGAGACGATCGTGCTGGTCGAGGCGGCCGGGTTCGACGTGGTCCTGGTGGAGACGGTCGGCGTCGGCCAGTCCGAGGTGGCCGTGGCCAACATGACCGACTGCTCGCTGTTCCTGACCCTCGCGCGGACCGGCGACCAGCTCCAGGGCATCAAGAAGGGCGTGCTGGAGCTGGCCGACGTGATCGCGGTGAACAAGGCGGACGGGCCGTTCGAGCAGGACGCCCGCAAGGCGGCCCGGGAGCTGGCGGGCGCGCTGCGGTTGCTGCGCGCGCCGGACGCGGTGTGGAACCCGCCGGTGCTGACGTGCAGCGGGCTCACCGGGGCCGGGCTGGACACGGTGTGGCAGCAGGTCGTTGCGCACCAGACCGCGCTGCGCGATGCCGGAGAGCTGGCCGAGCGGCGTCGGCGTCAGCAGGTCGAGTGGACGTGGGCGATGGTCAACGACCAGCTGTTGCGCGGGTTGCGCACGAACCCGGCGGTGAGAGCGCTGGTGCCGGAGCTGGAGCGGCGGGTGCGGGAAGGCGAGCTGACGGCCACGCTGGCTGCGGAGCGCATCCTCGCGGCCTTCACGGGGCGTGAGGCCGACACCGGTTTGGACGACCGCTGACCGAGGTAACCATCGGCTAGTCTTGGTGACCATGTGGCGATCTGTGCTCGCGGTGTGCCTCCTCGTGCTGGCCGGAGCCTTCACCGTGACGGGAGTGGCGAACGCCACAGACCACGTGCACGTCGCCGCCGTCCAGCCGACCGACACGGTCTCACCTGGGCCGGACATCAACGCGCCGCAGCAGCCGGACACCGGCGTGAACCCCGAGACGCGCAGGAAGTTGTGGATCGGTGGTATCGCGCTGGTCCTGTTCGCCCTCGTTTACTGGCGTAACAAGAAGCGCTGGGACAAGTGGCGGAAGGCCAAGAAGGGCTGACCGGCGCGTGCTGTCCGGCAAGGGCTGAAGACCGAGGAGGGCTGACCGGCGCGGGCTGTCCGGCAAGGGCTGAAGGCCGAGGAGGGCTGACCGTTCGTCGACCGCGTCGGTAGCGCGTGGGCAGTCGGTCGGTAGCGGTTCGGTCGCAGGCTGCTGGGGGGCGGCTGTATCCCAATGGATGGGATGCGTCGGTCGTTATATGGTCTCCTGCCGTAGGAGCGACTGCGCGGTCTTGATCGGTCTGACCGAAACTCGCGCACCGCTTGGCGCAGCCGCGCGACCGGCCGGCGTTGATCAACGTCGTCGGTGCACGGCCCGTCGAACCGTGATGCAGGATGGACGCAAATGGGTACCGACTTCGAGGTGAGAACGCGCTCGGCCGTCGAGCGGTACTCGAATGCGCTGGTAGGACTCTCGCACAGCATCCACGCCGAGCCCGAGCTGGCCTTCGCCGAGCACCGCAGCGCGGCCAAGGTGGCCGACCTGCTGGCCGCCGAGGGCTTCGAGGTCGAGCGCGGCGTGGCCGACCTGGAGACCGCGTTCACAGCTTCGTTCGGCTCCGGAGACCTTGTCCTGGGCCTGTGCGCGGAGTACGACGCGCTGCCCGAGGTCGGACATGCTTGCGGACACAACGTCATCGCCGCCGCGTCCGCCGGGGCCGCCTTGGCGCTGCGGGACGTGGCCGACGAACTGGGCCTGACCGTCCGGGTGATCGGCACGCCCGCCGAGGAGGTCGGCGGCGGCAAGGTCCTCATGCTGGAGCGCGGCGTCTTCGATGACGTGTCCCTGTCGATGATGGTCCACCCCGCGCCCTACGAGGCCATCGCCGCCCGGTCGCTGGCCATCACCGACGTCGAGGTCCACTACTCGGGCAAGCCGTCGCACGCCGCCGCCGCGCCCCACCTGGGCGTGAACGCCGCCGACGCGATCACCGTCGCCCAGGTCGCCATCGGCCTGGCCCGCCAGCACCTGGAGCCCGGCCAGATGGTCAGCGGCATCGTCACGCGCGGCGGCACCGTCCCCAACGTGATCCCCGACCGCACGTCGGCCATGTTCGACCTGCGCGCGGAGGACATGGAGTCCCTGCACCGCCTGGAGCAGCGCATCAACCGCTGCTTCGAGGCGGGCGCCCTGGCCACCGGCTGCACCCACGAGGTCGTGAAGGTCTCGCCGGTGTACGCCGAACTCACCCCGGACCCGTGGCTGGCCGACGCCTACCGGCACGCGGTCACCTCCCTCGGCCGCTCGCCGCTCAGCGCGGCGGAAGAGCGCGGCCACAAGATCGGCAGCACCGACATGGGCAACATCACCCGGGCGCTGCCGGCCATCCACCCGACCATCGCCATCGACTGCGGAGACGCGGTGAACCACCAAATCGAGTTCGCGACCGCCTGTGCCTCGGCTTCGGCCGACCGAGCCGTCCTCGACGGAGCACTCGCCCTGGCCTGGACAACCATCGCCGCCGCGTCCGACGACGCGCAGCGTGCCCGGCTCGTGGGTGGTGCGGCATGACGGTTCTCGACTCGCGCCTGCCGTCGGGTGAGGAGGGCTCCGAGGTGCTGTTGACGGAACGCGGGGTGAGCATTGCCCCTGTGGAAGATCCGGGAGCGGGGCGCGGCCCCTCGTGGCTGGACGACTGGCTGACCGCCAACGCGTCCGAGGTGGTGGCCTGGCGCCGCCACATCCACGCCCACCCGGAGCTGTCCCGCAAGGAGTTCCTCACCACCGAGCTGATCGCGGACGTCCTCCGGTCGGCCGGCCTCAAGCCCCGCGTGCTGCCCGGCGGCACCGGGCTGGTCTGCGACGTCGGCAGTGGTCCTCGGTGTGTGGCGCTGCGGGCCGACATCGACGCCCTCCCGGTCACCGAGAACACCGGCGCCGCTTACTCGTCCACAGTGGACGGAGTCGCCCACGCGTGTGGTCATGACGCCCACACGACGATCCTGTTGGGCGCCGCCTTGGCGTTGGCCTCGGCCACGGAGCTGCCCGGGCGGGTGCGCCTGGTGTTCCAGCCGGCTGAGGAGGTCATGCCTGGTGGGGCGCTCGACGTGCTGGCGGCGGGTGGTCTGGACGGGGTGGAGCGCATCTTCGGGCTGCACTGCGACCCGAGGCTCCCGGTGGGGCGCATCGGGACCCGGATCGGCGCCATCACCTCCGCCAGCGACCTGCTCGAACTGCGCCTGACCTCGCCCGGCGGCCACACCTCCCGCCCGCACCTGACGGCGGACCTCGTGCACGCGCTGGGCACGGTCATCACGGGGCTGCCGACCCTCTTGTCGCGTCGCGTCGACCCCCGTTCGGGGACTGTGCTGGTGTGGGGCGCGGTGCACGCCGGCGAGGCGGCCAACGCGGTGCCGCAGGACGGGGTGCTGCGGGGGACGCTGCGGACCGGTGACCGGGACATCTGGGCCGAGCTGGAGCCGTTGATCAAGGAGCTGACCGGCGCGCTGCTGGCCCCGACCGGCGTGGGCTTCGACCTGCACCACAGGCGCGGCGTTCCCCCGGTGGTGAACGACCGCGAGTCGACCATGCTCCTGCGGGCCGGCATCGAGGCGGCGCTGGGCGAGGACGCGCTGGCCGGCACCGAGCAGTCGTCGGGCGGCGAAGACTTCGGCTGGTACCTGGAGCACGTGCCGGGCTCGTTCGCGCGGCTCGGTGTGTGGAACGGCGTGGAGAAGCAGCGGGACCTGCACCAGCCGGGCTTCGACCTGGACGAACGCGCCCTGCTCGTGGGCGTCCGCGTCATGGTCCACGCAGCTCTCGCCGCCCTCGCCTGATCCGCCCGGCGCGGGTGGTCTCCGGCCGGCCCGATGCGCCTACGCTGGGTGCGTGAGCGTGGTCTTGTTGGCGGAGGACGATCCGGCCATCGCGGAGCCGTTGTCGCGGGCCCTCCAGCGGGAGGGGTACCAGGTGCAGGTCGTGGCGGACGGGCCCGGGGCGTTGGAGGCGACCGCGCACGGTGGGGTCGACCTGCTCGTGCTCGACCTCGGGCTGCCCGGGATGGACGGACTCGAAGTGTGCCGTCGGTTGCGGGCCGGCGGGCGCGGGGTGCCGGTGCTGATGCTCACCGCGCGGTCCGACGAGGTCGACTTCGTCGTGGGGTTGGACGCGGGCGCGGACGACTACGTGGCCAAGCCCTTTCGGTTGGCGGAGTTGATGGCTCGCATCCGGGCACTCCTGCGCCGCCGCGCGCCGGGGACGTTGGAGGTCAACGGGGTGCGGATGGACCTCGCGGCGCGCCGGGTCACGGTGGACGGGCAGGAGGTGCAGTTGGCGAACAAGGAGTTCGAGTTGCTGCGCGTGCTGATCCAGCGGGCCGGGCAGGTGGTGCACCGGGACGAGATCCTGTCCGAGGTCTGGAACGACCCGGAGCTCAAGAGCAGCAAGACGCTCGACATGCACATGTCGTGGCTGCGCCGGAAGCTCGGGGACGTGCGGTCCGTCGAGCGGCGGATCGCGACCGTGCGCGGTGTCGGGTTCCGGTTCAACACCGCTGACTGATGCGCCGCCGCATACTGCGGGCCATCCTGCTCGCCGTCGCCGTCACCGGGTTCGCGCTGGGCATCCCCCTCGGCTACACCGCCCTGCGGCTGGTGGAGGACGGGGCGCGCGGCGACCTGTCGGTGCGGGCGCAGCGGATCGCCGCGACCATCGACGACCAGATCGCGACCGGGCAGCCGATCGACCTGGGGCCCGTCGAGGTGGGTGTGCCCGAGGGCGGCCACCTGGTGGTGACGTCGTCGAGCGGGCGCAAGGAGTTGGGGACCTCGCCGGGAGACGACCCGTTGTCGGTGGAGATCCCGATCGCCCAACAGGGGACCGTGCGGCTGGAGATCCCGTCGGGGCCCATGCACACGTCCCAGTACCAGGTGGCGGCGCTGGTCGTGCTGCTCGTGGTGCTGTCCGTGGGCACCGGGACGGTCGTCGCCACGGTCACCGCGCGCAAGCTCGCCGCGCCCCTGCGGCACGTGGCCGTGCGGGCCGCCCGCCTGGGCGCGGGTGACTTCCGGCGCGACGACCGGCGCCACGGGGTCGAAGAGCTGGACCTGGTGGCCGAGGCGCTGGACCGGTCCGCCGGGGCGTTGGCGCTGCTGGTGCAGCGGGAGCGGGAGCTGGTCGGCGACGTGTCGCACCAGCTCCGCAGCCGGCTGACGGCGTTGCAACTGCGGTTGGAGGCCTTGTCGGAACACCCGGAGCCGGACACCGCGTCGGAGGCGCGGGCCGCGTTGGAGCAGGCGGAGCGGCTGGCGGAGGTGCTCAACGAGCTGCTGGCGGCGGCCCGTGCGGCGCGGGCCGTGGGCGCTGAGCCGCTGGACCTGCGGACGGCGTTGACCGCGATCGCCGAGGAGTGGCGGGAACCGTTGCGGGGCAACGGGCGTGCCCTGCGGGTCCGGGTGCCGGAGGGGCTGTTGGCGCGGGCGACGCCGGCCCGGTTGCGGGAGGCGATCGGGGTGCTGCTGGACAACGCCCTGCGGCACGGCGAAGGCCAGGTCGTGGTGTCCGCGCGCCGGGACGAGGGGACCGTGGTGGTCGAGGTCGCCGACGGTGGCGTGGGCGTGCCGGACGAGTTGGCCGGGCACATCTTCGAGCGCGGGGTGTCGGGGGGCGGGTCCACCGGAGTGGGGTTGGCGCTGGCGCGGGCGCTCGTGGACGCGGACGGCGGGCGGCTCGAACTGTCCACCGCCCGGCCCGCGACGTTCGCCGTCTACCTGCCGGTGCCCAAGGCCGACGACGTGGTGAGCCTCACCTGGCGGTCCGACCCCGCACCCCGCTAGCGGACCGGACTACGTCACGAACCCTTGGTGGGCCCCGCTAGCGGACCGGACTACGTCACGAACCCATGGTGGGCCCCGCTAGCGACCGGACTACGTCACGAACCCTTGGTGGGCTCGGCGGGTGGTGGGTCGGTGGGGGTGCCGGAGGCGGTGGCGGCCGGGACCGGTTGGGTCCGGTCGGCTGCCGGTTCGGGGTTCTCCGGCTGTCGCGGCTGGTCGGGTCGCGGGAGGAGGCCGACCGCGCCGCGCACCACCTGGGCCCACACCAGGCGGCCGAACAGGTAGTGGCAGGCCACGTCCTCGCTGGTGAAGCGGGCCCAGTCGTAGCGGTTGCCCTGTTCGCGCCAGAAGACCTCGAAGCCCTCGTCGTCGCGGACCAGGCACCACGTGTTGTCCGCCTCGGCCCCGATCGACACGACCTCCGCGGGCACGCCCACGGCCAGCAGCCAGCCCTGGATGGACTCGGCGTTCATCGAACCTCCTCCAGGTACCCGAGGGCGACCAGCTCGGCCACCGGGTAGGTCGTCCGGTACCGCACCCCGCCGCCGGGCTGCCCGAACCACTCGGCGGACAGCGTGAACCACACCGGCAGCTCGCGGACCACCCGGTAGCGGTGGTAGCCGGCGTCCAGCGCGGCGGGCGGCAAGGAGCGCTCGGCGAACCGGGTGCCCAGCTCGGACAGCACCCGGCCCTCGGGCGTGCCGAACCGGTCCAGCTCGACGCCCTCGGCGAGCACGCCGGGCTGACCCGCCTCGTACCCGCCCTCGGGGAACATTTCGCCGGGCGGCCACGCGTACTCCGGCGGGTCGGCGCGGACCAGGAACCGGCGGTCCCACTCGCGTTCGTGCATCCCGGCCTGGGGGTCGTAGCCGTCGAGGAGCGCCGGGTCGGGCTCGCCGGTCGGACCGTGGGCGAACCTCGGCAGCGGACGCGCGGACGCGTCGACCAGGTCGCCGTCGGGGTGGCCCTGCGGCTCGAACCGCAGGCCCGAGGCGAACTCCTGCTCCTCGGACGGCGTCGGCAACTGGCGCGCGGGGGTGCGTCGGGCGGGCGGCAGGGTGCCGCCGGGGAACATGTGCAGGAGGAACAGCGCGACCGACTCGTCACTGGGCTCGGCGGTCTGGGCGGGCTTCTGCGGTGCGCCGGGCAGTTCCATCGACACGGCCGGACCCGTCCCGAGCACGCCGGACATCGAGCCGAACCCGCCGGCCGGGTAGCCCTGGCCGGTGCCGACGTACCCGTGGGCGGGGGAGCCGGTGGCCGCCTGGCCGGGCACCCAGCCCGGCAGGAAGCCCTGCGCCTGGCCGCCGCGGACCAGGACGTCGCGGGCCAGGGGGAGGACGGCGAGCCCGTAGGCGGCCTGTTCGGCGGCCTTCGCGGCGTCCTTGGCCGGGTCCTTGGCCGGGTCCTTGGGCTGGCCAGATCCGGACTGGTTCTGCCCCGACTGGTTCTGGCCGCTCTGGTTGCCCTGGTTCTGCGGGCTCTGGTTCTGGTTCTGGGGTGAGGTCTGACCCTGGTTGGCGCTCTGACCCGCCTGGGCCGAACCCCCTTGACCCCCACCGGTAGCCGAACCGGCTGAGCCGCCAGTGGCCGGGTTGCCAGTGGCCGGTTGGGCGGTGACTTGGCCCGCGCGTGCCGCCTGCTGTGCCGCTGCGGACTGCGCCTGTCCCTGGGCGGCCGTCGGGGCCGCAGCACTCGCAGCGGCACCGGCGGCCGGTGCGGAGGCACCACCGCTCAGGCCGCCAAGACCGCCACCGGGACCGCCGACGCCGGGACCACCGACACCGGGTCCCTGGGGCGTGCTGGGTGCCTGGGCGGCGGGCTGGGCAGGTCCGTGCGGGGTTTCTGCGGGCAGCAAGGGCCGGTCCAGGACCGCCGCCGCCGACTGCGTCACGGTGTCCGCCGCGCGCCCGACCGTCTCGACCACCGGCTGCGCCGGGCCGTTGCCCAGCACCGGCGAAACGATCTGCTCCACCAGGCCGGGAGCCGCCGGCGGGCGTCCGGGGGCGTCGGTGCGGCCGTGCGGACCGTCGTGGCCCTGGGGACCGGCCGGGCCGGGCAGCACGTCCGCGACGCCCTGCACGGTCCGGCCGACGGTGTCCGCCGCACCCTGTGCGGTGTCGCCGACGACCTCCACCGCGCCCTGGACGACCTGGCCGGTCGTGTTGAGCACCGGGTTCACGACCCCCGCCACGGGTGCCGCGACCGTCTCGACCACCTGGCCGAGGAGCCCACCACCCTGGCCCGGCTGGCCTTGGCCGCCCGGAGCCTGCGTCTGGGTCTGGCCCCCGTCGAGGACGCCGCCGAGCAGACCGCCCTGGCCGGGCTGTCCGCCGAGCAGGCCACCGCCGCCCAGCAGACCACCGGACTGGCCGCCGCCGAGCAGGCCACCGGACTGGCCGCCGCCCAGCAGGCCAGCGGACTGGCCGCCGCCGAGCAGGCCACCGGACTGGCCGCCGCCGGGCTGAGCGCCGGGCCCGCCCGCGCCTCCTCGGCTGTCGGCAGGAGCGCCGGGGCCGGCCGGTGCGTCGGCGGAGGGGCCGTGCACGCCGGGGTTCACGTCGAGCAGGGGCCGACCACCGACCTGGACCCCGCTGTCCAGCCGCACCGCGTTGGTCAGCGTGTCCGTCAGGTGCGCCACGTTGGCCGCCGCGCCCCGCACCGCCGTGTCCAGCCCCAACAACGCGGTCGGGTGACCGGCGGCAGCGGCCTGGTTGGCGGCGTCGTTGTTCTTGGCCAGGTTGACCAGTTCCCGGACCAGTTCGACCTTGGCCGCACCGACCTGCTGCGCCGCGTGGTCCAACCGGTCGGCGGCGGCGTTGCAGCCCCGCACGGCCTGGTCGAGCTTGCCGTCCGGGCCGGTGAACGCGGTCCAGTGGCGGCGGGCCGCGTCGCCGGTCTCGCCGGTCAGGCCGGTCAGCGCCCGGGACGCCGCGCCGTCGGACTCGCCGGCCAGCGCGGAGAGCTTGGTGCCGGCCTCCCGCCACGCGGTCGCGGAGGAGCGCAGCGCGTCCTCGTCGGCCTGCGGCCAGGTCACGCCCGCCTTGGCCGCGACCTCGGCCAGTTCGGCCGGCAGCTCGATGCCCATGCCCTGCCCCTTTAGATCGCGCCGAAGGAGGTGCTGGTGCCGTCTTCCGCCGCGCGGTAGGTGCGGGCGGTCTCGGTGAGGCGTTCGCCGACGCCGCCGAACTCGCGCCCGAGGTCGCCCAGGCGGCTCAGGGCGTCGGTGGCCGGTTGGACGTGCGAGGAGGCGAAGCTCTGCCCGATGGTGTCGGCGCCCCAGCAGGCGCCGAACGAGTCGAGCAGGCCGCCCAGGTCGCCGAAGATCGAGCCGGCCCGCTCGGCGAACGCGCCGAAGTCGCCGGCGCCGGCGGTCAGCTTGGCGAGGTCGGTCTCGAAACCGCTCATCTCGGTCCCCCGGTGGTCTCGACGTCCAGCCAGTCGCGCTGCTCGAAGTCCTCGTCGTCCTCGACGACCCGGGGCCGCTTCGGCACGGGCGGCGCGATCTCCTCCTGGCGGAGGTCGGCGGTGCCGCGCAGGAGGGCTTCCGGGTCGGTCCCGGCGGGCAGCACCGGGGCCATCGCCCGGTAGGCGCGCTCGGCGGCCTGGGCGGCGGCGTCCTGGGTCGTCCGCACGATCACCTGGGCGAGCTGGGCGGGCCGCATCCGGTAGGCGGCGTCGGTCAGCTCCAGGCCGGTCAACGTGCCCTGGGCGCCGACGACCGCGGTGACCGAGCCGTCCGGGCTGGTCGCGGACGCGCTCACCTGCGCGAGGTCGCGCTGCACGGACGCGAGCTGGTCCCGGCTGCGGCGGTAGTCCGCCAGCAGGTCGTCCACCTGGGCTCGGTGATCGGTCGTCACGGCCACCTCCGGTCTGCGCCGTCGCCGGGCATGGTCGTCGGTCGCGCGTTGGACGTTACGACCCCTACCCCTGGTTCCCGCCGCTGACGCGGGAATTTCAGACCGCGCGGCGGACCAGCGCCCGGTTCGTGCCCTTCCGCTCCACCAGACCGAACCCGGCGTCGGTGAACATGCTCAGCGTGCCGTGGTAGAGGTCGCCGGACCCCTTCTTCGCCCCGCCGGTGTCGACCGGGTAGCCCTCGACGTGCGTCGCGCCCCGCCCGGCCGCGAACGCGACCGCTTCCTCCAGCAGGAACGTCCCCACCCCGCGCCTGCGGGCGGTGCGGTGGATGAAGAAGCAGGTCACCGACCACGTGTCGGGCGGGAACTCGCCGGTCGCGGCTTTCGTCGTCGCCAGCCGGGGGTAGTAGGGCCGGGGCGCGACGGCGACCCAGCCCAGCGCCGTCCCGTCGTCCACCGCGAGCACCCCGAGCGGGTCGCCGAGCCGCGAGCGCAGGAAGTCGCGGTTGCCGTCGCCCTGCCCCTCCCGCCACTCGGCGCGGTCGCGCAGGAAGAACGTGCACCAGCAGCCGGTCACCGCGCCGTTGGGGCCGAACAGCTCGACCAGCAGCGGCCAGGTCTCCTCGGTCAGCTCGACGGCCTTCATCCGCGCAGCGCCCGCACCACCCGGGACGGACTCGGGCGGCCCAGCTTGCCCGCCATCCAGGCACTGGTGTCGCACAGCTTGTCCAGGTCGACGCCGTGGCCGATGCCCAGGCCGTCGAGCATCCACACCAGGTCCTCGGTGGCCAGGTTGCCGGTCGCGGACTCCGCGTACGGGCACCCGCCCAGGCCGCCCGCCGACGAGTCCACCGTCCGCACGCCCGCCAGCAGCGCCGCGTGCGTGTTGGACAGGGCCTGGCCGTAGGTGTCGTGGAAGTGCACGGCGAGCTGGTCCACCCGGTCGAAGCCGCGGATCAGCGCGGTGACCTGGCCGGGCGTGGCCACGCCGATCGTGTCGCCCAGGGAGAGCTGGTCGCAGCCCATGTCCAGCAACCGCTTGCCGACGCCCACGACCTGCTCGCGCGGCACGGCCCCTTCCCACGGGTCGCCGAAGCACATCGACACGTACCCGCGGACCTTGAGGCCCTCGGCCCGTGCCCGCGCCACGACCGGGTCGAACATCGCGAACTGCTCGTCCAGCGACGAGTTGAGGTTCTTGCGGGCGAACGTCTCGGTGGCCGAGGCGAAGATCGCGATGTGGTCGACGCCCGCCTTCAGCGCCCGGTCCAGGCCGCGCTCGTTGGGCACCAGCACGGGGTAGCTCACGCCGCCCCGGCGGTTCAGGCCCGCGAGGAGTTCCTCGGCGTCGGCCAGCTGCGGCACCCACTTCGGGTGCACGAAACTGGTGGCCTCCAGGACCTTCCCGCCCGCGTCCGCGAGCCGGTCCAGGAACTCCAGCTTCACCTCCACCGGCACCACGGCGCTCTCGTTCTGGAGCCCGTCGCGGGGACCGACCTCCCAGATCGTCACGCTCTCCGGCAGCCCGTCGCCGCCGACCCGGTCCGGCAGACCGACCTCACGCGCGCCCATCGCCGACCCTCTCCCCCGGCTGGTGATCGTCGTCCGGGTTGTCGTTGATCTCCCGGTACAGCAGGGAGTGCACCTTCTCCACGCCCGGGATGTCGTCGAACTCCAGCGGCTCGTCGGACGAGGACTCCACGACCAGCGTGCCGCAGCCGAGCACCCGGTCCGGCAGGGACTGCGCGAACCGGACGCTGCTGATGCGGGTGAGCGGGATGTCCAGCCCGGTGCGCTTGAGGACGCCCTCCCGGTACATCACCCGGTCGCTGGTGACGATGAAGTGCGTGGTCCGCCACCGGACCACGGGCACCAGCGTCAGCCAGACCACCAGGACCAGCGCGAGCACGCCGACCACGAGCCAGGCGATCGGGCCCCAGTCGGTCAGGGCGGCGAGGGTGATCGCCACCGCGGCCACCAGGACCAGGACGAGGACCGGCAGGACCAGGGTCTTCCAGTGCGGGTGCTTGTGGAGCACGACGTGCTCGCTGGGGCTGAGCAGGTCGTCCGGGTAGGCCACGGCGGTCCTTTCGCGTCAGCGCTGGTGCCCTCACCGTACCCGGAGGTGCACCACGTCCCCGGCGGAAACCGGGTGGTCGACGCCGTCGTCGTCGCGGACCAGCAGCGTGCCGTCGACCTCCAGGTCCTGGGCGGTGCCGGAGAGCTGCCCGCCGGACAGGTCGACCCGGACCTTGCGGCCCAGCGTGGAGCACTCGCGGACGTACTCGTCGTACAGGCCGGAGGCGTGCGGGTCGCCCTGGGCGTCGCGCCAGGCCCGTTCGAGGTGGGCGAGTTCGTCGAGCAGGGTGGTGGCGACCTCGGTCCGGTCCAGGGCCCGGTCGGTGTGGTCGGCGAGACTGGTCGGCTCCAGCCCGCCCGCCCCCGGCTCGATCCCTTCCGGCAGCCTGTCCACGTTCAGCCCGATGCCGACGACGACCGAGTGGTCCGCGGTGATCTCGGCCAGCACCCCAGCCGCCTTCCGATCCCCGATGAGCAGGTCGTTCGGCCACTTCAGGGTCGCCTGGACGCCCACCGACGCGGCCGTGCGCACCAGCGCCACCCCGGCGATCAGCGTCAGCCACGGCAACCTCTGAGGCGGAACCCCTTCGGGCCGAAACAGCGCACTCAGATAGATCCCACCCCCAGGCGATGTCCACGACCTGCCCCTACGCCCCTGGCCGGCGGTCTGCTCCTCGGCGATGAGGACGGATCGATCCAGCTTCTCGGTCCGCAGATCGGCGTTGGTCGACCCCGTCGAGGCGACGACGTCGAGCTTGGCGTAGTGGGTGCCGACGAGCCGTCCGCGAAGGACTCCGGCATCAAGTGGCGTGCTCACGTGGTGCAGCCTAGGAGCGACTGTGTTGGACCGCATCGCCTGCGGCGATGCGGCGGGTCGCCCGGAAGTCGGCCGTCCGGCGCTGATTCCGCAGCAACCGAAAAGCGTGGTTGCCACGGGATGAGCCCCGGACGACCGACGGCGACCCGCCCCGCGCGCTGTCGGAGCGGTGTGGAGGCGGGGCGGGCCGCTTGCGATCAAGCCTGCAACCTCCACCGCGGTAGAGGTCAAGCACCTTCCAGTGAGCTGGGCTACTCACCGGTACCTCACGTGCCGGGTCTGGTTAAGCTGCCCGTTCATGAGCAGTGCGACCGCCCCCATCGGCGAGGAGCCGGACGTCCACACCACGGCCGGCAAGCTGGCCGACCTGTACCGCCGCAACGACGAGGCCGTGCACGCAGGGTCCGCGCGGGCGGTGGAGAAGCAGCACGCCAAGGGCAAGAAGACCGCGCGCGAGCGGATCGAGCTGCTGCTCGACCCGGGTTCGTTCGTCGAGCTGGACGAGCTGGCGCGGCACCGCTCGACCAACTTCGGCCAGGAGCGCAACCGCCCGTACGGCGACGGCGTCGTGACCGGCTACGGCACCGTCGACGGTCGCCCGGTGTGCGTGTTCAGCCAGGACGTGACCGTCTTCGGCGGCTCGCTCGGCGAGGTCTACGGCGAGAAGATCGTCAAGGTGATGGACCTGGCCATCAAAACGGGTCGCCCGATCGTGGGAATCAACGAGGGCGGTGGCGCGCGCATCCAGGAGGGTGTCGTCTCGCTCGGCCTCTACGGCGAGATCTTCCGCCGCAACGTGGCCGCGTCCGGCGTCGTCCCGCAGATCTCGCTGATCATGGGCGCGAACGCGGGCGGGCACGTGTACTCGCCCGCACTGACCGACTTCGTGGTGATGGTCGACCAGACCTCGCACATGTTCATCACCGGCCCGGACGTCATCAAGACCGTCACCGGCGAGGACGTGGGCTTCGAGGAGCTGGGCGGCGGGCGCACCCACAACACCAAGTCCGGCAACGCGCACTACCTCGGCTCGGACGAGGAGGACGCCATCGCCTACGTCAAGGAGCTGCTGTCCTTCCTGCCCGCGAACAACATGTCCGAGCCGCCGGTGTTCGAGGCGCCCGACGACGTGGTCCACGGGTCGGTCGAGGACTCGATCACCGACGAGGACCGCGAGCTGGACACCCTGATCCCGGACTCGGCGAACCAGCCCTACGACATGCACGAGGTCATCACCCGCGTGCTCGACGAGGGCGAGTTCCTGGAGGTCCAGCCGCTGTTCGCGCCGAACATCCTGATCGGCTTCGGCCGGGTGGACGGCCACTCGGTCGGCGTGGTGGCCAACCAGCCGACCCAGTACGCGGGCTGCCTGGACATCGACGCGTCGGAGAAGGCCGCCCGGTTCGTGCGGACCTGCGACGCGTTCAACATCCCGGTGCTGACGTTCGTGGACGTGCCCGGCTTCCTGCCCGGCACCGACCAGGAGTGGAACGGCATCATCCGGCGCGGCGCGAAGCTGATCTACGCCTACGCGGAGGCCACCGTCCCGCTGGTCACCGTGATCACCCGCAAGGCGTACGGCGGCGCGTACGACGTCATGGGCTCCAAGCACCTGGGCGCGGACATCAACCTGGCGTGGCCGACGGCGCAGATCGCGGTCATGGGCGCGCAGGGCGCGGCGAACATCGTGCACCGCAAGACCCTGGCGACCGCCGCCGCCGAGGGCCAGGACGTCGAGGCGCTGCGGGCGCGGTTGCAGCAGGAGTACGAAGACACGCTCTGCAACCCCTACGTGGCCGCGGAACGTGGTTACATCGACAGTGTGATCCCGCCGTCGTACACGCGCTCCTACGTGGCCCGCGCGCTGTCGATGCTGCGGGACAAGCGCGAGACCCTGCCGCCCAAGAAGCACGGGAACATCCCGCTGTGACGAAGCCGGAGGCCGCTGTGCAGACCGAGACCGCTGAGCCCGGACGCCCCTACCTGCGGGTCGTCCGGGGCAACCCGACGGACGAGGAACTGGCGGCCCTGACGGCCGTGGTGACCACCCTGGGCACCGGCCAGGCGGAGGAGGACGTCCCGCGCCGCTCGGCGTGGTCCGACCCGACCCGGATGGTCCGCCGCCCGTTGCCGCACGGTCCGGGAGCCTGGCGCTCCTCCGCACTGCCCGGCTGACCACCGCCGCTCTGTCAGTCGTCGTCGGCGAGCAAGCCGGTCAGGTGGGGGACGGCGAACGCCACGAACCGTCGGGCCGGCAGCAGTCGGCATTCGGCCGCGTGTCAGCAGTCGACGCGGCGGCTGGTGACCTGGACCCGGTCGCCCAGGACCATGACCTCGCGGCAGCGGACGCCGTCGTGCACGCGGTAGCGGACGCGCATCCACACCGCCCCGTTACGCGGGTGCAGGTGGGATTCGAGGACTTCGACGCCGTCGGCCGCGACCGCGAGCGGCACCCGCGCGGGGTCGCGCTCGGCCCGCGCGACGCCGGTCACCGCGTCCATGACCCGCAGGTCGTCGCGGTCGGACCGGCTGAGGAACGGCCAGAACGGCACCCCGTACCCGACCGGGTCGGTCGACACCACCCCCGCCGCCACCGCGACCACCAGGGCCGCGGGCACGACCAGCCACCACCGCCGACCACGAGCCCGGTCGATCCGGCGGACCACCAGAGCCCAGCGCTGCACGTCTTCGAGGTTGCCCAACCCGGCCGTGGCGCGCATCGGTAGTTCTACGCACCGCTGTGCGCACCACCGAACCGGGCTACGCGATCACCTCGACGATCACCCGGTCCGGTAGGCCGTTCAGCTCCACGGGACCCTCCGGCTGCCGGATCACCAGCCGTTCCAACGCGGGCAGCTCCGCCAGTTCCGCCAGCTCGGCCGGGTGCGGGATGCCGTAGCACTCGACCACCCGCAGCCCCGGCCACCGGGACGCGCCCAGCAGCGACCGCCCCGGCGGCCGGTTGTCCACGGCCAGCAGCCGCAGTGGCAGGTCCGCCGGGATCACGGACAGACCGGTCTCCAGCGCCGGGTGCCGCACACGCAAGGTGTGCAGCCGCGCGCCCTTGAGCGTGCGCAGGTCGGCGGGGGTGAAGTGCAGGGACAGTTCCGCCACGCCGGTGCGCGCCAGCGGCGACAGGTCCCGCACCAGCGGGCACTGGGTGAGGTGCAGGGAGCGCAGGGAAGCGTGGTCCGCCAACGGTTCCAGCGACTTGAGCACCTCGTTCTGCATCAGGTCCAACCGGCGCAGACCGGGGGTCGCGGCGACCGGGTCGAGCGGGGCCCAGCCGCCCAGGCAGCGCAGGTGGTGCAGGTGCCGCAGGTGGTGGACGTGCCGGATGCGGTGCCAGCCGCGCAGGTCCACCCGCTGGTCGCCGAAGTCCACCTCGGCCAGCACGGTCCGGGCGTAGTCCTCGGGGTTGGGGGAGTTCCGCCACGCCCGCAGCAGTTCGTCCAGCACCACGGACTCGTCCAGCTCGGTGAACGGCTTGATCTTCTCCAGCGCGCCCTCGCCGCCGATCATGGCGATCACCCGCACCACGCACGCCGCCTGCATGTCGGTCAGGCCCTCGGGCGTGTCCGGCAGCAGGTCGCGCACGAACGCGCCTGCCGACGCGAGGGTCTCGGCGGCGGTCATCGTGCTCGGCGGGATGAGCCGGGACACCGCGCGGCGCACCTCGTCCCGCACGTCGGGCCGCTTGTCGACCCGGCCGACGACGTCGGCGTGCTCCACGGCCGCCGCCGCGAGCAGGTGCAGCAGGTCGGCCACGCGCGCGTCGTGGCGGGCGGCCTCGTTGCCGTCCAGCAGGCCCGCGAGCACCTCGGCGCGCTCGACCGGGCGGGCGTGGGCGACGGCCATCACCACCACGTCGTGCCAGTCGTCGCGGTGGGCGTGGTCGACCAGCGGGCCCAGGTCGCCGGAGTCCACGACCTCCTTGGCGGCCAGGTAGTCGCGGAACGTGCGGTGCACGAACTGGACGTCCCCGTGCAGGGACTCGCGCAGCAGCCCGGTGCGCTCCAGGAACCGTTGCAGCACTTGGGAAGGCTCGGCGTCGTGCGGGCGCAGGCCGCGCATGGCGCTGCCGATCCACTGGTGCGCCTTGGACTTCGCGACGAGCTGCCGGCTGTTGCGCACCAGCGAGTACGCGAACCGTTGCAGCACGACCAGTTGCTCCTCCTTCGAGAAGCCGAACCGGTCCTGGTCGACGTGGACGCCGCGTTGCTCGTCCCAGCGGACCAGCAGCAGGTCCAGGGCGGCGTCGTAGAGGGACTTGCGGTCGCGGGGCAGGTGCATGCCGCCGTCCTGGTGCAGCGCGCACAGCAGCCCGCACAGCAGCGGGCTGGACGCGAGCTTGCGCAGGTCCGCCCGCGTGGCCAGGGTTTCCGCCAGGCTGTGCTCGCACTCGTCGAGCCAGGCGGTGAAGTCGGGCTGCTCGGCTCGGGCGGCGTCGTGCCAGGCGGTGAGGAAGTCGCGGACGCCCTTGGCCGACATCGGCAGCAGGTCGTAGGTGGTGAACCTGGCCTCGCCCAACCAGTTCTCGTCCACCGCCGACGGGCGCGTGGACACCACGTAGCGGGCGTCGGGGTAGGCGGCGACCAGGTCCGCCAGCCACTGCGCGGCTTCCGCCCGGCGCTCCGACCCGAGTTCGTCGATGCCGTCCACCAGCAGCAACGCCCGCCCGTCGCGGAACCGCCCGACCACCCACCGGTCGGGCTTCTCCGCGGCCAGCACCGGGGCCGTGGTGTCCAGGATGCGTTCCGGCGTGGGCAGCGGACCGTCCGCGAACTGCCGCAACGGCACGAAGAACGGCACCTGCCCGCCCCGTGCGGCGGTCAGCGCGAGCCACCGCAGGAACGTCGTCTTGCCCGCACCCGCCGACCCGCGCAGCAGCACCCGGCGGGCGTCCTCGAACGCGGTGGCCGCGCTGACCCCGGCCCCGGTCAACGCGTCGTCGTCCCGCCCGGTCCGCCGCGCCACCGCGAGGCTCACGTAGGACCGGTCGAACGAGTGCCGCCCCGGCCCGCGTCCGCGCGCGACCCCGAACAGCTCGAACGAACTGGTGGTCCGGATGACGTAGTCGGCGTACCGCAGGTCGAAGTCGTCGGCCCGCCGGCCGTCCCGCTCCAGCAGTTCGGTGACCCCGTCGCTGACCCCGACCTGGAGGTCCCGCATGATCCGGTCCACCGACCGCGCCAACTCGGCCAGCCCCGCGCAACACCCGGCCAGCAGCAGTTCGTAGGCCGCCCGACCGCCCGCGCTGAACTCCTCGGTCGTGGCCGGCACCCGCTTGGCCAACCGCTCGGCGTTGACCAGGTCGGCGGGCTCCTTCGCGAACTGCTCCCACGGCACGGCGGTCAACACGTCCCGAACCGCCTCGACCGCCCGCTGCCACTCCTGGTCCGAGACGCCGGGAAGTTCGGTGCGGCGCAACCCGACCAGCTCGTCGGCCACCCGCCGAACCACCCGGTCCGGCTTGGCCAACGCCTTGATCCGCCGCCGGTCGTCCACCCGGTGCACGAACCCGCCCACACCGTGCTGGAGCAACCCGTCGAACGCGGTCCCGACGACCGCGCCCAACGCACCCGAGATCGGGTCGACCACCATTCGCGCCTCCCCACGCCAGTGGTGAAAACCCAGCGTAAGCCGATCACCGTCCCCATGACGGACTCCCGGTCACCGCTGGTGCACAGGGCCGCTCCGCACAGCGCCGACCGGCCCACCCCCGTTGTCCAACCGGCCGCTCGCATCCCGTTCGGTCGCCGCCGGCTCGGACGTTAGGGTGCGGCCGTGCGCTTCGTCCTCGCCTCCGCCTCCCCCGCCCGCCTGAACGTCCTCCGCAGCGCCGGCATCGAGCCCGTCGTCCGCGTGTCCGGCGTCGACGAGGACGCCGTGGCCGCCGCGCTCATCGACCCCACCCCCGGCGAACTCGTCACCGCGCTGGCCCGCGCCAAGGCCGAGGTGATCGCGGCGGACGAGGAGGACGCCCTGGTCGTCGGCTGCGACTCGATGCTGCTCACCGCCGACGGAGAGGTCCAGGGCAAGCCCGGCACCGTCGAGAACGCCCGCGCCCGCTGGCGCAAGATGGCCGGCACCACCGGCACGCTGCTCACCGGCCACGCGATCCTCAAGGTCGAGAACGGCAAGGTGGCGGACAGCGTCGCCGACCACGAAGCCACCCACGTCCGCTTCGGCACCCCCACCGAGGACGAACTGGAGGCCTACCTGGCGACCGGCGAACCGCTCCAGGTCGCGGGCGCGTTCACCCTCGACGGGCTCGGCGGTTGGTTCGTCGACGGCATCGACGGCGACCCGTCCAGCGTGATCGGCATCAGCCTGCCCCTGACCAGGCGGTTGCTGCGGAGGTTGGACGTCGTGGTGTCCGACATCTGGTAGCCGTTGTCACATTTCCGGTGATCCGGGAAGCTCCACCCAGGGACATCGCGTTGGGGGAGCCGATGAACGAACTTTTGACGCGCCGCCGTCACATCGACTTCGGCCGCAGGACGAACACGGGTTGTCGCACGCAGTGACCACTCGCCCGTCCCTGCGCACCCCGAAAGAGTCGACATGTCGTTCATCAGGACCTATACCAAGCCGAAGGTCTTCGGCGTCACCGTCCTAGCCGCCCTGGTGCTGGGCGCGCTGGCGGGCTGGGTGGCCAAGTCCACCGGCCAGACGTGGCTGACCACCACCCTGGACAAGCTCGGCGACGTCTTCACGAGCCTCCTCCAGCTCACCGTCATCCCGCTCGTGTTCACCGCGATCGTCGTCGGCATCACCAGCCTGCGCCGCCTGGGCGGCCAGCGCGCCGCGCGTCTCGGTGGCAAGACGCTGCTCTGGTTCGCGATCACGTCGCTGATCGCGGTCCTGATCGGCCTCGCCATCGCGCTGGTCTTCAAGCCCGGCACCGGCGTCCAGGTAGAGCCGACGGAGGCCGCGCTCAAGAGGTTGGCGAGCCGCGAGGGCGGTTCGTGGTCGACGCTGCTGGACACGCTGGTCCCGTCCAACCTGTTCGCCGCTTTCACGGAGGGCGAGGTGCTCCAGGTCGTGTTCATCGCGATCCTGGTCGGGTTCGCCGCGTACGCGCTGGGTGAGAAGGCGGCGCCGTTCGTCAACCTGACGAGGTCGGCGTTCGACCTGATCCAGAAGATCGTCGGCTGGATCGTGCTGCTGGCGCCGATCGGCGTGTTCGGCCTGATCGGAACCGCGTTCGCGACCTACGGGAACAGCTTCGTCAGGCCGCTGTTCAGCCTGATCGCGACCGTGTACGGCGGCACTTTGCTGGTGCTGTTCGTGGTCTACCCGATCCTGCTGCGCTTCGTCGGCCGCGTGAGCCCCGTGACGTTCTTCTCGAAGGCCTGGACGGCCATCCAGTTCGCCTTCGTGTCACGTTCTTCCGGCGCCACCCTGCCGCTGAGCCGCCAGACCGCGGCGAACCTGGGCGTGGACAACGACTACGCGTCCTTCGCCGTGCCGCTGGGCACGACGACGAAGATGGACGGTTGCGCCGCGGTGTACCCGGCGATCGCGACGGTGTTCATCGCGAACCTGTTCGGGATCGAGCTGGGTGTGTGGCAGTACGTGGCGATCGTGGCTGTCGCGGTTTTCGGTGCTTTGGCGACGGCGGGTACGACCGGGTGGTTCACGATGCTGACCCTGACGCTGGGTGCGGTGAACCTGCCCCCGGAGGTCATCGCGACCGGCGTGGCGGTCGTCTACGCCATCGACCCGATCCTCGACATGGTCCGCACGGCGACGAACGTGGCCGGCCAGATCACCGTTCCCGTGCTGGTCGCCCGGTCCGAGGACCTGCTCGACGACGAGGTCCTCAACGCGCCCAGCACTCCGCCGCTGTTGAGTGGTGCGCGGGAGGCTGTGCCGGCATAACGGCTGGAAGAGGGGTAGGGTTTGGGGTTGGGTTGATCTTGTGTTGACGGTGTCGGACAAGATCACTCGATTGGGCGACATGCAGGATCTGCGACCAACCGGCGACTCGCGCGTCCCGTAAACGAGGAGCGCGGGACAACGGCAGGCAACGCACTCCCAGGGAGCCTCCAACCCACGACTCACCCCCCGGCCGCACCCCGACCCCGAACCACGCCGGACCGGGGACGGGGTGCGGCCGGTTGCGGTTCGGGCGAGCCGGGTCGGCGAATCGGGCGGAGTCTGCTGTCGTGGCGGTCCAAGGCGGTCCAAGGCGGTCCAACGCGCGTGCACTCCGGGCGTCGGCTGCGCCGGCCGCTGCGCGAGCCTTGCGGGCGTCGACTGTGCCCGCCGCTGCGCGAGCCTTGCGGTGCGTCGGCGGAGGTCGTGGGTCGGGTGGTTACTCGCCGCAGGGGCGGAGTTGCGCCGGGGTGGGTTGGACCGTCGGCCAGCCGGGGAGTTGGGTCTGGTCGGGAACCACCGGGGTGCAGCCCAGTTCCGGCTTCGGCCCCACCAGCGAGAAGACCTGGGCGAAGCGGCGGGCGCAGTCGACGCCCGGAGCGCACGCGCGTTGGACCGCCACGACATCGGCCACCCCGTCGGCGTCCACGTCGTGCAGCCCGAGGTAGCCGCCGCCCGCCACGTACGGGACCTGCGCCCGCGACCACGCCCCCGACCGGCGGACCAGCACCTCGCCCAGGACCTCCGCCGGCGCCGGGCCGCGGACCAGGCACACCGCGACCTCCGCGTCCACGCACTCCAGCGAACCGTCCGTGATCGCGGCACCCTGCTCGGCGATGGTCAGCTCGAAGATGTTGCGGCCCGACGCCCCGTTGGTGCTGATCCGGCCCGAACCCTGCCCGACGAGCACCGCCACCGTGTCGCGGCCCACATCGGCGGTCACCGCCACCTGGCACGCGGTGGTGCCGCAGCGCAACTCGTCCTGTGTCGGGGAAACCCCCCGTTCGGCGGTGTCGGCCGGGCGCAACGACCAGGCGAAGACCATCCCGGCCGCCGTGACGGCGACAGCAAAGCAAGCTGTGAGCAGCGCTGGGAGGTTTGGGCGTGACACGATCGCCAATTGTCCCACCCCGACGTGAGCTGTCTCTCCATCCCGTATTACTGACCAGTCACTAAACTCCCGAGCCATCACTCCACACCAGCGTTGCCAGGAGGTAGGACGTCGTGTCGCTGCGCAAGGTCCTCGTCGCCAACCGCGGTGAGATCGCCGTCCGGGTGATCCGCGCCTGCAAGGACGCCGGTCTGGCCAGCGTCGCCGTCTACGCGGACCCCGACCGCGACGCACCGTTCGTCCGGCTCGCCGACGAGGCGTTCGCACTGGGCGGCAGCACGCCCGGTGACAGCTACCTCTCGGTCGACAAGCTGCTGGACGTCGCCAAGCGCTCCGGCGCGGACTCGGTGCACCCCGGTTACGGCTTCCTGTCCGAGAACGCCGACTTCGCGCAGGCCGTCCTGGACGCGGGCCTGATCTGGATCGGACCCAGCCCGCAGGCCATCCGCGACCTGGGCGACAAGGTCACCGCCCGGCACATCGCGATGCGCGCCGGCGCGCCGCTGGTGCCCGGCACCAAGGACCCGGTGTCCGGGCCGGACGAGGTCGTCGAGTTCGCGAAGGAGCACGGGCTCCCGGTCGCGATCAAGGCGGCGTTCGGCGGCGGCGGGCGCGGGCTCAAGGTCGCGCGGACGTTGGAGGAGATCCCCGAGCTGTTCGACAGCGCCGTCCGCGAGGCGGTCACCGCGTTCGGGCGCGGTGAGTGCTTCGTCGAGCGCTACCTGGACAAGCCGCGGCACGTCGAGGCCCAGGTGCTGGCCGACCAGCACGGCAACGTCATCGTCGTGGGCACCCGCGACTGCTCGTTGCAGCGCCGCCACCAGAAGCTGGTCGAGGAGGCGCCCGCGCCGTTCCTGACCGACGACCAGCGCGCCCGCATCCACACGTCGGCGCGCGCCATCTGCAAGGAGGCCGGCTACCACGGCGCGGGCACCGTCGAGTACCTGGTGGCGCTGGACGGCACGATCTCGTTCCTGGAGGTCAACACCCGGCTCCAGGTCGAGCACCCGGTGTCCGAGGAGACCGCCGGCATCGACCTGGTCCGCGAGCAGTTCCGGATCGCCGCCGGCGAGGAGCTGCGCTTCACCGAGGACCCGACGCCGCGCGGCCACTCCATCGAGTTCCGCATCAACGGCGAGGACGCGGGCCGCAACTTCCTGCCCGCGCCCGGCGCGGTGACGACGTTCGTCGCGCCGTCCGGCCCCGGCGTCCGGGTCGACGCGGGCGTGGAGAGCGGCACGGTCATCGGCGGCCAGTTCGACTCGCTGCTGGCCAAGCTGATCGTCACCGGCGAGGACCGGACGCAGGCGCTGGAGCGGGCGCGGCGGGCGCTGGACGAGATGGTCGTCGAGGGCATGGCGACCGTGCTGCCGTTCCACCGGCTGATCGTGCGCGACCCGGCGTACGTGGGCACCGAGGACGGGTTCACCGTCCACACGCGGTGGATCGAGACCGAGTTCGACAACACCATCCCCCCGTTCACCGACGGCGCGGAGGCCGAGGAGGACGAGCCGCGCCAGACCCTGGTGGTCGAGGTCGGCGGCCGGCGGCTGGAGGTGTCGCTGCCCGGCGGGCTCGCCGCGGGCGCGCCGGTGGCCAAGGGCGGCGGGGCGAAGGCCAAGCCGCGCAAGCGCGCCGGTGGCAAGGGCGGTGCGGCGGCGTCGGGTGACGCGGTGGCGGCGCCGATGCAGGGCACCATCGTGAAGGTCGCGGTCGAGGACGGGCAGCAGGTCGAGGCGGGTGACCTGGTCGTGGTGCTGGAGGCCATGAAGATGGAGAACCCGGTGACCGCGCACAAGGCCGGCGTGGTGACGGGGCTCGCGGCGGAGCCGGGTGCGACCGTGACCCAGGGCACCGTCATCTGCGAGATCAAGGAATAGGCTCTGGGGTGTGGGCGAGCGGGACATCCGGATCGGTGACGCCGAGCGGCAGCAGGCGATGGAGCTGCTCGGCGAGCACCTGTCCGAGGGCAGGCTGGACGTCGACGAGTACGGCGACCGGACCGCTCGGGTGACCACGGCCAAGACCCGCGGTGACGTGTTGGCGTTGTTCGGCGACCTGCCCGAGCCGCATCCCCGGTTCGCGCAGGTCGCTCCGCTGCCGTCGTCGGTGCCGGCCCGTCCTGCGGTTGATCGGCGGTGGTTGCAGATCGCGGTGCCCGCGGTCGGGTTGCTGTGCGTGGCGTTGTTCTTCCTGGTGAAGAACCCGTTGGTGTTCTTGTTCGTGCCGGCCGTGGCGCTGATCGTCGGCCGGATGGGCAACCGTTGAGGCTGCTGTTGCTGGAACTGGACGGTGTGGTCCGGCGGTTCGGTCCGGACGCGCCGATCGAGGACGCCCACGGCTTGCCGCGCGGCACGTTGGCGGAGGTCGCTTTCTCCCTGGCCGGTCCCGCGCTGCGGGGCGAGGTCACGGACGAGGCTTGGCGCTCGGCCGTGTCCGTTCGGCTCTCGCCACCCGCATCGGCTCTCGCCACCCGCATCGGCTCTCGCCACCCGCATCGGCCCTTCGGCCGCTGCATCGGCCGTAGCCGCATGGACGCGTTCCGGCGAGGTGGTCCCCGAGGCCCTGGCCCTGTCCCTGGTCCGGTCCGCCTGAACGCGCGCGACTGTAGGATTGTTGAGCAATGCAACAACCCGATTGTTCAACGATCTGACAATCCTCACCTTGACCGCGGAATTCGACGCGGTGGTCCCGTCCTTCCGCCTGGGCGCCGTCAAGCCGACCCCGGAGTCCTTCACCAGGACGTTGGAGCTGTTGAGCTTTTCGGCGCAGGACACCGTCTTCTGCGACGACAACGCCGACAACGCGGCCGGGGCACGGGCAGTCCGCATCGACGGCGTCCACACCCCCGACACCGGTTCTCTCCGGGCTGCGCTCTTGGAACGGGGACTGGTAGTTGACTGACTATCTACTGGTGGTGCTGCACGACCGGGATGAGGCGGAAACGCTGGCGAGCGCGCTGTCGGCGGCCGGCTGGACGCCGTGCACGGTCCACAAGGACCTCTTGGCAGGTGAGGACGACGTGGAAGACGCAGACTGGGTGATTGAGCTGTCAACGGCTCCGGACGGCACACCGGCGCACATGCACCGGGCAACACTCGAGTCGTTGGCCGAACGCCACGACGCCTTCATCACCGACTGACCCCTGTCCCTTTGGGGCACTCGCAGCCTGAACCCGCCAGTCCCGCCGGCCGTCCATGGGCTGAGCCCGCCAGCTCCGTCCGGCCCGCCCGACCCGACCCGGCCCGCCCGACCCGACCCGCCCGACCCGGCCCGCCCGACCCGGCCCGCCCAACCCGGCCCGCCCGGCCCGGCCCGGCCCGCTCAACCCAGCTCGGCCAACCCAGCTCGGCCAACCCGGCCCGCCCGACCCAGCTCGGCCAACCCAGCCCCGCCCACCCGGCGAGTCCGACCGCGCCACCCCGCTGACGCCGCACCCACCCCCGGTTACCGTCGACCCATGGAGCCGGTCGACCTCAAAGCGGACGGGTTCGTGCTGGACCAGCTCACCGCAGCCGACGCACCCGCCCTCCTCACCGCCCTAGCCGACGACGCCATCGGCCAGTGGCTCTCCGGCTACCGCCTCCCCGACGAACGCGCCGCCATCGCCTTCATCGGCTACCGCGCCTGGCAGTGGGCAGCGGACCAGCGCTGCTCCTGGATCGTCCGGGACGAGGACGGGGCGATCGCGGGGGAGGTCTGTCTGCGGGACCTCGACCACCACGACCGGAGTGCGCTGGCCGTCTGCTGGACCGCCGCGACCCACCGAGGGCGAGGGGTGGCGGTCTCCGCCCTCACCGCGGCGCTCAAGTACGGGTTCGAAGTGGTCGACCTGCACCGGGTCGGGTACCGGCACTCGGTGGCCAACCACGCCTCCCGCCGGGTCGCGGAGAAGTGCGGCTTCACGCTCGAAGGCACCCTGCGCGGCGCGGAGCTGGTGCACGGGGTGCACCACGACCTCCTCCAGTGGTCCCGGCTGGCCACGGATTAGTCTCGCCGGCATGGAGCCGGTCGAGATCAACGCGGGTGAGCACTACCTGCGGCAGTTGCGGGTGGACGACCGGATCGACGACCGGCACGCCCTCGCCGACCGGTTCGCCTCCCTCGACGACGCCGGGGCGCACATCGCACGCCGGGCGAACGAGTGGGAAACCGACGCCGGCTGCTCGTGGGCGGTGTGTGAACAGTTGTCGAACATCGCGGTCGGCGAGGTCGCCATACGGACAACCGGGGAACTGTTCTGCTGGGTCTCTCCGCAACACCGCGGAAAGGGCATCGCCACGGCAACCCTCGACGCCGTCGCGCGGTTCGCGTTCGGTTTTCTCGACCTCGAAAGCGTCACCCTGACCCCCTGCGACAAAGCCGGGGAACGGGTCGCGCAAAAATGCGGTTTCACGGCAGGCAGTTCACACGGCGTGTGGACACGGCTACGGTAGGTGCGCATGAGGGCTGCTCGCATGATCATCGCGCTGGTCGCGCTGGTCGCCACCGCGTGCACGCCCCTGCCCGAGAAGAAGGCCGACGGGCGCGTCGACGAACCGCTCCCGGCCACCACGACCACGGTCCCGCAACTGCCACCGCGACCCCGGGACCTGCCGCTGGACCAGGTGGACCCCTGCACCGTCCTCAGCGAGGAGCAACGGCTCCAGCTCAGCCTCGACCACGCGCCCAGCCCCTACGTGGAGACCAGCTTCGGCAACGCGAAGGCGTGCACCATGCGCAGCGGCATCAGCGGCAACGTGGTGCGGTTCGCGCTGGTCACGGTCGAAGGGCTCGGCGTCTGGCTGTCGGAGAACGCGCAAGTGGACGCCCAACCCACCACGGTCGGGGGATTTCCCGGGCTGACCGTCCGCACCCCCGGCCTGGACGAGGTGTGCAACGTCGAGGTGGACGTGGCGCAAGGCCAGTTCCTCGACGTCATGTTCCGCGACGGCGGTAACAAAACGAAGGTCTCACAAGACATTCTCTGCCAAGGAGCGCAACGGGTGGCAGAAGCCGCTGTCGCCGGTTTGCTGCAACGCGGCTGACCCACGCGGGGGAAGTGCGCTCCGCCCACTCCCCGCTGTCGGACCGTGTGGCTAGAGTGACCATGCTGACGCGCGAATCGCCAAGACTGGGAGGTCGTCCATGCCGTCGGAAGACCACGGCCACGGACACGGCCATGGCGCGGACACGGACACGCCGCCGCCTGCCCTGTCGCACACGCTCAGCGTCGAGCCCAACGCGATCCCGAGCCTGCGCAACGCGTTCGCGGGCGCGCTGACGAAGCTCGACAAGCAGATCGAACTGGCCATCACCGAGGTCCGGGTCCGCCCCTGGGCCGGCGACCCGGTGAGCCAGGACGCGGCGGAGAAGTTCAACGAGCGCTCGCTGGAGTCCGGCGACTCGGCGCTCACCGCGTTGCAGAACTACCAGCAGCAGCTCAAGGGCGCGATGGACGCCCTGACGCTGGTGGAACGGCAGTACCAGGCGATCGAAGACGACAACACCGGGTTGATGGGGCAGCAGGGCGGCTGCTGAGCCCGCCGCAGGCGAGGGGAATCTTCATGCCCGAGGGCCACCGCTGGAGCGGGTACAGCCACGAAGAGCTTTTCCAGAAGATCAACTCCGGGCCCGGCCCGAAGGCCTCGCACGCCTCGATGGAGCGCTGGGAGGGCGTCTCGGCCGCGTTAGCCGAGATCAACTCCGAGCTGCACGCGGGCGTCATGGGCTCCGGCGCGAAGTGGGAGGGCTCGGCGGCCGACCAGGCGCGCAACGGGATGAACCCGCTGGCGGCGTGGGCGGACGAGGCGCGCGGCGGGGCGGAGGTCATGCGCCTGTCCGCGGAGTTGCAGGCCGACTACATCGCCAAGGCCCGCGCGGACATGCCGCCGCCGGTGAAGGTGACCGCCGAGGACCCCGGTGTCGTGCTGAGCGCGCTGACCCACCTCGTCGGCCAGCAGACCGACCACGAGATCCAGGAGAAGGTGCGCAACGCCGCCGAGCAGCGCGCCCGCGAGGTGATGACCACCTACGCGTCGTCCACCACCTCCAACGTGACCACCCTGGGCCAGTTCAACCGGCCGCCGCAGCTGGTGATCACCGCCCCCGACGTGGTCCGCAACGACGCGCCCGGCGTGGTCCCGGGCCACGGGTTCCGCAGCGGTGTGCGCGGCGGCGGTCGCGGCTACGGCGGTCGCGGTGGCCGTGGCTGGAACCGCGGTGCCAGCGCGCCGCAGACCCGGCCGGCCGCGCCTCAGCCGACCGGGGCGAGCACGACGGTGTCCGGCGCCACCCAGACCAGTTCGACCACGCGTCCCGCCACCACCCCGCTCGGCGCCTCGGCCCAGCCGCCCGGCACGACCACGTTCGGCCCGGGCGGCGTGATCGGCGGCAGCTCGGACAACCGGCGGCAGGACCGCCGCGAGTCCACCGCCGACACCACCACCGAGCAGCACACCCAGTCCGCCACCGAGCAGGCCCTCGGCAACCGGCCGAGCGGCACCACGGTGGTCAGCTCCGCGGAGTTCGGCGCGCTCGCGACCACGGCCAACGCCCAGCACGTCGCGGCGGGCTCGGGCGCGGCCAGCGGCGTTCTCGGCGCGGCCGGGCAGGGTGGCGGTGACACGGTGCACAGGCGCGCCACGCCGGTGCCCGTGCAGCAGGCGTTCGACCCGTTCGGCGGTCTCGGCGCGGGCCGCGCGGACGACGAAGAGGATGCCGAGCACGACGGCGCGGACTACCTTCGGGAAACTGACGACATCTACGGACTCGGCGGGCACATCTCGCCGCCGGTGATCGGGGAGAGCACGACCCGCTGATGACGACGTTCGGTCTGGACCTGGGCATGCACGACGTGCGGGAGCCCGTCACCATCTCGGCGCTGGAGTTCGACGTGCTCTGGGAGCACCTGCGGCTGGAGACCATGCCGCTGGTGCTCAAGGTGCCCTCACCGGGCAAGACGAACGCCGAGCGGGCCGACCTGGAGCGGCGGGCCTGGGCGGGTCTGGAGAGCCGGGGCCTGGGCCGTCCGGTGTCGCTGGACCCGATGCTGGAGGACCTGCTGCACCTGCTGAACCGGCCGCAGCGCGAGGTCGACGGTCGGTTGTGGCTGGGCCGCAGCGTCCGGGTGCTGGCGGCGGCCAAGGGCCAGTCCGCGGTGCTCGCCGTGCTCGACGGCGAGCAGCTCACCCTGCGCCCGGCCTCCGCAGACGGCCTGCCCCGCGAGGCGGTGTCCGTGCTGCCGGCCGTCCCGCCCGGTCCGGGCCACTCGGTGACGCTGCCCAGCGCGGACCTCGACGCCGCCGCGGCAGCCGCCGGCACCCCGGACAAGCTGGAGGCCGCGCTGCGCGAGCGCGGGGTCCGGGCGGACGACGCGAAGGTGCTCGCGGACATGTTCAAGGACGCGGGCAACCGCGGCCAGTTCGGCGGGGCGGTGCGCGACAAGTGGGGCAAGCGGGTGCGGCCGGAGCACGTCGTGGCGTTCTTCGACAACCCCAACGGCCGCTACGTCCAGCTCCGCCGCGCCACGGCGGGCCAGCAGCCGTGGAGCACGGTCTCGCCGACCGACCCGCGCCGCCTGGTCCAGCACGTCACGGACCTGCTCCCACCGCCCTGATCGGGTGAACCCGGTACGAGGACCGGCTCGTCGGCCCTCGGTTCCGGCATGACCCATGGCGCCCACCTGCGCACCGACCTGGTCCCGTTCGGCCGGAAGGTGCTGGTCGAACGACACCGCGTGCTCGACCCCCGGACCCGGTGCGCGGCCGTCCTGCTGCACGCCGGCCCATCGGCCGTGCTGTGCCGGGAAACCGCCCTGTTCCTCCACGGCGTCACGGCCGCGCGCACCGGAACCGTGCACGTCCACGTGCCGGACGGCGAGCGCGTGGAGCCGTTGGCCGGGATGACCGTCCACCACGGGCCACCCGGCGACCGCACCGAGGTCGACGGCCTTCGTTGCCGGCCGATCGGCCCGGCCCTGGCGGAGGTGCTCCGCCACGCGCCCCGCAGAACCGCTCTGACCTGCGCCGACGAGGTGCTGAGCCGCCGACCGGAGTTGCGGGCGACGCTCGACGGGGACCTGATCGACCTCGCGCCCGGCATCGGCTCACCGGCCGCGTGCGCGCTGCTGGCGGCCCTGGTCGGCGCGGGCCTGCCCATGCCCAGCGTCGAAGCACGGGATGGAACGGTGCACCTCACCTGGCCCGCCCACCGGGTGGCGGTGGTCTACGGCGGCGCGGCGACCCCGGCGCACGGCTGGGTCGTCGTCCCTGCGGACGACGCGGACGTCCGGAACCCGCTCCGGCTCATCTCACGGCTGTCACGGCCCGATGCCCTGGCACGGGCGGGTGCGCAGGTCGGCCACGTAGTCGTCCGGGGCGCCGGCGGCCTCGGCCGCGTCGGCGACCACGCCGATGTAGCGGGCCGACGGCAGGCCGCCCTCGTAGGCGTCCAGGACGTACAGCCACGCGGTGACCGAGCCTTCGAGGGTCTGCACCCGCAGGCGGATCTTCTTGTACAGGCCGAGCGCGCCCTCCCACCGGTCCAGCCGGGACTCGTCGCGGGGGCTCACGTCGTAGAGCACGCAGAAGACCTGGGACTCCGGGTCCTCCACGATGGTGGCCAGCGCGCCTTCCCAGCCGAGGTCCTCCCCACCGAAGGAAAGGCGCCAGCCGACGAGCCATCCGGTCCCCGCCATCGGCGAGTACGGGGCTCGCTCCATCATCTGGTTCGGATCCATGTTGGACCCGTACGCGGCATAGAGCGGCACGACGACAGCCTAGCGACCTATCGATCACCCGGAAGCACCAGAAGACCGGACGACACGCCCCGGCACCCGACCGCGTACGGTAAACGCGCCGGAGGAGAACCCTGAGGAAGGACGTGTCGTGACCCGCATCGTCATCATGGGCGGTGGGCCCGCAGGTTACGAGGCGGCGCTGGTCGCGGCGCAGCACGGGGCCGATGTCACCATCGTGGAGCGTGAAGGCCTCGGTGGCGCGTGCGTGCTGTACGACTGCGTCCCGTCCAAGACGTTCATCGCCTCGGCCGGTGGCCGCAGCGCCTTCCGCAACGCCGGTGAGCTGGGCATCCGCACCTCCGACACGACCGCCGCGGTGGACCTGCCGGTCGTGCACGGCCGGGTCAAGGGCCTCGCGCTGGCCCAGTCGTCGGACGTCCGGGCGCGGTTGCAGCGCGAGGGCGTGCGGATCGTCAACGGCACCGCCAAGTTCTGCGACGACGTGCCCGGCCTGGCCCAGCACGAGGTGGTCGCCGAGCTGAAGGGCGGCGGCACGGAGGTCCTGCCCGCCGATGTGGTGTTGATCGCCACGGGTGCGACCCCGCGCGTGTTGCCCGGCGCCGAGCCGGACGGCAAGCGCGTCCTGACCTGGCGGCAGATCTACGACCTGCCCGAGCTGCCCGAGCACCTCGCGGTGATCGGCTCCGGTGTGACCGGCGTGGAGTTCGCCTCCGCCTACACCGAGCTGGGCGTGAAGGTGACCATGGTCTCCAGCCGGGACCGCGTGCTGCCGCACGAGGACGCCGACGCGGCCGTGGTGCTGGAGGACGTGTTCGCCGAGCGGGGCACGGCCGTGGTCAAGCACGCCCGCGCGGACCGCGTCGAGAACGTCGGTGACCAGGTCCTGATTCACCTGGAAGACGGTCGCACGATCGAGGCCAGTCACGCCCTGATGACCGTCGGCTCGGTGCCCAACACGGCCGACCTCGGCCTGGACAAGATCGGCATCGAACTCGGGCGCGGCGGCTACATCCCGGTCGACCGCGTGTCCCGCACGAACGTTCCGGGCGTGTACGCGGCGGGCGACTGCACCGGCTTGCTGCTGCTCGCGTCGGTGGCCGCGATGCAGGGCCGGATCGCGATGTGGCACGCGCTGGGCGAGGGCGTGAGCCCGATCAAGCTCAAGACGGTCGCGGCGAACGTCTTCACCAACCCGGAGATCGCGTCGGTCGGCATCAGCCAGCAGGCGATCGACTCGGGCGAGGTCCCGGCCCGCACGATCATGCTGCCCCTGGCCACCAACCCGCGCGCCAAGATGGAGGGCGTGCGGCGCGGTTTCGTGAAGCTGTTCTGCCGCCCGGCGACCGGCGTGGTGATCGGCGGCGTGGTGGTGGCGCCGAACGCGAGCGAGCTGATCCTGCCGATCGCGCTGGCGGTGCAGAACCAGCTGACGGTGGAAGACCTGGCGACGACCTTCTCGGTGTACCCGTCCCTGACGGGCTCGATCACCGAGGCCGGCCGCCAGCTCATGCGCCACGACGACCTGGACTGACGATCGAGGGTGGCGGAGTCCCCCAGCTCCGCCGCCCTTGACCTGGTGCGGGGGCACGGGGTGCGGTTGCGGCAGGTGCATCGGGTCGATTCGGGGCGGATTCGGCATCGGCCAGGCCATCGTGCGCCAGAAGTCGTACTGGTGGCGCACGCCGAAGTCGACCGGCCGATCACCTTCGGGCGTCAACTCAACCGCGAGCGGGCCACGTGCCCAGCCCGGGTCACCGGTCCGCGCGAAGGTCGTCCAGTAGCCGATCATCCGGTCGCCCAGGGCCCGCTGCGCCGGCGTCAGGGCCGTGTCGAACCCGGCGGGAACCATCCCCCGCATCAAGTTCCCCCCAGACACTCCTGTGTCCGTCGGACACCGATGTGTGCGGTAGACACAGATCCACTTCGCCGGCAACACCGGTCCGGCCCAACCGCCGCTGGTCCGATCGGGTGGTGGTGGTTGATTCACCACCCGGACGCCACACCCGGGCGGATTCTGGCGGCATGGCCAGACTCGGCGCGGGCGTCGTCCTCGCGGTGGCGCTCGCACTGACCGGCTGCTCGACGACCACCGAGCCGCCGCCACCACTCGCGACGACCACCCCGGCGACGACCACCGCGGTCAGCACCAACCCGGCCGCGCCCGGAAAACGGGTCGAGCCCACCGAGGTCGTCATCCCGAAGATCGGCGCGCGCTCCACGCTCATCCCGCTGGGCCTCAACCCCGACGAGACGATCGAGGTGCCGCCGGTCGAGCAGCCGATGCAAGCCGGGTGGTACACCCACGCGCGGGCACCGGGCGAGCCCGGCCCCGCGATCATCCTGGGCCACGTCGACGGCAACTCCCAGCCGGGCATCTTCCACCGCCTCAAGGAGTTGGCGCCCGGCGACACGGTCGACGTGGCCCGCGCCGACGGCACCACCGCCCGGTTCGCGGTCGTGCGCGTCGACCAGGTCCCCAAGGAGCGCTTCCCCACGGACGCGGTCTACGGGGACACCCCGGACCCGGTGCTGCGCCTGATCACGTGCGGGGGCGTGTTCGACCGGTCCGCGCGCAGCTACCAGGACAACGTGATCGTCTACGCCAAGCTGATCCGAGGGACCACATGAGACCTGTGACGGCCTTGCTGGCCGCGCTCCTGATCACCGCGACACCCGTCGCCGCCGCACCCGCCGCCGCACAAGGAGGCTTTCCGGGCGCGTCGTTCACCCTGACGCCGCTGGAGGTCCAGCCGGGCGGCGTGATCACCGCGAACGCCCCGCCCCCGCGTGCAACGCCACCGGGTTCGGGCCGGTGACCTCACCCGGCTTCGTCGCGCCCATCGAGTGGGGCAAGTTCCCCGGCGGCCCGACCGCCCAGGGCCAGGTGAGCGGCAACACGCACGTCATCAAGACGCCCGGCACCTACACGGCGACCGTGAAGTGCCTCAACACCCCGGACTTCGCCGAAGTCACCTTCACCATCCTCGAACCGCCGCCGCTGCGCGCGTTCAGCCTCTTCCCGCTGGAGGTCGAGCCCGGCGGGGAGATCAACGGCAAGATGCCGGTCACCAACGACTGCGTCGGCCGGACCATCACCTCGCCCGGCTTCGTCGCGCCCCTGGAACTCCAGACCGAGGCCGGCAACTTCCCCGAACTGGCCGGCAAGACCACGGTCGTGTCGACGCCCGGCACCTACCAGGCCGTGATGACCTGCCGCGACGAACCGTACGCGGTCACCTTCAAGGTGCTCGGCACGCCGCCGCAGGACCCGCCCCAACAGCAGCCCGTCAAGAAGCCCAAGGGCGCGCCGGAGACCGGCGGGGGCGGTACCGCATAGGACTGTTGGACGCTCGCGCAGTTTTCGAGGGGGAAACGGCGCGAGCGTCCAACAGGGAGAGTTGCTACTCCACCCAGTCGAAGGTCCGGGTCACGGCCTTCTTCCAGAAGTGGTACTGGCGCTCACGGGTCTCGTCGTCCAGCGCCGGCTCCCACTGCTTGTCCTGCGCCCAGTTCTCCCGGATGTCGTCCTCGGACTCCCAGAACCCGACCGCGAGACCGGCCGCGTAGGCCGCGCCCAGCGCGGTGGTCTCGGCGACCACCGGCCGGATCACCGGCACGCCCAGGATGTCCGCCTGGAACTGCATGAGCAGCTCGTTGACCACCATGCCGCCGTCGACCTTCAGCGACGTCAGCGCCACGCCGGAGTCGGCGTTCATCGCGTCGATCACCTCGCGGGTCTGGAACGCGGTCGCCTCCAGCACCGCCCGCGCCAGGTGGCCCTTGTTCACGAACCGGGTCAGGCCGACGATCGCGCCGCGCGCGTCGGACCGCCAGTACGGCGCGAACAGGCCGGAGAACGCGGGCACGAAGTACGCGCCGCCGTTGTCCTCCACGGTCTTCGCGTGCTCCTCGATCTCGGCGGCGGTGCCGATCATGCCGAGGTTGTCGCGCAGCCACTGCACCAGCGAGCCGGTCACCGCGATCGAGCCCTCGAGGGCGTAGACCGGGGCGTCCGAGCCGATCTTGTAGCAGACCGTGGTGAGCAGGCCGTTCTCGCTCATCACCTTGTCGTTGCCGGTGTTGAGGAGCACGAAGTTGCCGGTGCCGTAGGTGTTCTTGGCCTCGCCGGGGGACAGGCACGCCTGCCCGAACGTCGCCGCCTGCTGGTCGCCGAGGATGCCGGAGATCGGCACGCCGGCCAGCGCGCCGCGCTCCCGGACCTGGCCGTAGGTCTCCGACGACGACCTGATCTCCGGCAGCATGGACAGCGGGATGCCCATGTCGGCGGCGATGCCCTCGTCCCAGCTCAGCGTATCCAGGTCCATGAGCAGGGTGCGGGAGGCGTTGGTGGGGTCGGTGACGTGCACGCCGCCGTCCACCCCGCCGGTCATGTTCCACAGCACCCAGGTGTCCATGTTGCCGAACAGCAGGTCGCCGGCTTCGGCCTTCTCGCGCGCGCCGTCGACGTTGTCCAGGATCCAGCGGATCTTGGGGCCGGAGAAGTAGGTCGCCAGCGGGAGGCCGGTCTTGGGGCGGTAGCGCTCCTGGCCGCCGCCCAGGGCCGCCAGGTCCTGGCAGATCTTGTCGGTGCGGGTGTCCTGCCAGACGATCGCGTTGTAGACCGGCTTGCCGGTGGTGCGGTCCCACACCACGGCCGTCTCGCGCTGGTTCGTGATGCCGACGGCGGCGATGTCGGCGGCGGTGAGGTCGGCCTTCGCGAGCGCGCCGGCGGCGACCTGCCGGGTGTTGGTCCACACCTCCTCGGGGTTGTGCTCGACCCACCCGGCCTTGGGGAAGATCTGCTCGTGCTCCTTCTGGTCGACCGAGACCACCCGTCCGGAGTGGTCGAAGACCATGCACCGGGTCGACGTCGTGCCCTGGTCGATCGCTGCCACGTACTTCGTCATGCGTCAGGGTCCTTTCGGGGCGGGTCAGACCGGCAGGGCCAGGTACAGCAGCGCCGCGAGGGCGCCGCCGACCAGCGGACCGACGACGGGGATCCAGGAGTAGCCCCACTCGGCGCTGCCCTTGTCGCGGATGGGCAGGATCGCGTAGGCGATGCGCGGACCGAGGTCGCGGGCGGGGTTGATGGCGTACCCGGTCGGGCCGCCGAGCGAGTTGCCGATGCCGATGACGACGAACGCCACCGCCGCGTAGCCCAGCGCGGAGTTGCCGAACTGCGGGATGCCGCCCTCGGCCTCCCGCGCGCCGGGGCTCAGCAGGATCCAGGTGACCAGCACGAACGTGGCGATGACCTCGGTCACCAGGTTCCACGGCACGTTCGGCACGGTCGGGCCGGTGCAGAAGATGCCGCGGGTGTTGGGCAGGTCGTCGTGCGTGTCGAACTGGGCCTTGTACGCCGCCCAGGCGAGCACGGCGCCGAGGAACGCGCCGACCATCTGCCCGGCGAAGTAGACGGGCACCTGCGCCCACTCGACCTTGTCCGAGATGGCGAGTCCGAGGGTGACGGCCGGGTTGATGTGCGCACCGCTGGGCGCGGCCACGCTGGCGCCCGCGAAGACCGCGAAACCCCAGCCGAAGTTGATCAGGAGCCAGCCCCCGCCGTTGCCCAGGGTGTTCTTGAGGACAACGTTGGCGACGACACCCGCGCCGAGCAGGATCAGGATCGCGGTGCCGAGGGTCTCCCAGACGAAGATCGAGCCATTGCTCATCCGCCGACCTCCTTGCGTTGGCAGGGGACAGCGCTCGTGCCCGGGGTCCGGCGGCGCTGCCCGCCCACGATGTTCGTTGACGCTAGTTCGCTTGCTGATCAGTTGTCTACGGTGGCGTACCGGCGGGTAACGTGGTCAAGTCAAGTCCTTGGTCCCGACCAGTCGTCAGTATCAGGGAGGCGTTGCACTGTGGCCACGCGCGAGACGCCCACCGACCTTTCCGCCCCTGGTCGACTGGGGCCGGAGGAGCGTGAAACGGCCTGGCAGCGGCTCGGGTCGGAGACGTTCGACCTGGTGGTGATCGGCGGCGGCGTGGTCGGCGTGGGCGCCGCCCTGGACGCCGCGACCCGGGGCCTGCGGGTGGCGCTGGTGGAGGCGCGGGACCTGGCGTCGGGCACGTCGAGCCGGTCCTCGAAGCTGTTCCACGGCGGCCTGCGCTACCTCGAACAGCTGGAGTTCGGCCTGGTCCGCGAGGCGCTGCGGGAACGCGAACTGATGCTGACCCGGATCGCGCCGCACCTGGTCAAGCCGGTGAGCTTCCTGTACCCGCTGACGCACCGGGGGTGGGAGCGCCCGTACACCGCCGCCGGGCTGCTCCTGTACGACACGATGGGCGGGGCGCGGTCCGTGCCGGGGCAGAAGCACCTCACCCGGGCGGGTGCGCTGCGGATGGTGCCCGCGTTGAAGCGCGACGCGCTGATCGGCGGCATCCGGTACTACGACGCGCAGGCCGACGACGCCCGCCACACCATGATGGTCGGCCGCACCGCCGCGCACTACGGGGCGGTCGTGAGGTCGTCCACGCAGGTAGTGGGGTTCTTGCAGGAGGCGGACCGGGTGTCCGGCGTGCGGGTGCGCGACGTCGAGGACGGGCGGGAGACCGAGGTCCGCGCGCACGCGGTGATCAACGCGACCGGGGTGTGGACCGACGAGTTGCAGCGGCTGTCCGGGTCGCGCGGGCGGTTCCGGGTGCGGGCGTCCAAGGGCGTGCACATCGTGGTGCCGCGCGACCGGATCGTGTCCGAGTCGGGGTTGATCCTGCGCACGGAGAAGTCGGTGCTGTTCGTGATCCCGTGGCGGAACCACTGGATCGTGGGCACCACGGACACCGACTGGAACCTGGACCTGGCGCACCCGGCGGCCACCAAGAACGACATCGACTACATCCTGGCGCACGTGAACTCGGTGCTGGCCACGCCGTTGACGCACGACGACATCGAGGGCGTGTACGCGGGCCTGCGGCCGTTGCTGGCGGGGGAGAGCGAGTCGACGTCGAAGCTGTCCCGCGAGCACGCGGTGGCCCGGGTCGCGCCAGGTCTGGTGGCCATCGCGGGCGGCAAGTACACGACGTACCGGGTGATGGGCGCGGACGCGGTGGACGCGGCGTCGGTGGACCTGCCGGGTCGCATCCAGGCCTCCATCACGGACAAGGTGCCGCTGGTGGGTGCCGACGGTTACCACGCCTTGGTGAACCAGGCGGACCAGTTGGCGACCCGGTACGGCCTGCACCCCTACCGGGTGCGCCACCTGCTGGACCGGTACGGGTCGCTGGTGCACGAGGTCCTGGGCGGCGCGTCGGACCCGGAACTGCTCAGGCCGGTGCCGCACGCGCCGGACTACTTGCAGGTGGAGGTCGTGTACGCGGCCTCGCACGAGGGTGCGCTGCACCTGGAGGACGTGCTGACGCGGCGGACCCGGATCTCCATCGAGTACCCGCACCGGGGGTGGACTGCGCGGAGGCGGTGGCCCGGCTGATGGCGCGGGTCCACGGGTGGGACGAGGGGCAGGTGGCCCGGGAGGTCGAGATCTACACGGCTCGGGTGGAGGCGGAGCGGGCTTCCCAGACGGAGCCGGACGACCAGGCGGCGGACGCGGTGCGCTCGGCGGCTCCCGAGGCCCGGCCGAAGATCACCGAACCCGTGAGCTGACCGCTCCCGGCATCCGCTGCGCTGTCGGCGGTGTGCGTGGGCGTGGTTGGCGCGGGTGGGTCGGCTTCGGTGTTGTGGCGGGTGGCGTGGCACGATCGGGCTCGTGTCCACCGATCTTGCGCTTGCCCTGCGTCTCGCCGATGCCGCCGACGCGATCACGACCGCCCGGTTTCGCGCCCGTGACCTCGTGGTCGAGCGGAAGCCCGATCGGACGCCCGTGACCGACGCCGATGTGGCCGTCGAGGACGCCATCCGGGAGTTGCTGGCCGGCACCGGGGACGAGGTGGCCGGCGAGGAGCGGGGCGGTGTGGTCGGGGCCGGGCGCACCTGGGTCGTCGACCCGATCGACGGGACGAAGAACTTCCTGCGTGGCGTGCCGGTGTGGGCGACGCTGATCGCGCTGGTCGTGGACGGGACGCCCGAGGTCGGGGTGGTCAGTGCGCCGGCGTTGGGGCGGCGGTGGTGGGCAGCCGCCGGGCAGGGGGCGTTCACGCGGGACGCGACCGGTGAGCGGAAGATCGCGGTGTCCGGGGTGCGGGACCTGTCGGACGCGTACCTGTCCACCACGCACCTCGGGTCGTGGGTGGAGCACCACTCGCGGGAGGCCTACCTGCGGCTGGTGGACGCCTGCTGGGAGAACCGGGCGTTCGGGGACTTCTGGCAGCACTGCCTGGTCGCCGAGGGGGCCATCGACATCGCGGCCGAGGCGATCGTGAACCCGTGGGACGTCGCGCCGTTCCAGGTGCTCGTTCGGGAGGCCGGCGGGCGGTTCAGCGACCTGGGCGGGGTGGACCGGTTCGACGGCGGGAACGTGCTGTCGACGAACGGGCACCTGCACGACGCCGCGCTGGCCGTCCTGGGGTCAGGAGTGGCCTAGGGCTTCCTCGTCCTCGGGGGAGTCGTAGGAGCGCTTGGTCCGGGGCCGGAAGTCGGCCTCGGGGAAGACCCACTTCTTGTAGCTGTACCAGCGGAACGCCATGGCGATGGCGGTGCCGATGATCTGGGCGCTGGTGAAGTCGGCGATCTCCTCCACCAGGCGGCTGACGTTCGGCTCCTGGAGGTGCAGCAGGTAGCGGGACACCCACAGGGGCACCGAGTTGATGCCGATCGCCAGGCCGTTGACCAGGAAGAACAGCGCGGCCTCGTGGTGGCGCTCCCGGCCGCCGCGGGTGCGGAAGGACCACTCCCGGTTCAGCACGTAGGACACGATCGTGGCCACCAGGGTGGCGATGATCTTCGCGGTCACCGGTTTCTCGGTGAGCACGGTGCTCTTCAGGCTCAGGAAGATCGCCGTGTCGATGATGAAGCACGTGCCACCGACCATGGCGAACTTCAGCAGCTCTCGGTGCCGCAGCGCGATCTTGCGCAGCGGCGCGGGCAGGTGGCGGACGACGCTCTCGACAACGGACACTCAAGGCAGTGTACGGAGAACGGGTGAAAGCGCTGTTCACGCGGTGTGGGGATTGCCTCGGCTCCGCCGTGGCGGCGAGGCGTGGGGTGTGGGTCAGGCCACTTCGCGCTCGTCGTCGGCGACCACGCGCAGCGGGCGGACCTCGGGGCGCGCGCCGGCTTCGGGGAAGACGACCCTGCGCATCGCCCAGAACTTGAAGGCGGTCGCCGCGAGCATCCCGATCACCGAGCCGCTGAGGAAGTCGGCGACCTGGTTGTGCAGGTCGAGCACGTGCCGCGACAGGTACAGGGGCGCGAGGTTCACCGCGATGCCCAGGCCGCTGACGATGAAGAACAGCGCGGCCTCGTGGTGGCGCTCCCGGCCGCCCCGGGTGTGGAAGGACCACTCGCGGCTGAGCACGTAGGACGAGATCACCGCGACCAGCACGGCGATCGCCTTGGCCGTGACCACCTTGTCCTGCAGGACGGTCAGCTTCAGGGCGTACCAGATGCCGTTGTCGATCACGAAGGTCGTGCCACCGACGACGGCGAATCTGATCAGCTCGCGGTGCTTGTTGATCAGGAAGCGGACCGGTTCCGGAAGACGGCTGAAGGCCCTGCGCACGAGTGGCAGCACCGGGGCAGCCTACCCACGGCCGTGCCTAACCGATCACGAAGGGGTGCGGCAAAGATCCGGCAGCAGGTCGCGCAGCCCCGGGGGCAGCAACGGCTGGCAGGGCGGATCGGTGCGGCCGGGCGGGTCCTCGCGGTCCGGTGGCGGTGGTGTCGACGGGTCGGTGGTCCTGGGCGTGCCCGGCTCCGTGGTGGGCGGTGGGAGGGTGGGCAGCGACGGGAGTATGGGCTCGTCGGTCGGGCTGGTCGGGCTGGTGGGCTCGGTGGTGGTCACCGGGGGCTTGGTCGGCTTGGTCGGCTTGGGAGCGACGACCGGGGGCTTCGGGTCGACCACGGGTGGTTCGGGGACCTGGCCCTCGCCGTCGCCGGGGTGCAGGTTGACGGGAACGACGACGCTCTTGCTCGCGGTGCCCAGGGTGGCGGTCACGGTGACGTTCCCGCCCCGGTACGGCAGCCCGAAGGCCCACACCGACAGGCGGAACGACTCGCCGCGCTTGAGCGGCTTCTCACAGGTGATCAAGTGGTCGCCCTGCGTGCAGTCCGAGCGCATGGCCACCACGTGCACGTTCTGGTCGGACTCGACGACCAGCCGCAGCTTCCCGGCGCTGCCGCCGGTGTTGGTGGCCCGGATGTCGATGCGCGGGTCCCAGTACCCGTGGTGCCACTTGTGCACGGCCAGGTCGACGTCGTCCTTGGCGGGCTGGACGGCCACGTCGACCCGGACGTCCACGGACACCCCGGCGCCCGCGCTGATCGTGCCGGTGATCACCGCCGAGCCGCCCTCGTAGTCGTGGTCGACCTTGAGGCGGAACACGAACGTCGCCGACCCGCCGGGCGCGATGCCGCGTTCGGTGGCGCAGGTGATCTCGCCGCGACCGGCCGGGCAGCCCACGTTCTGCTCGGGCGCGCCGTCCAGCCGGACCAGGCGCTGCCCGGTGAACGAGTTGCCGGGGCCGACGGCCTGCACGCCCGGCGGCAGCAGGAGGGCGGCGCCGGCGGGCTCGGACGCGGTCTCGCCGGTGTTGCGGACCGTGATCGGCAGCGCGACCGGTGGGTCGTGGGGTCGCAGCGTGAAGCCGCTGGGCACGGTCGGCACGAGCGTCGGCGGCGTCGGCTGGGGCTGCGGCTCGGGTTCGGGCTGCGGCTGGGGTTGCGGCTGGGGTTGGGGTTGGGGCTGCGGCTCGGGTTGCGGTTCGGGCGTCGGCTGGTCGGGGGTCGGCTGGTCGGGGGTCGGCGTGGGTGCCGGCGGCGGGGGTTCGGACGCCGGGGGCGGCGGCAGTTGCGGCGGCTGGGCCGGCTGGCTGGAAGCCGGCGGCGGCGCCACGACCTGGGCGGCCGGCACCTGCTGCTCGCCGCCCGACGCGAGCCCGATCGCCACGGCGACCGCGAGCGCCGCGACCGACGCCGCGGTGCCGAAGATCTGGCGGGGCGCGGACGTGGCGGCGGTCGCCGCGCCACCCGCGCCGACGGCGCCCACCGCGACCACGGTCGCGGCCTTGGCGGTGGTCGCCGTGGCCGCCAGGTAGCCCGCCGCGCCGACACCCAGCACCAGCGGTGCGACGAACGCGCGCAGCGCCCCGTTCACGTCGGCCAGCTCGGCGGCCAGCGAGCGGCAGTCCGCGCACTCGTCCAGGTGCGCCTCGACCTGCGTGGTCTCCCGCTTGGACAGGCCGCCGCGGGTCCACGCGCCGAGCCGGTCGACGGTGGCGCGGCAGCGCTCGGCGGTGGTCTCGGCGAGGTGCACCTGGAGGTAGGCCTGGCGCAGGCCCTCGCGGGCCCGGTAGGCCAGCGCGGACACGCCGTTCGCGGTCAGCCCCAGGATGGGCGCGACGTCGGCGGGCGACTGGCCCTCGATCTCGGTGTGCCACAGCACGGTCTGCCAGCGCTCGGGCAGCCGGGCGAACGCCTTCGCGGCCAGCGAGCGCTCCAGCCCGGCGACCGCGGTGTCCCGGAACGGCACGGCGGTCTGCTCGGGTGCGACCTCGGACACGTCCTCGGCGAGGTCGACCTTCTTGTCCCGCCGGGTCTTGTCGTACGCGGTGTGCCGCAGCGCGGTGAGCAGGTAGGCGCGGAACGCCGAGTCCGGCCCGCGGCCCCCTGCAGCGTCTCCAGCACCTTGGCGAAGGCGTCGGAGACCAGGTCGTCGGCCTCGGCGGATGAGCGGGTGAGCTGGCGGGCCAGGTTGTAGGCCGCGCTCACGTGGCGCTCGTAGAGCTGCCCGTAGGCGTCGATCGCCCCGCCGCGCACGGAGTCGATCAGCTCCGCGTCGCTCGGTCCCTGGACTTCAGCAGGAACGGTCGCCACGTGTTTTCCCTCCTCGCGCGCCCAGTGTGACCTACCGCATCCGGGCCAGTCACGTCGAACCCCCCAACTGGGGACCCGTACTGCCGTCATGGATGAGGCGTGGCGACGTCTCGTATCCGAATCCCCAGGTCGAGGAGGCATCCGGGTGGGTGTGCGGGAAGCAGCCAAAGGTGGCGCCGATCGGCGGTCCGACGCGCGGCGCACCGGCGACGAGGCGCGTGCCCTGAGATCCAGGTGGCGCACGGCGACGATGGCGGCGGGGTGGGCCTATCCGGCCGACTGGCCGCTGGCCGAGGTGGACGAGGTGTGCGGTGTGGTGATGGGCGGAGCCGACCCGAGCGCCGCGCTGTACCGGCTGGGCAGCGCCCGGGCGGAGGCGGGCGCGGGGCTGGCGGAGACGCTGCTGGACCTGGCCGCGCTGCACGCGGTCCTGGCCGAGCCGCCCGGGTCCACCGGCATCGTGTCGCCGAACGTCGATGCCATCCCGGCCCGGATGCTCCGCGCCACCGCGCTGGGCTGGGGCGACGTGATGTCGCGGCAGGCGTCCAACTGCGCGGCGGACAACCCGCTGACCGGGTTGGCGACCGGCGCGTACCTGCGGACCCGGCTGCGCGAGGTGTACGCGGAGAACCGGGCGTCCGGGCGCGACGACTACGTCCTGGTGCTGGTGCGGCTGGACCTGAGCCGGACGTCGGGCTGGTCGCGGGTGGTGGCGATGACGCTGCTGGCCGACGCGCTGCGCGAGGTGTTCGACTCGGGCGAGACGATCGCGTCCATCGGGCCGTCCGTGGCCGCGGTGCTGCTCAAGCGGGACGAGCGCCTGCACCGGGCGGTGCTGAACCTGCGCGTGCTGACCGCGGACCGCATGGCGGTGGACCCGCACGTCGCGCCCAGCGGCCCGGCCAAGGTGTGGCTGGAACCGCTGCCCACGACCTACGAGGGAGCGTCGGAACTGCTGACCACCCTCGGTCGCTGAAGCCCCGGGCGCTGCCGAGACCCCTGTCCAGCGCCCGCCCTGAAACCCCCCTCCCCCTGCCAGGCCCGTGCCGCCCGCCCCCCGGCGGCACGGGCCTGGCGCTTCACCACCACGTCCCAGTTGTCTCGGCATCTGTCACGGGGTCCATCACGACCGTCGTGTGGTCGTGGATCGCGGTCCTCAGGCGTGCGCCCCGCAGATCGACCCCGGACAGGAACGTGCCGCGCAGATCTGCCCCCGTGAGGTCCGCGCGGCGGAGGTCCACCTGGGCCAGACGTGCGCCACGCAGGTCCGCGCCGGTCAGAAACGAGTTGATCAGGCCGGCGCCGGTCAGGTTCGTGCCGATCAGGGACGCCTCGCCCAAGTGAGCGCCCTTCAAGCGCGCAACGCTCAAGTCCGCCTCTGCCAGTGACGCTCTCCCCAGCCAGGCGCCCTCCAGGTGTGCCCCACCGAGGCGTGCGTGGTCGAGCTGAGCGCTGTACATGTTCGCGCCATCCAAACGCGCGCCGTCCATTTGCGCGCCGGTGAGGTCCGAGTACGCCAGGTACGCCCCGGTGAGGTCCGAGTACGCCAGGTACGCCCCGGTGAGGTGGGCCGTCATGAGCACCGCGTTGCGCAGGCACGCGGAGCCGAGGTTGAGGAGTGCCTGGCCGTCGTGCGCGGGATCGCGCCGGCCCACGACGGACAAGGCGGCCTGGACGTCCACCGGCACAGGCTCCTGCGGGCAGTCGCTGCGTTGGCCGCCGACCGTCGGCCGTGGCGCGGTGGTGCGCACGAAAGCGGTGAGGACCTCGACGATCGTCGGCTGGTCGTGCGGCGAGTCGCGGCTGAGGCGTTCGAGGGCGTAGATGGCGCCGAGCCGGACCTGGACCCGGTCCGCGCCCGCCTGTCCGAGCTGTTCGACGGCCCTGGTGTAGCGGTCGGTGAACTGGCCCTGTTCGGCGACCGCGTTCTGCTTCTGCACCGCGGCCACCTGCTCGCGCGTCGCGTCGAGGGACAGCCCGGTGAACACCACCGCGCCGATCGCGGTCAGGGCGGTGATCGATTGGGTGATCGTGGTCGTTCGGTCGGTCGCCCGCCTCTCGGAGTCGCCTTCCCGGGTGGGGCGGAGGGAGCGGGGTCGACGGCGTGCGGCGGTTCGGTTGCGGAGCACGTGATGGAGATCGGCTGGTGTATCGGCCCGGCTGAAGGCCTCCCGGCGTTGACAGGTCCCCGCGTGTTCTGGTCTTCTAGTGTCTTAGTTGAGTAGAACAATTGGGAGGCGGCGGGTGGAGTTCCGCATCGACCGGGCCAGTGGCCTCCCCGCTTACCTGCAGCTCGTGCGGCAGGTGCGGGAGGCGCTGCGGTTGGGGTGGCTCGTGCCGGGGGACCGGCTGCCGACCGTCCGCGACGTCGTCGCGAGCAGCGGGGTCAACGCGAACACCGTGCTCAAGGCCTACCGGGAGCTGGAACTGTCCGGCCTGGTCGAGGCGCGCCAGGGCTCGGGCACGTTCGTCAAGGCAGCGCTCGGCTCGACCGACCCGGAGGTGATGGCCGCGCTCAGGACGCGGTTCGCCGAGTGGGTGCGCGCGGCGCGGGAGGCCGGCTTGGACACCGAGGACATCGACGCGCTGGTGCGCTCGGTCCTCACCGAGGGGGAAGGAGAGGCGGTCGCATGACGACCGTTGTCGAGTCAGTCGACACCACCGCGCTCGCGGTGCACACCCGGGGGCTGGGCAAGCGGTACCGGACCAAGTGGGCGCTGCGCGACTGCTCGTTCGAGCTGCCCGCCGGTCGGGTCGCCGCGCTGGTCGGCGCGAACGGCGCGGGCAAGACGACGCTGATGAGCGTGCTGGCCGGGCTGCTCAAGCCGGACGAGGGGACGGCCGGGACGTCCGGCCGGGTGGCGTTCGTGTCCCAGGACAAGCCGGTCTACCGGCACTTCTCGGCCGCGGACATGCTGCGGATGGGCGCGCGCCTGAACACCGTGTGGGACCAGACCCGGGCCGAGCGGTGGCTGGAGCGGTTCGAGATCCCGTTGGGCAAGGCGTGCGGGAAGTTGTCCGGCGGCCTGCAGGCGCAGGTGGCGTTCGCGCTGGCCATCGGCTCGCGGCCGACCGTGCTGATGCTCGACGAGCCGCTGGCCAACCTCGACCCGCTGGCCCGCCGCGAGGTCACCGCCGAGCTGCTGACCGAGGTCGAGGAGACCGGCATGACCGTCCTGCTGTCCACGCACGTCGTGGCCGAGCTGGGCGGGGTCGCCGACTACCTGCTGCTGCTCGCCCACGGCCGCCTGCTCGCGGGCGGTGACCTGGACGAACTGCTCGCGCGGCACGTCCTCTACACCGGGCCGAAGTCGGAGGTGCCGCCCGCGCTGGGCACGGTCGTCGAGGCGCGGCACCGGGGCAACCAGTCGACGTTCCTGCTCGAACTGCCCGAGGGCCAGCCGCGGCCGGTGGTCGCCGGCCAGTGGACCGAGCGCCCGGTGACGTTGGAGGACTACGTGCTCGCGCAGCTCGCGGCCACCCGGAAGGGGATCGACGCATGACCGTGACGGCGGTTCCCGTCCAGCGGCGGGACAAGGTCGGCTGGGGCGACCTGGTGTGGCTGGCCTGGCGGCAGCACCGCTGGTCCATCGGCGCGCTGGCCGTCCTGCTCGGTGCGGGCGCGGCGGTGTGCCTGGTGGTGGCCGCGGTGGTGCGCAGCTCCGGACGGGTCGAGTTCCTCGGCCTGATCGGGGTCTACGGCCTGAGCCAGCTCGCGATGGTGGTGCCGATGGGGATCGGCGCGGTCATCGCGGTGTTCTGGGCGGCCCCGCTGGTGTCGCGGGAGTACGAGCAGAAGACGTCGGTCGTGGTGTGGAGCCAGGACCTCTCGCCGGGCCACTGGGTGCTGGGCAAGATCGTGCTGCTCGGCGTGCCCGCGGTGGGGATGGCGGCCGGGTTCGGCTCGTCGGTGCTGGTCCTGGCACGGGCGGTGAACAGCACCTTCTCGGGGGACTTCAAGCCGTACCAGCCCTTCGACCAACTGGTGTTCGAGGCCGCGCCGCTGGTGCAGGTCGGGTACGCGGCGTTCGGCTTCGCCCTCGGCCTCGCGCTGAGCGCGCTCACCCGGCGCACCGTCGTCGCGATGGCGCTGACGCTCGGCGGCTACCTCGTGGCCCGCGTGGTGGTGGGGGTCGGCTGGCGGCCGTACTTCCAGACCCCGGTGCGCGACGTGCAGCCCTACGGTCAGCCCGAAGAGCGCCCGTACGGCCAGAACGCCCACGAAGTCGGGCTGCACGTGGACAGCGGCTACCTCGACGCGGCCGGTCGGGAAGTCGAGTTCCCGAACTACTGCGCGCGCACGGCGACCGACGAGGACAGCTTCCAGAGGTGCATGGCGGACCACGGGATCGTCAGCCACTTCACGGACTACCAGCCGGTCGAGCGGGCCGGGGCGTTCCAGGTGTTCGAGTTCTTCGTGTTCGCCGTGCCGGCGGTGGCGCTGCTGGTGTTCGCGCACTACTGGGTCAAGCGCTCGCACCGGATCTAGGTGCGCTTCGGAGGGCGGTCCCGCACACATCGGGGGTGTGCGGGACCGCCCTGTTTGTGCAGCTAGACTCTGTATACCGTGGACTCCCGAACTCGTCTCCCCGTTGTCGGCATGATCGGCGGCGGCCAGCTCGCGCGCATGACCCACCAGGCCGCCATCCCGCTGGGCCAGTCGCTGCGGGTCCTCGCCGAGTCGGACTCCGATCCCGCCGCGCTGGTCGCGCGGGACGTCGAGCTGGGCAAGCACACCGACCTCGACGCGTTGCGGGCGTTCGCCAAGTCGTGTGACGTCCTCACCTTCGACCACGAGCACGTGCCGCAGGAGCACCTGCGCGCCCTGGTCGCGGAGGGCGCGCGCGTCCACCCCGGTCCCGATGCGCTCCAGCACGCCCAGGACAAGCTGGTCATGCGGGAGCGGCTGGGTGCGCTGGGGTTGCCGGTGCCGCCGTTCCGCGAGGTGACCGACGCCGCGGACGTGCTGAAGTTCGGCGCGGAACACGGGTGGCCGTGCGTGCTGAAGGCGCAGCGCGGCGGGTACGACGGGCGGGGCGTGTGGATGTTGAACACGCCGCAGAGCGCGCAGCGGGTGGTGCCCGAGCTGCTGGCCGCCGGGACGCCGTTGCTGGTCGAGCAGTGCGTGCCGATGCGCCGGGAGCTGTCGGCGCTGGTCGCGCGGTCGCCGTTCGGGCAGGGCGCGGCGTGGCCGCTGGTGGAGACCGTGCAGAAGGAAGGCATCTGCGTCGAGGTCCTGGCGCCCGCGCCGGACGCCGGCGGGCTGGGTGAGCAGGCCCAGGAGCTGGCGCTGCGGATCGCGGCCGAGCTGGGCGTGGTCGGGCTGCTCGCGGTGGAGCTGTTCGAGACCGCCGACGGCCTGGTGATCAACGAACTGGCCATGCGCCCGCACAACTCGGGCCACTGGACCATCGAGGGCGCGCGGACGTCCCAGTTCGAGCAGCACCTGCGGGCCGTTCTGGACTACCCGCTGGGCGCCACCGACCTGGCCGCGCCGGCCGTCGTGATGGCCAACGTGCTCGGTGCCGCGGACGCCCCGGAGATGGGCCCGGACGAGCGGCTGCACCACCTGTTCGCCCGCTACCCGGACGCCCACGTCCACCTGTACGGCAAGGCCGAGCGGCCCGGCCGCAAGATCGGGCACGTGACGCTGCTCGGGGAGCGGATGGACCAGGTGCGCGAGCGGGCCCGGCTCGCGGCGCACTGGCTGTCCCACGGGGTTTGGCTGGACGGGTACGACATCCACGGAGGACAGCGGTGACGTCGGTCGGTGTGATCATGGGCAGCGACTCGGACTGGCCGGTGATGAAGGCGGCGGCCGAGGCCCTGGCGGAGTTCGACGTGGCGCACGAGGTCAGCGTGGTCTCCGCGCACCGCACGCCCCAGCGCATGATCGACTACGCGCGGTCCGCCGCGTCCCGAGGGCTGAAGGTGATCATCGCGGGGGCGGGCGGAGCCGCCCACCTGCCGGGAATGGTGGCGTCCGCGACGGTGCTGCCGGTGATCGGCGTGCCGGTGCCGTTGAAGTACCTGGACGGCATGGACTCGCTGCTGTCGATCGTCCAGATGCCGGCCGGGGTGCCGGTGGCGACGGTGTCGGTGGGCGGGGCCCGCAACGCCGGGTTGCTGGCGGTGCGGATCCTGGCCGCGTCGGACCCGGGGTTGCAGGCGCGGATGGCGGAGTTCCAGGAGTCGCTCGAACGGCTGGTCCTGGAGAAGGACGAGGCCCTGAGGGCGTCCCTGTAGTACACGGCACACGGGATATTCCTGTGAACGCGCGCTAACATCTCCGTAGGTCCTGCTACTCGGAGGTAACTTGACGTGGACGCGAGCTTCGGTACCTACCAGTTGGCCGAGGAGCACGAAGCGCTGCGCGAAGCGGTCCGGGCACTCGCCGACAAGGAGATCGCGCCGTACGCGGCCGACGTCGACGAGCAGGAGCGGTTCCCCGTCGAGGCCCTGAACGCGCTGGTCAAGTCCGGGTTCGCGGCGGTCCACGTGCCCGAGGCGTACGACGGGCAGGGTGCCGACTCGGTGGCGACGTGCATCGTCATCGAGGAGGTCGCGCGGGTGTGCGCGTCGTCGTCGCTGATCCCGGCGGTGAACAAGCTGGGCACGATGCCGATCCTGCTGTCGGCGTCCGAGTCGCTGAAGCAGCAGGTGCTGCCGTCGATCGCGGCGGGCGAGGCGATGGCGTCCTACGCGCTGTCCGAGCGCGAGGCGGGCTCCGACACGGCGTCCATGCGCACGCGGGCCCGGCTCGACGGGGACCACTGGGTGCTCAACGGCACCAAGTGCTGGATCACCAACGCGGGCGAGTCGACCTGGTACACGGTGATGGCCGTGACCGACCCGGACGCCCCGAAGAAGTCGCAGGGCATCTCGGCGTTCGTGGTGCACAAGGACGACCCGGGTTTCGTGGTCGGCTCGAAGGAGCGCAAGCTCGGCATCAAGGGGTCGCCGACCCGCGAGATCCACTTCGAGAACTGCGCCATCCCGGCCGACCGCATCATCGGCGAACCCGGCACCGGCCTGAAGACCGCCCTGAAGACCCTCGACCACACCCGCCCGACCATCGGCGCGCAGGCGGTCGGCATCGCGCAGGGCGCCCTGGAGCAGGCCATCGCGTACGTCAAGGACCGCAAGCAGTTCGGCAAGTCGATCTCGGAGTTCCAGGGCGTCCAGTTCATGCTGGCCGACATGGCCATGAAGATCGAGGCGGCCCGCCACATGGTGTACGTGGCGGCGGCGAAGGCCGAGCGCGGTGAGCCGAACATCGGCTTCATCACGGCGGCGGCCAAGTGCTTCGCGTCGGACGTGGCGATGGAGGTGACCACCGACGCCGTCCAGCTGTTCGGTGGGGCGGGCTACACCCGCGACTTCCCGGTGGAGCGCATGATGCGCGACGCCAAGATCACCCAGATCTACGAGGGCACCAACCAGATCCAGCGGGTCGTCATGAGCCGCGCCCTGCTCAACGGCTGAGTGCGCCGGTTGCGGTCTGGTGGCTTCGCCGTGCGCGGGACCGCCAGGCCGCAACCCTCACTTCCCGATCAGGAATGTGCGTACAGCTCGTTGAACTCCCGCTCGGTCCACAGGATGCGCCGGCACCGCCTCGAACACGGTGCGGTGCCGGCGAGCGGGAATTCGGTCGTAGTCGGGCGTGGCGCGGCACGTCGCCGGGCGGGGGACGCGGGCGTAGCGTGCGCGGCATGGCGAAGGTGATCCTCACGGCCGGGGTGTCGCTCGACGGGTTCTTCGAAGGGCCCGGCCGGGAGATCGACTGGCACCGGGTGGACGAGGAGCTGCACCTCCACTTCAACGACTGGCTGTCGCAGGTGGACGGCTTCATCCACGGCCGGGTCACCTACGACCTCATGGCGGCCTACTGGCCCACCGCCGACCGCGAGCCCGGCGCCACGCCCGCCGAGGTGGAGTTCGCGGGCATCTGGCGGGACAAGCCGAAGATCGTCTACTCGCGGACCCTCGGCGAGGCCGGTTGGCGGTCGACCATCCGGCGGGAGGTCGTGCCCGAGCAGGTCAGGGCGCTGGAAGGGACGTTCACGGTCGGTGGGGCCGAGCTGGCCGACGCCTTCGTCGCGCACGGGCTGGTGGAGGAGTACCGGATCTACGTGCACCCGGTGGCCATCGGCGCCGGGCGGCCCCTGTTCCGGCGGGCGGTGGATCTCGAACTGCTCGACACGCGGACGTTCGGCAACGGGGTGGTGCTGCTCCGCTACGCCCCCGCCAAGTAGGTCTCCAGGCGGTCGTAGCTGGTGTCGGCGCCGGAGGTCATGCCGGTGTCCATCGCGCGGTCGCGGGCTTCGCGGTCGGGGAACTTCAGGGTGTGCACGACCACCGTGCGGGTGCCGGAAGCGGTGAACGTGGTGGTGTTGACGGTCGCCGGCCAGTCGTCGCCCCACGACTCGGTCTGCACCAGCCGCGAGAACGGCGTCACCTCGACGTAGGTGCCGGTCATCCCCATCTCCGTGCCGTCGGCCCGCCGCCACACCATGTGCCACCGGCCCCCGGGGCGCAGGTCGACCTCGCACACCGGCATGGTCCAGCCCTCGGGGCCGAGCATCCAGTGGACGATGTGCTCCGGCTCGGTGAACGCCTCGAACACCAGCCGCTGCGGCGCGTCGAACGTCCGGGTCACCGCCACCTCCACGTCGGAGGGCGTGGTCCAGGCGCTGGTCTCAGTGCTCATCGGACTGCTCCTTCATCCGCTCCAGGTAGGCGTCCAGGCGGCGATAGCTGTCGTCCCAGAACCGGCGGAACCCGTCGGTCCACTCGCTGACCTCCCGCAAGGGCGTCGCGTCCAGGGTGCACGGCCGCCACTGCGCGTCGCGACCGCGCACCACGAGCCCGGCCCGTTCCAGCACCTTCAGGTGCTTGGACACGGCGGGCCCGCTCATCGCGAACGGGGCCGAGAGTTCCTTGACGGTGGCCGCGCCCTCGGCGAGGCGGGCGAGGATGGCCCGCCTGGTCGGGTCGGCGAGGGCCGCGAAGGTGAGGCTCAGCGGATCGTCTGCCATGGGTACCTAACCTCTTGGTTACCTAACTGATTGGTTTTCTACGCGCCTGTCGACTCCCTGTCAACCGGTCGCAGACGGCGGGAAGTGGTTGAAATTTCATATAGCGTCGCCTGCGGCAAGGACCCGACCAGGAAGGGAACACAAATGGTTCGCGTGAGCGACGTGGCGGCTCTGCTCGGCCGGATCGGCGTCGGCGTGGTGTTCGTCGCGCACGGCTGGCAGAAGTTCACCGAGTGGGGCCCGAGCGGCACCGCGCAGGCGTTCGAGGGCATGGGCGTGCCGCTGCCCACGCTGTCCGCCTGGTTCGCCGCGCTGGTCGAACTCGTCGGCGGGGCGCTGCTCATCGCGGGCGCGGCCCTGCCCGTCGCCGGTGTCCTGCTGTTCGTGGACATGATGGGCGCGCTGCTCATCGTCCACCTGCCCAACGGGCTGCTCGGCCAGGGTGGCTTCGAACTCGTGCTCGTGTTGGGTGTCGCGGCCCTGGCGCTCGGCTTCAACGGCGGCGCGTTGACCCTCGACCGGGTCCTGCGCCGCAAGACGAGCGCGAGCGTTTAGCCGACCAGGTCGAGAGTCGTCTGCTCGCCGGCGCGGCGGGCGGGGAGGGAGTCCAGGTCGGCGTTGCTGACCTGGACCAGCGACCCGCCGCCCGCCAGCACGGCCAGCAGGCCGTTCAGCAGCCCGTCCGGGTGCGTCCACTCCACAGTGGACAGCACGCGGGAAGACGCCGTGATGCCCAGGGTGTCCGCGCGCTGCTTGGCCTCCGCCACGACTTCGTCCACAGTGGACTTCCCGAGCGCGTGCGTGGTGCCCGGCACCGGGGCCCACGGCATGAACTCGTCGCCGAACACCCGGACCTCGTCCACGTAGTCCACCGGCGCGCCGCACCCCATGCCCATCGGGTGCAGGGACACCGTCGCGACCACGTCCGCGCCGGGAGCCTCGCCACCGGGAGCGACGAACGCGACCTTCGCGCCCGCCGGGTCGTCGGTCACCGCCGCGCCGCACCACCACGCGCCCAGCAGCACGCCCGCGGTCTGCCAGTGCGCGGGCAGGAGCACCGCCACCGGGTCGCCCGGCTCGACGTCGTGCTCGTCGCGCAGCCAGTTCGCCGTCTTGGCCGCCCAGTTCGCGATGGTCGCGCGGGACAACTCCACCCGGGTGCCCGCCGCGTCGTCGTAGTGCGTGATCAGCGGACGGCCGGGACCGGCGGCGAGCAACGGCGTGAGCAGGACTTCCGTGACGGTCATGTGGTCAACCCTGCCACCCCCGGCGGGGCGGCGCGCGAGAGGGGTCAGTCGATGCAGGGCGGTCCCTGCGCGGCCCGCCGGGCGCCGCGGGCGCCGTCGAAGGACAACGCCGGACCGCCGCCGAACTTCCGCACGGACGTCGTGGTGGGCGCGGGCGGGGTCTTGTCGCCCAGCACCTCCGCCACGAACGCCTTCACCTGCGCCGGGTCCACGGTCACCACGCTCTGCCCGCGCTCGTTGACCGCGCCCACCCCGGTCACCGGGATGGTCGTGAACTCCACGTTGCCGCCCGCCAGGCCCTGCGCGTGCCCGGCCAGCGTCGCCAGGTCGAACTTGGCGTCCACCACGACCGACTTGTTCATCGCGTCGATCAGCCCGGACAGCTTCGCCGGGTCGGCGAGCGTGCCCGCGGACATCAGCCGGGACACCGCCGCGGACAGGAACACCTGCTGCCGCGTGATGCGCCCGAGGTCGCCGTTCGGGATGTTCTTGCGCTGCCGCACGAAGGCCAGCGCGTCACCGCCGGAGATGCTCTGCACGCCCGCCGGGAAGTTCGCGCCCGAGTCCGGGTCCCGGGTGGCGTGGTTCAGGCACACCTCGACGCCGCCGATGACCTGGGTCAGCAGGTAGAACCCGTACAGGTTCACCTCGGCGTAGTGGTCCACCCGCACCCCGGTCAGGTCCTGCACGACCTGCACCAGCGCCCGCCGCCCGGCCTGGTCGCCGCGCTTGGACCGCTCCTCCAGGTCCGCCACGCCCTCCGCGGCCAGCCGCTCCATGGTGAAGAACCTGGTGACCCCGTACGCGGAGTTGATCTTCTCCGGGCCGTGGTCGGGGATCGTCACGTAGGTGTCGCGCGGGATCGACACCGCGCTGGCCTTGCCGCCGTTGCGCGGCACCCGCAGCACGATGATCGTGTCGGTGTTGACCGTGTCGGTCGCCTCGGTGCGCAGCTCGCGCAGCACGTTGGCGGGCAGCAGCCGGCCCTGCGCGTCGGTGCGGCTGTCGCTGCCCACCAGGAGGATGTCCAGCGCGCCGTCGTCGACCGGTGGCGCGTTGGGGATGTCCTCCAGCGCGGTCAGCACGTCCGTGGTGTTCACGCTGTCCTGCACGCGTTTCAGCGTCGTCCAGCCGTACCCCGACACGGCGAGCACGACCGCGGACAGCAACGCGACCAGCGTCCGCCCGATGATCCCCGCGGCCTTCACTGTGGCGGTCCTCCCTCTGCGCGCGCCGTGTGCCGATGAGGCTAGTCGTCCTGAGCCGGTCGGACGTCGGTTTCCCGCCGGAGCGGGCTGTTCAGTTGACGCAGACCACACCGTCGGCGGTGATCGGGGGGTCGTCGAGGGGACCGTGGTGACGCCGCCCGCCGACGCCTGCTCCGGCTCGTCCGACGGCGGGGCGATGGTGAAGTCGGCGCCGACGTGGACGTGCACCTGTCCCCTGGCCACGGAGTCGTCCTCGACCGCCGTCGCGTTACCGCCCAGGGCGGAGATCACCCGGTCGGCAGCGGCCTTCTCGCCCGGCGCGTACCGCACCTGCGTGGTGGCGAGGTAGCTGCCGGTCGCCGCGTCGCCGCGGAGGAAGCCCTTCTGCCCCAACATGCCCAGCACGGTGATCGCCCGGCCCTGGGTGCCCGACGAGTTGAACACGTGCACGGTGATGCTCGACGGCGGCGGCCCGGACGGCGTGGTCGTCGGCGCCGACGACGACACCGGGTCGGTCGCCAGCGACTTGATGAACTGCCGCACCTGCGCCGGGTTGACCGGCAGCACGTTGCCGTCGGACCAGGTGTCCGTCGGGTCGCCCACCGGGATCGTGCGGAACTGGATGTTGCCCGACACCAGGCCCTGCATCTGCTCGGCGAACTCGGTGATGTTCCAGCCCTCGTTGAGCACGACCGACTTCTTGATCGCCGACACCAGCGCGTCGAGCTTGGCGAAGTCGGTCAGCGTGCCGGTGGACAGCACCTTGCGGGCCAGCGCGCCGATGAACACCTGCTGGCGCACGATCCGGTCCAGGTCGCCGCCGGGCAGCCCGCCGCGCTGGCGCACGAACGACAGCGCCGCCGCGCCCTCCACGCTCTGCCGGCCGGCCGGGAAGTCCGCGCCCGACGCCCAGTCCTGGGTGGGCTGGTTCAGGCACACCTCGACGCCGCCGATGGCCTTGGTGACCTCGTAGAACGACGCCAGGTTGACCTCGGCGTAGCGGTCCACGGTGACCGCGCCGCCGGTCAGGCCCTCGATGGTCTTGATCAGCGTGCGGCGGCCGGCCTGGGTGGCCTCCTTCTCGATGCGCGCCTCGTCGGTCACGCCCTCGTTGCGCAGCCGCTGCGCGGTGTCGTTCTTCTGCCGTGCCATGGCCGAGTTGAGCTTGTGCTTGCCGAACCCGTCCGCGATGTCCACGTACGCGTCGCGCGGGAACGAGATGGCCACCGCTCGCGTGCCGTCCTGCGGGATGTGCACCAGGATCATCGTGTCGGTGTTGAGCGTGCCGTCCGCGACGCCGCCGTTCAGCAGCGCCAGCACCTCCTTGGAGAGGGGCCGGCCCTGGGCGTCGGTGCGGCTGTCCACGCCCACCAGGAGGATGTCGATCGCGCCGTCCAGCGGCTTCTTGCGGGCCACGCCCTGCTCGTCGACCTGGGTCTGGATGACGTCGGTGGTGGTGATGCCCTCGTCGATGTCCCGGAGGTAGTTCCAGCCGTACCACGTGACGAGCAGCACAGCGGACGACACCAGGGCTATGAGCGAACGCCCTGTGACCACGAGCACACGCAGCGCGGTTGACCGGCTGGTCGGTATGGGCGGACTCGAGTCCACTGGCGCTGCCTCCCCCGGTGTGCGCGGCTGCACTCCCAGGCTAATGGGGAAGCGCCGCGTGGGCCCTGTAGTTCCTCATATACGGGAGACGCTGTAACAACCGGGTGGGTTGCACGGCTAGAACGTTGCACGGGTTGAGCACGGGTTACACGTTGCACGGGTTGAACGCCGTGACAGACTGCGATGACGACCGCTACGAAGGGCATTTGACCATGCGCGTGCTGGTGACGGGTGGGGCCGGGTTCATCGGCTCGCACTACGTGCGGGAACTGGTGGGCGGCGCCTACCCCGCCTACGGCGACGCCGAAGTGGTGGTGCTGGACAAGCTCACCTACGCGGGCAACGAGGCCAACCTCGCGCCGGTCGCGGACAGCCCGCGGCTCACGTTCGTGCGCGGCGACATCTGCGACCGCGAGCTGGTGGCCGACCTGATGGGCCGGACGGACGTCGTCGTGCACTTCGCGGCCGAGTCCCATGTGGACCGGTCGATCTCCGGGTCCGCCGATTTCGTGCTCACGAACGTGCTGGGGACGCAGACGCTGCTCCAGGCGGCGCACGACGCGGGCGTGGCGAAGTTCGTCCACGTGTCCACCGACGAGGTGTACGGCTCCATCGAGGAGGGGTCGTGGACCGAGGACCACGTCCTGGAGCCCAACTCGCCGTACTCGGCGTCCAAGGCTTCCTCGGATTTGTTGGCGCGGGCGTTCCACCGCACGCACGGGCTGCCCGTGTGCATCACGCGGTGCTCGAACAACTACGGGCCGTACCAGTTCCCGGAGAAGGTCATCCCGTTGTTCGTCACCAACCTGGTGGACGGCAAGAAGGTGCCCCTGTACGGGGACGGGCTCAACGTGCGCGACTGGCTGCACGTCGACGACCACTGCCGGGGGATCCAGTTGGTGGTGGAAGGCGGGCGCGGCGGCGAGATCTACAACATCGGCGGTGGGACGGAGCTGACCAACCGCGAGCTGACCGAGCGCCTGCTGGAGGCCACCGGGCGGGACTGGTCGTCCGTGGAGCCGGTCACCGACCGCAAGGGGCACGACCGGCGGTACTCGGTGGACATCACCAAGATCTCGACGGAGCTGGGCTACGCGCCGCAGGTGGACTTCGCCGAGGGGTTGGCGGCCACTGTCGAGTGGTACCGGGAGAACCGGGCCTGGTGGGAGCCGCTCAAGGCTCGTGCGGCGCTGGCGGGCTGAGCGTCGTGCTGGCGTTGTTGGTGCCCGGGGGGCGCGGGCAGCTCGGGTCGGACCTGGTGGCTGCGGCGGCTGCTCTCGGGCTGGTGCACGGGCCGTCGTCTGGTGAGTTGGACCTGACCGATCGTGGGTGTGTGGCCGATGCGGTGGCTTCGTTTGCTTCGTCGGCGCGGGATGGCGGGTTGAAGCCTGTTGTGGTCAACGCTGCTGCTTACACGGCGGTTGATGCGGCGGAGACTGATGAAGCGCGGGCTTCGCTGGTGAACGCGGTCGGGCCGGAGTACTTGGCTTTGGCTTGTGCGGCGGAGAACGTGCCGTTGGTGCATGTCTCGACTGATTATGTGTTCGCGGGGGATGGGACGCGGCCTTATGAGCCGGATGACGAGACTGGGCCGCGTTCTGCTTATGGGCGCACGAAGTTGGACGGGGAGCGGCGGGTTCTGGCGGCGTGGCAACGGTCCTGGGTTGTGCGGACGGCTTGGGTGTATGGGGCTGCCGGCCCGAACTTCGTGAAGACCATCGCGCGGTTGGAGTCGGAGCGGGCGGAACTGTCCGTTGTGGACGATCAGCGTGGGGCGCCTACGTGGTCGCGGGATCTGGCGGTCGGGCTGGTGCAATTGGCTTCGGCGGTGGTGGGTGGAGGGCCTGCTTCTCGGGTGCTGCATGCGACCGGGGGTGGGGAGACCACTTGGTTCGGGTTCGCGCGGGCGATCTTCGAGGAGTTGGGGGCTGATCCGGATCGGGTGAAGCCCTGTGGCACAGCGGACTTTCCGCGTCCGGCGGCGCGTCCGGCGTACTCGGTGTTGTCGGGGAAGGCGTGGGAGGCGGCTGGGCTGACGCCGTTGCGGCCGTGGCGGGAGGCGTTGCGGGAGGCGTTCGCGGTTGGTGCGGTGCCCTGAACGGGGTGGTGGGTAGTACGTAGAACCCGGTGATGGTCCGACGATCCGGGGAGTGGTGGTCGAGTGCGGCACAGCATGGACGCGGACGTGTTCCGACACACCGCGCACAGCCCGTCGTACTTCGAGCTGTCCCGGCGGCTCGGGGCCGGGCTGGTCGACTTCTGCATCCCGTGCAACCCGAACGATCCCGACGGCGGGTACCTGCCCCGGCGGGAGGTCGTGCGGTCCTTGGATGAGCTGGCGGACCTGCGGGCCTGGAGGCCACCGGGGGACGAACCGAAGCCCTTCCTTGGCTTGGCGGCCCATCGAAGGCGCGCCGGCGGCGCGGAAGGCGGGCGCGAGGGGTGCTTGGTCAGGCGTCTCGCCAGCGGACGGAGGTGGGGCGTCGGGCGGTGGTCAGGAAGTCCTTGAGGGCCATCGCCAGGGTTTCCACCGGGACGCCGGTTCCCGCTGGGTAGTCGACGTACTCCGAGCGGTATTCCGGGGAGTCCGGGTCGCCGTCCAGGGTCGCGTAGTCGTGGTCCGGGTCGGCGTAGGTCAGGTAGCCGTAGCCCTCGTGGACCGCCGCCGCCACGTCGTGGTCCGGGATCTTGGTCTCGCCCGGTTCGCCCAGGAGGCCTTCGGTGTCGTCCATGAGGGGACGGTCCTGGTGTTCGATCACCGCGGGACCCGCGCCCGGCTCGGTCAGGCGGCCCAGGAGGGTGTCCACGTCCTCGGGCGTCTGCACGGTGAGCTGGTCGGCGGCTTCCGTGTCGTCCGGGTCGTTGATCGGCCACACTGCGGTGAAACTCATGCCCGGCATCATCCCAGTGAACGCGGGGAGTGACCACCCGAGGTGGGTGTTGCGCCGTTGGAGTGGACCGCGCTTGTCGCACTGGTTTTGCGCGCGAGCCTTGCGGGAGCCTGTGCGGCATGTCCGAACACGGGCGACTCCCCGAAGCGACCCCGCCGCGCCTCGACGACCGCCAGCGGTTCCTCCGCCGCGTCTGTGCGGTGACGGGGTCGCGCCAGATCTCCTGGGCCGTGCTCACCGGCAAGCCCGCGCCGCGGCGCTAGATCTCGCGCACCACGCGGCACGGGTTGCCGGCGGCGACCACCTTCGGGGGAACGTCCCTGGTCACGACGCTGCCGGCGCCGATGACCGCGTTGTCGCCGATGGTCACGCCGGGGCACACGATGACGCCGCCGCCGAGCCACGCGTTGTCACCGATGGTGATGGGCGCGGCGGTCTCCCAGCGCTGCCGGCGCAGCTCGTGGTCCTCCACCGGGTGCAGGGCGGTGAGGAGTTGGGCGCGGGGGCCGATCGACACGTCGTCGCCGATGGTGATCGGGGCGCAGTCCATCAGGATGGCGTCGTAGTTCAGGAAGCTGTTGCGGCCCAAGCGGATCAGGTAGCCGTAGTCGCACTGGAACCTGGGCATGATCCAGGAGCCCTCGCCGATGTGGCCCAGGAGTCGGCTGAGGATTTGGGATCGGCGGTCGTCCTCGCCTGAGCGGGTGGCGTTGAAGTCGTCCAGGAGGACTTGGCAGTGGCGGCGTTCGGCGACCAGGACCGGGTCGTTGTCCCGGTACAGGTCGCCGCGCAGCATGCGTTCCTTTTCGGTCACCCGTTCGACGCTACCGACGTGCGGCGGCGGCTAGCCGGTACGCCTCCAGCGTTCTTTCTGCGGTGTTGCGCCAGGTGTAGCCGGAGGCGTGGGCGCGGCGGGCGGCTTGGGCGGTGGCGTTGGGCTCGGTTTCCACGGCGGTGGTCAGGGCGTGCGCCAGGGCCTCCGCGTCGCCCACCGGCACGTGGGTCGCGTGGCCGCCGGCGGTTTCGCGCAGGGCCGGGACGTCGGTGCAGACGACGGGGACGTTGCAGGCCAACGCTTCCAGGACGGGGAGGCCGAAGCCCTCGTCGCGGGAGGGGAGGACGAGCGTGGCCGCGCCCGCCACGACGCTGCGGAGGTCCACGTCGTTGAGGTAGCCGGTGCGCAGTACGCGACCATCCACACGGGACTCGCCGGGGCCGGCCAGGACAAGGGGCGGCAGGGACGGGGTTGCGGCGTGGGCGGCCAGGAGGGTGGAGAGGCCCTTGCGGGGGCCTCCTGCGCCTACGAAGAGCAGGTATTCGCTGGGTAGGCCCAGGCGGGCGCGGAGGCCGGGGGATGGCGGCCTGGCGGCGAACCATGCTGGGTCTACGCCCAGTGGGGTTACGACGATCTTGTCCGGGTCTACGCCGAAGCGGTCGGTGACCACGTTCGCCACGGCTTGGGTCGGGGTGCACACGATGTCGGCTCGTAGTGCGGATTTTTGGACCAGCTCGGGCAGGCGGCGGTCCGACGGGGGGAGGTCGCCGGGGGCGTCGAGGAACGCCAGGTCGTGGATGGTGGTCACGCCGCCGGCTCGGATCGCCGGGGGGAGCACGAAGTTCGTGGCGTGCATGACGTCGGTGGGGCCGGCCAGGAACTCCACAGGAGGGAAGGGGGCGCGCAGCCAGAATTGGCGCAGCAGGCGGGCCGAGACGGGGAGGCCGCGGGCCACCACGTCGTGCGGCAGCACGGTGCGCAGCGCGCGCCACCCGCGCAGGGTGAACGCCACCGCCCGCACGTCCACCGCGTCGGGCATGGACGCCAGTTCCTCGGCCAGCGCGGCGGTGTAGCGGCCGATCCCGGTGCGGTGGCCGAGCAGCGGGGTGCCGTCGATGAGCACCTTGAGCGGCTTAGCCATGACCGCGCAACTTCTTCAGCACGCGGCCGGTCGCCCGCTTGGCCACCTCGCGCGGACCGCCCTGGCTCAGGTAGTCCCGCACGAGTTTCGCGTCCCGTTGGAGTTTTTCCTTGCGCCCCAACGGTGGGTTGCGCACCATCGGCGAGGCGCCGGGCAGCCGGTCGGCGGCCGGGCGCGGGTGGCGGCAGAACTCCACCAGCGGCTCCAGGACCGCCTCCCAGGTGAAGCGTTCCCGCACGACCGCGATGCGTTCGGCGCAGGCCGCCGCGAACTCCTGGTCGTACAGGACCTTTTCCAGTGCGGCGGCGAGGGCGTCCGGGTCTTCGGAGGGCACCACCACGCCGAGGTTCTCGCGGGACACCAGGTCGGCGAACGCGTCGCCGTCCGTCGTCACGATCGGCAGGCCCGACCACAGGTAGTCCAGCACCCGCGTGCGGAACGCGAACGTCGTCTCCACGTGCTCGTAGTGCGTGGTGACGCCCGCGTTCGCGTCCAGCAGCCAGTTCTGCCGGTCGTGGTAGGGCACCCAGGTCTCGTTGAAGAACACGTGCGAGCCGGTGAGGCCGAGCTGGTCGGCGAGCAGCCGCGTGTGGTCGGCGATGTCCATGTCCGGCACCTCGGGGTTGGGGTGCTTCATCCCGAGGAACACCAGGCGCGCGTCGGAGTGCTTGTCCCGCAACCGGTCCATGGCCCTGATGAGGGTCAGCGGGTCGAACCACGAGTACACGCCGCCCGCCCACAGCACGACCTTGTCCTCCGGCGCGAGGCCGAGCGCGTCGCGCAGGCCGGGGCCGGTGCGCTGCGGCGGCTTGCCGGACAGGCCGAACGGGGCGACGGCCAGCAGCGAGCGGGTGGTGCGGTCGTGGTCGTACAGGGCCGGGGTGAGGCGGCCCATGGCGGCCAGGTGACCCAGCCAGAAGTGCCGCTGGCGCTCGGAGGCGCACAGGAAGAAGTCGCCGCGCCGCAGCTGGTTGTCCAGCACGCGCTGCACGCCTTCGAGGTCCTTCTCGCGCTGCTCGTCGGTGGCGTCGCGGCCCTGCTCCAGCAGTTCCAGGTGCATCGGGTCGTAGATGTCGCACACCACGACCTTGTTCGACTGCGGCTGGCGCAGCTGCGGCAGGAACTCCAGCGCGTGCCCTTGCAGCACCACGACGTCCGCCCACACCAGGTGCGGGTCGATGTCGCGCGGCTGCACGCCGTGGACCGCGAAGCGCGCTTCGGGCGGCATGCACAGCGGGTTGAACGTCACCAGGCGCACGTCGTGTTCGGCGGACAGCACGTCCGCCATGTGCCACGCCCGGATGGCCGGGCCCGCCATCCGCTCGGAGATGGCGTCGCCGGTCACGATCAGCACCCGGCGGGGACGCCCGTACAGCTCCTCCAGCCCGAACGCCTCGACCAGCACGTCGTGCGCCGCGAGGTAGCGCTCCAGCGGGTAGGCGGGCTCCAGGGCCTTGCGCATCAGCGTGACCAGGTCCGCGTCGCTCACCGAGCGCGCCGCCTGTTCGACCTTGCGCGACTCCGACAGCGACGGCAGCAGCTCCACGAACTGGTCGATCGCCAGGAACCCGGCCAGCGCCTGGCGCGACACGGGCACCGGCGCGGCGTCCTGCGCCGGGTCCGCCGGCCGCCGGGTGATCTCCAACTGGGTCGCGTCGATCTCGCCGCGCGCGGTCGCCCGGCGCACGCACAGCGCGAGCGCGGCGGGCAGCGCCTTGGCCAGCGTCTCGTCGGAGGCGTTCTTGTAGAGGGCGGCGAGGGCGTTGCGCTCCAACAGGAACAGCTCACGACTGGTGTCCACTGTGGACATCGAGGCGTGGTGCTTGTGGTAGGTCAGCGACTTGGGCTCGAACCGCACCCGCCAGCCGCGCAGGTTCAGCCGCCACCCGAGGTCGACGTCCTCGTAGAACATGAAGAACCGCTCGTCGAACCCGCCCAGCTCGCGGAACAGCGGCGCGCGCACCAGCAGCGCCGACCCGGTCCCGAACAGGACGTCCTTCGGGGCGTCGTGCGACCCGTCGTCGGGCGAGCCTGCGTGCCGCTTGTAGCCCATCCCGAACCAGGTGAGCCCGCCGTCGACGAAGTCGATCGCCCCGCCGTCCCAGTCCAGCACCTTGCTCGCCACCGCGCCCACGGTCGGCTCGTCCCGCAGCACCCGCACCGCCGCGCGCACCCAGTCCGGGTGCGGGCGGGCGTCGTTGTTCAGGAACGCGAGCACCGACCCGGTCGCGTGCCGGGCCCCCAGGTTGCAGCCGCCCGCGAAGCCCAGGTTGGCCGGCGCCTCGACCACGGTGGCCGCGGGCACGGCGGCGCGGATGCGCTCCGCGCTGCCGTCCCCCGACGCGTTGTCCACGCACACGACCTGCAACTTCTCCGCCGGATAGGACAGGTCGGCGTACAGCGCGCGCAGGCAGGTGATGGTGTCCTCGGCGCCGCGGTAGTTCACCACGACCACCGACACGTCAGGCAGGCTCGAACGCTCCACGCGCTAAGCCTGCCTCATGCCGGTCCGACGCGTTCGACGAAGGTGCCCTATCCGGCCGAACCGGCGTCGTCGGCGGGGTCGTCCCGGTCGCCGTCGTCCTCGGCAGGCGTGCTCGGCAGGTTCGCCCGCTGCCACTCGGCGGTGATCTTGACGTGCGCCTCGACCCCGGACTTGGCGATCACCACCCCGGCCTCCGCGGTGACCTTCAACCCGACCTCGACCATCACCTTGTCCGGCCGGAAGTCGGGCATGTTCCCGATCTTCCGCGCCACGGCCCGGGCCAGCCGGCGCGCGTTGTCGACCCCGGCCTCCAACGTCTGGTCGACCACCCCCAACGCCTCGTCGAGCTTCCGCCCGGCCCGGACTGGTCCGTCGTACTCCTCCTCCACCTCGAACGGCACGAAAGACCCGTCGTCGGTCCTGATGGCGATGTACTCGGCCACACCTCTCCTCTCAACACACCGGTCCCCGGAACGCCGCCGCGGGCACGGTCTCGTCCTCCAACTCCCACCCGCTGCGCACCACCACACCGCACAGGACCGCCACCCACTCCTCGGGGTCGCCCGCTTCCAGTTGCCTGGAGAAGAAGGAGACGTACCCACCCTTCGCTGGCCCGTCCAGCACGGTGAGCCGCTCGGTGTCGGCGCCGAGCAGGGCGAGTGCCGCCCAGGTCGCATCGCGCTCCCACAGGTAGACCGCGATCGGGCCGAACGCGGCACTGGGGGCGCCATCGCCTGGAGGTCCAGCTCCAACTGGTCCGAGTCGGCGCGGAAACGGGCGTCGACGACCACGGTGAAGTCGGGCAGGTCCAGATCGGCCACCGGCTGACCCCGACGAAGGTCCCACACCTCGACGCGGTCGAGCTTCTGGAGCGCGATCAGCTCTCCGGCGGCGTCGACGGCGGCCACCTCCCCGAACCGCTCCGTCCGACCCACCCGGACCCGGCGGTCCAGGTGCCACACCTCCGCGTCGCCTTCCACCTGCAACACCGCGTGCGCGCGGTCCGGCGCGAACGCCACGCTGCCCCCCGCGCGCACCGCGCGGTCAAGATCGTCCGGCGGCGGCACGCGCAGTGTGGTGATCCCTTCGGTGGTCGTCATTACGACGCGGTAGTCGCCGGACGGCTCCACCCCGACGTTGCGCACTTCGCCCTTGGGCGGCACGGTGATGACCCGCTCCGACTCGGCGTCTCCGGTCATGCGCAGGCGCACCACTGCTCCGTCGCCGACCGCCGAGACCGCCGCCACTGCTCGGGCGTCCGCGCTGAACAGGCCGTACGCGCACTCGATGCCCCCGACCTCCGCGACCTTCGCGCCGCTGACCGCGCCGACCGCGGCGATCCACCGGCCGCTGCCGTCGGAGACCGCGGTGTCGGCGAAGTCGTCGTTGAGGGTGGTCGACCCGCCGGTGACCACGTCCCACCTCTTGAGGCCGTCGGCCGCGGTGCCCAGCAGGCTGTCGTCGCCCGCCCACGTCCAACGTTGCGCCGGGCCCCGGGTGCGCCGGGGTGGGTCGGTGGTCAGGTCCCAGAACTCGGCGCGTTTGGTGTCGAACAAGCGGGTGCCGCTCGGGTTCGACGTGATGGCGGTGCTCTGCGCGATGACTTCGGTGTACTGGTGCTCGTTGGCCAGCAGGCGCAGGGCGGCGCGGGTGTCGGCGCGGTCGGCGGTTCGGTGGGCGCGCAGCGTCGTGAGGATGCGGCGGTCGGGGTTGGCGACGGCGGCCCGGTCGAGCAGTGCGCCGGCGGCGGCGTCGACGGCGAAGCGGGTTTGCTCGTCGTCGGCGATGCGGACCGCGAGGACCAGGGACAACACCAGCAGTGCGACCACGGCGGCGGCCAGCGTGCGGACGGTGGTGCGGCGGGTGCGGGCTTTGGTGGCGGCGGTGAGGAAGTGGCGTTGGGTCCGGGTGAGGGGCTGGGTGCGGGCGAGTGTGCGCGCTCTGCGGAGGGGTTTGCCGCGCGGGAGGAGAGCGCGGTCGTGGGTGGTTGTCCAGTGGTGGGCGGTGCGGTCCGGGGTGTCTTGCCAGGTGCGGAAGTCGCGGGACTCCTCGACCCAGTCGTGCAGGCGTTGCCAGTGGTCCACCAGGGCGTGGTGGGCCAGTTCCACTGTGGACGGTCCGAGGGTGACCAGGCGGGTGCGGGCCAGGGCGGCCGAGATCTCGCCTACGTCCTCGATGGGGACGGCTCGGCGGACGTGGCCGCCGCCGGGGAGTGGGCTCACCAGTTGGGTCAGGGCGTGGCGGATCTCCGTTGGGTCGAAGCGTTGCCACACCTGCTCGGCGTAGGTGGACACCGCGCCGGCGACCCCGCCCAGGTCGCGGTACGCCTGGTGGGTCAGCACGCCCCGGTGCTGGCGCTCCCACAGCAGGGTCAGGGTGAACTCCAGCAGCGGCAGCGGGTTGGACTCGCCGGACAGGTCGGCCAGCAGCGCGTCGGCTAGACCCTCCTGGAGGACCGGCATCCCGACCGGGCGCAGCGGTCCCTCGATGACCTCACGCAGGTCTGGGGTGCCGGCGGTGGTGGTGCGGTCCGAGAGGGTCGAGAAGCGCGGGTCGGTGATGAGGCGGAGCACGGACTCGGTGGCTGCCCACGGAGTGCTGGTCACGGCCGGGCGGACGATGACCGAATCGCCGTCCAGCAGGGGCAGCAGACCGGCCATGACCAGGGACGACTTGCCTGAACCCGAAGGGCCGGCGACCACCAGCACACCTGTGCCGTCGAGCAGGTCACGGAGTTCACGGGCTCGGGCGGCTCGGCCGAAGAAGTGTTCGGCGTCCTCGGGGGCGAACGGCTCCAAACCTCGGAAAGGGGAGTCCGCGGCAGCGAGCGAGGCCAAGTCGGGCCACGTCTCGTGGAGGGCGGCGCCGGACAGGGCGTAACCGATTCGGCGGTCGGCCCGCTCCTCCACCTCCACCACCATGCCCACCACGGCGCCCAGCTCGTCGTCCAGCAGCGGACCGCCGCTGAACCCCCGGGACAGCGGCACCCCGTGCGACCGGTCGTCCTCGACGTGTATTCGCCCGCCCGCGATCGGACTCCGGACCACCCCGTGCGACCACACCCCGTCGGGCCGGTGCGCGGTCACGCCGAACGCCCGCACCCGGTGGTCCCGCAACCCGTCGTGCGCCACCACCCGCAGCGCCCGCGCACCCGCCGGCACCTCCGCGACCCGCAGCACGGCGACGTCCGCCGAGTCCGACCGGAACACCTCGGAGACCGCCGAAGCAGGGCCCAGGAACGGGAAGTCCACCTCGTCACCCACGACATGTGCGCAGGTCAGGACCAGGTCCGCACCCACCAGGAACCCCATGCCGACCGCATCGCCGCCCCGGAACACCCGGACCGCGGCGCGCTCGGCAGGCTCCACGAACCCCTCCTACCTGCCCGCCCACTCGCGCCACACGGCGCGGCGGGACACGGTCGCCCGGCGGCCGACGGCCACCCGCTGGGCGAGCGTCGCCGGTAACCGGAAGAGGATCTCCGCGAGCACCTGGATACGCAGCGGCACGCGGAAGTTCGGTGGTTGCGGGCCGCGGCGGAGGGCGAGGGCCGCGGTCAACGCCGTGAAGCGCGCCAACTGGGCCAAGGCGACCGGGAGGGGCGCGCAGCGCAGCAGCATGAGCAGCCGGTTGCGCTCGTTCCAACGGTGGAACAGGCGGGAGCCCGGCTGGGTGCTCGCGCCGTGCCGGTGGCGGACGCGGGCCGGGCCGACCGACACCACCCGGTGCCCCGCCAGGCGCAGCCGCCACGCCGTGTCCGTGTCCTCGTAGTAGCAGAAGAACCCCGCCGGCACGCCGCCCACGGCCCGCAGCACGTCCGTGCGGAGCAGGGCCGCGCCGCCGCAGAACCCGAACACCTCGCGCCCGGCGAGCACCAGGTCCGCGCCGTGCCCGTCGGCGGTCAGGGCCACCCCCACCGACTGCGTCGACCCGTCCGCGAGCAGCATCGACGACGTGGCGGCGGCGGCGTCCGGGGTGCCGTCGAGCGCTTGCTCCAGGGCGGCCAGCCACCCGTCGTCGGGGACGGCGTCGTCGTTGAGCCAGGCCGTGTACTCGGTGTCGACCAGGGGCAGCACGGCGGCCAGGGCGCCCGCGTAGCCCCGGTTGCGGGGCAGCCGGACCACGTCGGGCGCGCTCGGGTGCCGGGCGAGCAGGTCGGCGGTGCCGTCGTCGGACGCGTTGTCCAGCACGAGTGTCCGTTGTGGACGCTGCCGGGCGAGCGCGTCGAGGCACGCGGTGATGTGCTCGCGACCGCGCCACGTCACCACGACCACCGTTGTACCGGGGGTGGACACGGCGTGAGACGGTACGCGACGTGCCCAACCTGGTTGTGCTGACCGAGCAGTTGCTGGCCCCCGTGCCCGGCGGGACCGGCCGGTACACCCGCGAGCTGGCCGCCGCGCTGGCCCGGACGGCCCCGCCCGGCTGGGAGGTCACCGGCGCGGTGAGCAGGCAGGCCGACACGGCGGCGGCCCGGGTCCCCGGCGTGCTCGGGCCGAAGGTGCTGCCGCTGCCGCGCCGCGCGCTGATCGCCGCGTGGGAGCACGGCATCCCGTTCTGGCCCGGCGGTGACGCCGTGCACGCGCCCACCCCGCTGGCCCCGCCGCGCGGCCGGGTCGTGGTCACCGTGCACGACACCGTCCCGTGGACCCACCCCGAGACGCTGACCCGGCGCGGCGTCGCCTGGCACCGCAAGGTCATCGCCCGCGCGGTGTCCCGGGCGCAGGCGATCGTCGTGCCGACGCAGGCCGTCGCGGACGAACTGCGCCGGTACGCGCCGGGCAGCGCGCCCGTGCACGTCGTCCACAACGGGGTCAGCGACCTCGGCGCGGAGGAGCCGGTGGACGTGCCCGACCGGTACGTCCTCGCCGTCGGCACCATCGAGCCGCGCAAGGGCTTCGACACCCTGGTCGACGCCACCGCCGAGCTGGGCGTGCCGCTGGTGGTCGTCGGACCGCAGGGGTGGGGCGGGGTGGACCTGCGCGCGCCCCACGTGCGGCTGCTGGGCCGGCTCCCGGACGCCGGGCTCGCGCACGTCCTGCGCCGGGCCGCCGTGCTCGCCGCGCCCAGCCTCGCCGAGGGGTTCGGGCTGCCCGTGGCGGAGGCGATGGCGGCGGGCGTGCCGGTGGTCCACTCCGACGCCCCGGCGCTGGTGGAGGTGGGTGGCGGAGCCGGGCTGGTGGTGCCCCGGGGTGACCGGGCCGCGCTGGTCGAGGCGCTGCGGACGGTGCTGACCGACGAAGGTGTAGCGCACTGCATAGTGGCTGCCGGCAAGGTCCGCGCACAGGCCTTCACCTGGGAAAACGCCGCCCGCCAGGTGTGGTCGGCGCATCTGTCGCCCGGTCGGACGCGTCCCGTTTGAGCAAATCCGCCGTAACCCGGCCGTCGCCACCCGTACTCTTCACCGCGTGCCGTCCGTCGAACCCAGCGTGCTGATCGACGCCACCGCTGTGCCCACGGACCGCGGTGGTGTCGGCAGATACGTGGATTCGCTGGTCGCGGCCCTGGACGTGGACGGCGCGAAGATCACCGTGGTGTGCCAGCCGCGGGACGCCGAGCTGTACACCCGGCTCGCCCCGAACTCGCGCGTGGTCGCCGCCGCGGACGCCGTCGCCACCCGGACCGCACGCCTGACCTGGGAGCAGGCCTCGTTGCCGCGCCTGGCTTCCCGCCTCGGCGTGGGGGTCGTGCACTCGCCGCACTACACCGTGCCGCTGGCCAACCGGGCCGCGTCCGTGGTCACCCTGCACGACGCCACCTTCTTCACCGACCCGGTCCTGCACTCGTCGGTCAAGGCCCGCTTCTTCCGCGCGTGGACCCGGGCGTCGCTGCGCCGGGCCGCGCTGTGCGTGGTGCCCAGCCGGGCCACCGCCGACGAGCTGACCCGGGTCGCCGGCGCGGACCGCCGGTCGCTGCACATCGCCCAGCACGGCGTGGACACCGAGCGCTTCCACCCGCCGACGCCCGAGGAGGTCGCGGCCGTCCGCCGGACGCTGTCCCTCGGCGACGCGCCCTACGTGGCGTTCCTGGGGGCTTTGGAACCGCGCAAGAACGTGCCGGCGCTGATCCGGGGCTTCGCGCAGGCCTGCCGGGGCCGGGTGTCGCCGCCGACGCTGGTGCTCGCGGGCCAACCAGGGTGGGACAGCCAGGTCGAACGCGCCCTGGACGCGGTGCCGCACCGCATCCGGGTCATCCGGGCCGGGTACCTGCCGTTCTCGCAGCTCGCGGGGTTCCTGGGCGGTGCGGACGTGGTCGCGTACCCGTCGTTGGGCGAGGGGTTCGGGCTGCCGGTGCTGGAGGCCATGGCCTGCGGCGCCGCCGTGCTCACGACGCGTCGGCTGAGCCTGCCCGAGGTGGGCGGCGACGCGGTCGCGTACTGCGGGGTCGGCGCGGGGGACATCGCGGCGGCGCTGTCGGAGCTGCTCGACGACCCGGCCCGGCGGGCGGCGCTGTCGTCGGCGGCCCTGGTGCGGGCCAAGGACTTCACGTGGTCGACCTCCGCCGCGCGGCACCGCCTGGCCTACGAGAGGGCCTTCCGGACCCACCGCCGCTGACGCCACTAGGGTGGCCGGCGTGACGCGCTACGGAGACGGACTGGCGGTCGTGACCGTCACCTACTCGCCCGGGGAGACCCTGGACACGTTCCTGTCCACCCTGGCGGACGCCACGACCCGCCCGGTCGCGGTCGTGCTCGCCGACAACGGCTCCACCGACGGCGCGCCCGAACGCGCGGCGGCGGCGTCGGACTCGGTGACCTTCCTGCCCACCGGCGGCAACCTCGGCTACGGCGGTGCGGCCAACCGGGGCGTCGCCGAGCTGTCCGACGAGTACGGCTGGGTGGTCGTGGCCAACCCGGACGTGTCGTGGGACCCGGGGTCGTTGGACGTGTTGCTGGAGGCCGCCAAGCGGTGGCCGCGCGGCGGGGCGTTCGGGCCGTTGATCCACGAGCCGAGCGGCGAGGTGTACCCGTCGGCGCGGCAGTTGCCGTCGCTGGGGCGCGGGCTGGGGCACGCGGTGTTCGGCAAGGTCTGGCCGGGCAACCCGTGGACGCGGGAGTACCGGCAGGAGAGCGCGGCGGTGCGGGAGCGTGCGGCGGGGTGGCTGTCCGGGTCCTGCCTGTTGTTGCGGCGAGAGGCGTTCGACTCGGTGGACGGGTTCGACCCCCGGTACTTCATGTACTTCGAGGACGTGGACCTGGGCGAGCGGCTGGGCCGGGCCGGGTGGTTGAACGTGTACGTGCCGGAGGCCTCGGTGACGCACATCGGGGGGCACTCGACTTCGCGCATGTCCAACCGGATGCTGGCGGCGCACCACAGCAGCGCTTACCGGTACCTCTCGGACCGGCACCAGGGGCCGTTGTGGGCTCCGTTGCGGTTCGCGGTGCGGACGGGGCTGGGCTTGCGGCTGCGGCTGGTGACCCGCCGGTCCTAGCAAGCTCGCTGTGCGGGCAGTCCGGCCCGCCCGCCCAGCAAGGTCGCTGTGCGGGCAGTCCGGCCTGCCCGCCGGCGAGGCTCTTTTGATCTTTGCAGCCGCGCTGTCGTGCTCAGCGGCGCTGTCGCTGCTCAGCCGCCGCTGCGCGGCGAAAGCGGTCGTTCAGCCGTTGAGGCGCTGGGACAATCCCTGCGGGGGCTGTTCCGGGCCGCCTGATAGGCGCTGCGACAGCGACGGGCGGGAGGTCGACACCTGCTGCACCGTGGGGACCGGGCCGGGGGCGACGCGGAGTTCCGGGTCGGGCTCGGGTTGCGGCGCGGGTGCCTGCGGTGCCTGTTGGGGTGCCTGCTGCGGTGCCTGTTGGGCGGGCATGCCCGGCTGTGCGGCCATCGGCTGGGTGGGTTGAGGCTGTGGCTGGGTGGCCATCGGCTGGGTCTGGGGCGCGTGCGGCTGGGTGGCGATCGGCTGGGTCTGCGGAGCGCGGCCCGCTGCCGCCTGAGCCGAGAGGATCATGGTGGATTCCGGGTCGACCATGCGCGGGTCGGCGGCGTTGACCATCGATCTGGGGATCTGCTGGGTGGCCGACGAGTCCATCGGGCTCGTCATGTTGTCCGGGGTGACGACGTGGATGCCACGTGCGCGAGCACGGGCGAGCGCCGCGTCGGCCCGAGCGCGGGGGTCCATCCGGATCTCTCCTGCGTTTCCCTTGGGCCGGCTCGCGGGGAGCCGGCGGTGCCGATCGGTGACGCTCCGCGACACAGGACCTGCGCCCGTGTCGTCAAGGTGCTCGTGCCAGAGTATTCGCATCCACGAGCGGAAGTAAGCGGAGGAGGAAAAACGGCATGTCGGAGCTGCAAGGCGCCGAGGCGGTGGTTCTGGTCGGGGGCAAGGGGACCCGCCTGCGGCCACTGACGCTCTCGGCCCCCAAGCCGATGTTGCCCACGGCGGGGGTGCCGTTCCTCACGCACCTGCTGTCCCGCATCCGGGAGGTCGGGATCACACACGTGGTGCTCGGCACGTCTTACAAGGCGGAGGTCTTCGAGGAGCACTTCGGGGACGGCTCGACGCTCGGGCTGGAGCTGGAGTACGTCGTCGAGGACGTGCCGCTGGACACCGCCGGCGCCATCCGCAACGTCGCGCACCTGCTGCGCGAGCCGGACGTGATGGTCTTCAACGGCGACATCCTCTCCGGCGTCGACCTGCGCGGTGTGCTCGACACCCACCGGACCAACGACGCGGACGTGACGCTGCACCTGGTGAAGGTCGAGGACCCGCGTCGGTTCGGCTGCGTGCCGACCGACGACGAGGGCCGGGTGACCGCGTTCCTGGAGAAGACCGAGAACCCGCCGACGGACCAGATCAACGCCGGCTGCTACGTCTTCAAGCGCTCGGTGATCGACGCCATCCCGGCCGGGCGGCCCGTATCAGTGGAGCGGGAGACGTTCCCGGGGCTGCTGGAGTCCGGCGCGCGGCTCCAGGGGCACGTCGACACCTCCTACTGGCTTGACCTGGGCACGCCCGCCGCGTTCGTGCAGGGGTCGGCGGACCTGGTGCGCGGGGTCGCCCCCTCCGCCGCGCTGCCGGCCGCGCCGGGGGACGCGATCGTGCTCGCGGACTCGAAGGTCGACGACGACGCCCGGCTGACCGGCGGGTCGACCGTCGGCACGGGCTGCACGGTGGCGTCCGGCGCGGTGGTCGTCGGGTCGGTGCTGTTCGACGGCGCGGTGGTCGGCGAGGGCGCGGTGGTCGAGCGCAGCGTGATCGGGGCGAACGCCCTGGTGCAGGCCGGCGCGGTGATCAAGGACGCGGTGATCGGCGACGGCGCGGTGATCGGCGCCCGGTGCGAGCTGATCGGCGGCGCGCGGGTGTGGCCGGGGGTCGTGCTGCCCGAGGCAGGGGTGCGGTTCTCGACCGATGCGTAGGACGTGGCGGCCGGACTTCCCGCTGGACGTGGGCGCCGTCGTCGGCACCCTCCGGCGGGGACCCGGTGACGTCGCGTTCCGCGCGGTCGGCGGGGTCTGGCTGACCGCGAACACCCCGGTCGGTCCGGGCACGCTGCACATCACGCGCTCGGACGCGGTCGAGGCGCAAGCGTTTGGCGACGGCGCGGAGTGGCTGCTGGACGGCCTGCCCGCGCTGCTGGGCGCGCAGGACGACGACGCCGCGTTCGAGAGCCACCACCCGCTGATCGCCGAGACCCGGCGCCGGTTCCCGGGCGTGCGCCTGGGGTCGACCGGGCGGGTGTGGGACTGCCTGCTGCCGGCGGTGCTGGAGCAGAAGGTGACCGCGATCGAGGCGCACCGGTCCTACCGGCAGTTGTGCCGCCGCTTCGGCACCCCCGCGCCGGGGCCGGTGACCGGGATGTTCGTGCCGCCCACGCCCCGCGCGGTGCTGTCGATCAACGACTGGGAGTGGCACAAGGCGGGCGTGGACGGGGCGCGCCGCCGCGCCCTGATCGCCGCCGCCCAGGTCGCGCACCGGCTGGAGAACGCCGCCGAGTTGCGCGGTGAGGCCGGTCGGGCGCTGCTGTGCAAGGTGCCGGGGATCGGGGTGTGGACGGCGGCCGAGGTGGCGCAGCGCGTGTGGGGCGACGCGGACGCGGTGAGCTTCGGCGACTTCCACCTGGCCGGCCTGGTGGGCTGGGCCCTGCTGGGCCGACCGCTGGACGACGACGGGATGGCCGAGGTGCTCGCGCCCTACTCGCCCCAGCGCCACCGGGCGGTCCGGTACGTGGAACTTTCAGGTGCTCGCAAACCCCGCTTCGCCCCGCGCTTCTCCCCGCGCGACTACCGCGCCATCTGAGCGCGAGGCCGCGTCGGCTCGTCGCTTAGCCTTTCGCTCCGATCACGCATTTCGATCGGAGCGAAAGGCTAAGCGACGAGCCGACTTCCAGACGGCCTCGCCGCGACGCCGGAGGCGGCGCCCCGCAACACAGCCGCGTCGATCATCGGAATCAGGTCGTCGACGTTCGACGGCATCGCGTCCAGCGGCCACCACTGAAGGTCCACCGACTCCGCGCTGCGGACCGCAGCAGCGTCGACCGGCGCGCGCACCACGAACCGGACGTCGAAGTGCCGCGTGGGGACACCCAGCGAGCACGTGATCGGGTGCACGTCCAAGTGGATCGGCGTCGGGTCGATGATCAGGCCCCCGATGCCGCTCTCCTCCGTCGCCTCCCGCAGCGCCGCCCCGGCCAGCGTCTCGTCCGCCGGCTCGCAGTGCCCGCCGAGCTGCAACCACCGGCCCACCCGGGGGTGCAGGGTCAGCAGCGTGCGCTCGCCGGCGGCGTCGAGCACCAACGCGGACGCGGTGATGTGCCCCGGCACGCAGGACCGCTCGCACCCGTCCGGCCGGGCCGCCAGGAAACCCAGGTAGGCCTGGCGCAGCGCCTCCTGTTCCCGCTGAACGGGCCGCCACGCCGTCAGCACGTCCACCGCGTCCGCGTGCAGGCTCACAGCTCCACGAACCCTTCCTCGGCACCGCGCGGCGGGCGCGGGGTCAACGGCTCGACCGGGTGGCCCACCGCCACCGCGCCCAGCGGCTCCCACGTGTCCGGCAGGCCCAGCACGTCCCGGACCACGTCGGGGCAGAAGATCGTCGACGACACCCAGCACGAGCCCAGGCCCTCGGCCGCCAGCGCCACCAGCAGGCCCTGCACGGCCGCGCCGCCCGCGATGGTGAACATGGTGTGCTCCGCCGCAGTCCGCGCCGGGTCCGGGTAGCTGTGCGCGCCCTCGGCCACCAGGAACGGCAGCACGATCTCCGGCGCGCCGCGCAGGAAGTCGCCGCGCGCCACCCGTCGGGCGATGCGCTCCTCGGACCACCCGTCGGCCCGCAGGTCGGCCTGCCAGCGCGCCAGCATGGCGTCCAGCAGCGCGACCCGACGCGCCCGCAGGTGCACGAACCGCACCGGGCGCGTGTGGTGCGGCGCGGGAGCGGTCAGGGCCGCGCCCACCGCCCGCCGCAGCACGGAGGCGTCCACCGGGTCGGCCGTGAACGTCCGCACGGACCGGCGCACCAGCACCGCCTCGGTCCGCCCCTGCGCCAGCGCCTCGTCGACGCCCAGCCGGAACATGTCGTCCTCGATCGGCCGGACCAGGTCCCGCGCCGACGACCCGTCGTCCACCGGCGCCAGGCCCCGGACCACGGCCACCGGCACCGCCCCGAGCTTGCCCTTCACCAGGTCCGCCGCGCCGGCGACCTCGTCGGCCACCGCCACCTCGGTCACCACGAGCTCGTTGCCCTGGGCGTCGACCGACCCCGCGTACCGGTGCAGCACCGCCATGCCGGCCACGCCGATCGCCGAGTCGGTCTGCCCGACCCGCCACGCCCGGCCCATGGTGTCGGTCACCACGACCGCCACCTCGACGCCCAGCGCCTTGTTCAGCGCCGCCCGCAGCGCCGACGCCGACCCGTCCGGGTCCACCGGCAGCAGCGCGATCTCGTCGCCGGCCACGTTGGAGGCGTCCACCCCGGAGGCCGCCTGCACCACGCCGAGCTTGTTCTCGGTGATCAGCGTCCGCCCGCGGCGGGCGAGCACGCGCACCGCCTCCGCCTCGACGTACGACCGGCGCACGGCGTCCCGCTGCTCGGGGTCGGTCGGCACGGACACCAACCGACCCTCCACTTTGGACAGCACCTTGCTGGTCACCACGACCACGTCCCCGGACTCCAGCCAGGGCGCGGCGGACGCGATGGCGCCCGCCAGGTCGTCGCCGGGGCGGAACTCCGGCAGCCCGGGCACCGGCAGGATCGTGACGGCCCCCGCGGAAGCGTGGTCAGCCAACGGAGACACCGGCCAGCTCCAGCGCCGCGCGGGCCATCGCCGCGGTGGCGTCCACATCGGACATCAGCAGCGGCACCGCGCGCACCGCCACGCCGGGCACGTCGCAGCGGTCGCCGGTGTGCACCAGCCACCCGTCCAGCACGCCGCCCTCGGTGGTCTTGCGGGACCCGTAGAGCCGGCCCACCGCCTCCGCCGACGTCTCCACACCGATCGCGGTCAGGCACGCGTCAGCCATCCCGCGCAGCGGCTTGCCGCCGATGATCGGGGACAGGCCCACCACGCCCGCCTCGGTCTTGCGCAGCGCGTCCCGGATGCCCGGCACGGCCAGGATCGTGCCGACGCTCACCACCGGGTTGGACGGCGCCAGCAGCACCGCGTCCGCCTCCAGGATCGCGTCCACCACGCCCGGCGCGGCGGTCGCGGTCTCCGCGCCGACCGACGCGAACGACTGCGCCGGCAGCGACGCCCGGTGCCGCACCCACCACTCCTGGAAGTGGATCGCCCGGGTCTCGTCGCCCTCCGACACGACCACGTGGGTCTCGACCCGGTCGTCGGACATCGGCAGCAGCCGCACACCCGGCTGCCAGCGGTGGCACAGCGCCTCCACCACGGCCGACAGGGGGTAACCCGCCCGCAGCATCCGGGTGCGCACCAGGTGCGTGGCGATGTCCCGGTCGCCGAGGCCGAACCAGGTCGGCTCCGCGCCGTACTTGGCCAGCTCCTCCTTGACCGTCCAGGACTCGTCCGCGCGACCCCAGCCGCGCTCGACGTCGATCCCACCCCCCAGGGTGTACATGCAGGTGTCCAGGTCGGGGGTGATCCGCAACCCGTGCATCCACACGTCGTCACCGGTGTTCACCACCGCCGTGACCTCGTGCTCAGGGGCACCCAACAACGACTTGAGGCCGACGAGGAACCGAGCCCCGCCCACCCCTCCCACCAGTACGACGACCTTCACGGGACGCCATCCTCCCACCGGGCCGCAGGGGGCCCTCACTCAGCGCCGAACTCCGGGGCGCCTCAGCGCCAGAACATGAACGCGCCCTGCCCCAGCCCGGCCCACAGCGGCTCGCCGCCGACCAGCCCGAACACCGTGTAGGACAGGTCGAAGAAGATCGCCCTGATCGCCGGGAACGCCAGCAGCACCGCGAACAGCACCAGCGGCGCCCACGGCCGGGCCTTCGCCCCGAACTGCTGCGCCTGGTACGACATCCACGGCTCGAGCACGCCCCACCCGTCCAGGCCCGGCACCGGCAGGATGTTCAGCACGAACGCCAGGATCTGCAACAGCGCCAGGTACGACAGCGCGGCGGCGAGCCCGACGGGCGGCTGGAACAGCAGCACCGACAGGCTCAGCAGCGTGCCGAGCACCAGGTTGCTCACCGGTCCCGCCAGCGACACCAGCGACTCGACCCGCTTGTTGCGCAGGGCGTGGTGGTTGATCCACACCGCCCCGCCGGGCAGCGGGATGCCGCCGAACGCCAGCAGCACCAGGGGCAGCACCAGCGACATGATCGGGTCGGTGTAGTGCCGGATGTCCAGCGTCAGGTAACCGCGTGCTTTCACCGCGTAGTCGCCGCCGCGGTAGGCGACGACGGCGTGCCCGAACTCGTGCAGGCACAGGGAAACCGCCCAGCCGCCGAGCACGAACAGCACGGTGCCGGCGATCACCAGGGGGTCGTCGATCGGGGATTCGGGGTTGCCGAACAAGGTCAGCACGGCGCCTGCCACCGTGATCGCGAGCAGGCCGAGGAACAGTGGACTGGGTCGCACCGCTGATCGCTTCACCCCATCAGTGTGGCCTTCCCCCTCCGGTGGTCGACAAGGCAGGGCGTTGCGCCGTTCGAGCAGCGGTCGTCGCTCGGTGTGCCGCGCGAATCACCGTCTGTGCTGCCAGTCAAGGTTGTTCCCGCCGATCGCGCGAATATCCCCCGTCCTGTGGACTCGGCTTGACCGGGTGTTGTGACACAGGTGTAATCACATCGGTGTCATTCGTCGTTGTGGGGACGGCGAGTGGTGTCCGCCAACCGGGGAGAGCGGAAGGCGAGGAGGCGGACGGTATGCAGGAATTCGACGGGGGTCGTGAAGTGGACGGGGACGCGCCGGCGCGGGAGTCGGTGGTGTTCACGGAACTGTTCGACGCGACCGATGAGCAGGACTGGCAGGAGCGCGCCCTGTGCGCGCAGACCGACCCGGAGGCGTTCTTCCCGGAGAAGGGCGGCTCGACGCGCGAGGCCAAGCGGATCTGCCTGGGCTGCGAGGTGCGCTCCGAGTGCCTGGAGTACGCGCTGCAGCACGACGAGCGCTTCGGGATCTGGGGCGGGTTGTCCGAACGGGAGCGGAGGAAGCTCAAAAAGCGCGCTGGTTGACTGGCGCCGCCTCCGGCGTCGCTGGCGAGGCCGCCGGGAGGTCGGCTGCCTCGCCCTGTGATCGTCCGCGCGGTGCTCTGGCTTACCGTGTCGTCCCACGGGTAGTCGGACGGACGGGAGCGGCACTTGACGAGCGGCGCCACTCCACGGCTGCGCACCGTGCCCGTGCTCGCCGTGCTGGTGTGCCACGACGGTGACCAGTGGCTGGGCACGGCCCTGTCCGCGCTGCGCCGGCAGCGCCCCCGGCCGCGGCACGTGATCGCCGTCGACACCGGGTCCCTCGACCGCACGCCGAAGATCCTCGCGGAGGCGGCGGAAGGTATCGATCGGGTGATCGACGGGGTGCTGACGCTGCCCCGCGGCACCGGCTTCGCCGAGGCGGTGCACGCGGCCGTCGACCACGCGGTGGAGCGGTGGGGCGACCCGGGCGCCTGGCTGTGGCTGCTGCACGACGACTGCGCGCCCGACCCGGACTGCCTGTCCCTGCTGCTGACCGCGGCCGAGGTGTCGCCGTCCGCGGCCGTGCTGGGCCCGTTGAGCCTGGACTGGGCCGACCCGCGGCTGGTGGTCGAGGCGGGGTTGTCCACCGACTCGTCCGGGCACCGGCAGACCGGCATCGGCGGCGTGGAGTTCGCCGGGTCGTTCCAGCAGAGCACCGAGGCGCTGGCGGTGCCGTCCGCGGGTTCGCTGATCCGGCGCACGGCGTGGGAGTCGCTCGGCGGCTACGACCGGGCGCTGCCGCTGCTGCGCGACGACATCGACTTCGGCTGGCGCGCCAACCGCGCCGGGCACCTCGTGCTGTCGGTCCCGGTCGCGCGGATGCGGCACGTGCGCGCGGTGTCGCGGGGGATGCGCAAGCTCGACGCGGCCGTGGCCCGACCCGGACCGCTGCTGCGCGGCGTGGACCGCGCGCACGGCCTGCGGACGTTCCTGGTCAACTGCGGCGGGGCGGCGTTCCTGTGGGGCGTGCCGCGGCTCGCCGTGCTCGGGTTGCTGCGCGCGTTGGGTTTCCTTGTGGTGCGGCGGTTTTCCGACGCGCGCGGGGAGCTGGGCGCGGTCGGGTACGTCCTGGGTGGACGGGCCGGGCTGCGCGCGGCGCGGGCGGCGCGACCGGCCAAGGGCGTGGTGCGCGGGTTGTTCACGACCCGGATCACCAGGCTGCGCAACGCCGTTCGCGGCGCGTCCGCGTACCTGATCCGGCGGCGGGTCGAGGCCGACGCGGCGCTGGGCCGGCTGCCGGAGGACGACGTCCGGCCGGTCGCGTGGTCGCCACCGTCCGAAGTGGAGCGTCCCGTGGTCGGCCCGTCGGCGCTGCCCGCCGGTGTGCTGTCCCGGCGTCGACCGGTCCGGGTGACCGGCGGGTTGCGCCGGCCCGCGACCACCGTGCCGGTGGAGGCCCCGCTGCGGGGTTCGCTGCGCCCGTCGCCGCGCCCGCGCCCGTCGCCCGTGCCGCGCGGCGGTTCCGTGGTGTTCGTCGAGGTCGACCGGACCCGGATGCTGTGGTCGCTGGTCCTGGGTCCGCCGCTGGTGCTGGTGCTGGGCCTGGTCGTCTTCGGGGTGCTTTCGAACGCGTCGCGGATCGGGTTGGACCTGTCCGGCGGGCGGTTGCTGCCGGTGCCGTCGACGGCCGCGGTGTGGTCGGAGTACCTGGCCGCGTGGCACCCGGTGGCGGGCGGCACGTCGGCGCCCGCGCCGGCCGCGCTGGCGGTGCTGGGGACGTTGGGCGTGCTGGTCGGCGGTCCGGCGGTCGCGGTGGCCGTGCTGCTGATCGGCAACGCGCCGCTGGCCGGGCTGGCGGCCTACGCGGCGACGCGCCGGCTGCCCGTGCGGCGCCCGGTGCGGGCGGTGGTGGCGGCGGCGTACGCCCTGGCCCCGGCGGCGACGTCGGCGGTGAGCCAGGGCCGGCTGGACGTCGTCGTGGTCCACGTGTTCCTGCCGCTGGTCTTCGCCGGGGTGCTGGCGGTGCTGCGCGGCGGCTCGGGGACGTCGTGGCTCCCGGTCGCCTCCGGGACGGCGCTGGGGTTGGCCGTGGTCGGCGCGTTCTCGCCGCTGGTGCACGCCCTGGTGGCGTTGGGGGCGCTGGTCGGGTTCGTCGCGGTCCCGGGCCGGGCGGGTGACGGGCGGCGGCGGGTGGCCGGGCTGTTCATCGTGGTGCTGCTGCCGATGGCGTTGCTGATGCCGTGGCCGGCGGTGGTCCTGCGGGACCCGTCGATCGTGCTGCACGGGGTGGGCGCGTTCCTGCCGTCCGAGCCGGTCGCGGTGTCGGATCTATTGGCCCTGCGTCCCGGCGGGCCGGGGGCGCTGCCGTTCGTCGGCGGGGTGGTCGTGCTGTTCGCCCTGGTCGCGATGGTGTCGCGGTTCTCCCGGGCGATGGTGCCCGGACTCGTGGTCGTCGTCGGGGCCGGGCTGGCGGTGATCGTGCTGCGGACGGTCGGGGTGTCCCCGGTGGTGGGCGGACCGACCGTGCCGGGCTGGACCGGCGCGCCCCTGGTGGTCGCGTCGTGGGGGCTGCTGTGGGTGGTGCTGGCGGCGTGCCGGCGCGATGCCCGGCCGGTGCCGCACGAGCGGGTGTTCGCGCTGGCCGGGGTGGTGGCGGTGACGGCCCTGGCGTGCTGCGGGTTCCTCGGGATGCGGACCGGTCCGCTGACCGCGTCCGGGGCCCGGTTGCCGTCCACGGTCGAGCAGGAACTGCCCAGGACAGGTCGGTCGGTGCTGGTCCTGGGCACCCCGACCCGGCAGGTGGCGGGCCGGATGCCGGCGTTCGGCGACGACGACCTGGTCCCGGTGCCCGGCTCGACGACCCGCCTGGACCGTTGGCACCGCGACCTGACCGGCGGCGATTCCCGCGCGGCCCGCACGGCGCTGGCCCAGGCGGCGGCCTCGGGCGTGGCGTTCGTGGTGACCGAGGACCGGGCGTCGGGGCAACGACTGCGCGACGCGGTGGGTGACCTGGTCGCGGTGGCGCCCCCGATGTCCGACGGCCGGCCGATCTACCGGGTGCAGTTGGCGGCGGGGAACGCGGTGCTGCTGTCCCCGGAACTGGCCCGCCGGGCACGGACCGGCGGGACCCCGCCGGACTCGCTGGGCGTGCCCGGGATCGCCCCGGTCGAGTCGGCCGCGCCCGAGGTCGGGGTGCGGGTGTCCGAGGGTCCGGAGGGCCGGTTGCTGGTGGTCGCGGCGGACGAGGAACCGGGTTGGTCGGCGACTGTCGACGGCCGGCCGGTGGCGGTGGTGCGGGCCTGGGGCCACCTGGTGGGCGTCCCGGTGCCGGCTACGGCCTCGGAGGTGCGCGTCGAGGCGTCGAGCACGCTGAGGGAGCTGTTGCTGCTGGTCCAGGCCGCGGCGGCCCTGTTCACCGCGTTGACCGCGATTCCGTCCCGCCGCCGGGCGTGACCCCCGGCTACTCGCCGTCGATGACGTCCGGGTCCAGGCCCAGGTAGTTGGCGACCTGCTCGACCAGCACGTCGTGGACCAGGTCGGCCAGGTCCGCCCCGTCCTTGGCGCGGGCCTCCAGCGGCCGGCGGTAGAGCACGATGCGGGCTCGGCGGTCCGCGCCGGCGGGGAGCAGGCGGGCCAGGGGGACGTTGCCGTCCTCCACCACGTCACCGTCGTCCGACGAGTCCTGGATGTCCGGGACGTCGTCCACCGCCACGTCCAACTGGGTCAGCTCCGTGCGCCACCGGGCCTCGATCGGCTCCAGGGCCTCCAGGACCAGGGCGTCGAAGCGCTCGGCACGGCTGCGGGCCGCGGGGAGGGTGGCCGGGTACAGCGGACCGCGCAGGCCCCGTCCGTGGCGGTCGCGCCTGCGCCGCCTCGACGGGCCTTGACGTCGCGAACCCCTGGCCATCACCACGTCGTACAGGTTAGTTCCCCCGACCGAGGGGGCTGCCCCCGACCTGAGGTCGCGTCGGCCTGTCGCCCGGTCTCCCACCCCGGTCACGTTCTTCGACCGGGGTGGGAGACCGGGCGATGGGTCGACTTTCGGGCGACCTCAGCGCGACGCCGGAGGCGGCGCCATCCAGCACAGACTTGCCCAAGTCCACCGACGCGCTGAGGGCAATCCAACACACCTGCGCCCGGACGCGATATCGTCCCCGCCGTGCGGAGCGTGAGACGGTGCTCGCGAACCGGGTGCGCGAACCCGGCAGTCGCCACGCTCACGTACGCCTACGCGGACTCCACGGCGGTCGTCGGACCCCTGGCCACCTACTCCGAGCCGCACAGCTACGACCTCTGCGAAGAGCACGCCCTGCGCCTCACCGCGCCGCGCGGCTGGGAGGTCGTCCGCCACCAGGGGCAGTTCGTGGCGCCCGAGCCCACCGTGGACGACCTGACGGCGCTCGCCGAGGCCGTGCGCGAAGCCGGGCGGGCTGATCGGCCGGTCGAGGCCCCGGAAGTGCCCGCGGGCACGATCCGGCGAGGTCACCTGCGGGTTCTGCCCGATCCTAACGAAGACTGAACGGACCCGACACAGCTCTGACAGCAGCGCCGGTAGGCTTCGGCACGCCCACGTCAAGAGCCAAACCGGGAGTGTGGCTGTGCGCGATCTGTCCGGCATCGTCAAGGCCTACGACATCCGCGGTGTCGTCGGCGAACAGCTTGACGCGGACGTCGTCCGCGAGTTCGGCGCGGCCTTCGCGCGGTTGGTCGGCGGACCGGCCGTGGTCATCGGCCACGACATGCGCGAGTCCTCGCCGGGGCTGGCCGCCGCGTTCGCCGAGGGCGTCACCGCGCAGGGCATCGACGTCGTCAGCATCGGCCTGGCCAGCACGGACATGCTGTACTTCGCCTCCGGCAAGCTCGACCTGCCCGGCGCGATGTTCACCGCCAGCCACAACCCCGCCCAGTACAACGGCATCAAGCTGTGCCGCGCGGGCGCGGCGCCGGTCGGCCAGGACTCGGGGCTCGCCCAGATCCGCGCCGACGTGGAGCAGGGCGTCGCGGACGCCGAGGGTGTGACCCCGGGCACCCTCTCCGAGCACGACATGCTCACCGAGTACGCCGCCTACCTGCACGAACTGGTCGACCTGAGCGGCTCCCGGCCGCTGAAGATCGTCGTGGACGCGGGCAACGGCATGGGCGGCCACACCGTCCCCAAGGTCTTCGAGGGCCTGCCCATCGAGGTCGTCCCGATGTACTTCGAGCTGGACGGCAGCTTCCCCAACCACGAGGCCAACCCGCTGGACCCGAAGAACATCGTCGACCTCCAGGCCCGGGTGAAGGAGGAGGGCGCGGACGCGGGTGTCGCGTTCGACGGCGACGCCGACCGCTGCTTCGTGGTGGACGAGCGCGGCGAGCCGGTGTCCCCGAGCGCCATCACCGCCCTGGTCGCGGTGCGCGAGCTGGCCAAGGACCCGGGCGGCACGGTCATCCACAACCTGATCACCTCGCACGCGGTCCCCGAGATCGTGCGCGAGCACGGCGGCACGCCCGTCCGCACCCGCGTCGGCCACTCCTTCATCAAGGAGGAGATGGCCCGCACCGGCGCGATCTTCGGCGGCGAGCACTCCGCCCACTACTACTTCCGCGACTTCTGGCGCGCCGACACCGGCATGCTGGCCGCGCTGCACGTGCTGGCCGCGCTCGGCGAGCAGGACGGCCCGCTGTCCGCGCTGACCGCCGACTACGACCGCTACGCGGCCTCCGGCGAGATCAACTCGACGGTGGCCGACCAGGCGGGCAGGCTGGCGGCCATCAAGGCGGAGTTCGGCGGGCGCGAGGGTGTCACGCTGGACGAGCTGGACGGTCTCACGGTCGGCCTGCCCGACGGCTCGTGGTTCAACCTGCGGGCCTCCAACACCGAGCCGCTGCTGCGGCTCAACGTCGAAGCCGCCGACGCGGCCTCCGTCGCCGCGCTGCGCGACGAGGTCCTGGCGATCGTGAGGGGATGACAGCCGTGGCCGTCCAACTCGACCCCCAGCTGCTGGAGATCCTGGCCTGCCCGTGCCCGGAGCACGCGCCGCTCAAGCCGGGCACCGCCGACGACCCGCAGGCCGACTTCCTGACCTGCACCTCCTGCGGCCGGTCCTTCCCGGTCCGGGACGGCATCCCGGTGCTGCTGCTCGACGAGGCTGTCGAGCCGTCGGCGGGGTGAACGGGTGCTCGACGACAGCCTCCTCGACGACCAGGCCCGACTGGCCGACGTCGACACCAGCGGCCTGCTGAGGGCCGCCGCACGGGCGGGCGCGCAGGTCCGGGCCACCGCCGAGGCGGCGGAGGAGATGGGCGTGCGGCGGGTGTTCGCCGAACGCCCGCGCGCCCTGGTGCTGGTGACCCGGCCGGGCGTGGCGCCCGCCGTCGCCAAGCTGGTGACCGCGCTGCTCGGGCCCGCGTGCCCGGTGCCGGTCGTGGTCGCCGACGACGTCCCGACCTGGGTGGGCGCGCTGGACGTGGTCCTCGCGCACACCGAGGACCCCGGTGACGCGGTGCTGGCCGAGGCCGTCGACCGGGCGGGCCGGCGTGGCGCGCGGGTGCTGCTGACCGCCGAGCCGGACGGCCCGGTGGCCGCGTCGGCGGCGGGCCACGCGCTGCTCATCCCACCCCGCGTGCCCGTGCCGCAGGGCTTCGGGTTCGCGCGGGCGTTCGCCGCGTGGGTGGTGGCGCTCAACGCGCTCAAGCTGCTCGACGTGGACATCAACCTGGTGGCCGACGAGCTGGACCGGGAGGCCGAGCGCGACCACCCGATGCACGAGTCGTTCGTCAACCCGGCCAAGACGCTCGCGCTGCGCGTCGCCGACCGCACCCCGCTGCTGTGGGGCCTGGACGAGGCGGCGACGGCCGTCGCGGCGCACGGGGCGGGCGTGCTGGCCTGCTACGCGGGCCTGGTGAGCGACGTCGCGGGCTACCCGCAGGCGCTGACCAGGTCGGTGCTGCACCGCCGGGCCGTGCACGGGACCTCCGGCGCGGACATCTTCGCCGACCCGGACGACGAGTCCGACGGCCTGGTGCGGGTGCTGCTGCTGGCCGTGCGCCAGGGCCGGCCCGCCGAGATCGCGCGGCGGGCCGCGCAGGACACCTTGCCGGGAGCCGACGTGCTCGAACCGGCCGAGGAAGTGACCGGCGGCGACGCGGTGTGCTCCGCGCTGCTCGCCCTGCGGTTCGAACTGGCCGCGCTGTACCTCGGGCTGGCAGCGGGGACGCTGGGTGGCCCGGGGCTCTACGCGCCGGCCGTGTGAGGGGATTTTCGCTGTGGAACTGCTGCACAACGCGGTGCGGGCGTACGCGTGGGGTTCGCGTACCGCCATCGCCGAGCTGCTCGGGAGGGAGGTGCCCGCGCCGCACCCGGAGGCCGAGCTGTGGATGGGAGCCCACCCCGGCGACCCGTCCCGGGTGCTGCGGCCCGACGGCGAGCGCTCGCTGCTCGACCTGCTCGCCGAGGAGCCGGACGCCCAACTCGGGCCGCGCTGTGCGCAGCGGTGGGGCGGCAGGCTGCCGTTCCTGCTCAAGGTGCTGGCGGCCGACGAGCCGCTGAGCCTCCAGGCGCACCCGTCGGCCGAGCAGGCCGCGCTGGGGTTCGCGCTGGAGGAGAAGACCGGCGTGCCGATCGAGTCGTCGGTGCGCAACTACAAGGACCCGTCGGCCAAGCCGGAGCTGATCTGCGCGCTGACCGAGTTCCACGCGCTGGCCGGGTTCCGGGCGCCGGAGCGGACCGTGGCGCTGCTGCGGTCGCTGGAGGCGCCCGACCTGACCCCGTACACCGAGCTGCTGGCCGCCCAGCCGGACGAGGACGGTCTGCGCGCCCTGTTCACCACGCTCATCACGCTGCCGCAGCCCGCGCTGGACGCCCTGCTGCCGCAGGTGCTGGACGCGTGCGTCCTGCACGTCAAGGAGCGCGGCGAGTTCGACACCGAGTGCCGCACGATCCTGGAGCTGGGCGAGGCCTACCCCGGCGACGCGGGCGTGCTGGCCGCGATGCTGCTCAACCGGCTGGTGCTCAAGCCGGGCGAGGCGATCCACCTGCCCGCCGGCAACCTGCACGCCTACCTGCACGGCACCGGGGTGGAGATCCTGGCCAACTCGGACAACGTGCTGCGCTGCGGGCTGACGCCCAAGCACGTGGACGTGCCCGAGCTGATGCGGGTGCTGGACTTCACGTGCGGCGACATGGCGGTGCTCGCGGGCGACGAGACCCAGGCCGGGGTGTGGACCTACCGGACGCCCAGCCCCGAGTTCGAGCTGTCCCGGCTGGAGCTGGCCGCGGGCGGCGAGACCCGGGTCGACCACGACGGTCCGCAGATCCTGCTGGTGACGCAGGGGCGGGCGAAGCTGGCGTGCGGCGGGCAGGTGCTGGAGGTCTCGCGCGGCGAGTCCGTGTGGGTGCCCGCGGCCGACCCGGCGGTGGTCGTCACGGCCGACGAGCCGACCCGGCTTTTCCGGGCAACGGCGGGCGGCGATTGACCTCTCGGCACTAGGGTCACACCGGCAAACCGGACGTTTTGGGTGAGGGAGCAACCGTGTCAGCAGGAGGCGGTACCAGGGCGATCATCGCCGCGTTGGTGGCCAACGCCGGGATCGCAGTGGCGAAGTTCGTCGGCTTCCTGATCACCGGGTCGTCGTCGATGCTCGCCGAGGCGGTGCACTCGGTGGCCGACACGTCCAACCAGGGCCTGTTGCTGCTGGGGCAGAAGACGGCCCGGCGCAAGGCGACGCTGAACCACCCGTTCGGCTTCGGCCGGGACCGGTACTTCTACTCGTTCGTCGTGGCGCTGCTGCTGTTCAGCCTCGGCTCGGTGTTCGCGCTGTACGAGGGAATCCACAAGCTGGAGGCGCACGAGCCGCTGTCGTCCCCGTGGGTCGCCGTCGGCATCCTGGTGGTCGCGATCGGCCTGGAGACCTACAGCTTCAAGACCGCGATCCACGAGTCGAAGCTGATCAAGGGCGACGCGACGTGGTGGCAGTTCATCCGCCAGTCGAAGGTCCCCGAGCTGCCCGTGGTGCTCCTGGAGGACCTGGGCGCGCTGGTCGGCCTGATCTTGGCCCTGTTCGGCGTGGGGCTGACGATGATCACCGGCAACCCGGTGTGGGACGCCGTGGGCACCATCAGCATCGGCGTGCTGCTGGGCGTGATCGCGATCATCCTGATCGTGGAGATGAAGTCCCTGCTGATCGGCGAGGGTGCCGCGCCGGCCGAGCTGGACGTGATCGTGGACGAGCTGGCGGCGGGCAAGGTCCAGCGCGTCATCCACATCCGGACCCAGTACATCGGGCCGGACGAGCTGCTGGTGGCGGCGAAGATCGCGTTGAACCCGGGCTTGACGGTGGCCGAGGTGGCGGAGGCCATCGACGCGGCGGAGCAGCGGGTGCGGAACAAGGTCCCGGCGGCTCGGCTGATCTACCTGGAGCCTGACCTGGACCGGTCGCTGGCGACTTCGTAGAGGTCGGTGCGGCGAGCTGTGGTGAGGCGGTACTCGTCGCCGCGCCTGGTTGGGTCTTCTGGTTCGGTGAGCCGGCCGCGTTCCGAGAGGAGCGCGGCCGGCTCCTTTCGGGCGGGGTTCAGCCCGCCCCACCGAGACCGCTACGGCACCTCGTCCGGCTTCACCACGGGCACGTTGGTGGCCCCGTGCCCCTTGCCCAGCAACGAGTGCCGCCGGCTGTAGGCGAAGTACACGACCACGCCCAGCGCCATCCACGCCAGGAACCGGACCCACGTCAACGCGGTCAGGTTCAGCATCAGCCACAGACAAGCGGCGATCGCCAGGATCGGCACCAGCGGCACCAGCGGCACGCGGAAGCCGCGCGGCAGGTCCGGCCGGGTCTTGCGCAGCACCAGGACGCCCGCCGACACCAGCACGAACGCGAACAGCGTGCCGACGTTGACCATCTCCTCCAGCTTGCCCGCCGGGAAGAAGCCCGCCGCGATCGCGACCAGCACGCCGATGAGGACCGTGATCCGGTACGGCGTGCCGTGCTGCCCGGTGCGCGCCAGGCCGCGCGGGACCAGGCCGTCGCGGGACATCGCGAACAGCACCCGCGACTGGCCCAGCATGAGCACCATCACGACCGTCGTCAGACCGGCCAGCGCGCCGACCGAGATGACCGTCGCCGCCCAGTCGACCCCGTTCTCCGCGAACGCCGTGGCCAGGGTCGCGCGGGACCCGTCCGGCTGGGTCTTCAGCCGGTCGTACGGCAGCATGCCGGTGATCACCAGCGACACCGCCACGTACAGCACGGTCACGATCGCCAGCGACCCGAGGATGCCCCGCGGCACGGCCTTCTGCGGGTTCCGGGTCTCCTCGGCGGTGGTGGCGACCACGTCGAAGCCGATGAACGCGAAGAACACCAGCGACGCCGCCGCGAGCAGGCCCAGCACGCCGTACGTGCTGCCCTCGAAGCCGGTGAGCAGCGAGAACAGCGACTGCTCCAACCCGGTCGCGGTGGACCCGCCGGTCTGCGCGGGCGGGATGTACGGGCTGTAGTTCGCGGCCTTGATGTAGCCGATGCCCAGCACGATCACCAGCAGCACCACGGCGACCTTCACCGCCGTGATCACGGCGCTGACCCGCGAGGACAGCTTGGTGCCCACGACCAGCAGCACGGTCAGCGTCGCGATGAGCAGCAGCGAGCCCCAGTCGACCTCGAACCCGGCGACGACCGCGGTCGTCTTCAGGTCCAGCCCCACCTGGCCCAGCACCGTCTGGAGGTACAGCGACCACCCCTTGGCCACCGCCGCCGCGCCGACCGCGAACTCCAGGACGAGGTCCCAGCCGATGATCCACGCCATGAACTCGCCGAACGTGGCGTACGAGAACGTGTACGCGCTGCCCGCCACCGGCACGGTCGACGCGAACTCCGCGTAGCACAGCGCGGCCAGCGCGCAGGCGACGGCGGCGAGCACGAAGGCCAGCGACACCGACGGCCCGGCGAGGTTGCCCGCCGTGGAGGCGGTCAGCGTGAAGATGCCCGCCCCGATGACGACGGCGACGCCGAACACCGTGAGGTCCCACGCGGTGAGGTCTTTGCGGAGCCGGGTGTCCGGCTCGTCGGTGTCGGCGATCGACTGCTCGATCGTCTTGGTGCGCCAAAGCCCGTTCCCCGGCACGGTGCTTCTCCTCCTCGTCGAAGGTTGTCCCGAACGGCCGACCAGCCTGGAACTCGGCCGCCAACCGGTAGCTTTCCCCACATGACGGTGCTCTGCCTGGACGTGGGCTCGACGTGGACCAAGGGTGCCCTGGTGTCGGCGACCGGCGACCTGCTCGGGACCGCCCAGCGGCCGACATCGCCGCCGGAGGTGCTGGACGGGGTCGCCGCGGTGTCGGCCGAGTTGGGCGGTGCGGACGAGGTGCTGGCCTGCTCGTCGGCCGGCGGTGGGCTGCGGCTGGCGGTGGTCGGGCAGGAGCGGCTGGTCAGCGCCGAGGCGGGGTACCGGGTGGCGCTGTCGGCGGGCGCCCGGGTGGTGCACGTCTCGGCGGGCCTGCTGGACGGTCCCGGCCTGCGGGCGCTGCGCGCGGCGAAGCCGGACCTGGTGCTGCTGGTCGGCGGCACGGACGGCGGCGACGCGTCGGTGCTGCTGCACAACGCGGACCGCATCGGCCGCAACCGCCTGGGGTGCCCGATCGTGCTGGCGGGCAACGTCGAGGCGCGCGCACGAGCCCTGGACCTCCTGGCCGGCCGCACGGTGGTGGCGGCCGACAACGTCCTGCCCGACGTGGGCGAGCTGGCCCCCGGCCCGGCCCGGTCCGCGATCCGCGAGGTCTTCCTGCGGCACGTGATCGGCGGCAAGGGCCTGTCCCGGGGACCGCGCTTCCGCCGCCTGGTGCGCGCCGTGACCCCGGACGCGGTCCTGAAGGGCGTGTCCCGTCTGGCCACACAGGACAGTGAGGGCGCGGTTCTCGTCGTGGACGTGGGCGGTGCCACGACCGATGTCTACTCGGCGGTGTCCACCGTGGACAGCAAGGAGCGCACCGTGGCGCTGCCGCCGGACCGCCGCACCGTCGAGGGCGACCTGGGGATGCGCTGGTCCGCGCCCGGCGTCGTGGCCGAGGCGGTGACCGAGAAGCTGATCGACAAGTCCGAAGCCGCCGTCCTCGCCGCGGAAGCCGACCGCCGGGCCGCGGACGTCCGCTACCTGGCCGAGGACCCCACCGTCGACCTCCGCCTGGCCGCCCTGGCCGCGGTCCTGGCCGTGCGCCGGCACCTGCGCCTGGTCGACGGCCAACTGGGCCCGCAGGGCGCCGGCCGCCTGGTGCTGTCCGGCGGCGTGTTCCGCCACGCGCCCGACCTGTCCGAAGTGGACCGGACGCTGCGCGAGGACCCGGTGCTGCGCCCGATCCTCAAGTCGGCCGCCATCACCGTGGACCGCGCCTACGTCCTGGCCCCGGCGGGCCTGCTCGCCGACACCGGCCGGACCGAGGCCGCGGACCGCCTGCTCACGAACCTCGGGTGATCACAGACCGCCGAACCGGCGCAACCGGTCCAGGTCCGGGATCAGCACGTCCCGCCGGACGTGGCTCACCACGACCCCCGCTTTCCGCAGGTCGCTGAACGCCTTCTCGGCCGTCCGGGGCTTCATCCCGGCGATGGAGGCCAGTTCGACCTTGGTCAGCGGGATGCCGAGCACCCAGCCCCCGGCCTGCTCGGAGCCGTGGAGGCCGACCAGTTCGGCGAGCACGCGCGCCACGCGTTCCGCCGCCGGCCGGGCGAGGAAGTCGCGGCGGCGGTCGTTGACCCAGCGCAGGCGTTCGTTGAGCATCGTGATCAGCTCCACGAACATGTCCGTGCGCCGGTGCAGGAACGCCATCAGCTCCTTCGACGTGATCAGCCGGGCCACGACGTCGCCGCAGGTCACGACGCTCGCCGAGCGCGGTCTGCCGTCCATCGCGGCCATCTCGCCGACCAGGTCGCCGCGCCCGCGCACGCCGAGCAGGCCGGTCTGCCCGGACTCGTCGGTGACCTGGACCTTCACCACCCCGTCGAGCAGGAGCAGGGCGTGGTTGTCCGACGCGCCCTGCTCGATGACGCGCCGATCGGCCGGGTAGCGCACCAGCGCCCCGATGCCCAGCAGCTCCTGCCGGGTGGCCGGCCGCAGCCGGTCCAGGAGGGTGCGGACGGGCCAGTCCGGTTCAGCCATCTCCACCCCCGCTGAGAGGTTCCACATGGGACAAGAGCGCCGATGGCACGGCCCGGTACTGCTCCATCCGGGCGGTCCCGGACCTCGTTGTCACCCACCCGGGACGACATCGGGTGACGACGCCGGTCCGGGCGCGTTGCGCGCCACCGGCAGCACCAGGCCAGGCGCGGGCGTCGGCGCGGCCAGGTCCTCCAGGCCCGCCGCGACCGCCACCGCCCGGTCCCACTCCGGGTCGGAGGTGTATTCGGCGTGCCGGTTCACGCCCGCCGCCCACCGCCGCCCCGGGAACGGGCCGCGCTGCGGGTCCGGCAGCCAGTGGTCGCCGCCGAGCACCAGAGCCCCGGTCGGGCCGCGCAGCGCGGGCGGGAGGGCGCCGGTCGTCCCGTCCGGCAGGAAGCCCACGCCCAGCAGCATCCCGTCGAACACCTGCCGGCCCCATGTCGTCACCGCCCCGCCCAGCGGGTCGGTGCCCCGGCACAGCGCCCGCCACCGCCCGCTCAGCCCACCGGACAACGCGGCCAGCGAGCTGTGCGGCACCACGGCCGGGAAAGCGCGCTGGTACGCCCACTGCAACTGGGACCCCGTGGTCACCAGGCCCAGCCGCGCCACCTGGTCCTCGGGCAACTCCTCGATCAGCCGGGCCGCCGCCACCGCCGCCAGCAGCGAGCCCTGGGAGTGCCCGGCCAGCACCACCCGCGTGCCGGGGTCGGCCAGGTGCTCCCGCACCCGCGACACCAGTTCCGGCACCACCTTCAACGCGTAACAGGGCGGCACCACCGGGTGCGCCTCGCGCGGCCAGAACGCCGCCAGGTCGGCCAGCACCCCCAGTTGCCGCGCGGTGTCCGGCCGACGGGCCGCCAACCACACCGCCCGCAGCAACGACAGCGCCAGCACGGCCAGCACCACGACCCCCACCGCCGCGAACGGCCGCGCCCACCCCGGCGGGTCGACCTCGCGCAGCCGCAGCACCGCCGCCGGCACCGCGCCCGCCACCAGCACCCCGGCCGCGATCAGCACCACGTGGTGGCTGTGCCGCTGCTGCCACCGCGCCCACCACCAGGCCCGCGCCGCCCGCACGACGTCCCGCGCCCGACCGGAGTGCAGCAGCGCCGCCTCCCGGGCCCACTCCTCGCCCCGGCGCAACGCGCTCCACCGCACCATCCCCGTGGTCAACGCCATCACCAGCACCGCGCCCAGCCCCGCCACCCCGGCCAGGCCCCACAGCAGCGCGATGTAGTCGTACCCGCGCGGCAGCACGCCGTGCCCGAGCAGCCGGCGCAGCGTCAGCGCCACGCCCGCCCCGAACCCGCCGCCCAGCAGCGCCGCGCCCGCGACCACCGGGGCCGCCATCCACCCGCCCGCCCACGGCCGCTGGTCGCGCGGCAGGTCCCGCCAGGTGCGCCGGGCCAACAGCGCCGCCGGCAACAGCAACACCCCCAAGCCGACGCACACCAGCGCGACCAGGGCCGCCACCACCTGCACGGCCAGGTCCGCACCCGGCAACCGGTCCGGCAGCCGCGTCAACAACCCCACCGCCACCGCGAACACCGCCCACGCGCAGCCCAGCAGCACCCGCCGCGGCCGGCGCCCCAGCACCGCCCGCAGCCACCGGCCACCCCGGTGCGGCGCGCCACCGGTCGGGTCGTCCAGCAGCATCCCGGCCAGCGCGGCGAACCCGACCAGCGCCACGCCCAGCCCCCAGCACACCCACAGCGCCACGCCGTGCCGACCGGGCGCGACCAGCGGACCCAGCGGCCCGCCCAACCCGACCACCACGCCCGCGCCCAGCGCCGCCACCAGGTGCAGCACCCGCAGCGCGGGCACGTCCGGGTCCGTCGCCACGTGCGCGCCGGGCAGGCTCGACCCCACCGGACCGGACGCGGGCACGTGCTTGCGCTCGATCCGCCAGTCCACACTGGACACCCGGTGCAGCACCAGCACGACCAGCGCGATCGGCGCCATCCCGACCACCGACCGCAGCCACGGCAGGTCGACGAACGGCCCCCACAGGCACGTGGACCCCGGCGCGAGGCACTGCGCGGCCACCAGGTCCAGGCTGATCACCGCCACCTGCGTCACCAGCAGCACGGTCAGCAGCAGCGCCGCGAGCCTCAAGAGCGCCCGCAGCGCCACCCCGAGCAGGTGCGCGGGCACCGACCCGGCGGGCACCGGCGGCAGCATCCAGTGCGCCACGTTCGCCAGCGAGAACGGGAACAGCAACGCCCACGTCGCCTTCGCCCACCCGCCGGACGTCATCCCGCCCCACACGTACCCCTCGACCACCCGCGGCACCGGCCGCCCGCCCGCCTGGAGCACCGGCCCCGGCGCCGGTCTGCGCAGCCGGTCGGCCGGGCGCACGATCCGCCCCAGCCCGTCACCCGCGACGTCCACCGCGGCCACCGCGTCCACCAGGGACTGCGGGGTGGTGCCCTGGACGCCGTGCACGCGCAGTTCGACCACCCGTGTGTCGGGGCCGGGAATCAGCACGAAACCTCCCGCGAGCCGTCCTCGCCAGCCTCGCCATACTGGTGCATCGCCGGCCCGGTCGCAGCCGACCCGGAGCCCCGGCGTGGCGGGCGGTAGGGTCGGCAGCCGACCCCGAGATGGAGGAACCCGTCATGACCGCCGAGAGGCTCCAGTCCCTGAACGGCATCGATTTCGCCGTGGCCGACCTCTCCCAGGCTGAGTTCGGCCGCAAGGAGATCCGCCTGGCCGAGCACGAGATGCCCGGCTTGATGGCGCTGCGGCGCGAGTACTCCGAGGTGTACCCGCTGAAGGGGGCGCGGATCTCCGGCTCGCTGCACATGACCGTGCAGACCGCCGTGCTCATCGAGACGCTGGTGTCCCTCGGCGCCGAGGTGCGCTGGGCCTCGTGCAACATCTTCTCCACCCAGGACCACGCCGCGGCGGCGGTCGTGGTGGGCCCGCACGGCACCGTCGAGGAGCCCAAGGGCGTGCCGGTGTTCGCCTGGAAGGGCGAGACGCTGGAGGAGTACTGGTGGACCGCCGAGCAGATGCTGACCTGGCCCGACGGCGGCGGCCCGAACATGATCCTCGACGACGGCGGTGACGCCACCCTGCTGGTCCACAAGGGCGTCCAGTACGAGAAGGCCGGCGTCGTGCCGGCGGCCTCCGAGGACGACCCGGAGGAGTGGCAGATCGTCCTGGAGACGCTGCGCAAGTCGCTGGCGGCGGACTCCGGCAAGTGGACCAAGATCGCCGAGGGCATCCGCGGCGTGACCGAGGAGACCACCACCGGCGTCATGCGCCTGTACCAGCTGGCGGCGGCCGGCGAGCTGCTGTTCCCGGCGATCAACGTCAACGACGCCGTGACCAAGTCGAAGTTCGACAACCGCTACGGCATCCGGCACTCGCTGATCGACGGCATCAACCGCGGCACCGACGTGCTGATGGGCGGCAAGGTGGCCGTGATCTGCGGTTACGGCGACGTCGGCAAGGGTGCCGCGGAGTCCCTGCGCGGCCAGGGCGCCCGGATCATCGTCACCGAGATCGACCCGATCTGCGCGTTGCAGGCCGCGATGGACGGCTACGACGTGCAGGTGCTGGAGGACGTCCTCGACAAGGCCGACATCGTGATCACCACGACCGGCAACAAGGACGTCGTGCGCATCGAGCACATGGAGCGCATGAAGCACCAGGCGATCGTCGGCAACATCGGCCACTTCGACAACGAGATCGACATGGCCGGCCTCCAGCGGTTCCCGGGCATCCAGCGGATCAACATCAAGCCGCAGGTCGACGAGTGGGTGTTCCCGGACGGCCACAGCATCCTGGTGCTGTCCGAGGGCCGCCTGCTCAACCTGGGCAACGCGACCGGCCACCCGAGCTTCGTGATGTCGAACTCGTTCTCCAACCAGGTGATCGCGCAGGTCGAGCTGTTCACCAAGCACCAGGAGTACGACAAGGAGGTCTACCGCCTCCCGAAGGTGCTCGACGAGAAGGTCGCCCGCATCCACCTGGAGGCGCTGGGCGGCAAGCTCACCAAGCTGACGAAGGACCAGGCGGAGTACATCGACGTCGACGTCGAGGGCCCCTACAAGCCCGAGCACTACCGCTACTGAGTTGGATTGCCGCGACTGGCGTCGCGGCGGCGAGGCCGCCCTGGGGGTCGGCTCGTCGCGCCGCGTTTCCCGCCGATCGAAGAGCGTGATCGTCGGGAAAGGCGGCGCGACAAGCCGACGGCGGCTGTGTTGGATGGCCGCGACTTCGTCGCGGCGGCGAGGCCGCCCTGGGGGGTCGGCTCGTCGCGCCGCGTTTCCCGCCGATCGAAGAGCGTGATCGTCGGGAAAGGCGGCGCGACAAGCCGACGGCGGCCTCGCGCAGGGTGTGGGCGGCGGCCCGGAGCTTCGGCTCCGGGCCGTTTCGCATGTGCGGCCCATGATCGGTAACACTGAAATCATTCCCCGCGATGCACGAATGCCATCGCAGACAGTGACATCGAGGGGGCCGGGCGTGGCGTTGTTCGGAAACAGGGAGAACCCGGAGGCAGCAGCGCTGTACGACCAGTTGACGGGGGCGCAAGCCACGATCAACGAGCTGCGCGCCTGGGTGCACCAACTCCGCGGTGCCGGCGCTCAAGCCGCGGAAGCGGAGCTTCGTGACCTCCGAAGTGCCGTTGACCAGCAGAAAGTCACCTTCGACGCGTTAGGCGCTTCGCGGCAGCAACTGTCCGCCGAGCTGGCGGCCCTGCAATCGCAGTTGGTCGAGACCCGTGAGCTGGCCCTCCTCCAAGAAGTGGGCGTCTACGAGTACGCGCACCCGTTGGACGACGTCCTCGCGTACAAGGAGGCGTTGGCGACCCTGAAGCAGCGCATCAAGGACGCGGCCAAGGGCGACGCCGTCACGAGCCAGGTGAACTGGGCGGTCAACGGCTCGGTCAAGGAAGGCCAGAAGCTGGGCCGGGACATGGCCAAGCTGATGCTCCGCGCCTACAACGCCGAGGCCGACAACGCGGTCCGCTCGGTCAAGCCGCACACCCGCGAGTCGGTCAAGGAGAAGCTCGCCAAGACCCGCGAGACGGTCGGCAAGCTGGGCGCGCTCATGGGCATCTCCATCTCCCTCGACTACCACCGCCTCCGCCTGGTCGAGATCGACCTCACCGCCGACCACCTGGTCAAGGCCGAGTACGAGCGCGAGGAGGCGAAGGCCCACCGCGAGAGGCTGCGCGAGGAGGCCAAGGTCGCCAAGGAGATCGAGCGGGAGCGGGCGAAGCTGGCCAAGGAGCGGGCGCACTTCGCCGCCGTGGTCGCGCGGCTGGAGGCCAACGGTGACCTCGAAGCCCTCGCGAAGGCCCGGGAGCAGTTGGCGGAGGTCGACCAGGCGATCGCGGGCGTGGACGAGCGGGCCGCCAACCAGCGGGCCGGGTACGTGTACGTGATCTCCAACATCGGCGCGTTCGGCCCGGACATGGTCAAGATCGGCATGACCCGCCGACTCGACCCGATGGACCGCGTCCGCGAACTCGGTGACGCCTCGGTGCCGTTCCGGTTCGACACGCACGCCCTGTTCTTCTCCACAGACGCGGTCGCCCTCGAAACCGCCCTCCACCAGCGGTTGGCGCACAAGCGGGTGAACTTGGTCAACAACCGGCGCGAGTTCTTCTACGCCACGCCCGCCGAGGTGCGGGAACTGCTCCTCGACCTGGGCGACGACCACGTCCTGGAGTTCAGCGAGACCGCCGAGGCGGTCGAGTGGCGTGCGTCCGACCCCATGCGTCGCGGAGCCCCGGTGGCGGTCGGCGCGCACACCGACGCGGGCGACGACGGCGACCTGTCCGACGACGGGAGCGAGTGATGACCCGTCCCGCCGCCTGGCTCCCCGACCCCCTCGACGACGCCCTGGTCCGCTACTGGGACGGGCACCGCTGGACCTTCCACACCGCCGTCCGGCAAGTCGCACAACCCGTGGCAGCAGCACCGCCACCGCAGGCCGCGCCGCCCCCGGCGCTGCGCCCGGACGTGGCTGCGGCCGTCGAGCGCACGCGGGGAGCGCTGATGGGGTCGATGAAGGAGATCAACCTCCTGGCCGGCTACCTGCACCCGGACGAACGGGTGCTGGCCCTGACCTCGGCCCAAGGCGAGGGCTTCGGCGTGCTCGCCTGCACGGACCGCCGCCTGCTGTTCCTGTTCGTGGGCGTCCTGCGCAAGCAGTTCATCCAGGTCGACTGGAACCAGACGAAGGGCATCACCTACGACCGGGCCTCGAAGGCCTTCGCCGTCTACACGACCAAACCGACGAAACGAGCCGTGCCGGCGTTCTCGGTGCGGGTCGCCCGGGTCGAGGACGCCCAAGCAGTGGCCCAAGCAGCGCAAATGGCCTCAGCCGCACCCCGGCTGGACGTCTTCTAGCCGCTCCACTCCACGCCGATCCCCGCAGTCCCCGGCCCGATGTCGGTGAAATACGCGCTCACCACGCCGCCGATCCCGCACACCAGGTCCTCCACGTCCACCGGCACCGTGTTCGGCTCGGTCCGGAACTGCTTGGTGCACCGGGCGGGCAGCGCACGCCGGTTGAAGGCCAGTTGGAGCAGGTAGCTCCGGCACGGGGTGGGGAAGGTGCGGACGTGGCCGGGGGTCGGGCCGCCGGTGTCGTCGACGACGGTGAAGCAGAAGACGTGTTCCTCGCCCTCGTCCAGGCGGCGGTCGAACAGCAACTCGAAGACCAGGGTCCGGGGTTGCCGGCGGAGTCTGCCCTGCCGGCACCCCTCGGCCGGTCTGACCAGGGCGTTCTCCACGGCCGAACCCTCGTCGCCGCGGTGCACGGCCAGGAACCGGTCCGGGCCCGCCCGCAGCGCCCGCACCACCAGCCGCGTGGTCACGGTGCGGCGTTCGCGCTGGGGGCCGATCAGGACGGTGTCGTGCGCGGACAGCACCTCCAGGTCCCGGTTGCCCGGCGTGGCCTCGAAGTCGGTGGGGGCGACCCAGGTGGGCTCGGGGTAGCCGCGCGCCGGGCGTGGCTGGGGGCGGGTGCCCACCAGGGCGACCAGCGAATCCGCGGGCAGGCGCAGGACGGTTTCCAAGGCGCGGACGGTCTCCAGCGCGCGCGGCACTTCCGGGTGACGCAAGCCGCGCTGCCAATAACTCAGCGTCGACTGCCCGACCTGCACGCCGTGCTGCCCGAGGTGCGCCCGCAACCGGGCCAGGGACAGGCCGCGGTGCGCGATGGCGTCGTGCAGCGCCCGGTGGAACGGGCCGTAACGCAGCGTCTCGGCCAGGGCGCGCGGCAACCCGGGTGGGTGGTCGACCGACTCGGCCGACGTGGCGTGCCCGGAATCCGCGGTCACCGCGGCACCACCCTCTCCCGCACAGGCCCCAGGTTGGGAACACCGTAGTCACTCGTTCTGGTGAGAGAAAGATCGCCCAGTCACCCGACTGGGCGATCTGATGCCCCCGATCGATGAGGAAGGCCGCCCCTTAGGGTGGCGGCGTGGGAAAACTCGTGGTGATCGAGGGCCTGGACGGGGCCGGTAAGCGCACGCTCGCCAAGGCGCTCACCGACGCCCTCGCCGCCCGCGGCGCGAAGGTCGTCACGGGCGCCTTCCCGAGGTACGACGAGGACGTGCACGCCGACCTCGTCCGGGACGCCCTGCACGGCCGCCTCGGCGACCTCACCGACTCCGTCCACGGCATGTCCGTCCTCTACGCCCTGGACCGGCGGGACGCGGCGGCCAAGATCCGCGCCGACCTCGCCCAGTACGACGTCGTCCTCCTCGACCGCTACATCGCGTCGAACGCCGCCTACGGAGCGGCACGGCTGCGCGAGCACGCGGACGGCGAGTTCGTCGCCTGGGTCAAGGCGCTGGAGGTCGACCGCTTCGGGACCCCGATGCCGGACCTCCAGCTCCTGCTCCGCGTCCCGGTGGACGTGGCGGCGGGCCGCGCCGCCCACCGCGAGGCCACCGAGCAGCGCGAACGCGACCTCTACGAGTCCGACGACGACCTCCAGGCCCGGTGCGCCGCCGTGTACGACGAACTGGCCGCCGCGCACTGGCTGTCACCGTGGGAAGTCGTCGACGGGGCGGCGAACACCGACGTCGAGCCGCTACTCGACCGCTATTTCACCCATTAGTATTACGAAGTAACAAAACGTGACCACCGCGCCGATGAGTCCCTGACGAACCCCTTCGGCGAGGGCGAGGTGGGCACGTGGAACGGCGACCGAGACCGACCACGGAGTGGACCCGTGCGGCGACCAGCGGCGATGAGCACTGGGCGGTGCGGAGCGCTCCGGCCATTAGTGGGACGATGTTGGGTATGAAGGCACGCGTGCTCGTGGTGGACGACGACCCCGCTCTGGCGGAGATGCTGACCATCGTGCTGCGGGGCGAGGGTTTCGATACCGCGGTGGTGGCCGATGGCGCCCGCGCGCTGCCCGCCCTGCGCGAGTTGAAACCGGACCTGGTCCTGCTCGACCTCATGCTGCCCGGCATGAACGGCATCGACGTGTGCAAGGCGATCCGCTCCGAGTCGGGCGTCCCGATCGTCATGCTCACGGCCAAGAGCGACACCGTGGACGTGGTCCTGGGCCTGGAGTCCGGCGCCGACGACTACGTGGTCAAGCCGTTCAAGCCGAAGGAACTGGTCGCGCGCATCCGCGCCCGCCTGCGCCGCACCGAGGCCGAGCCCGCCGAGGTCCTGCAGATCGGCGACCTGACCATCGACGTGCCGGGCCACGAGGTGCTGCGCGAGGGCCGGCCGATCCAGCTCACCCCGCTGGAGTTCGACCTGCTGGTGGCACTCGCGCGCAAGCCGCGCCAGGTGTTCACCCGCGAGGTCCTGCTGGAGCAGGTGTGGGGCTACCGGCACGCCGCCGACACCCGCCTGGTGAACGTCCACGTGCAGCGGCTGCGGTCCAAGGTGGAGCGCGACCCGGAGCACCCCGAGGTGGTCCTGACCGTCCGCGGCGTCGGCTACAAGGCCGGTCCTCCGTGACAGGTGTGAGATGACCTTGCTCGACTCCGCCCGGCGCGAGCTGCGGCGCGGTATCGAGAGCGCCCGCCGTCACGGGCTCGCCTTCGGCGAGCTGTGGCGGCGGTCGTTGCAGTTGCGCGTGGTGGTGAGCACCCTCGCGCTGTCCTCGGCCGTGGTGTTCGTGCTGGGCATGGTGCTCCAGGTGCAGATCACCGGCCAGCTGCTGGAGACCAAGACCGAGGCGGCGATCCGCCAGGCCGACGCCAGCGCCGCCGCGGTGCAGCCGGACCTGTCCGGCCTCAACCCGGGCCCGGACAGCGTGCGCGCCCGGTTCACCGCCGCCCTGAACAAGATCAACGCGGCGGGCGCGGGCCTGGACTCGTCGTCCTCCGGCGCGGGCGCGTTCGAACCGGTGCTCTACGACCCCTTCGAGGTCGGCCCGGACGGGCTGCCCGTTTTCGTCGGCCCCTGGGACGACGTGCCCAAGGGCCTGGTCAAGATGCTCGACCAGAGCAGCGCGGGCTACCAGATCACCACCGTGGAACGCCCCACCGGACCGACCACGCTGCTCGTCGTGGGCAAGCCGGTGCAGACGGCGTCCCGCTCGATGCACCTGTACCTGCTGTTCCCGCTGACCGGTGAACAGGCCACCGCCGACGTCGTCCAGTCCACGCTCGTGGTCGGCGGTGTGGTGCTGCTGTTGCTGCTCGCGGTGATCGCGAACCTGGTCACCCGGCAGGTCGTGCGGCCGGTGCGGCAGGCCGCCGAGATCGCGGAGCGGTTCGCGGACGGCAGCCTGGACGAGCGGATGCCGGTGGTCGGCGAGGACGACGTGGCGCGGCTGGCCGAATCGTACAACGAGATGGCGGCCAGCATCCAGCGGCAGATCCACCAGCTGGAGGAGTTCGGCCAGCTCCAGCGGCGGTTCACCTCGGACGTCTCGCACGAGCTGCGCACCCCGCTGACCACCGTCCGGATGGCCGCCGACGTGCTGCACGCGTCCCGCGAGCAGTTCCCCAGCGGCCTGGCCCGGTCCACCGAGCTGCTGGTGGACGAGCTGGACCGGTTCGAATCGCTGCTGGGCGACCTGCTGGAGATCTCCCGCCTGGACGCGGGCGTGGAGGAGCTGGCCGCCGAACTGGTGGACATCCGCGTGCTGGCCCGGCGCGCGCACGACTCCGTGCGGGCCATCGCGAACAGCAGCGGCACCACGATCGTGATGGACCTGCCCGACCACGAGGTGACCGCCGAGCTGGACTCCCGGCGGGTCGAGCGCATCCTGCGCAACCTGCTGGCCAACGCCATCGACCACGGCGAGGGCCTGCCGGTGGAGCTGACCCTGCGCGGCGACGGCGACGCGGTGGCGGTGACCGTGCGCGACCACGGCGTCGGCCTGCGGCCCGGCGAGGCGGACCTGGTGTTCAACCGGTTCTGGCGGGCCGACCCGTCGCGCAACCGGCGCACCGGCGGCACCGGCCTGGGCCTGTCGATCTCGCTGGAGGACGCCCGCCTGCACGGCGGCTGGCTGGAGGCGTGGGGCGAGCGCGGGTACGGCGCGGTGTTCCGGCTGACCCTGCCGTGCCGCCACGGCCACGAGCCGGCGTCGAGCCCGCTGCCCCTGGAACCGCCCGACCTGCCGCCCGTGGCGGCCGAGCCGGAGCCCGACGACGAACCCACCGGCGAGGTCGAGCTGACCGAGGAGGAGATCACGTGGCAGCCCGCCGAGCCGGTGACCGGCGAGCGCGAGGAGGTCCGGTGACCAGGCGCGTGGTGGCCCTCCTGGCGGCCCTGCTGGCGCTGTCGGGCTGTGCCGCGATCCCCACCCAGACCTCCCCGGTGCCGATCAACCCGTCGGCCGGCAACAACACCGAGGCCGCCGCCCCGAAGCCCGCCAAGGGCATCGACCCGCTCACCCTGGTCCGCGAGTTCGTCAACGCCTCCGCCAACCCCGATGGCGACTACGCCGCCGCCCGCGCCTACCTCACCGAGGACGCCAAGAAGACCTGGGACATCAAGGTCGCCCCGACGATCATCGAGTCGACCTTCAACACCGTCCCCACCGGCGCGGACCTGCCCTCGGACCCGAAGCGCCGCACGGTCCTGCTCCAGGGCAAGAACATCGGCTCGCTGGAGGTCGACAACTCGTTCGTCCAGCGCGTCGGCGACCTGACCGCCCCGGTCGGCCTGGAGACCGACAAGGACGGCGAGTGGCGCATCTCCGACCCGCCGGACGGCATCTACGTGCCCCAGTCCGGGTTCAACTCGAACTACCGCCGGGTGACCCTCTACTTCTACGACCCGGACTTCACCGTCCTGGTGCCCGACCCGCGGTACGTGGTGGTCTCGCCGTCCACCGCGATCCCGCGCCGGGTGACGGAACTGCTGCTCAAGGGCCCCGCGGTGGGCATGCGCGGCGCGCTGGTGACGGCGATCCCGAACGGGGCGTCCCAGCGCACCGACACGCAGGAAGCCGACGACGGGGCGTTGCAGGTGGACCTGACCAAGGTCGGCGACCTCACCGTGCAGGTGCGCAAGCAGATCGTCGCCCAGGTGGTGAAGTCGCTGGTCGGGGTGTCCAGCAGCCGCATCCGAGTGCTGGTCGAGGGCGCCCGGATCTCCGCCGACCAGGGGGAGTGGCGGCTCGCGGACGTCCAGCCGTGGACCGGGGAAGAGCTGGTCACGCCGGACGCCGACCTGAACGGCCTGGTGGTCAGCGGCGGCCAGGTGCGCAAGCTCGCGGGCGGCGAGCAGATCAAGGGGCCGTCCGGGTCGGGCGAGTACCAGGTGGTCAGCGCGGCGCAGTCGCTGGACGGCACGCAGTTGGCCGTGGTGAGCCGGGTGGACGACAAGAACGTCCGCCTGCGCGTCGGGAACCTGGAGGAGCAGTTGGCCGCGGTCGACCTGCCCGCGGCCACGCTGACCCGTCCCACGTGGCTGCCGGGCAGCCGGGAGGACGAGCCCAGCAAGGAGGTGTGGACGGTCGCGGACGGCTCGAACGTGGTCCAGGTGCTCAAGACCGACGCGGGGTGGCGGGCCAATGCGGTGAACGCCTCCGAGCTGTCGTCGACGTTCGGGCCGATCACCGAGCTGCGGCTGTCCCGGGACGGCACGCGCGTCGCCGTGGTCGCCGGTGGGCGCTTGGTCGTCGCGGCCGTGGTGCGCGGCCAGGACTCGTCGGTGTCCCTGCGGCTCGCGCGCAACCTGCAGCCGACCATGCTGGGCACAGCGGTGCTGACCGTGGACTGGCTGGCGCAGGACGTGCTGGTGGCGGGGACGTCGCTGGCGTCGCTGCCGATCGCCAAGGTCAACGTCGACGGCTTGAAGGTGGAGCGCTACAACGCCTCGAACCTGACCGTCCCGGTCCGCTCGGTGACCGCCGCGCCGGGCCGCAACGTGGTGGCCGTGGACGAGAGCGGCTTGTGGAGCGCCGGCGACGTCGGTGACGTCTGGCGTGCCTCCGCGGTCAAGGTCGAATCCACCGCAAAAGCCTTCTACCCCGGCTGAAGCCTGCGCTGTGCTGGATTGCGCCGCCTCCGGCGTCGCGGGCGAGGCCGCCTGGAAGTCGGCCCATCGCCCCGGGTTTTCCGCCGATCGGAAGAGCTGATCGGCGGAAAACCCGGGCCGACAGGCCGACGCGGCCTCCGCGGGTCGGGCGACCGGCGAAGTTTCGCAACTCCTCCCTCGCCCCCACGCACGAAATTGTCGGTAGGCGCCGGCACGCTCGATCACATGCTGATCAACCTGCTGTTTCCGCCCCGTTGCGCCGCCTGCCGAGCCGAGGGCGCGCTGTGCTGTCCCCGGTGCCTCGGCGCGTTCGGCCCACCCCGATCCGTCCGCGTATCCGGTAAAGGCCCGCCGGTGTTCACGCTGGCCGATTACGCGGGCGCCGGACGTGAACTCCTCCTCGCGTTCAAGGAACGCGGGCGGCGGGAGCTGGCGGCCGTGTTCGGCGCGCTCGTGGCGGCGGCGTTGCCGAGGCTTCCCGGTGTGCGGCCCGACGAGTTCGGGAAATGGTGGCTCGTGCCCGCGCCGTCACGCCGCGCAGCGTCCCGGCGGCGCGGCGGTTCCCACCTGGTGGGAGTCGCTCGGGCGTCCGGGGCCGAGGTGGCACCCGTCTTGCACCTCTCACCCGGCGTCCGCGACTCCGTCGGCCTCGACGCGGCGGCCCGACGAGCCAACCTGAGCGGTCGCGTACGACTGCGGCCGACCGGCCTGCCACCGCCGGGAACAGCGATGATCCTGCTCGACGACGTGGTCACGACGGGCGCCACGGCCGCCGAGTGCAGCTCGGTGTTGCAGGCGGCCGGTTTCCGGGTAACCGCCGTCCTGACGCTGACCGCGGCCCGCTCAACCCACCCACACGGGTGATTAAAAGCGGGAACCCCTCGGCACGTTCGGCCGTTGGCCGGGTATGAGGCGCGCACGGAGGCCGTTCGGCGCAGTGACCGAGCCGGCGGCCGTCCGCGCGTTGCTGGGCCGAACGGGTGAGCCGCCGTCCAGGCGTCAGCTCGTCGCGCCCGCCTGGCGCACCGCCGGTGCCCGCTTTCCGTCGCTCTGCGTCACGAACGAAAAATCATGGAGTTCCCCCGCCTCGGGGGCTGTCGCATCGGCGAATACCGGGCTAACGTGCACCGCTATCAGCGTTCCCGGCACGCGGGGAGGAGGCGAACAGCCCATGACCCTGGCGCCGGTGGAGCGCTGAGGACAACCCTCAGCGACAACGCGCGAAGGCGATCGCGCGCCCGGTGCCGCAGCGATCCAAAGCCATAGCTCGCAGCTAACGCGAGGGAGGTCGTGTATGGACATCGTCGTTAAGGGCCGCAACGTCGAGGTGCCCGATCACTACCGGGTGCACGTCGCCGAGAAGCTGGCCCGGCTTGAGCGATACGACCGCAAGGTCATCCGCTTTGACGTGGAACTCTTCCACGAGCCGAACCGCAGGCAGTCGAAGAACTGCCAGCGGGTGGAGATCACGGGCAAAGGACGTGGCCCGGTAATCCGATCCGAAGCGTGTGCGGGCGACTTCTACGCCGCCCTGGACTCCGCGGTCACCAAGCTCGAGAACCGCCTGCGCCGGTCGCACGACCGACGGCGGGTGCACCACGGGCGACGGGGCCCGACTTCGGTCGCCGAGGCGACCAGCGGACTGGGGGCGCCGCTTCCCCCCGTCCAGACCGACCACGAGGGACAAGCACAGGGCATGTGGCTCGGGCACACCGCGTTGCTCGAGGCCGAGGAGTCCGAACCGACCTACGGGGGCATGGCGGAAGTGCCCTCGCAGCAGCGGTGGGACGACATCGAGGAGAAGCTGCCCGGCCAGATCGTGCGCGAGAAGGAACACGCGGCCAAGCCGATGACGGTGGACCAGGCCCTCTACGAGATGGAACTGGTCGGCCACGACTTCTACCTGTTCTCCGACGCCGACTGCGGGCGCCCCAGCGTCGTCTACCGACGGAAGGGATTCGACTACGGCGTGATCCGGCTGGCCTGAGGGAGCCGGCCCAACCCAACCTCAACGACCCCCGGCGTCTCTCTGCACGCCGGGGTTCGTGCCGTCCGGGGCCGGAAACCAGCGTCACCCGATCGTGCGACATGCAGAATCCGCGACCAACCGCCTCCTCACGCGTCCCGTAAACAAGGAGCGCGGCAAACGGCCCCCACCCCCTCCCCCCGGCCCACCCAACACCCCACCCCTCTCCCACCACCCACCCGCTGGCCGCCCAGCCACTGTCCGCCCGCCGTCCCCCGCCGCCTGCGGCTGCTCACCTGACGCCCGCCGCCCCTCCGCTCGCCGCCCTCCGCTCGCCGCCCCGCCGCCTGCCGACGCCCGCAGCTGCTCGCCTGCCGCTGGCCCACTGCCGCCCGCGCCGTTCGCCCTCCGCCCGCGTGCCCGTCCGCCGCTGCGCGCCAGCCGGCCGCCGACCACCCTTCCGCCCTCTGCCTGCCCGCGCGCCTGCCGCCCGCGCGCCGCTACCCGCGCGCCGCTCCCTGCCCCGGCCGCTGCCCCCTCGCCGCCTCGCCGCCTCGCCGCTGTCCGCCCGCGCCGCCGCCTGCCGCTGCCCGTGCGCCGTCACCGCTCCCGCCGCCCGCCCGCCGCTGTGCCCGTCCGCCGCTGTGCCCGCCCGCCGCCCGCACCGCCCGCCGCCCGCACTACCCGCCGCCCGCACTACCCGCCGCCCGCACTACCCGCCGCCGTCCGCGAGCAACCGCCGTTCACCAGCGCCCACCCCAGCCCTCCCGCGCCCCGCTCAGCCCTCCCGTGCGCCGCCAGCCCCTCCCGTGCGCCGCCAGCCCGCTCCGTGCGCCGCCAGACCGCCCCGCGCGCCGAGACCTCCATCACGCCGGCCACTCCACCCGCCAGCCGCCGAACGCCCCCGACACGCCCGACCACGCGACCCGAAGACCCCGCCCACCCACGGCCCGAGAACCGCCTTCCCGACCGGGTGACCAGTCGGTTACCCGCAGTTCCGCACCCCTTCCTACCTGTGTCTGTGCACACACCTTCACGGCTTGCCTACGATGGCGGGTGGTGTGGGCTCGTCATCCCCCGTGGCGAGCCGCTGGAAGGCGCCCACCCCTGGGCGCGACGCGATGAGGTAATGAGGTCGACCCGAGATGGTGCTGTCCCGACTGCTCCGCGCCGGCGAAGGCAAGATGCTCAAGCGCCTGCGCAACATCGCAGCGCACATCAACAACCTCGAAGACGACGTAGTCGACCTCACCGACGCCGAGCTGCGCGCGAAAACCGAGGAGTTCAAGAAGCGCTACGCCGAGGGCGAGTCGCTGGACGAACTGCTCCCCGAGGCGTTCGCCGTGGTCCGCGAGGGTGCCAAGCGGACGCTGGGCCAGCGGCACTTCGACGTGCAGCTGATGGGTGGCGCGGCGCTGCACCTCGGGCAGATCGCCGAGATGCGCACCGGTGAGGGCAAGACCCTGACCTCGGTGCTGCCCGCCTACCTCAACGCGATCGCCGGCGAGGGCGTCCACGTCGTCACCACCAACGACTACCTGGCCAAGCGCGACGCCGACTGGATGGGCCGCATCCACCGCTTCCTCGGCCTGACCGTCGGCGCGATCCTCTCCGAGATGACCCCGGAGCAGCGCCGGGCCGCCTACCACGCCGACATCACGTACGGCACGAACAACGAGTTCGGCTTCGACTACCTCCGCGACAACATGGCGTGGAGCCAGGACGAGATGGTCCAGCGCGGCCACTTCTTCGCGATCGTGGACGAGGTCGACTCGATCCTCATCGACGAGGCCCGCACGCCGCTGATCATCTCCGGCCCGGCCGACCAGTCGTCCCGCTGGTACCTGGAGTTCGCGCGCCTGGCGACCAAGATGCGCAAGGACACCCACTACGAGGTGGACGAGCGCAAGCGCACCATCGGCGTCACCGAGGCCGGCGTGCAGTACGTCGAGGACCAGCTCGGCATCGAGAACCTCTACGACTCCACCAACACGCCGCTGGTCGGGTACTTCCAGAACGCGATCAAGGCCAAGGAGCTGTTCACCCGCGACAAGGACTACATCGTCCGCAACGGCGAGGTCCTGATCGTCGACGAGTTCACCGGCCGCGTGCTGGCGGGCCGTCGCTACAACGAGGGCATGCACCAGGCCATCGAGGCCAAGGAAGGCGTGGAGATCAAGGCGGAGAACCAGACGCTCGCCACGATCACCCTCCAGAACTACTTCCGCCTGTACTCGAAGCTGGGCGGCATGACCGGTACCGCCGAGACCGAGGCGGCCGAGTTCCACCAGACCTACAAGCTGGGCGTGGTGCCGATCCCCACGAACCGGCCGATGCAGCGCAAGGACCAGCCCGACTTGGTCTACAAGACCGAGGAGGCGAAGTTCGAGGCGGTCGCCGAGGACATCGCCGAGCGGCACGAGAAGGGCCAGCCGGTGCTGGTCGGCACCACGAGCGTCGAACGGTCGGAGTACCTGTCGAAGCTGCTGGTCCGGATGGGCGTCCCGCACGAGGTCCTCAACGCGAAGCACCACGACCGCGAGGCGCTGATCATCGCCAAGGCCGGCCGCAAGGGCGCCGTGACCGTGGCGACGAACATGGCCGGCCGCGGTACGGACATCGTGCTGGGCGGCAACCCGGACATCCTCGCCGACCACGAGCTGCGCGAGCGCGGCCTGGACCCGGTGGAGAACCCCGATGAGTACGAGGCCGCCTGGTCCAAGCTGATCGAGGAGATCACCGCCGAGGTCAAGACCGAGTCGGAGGAAGTGCGCGAGGCCGGCGGCCTGTACGTGCTGGGCACCGAGCGGCACGAGTCGCGGCGCATCGACAACCAGCTGCGCGGTCGGTCCGGCCGGCAGGGTGACCCGGGCGAGTCGCGGTTCTACCTGTCGCTGAAGGACGAGCTGATGCGTCGCTTCAACGCGGCCATGGTCGAGACCGTGATGACCCGCCTGCGGGTGCCGGACGACGTGCCGATCGAGCACAAGATGGTGACCCGCGCGATCCGGTCCGCGCAGACCCAGGTCGAGCAGCAGAACTTCGAGATCCGCAAGAACGTCCTCAAGTACGACGAGGTCATGAACGAGCAGCGCAAGGTGATCTACGCCGAGCGCCACCGCGTCCTGGCCGGCGAGGACCTGCGCGAGCAGGTCGAGCACATGATCACCGGCGTGGTCGGCGACTACGTCGACGGCGCCACCGCCGAGGGCTACGCGGAGGACTGGGACTTCGACCGCCTGTGGACGGCGCTCAAGACCCTGTACCCGATCGCGTTGGACTTCAAGGAACTCTTGGAGTCCGACGAGGACATCACCAAGGAGTCCCTGAAGGAACTGCTCCAGAAGGACGCGCTGGAGGCCTACGACCGCCGCGAGGCCGACATCGACGGCCGCGTCGGCCCGGGTGCCATGCGCGAACTCGAGCGGCGGGTCCTCCTCTCGGTGCTCGACCGCAAGTGGCGTGAGCACCTGTACGAGATGGACTACCTGAAGGAAGGCATCGGCCTGCGCGCGATGGCGCAGCGCGACCCGCTGATCGAGTACCAGCGGGAGGGCTTCGACATGTTCAACACCATGCTCGACGCCTTGCGCGAGGAGACCGTCGGCTTCCTGTTCAACCTCCAGGTCGAAGCCGCCGAGCCGGAGCCCGCGCCGGAACCCCCGGTCCAGGTCTCCATCGCCGCGGGTGCCGGCCCCCTGACCGGCAGCCGCGCCCGCGCCCGAGCAGCCGCCGCGGCAGCCGCCGAACAGCAGCAGGCCCCGGCCGAGGCCCCCGCAGGCCCCGCCCTGGCTCAGCTGTCCAGCGGCAACGCGATCCCGCCCGCTCTGCGCGGCAAGGGGTTGGACCAGCGCGGCGCCCAGCAGGGCCTGACCTACTCGGGCCCGTCGGAAAGCGGCGACGAGCAGACGTCCGGCGACAACCAGCAACGAGGCGGCGGCCAGAACCAGGGCGCGAGCCGCAAGGAACGCCGCGCAGCCGCCCGGGCAGCCGAAAAGGCCAACCGCAAGCGCAACTGACCAGCTCGAACTCGGTGCCCCCGGCCCTCCCGGCCGGGGCACCGCCATGCCCGGCCCGAATCACCCGATCAAGTGACATGCAGGATCTGCGACCAAACCCGCGCTCGCGCGTCCCGTAAACAAGGAGCGCGGACAACGGCCCCCATGAGCCAAGGCCCCGCCACCCACACCACCCAGGCCCTCTCGACCCCAGGGGAATGATCGGCGGGCCGGCTCGCGCGGCGGCGCGGTCGGCCGGTGTGGTGGCGGACGACGATGCGGTCGGCGGGGCTGGCCGGCGGCGCGGTGCGGCCGGCGGGGCTGGCCGGCGGCACGGCGCGGTGCGGTGCGGTGCGGTGCGGTGCGGTGCGGTCGGTGGGTCGGGCGGCGTGCTGCGGTGCGTGCGGTCGGCGGGCTGGCTCGCGTGGCGGGGCCGGTGGTCGGCGGGCCGGCTCGCGTGGTGGGGCCGGTGGTCGGCGGGCCGGCTCGCGTGGTGGTGTGGCCGGTGGTCGGGTGGCGCGGTCAGGGTCGGGGCGGGCGGTTTGAGGGCTGGTGCGTTCGTACGAGGCTCGACTGGGCCAGCGGCAGGGGGAAACCGGCCGGAGGGGCTATGGCGGGGCAGGGAGCGTTTGAGGGCCGGTGCGGATGGCTGGCGCGTGGGCGGGCTCGCGGGCGCCTCTTCGTCGGGCTCGCGGGCGCCCCTGCACCGGGCTCGCGGGCGCCTCTGCACCGGGCCGGCGGGAGCTTCTGTGCCGGCCAGCGGCAGCCTCCGCGCCGAGAGCCTCCCGCCGAGCTGGGGGGAGGCTCGGTTTGGGCCAGGGAAGCGTCGGTGTTGGGCCGGCTGGGAGCCGAGGTGGCTCCCAGCCGGCGTGTTGACGGGTCAGCTGCTCCAGCCTCGGCTCAGGGCAGCAGGTGGAACGCGGTGCAGCGCCAGCGGTTGTTCGACCACTCCATTCGGGCCGCCAACGCGCGTACCCGGCCGGTCCGCGTACTCACGACCGCCGACAGCTCGGTCACCTCCGGCGAGATCCGGCACACGCGCATGCGGTTCAAGCGCGCCCCCTGGCCCAGGGCTCGGCCGACCTCCGCCGCGGCCGGCGGGGTCAGGTGGTCGGCGAGCTGGCGCAACGGGCGGCGGCCGTCGACTGCCTCCACCACGGCCGTCAGGAGGTGGTGGACGGAGGCTGCCCGCGTGTCGGGGGTCGGCGGGGTCGTGGCGCGCACGGTTCGGTTGGGAGATGACATGCTCGAACCGAGGTGGTGATCGGCTCTGGCGTACCGAGATCACCTGAAGGAGGTCACCGTGCGCGGGTTGGTGTTGGACTTCGGTGGGGTGCTCACCGATCTCGGCGAGGACTTCGCCAACCCCGAACCACCCCTCCTCGCCGCCGCCCGCACGGCCAAGCGCCACGGGGTCCGCACCGCGATCCTGTCCAATGCGGACGGCCTATGGGCGCCCCCGATCGCGTGGCAGGACGTGTTCGACGTCGTCGTCACCTCCGGTGAGGTCGGCTTCGCCAAGCCCGATCGGCGGATCTACCTCGTCGTCGCCGAACGCCTCGGCCTGGCGCCGTCGCACTGCGTGTTCGTCGACGACCTCGCGGTGAACGTGCGTGGGGCGGCGGCCGTCGGAATGGTGGGGGTGCACCACCGGTCGGTGAATGCGACCGTGGAGGAACTTGAAGTGCTGCTCGACCTCCAACTCCAGGATTGACGTTCCCCGGAAAAGCCGGTGAATTCTCCGCGGGTGCGCGGTGTGCAATTTGCGGGCAATCGACACTTTGGGTGACCAAACCACGTGTCCACGCCAGGTGGTCGGGCGGGTGCGGGGTGTAGCCGGCGACCGTTACAGGCTGGCTACCAGCGGGTACGCGGGTGGCTGTGGCATAGTTATGCCTTATGGGGTGCCCCCCGGAATTGCTAATTGCTCCCTTCGGACCATTCATCACCGTCCCCGGCGGCGGGTACGGTAGCGGCTGGTTCGAGCGGCAACGTGAACCCACAAGCAGACCATCCGGACCGCCGTCGGGTGCGACAAACCATTTTCCCGGGAACATTCGTGGACAATTTTCCGGGTGGCGTCGCGCTGCCCCCGGCACGGTCGGGCTACGTGTTGGGGGAGTGGCAGCTATGGTGCACCGGGAAGTGGAACTGCTCGCGATCGGAGCGGGTCCGTCCAACTTATCGCTGGCCGTCGCGCTGGAGGAACTCGCGCCCGACGGCCTCGCGAGCAACAGCCTGCTGATCGAGCAGGGCCCCACCGTCGAGTGGCAGCGCGGCATGCTGCTGCCCGGCACCCAGAGCCAGGTCTCCTTCCTGAAGGACCTGGTCAGCCTGCGCAACCCGCGCAGCGCGTACTCGTTCGTCAACTACTTGCACTCGGTGGGGCGGCTCGACCAGTTCGCCAACCTGGGCACGTTCACCCCCTACCGCACCGAGATCTCCGACTACCTGCGCTGGGTCGCCGAGCACCTGACCAAGGTGTCCGTCGAGTACAACCGCCGCGCCGCCGCGATCGAGCCCCTCGTGGACGAGAACGGCGACCTCACCGGCTGGCTGACCCGCCTCGCCGACGGCGACACGATCGGCAGCCGCTACCTGGTCGTCGGCGCCGGCCGGGACAAGCGGGTGCCCGAGGTCTTCCAGGGCCTGCCGGAGCGCAAGGTCATCCACAGCACCGAGTACGTCGACCGCATCGCCGAACTCCCGCGCGAGGTGCCCTACCGGGTCACGGTCGTCGGCGGCGCGCAGAGCGCCGCGGAGATGTTCCACTCGGTGCAGACCGACCTGCCGAACTCGCGGCCCACCATGGTCATGCGGTCCATCGGCATGAACGCCTACGAGAGCAGCAAGTTCACCAACGAGCTGTACTTCCCGTCGTTCGTCGGCGAGTTCTACGACTCCCGCCCCGAGCAGCGCGCGCAGATCCTCCAGGAGATGCACAAGACGAACTACTCGGGCCTCGCCCCGGGCTTCCTGGACGCCCTCTACCGGCAGCTCTACCTGGACGCGATGTCCCCCGACCCGCGCCTGCGCGTGGTGACCATGGTCGACGTCACCGACGCCCGCGAGGTCAACGACGAGATCGTGCTCTCGCTGACCGACCGCAAGACCGGCCTCACCGAAGAGCTGCGCACGGACCTCGTCCTGCTCGGCACCGGCTTCGACCCGGCCATGCCGCGCCTGGTCGGCGAACTCGCCGCCCGCCTGGGCCTGCCCGAGATCTCCGTGTCCCGCCGCTACCGCCTCGAAACCGGCGACTCCGCCGGCGCGGTCTACCTCCAGGGCGTCAACGAGGCCACGCACGGCATCTCCGACTCCCTGCTCAGCGTGCTGGCCTGGCGCGCCCAGGAGATCGTCGCCGACCTCCTCGACCACCGCGCCGCGCGGGTGCCCGCGACCGCGGTCGCCGCGACCGCCTGAACCGGAGAACCACCATGAAGCTGCTGGGCATCGAAGCACGCCAGAACGCCACCTACTACCAGTCGCGGTACCGGCAGGTCGTCGACTTCGGCGCGGACCTGTTCGTGCTCAACGGCGAGGGCACCGCGGACTTCTGGCCCGCCGACCGCTACCGCATCGCCGGTTCCAAGCACATCGACGCCATCATCGAGACCGCGAGAGCCTGGCACGCCGAGGAGCACTTCGACGGCGTGTTCGCGTTCGCCGAGGCCGCCGTGGTCACGGTCGCCGCCGTCGGCGAGGCGCTGGGCCTGCCGACCATCGGCGTCGACGCGGCCCTCAACAGCCGCAACAAGATCCTCATGCGGCGGGCGCACGAGAAGGGCGGCGCGGCGCACCCGGACTTCCGGTTCACCGCGGACGTGCAGGACGCGTTGCAGGCCGCCGAGGAGTTCGGCTACCCGGTGATCCTCAAGCCGACGCTGGGCGCGGGCAGCTACTACGTGTTCCGCTGCGACGACCCGGACGAGCTGCGCGAGCGGTTCGCGATCGCCGCCGAGGGCATCCGGGACATGCCGTGGGTCGCCACCGAGGCCGACGGCATCGACCTCGGCCCGAACGGCCTCATCGTCGAGTCCTTCCTGGACGGCCACGAGCACCTCATCGAGGCGCTGGCCTGGGACGACGAGGTGTACCTGGGCAACGTCGTGGACCGCGTCACCGAAGAGGGCGACACGTTCGACGACGACGTCCACCACTCGCCGACGGCGCTGAGCCCGGAAGACCTCGCCGCGGTCCACGAGGTCGTCAAGGCCGGCGCGCACGCGCAGGGCATCCGGCGCAGCGCGCTGCACGCGGAAGTCCGGTTCCACAACGGGAAGCCGTACCTGCTGGAGATCGCGGTCCGGGTCGGCGGCGGCGGGCTGGACTACCAGGCACGGGCCTCGGGCGGGTACGACCCGATCAAGGCGGTCATGGACGTCGCGCGCGGCGTGAAGCCCGACGTGCGCCACTACACGCCCACCGGCGTGCACGTGTGGGGCAACGCGATGATCTGCGACGCCGGGACGATCAAGGAAGTCGTTGTCCCGCAAGGGGTCGAGCAGTCCGACAAGACCCTGTTCCTGAAGATCACGGCGAAGCCCGGCACGGTGATCCTACGCCCGCCGGACGGCAACAGCGTGCTGGGGTTCCTGCTCGTCACCGGCGACTCGTACGAGGACGTGCAGCGGACCCACCAGGAGTTCTCCGACCGCATCCAGGTCGTCTTCGAAGAACCGGGGGAAGCCCGATGATCACGAAGTTCCGCATCGACGAGAGCGTGGCCAAGGAAGAATTCGGCCTGGCCTGCCAGCGCCTGATCCCCTGGACCGACGCCCCCGAGGACCCGCCGCTGGGCGCGATGGCGTGCTTCCTGCGCCCCGGCGGCTCCTCGCTGCCCGACTGCCACAACCAGGACGAGTTCATGCTGATCCTGTCCGGGACCGGCACGCTGGACCTGGCCGGCGAGAGCGCGTCGTTCGAGAAGGGCGACCTGCTCGTGCTGCCGCGCAACCAGGAACACGTGGTGCACAACGGAAGCGACGACGAGAACCTGGTGTGGGTGTCGCTGTACTGGCCGTTGCGCGAGGTGCCGTTGTCATGACCACCTGGATCACGGCGACGCCGCCGACCCCGAACGGCGACTTACACGTCGGCCACCTGGCCGGCCCCTACCTCGCCGGTGACGTCCTGCGCCGTTTCCTCGGCAGCGAAGGACTTCCGGTCCGCTACACCACCGGCCTGGACGACCACCAGAGCTACGTGCCCGTGCGCGGCCTCAAGGACGGCGGGCGCAAGGGCGAGGAGGTCGCCGACGGCTACGGCGAGACCATCGTGCAGGTCTGGGACCGCGCGGGCATCACGCTGGACACCATCGGCCGACCGCGCGTGGACGCCGGTTACGTGGCGTACGTGCAGAACTTCTTCCGCAAGCTCGTGGACGACGGGCACATCGTGCCGCGGGTCAAGCCGCTGCCGTACTGCGCGTCCTGCGACCAGTGGCTGTACGAGGCGTACGTGGTCGGCGCGTGCCCGCACTGCGGCGCCCGGTCCAACGGCAACGCGTGCGAGCCGTGCGGCCGGCCCAACTTCGTCGGCGACCTGGTGGACCCGCGGTGCGTGGTGTGCGGTGACGCGGCCGAGCTGCGCGACAACGAGCGCCTCTTCCTGCCGCTGGAGCCTTTCACGGACCGGCTGGTCGAGTTCTGGTCCACTGTGGACATGCCGCCGCGCCTGCGGGCGTTGTGCGAGAGGATGTTGGACGACGGGCTGCCCGAGATCGCGGTCAGCCACCCGTCGGAGTGGGGCATCGAGGTGCCCGTGGCGGAGTTCGCCGACCAGCGGATCTACGTGTGGTTCGAGATGGGCCCGGGGTACCTGCTGGAGCACGACCTCGCGGGCGGGGCGCCGGAGTCCGGTCCGGTGCAGTTCTTCGGCATCGACAACGGCTACTTCCACGCGGTGCTGTTCCCGGCGAGCTTCCTGGCCTACGACCCGGCCGTGCCGCTGCCGCGCGCGTTCGTGGTCAACGAGTTCTACCAGTTGGAGGGCTTGAAGTTCTCCACGAGCCGGCGGCACGCGATCTGGGGTTACGAGGCCCTGGACCGGGTCGGCGCGGACATCCTGCGCCACCACGTGCTGGCCGACCGGCCCAACGGCCGCGAGACGAGCTTCAGCCTGGACGCGCTGGCCCGCACCGCCGACCACGTGGACCGGCGCTGGAACGGGTGGCTGCGCCGGCTGTTCGCCGAGGCGGCCGAGGAGTTCGGCGGGGTGGTGCCCGACATCGCGCCGGCCGGTGCGGCGTGGGAGCTGCTGCGCGGGCGGCTGACCCGGACGGTCGCCGACCTGCGCGAGGCTTACGACCTGGCGGGCTTCGACCCGCGCCGGGCGGTGGCGCTGCTGGACGAGGTGGTGGCCCTGGCCACCGACTTCGGGCACGTCCACCACCACGACCGGGCCCGTGCGCGGGGGCGCGACGACTACCGGGCGGGCTTGGCGGCCCAACTCGCGGTCGCGGCGGGCCTGGCGGCGTGGGCGGCTCCGGCGTTGCCGCACGGTGCGGACCGGCTGGCCGGGCTGCTCGGGCTCGCGCCGGGTCGCGCGGTGACGGCGGACGCGCTGGCGGTGCCGGTCGGTGCCGTGCTGGGCACCCTCGACGGCCCGGTGTTCGGTGGCTGAGATGACCGGGACCGCAGACGTCCGGGTGGCGGTGGTCGGGCCGTTCAGCGGGCCGCGGGCGGCCTGGGGGCAGTTGCTCACCAGTGCCGCCGGGCGGCACCCCGAGGTCCGGTGGGAGTTCCACGACGACCGGGGTGACCAGGTCGTCGCGGCGCGCATCGCGGCCGGGGTGGTGACCGGCGGGTACGCCGCCGTCATCGGGCACTTCAACAGCCTCGGCGCGCAAGCCTCCCTGCCCCTCTACGCCCAAGCGGGGCTGCCCGTGGTCCTCCCGCTGTCCACCCGGCCCGGCCTGGTCGACGGGTACCCGAACGCGGTCCAGTGGTGCCCGGACGACCTCGACCAGGTCGCCGCCCTCCGCCTCGCCGCCGCCACCCGCGGCGTCAAGAAGCTCGGGGTCCGGCACGACGGCTCGGCCTACGGGCAGGGCATGGCCGCGTTGTTCGGCGGCGAGTCCGACGGGGACGGGCTGGTGGTGTGCGGGACGCACCACGGCAGCGCCGCGACGGCCCGCGAGCTGCGGGCCGACGGCTACGCGGGACCGTTGTACTTCACCGACGACTGCGCCGTGGACGAGTTCGCGGAGCTCGCCGGCGAGGCGGCGGACGGCGCCCGGGTGGTCCGGCTGACCGGCGGCGCGCAGTCCTTTGTGGACGCCGCCTTCGACGCTCTGGTGAACGTGTTGGGAGAAAACGACATCGCGAGCGCGGTGCGCGGAGCCAAGCCGGTGGCGGGCTGGGAAGTGGTTCCCGTCGAACGACTTCCGCACTACGACGTGGTGGTCGTGGGCGCGGGGGTCGTGGGCGCGGCCACCGCGTCGGCGCTGGCCCGGTCCGGGGTGTCGGTGGCGGTGTGCGCGCCGTCGGACGACGCCGAGTCCGCCACCCGGTACTCGGGCGGCCTGGTCCGCGCCTACGAGCACGACCGCGACCAGCGCCGACTCGCCGTCCGCAGCCACCAGCTGTTGTGGCGGGACTCGCCGCACTTCCACCGCACCGGGTCCCTGGTGCTCCTCGGTCCCGACCACCTCGCCGACGCCGCCGCGGGCGTGCAGGACCTGCTCGCGGCGGGCGTCGAGGCCCAACTCGTGGACGCCGACGAACTCCGGCGCACGTTCGACCTCGACGCCGCCGGCGCGGTGTGGGAGCCGGCGGGCGGCTACGCGTCCCCACCGGTCGTCGCGCGGGCGCTGCTCGACGGGGTCACCCGGCACGACGCCCGCGTCCTGGGCACCGCGCCCGACCCGCGCGGCACCCGGCTGGTCACGTCCGCGGGGCCGGTCACCGCCGGGGTGGTCGTGGTGGCGGCCGGGGCCGGCACGCCGGCCCTGGCCGACGTCGGACCGGCGCGGGTCAAGCGCATCCGGTACGCGTTCTTCGACCGGGGCGGGCGGGACCTGCCGACCGTGGTCGACCTGCGCACCGGGATCTGGGGCAGGCCGGTGCTCGACGGCCCGCACGCGGGCGGGTTCCTCGCCGGTCGGCCGGTGGAGGAGTGGGACGTCGACCCCGGGGGCGGCGACGCGCTGACCGACGACCAGGTCGCGCACGTCCGGGAGGGCGTGCGGCGGCTCTGGCCGTGGCTGGGCGACGCGGCCTACCTGGGCGGCCGGTACGGGGCCGACCTGTTCGGGGCCGGGCCGGTGCTCGGACCGGTGGGCGACCTGGTGGTGGCCGCGTGCTGGGCCGGCGGCGGGTTCAAGACCGCGCCCGCCGCGGGCGAGCAGGCCGCGTCCGCCGCGCTCAAAGCCCTGACCCAGCCGGCCGCAGCGCTCACCGGCTGAGCCGGCGGCGCACCACCTCGAAGCACAGCACGGCCGCCGCCGACGCCACGTTCAACGACTCGACGCCCGCCGCCATCGGGATGGACAGCCACCCGGTGACGTGCGGGCGGACGTCGTCGGAGATCCCGGTGGACTCGCTGCCCAGCACGTACGCGGCCCGTTCGGGCAGGTCGGCGGTGTAGATCGAGTCGCGGGCGCCCGCGTCCAGGGCGTAGATCGGGTACCCGGCGGCGGCCAGCTCCGCCGCCGCCTCCCCGGCCGTCGCGCACTTGAGCACCGGCGCCCGGAACGCCACCCCGGCCGACGCCTTCACCACCAGCGGGTCGATCGACGCCACCCCGCGCCGGGGCACGACGATGCCGTCCAGGCCGGCGGCGGTCGCGGTGCGCAGGATCATGCCGACGTTCGCGGGCGTGGTGATCCCGTCGAGCAGCAGCACCCCGCGCGGCCGGTCCGCCAGACCCAGCGCCAGCGGCCTCATCCGGGGCGCGACGACGTCCGCGAGCACCCCCTGGTCGTGCCGCCCGTTGCCCGCGAGCACCTTCACCCGCTGCGCCGTGGCCCGCTGCACCGCCACCCCGCGCCGCCGGGCCGCGTCCAGGATCTCCTTCGCCGCCGGCCCCCGCGCACCCTCCGCGAGCAGCACTTTGTCGACCTCCAACGCCGGGTCGTCCAGCGCCTCCAACACAGGCTTACGCCCATAAACGGTGACAAAGCGGTCCTTCGGCGAAATCACTGTGTCATTTTGCCCCGACTCCGTCGGGGCGGCCCGGCCGCCTGGAAGTCGGCTCGTCGCGCCGCGTTTCGCTCCGATCGAAGGACGTGATCGGAGCGAAAGGCGACGCGACAAGCCGACGCGGCCGGGCGGAACAGTGTCCTCCACCCGAATGGGGCTTGTGCTCGGCCTGTCAATCATGATGATCGTCACATGACCCCGCGCGACGAGGCGCACCGTCTGTTGGCCAGCGGCCGGGAGGCGGACGTCTACCTGCGTCCGGACGGCCTGCTGCTCAAACGCAGCCGCACCGGTCGCGACCTGCGGCAAGAGGCCCGGCTCATGCGGCACCTCAGCGCCCACGGCATCCCCGTGCCGCGCGTGCGGGACGCCTCGGAGACCGACCTGGTCATGGATTACGTCCCCGGCCCGCGCATGTCGCAGGAGCTGGACGCCAAGCCGTGGCGCGCGGGCGCCCTCGGCGAGGAGCTGGCCGACCTGCACCGTCGCCTCGACGACGTCCCCGCCCCGGACTTCCTGCACGGCGACGGCTGCCTGCTGCACCTCGACCTGCACCCCGGCAACGTCGTCCTCGGTCCCGAGGGCCCGGTGGTCGTGGACTGGGCGAACGCGGCCAAGGGGGACCGCAAGGTGGACGTGGCCCTGAGCTGGCTGGCCATCGCCGTCGCCCCGCTGCGCCCGTTCAAGCGGCTCGCCCGCAACCTGCTCGTGATGAGCTTCCTGTCGAACGTGGACGTCGAGGTGCGCAAGGCGATGCCCGCCGCCGCCGCGATCCGGCTGGCCCGGCACGCCCGGGACGCCGCCGAGGTCGACGCGGTGAACCGCCTCGTCGCCCGATGCAGCGACTAGCCTGGGCCGCATGCCCGACCGACTCTCCGCGCTGGACGCCTCGTTCCTGTACCTGGAGGACTCCACGACGCCGATGCACGTCGGCGGGGTCGCGGTGTTCCGCCGGCCGAAGGCGGGCTTCGACTACGACCGGCTGGTCGACCTGATCGAGCAGCGGCTGTCGCTGGTCCCGCGCTACCGGCAGAAGGTCGTGCACGTGCCCGGCCGGCTGGCCCGCCCGGTGTGGGTGGACGACCCGGACTTCGACGTCACCTACCACGTCCGCCGCTCCGCGCTGCCCAAGCCGGGCACCGACGGCCAGCTGCACGACCTGGTGGCCCGGCTGATGTCCCGGCCGCTGGACCACGCCCGGCCGCTGTGGGAGATCTACCTGGTCGAGGGCCTGGCCCGGAACGGCACGGCGGTGATCACCAAGACCCACCAGGCCATGGTGGACGGCATCGGCGCGCCCGAGATCGGCCAGGTCATCCTGGACGTGTCCGCCACGCCCCGCCCGCCGGTGGAGTCGCTGTGGATGCCGCAGCCCGAGCCCAGCGGCCTGCAACTGGTCGCCGACGCCGTCGCCGAGGTCGTGCAGCGGCCCGGTGAGCTGGTGGAGAACGTCCGCTCGGCCGCCATGGACACCGTCGCCACGGTCCGCAAGGTCGCCGGCGCGGTGGGCGGCCTGGCCTCCGCCGTGCGCACGGCCGCCACCCCGGCCCCCGGCAGCCCGCTCAACGTGCGGATCTCGCCGCAGCGCCGGTTCGCGGTGGCCCGGACCAAGCTGGACGACCTGCGCGCCATCCGCCGCGCCCACGGCGGCACGGTCAACGACGCCGTCCTGGCCGTCCTGTCCGGCGCGCTGCGGACGTGGCTGCTGTCGCGCGGCGAGGTCGTCACCGGCCACACGACCATGCGGGCGATGGCCCCGATGTCGGTGCGCGACGACGACCAGAACGGCAGCCGGGTCTCCGCGTACCTGGTGGACCTGCCGGTCGGCGAACCCAACCCGGTCGTGCGGCTGCACCACGTCAGCCACGCGATGCGCGCCCACCAGGAGTCCGGCCACTCGGTCGCGGCGGAGACCCTGGTCCGGTTCTCCGGCTTCGCGCCGCCGACCCTGCACGCGCTGGGCGCGCGGGCGGCGAGCTCGTTCTCGCGGCGGCTGTTCAACGTGGTGGTGACCAACGTGCCGGGTCCCCAGGTGCCGTTGTACGCGGCGGGGGCGAAGATGACCGAGATGTTCCCGGTCGTCCCCCTGGCGAAGAACCAGGCCCTGTCGATCGGGGTCACGTCCTACGACGGCGGGGTGTACTTCGGGCTCAACGCCGACCGGGACGCGATGTCCGATGTGGACGTCCTCGCGGCGATGGTCGAGGAGTCGGTGGAGGAACTGATGGGGACGGTGTCTTGATGAGGGTGTACCTCCCGGCGACCGTGGCGATGCTGCGCGAGCTGGTGGAGCAGGGCGAGTTCGCGCCCGTGGGCGGCACCGGCTTCGCGCTGACGCCCGCGCTGCGCGAGTCCTACGCGACCGGCGACACCGAGGAGCTGGAGTACTCGGCGATGCTCGACGCGGCCCGCGCGTCCCTGCGGCTGATCGCGGGCGAGGACAAGGGCGTGCCCCGGCGGGCCGTCGTGTCGGTCGACGTCGAGGAGGTGAAGCTGCGCCCCGACCTGGACTTCTCGGTGGTGAAGGTGACCGGGTCGGTGCCGTTGAAGAACATCGCGGCGATCCACCTGGACACCTCCGAGGCCGAGGACGCCGTGCGCGAGGCGGCGGAGGTCGTGGACGCGGCGGACCTGGGCGACCCGGACGCGGAGTTCGCGCTGGGCGAGGCCGAGGACCACGAACTGGCCTGGTACGCGCCGCAGGAGCTGCCGTTCGTGCTGGAACTGATGTAGGGCTACATGCCGGGCGCGGGCTGCCACAGCTCGACCCGGTTGCCCTCGGGGTCGACGACCCAGCCGAACTTGCCGTACTCGGAGTCCTCGGTCTGCGGCAGCACCTCGACGTTGCGCGCGCGCAGCCGGGCGAGCAGGCCGTCGAGGTCGTCGACCCGGAAGTTGAGCATCGCGCGCTGTCCGGGTTCGCCGAAGTACTCGGTGTCGTTGGCGAACAACGCGAACGTGGTGGTCTCCACGGCGGTCCAGTGGAACGTCACCGCGCCGTGCTCGGACATCGGCACGCCGAGGTGCTCGCGGTACCACCCGGCCAGCCGAACCGGGTTGCGGGCACGCAGGAAGACGCCGCCGATGCCGGTCACTTTCGCCACGGCTGCGCACCGTACTACCGCGTGCCACGATGGCGGCATGGACGCGGTCACCTCAGTGCCTTCGCCGACCAACGAACCCGTCCGGAGCTACGGACCGGGGTCACCCGAGCGGGAGTCGCTGCGCCGCCGGATCGTCGGGATGGAGCGCGACTCGCACGAGTTGACCATGACCATCGGCGGCGTCCAGCGGATGGCGGGCGGCGACCGCTTCGACGTCGTCCAGCCCCACGACCACCGGCACGTGCTGGGCGTCTCGGCGCAGGCCACGCACGCCGACGTCGAGGACGCGGTCACCGCCGCCAACCGGGCCGCCCCGGCGTGGCAGGACCTGCCGTTCGACGAGCGCGCGGCCGTGCTGCTGCGAGCGGCGGACCTGCTGGCCGGGCCGTGGCGGGACACCCTCAACGCGGCGACCGTCCTCGGCCAGTCCAAGTCCGTCCAGCAGGCCGAGATCGACTCGGCGTGCGAACTGATCGACTTCCTCCGGTTCAACGTCCACTTCGCGAGCCGGCTCCTGGCCGAGCAGCCGGCGTCCGCGCCGGGCCTGCGCAACCGCTTCGACCACCGGCCGCTGGACGGTTTCGTCCTCGCGATCACCCCGTTCAACTTCACCGCGATCGCCGGCAACCTGCCCCTCGCGCCCGCGCTGATGGGCAACACCGTGGTGTGGAAGCCGTCGCCGACCCAGCAGTTGGCGGCCCACCACACGATGCGCCTGCTGGAGGCGGCCGGCCTGCCGCCCGGCGTGGTCAACATGGTGACCGGCGACGGCCAGGCGGTCAGCGAGGTGGCGTTGGCGCACCCGTCGTTCGCGGGCCTGCACTTCACCGGGTCGACCAGGACGTTCAAGGCGCTGTGGCGCACCATGGCCGAGAACCTCGACACCTACCGGTCCTACCCGAGGGTCGTGGGGGAGACCGGCGGCAAGGACTTCGTCGTGGCGCACGCGTCGGCCGACCCGGACGCCCTGGTCACCGGCCTCGTGCGGGGCGCTTTCGAGTACCAGGGCCAGAAGTGCTCGGCCGCCTCCCGCGCCTACATCGCCCGCTCGGTCTGGGACGCGACCCGTGACCGCCTGGTGGACGCCACCAAGTCCCTGACCTACGGCGACGTCACCGACTTCACCCACTTCGGCGGCGCGGTGATCGACCGACGGGCCTTCGCCAAGCACCAGGACGCCCTGGCCGCCGCCCGCGCCGACGACACCATCGAGGTGCTGACCGGCGGAACGTGCGACGACTCCGTGGGCTACTTCGTCGACCCGACGATCCTGGTCGGCACCGACCCACGCAACGACATCTTCACCACGGAGTACTTCGGTCCGATCCTCTCGGTCTTCGTGTACGAGGACGAGGACTACGCCGACGTCCTGGACGTCGTCGACAACTCCACGCCGTACGCGTTGACCGGGGCGGTCTTCGCGACGGATCGCGCGGCGGTCCAGGAGGCGAGCAGGTCGTTGCGCTTCGCGGCCGGCAACTTCTACGTCAACGACAAGCCGACGGGCGCGGTGGTCGGGCAGCAGCCGTTCGGCGGCAGCCGGGGCTCGGGCACCAACGACAAGGCCGGCTCGATGTTCAACCTGATCCGCTGGACCAGCCCCAGGACGATCAAGGAAACCTTCGTCCCCCCGACCACGCACGCCTACCCGCACATGTACTGATCGGCTAGTCGTACTCCTCCAGCTTCCCGCGCGACTCCAGCAACCGCCGCAACGACGCCAACCGGCCCGGCGACGCCTCGCCCGTGGTCACCAGCTCGTCCAACATGCAGTCCGGGTCGTCCGGCGGACCGAGGTGGCCGCACCCAGAGGGGCACTCCTCCGCCATCTCCTTCATGTCCGGGAACGCCTTCACGATGTCGTCCGGCGTGATGTGCGCCAGGCCGAACGAGCGGATGCCCGGCGTGTCCACCGCCCACCCGCCCTCGGGCAGCGGCAGCGCCACCGCCTGGGTCGACGTGTGCCGCCCCTTGCCGACCCCGCTGACCACACCCACGGCCCGGTTGGCGTCCGGCACCAGCTTGTTCACCAAGGTCGACTTGCCGACCCCGGAGTGCCCGATCAGCGCGGAGACCTTGTCCACCAAGCGCTCCCGCAACGCCCCGGGGTCCACATCGGACCGGGTGACCACCACCGGCACGTTCAGCTCCGAGTACGCCGCCAGCAGCTCGTCCGGTGCCGCCAGGTCCGACTTGGTCAAGCACAGCAACGGTTCCAGCCCACCGGCGTACGCGGCCACCAGGCACCGGTCGATGAACCCGCGCCTGGGCTCGGGCTCCGCCAGGGCCGACACGATGACCAACTGGGCGGCGTTCGCGACCACCACCCGTTCGAACGGGTCGTTGTCGTCGGCGGTCCGCCGCAGCACCGACGTCCGGTCCGCCACCCGCACGATGCGGGCCAGCGTGTCCGGCGCGCCGGAGGTGTCGCCGACCAGGCCGACCTGGTCGCCCACCACCACCGGGGTGCGGCCCAGTTCCCTGGCCCGCATGGCGGTGACCAGGCGGTCCGGGTCCTCCGCCACCGCGCACGTCCACCGGCCGCGGTCCACGCCGACGACCATCGCGGGTACCGCGTCGGAGTGCTCGGGTCGGCGCTTGCTGCGCGGCCGGGTCCCCTTGCCGGGGCGCACGCGCACGTCGGACTCGTCCAGCCGCCGCCAGTCCCGGGCCACGGTCAGCGCGCTCCCAGCATCGTCGCCCACATCCCCGGGAAGTCGGGGATCGTCTTGGTGGTCGACCCGATGTCGTCCACCGCCACACCGTCCACCACCAGGCCGATGATCGCACCGGCGGTGGCCATGCGGTGGTCCGCGTACGCCCGCCAGACACCGCCGTGCAGCGGGGCCGGCGTGATGATCAGGCCGTCCTCGGTCTCGACGGCGTCCCCGCCGAGCCGGTTCACCTCGGCGGCCAGGGCCGCGAGGCGGTCCGTCTCGTGGCCCCGGATGTGGGCGACCCCGCGCACCTGCGTGCGGCCCTCCGCCAGGGTGGCCAGCGCGACCACGGTCGGGGTCAGCTCGCTCTCGTCGCGCAGGTCGATGTCCACGCCGGTCAGGCGCTCCGGGCCGTGCACGGTCAGGCCCCGCGCGTCCACCACCACCGTGCAGCCGAACCGCTCCAGGATGTCCTTCACCGCCGCGCCGGGCTGGGTCGTGGCCGCCGGCCACCCCGGGATGGTCACCTCGCCACCGGTGACGGCCGCCGCCGCCAGGAACGGCATCGCGTTGGACAGGTCCGGCTCGATCGCGTAGGTCCGCGCCGCGATCGGACCGGGCTCGACGCGCCACACGTTCGGCGTCGCGTCGTCCACCACGACCCCCGCCTCGCGCACCATCGCCACCGTCATCTCGATGTGCGGCAGGGACGGCACGGGCTTGCCGTCGTGCACGACGGTCACCCCGCTCTCGTACCGGGCCCCGGACAGCAGCAGGCCGGACACGAACTGCGACGACGCCGACGCGTCGATCGTCACCTGCCCGCCCGGGAGGCCGCCCTTGCCGTGCAGGGTGAACGGCAGCGCGTCGCCGTCGATGTCCGCGCCCAAGGCGCGCAGGGCGTCGAGGATGGTGCCCATGGGCCGCACCCGCGCGTGCTCGTCGCCGTCGAACACGATCTCGCCCACGGCCAGCGCGGCGGCGGGCGGCAGGAACCGCATGACCGTGCCCGCCAGGCCGCAGTCCACGGCCGCCGGCCCGTGCATCGGCAGCGGCGTGACCAGCCAAGACCCGTCCGGGCCGTCGGTGATCTCCACGCCCAGCGACCGCAGCGCCGCGACCATCAGGTGGGTGTCGCGGCTGCGCAGCGGCGCGTGCAGCGTGGACGGGCCGTCGGCGAGCGCGGCCAGGACGAGGGCGCGGTTGGTGATCGACTTGGAGCCGGGCACGGGTACCGTCGCGTGCACGGGGCCGTCGGCGGTGGGAGCGGACCACTGCTGAGTCATGGCCTGATGATTCCGCATCGGGTGGTCGACGGCTCGCACCGGTCGTGGCGACGTGCGACGATGACCATTCGGAGGTGATCGGTTGTGTGCGGCAGGTACGCCTCCACCAAGAACCCCGCGCTGCTGGCGGCGGAGTTCGACGCGGTGGACGGCACCGAGGGCGATGCCCCGAACCCCGACTACAACGTGGCGCCCACCAAGCAGGTGCTCGCGGTCGTCGAGCGCCACCCCCGCGACGACGAGGGCAACCCGGACCCGGACGTCGTGGAGCGCAGCATCCGGGTGATGCGCTGGGGCCTGGTCCCGCACTGGGCCAAGGACCTGTCCGGCGCGGCCAAGATGATCAACGCGCGGGCGGAGAGCGTGCTGGAGAAGCCCGCCTACCGCGACTCGGCCGCGAAGCGGCGGTGCCTGGTCCCGGCCGACGGCTGGTACGAGTGGCAGCCCGGCGAGGGCCGCAAGCAGCCGTACTTCATCAACCCCGGCGACGGGTCCAGCCTGGCCATGGCGGGCATCTGGTCGGTGTGGTGGCAGCAGGAGGGCGACGAGCGCAAGCCGATCATCACCTGCGCCGTGCTCACCACCGACGCCATCGGCGAGATGACCCAGGTCCACCACCGCATGCCCCTGGTGCTCCCGCCGGACCGCTGGCACGACTGGCTGAACCCGGACAGCGCCGACCCGAAGGCGCTGCTCACCCCGGACCTGGACCTGGTGAACTCGTTCGAGCTGCGGCCGGTGTCGATGAAGGTCAACAGCATCAAGAACAACGACCCGTCACTGGTCGAGCGCGTGTCGCTGACCGAGGACAAGGCGCCCGAGCCGACCCTGTTCGAGCTGAAATGACCTCGCCGACATGACGTCCCGGAGCTGACATGACGTCCCGGACGATCCAGACACCCCACGGCCCCGCACGGGCCGAGCTGCACTGCGCCCGCGAGGGCCGGGCGGGCCTGCTGCTCGGCCACGGCGCGGGCGGCGGCATCGCCGCCCCGGACCTGGTCGCCGCCACCCGGGCGGCCGTGGCCGCCGGCGTGCACGTGGCGCTGGTCGAACAGCCCTACCGGGTGGCCGGCCGCCGCGCGCCGGCGCCCGCGAAGCAGTTGGACACCGCGTGGCTGGCGGTGGCCGAGGACCTGGGCGCGACCTGGTTCGACGAGATGCCCCTGCTGTTCGGCGGCCGGTCGTCGGGGGCGCGGGTGGCGTGCCGGACGTCGGCGGAGGGCCAGGCGGTGGCGGTGCTGTGCCTGGCGTTCCCGGTGCACCCGCCGGGCAAGCCGGAGAAGTCGCGGATGGCCGAGCTGGCGGGGATCGAGGTGCCGGCGCTGGTGGTCCAGGGGGAGAACGACCCGTTCGGGCGACCGGAGTCGGCGCACCACCGCGAGGTGGTGCTGTTGGCGGGCGACCACAACCTCAAGGCCGACCTGGAGGGTGTGGGGCGGGCGGTCGGCGAGTGGCTGGACCGCATCCTGAGGCCGCTGGACTAGGCCGTGCGCGGCAGTCCGCCTTGCCGAGCGGGCAGTCCGCCGAGGTGGACACGACTCAACTTGGGCTTCTTGCTCGTGTCATCCCCGTGTGGCCTGCCCTTCGGACAGGCCATTCGGGGGGAACCGAAGCCCTTCCCCTGGGCTGGGAGCCCTGCCAAAGCCGAAAGCAGCCGCCGCGCGGCGAAAGGGCAGCGTCGGGTTGGCTGCCTAGGCCGAGATGTTGGCGATGACGGCTTGGGTGAGCTTCACCAGGTGGTCGGGGGCGATCTCGACTTCCAGGCCGCGGCGGCCCGCCGAGCAGTAGATGGTGTCGAACTGCTGTGCGGAGGCGTCCAGGACCAGCGGGAGGCGGTTCTTCTGGCCCAGGGGCGAGATGCCGCCCGCCACGTAGCCGGTGGCCCGTTCCGCCGCCGCGACCTCGGCCATCTTCGCCTTCTTGCCGCCCACGGCCGCCGCCAGCGCCTTCAGGTCGAGCTGGCCGGTGACCGGAACCACACCGACGGCCAGCTTGCCGTCGACCTCCGCCACCAGGGTCTTGAAGACCCGATCGGGGGAGATGCCGAGGGCCTCCGCGGCTTCCAGGCCGTACGACTCGTGCCGGGGGTCGTGGTCGTAGGCGTGCAGCTCGTAGGCCACCTTCTGCTTGTCCAGCAACGCGGTGGCGGGCGTACCACGTCCGGCCATGAGCGCGGACCCTAGCGGATCACCGGGAATGTCCGCGTACGGGTTTGTGTTGTCAGGGTCGTGGCAACCGAGGTGATGGAACAGCAGGTCAGCAGGCCCGTCGGGGCGCGACCGCCGCGTGGCTCGGCTCACTGCCGTCCGGGCGACCGCCGCGTATCCTCGAACGCGTCCCAGACAGCTTCGACCACCAAGCGGTGGGAAGGGAGCGCGGTGCCAGCCACGCGAACGCAGGACACGCCCATGGCGGACGAGACCACGGCCGAGCGCGCGGCGAGGTTCGAGCGCGACGCGATGCCGCTGCTCGACCAGCTGTACTCGGCGGCCCTGCGGATGACCCGCAACCCGGCGGACGCCGAGGACCTGGTCCAGGAGACCTACCTCAAGGCCTACGCGGCCTTCGCGTCCTTCTCGGAAGGCACGAACCTCAAAGCCTGGCTGTACCGCATCCTGACGAACACCTACATCAACGGGTACCGCAAGAAGCAGCGCCAGCCCATCCAGCAGCCGACCGACGAGATCACGGACTGGCAGCTCGCGCAGGCGGAGAGCCACACGTCCACCGGCCTGCGCTCGGCCGAGATGGACGCGATGGACCGCCTGCCGGATTCGGACGTCAAGGAAGCCCTCCAGCGGCTCCCCGAGGAGTTCCGGATCGCGGTGTATTTGGCGGACGTCGAAGGCTTCGCCTACAAGGAGATCGCAGACATCATGGGCACCCCGATCGGCACCGTGATGTCCCGGTTGCACCGGGGCCGCAGGCAGCTGCGCGACCAGTTGGCCGACGTCGCGCGCGAGCGCGGCTTCCTCCGCGGCACCCGGCAGGAGGTGGCGGGTCGATGAGCTGCGGCGAACCCCACGAGACGGACTGCTCCGAGGTGCTGTCCGAGGTGTGGCTCTTCCTGGACCACGAGTGCGACCAGAAGCGGCGCGAACTGCTGCAGACGCACCTGGAGGAGTGCCACCCGTGCTTGGAGGAGTACGGGATCGAGGAGCACCTCAAGGCGCTGCTGGCCAAGAAGTGCGGCGGGGAGCACGCGCCGGAGGAGCTGAAACGCCGGCTGCGCGCCCGCATCCACGAGGGTCGGGTGGATGTGTCGATCGACGTGGAGATCACCAGCAAGACGGACGCTTGAGGCCGGCTCGTCCGCCCCTTGAGTGCTGTTGGAACGGCGAAGGCCCCGGAGCATCCCGCTCCGGGGCCTTCGCGCGAGCCCGAGATGATCAGGCGTTGGGGCGCTTCCCGTGGTTGGCGCCGCCCTTCTTGCGGTCGCGGCGCTTGCGGGCACGCTTCGACATGGGGTTCTCCTTGTTGCTCGAACTGCCTCCGCACAGTGTCTCACCCGGTCGGCCACACCTGGCGCGGGGTCGCGATCGTGGTTGGATTGGGCGGCGAGGAGCGGAGGGTGTGATGGCCGAGGAGATCCGGGCGGAGATCGTCGCCAACGTGGCGCGGGTCGCCGTGCGCGAGGGGGACGAGGTCACCGGCGGGACGACCGTCGTGCTGCTCGAAAGCATGAAGATGGAGATCCCGGTGCTGCCCGAGGGGCCCGGCCGGATCTCGCGCATCACCGTCAAGGAAGGCGATGTCGTGCAAGAAGGCGACCTGATCGCGGTGGTGGAGTAAAGCTGTCCACGCTCACCGACCTGCTGGCCGAACACACCAAGCTCTCCGGTTCGGCCGTCGACCACCTCCAACTCGTGGTGGCCGAGTGGCAACTGCTGTCCGACCTGTCCTTCGCCGACTTCCTGCTGTGGGTGCCGCTGGACGACACCACGTTCCTGTGCGTCGCCCAGGCCCGTCCGACGACCGCGCCCACGGCGCACCCGGAGGACGTCGTGGGCAGCACCGTGGACGTCGAGGAGCACCCGCAGCTCCGCCGGGCCATATCCGAGGCCCGGATCTGCCGCGAGGAGGACCCGCGCTGGCACCTGGGCGTGCCGGTGCGCCGCGAGGCCATCCCGGTGCGGCTCGGGGCCCAGGTCATCGCGGTGCTCAGCCGGAACACGAACCTGGCCGTGCCGCGGGTGCCGAGCCCGTTGGAGATCTCCTACCTGGGCAGCGCGGCCGACCTGTGCCAGATGATCTCGGACGGGACGTTCCCGACCACCGAGCCGTCGCCCGACGTGCACACCAGCCCGCGGGTCGGGGATGGGCTCATTCGGCTGGACGCGTCCGGGGCGGTGGTGTTCGCCAGCCCGAACGCGCTTAGTGCTTATCACCGGATGGGGCATGCGTCCGACCTGGTGGGGGTGCACCTGGCGCCGTTGACGCGGTCGTTGATCGGGGACCCGTTCGACGCGACCGAGGTTGCCCAGCGCATCCGGATGGCGTTGGACGGGCAGCCCAGCATGCGGATCGAGGCGGAGAGTCGGCGTGGGGCGGCGGTGCTGTTCCGGGCCTTGCCGTTGCGGCCACGGGGGTCGGCGGCGGGCGCGTTGGTGCTGTGCCGGGACGTGACGGAGGTCCGGCGGCGGGACCGGGCGTTGCTGTCGAAGGACGCGACGATCCGCGAGATCCACCACCGGGTGAAGAACAACCTCCAGACCGTGGCTGCCTTGTTGCGTCTGCAAAGCCGGCGGACCAGCAGCGAGGAGGCGCGGGAGGCGCTGGCCGAGTCGGTGCGGCGGGTGACGTCCATCGCGATGGTGCACGAGACGCTGTCCATGTCGGTGGACGAGCGGGTCGACCTGGACGACGTGGTGGACAAGGTCATCCCGATGATGTCGGACGTGGCCGCCACCGAGTCGCAGGTGGTGGTGCGGCGGGAGGGTCCGTTCGGGATCGTGCCGGCCGAGCTGGCGACTCCGCTGGTCATGGTGCTGACCGAGTTGGTGCAGAACGCGTTCGAGCACGCTTACGCGGCGGGGCAGCGCGGCGAGGTGGTCGTGCACGCGGAGCGGTCGGCCAAGTGGCTGGACGTGGTGATCTCGGATGACGGCAAGGGGTTGCCGCCGGGGTTCTCGTTGGAGCGGACGGACCGGCTGGGGTTGCAGATCGTGCGGACGTTGGTGGAGTCGGAGTTGCGGGGGAGTTTGAGCCTGCGGCGGCGGCCCAAGGGTGGGACTGAGGCCGTTCTGCGGGTGCCTTTGCGCGCTCGTCGCTGACTCCGGGGGCTTCGCTTCCTTCGGGCGTGCTCAGCGCTGGAGCACGTCCGAGTCCGGGTCGAGTCGCTTCGTCGGGTGGCGGAGGCGCTTCACTCCGTTGGCGGCTTGGTGTTGGTGTGTACCCCGCCGGGGAGGCTGTAAGGGCGGCGTTAGACTTGGGGTGTGCACACGTGACGACCTACCTCAGCGGAGTCACGTGGTCATGCGGGAGGGTGTGCAACACAACGAAAGAGCCCGACACCTGGCACGGTGTCGGGCTCTTTCTTCAAGCAGCTTGCGCGCTGGGCGCTCAGGCGTTGCTGCGGGCCCGGGTCCGGGCGTTGCGGCGCTTGAGGGCGCGGCGCTCGTCTTCGCTCATCCCGCCCCACACGCCGGCGTCCTGGCCGCTCTCCAGCGCCCACGCGAGGCAGTCGGAGACGACAGGGCAACGGCGGCAGACGGTCTTCGCCTCGGCGATCTGGAGCAACGCGGGACCGCTGTTCCCCACGGGGAAGAACAGTTCGGGGTCCTCGTCGCGGCAGATCGCGCGGTGGCGCCAGTCCATTGGAACTACTCCTCAGCTAGGCGCGCGCGTCAAGGCGCGCCGGTCGTCAGCGGTCGGTTTTTGGGGTGCTTGTGAATGCTTTCACGAACGGCCCGGATGTCAAGGGGTTAGCACTGACCCGGTGGCCGAACTCACCCGAAAGATCGACTGAGTTCATCCAGGCTTTCACTCTTCGGTGTCTCCGCAGGCCACGACATCGCGGATGGGTAGCGGCCTGGTTACACCACGGTCACACAGCAGTGGTCACACGGCAACCGTGAGCGCCTTCGGCACCGACGTGAACTCCACCTCGGTGCAGAGGCCGAGCAGGTCCCCGTCGACCTGGAGGTTGACCGGCGCCCGGCTCGTCACCCGGACGTACTCGACGTCGTCCCGGCGCAGCAGGTTCCCGCCCTTGGGGTTCCCATCCGTGGCCAGAAGATGCGTCACATAGCGGGCGATCGTCGGCAGGCCCATGCCGTGCAGCGCGAACACGCCCAGGCCGCCGTCGAACGACGTGCTCGGGTTGAGCCGGATCGCCTTGTCGCCGAGGTAGGTCCACGGGTCGGTGTTGGAGACGAACGCGAGGCGGACGTTCTCGATCGGGGCCTCGTCGGGGATGCGGACGGTGAGGTTCGCCGGGCGTCGGCGCTGGGAGACGTAGCTGGCGAACGCGGAACGGACGTAGAGGGCGGGTGAGGCTTCGCGGCCCTTGGCGCGTTGCGCCTCGACGGCGGCGACCACGTCGGCGTCCCAGCCCACGCCGGCGTTGAAGGTGAACCAGCGGTCGTGCGGGTTGTCGGCGCCGGACTGGGCGGAGGAGACGTGGCCGAGGCCGACCTTGCGGCTGGTGCCGTGCTCGATGGCCTGGAGCAGGCGGTAGGTGGCCTCGACCGGATCGCGTGGCAGGCCGAGGGCGCCCGCGAACACGTTGGCCGAACCGCCGGGGACCACGCCCAGCATCGGCAGGCCGGGTCGCACGGCGGCGTTCTTGACGCCGTCGCGCAGCAGCCCGTTGACGACCTCGTTCACGGTGCCGTCGCCGCCGTGCGCCACGACCAGGTCGTAGCCGTCCGGCACGGCCTGCGCCGCGGCGTCCGCCGCGTGCCCGCGGTAGGTCGTCTCGACGATGTCGAGCTTCACATCGCTGGCCAGTGCGTGCGCCAGCACGTCCCGGCCGGCAGGCGTGGTCGCCGTCGCCTGCGGGTTGACCACCAGAAGTGCGCGCACTAGTGCAGAGTAGGACAGCGCGTGACCTGGGACAGATCGCGCGTCACCCGGTAGGAGTGTTCTGAGCGCACGGAAGTGGCCTACATCTCCTTTCCCGCGATCCTCTGCGGCTGCCCACCGACAAGTGCACCCCGGCCCGACCGCCGGCTTGCCGAAAGAGCTGCTTCGATCTTCGCTCGCGCGGCGGCGGAACGGGACTCGCCAACCGGGTGGCCTACGATGCGTGACGAGTACGCACGGTGAGGAAAGGCCCAGCGTGACGAAGGAAAAGCAGGTCCCGCGCGAGGCGCGCGGCGCCGGCGTGCTGACCGCGCTCCAGGGCGTCGCCGCGGTCGGTTTCGCGGTGGCGTTGGTGGTGCGGGCGTTCGACGCGGCGGAGACCGGGAACGTGCTCGGCGAGGCGGCGTACTTCTCCGTGCTGGGTGCTGCCGTGCTCGCGGCGGGGATCGGGCTGGTGCTGGGCAGGCACTGGGCGCGGACGCCGTCGATCGTGGTGCAACTGCTCCTGCTGGGTGTCGCCTGGTACATGTACGGGCCGTCGGGGCGGCAGCTGTGGGGCGCGTTGCTCGGGCTGTACGTGGTGGTGGTGCTGGTGCTGCTGTTCACCAACCCGGTGCGGCGGTGGGCGTTGGGCCTGGACGAGGACGAGGCCTGAGGCGTGGACTGGACCGAAGTCGCCGGGTTGTTGCCGCCGGCGGACGCCGAGCGCGTGTTGGACGCCGTGTCGATCGGTGAGCAGGAAGGCGCGCTGGACGACCTGGTGGCGTGCCTGGTGCGGGACGGCGTGGTGCTCCCGGCAGCGGTGCGGGAGTGGATCCTCGCCGAAGCCGAGGACTGGGACGTGCGTGAGCGGGTCGAGGCGGCCCTGTCCGGCCGCCCAGCCTGACGGAGGACGTTCACCAACCCCGTGGCCGGCTCCGCACCCGCGACAGCCGCTCGCGGAGCACTCGGGCCGGTGATCAGCCGGTCGCCTTCACCCCCCTGCGCAGCAACGGGACCAGGACGGCCGCCACCGCGACGTGCATCAGCGCCAGGACGGCCTTGGCCGGGGTGGAGGCGTCGGCGGAGAACACCGGAGCCAGGGACAGCACCGCCACCACCACGGCGAGCCACGTCCACACGGTCCCCGCGCGCCGCACGACCTTCTGCGCCACCACCCGCGCCGCCCAGGCCGAACACCAGCGTTAACCCCGCCGTCAGCGGTAGCCCGATCACCATCGGTCCCGCGCCCTCGCCCATGTCCACGCACAGGTCGACACCGGCGGCCAGCGCGGAGGACCTGGAGGCTTCGCTGGACCGATCTGGCAGCAGCCCGACGCGGTGGCGGCCCTGCGGGAGTGGGCGCACCACATCGCGCGGACCCACCCGCGGATCATGGCGGTCGGCGTCGCCGTGGCGCACGCCGCGCGCACCGACCCGGACGCCGCGCGGCTGCACCGGACATCGCTGGAGAACTGGCGCAGGGGGTGCGCGCGGCTCGCGGAGCGGCTGGCCGACGAGGGCGTGCCGGCTCCGGCGTGGACCGCCCAGACGGCCGCCGACGTGCTGTGGGCGCTGATGTCCTGGGAGGTGCTGGAACGGCTCCTCGCGGATCGGGGGTGGACGGCCGAGCGGTACGCGGACGGTCTCGCGCACCTGCTGCACGCCACGTTCGTCGGGGAGCGCGGCTGACGGCACGGGGCGCCTGTGGGGCGGCGGTCGGGAGGTCTTGTCGCGTCCGCCTTGCCCGCCGTTCGGCCCCCGACCATCGGCTGGCCGTTCGCCAACGAACGGCGGGTGGTCCCCGTCACTCGAACGAGTGACGCTGTGAGTGGTGATATCACCACTCCCTGCGTTCGTTGAGGTGACGAATCCATGCGACTGAACCGCGCCCTGTCCGCGGTGGTCGGAGCTGCTGCCGCGCTGCTCTCGGCCCTCGCCCTGACGACCCTGGCCCCGGCCGCACAGGCCCAGGAGTCCGACGTCCAGCCGTACATCATCGGCGGCGGCTACGCGAACAACGCCCCCTGGGCGGCCCGCCTGTTCCGCAACGGCCAGCAGAACTGCTCCGCCACGATCATCGCCCCGCAGTGGGTCCTGACCGCCCAGCACTGCGTGGCCAGCTCCGGCACCTACACCTTCCGCATCGGCAGCCTGGACCAGACCTCCGGCGGCACCATGGCCACCGCCACCCGGATCATCCAGCACCCCTCGGCCGACATCGCCCTGGCGCAACTCGACCGGTCCGTCTCGGCCACCTACGCCCCGCTGGGCACCACGACGGCGGTCCAGGTCGGCCAGACCGTGCAGCTCTACGGCTGGGGCGCGACCTGCACCAACCAGCCCGAGATCAACTGCCAGTCCCGGTACCTCAAGTACGCCAACACCCGCGTCACCTCGGTCAACGGCCGCGACTACCGCGGCGGCATCGCGATCTCGGTGACCCGCGTCGACGGCATCGCGGCGGGCGGCGACTCGGGCGGCCCGATGTTCGCCACCAGCCCGGTCGACGGCCGGTACTACCAGGTCGGCGTCGCCTCCACGAGCGACCGCTCCACCCGCTCGAACTACACCGCCGTCACCCGCTACCGCGACTGGATCCGCTCCTACGCCGGCGTGTGACGAAACGGCTCTCCGGCCGAGGGGGTTGACCCCCTTCCCCTGCATCGCCCCCTCGGCCGGGGCACCACCGGGTTTGGATTTCGAGGGGTTCACCAGTCACAATCACCCTGCGTGTTCGCATTGTGCGGATGGACACGAACGGAGTAGCCGGATACGGTTCGGCGGGCTTCCACGCGCTCCGGCAGCAGGCAGGGTGAGGTGTGCGGTGCAGAACCCCCCGAGAAGGGTGTCGGCGCATGACGCCGAGCGCCCGAACGTGGCCAGGCTGTACGACTACTACCTCGGCGGCGCGCACAACTTCGCGGTCGACCGCGAGTTCGCCGAGCAGTCCATGAAGGTCATCCCGACCGCCGAGATGGTCCAGCACACCCGTGCCTTCCTGCGCCGAGCCGTGCGCGTGTGCGTGGCGGCGGGCATCCGCCAGTTCCTCGACCTGGGCTCGGGCATCCCGACCGCGGGCAACGTCCACGAGGTCGCCCAGCAGGTCGACCCGACGTGCCGCGTGGTCTACGTCGACAACGACCCCGTCACCGCCGCCCACGGCCGCACCATGCTGCGCGACAACCCCAACGCCGCGATGGCCGAGGCGGACCTGCGCGACCCCGATGCCGTGCTGGGTTCGCCCGAGGCCCGGTCGCTGCTGGACCTGACGGAGCCGATCGCCGTCCTGATAGTCGCGATCCTGCCGTACCTCTCCGACGACGAACGCCCCGCCGACGTGATCGCCCGGTACCGGTCCGCGATGGCGCCCGGCAGCTACCTCGTGGTCAGCCACCTGACCGCGGACGTGCAGCCGGAGATGGTGGAGAAGCTGGTCGCCGTGGCGGCCGAGACGATGACCCCGATCATGGCCCGGTCGAAGGCGGAGATCGAGCCGTTGCTGGCGGGTTTCGACCTGCTGGAACCGGGGCTGGTGCTGGCGGCCCGGTGGCGCGAGGACGGCCCGCCCGCGACGGGCGCCGAGACGGTCAGCTACGGGGCGGTCGGCGTCCGGCGCTGAGCTTGCCGGTCTGCTCCCGGAGGACGTCGATCGTGCGGACCACCCAGTCCCCGATGACCTGCTGTTCTTCGGGGGAGTAGCGGGCGGTCACTTCGGCCATCGCGGCACCGAGTTCGCTGAACACGTCCGCGAACACCCCATCCACCGCCTGGACGAGCACCTTGCGCCGGTCCTGCGGATCGGGATCCCGCCGTGCGAGCCCCGCATCCTCAAGCCGATCCACCACACCAGTGACCGCGCCGGGCGTGAGGTTGATCCGCTTGGCCAGGTCGCCGGCCGGCATGGGGCCCTGCTTGGCGAGGAGGGCGAGGGCTCGTTGGTCGACTGCTGACACGCCTAGGCGTGCGCCGACGGCTTCGTGGAACGCGACTACGGCTGTGCTCAGCTCCCGACCCAGGTCGCTCATACCCGTCACTTTACCTGATCGGATATTTCAGTATGCTGAAGTAAAAGTTTTAGGTGTCTGAAGTGTTTGGGTGGGGATGCAGATGGGGATGGCGGGGCGTGTGGTGGGAGTGGACGTTGCGGGGACGGGCGCGGCACCAACCGAGGCGGCGGCCGACGCTGCGGCGGTTGACGCTGTGGCGGTTGACGCTGTGGCGGTTGACGCTGTGGCGGTTGACGCTGTGGCGGTTGACGCTGTGGCGGTTGACGCTGTGGCGGTTGACGCTGTGGCGGTTGACGCTGTGGCGGCGGGCACTGCGGCAGTAGGTGCGGTGGTGGGCACTGCGGGGGCGGGTGCGGCGGTGGTGGGCACTGCGGGGGCGGGAGCGGCACGGGCGGACATCGCGTCGGCGGTCGGCGAGGCGGTGGGTGTTGGAGAGCGTCGTCGGCGGGCTGCTGCCGGCCGACGCCCGTCAGGGCTACCTGGCGGTCCTGCTGTTCGTGAAGAACCCGACGGTGATCGCGCTGACCTTCATCTGGTGGGTCGGCCTGGTGCGCCAGACCTCCCGCGGATCGGGGGTGCGGGAGGTCCGGCGCTGACGGGTCAGGCCGCCGCGGGGCCCTGGTAGCGGGCGCCGCCGAAGCCCAGCATCGGGTAGCCGATGATGCCGAACAGCCACAGGCCGAAGAAGCCGAACGCGCCGCTCTTGCCGAACGACTTGGCGACGTCCAGCGACACGATGATCGACACGATCAGGTTGACCAGCGGGATGAGCATCAGGATCAGCCACCAGCCCGGCCGGCCGGCGACCTTCAGCAGCACGTAGATGTTGTAGATCGGGATGATCGCCGCCCAGCCGGGCTGGCCGGCCTTGGCGAACACCTTCCACATCGCCGCGATCATCAGCACCACGATCGCGAGGCTGATGATGATCGGGACAACACCCAGGGAGGCGTCGGTCTGGTTCACGGTCGAACTTCCTTCCGGACGACCGCGGTGAGGGGCGACATCCGCCCACATCGGGGGTACCGCGGTCGGTCACGGCGCGGGACGATGTCAAGTACGCGTCAAGGCCGTGCGGGAAACCGATGGTTATTCGCCGTTTCGTGAGCGTTTCGAGATCAGCCGTCGACCTTCCCGAGGTCGTCGAGGGCCTGATCGGTCAGTCGGAACACCGTCCACTCGTCCATCGGGATCGCGCCGAGCGACTTGTAGAAGCCGATGGCGGGGGCGTTCCAGTCCAGGACGGACCACTCCAGGCGCTGGTAGCCGTTGGCGACGCACTCCTGCGCCAGCGCCTGGAGCAGCGCCTTGCCCAGCCCGCCGCCGCGCTGCTCCGGCTGGACGTACAGGTCCTCCAGGTAGATGCCGTGCGTCCCGCGCCAGGTGGAGAAGTTCAGGAACCACAACGCCATCCCGACCACGCGACCGTCCACTTCGGCCACGTGCCCGAACAGCGCGGGGTTGTCCCGGAACAGCGCGGTGTGGAGCTGGTCGTCGGTAAGCCGGCACTCGTGGCGGGCGCGTTCGTACTCGGCCAGCTCCTCGGCGAGCCGGACCATGGCGGGCACGTCCTCGGGGCGTGCGCGGCGGATGCGGGTGTCAGTCACCGTCTACCTCCCAGGCGGGCACGTTGAGCCGGCGGACCTGCGGGTCGCCGCGTTCGTCACCGAGCACGGTCAGGCCGGCCGGGTCCAGTCCGAAGTGGACGCCTTCGCTGGGCGGCAGGTTCAGCCAGGTCGCGATGAGCACGCGGCTGAAGTGCCCGTGCCCGATGAGCACGACGTCCCCGCCGGGCAGCGCCCGCTTGGCGCGCTCCAGCACGCCGATCGCGCGCTTGTGGACGTCGCCGTGGCTCTCGCCGTTGGGGATGGGGTGCGACCAGACCGTCCAGCCGGGGACGGTCTCCCGGATCTGCGGCGTGGTGAGCCCCTCGTAGTCGCCGTAGCCCCACTCGGCGAGTTCCTCCGTGCGCCCGGCGTCGAGCCCGGCCAACTCCGCCGTCCGCCACGCCCGCTCCCGCGGACTGGACAGCACGAGCGCCGGCGGCAGGTCCGTCTTCCGCAACCGCGCCAACACCGCCCCGGCCCGCCGCGCCTGCTGCTCGCCTTCGGCGGTGAGGGGAACGTCGGTACGCCCGGTGTGCCGCCCACTCTCGGACCACTCGGTCTGACCGTGGCGCAACAGGTACACGTGGGAACTCACCCGACCGATCGTAGTGTCGCCCGGCCGATCGGGTTGACCGCGACCGCCGTGATGAACGACTCCCCGTGAACGTCGAATCCATCACCGCTCGTCTCGCCGTCCGGTGCGGACCGGAGGTCGCCGAGTGGTGTGCTGCCGTGCCCGCGTTGTCCGCTCGACTGGCCGCCCGGTGGGACCTGACCGTGGGTGACCTCATCGACGACGGGGGATCGTTGGTCGCCTTGCGGTGCACGTGGCGCGACGGGTCGCCGGTGATCCTCAAGCTGACGCCCGATCGGGGGTTCCTCGCGTCGCAGGCCGAGATGCTGCGGTCGTTGGGGGCGCGCGCGGGTTGGTGGCGATCGACCCGAAGACGTGCGTGGGCGACCCGTGCTTCGACGCCATGGACTACGTGGTCGACGCCGGCCGGCAAGGAAGGGGTCGAGGCGCGGTGTGCGGCGGTGGCGCGGGCGTGTGACCTGGACGTAGAGCGGTTGCTGGAGTGGTCGCGGGTGAACGCCACGCTGGCTGTGATCGGGCACCTGACCTGGGGCGGGTCGGAGGACGTCATCCGGGAACTGCTCGGCTTCGCGCGATGATCAAGCGGCCCGGGAAAGAGAACGGCGCCGACCCGGAATCCCCCGGTCGGCGCCGTTCGTCGCGCTGAGCGGTCAGGCCGCGGCCTTCGTCTCCCAGAAGATCTTGTCGATCTGGGCGATCAGGTCGAGGAGCTCCTGGCCCTTCGCCGGGTCCATCGAACCCTTGGTGCCCGCGGCGCCCGCGGCCTTGGTGGCGCGGTTGAAGAGGTCGTGCAGCTCGGGGTACTTCTCGAAGTGCGGCGGCTTGAAGTAGTCCGTCCACAGCACCCACAGGTGGTGCTTGACCAGCTCGCTGCGCTGCTCCTTGATCAGGATGGCGCGCTCGCGGAACTCGGGGTCCTCGTTGGCCTGGTACTTCTCCTGGACCGCCTTGATCGACTCCGCCTCGATCCGGGCCTGCGCCGGGTCGTAGACACCGCACGGGAGGTCGCAGTGCGCGGTGGCCTCCAGTAGCGGGCGGCGGAGAATGCGCGACAGCAGTCGCATTGTTCCTCCCTGACAGTGGATGCTCCGACGTGCCGAACCCTACTCCGGGGCCTCGGCGCGGGCAGGCGGAGGTGATCGTTGGCACGCGGGGAACCCAGGCCGTTGCCGCTGGTGCGGGTGACCGGACCCTCGATGGTCCCGACCCTCAGGACGGGGGACGTGGTCACCCTGGAAACGTCCCGAGCGGCCCGGGAGAACGATCTTGTGCTGGTCAGGTGGCCCGCCCGGCCCGGGCAGCTGTCGGTCAAGCGGGCGATCAGGCGGGACGGGGACGGCTGGCACGTCGAAGGGGACAACCCGTTCGCGTCCACGGACTCGCGCACCCTGGGCGCGGCCGAGGTGCTCGGGGTGATCCGGTTCCGGGTCTGGCCGCGCCCGCGCAGACTCCGTTAAGAGCGCAGCTTCGCGTACCAGGCGGTGCACTCGTCGTAGGAAGGCAGCAAGCCGGCGGCAAGGGCCTCGTCGAGGGTGGGCGCCTCGGCGTCCTTCGGGGACAGGACCGGCTCGACGTCCGCGGGCCACGGGAGGTCCAGGGACAGGGGGTGCAGGCCGCGTTCCGCGCGCGGGTTGAAGCCCTCGGTGCACAGGTACGACGTGACCGTCCCGTCCTCCAGCGCCATCAGGGCGTGGCCCAGGCCCTCGGGCAGGTACACCGAGTTGAAGCGCTCGGGCGACAGCTCGACCGCGTCCCACTGGCCGAACGTGGGCGACCCCACCCGGATGTCCACGACCACGTCCAGCAGCCGGCCCCGCGGGCAGTGCAGGTACTTCGCCTGACCGGGCGGCACGTCGGCGTAGTGCACCCCGCGGATCACCCCGCGCCGGGACTCGCTGTGGTTGGTCTGCGCGACCCGCAGCGGGTGGCCGACGGCGGCCACGAAGGCGGTCTCCTGGAACGGGGCGACGAACAGCCCGCGGTCGTCCGGGAACACCGATGGGGTGAACTCGAAAGCGCCTGGAATTTTCAGCTCACGTGCCTGCATGGCGCACACCCTAAGAGATCCGAGGTCTTGACCGATCCTGCCTGGGAAAACCGACCGGTCGGTGCAGAAAACCGGACGTACGTTCTTCTATATGCCCTCTGACCTGCGGAAAAACTGTGATCCCCACCGCAGACACGATCGGCGCGCGCTGTCATAGTTGCCCGCACCGCCCGCCCAGGGCCGCCGTGCAGACCGCGCGGACCGGCTCGCAGCCAGGCCCCGAAGATCCGCGTGACAACGCCGGTCCCGGTGCGCCGTAGGACTCGCGCACCGCAGGAGGGACTCCCGTGACCGCATTGAACGACCAACCCATGACCGCACACCTGACCGACGAAGAGATCTTCCGGGCCCACGAGGGCGGCAAGCTGGGCGTGGGCGTGACCGCTTCGCTCGCCGACCCGCGCGCCCTGTCCATCGCCTACACGCCGGGCGTGGCCCGCGTGAGCCGTGCGATCGCCGACGACGCCTCGCTGGCCGCCAAGTACACCTGGGCGCACCGCCTGGTGGCCGTGGTCAGCGACGGCACCGCGGTCCTCGGCCTGGGCGACATCGGCGCGAGCGCGTCGCTGCCGGTCATGGAGGGCAAGGCGGCGCTGTTCAAGACCTTCGGCGGCCTGGACTCGATCCCCCTGGTGCTGAACACCACGGACGTGGACGAGATCGTGGAGACGCTGGTCCGGCTGCGCCCGTCGTTCGGCGCGGTGAACCTGGAGGACGTCGCCGCCCCGCGCTGCTTCGAGCTGGAGAAGCGGCTGATCGAGGCGCTGGACGTGCCGGTCATGCACGACGACCAGCACGGCACGGCGGTCGTGGTGCTGGCCGCCCTGCGCGGCGCCAACGCCGTCCTGGACAAGGACGTCAGGAACCAGCGGGTGGTCATCTCGGGCGCCGGCGCGGCGGGCGTGGCCTGCGCGAAGATCCTGCTGGCCGCGGGCATCGGCGAGGTCACCGTGGTCGACTCGCGCGGCATCGTGCACGCCGGGCGCGCGGGGCTGAACCCGGTCAAGGAGGAGCTGGCCGCGGTCACCAACGGCTCCGGCCTGCGCGGCGGCATCGCGGAGGCGCTGCGCGGCGCGGACGTGTTCGTCGGCGTCTCGTCCTCGAAGGTCGAGGAGGAGCTGATCGCGAGCATGTCCGGCGACTCGATCGTGTTCGCGCTGTCCAACCCCGACCCGGAGGTCCACCCGGACGTCGCCGGGCGGCACGCGGCCGTCGTGGCCACCGGGCGCAGCGACTTCCCCAACCAGATCAACAACGTCCTCGCGTTCCCCGGCATCTTCCGGGGCGCCCTGGACGCGGGCGCGAAGCGGATCACCGAGGGCATGAAGCTGGCCGCCGCCGACGCCATCGCGGCGGTCGCCGCCGACGACCTCGCGGTCGACCGGATCGTGCCCAGCGCCCTGGACCCGAGGGTCGGACCCGAAGTCGCGGCAGCCGTGGCCTTGGCAGCTCGGCAGGACGGAGTAGCCTGACCCCCAGTCGGAGTTGGGAGACCTCCGGCCGCATCCGCCCGTTCGGCTCAACGGACCAGCGAAACCACGTTCGAGTTGTTTCGTTAGCCCGAAGAGGGGTGGGCGATGACGCTCCGAAGCGATACCGTCCCTCTCCTCGGGTGAATATTGCCCGTGGAGGGGGACGCCGTATTCGGGTGCGGTCCGGGCCGGTTCATCCCTGCCGTAGTCACGGGAAGGTGGGACCGTGCCCAAGCGGGTTGGACGCGCTCCGGTCGTGCTGGTCGATACCGCGCGGCCCGCGCCGCCGGTCGCGCTCGACGGCATCCCGCTGGCCGAGGGTCCCTCGCTGCTGGTCGATCCCAAGGGCGTCGTCATGCGGGCCAACGACGCCGTCGCGCTCTTGGCGAAGGCCGGCGCCGCGGACGACCTGGTCGGCCGGTCGTTAGGCGAACTGCTCGTGGGCGTTGCCCCCGACCTGCGGCTGAGCCAGTCCGACGGCGGTCTGCTGCCGGTCCGCGTGGTGCGCAGCGCCGTGCCCGGCACCGGCCTGCACGCGGTGCTGCTGGTCGACGTGTCCGACCTGGCCAAGGCCGCCGACGAGCTGCGCGACGAACAGCGGCGGCTGCGCACGGTGCAGCGGGTCGCCCAGATCGGGTCGTGGGAGTACGACCCGACCACCGGCGTCACGGTCTGGTCGGAGTCGCACTACGAGATGCTCGGGCTCAAGCCGGGGGAGGTCACGCCGGGCGCGCAGGCCGTGCTGGACGTCGTGCACCCCGACGACTACGACATGGTCGCCGGCTACTGGGCCAACCGCGAGCTGGACGGCAACCCGATCGACATCGTCTACCGGATCGTCCGGCCCGGCGGCGACCTGCGCTGGATCAGGGGCGTCGCGGAGGCCAAGCTCAGAGCCGACGGCCGGACGCAGTTCATCACCGGCTACATCCGCGACATCACCTCGCAGCTGACCACCGACCGCGCCCTGGAGACCGAGCGGGGCCGGCTGCTGGAGGCGCAGCGCATCGCGCGCATCGGCAGCTGGAGCTACGAGATGCCGACCAAGGCCGTGCACCGCAGCGAAGTGCTGTTGGAGATGTACGCGGACCTGGGCATCGCGCCCGACGACGACCTGCTGTGCGGCGTGCACCCCGAGGACCGGGCCGAGCTGGAGTCGCTGCGCCGCGAGCTGCTGCACGCCGAGGACGAGACGCCGTTCGAGGCCGAGGTGCGCAGCGAGTTCGGCGACCGCGTCTACATCTGCCGCGCGCGGGCCGAGTTCGAGTCCGGCCGGATCGTCCGCGTGCACGGCACCATCCAGGACGTCACCGAGGCCCGCGCCCTCGAACGGCAGCTGCGCGACGACCGCCGCCGCCTCGCCGACGCGCAGCGCGCCGCCCAACTGGGCGTGTGGGAGTGGAACCTGCAGACCGGCGACGTGGTGTGGTCGGACATGCTGGCCGACCTGTTCGGCGTGCCGCGCGACGAGCACACCCGCTACCAGACCTACCTGGACCTCGTGCACCCCGACGACCGGGGCTGGGTGGACGAGCTGTGGCAGCAGCTCGCGACCGACGAGGTCCCGGTGCAGTGCGAGCACCGGATCGTGCGGCGCGACGGCAAGGTCCGCGTGTTCCGCAGCCACGGCGTGGTGGTGAAGGGCCCCGACGGCCGGCCGCTGGCCGTGGGCACCGCCCAGGACATCACCGAGCAGCGCGCCGCCGAGACCCGGATGAAACGCTCCAGCCAGCGCTTCGCCGACCTGGTCCAGCTCACCCCGGTCGGCATCGGCCTGTTCGACGAGGCCGAGCGGCTGGTGGACGCCAACGACGCCCTGTGCGACCTGCTCGGCATCGACCTGGAGCAGCTGCGGGGCATGACCGCGGCCCAGATGACCCACCCCGACGACCAGGAGAACCGGCTGCACTCGGTGAGCCGCATGACCCAGATGGGCGCGGACCGGGTGCACAAGATCCCGCAGCGCATCCTGGTGCGGCCCGACGGCGAGCGGGTCTACTGCGAGCTGCACATCGCGCTGTCCGTGCAGGACGACGGCCGCCGGTTCTGGCTGACGGTCTTCCAGGACATCACCGAGCGCCGCCGCACCGCCGAGGCGCTGCGCCACCAGGCCACGCACGACGAGCTGACCGGGCTGCCGAACCGGGCGCTGGTCAAGGAGATGCTGACGACCCTGCTGGACTCCGAGGACCGGTCCCGGGTCGCGGTCCTGTTCTGCGACATCGACAACTTCAAGCGGGTCAACGACTCCCTGGGCCACGACGCCGGCGATGAACTGCTGGTGGCGTTGGCGCGGCGGCTGGAGGGCGGTCTGCCGGAGGGTTGCACGGCGGCCCGGTTGTCCGGTGACGAGTACGTGATCATCTGCGAGAACATCGACAAGGTGGGTGGCGTGGACGCGCTGGCCACCAAGGTCGCCGGTTTGCTGCGCACGGCGGTGCCGGTGCACGGCCAGTTGGTCCGGGTGTCGGCGTCCATAGGCGCCGCGGTGCCCAACGGGTCGCGTGCGACCGGGAACGACCTGCTGCGGTTCGCCGACGCGGCGATGTTCGAGGCGAAGCGGTCCGGCGCGGGCCGGGTGTCGCTGGCGTCGGCGGCGTTGATCGCCTCCGCCGACCGGCAGGTGCACCTGGAAGGCCAGTTGCGGGACGCGTTGGCGCACGACGGGTTGGCGCTGCACTTCCAGCCCGTGGTGGGTGTCGACGGGTCGGTGCAGACCGCGGAGGCGCTGGTGCGGTGGCCGCACCCGGACCGCGGGCTGCTGCCGCCGGACATCTTCCTGCCCGTGGCCGAGCAGGGTGACCTGCTGCGCGAGCTGGACCGGTGGGTGCTGCGGACGGCGTTGAAGGAGGCCGCGACCTGGCCGACGCCCGGTGACCAGCCGGTGTCGGTGGCGGTGAACCTGGCCGGTCTGGTGCCCGGCGACCCGGAGTTCGTGGACATCGTGGCGAACGCGATCGCCGAGGCCGGCATCCCGTGGGACCGGGTGGTGCTGGAGCTGGTGGAGACCGCTCTGGTGGACCTGCCGTCGCGGGTGCGGCAGTCGATGGACGAGCTGGTCGGGCGCGGCATCCGGTTCGCGGTGGACGACTTCGGCACCGGGTACTCGTCGCTGGCGCGGTTGAAGGACCTGCCCGCGCAGATCATCAAGGTGGACCGGCGGTTCGTGTCCGGTGTGGGCAACGACTCGTCGGACTTCGCGGTGGCGCGGGCGGTCGTGGACATGGCGCGGGCGATGGGCCGCAAGTGCGTGGCCGAGGGCGTGGAGACCGCGACCCAGTTCCACGTGCTGCGCGGCGTGGGCGTGGACGCCTACCAGGGGTGGCTGTTCTCCCGCCCGGTACCGCCGAAGGAATTCCGCGCTGTGCTGGCACTTGGTCCATTGCACATCCCCCGCGCCGGCTGATCCGACATACTCCCCTGCCGTACCGCACAAGGGGACTTGTGGAACCGGAACGGATGATCGCCGACTTGGCAGCGCGGGCGAAAGGTCGCGGCCGTGCTGGAACCCCAGTTCGGGGGCACGGCGGCGATGGACTTCCTGACCTCCTTCATCCCCCGCGAGGAGGAGGACCAGACCCCGCCGGGCGCAACTGGGGTTTCGCCGGGTTGGCGTTGATCGGCCTGGTGTACGTGCTGCTGGTGGTCTTGCTGCCGGTGCGCAGGCCTGCGAGTCAGCCCCACTGAGCGGGGGTGGTGGGGCCAGACCGGGCCGGGGCGGGCCGTTGCGGCGGCTCGCCCGGCCTACCGCCGGGAGGGCGGCGATGATGGTGGGGATCAGCCACGCGAACACGCAGACGGCCGGCACGAGCACCCAAGCGCTCATGCCGAACGACAGGATGCGGATGCACGCGTAGATGTAGTAGGCCGTGCACACCGCGCCCAGCGCGACCAGCCCCCAGCGGACGCCCGGCACGCGGAACACCTGGACCAGGGCGAGCACGAGCACCAGGGACGCGATGATCATGGAGATGGTGATCGCGAAGTCGATGTTGCGGGTGATGTACCTGGAGACCGCGCCGCCCAGCACCGAGGTGCCGATGTGCGGCGACGGCGGTTTGCCCTCCCAGCTCAGGATGGCCGCGATGTAGGTGTAGATCACGATCGGCAGGAAGAGCAGGCCGGCCACGACGGCGGCTGCGGCGCTGGGTTTGCGGGGTGGGCCTGGGCGGCCCGGGTACTGCGGCGGCATACCGGGCATGCCCGGCTGGCCCGGCATACCGGGCATGCCCGGCTGGCCCGGCATACCCGGCTGGCCCGGGAACGGGCCGGAGGCGGGCTGGCCGGGGAACTGCTGACCGGTGGGAGGTTGGCCGGGGTACTGCTGGGGGTACGCGCCGCCCAGGGGTGGCTGGCCCTGGTACTGCTGCGGTGCGCCGGGGTGTGGCTGTTGTGGCCAGCCTTGGTTCGGGTTCATGTGCCGCCCTCCAGTTCCGCCCCGAAAGTTACCGGTGGCGCGTCGAAACCGAGGGGATTTCGGGTGATCCACCGCGTCCCACCGCCGGGGTGAGCGCGTACGCCGCCGGCACCGGCCACAGCAGCGGGCAGACCAGCACGAGCGGTCGAGGGCCGGCGGTCACGGCCGCGTACGCGTAGTCAGGCCGCACGTGACCATGTGATCACGCTACCCGCGCGATCAGTCGCGGGCGGACACGCGGATCAGGGGGAGCAGGGCGGCGATCCGGGCCCGGGGCAGGTCGATGAGACGGTTCTCCAGGTCCGGGTGGTCGGCGATGCGGTCCCTGGCCTCGCGCTTGGTGATCCGCAGCACGGTCGTCAGCGCCTCGCGCCACACGTTGCCCAGCTTGCCGTGCGCCCGCATCAGCACCTCCCGCACGGCCAGCCCACCCGCGTCCAACGTGCCCGCCAGTACCTGGTCCGCGACGACCACGCAGTGCTTGCCGTCCGGAGTGGACCGCAGGAACCGCAGCTTGAACCTGGTGTCCACCAACGACGTCAGCTCCGCCTGCCCGGCCGCCGACGAGACGTTCGGGTGGTTGTTGGCCACCAGCGCGGCCATCCGGCCCGGTGCGCACGCCAGCAACGTCCGCAGCAGCCACGGCCCGGGGTCGGCGGTCAGGTCCACGGCCAGCGACGCCGCGCCCTTGCCGACCGGCTCGGCCCACCCGGGCTGCCGGGGGCGGGGCGGGGGCGAGGACTCCGGCCGGGGCGCGAGGTCCACCAGCGCGGCCAACGCCTCCGCGCTCGGCCCGGACGCCTCCACCGACTGCGGCCCGTGGGTGTAGATGCCGACCTTGCCCGGCGACACCGACCGGCGCGCGGTCGGGCGGCACACGTACAGGTCCGCCGCGCTGCCGATGGCCTGCGCCCCGTCGAACCGGTGGAACGCGGGCAGGATCGCCTCGAACACCAGCCCGAGCTTCTGCAACTCCTGCTGCACCTTCAACCCCAGCACGGGCGTCCGGTCGCTGAACCCGTAGGCCAGCAGCACCCGCCCCGACCCAGGGTCGGCCAGGCACTCCACCGCGCGCCCGGCGAACAGCGCCATGCCCTCCGGCGTGTACGGCGGGTCGCTGAACACCAGGTCCGCCGACTCCAGCACGGCCGGCGGCAGCCCGAACCGGAAGTCCGCGTGCAGCGTCCGCACCCGGCCGCCCGAGCGCGCCTCGACGTACTCCAGCAGCCGGTCGTCCACGTCCACCACGGTCACCTCGACACCGGGGTTGACGGCGGTCACCGCGAGCGAGGTCAGGTCGTGGTCGCCCAGGCACACCAGGGACCGGCCGGCCAGGTCGTACTGCGCGTCCAGCCACAGCGCGCGCTTCAGCGCCGTCTCCGCGGTCGCCTGCACGTGGTCCAGCGCGGACAGCGGCGGCGGCACGTCGGCGATGTCGGCGAGCAGGGACCGCAGGTGGGCGGTGTTGCGGGACACCAGGGCGTCCACCGGGTCGCCGGGGTCGCTGCCTGCCATCAGGTCCGCGTACTGGGCCACCCGGGACGGTGCGATGCGGAACCGGTCGCCGCTGGTCTCCAGGTCGACGTCGAGCGCCTTGAGCAGCTCCTGCACGGTCCGGCGGGGCACTGCGGGCATCCGAACCAAGTCGGCGAGGGTGTGCCAGTCGTCACCCAGCAGGGTCAGCACGCGCCGCAGCTTGCGGGAATGCACGCCACGGGCGTCGAGCAGAGCACGGACCAGTTCGGTTGCCACAACCGGAGCAGCCTACCGACCGGATGCTGAAACGCCGTGCCGCGGTCCGTCGAACGGGCTAGGGTTTGTTCTCCGGCGGCCGAGAGGCGGCGCGCCGACCGGCTTCGTCGGGGAGGACACCGGTGTGATCGAGTTCCGCGACGTGACCAAGCGGTTCGACGACGGGACGATCGCGGTGGACGGCCTTTCCCTCGCGGTCGAGGCGGGCACGATCACGGTGTTCGTCGGCCCGTCCGGCTGTGGCAAGACCACCTCGCTGCGCATGGTCAACCGCATGATCGACCCCACCTCCGGCGCCGTGCTGGTGGACGGGAAGGACGTCCTCGCGGTCGACCCACCGACGCTGCGGCGCGGCATCGGGTATGTCATCCAGCAGGCCGGCCTGTTCCCGCACCGCACCGTCCTGGACAACGTGGCCACCGTGCCGCTGCTGTCGGGCTGGTCCAAGGCGAAGGCCCGCTCGCGCGCGGCCGAACTGCTGGAGCTGGTGGGCCTGCCCGCCGAGCTGGGCAGGCGCTACCCGGTGCAGCTCTCCGGCGGCCAGCAGCAACGCGTCGGCGTGGCGCGGGCGCTGGCCGCGGACCCGCCCGTGCTGCTGATGGACGAGCCGTTCAGCGCCGTGGACCCGGTGGTGCGCGAGGGGTTGCAGGACGAGCTGCTGCGGTTGCAGGCCGAACTGGACAAGACGATCGTGTTCGTGACGCACGACATCGACGAGGCCGTGCGCATCGGCGAGAAGGTGGCCGTGTTCCGCGAGGGCGGCATCCTCGCCCAGTACGCGCCGCCCGCCGAACTGCTCGCGCGCCCGGCGGACGACTTCGTGGCCTCCTTCGTGGGCAAGGACCGCGGCTACCGCAGTCTGTCCTTTGTGGACGCTTCCGGGGTGGAGATCGGCAAGGTCACGACGGTGTCCGAACCCGCCGCGGCGGGCGAGTGGCAGCTCGTCGTGGACGCCGACGGCCGCCCGCAGGGCTGGGCCGCGCCGGACGGTGCGGTGGTGCCCGGCGGGTCGCTGTACGGCCTGGGTGGGCCGATCCGGGGCGCGCTGGACGCCGCGCTGTCCTCGCCGTCGGGGTTCGGCGTGGCCGTCGACGAGCAGGGCCGGTACGCGGGAGTGGTGACCGCGCGGCAGGTCCTCGACGTCATCGAGAGTCGCCGTGGGTGAGATCGTCGACTACCTGAGCGACGCGGGCACCCGCGCCGCGCTGCTGTCGATGCTGCTGGACCACGTCGTGCTGTCGTTGCTGCCGTTGGTGTTCGCGGTCGTGCTGGCGGTCGTGCTGGGGCTGGTGTGCCACCGGTACCGGCGGGTCAACGGGTTCCTGGTCGGACTGTCCAACGTGGTCTACACCATCCCGTCGCTGGCGTTGTTCGCGATCATCCCGGCGGTGATCGGCACGCAGGTGCTGGACCCGATCAACGTGGTGATCGCGCTGACCGTCTACACCACGGCGCTGCTGGTGCGGCCCGTGGTCGACGCCCTGGACGCCGTGCCCGCGCACGTCACGGCCGCCGCCACCGCGATGGGCTTCCGGCCGTGGCGCCGGTTCCTGACCGTCGAACTGCCGCTGTCCGTGCCGGTGCTCGCGGCGGGCGTGCGGGTCGGGTCGGTCAGCAACATCAGCCTGGTCAGCGTCGGCGCCCTGATCGGCGCCGGCGGGCTGGGCACCCTGTTCACCGACGGGTTCCGCCAGCGCTACCTCGCGCCGATCGTCATCGGCATCGTGCTGACCCTGGTGCTCGCGCTCGTGGTGGACCTGCTGCTGGTGGCGCTGCGCGACGCGCTCACCCCGTGGGCGAGGGCGGGTCGCGCATGATCTTCCTCGAAGCGTTCGCGTGGCTGTTCGACCCGGCCAACTGGACCGGGACCAAGTCGATCCCGGTGCGCGTCGGCGTGCACCTGCTGTACTGCCTGGGCGCGGTCCTCGGCGCGAGCGCGATCGCCGTGCCGCTGGGGTTGTTCGTCGGGCACACCGGGCGCGGCGGGCTGCTGCTGGTCGGCGGCAGCAACGCTTTGCGGGCGCTGCCCACGCTGGGGCTGGTGACGTTCCTGTACCTGGTCGCCGGCGGCGGGCAGACCAGTGTGCTGATCGGCTTGATCGTGCTGGCCGTGCCGCCGATCCTGGCCGGGACGTACGCGGGCATCCAGGACGTGGACCGCGGTGTCGTGGACGCCGCGCGCGGCATGGGCATGACCGGCACGCAGCGGTTGTGGAAGGTCGAACTGCCCAACGCGCTGCCGTTGCTGGTCGGTGGACTGCGCAACGCCACGTTGCAGGTCGTCGCCACCGCGTCGGTCGCGGCGTACGTGGGCATCGAGACGTTGGGCCGTCCGCTGCTGGACGGCCTGCGGGTACTGGACTACGGGCAGTTCGTCGGCGGCGCGGTCCTCATCGCGCTGCTCGCCGTGCTGCTGGACGTGCTCCTCGCATTCGCGGGAAGGCTCGTCGTACCAAGGGGTTTGCGGCTGACCGCCCAGCCGGGGCGCCGCACGAGGCAGGTCGAAGTGGGAGGAAGCACGGCATGAAGCGCACGTTGGCCGTCATCGTCGCGGCGGCTTTCGCCGTTTCCGCATGCGGGTCGAAGGACGACCTGAGCGGGGCGAACCAGCAGTCCGCCGCGGGCGAGGTCGTGGTCGGTTCCGCCGACTTCACCGAGAACAAGATCCTGGCCGAGATCTACGCCGGGGCGCTCAAGTCCACCGGCGCGAAGGTCACGGTGAAGTCCGGCATCGGCGCCCGTGAACTGGTCGTGAAGGCGTTGCAGGACAAGTCGTTGGGCGTGGTGCCGGAGTACACCGGCAACCTGCTGAACTACTTCGACAAGTCCAACACCAAGACGTCGTCGGACGAGGTCTACCCGGCCCTGAAGTCCGCCGCGCCGGCGGGCCTGGAGGTGTTGGAGAAGTCGGCCGCCGAGGACAAGGACGTCCTGGTGGTGACGAAGGAGACGGCGGCGTCGGGCGTGAAGTCGATCGCCGACCTGGGTGACGGCAAGTACGTCCTGGGCGCGGCCGGCGAGTGGGCGCAGCGCTGGCAGACCAAGATCAAGGACCTGTACGGCGTCACCTTCAAGGAGATCAAGACCACCGACGCCGGCGGCCCGGTGACCGTGGACGCTTTGAAGGACGGGACCGCGCAGGTGGTGAACCTGTACACGACGTCGGCCGACATCAAGGCGAACGACTTCGTGGAACTGGACGACCCCAAGAGCATGTACCCGGCCCAGAACATCGTCCCGCTGCTGCGCTCGGACGCGATCGACGCCAAGGGCAAGGAGGCGCTGAACAAGGTCTCGAAGGCGCTGACCACGGAGAACCTGGCCGAGTTGGTGAAGAAGGTGGACGTGGACAAGCAGACCATCGCCAACGTGGCGGCGGAGTTCCTCAAGACCGTCCAGCTGTAAGCGCGGGCAAGCGAAGGGCCGCCGGGGCACGCTCCGGCGGCCCTTCGCTTGTGCCGCGCACCGACTCGCCTCTCGCCGCACTCCGCGCGGCGGGCCGCCTATGAGCAAGAAGCCCGGCGGCTCGACTTGCCTGCCCCTCGGCGGCGCTGCCCGTCGGCGCTGCCCGTCGGCGCTGCCCGTCGGCGCTGCCCGCCGGAAAGCGGAGAGCGGCGTGTGCTTGGTGGTCAGGCTCGGTGGCCGCCGATGCGGTCGGTGAGGGCGTCGGCGGTTTGGCTTCTGCTGGATCTGGGTGGACCGGGCCTTTCAGCGCAGGTAGTCGTCGATCGTCGTGAACTGGCCGAAGAAGCCGGCGTTCTCCCGCTGCGCCTTCTCGTACTCGGCACGCAGCTCGGCATCCGTCTGTCCGGCGTAGGTGACCTTGGTCGCGTTGGGGTTCTGCTGCGTGTTCGGCGGTGTCACGACCCTCCTCCTGTCCTACTTCGGCAGCTTCGGCTCGATCGCTTCGGCGACCTTCCGCGCGGCGTCACACGCCTCGGCGAGAGATGCGTTCGCGGAGGCGATGACGTCGACGCGGGAGGACTTGTTCACCTCGACCGCCACGGCGCACAGGGTGTCCGATGCGCCCTTCTCGATCAACTTCGCGTTGCGCGGCCCGATCTTGATGTCGGTGATCTGCTGGTTGCCGGCACCGGTGGCGTCGGCGATCCCCTTCGACGGCCACGCCTTGAGCCCTACGCCGACCGTCGGCGAGAACTGGGCGCCGCATTGCTGGGTGCCCTCCTCCTCGATGTCGGTGAGCTTGAACTGAGCGGCGACGTCCTCCAGGGCCTTGCACGTGTCGTAGGACGCCAACGAGCCGCCCGACGAACTGCCCGACGTGGTCGTCGGGGACGCCTTCGAGGTTGCCGTGCTGGTCGTGGTCGTCGCAGGTGACGGTGTACCACCGGTGCTGCACCCGACCAGGGCAAGCCCCAGCACCGCGAGCGGCAACGCCAACCGGCTCGCCGAAGTCCTCATCAACTGACCCCTTAGTTCGGTGACGCGGAAAACTCAGTGACGCTTGAACGTGTTGGCCTTGGCGTCGTCCACTGCGCGGTAGTTCTCGACGGCCTTCTGCACCGCCAGGCGCGCCTCTTCCAACGCGGCTTTGAGCTGGTTGAGTGCGGGCACGATACCCGTGGTCCCGCCGCCGCCGTTGGCGCTCTCCGCGTTGTACCGGGCCATCGCCTGGCCGTCCGGACTCGTGCCGAGTTGGGTTTCGTTGGCCAACACGTAGATGTTGCGGTCCAGCTTCTGCAAGTCGCGCTGGGCGTCACCGATGGCCTTCAGGTACGCCTCCGCGCCTTCCTGGCTGATGGCGAACGAGCCTGACTCCGCAGCCTGCTTCAGCCCCTGCATGCCAGCGGTCATCGCGGTCATCGACTGTGCGCTCCACGCACCCTGCGGCGCCACCACTACCCCCTGCGATCACTCAATTCCTGCCAAGCACGTTACCGCCCACGTCAGACCACGTCTTAGCTATGACGTGATCGGAATAATCCCGGTTCACCCCACCGCACGTCGCAGCCCCACAGCCACCCGATCGGGTGACAGGCGCGTCACACAACAAAGGGGCACTCCCGGGCTGACACACTCCGGCGGCCCTTCGCTTGTGCCGCGCACCGGCTCGCCTCCCGCCGCACTCCGCGCGGCGGGCCGCCTTTCAGCCACAGGTGGGCCACACGGGGGTCACACGAGCAAGAAGCCCGGCGGCTCGACTTGCCTGCCCCTCGGCGGCGCTGCCCGCTGGCGCTGCCTGTCGGCGCTGCCCGTCGGCGCTGCCCGCCGGAAAACGGAGAGCGGCGTGTGCTTGGTGGTCAGGCTCGGTGGCCGCCGATTCGGTCGGTGAGGGCGGCGGCGGTTTGGCGGACCTCGGTCGCGAGTTCCGGCCACGTCTCGCCGCACTCCACGTCGCACACGTGGCGGAAGGTCACCGTGATCGCGGCGATGGGGCGTTCGCCGTGGTCGAAGACGGGAGCGGCCACCGAGGCGAAGCCTTCTGTCACGTAGCCGTCCTCCACGGCCCAGCCCCGGCGGCGCTCGGCGGTCAGGAGTCGGCGCAGGGCGGGCAGGTTGCGGGGGCCTCGGCCGGTTCGGTCGACGAACGATTTCAGGCCCGGGAACAGTGCTCTGACCTGGGCGTCTGGGAGGTGGGCGAGCATCGCGCGGCCGGATGCGGTCAGGTGGGACGGCAGGCGGACGCCCACGTCCGAGACGATCGTGGACGGCTGCCGGGGCTGCTCGCGGAGCAGGTACAGAGCTTCAGCCCCGTGCAGGACGCCCAGGTGGGCGGTTCGGCCCACGGAGTCGACCAGGCGGCGGAGCAAGGGCCTCGCCAGGCGTTCCAGGGGGTCGTGGCGCAGGTAGGCGGAGCCCAGCTCGAACGCGGCCACGCCCAGGCCGTAGCGTCGTTCCTCCGGGAAGTGCGTGGCGAAGCCCGCCTCGGCCAACTCCGCCAAGAGGTGGTACGTCGTGGACCTCGGCAGCGCCAGTTCGCGGGCCACGGCCGCCGCCGACAGCGGGCCCGGTCGGCTGGCCAGCAGGCGGAGCACGGCCAACCCCCGGCGCAACGCCGGCACGTCGCTGCTGGAACCCACGAAACCCATTCTCAACAAACCGGCGGCAGCGCGCATTGGAGGGGTATGACGACCAGCTTCGAGGACTTCGTGGCCGTCCAGGTCACCCCGTTGCTGCGCTACGCCACCGTGCTGACCGGCGACCCGCACCTGGCCCAGGACGTGGTGCAGGAGTGCCTGCTGCGGGCGCAACAGCGGTGGGGGCGCATCGGCGGGCTCGACGCGCCGGCGGCGTACCTGAAGCGGATGGTCACCAACGAGTTCCTCTCGTGGCGCCGCCGCCTCAAACCGCACGTGCCGCTCGGCGACATCGACCCCGGCATGGCCGACCCCACCGAGCACTACGACGTGCGCGACGCCATGTTGCACGCCATCGCCAAGCTGCCGCGCAAGCAGCGGGCGGCGGTCGTGCTGCGCTACTACGAGGGCTACGACGACCGCGAGATCGCGACCACCCTCGGCTGTTCCCAGACCACCGTCCGCAGCCACATCTCCCGCGCGCTGGCGACCCTGCGTGCGATCGACCGGGTGAAGGAGGCACTGTGACCGACACCGAGAGCCTGATCCGCGACGCGCTGCTGCGCCAGGCCGAGCGCACCCCGCCGCCCGGCGGCGTGCTCGCCGCGCTGCGCCGGCCGCGCCGCAGCCGCAAACCCCTGTTCCTGGCGCTGGCCACGGCCGCGACCGCCACGGCGGTGGCCGTCGCCGTCACCGCCATCCCGAAGCCCGCCGCGACGGCCGACGCGCCCCCCGGCCAGTCCGCCAACGAGACAACGGTCCCGACGACCACGTCCCCGGCGCCCGGCGGCGACACCGCCTCGCTGGGGTACTCCGTGTCCTGGGTGCCGGACGGGGTGACCGAGCGCGCGCGCAACTTCGGCGACTACGGCGTCCAGCGGCTGTGGGGCGAGAACCACGGGCAGCCCGGCAAGTCGGTCGCGTTCAACGTGCAGGCCGACGGCGAGCTGCCCGGCACGGCGACCGACCCGGTCAACGGCGCGCCGGCCTCGCTCACCGAGGACAGCATCCACTGGCGGCTCGGCGGCAAGCTGCTGTCAGCCGAGATCAAGGGCGTGCCCGACCAGCAGGACGCGCTGCGCCGGTTCGCCGAGTCCGTCCGGCCGGACCCGACGACGTTCACCCGGCCGGTGCGCGCCGACGGCCTCGCCATCTGGGGCTACCTCGTGCGGGACTCGGGTGACTGGTCGGTCGGCGGGGTCGTCGAGCGGGGCGAGGAGAAGTACAGCGTCAGCCTGGCCACCTCGAAGACGCCCCCGCTGTGGACGGTCACCACGACGACCCAGCTCACCGTCATGGGCCACCCGGCGGTGTACGAGGACGGCCGGTACAGCTCCCTGACCGTGACCCTCGCACCCGACCGGCTGCTGAGCATCTCCACGCTCAAGGACGTCCACGTCCCAGCCGAGGAACTGGCCGCCGTGCTGGAGAAGGTCGAGTACGAGCTGAACCCCGACATGTCCTGGGTCGGCCGCTGACCCACCCCCGTCTGGGATACCAGACACGATCGGCCCGCTCCGGCTCGTGCGGAGCGGGCCGCCGCGTTGTGATGGTGCACATGCAGCAACCGGTGCACCTGGGTCCGAAGCCCCTGACCCGCGAGGACGTCCACGCCGTCGCCCGCGGCGACGCGCCCGTGGCGCTCACGGACGCGGCCCGCGCGGCGGTCACCACCGCCCGCGCGCACATCGAGCGCTTGGCGACGGCCGAAAAGCCCACCTACGGCGTCTCGACGGGGTTCGGCGCGCTGGCGGTGCGGCACATCCCGCCGGACCGCCGCGCGGCCCTCCAGCAGTCCCTGGTCCGCTCGCACGCCGCGGGCGCCGGGCCGGAGGTGGAGCGCGAGGTCGTGCGCGCGCTCGTCCTGCTCCGGCTGAAGACCCTGGCCAGCGGCCACACCGGCGTTCGGCTGGAGACCGCCGAGGCGATGGCCGCCATGCTCAACGCGGGCATCACGCCGGTCGTCCACGAGTTCGGCTCGCTGGGCTGCTCGGGCGACCTGGCCCCGCTGTCCGCCGCCGCCCTGGCCCTCACCGGCGAGGGGTACGTGCGCGACGCGTCCGGCGAACTGGTGGCCGCCGGGGACGCGTTGAAGGCCGCCGGCATCACCCCGGTGACGCTGGCCGAGAAGGAGGGCCTGGCGCTGATCAACGGCACCGACGGCATGCTGGGCATGCTCGTGCTGGCGATCAAGGACCTGCACCACCTGCTCGACGTGGCCGATCTGACCGCCGCCATGAGCGTCGAGGCCCTGTTGGGCACCGACCGCGTGTTCGCCGCCGAGTTGCACGCCCTGCGCCCGCACCCCGGCCAGGGCCGCAGCGCCCGGCGGATGGCCGAACTGCTGGCCGGCTCGGAGATCATGGAGAGCCACCGCGGCCCGGACTGCACCCGCGTCCAGGACGCCTACTCGCTGCGCTGCTCGCCGCAGGTGCACGGCGCGGCCCGGGACACCGTGGAATACGCCGAGACCGTCGCCGACCGCGAACTGGCCTCCTCCATCGACAACCCCGTGGTGCTGCCGGACGGCCGGGTCGAGTCCAACGGCAACTTCCACGGCGCGCCCGTCGCGTACGCGCTGGACTTCCTGGCCATCCCGGTCGCGGACGTGGCGAGCATCGCCGAGCGCCGCACCGACCGGATGCTGGACGTCAACCGCTCGCACGGCCTGCCGCCGTTCCTGGCCGACGACCCGGGCGTGGACTCCGGCCACATGATCGCCCAGTACACCCAGGCCGCGATCGTGTCCGAACTGAAGCGCCTGGCCGTGCCCGCGTCCGTCGACTCCATCCCGAGCAGCGCGATGCAGGAGGACCACGTCTCCATGGGCTGGTCCGCCGCGCGCAAGCTGCGCAAGGCCGTGGACGGGCTGCGGACCGTGCTGGCCATCGAGTTCCTGACCGCCGCCCGCGCGCTCGACCTGCGCGCACCCCTGAAGCCGGCGCCGGCGACCGCCGCGGCCGTGGCCAAGCTCCGCGAGGTCGTCCCGGGCCCCGGCCCGGACCGCCACCTGGCCCCCGAGATCGCCGCCGCCGAAGACCTGATCCGAAGTGGAGCCCTCTGATGGTGCACGCCGACCGTGGCACGCAGCTGACCGCCCGCAACTGGCAGACCGAGGCCGCGCTGCGGATGTTCCACAACAACCTCGACCCGGCCGTCGCCGAGCGCCCCGAGGACCTGGTGGTCTACGGCGGCACCGGCAAGGCCGCGCGCGACTGGCCGAGCTTCCACGCCATCAGCCGGGAACTGGCCAACCTGGAGGCGGACGAGACGCTGCTGGTGCAGTCCGGCCGTCCCGTCGGCGTGATGCGGACCAACGAGTGGGCGCCGCGCGTGCTGATCGCCAACTCGAACCTGGTGCCGGACTGGGCCAACTGGCCCGAGTTCCGCCGCCTGGAGGCCGAGGGCCTGACCATGTACGGCCAGATGACGGCCGGGTCGTGGATCTACATCGGCACCCAGGGCATCCTCCAGGGCACTTACGAGACCTTCGCGGCCGTGGCGCGCAAGCGGTTCGGCGGCACGTTGAAGGGCACGCTCACCGTCACCGCCGGCCTGGGCGGCATGGGTGGCGCGCAGCCGCTGGCCGTCACCATGAACGAGGGTGTCGCGCTGTGCGTCGAGGTCGACCGGCAGCGCGCCGAGCGTCGCGTGGAGACCCGCTACCTGGACGAGATCGCCGACGACATCGACGACGCGATCGCCCGCTGCCTCAAGGCGAAGGCCGAGGGCCGCGCGCTGTCCGTGGGCCTGATCGGCAACGCCGCCGAGGTGCTGCCCGAGCTGCTGCGCCGCGAGGTGCCGGTGGACGTCGTCACCGACCAGACCTCCGCGCACGACCCGCTGGCCTACCTGCCCAAGGGCGTGTCGGTCGAGGACTGGCACGACTACGCCCAGAAGAAGCCGGACGAGTTCACCGACCGGTCCCGCGAGTCGATGGCCGAGCACGTCGAGGCGATGGTCGGCTTCCAGGACCGGGGCGCGGAGGTGTTCGACTACGGCAACTCCATCCGCGGCGAGGCCAAGCTGGGCGGCTACGAGCGGGCGTTCGACTTCCCCGGCTTCGTCCCCGCCTACATCCGGCCGCTGTTCTGCGAGGGCAAGGGCCCGTTCCGGTGGGCGGCGCTGTCCGGCGACCCGGCCGACATCGCCAAGACCGACCAGGCGATCCTGGAGCTGTTCCCCGAGGACGAGCAGCTCGCGCGGTGGATCAAGATGGCCGGCGAGCGGGTCGAGTTCCAGGGCCTGCCCGCGCGGATCTGCTGGCTGGGCTACGGCGAGCGGCACCGGGCGGGCCTGAAGTTCAACGAGATGGTGGCCTCGGGCGAGCTGTCCGCGCCGATCGTGATCGGCCGCGACCACCTCGACTGCGGGTCGGTCGCCTCGCCGTACCGGGAGACCGAGGCGATGGCCGACGGCTCGGACGCGATCGCGGACTGGCCGCTGCTCAACGCCCTGGTCAACACCGCGTCCGGCGCGACCTGGGTGTCGATCCACCACGGCGGCGGCGTCGGCATCGGCCGGTCCATCCACGCCGGCCAGGTGACCGTCGCGGACGGGACGGAGTTGGCGGCGCAGAAGATCGAGCGGGTGCTGACCAACGACCCGGGCATGGGCGTGATCCGGCACGTGGACGCGGGCTACCCGGAGGCGTCGGCGGTCGCGTCGGCCAAGGGCGTGCACATCCCGATGGCGCACAATGACTGACCTCGCGGACATCGCGTCGGTCGGCCGGGACGCCCGGCGCGGCGGCTACTCCCGGCACGGCTTCGACCGCGCCGAGATCGAGCTGCGGCAGTGGTTCACCGAGGAGGCCACGCGGCGCGGGCTGGACGTGGTGCCCGACCGCAACGGCAACCTGTGGGCGTGGTGGGGCAAGCCCGGTCCGGACGCGGTCGTCACCGGCAGCCACCTGGACTCCGTGCCCGGCGGCGGCGCGTTCGACGGCCCGCTGGGCGTGGTCTCGGCCCTCCAGGCCATAGACCTTCTCCGCGCTAAGAATTTCAGTCCGGCGAAGTCAATTGCTTTGGTCGTGTTCGTCGAGGAGGAGGGCGGGCGCTTCGGCGTCGCCTGCCTCGGGTCGCGGCTGATGACCGGGGCGATCTCGGCGGAGGCGGCGTGCAAGCTGACCGACCCGGACGGCGTGACCTTCGGCGAGGCCGCGCACAAGGCGGGCTTCGACCCGTTGCGGATGGGGCGGGACGAGCAGGCCCTGCGGCACATCGGGCAGTTCGTGGAGCTGCACGTCGAGCAGGGGCGCGGGCTGGAGGTGCCGGTGGGGCTCGCGTCGTCGATCCTGGCGCACGGGCGGTGGCGGTTCACGTTCACCGGCGAGGGCAACCACGCCGGGGCCACGCTCATCGAGGACCGGCGCGACCCGATGCTCCCCGCCTCCCAGCTCGTGCTGGCGGCGCGGCGGGCGGCGACCGGTGGCGCGCGGGCGACCGTGGGCCGGATCGTGCCGAACCCCGGCGGCACCAACGTGATCGCGTCCTCGGTCGACGTGTGGCTGGACGCCCGCGCCGGCGACGACGCCCGCACGCGGGAGGTCGTCGAGGCGATCAGCAAGGCGGCCTACGCGGCGGCGGTCGAGGAAGGCTGCGAGGTGCGGGTCACCGAGGAGTCCTACGGTGACACGGTGCACTTCGACGCCGGTCTGCGCGACGAGATCTCCGGTGTGCTCGGCGGGGTGCCGGCGCTGCCGACGGGTGCGGGCCACGACGCGGGCATCCTCGCCGGGCACGTCCCGACCGCGATGCTGTTCGTGCGCAACCCGACCGGCGTGAGCCACGCGCCGCAGGAGCACGCGGAACCCGACGACTGCGCGGCCGGCGTGGTCGCGCTGGCCTCGACGCTGGAGCACCTGGCGCGATGAAGAGCTTCTGGTGCGAGCGGGCGTGGCTGCCGGACGGCGTCGCGTCCCGCGTGCTGGTCCGGGTGGACCGGGGGCGGATCGTGTCCGTGTCCACTGTGGACACCATCCCGTTGGGCTGCGAACGCCTGTACGGCATGGTGTTCCCCGGCTTCGCCAACGCCCACTCGCACGCGTTCCACCGCGGCCTGCGCGGTCGGACGCACGGCGACGGCGGCACGTTCTGGACGTGGCGCGACCGCATGTACGACCTGGCGTCGTCGTTGACGCCGGACTCGTACCTGCGGCTCGCGCGGGCCGTGTACGCCGAGATGGCGGTGGCCGGCGTGACGGCGGTGGGTGAGTTCCACTACCTGCACGACGGCGGCAACGAGATGGGCGAGGCGCTGCGGCAGGCCGCGCTCGACGCCGGCATCCGGATCACCCTGTTGGACGCTTGCTACCTGGCAGGCGGCATCGGGCAACCGGTGAGCGGCGTGCAGGAGCGGTTCTCCGACGGCACCGGCGAGAACTGGGCCGCCAGGGTGTCCGACCTGCGCGAGGACGACAACACGAAGATCGGCGCGGCCATCCACTCGGTGCGCGCTGTGCCACGTGAAACGTTGTCGCTGGTAGCGGGCGCCTTCCCCGAACGGCCGCTGCACGTCCACCTGTCGGAGCAACCGGCGGAGAACCAGGCGTGCCTCGACGCCTACGGCCTGACGCCCACGGAACTGCTGGCCGAGGCGGGCGCGTTGTCGCCGCGCCTGACCGCCGTGCACGCCACCCATCTGTCCACTTCGGACATCGCCGCACTGGGTTCGCACGGCGTGGGCGCGTGTTTCTGCCCCACCACGGAAGCGGACCTGGCCGACGGCATCGGCCCGGCCCGTGAACTGGCCGACGCGGGCAGCCCGTTGTCGTTGGGCAGTGACCAGCACGCGGTGGTCGACCCGCTGCTGGAAGCGCGCGGCCTGGAGCACGGCGAACGCCTGCGCACCGGTCAGCGCGGCCGGTTCACCCCGGCGGAACTGGTGGCCGCGATGACCAACCACGCCGCGCTCGGCTGGAACGCCGGTCGCATCGAGGTCGGGATGCCGGCGGACCTCGTGGCGGTGCGGATGGACTCGGTCCGCACGGCCGGCTGCGCGGATGAGCAGGTCGTGCTGGCCGCCACCGCGTCCGACGTGTCGGTCGTGGTGTCCGGCGGCAAGGTGGTGGCGCGGAACGGGGTCCACGAGACCCTCGGCGACGTGGGCAGGCTGTTGACGGAGGCGCTGTGAGCACCCTTATCACCAACATCGGCGAGCTGACGACCAACGACCCGGACCTGGGCCGCCTCACCGCCGCCGCCCTGGTCCTGGCGGACGGCGTGGTCGTCTGGGTGGGTCCTTCTTCGAACGCGCCGGCCGCCGACACCCGCGTGGATGTCGAGGGTCGGGCGGTGCTGCCCGGGTGGGTGGACAGCCACACGCACCTGGTGTTCGCGGGCGACCGGACCGCCGAGTTCGAGGCGCGGATGGCCGGGAAGCCTTACACCGCAGGCGGTATCGCGACGACGGTGAACGCCACCCGGGCCGCGTCGGACGACGAGTTGTCCGCGGTGATCGCGCGGCACGTGGCCGAGGCGGTCGCGCAGGGCACCACGTACGTCGAGACCAAGACCGGCTACGGCCTGACGGTCGCCGACGAGGTCCGGTCCGCGCGCATCGCGGGGAAGCACGCCGACGAGGTGACGTTCCTGGGTGCGCACCTGGTGCCGCCGGGGGCCGACGCGGACGAGTACGTGTCCCTGGTCGTGGGCGAGATGCTGGACGCCGTCGCGCCGCACGTGCGGTGGGCGGACGTGTTCTGCGAGCGGGGGGCGTTCGACGAGGACCAGTCGCGTGCGGTGCTGAAAGCCGCCGCCGCCAAGGGTTTGGGCCTGCGCGTGCACGGCAACCAGCTCGGCGAGGGCCCGGGCGTGCGGCTGGCGGTGGAGCTGGGCGCGGCGAGCGTCGACCACTGCACTTATCTGTCCACTTCGGACATCGACGCGCTGGCGGGGTCGAACACCATCGCGACTTTGCTGCCCGCGTGCGACCTGTCCACCCGCCAGTCCCTGCCGCCGGCGCGGGAGTTGCTGGACGCGGGCGCGACCGTGGCGCTGGCCAGCAACTGCAACCCGGGCAGCTCGTACACGACGTCCATGGCGTACTGCGTGACCACGGCCGTGCTCCAGATGCGCATGTCCGTGGAGGAGGCCGTCTACGCGGCCACCCGAGCGGGTGCGCTGGCGCTGGACCGCGCCGACATCGGGCACCTGGCGGTGGGCGCGCGGGCGGACGTCCACGTGCTCGACGCGCCCAGCGCGACCCACCTGGCCTACCGCCCCGGCGTGCCGTTGACGCACGCCGTGTGGCGGAAGGGAGAACGCGTCCGGTAGGCCCGACCCTCGCCGGGCCTACCGGAATGCGTCAGCGGACGATCTCGATTTCGCGCTCGTCGTAGATCGCCCCCTGGCTCGGGGTGTTCAGGTTGCCCCGGGCCCACGTGGCGCCCTTGCGGAACGGCGCCTCCTGGTAGGCGACGACGACCAGTTCGACGGTCTGGGCGCGGCCGGTGCACGACGGGATGTACTCGTTGTCGCCACCGCGGGCGATGCTGCCGCCCGAGCGCTGGGCCAGGTCGACGCCGACGTACGCGGGCTGGCCCGGCGTGCACACGACCGTGACGGACACGCGGACGGCCGCGCCCCGCGCCTCCAGGGTCGCCGGCGACTCGACTCTGACCGCGCCCACCGAGGGCGAGTGGGCGGCCACGTCGGCGCTGCCGGGCAGCACGGACGCGAATACGGCCGCGCCGGCCACGGCCACCACGGCGGCGATCTTCGGGAACGTCTTCACATGATCTCCTTCTCTGGCGGATGAGGTGGAGCAGCCAGGCCCACGAACAGCCCGGCGGTCAGGAGGACGACGGGCAGGTGCCACAGGAAGTCGAACCCGCTGTGCACCACCAGGACCGCCAGTGCGGCGACCGCTCCCGCCCACGGCCCGGCCGCCCGCCGCCGCACGGTGAGCACCACCGCGACCAGCAGGAACGCCACCAGGCCGAGTCCGACCACGCCCAACTCGACGAGCACCTGCACGTACTCGTTGTGGACGTACCGCATGACGCGCGCATCCCCGTCCGCCCGCGTCCACACGAACCAGCCACGCCCCGGGCCGACCCCGGTCAACGGGTGCGCGGCGACCAGCCGCAGCGCGGCGTCCAGCGCACCGGCGCGGTCCGGCGAGGTCAACGAGAGCCGCCCGGTCAGCAGCGACTCCAGCCGCGTGGCGCCGAGCACCCCGACAGCCGCCAGGCCCACCGCCAACACCGCGACCCGGACCTTCCCGCCCGCCCGCTCCAGCAGGTGGGCGCCGGACACACCCACCACGAGCCCGGCCACCGCGAGCAGCACCTGCGCCGGGCGCGCGACCTGGAACGAGGGAGCCAGCGCGGCCAACGCGACCAGCGCACCGACCAGCGGCGCGGCGACGTTCTTCGCCACCACGCGCGGCCCGGCCGCCACACACGCCACCAGCAGCCCCACTACCAGCGCGATCACGCCGGCCCGGCTGAGCGTCGCACCCAGCCCGACCAGCAGCAGGCACACGACCGGGGCGTGCTTACCGGTGGCGACCGCGTACACGGCGAGCGCGGCCAGCAGCGCGGCGGCGGCGTTGGGGTAGGTCAACGTCGAGGAGGCCCGGACGAGCCCGTCGGCCACCACCGACCACGACGGAATCCGCCACACCACGGCGACCCACCCGGTGACGGCGACCCCGACACCGATCCAGACCAGGACGTCCCCGCACAACTCCTGCCGCACCGCTATGGCACCTGCGAGGAAGCACCCCACGGCGGCCACCGTCGGCAAGGCGGACCCGAAGGCCCCCGCCATCCCGCCCCGCACAAGGGCCCACAACGCCAACGCCCCACAAGCCCACACCAATGGCCCACGAAGGGGAGCGGTGCGAAGTGCCAGGACCAGGGCAAGACCCGCCAGAGCGCCGGACAGCACCCGTCCGGGCAGGTAGTACCCGCCTTGAGCCACCACGGCCGCCGCGACGGCACCGAGGAGCAGCAGGACGTGCGGCGGTAAGGCGACCTCGTCGCGGACAGCGAGGCGCGCGCGAACACCCCCATGCAAGGCCCTCCCCAGCCTCGACCCCGCCACCGGAGCAGCGGGTTGCGGGGATCGTAGCTGTCGAATCACCCGATCGGGGTGCATTGCGGACAACGGGACACGAAGAAGAGGCGACACCGGAATCCCTAGCGTGTGCGCATGACGTCTCGCTTCGTCCCCGCCACGACCGGACAACTGGCTTCGGCCGCCCGGAACTGCCCGGTGTTCGCCGCCGCGCGGATGCTCGCCGACTGGGTCGGCGACAGCTGGGTGCACGACATCACCCTGACGAAGAAGATCACCACCGCCGGCGACCTCGCGTGCACGGCCGGTGAGGGCGCGTGCCCGCCGGAAGACTGCGGCGGCGTGTGGGCCTACGCGGCGCTGAAGGAAACCCTCGCGGACCCGACCGCGAAAGGACACGACGACATGCTCGAATGGATGGGCTTGGATTCGGGCGCCGACTTCGACCCCGCGGAGTTCTCCGTCGAAGCCGTCAATCGCAAGCTCGACCACCTCGCCCGAAGGCGAGGCTGAAACGAAAGGGGCACCCGCCGTGGCGGGTGCCCCTTTCCGTGCGGACTGCTCAGTCCTCGAAGTCGTCCTGGTCGTCGCGCGCCAGGTACGTGGCCAGGCGCTCGATCGCCGTCTCGAACTCCGGGTTCGCGTCCACGAAGGCGCGGAGGCGGTCGGCCAGCCAGGCGAGGGAGACTTCCTCCTCGCCCCGACGGGCCTCCAGCTCCTCGATGCCGCGATCGGTGAAGTACATCGCGGCCTACTCGAACGCCTTCGCGATCAGCTCGCGCTGCTCGACCTCGTGGACCTTGGACGAACCGGCCGACGGCGCGGCCATCGGGCGGCGCGACACGCGCTTGAGGTTGAACCGGGTGGGCAGCAGTTCCGGCAGGGCCAGGCCCAGGAACGGCCAGGCGCCCTGGTTCGCCGGCTCCTCCTGGACCCAGCGCAGCTCGGTCGCGTTCGGGTAGCGCTCCAGCGCCTCCGTCAGCTTCCGCGCGGGCACCGGGTACAGCTGCTCGACGCGCACCACGGCCGTGTCGTTCAGGCCGCGCTTCTCCTGCTCGGCCGCCAGCTCGTAGTAGACCTTGCCGCTGCACAGCAGGACGCGCTTGACCGCCGCCGGGTCGGCCGCGTGGGCGTCGTCGATGACCGAGTTGAAGCGGTCCTCGACGAAGTCCTCGACCGGGCTCGTCGCGGCCTTCAGGCGCAGCATGGACTTCGGGGTGAAGACCACCAGCGGGCGGTTCACGCCGTCGAGGGCGTGGCGGCGCAGGAGGTGGAAGTAGTTCGCGGGGGTCGACGGGACCGCGATGGTCATCGAGCCCTCCGCGCACAGCTGGAGGAAGCGCTCGATGCGGCCGGACGTGTGGTCCGGGCCCTGGCCCTCGTGGCCGTGCGGGAGCAGCAGGACGACGTCCGAGCGCTGGCCCCACTTGGCCTCACCGGACGAGATGAACTCGTCGATGATCGGCTGGGCGCCGTTGACGAAGTCGCCGAACTGCGCCTCCCAGAGCACCAGCGCGTCCGGGTTGGCCACCGAGTAGCCGTACTCGAAGCCCAGCGCCGCGAACTCCGACAGCACCGAGTCGTAGACCATGAACTTGCCCTGGTCCTCGGCGAGGTGCTGCAACGGGGTGTACTCGTCGGACTTCTTGCGGTCCACCAGCGTGGCGTGCCGCTGCACGAACGTGCCGCGCCGCGAGTCCTGGCCGGCCAGGCGGACCGTGCGGCCCTCGATGACCAGCGAGCCGAACGCGAGCAGCTCGGCGAACGCCCAGTCGATGCCGCCCTCGCGGGCCATCTTGGCGCGCCGCTCCAGCACCGGCTTGACCCGCGGGTGCGGGGTGAAGCCGTCGGGCAGGTTCACGTGCGCGTCGGCGATGTGCTCGATCGTCTCGCGCGGGATGCCGGTCGGCAGCTTGGTCGGGACCTGCTGCTCGGCCTCCACCGACGGCGACGCCTTGATCGGGTGCTTCTCCAGCTCGCGCACCTCGTTGAAGACGTGCTCCAGCTGCGAGGAGAAGTCCTGGAGGGCCTTCTCGGCCTCCTCGACGGAGATGTCGCCGCGGCCGATCAGCGACTCGGTGTAGATCTTGCGCACCGAGCGCTTGGTGTCGATCACGTCGTACATCGCCGGCTGCGTCATCGAGGGGTCGTCGCCCTCGTTGTGGCCGCGGCGGCGGTAGCAGACCATGTCGATCACGACGTCCTTGTTGAACGCCTGCCGGTAGTCCACCGCCAGCTTCGCGACCCAGTAGCACGCCTCCGGGTCGTCACCGTTCACGTGGAAGACCGGCGCGCCGATCATCTTCGCCACGTCGGTGGAGTACTTCGACGACCGCGAGTGCTCGGGCGCGGTGGTGAAGCCGACCTGGTTGTTCACCACGACGTGCACGGTGCCGCCGGTGCGGTAGCCGCGCACGAGGGCGAGGTTGAGGGTCTCGGCCACGACGCCCTGGCCGGCGAACGCGGCGTCGCCGTGCAGCGCGACCGGCAGCACGGTGAAGCCCTCGCCGCCCTTGTCCAGCATGTCCTGCTTGGCCCGGACGATGCCCTCCAGCACCGGGTCCACGGCCTCCAGGTGCGACGGGTTCGCGGTCAGCGACACCTTGGTCTCGCCGTCGCCGAACATCCGGAAGTACTTGCCCTCGGCGCCCAGGTGGTACTTCACGTCGCCGGAGCCGTGCGCCTGGCCCGGGTCGAGGTTGCCCTCGAACTCGCGGAAGATCTGCGAGATCGGCTTGCCCACGATGTTGGCCAGGACGTTCAGCCGGCCGCGGTGCGGCATGCCGATGACGACCTCGTCCAGCTCGTGCTCGGCGGCCTTGTCCAGCACCGCGTCCAGCAGCGGGATGACCGTCTCGCCGCCTTCCAGCGAGAACCGCTTCTGGCCGACGTACTTGGTCTGCAGGAACGTCTCGAACGCCTCGGCCGCGTTCAGCTTCGACAGGATGTACTTCTGCACGCTGGCCGGCGGCTTCTCGTGCGGCACCTCGACGCGCTCCTGGATCCAGAGGCGCTCCTCCGGGTCCAGGATGTGCATGTACTCGACGCCGACCGTGCGGCAGTACGAGTTGCGCAGCACGCCCAGGATGTCGCGCAGCTTCATCCGCTCCTGGCCCGCGAACCCGCCGACCGGGAACTCCCGGTCCAGGTCCCACAGGGTCAGGCCGTGCGACAGGACGTCGAGGTCCTGGTGGCTGCGCTGGCGGTAGTTCAGCGGGTCCGTGTCGGCCATCAGGTGGCCGCGGGTGCGGAACGCGTCGATCAGCTCGATGACGCGGGCGGTCTTGTCGACCGCGCCCTCGGGGATGTCGGCGACCCAGCGGATCGGCTCGTAGGGCAGCCGCAGCGACGTGAAGACGTCGTCGTAGAAGCCGTCCTCGCCCAGCAGGAGCTGGTGGATGCGCTTGAGGAACTCGCCGGACTCGGCGCCCTGGATGATGCGGTGGTCGTAGGTCGAGGTCAGCGTGATGATCTTGCTGACGCCCATCTCGACCAGGGCCTGCTCGCTGGTGCCCTGGAAGTGGGCCGGGTACTCCATCGCGCCGACGCCGATGATCGCGCCCTGGCCGGCAGTCAGGCGCGGCACCGAGTGGTTCGTGCCGATCGTGCCCGGGTTGGTCAGCGAGATCGTGGTGCCGGAGAAGTCCTCGGTGGTCAGCGAGCCGGACCGGGCCTTGCGGATCAGGTCCTCGTAGGCCTGCCAGAACTGCGTGAACGTCATGTTCTCGCAGCCCTTGATGGAGGCCACCACGAGCGAGCGGGAGCCGTCCTTGCCGGGCAGGTCGATGGCGAGGCCGAAGTTGACGTGCTCGGGCGTGACCACGAACGGCTTGCCGTCGACCTCGGCGTAGTGCCGGTTCATGTTCGGGTACGCCTGGAGCGCCCGCACCACCGCGTAGCCGATCAGGTGGGTGAAGGAGACCTTCCCACCGCGGGTCCGCTTGAGGTGGTTGTTGATCACGATGCGGTTGTCGGCCAGCAGCTTCGCGGGCACGGCGCGCACACTCGTCGCGGTCGGGACGGTGAGCGACAGCTCCATGTTCTTCGCGATGGCCGCCGCCGCGCCGCGCAGCTGCTTCTGCTCCGCGCCCGCGGAGGGCTGCACCGGCGTGGCCTTGGCGGCCTGCGCGGGCGCCGGCTTCGCGGGAGCGGCCTGCTGCGGCTTCGCTGCGGGCTTGCTGGGCTGGGGCTTGGTCGCGGTGGCCGTGGGGGCCGCCGTGCCGTTGTCGGTGGCCGCGGTGGTGGTCCCGGCCGCCGCCGTGGCCGTGCCGTTGCCCGACCGCTGCGTCGACTTGTAGTCGGCGAAGAAGTCGTGCCAGGCCGGGTCTACGGACGACGGGTCGGCGAGGAACTGCTCGTACATCTCCTCGACCAGCCACTCATTGGGGCCGAACTGAGAAGCAGGACTGCTGCTGGACACGGCTGGCGCTCGCCTCTATCCATCTCGCTCTTGGTAATGACTCACTCATGGTCAGGCTAGTCCCCCGTCTGGTGCAGTTCATACACAGGAGGGGCCGGGCAACGAGTGCTCGATCACAGGATCGATCCCGACGTCGGTCACGTTATGGGTGCTTGAGCTGTTCTTGAGGTGACAGCCCTGGTCTGTCTCGGTGCGCGCGCCCTTGTGGGGTGTCGTCCCGATGAGGATGCACCACCCGTCCGGCGCATCGCGCGGGGACGTGGCGAGCGCCACGGTTTCCCTGCCCGTCACCTCGCCGTCACGCCCTGTTGGGCGACCCTGAGACGCTGACCTGCTTGTTCAACGAAATGGTTGACAACGCCGGCGTGCGGTCGTACGGTTTGTTCAACCGAGAGGTTGAGTAAGGAGAACGGCAGTGGAGGATCGGCTTTCGCGGGTGTTCGCGGCTCTGGCGGACCCCATTCGGCGCGACATGGTCGCCCGGCTCGCGGTGGCGGACGCGACCGTGAACGAGCTGGCCGAGCCCTACGCCGTGACCGTGCAGGCGGTGTCCAAGCACCTCAAGGTGCTGGAGGACGCCGGACTGGTCAGTCGGAGTCGACAGGCCCAGCGGAGGCCCGTGCACCTGGAAGCGGAGGTGTTCGACCTGATGACCAAGTGGATCGAGCGCTACCGGCGGGAGGCCGAGCAGCGCTACCAGCGGCTCGACTCCGTCCTCGCCGAGATGGCGGCGGAAGAGCAGGACCAGGACGAGACCCGGACCCGGAAGGAAGACGCATCATGAGCACCACCACGCACCACGAGACCACCATCTCCGCCAACCCCGACCTGCCCACCATCGAGATCGTGCGCGAGTTCGACGCGCCGCCCGCGGCGGTGTTCCGGGCCCACGTCGAGCCCGAGCTGGTGAAGAAGTGGCTGGGCCCGCGCCGGCTGGAGATGGAGGTCGTCGCCTGGGACGCCCGCACCGGCGGCGAGTACCGGTACGTGCACCGCGACGAGCAGGGCGAGTACCGCTTCTACGGGTCGTTCCACGAGATCCGGCCGGCGGAGCGGATCGTGCAGACGTTCACCTGGGAGGGCTACCCGGACGGCGTGGCCCTGGAGACGGTGACCTTCGAGGACCTCGGCGGCGGTCGTACCCGGCTGCGCGGGGTGAGCGTGTTCGAGAGCAAGGAAGCCCGCGACATGGCCGTCTCCAGCGGCATGGACACCGGCGTCATCGAGGGCTACGAGCAGCTCGACGAACTGCTGGCCGCCGAGAAGTGACCACCACCAACCCGCCCGGCGCTCACGGCGTGCCGGGCGCGTTGGTGTGCTGGGCGCGTTGGTGTGCTGGGCGCGTTGGTGTGCCGGGCGCGTTGGCGTGCCGCGTGATCGCCGGCGGCGGGTCAGTGGGTCGGCGCGGGGTGGTCGGTGTGGTCCGGGGTTGTGCTGTGGGACCACAGGCGGGCGTAGAGGCCGCCTGCCGCCAGTAGCTCGTCGTGCGTGCCCTGCTCGGCGATCCGGCCCTCGGACAGCACCACGATCCGGTCCGCCCGAGCCGCCGTGGCCAGGCGGTGGGCCACCACGAAGGTTGTTCGGGAACCCGCCAGGTGGTCGCCGGCCGCCAGGACCGCCGATTCCGTGGACGGGTCCAGCGCGGCCGTCGCCTCGTCGAGCAGGAGCAGGGACGGCTGGACCAGCTCGGCCCTCGCCAGGGCGATGAGTTGGCGTTGGCCGGCCGACAGGTTCTGGCCGCGTTCGCCGACCTGCTGGTGGAACGCCGAAGGCAGCGACGCGACCGTGGGCATGGCGCCCACCGCCCGCACCGCCCGCTCCACCTCCGCCCGCGACGCCGTCGGACGGCCGTAGGCCACGTTCTCCGCCACGTCCCCGCCGAACAGGTGCGCCTCCTGCGGCACGACGCCCAGGTGCCGGCGGAACTCGCCCAGGTCGTACCGGCGGATGTCCACGCCGTCCACCAGCACCTGCCCGTCGGTCACGTCGTAGAACCGGGCGACCAGCTTGACCAGCGTCGACTTGCCCGCGCCCGTCTCACCCACCAGCGCAACGGTCTCGCCCGGGGCCACCCGCAGCGACACCCGGTCCAGCGCCGGGCGGGACGTGCCGGGATAGGTGAACGTGACGTCGCGGAGTTCGACCTCGCCGCGCAGGCCCGGCACGCGGACCGGCTCCGGCGCGGGCGGCACGCTGGTCGGTGTGCGCAGCAGGTCGCCGATCCGGCTCAGGCCCACGCGGGCCTGCTGGTACCCGTCGAACACGCCCGACAACTGGTACAGGGGCGCGAAGAACAACCCCAGGTACAGCACGAACGCCAGCAGGATGCCCGGCGACAGCGTCCCCTCGGCCACCCGGTACGCGCCCACCACCAGGATCGCCGCCTGCGCCACCCCCGACAGCAGCGCCAGGAACGGGAAGTAGGTCGCGATGTACCGCTGCGCCCGGATGCGGGACCGCCGGTAGGCGTCGCTGCGCTCGGCGAACGCCTCCGCCGACCGGGCCTCCCGGGTGTAGGCCTGCGAGACCCGCAGCCCCGACACGTTCTCCTGGAGGTCCGCGTTGACCGCGCTGATCCGCTCCCGGGCCTGCGCGTACGCCCGCGACGACAGCCGCTGGAAGATCACCGTGGCCACCGCCAGCACCGGCAGCACGGCCAGCGCCACCAGCGCCAGCGACGGGTCGGTCACCACCAGCGCCACCGCGATGCCCACCACGGTCAGCACGCTGATCACGAACGTGGTCAGCCCCGTCTGCAGGAAGCTCGACAGCGCGTCCACGTCCGTGGTCATCCGGGTCATGATCCGGCCGGCCATCTCGCGCTCGTAGTAGTCGAGCCCCAGCCGCTGGAGGTGCGCGTAGCTGCGCACCCGCAGCAGGTAGAGCAGCCGCTCGCCGAGCCGCGAGGTGACCACCGTGCCCGCCGCCGACGACAGCCACCCCAGCCCGACCAGCACCAGCCCGATCCCGGCCGCCAGCCACAGCTGCCCCGCGTCACGCCCCAGCACGCCCCGGTCCACGCCCAGCCGCACCAGGTTCGGCAGCAGGATCGCCAGCGCCGAGTCGACCAGCAGCAACCCGCCCACGCCGAGCATCGCCCAGCGCGCCGGGCGCAGCAGGGTGCGCAGCCGGAACCCCGGGTCGGGCCGGCGCGGGTCCTCGCCGTGCAGCACCGGCCGCTCCAGCGCGGGCGCCAGCGCGTGCACCCGCTCCATCAGCTCCGGTGTGGGCGGTGTGCCGCCGAGCAGCGCGGACGTGCCGCCGCTGCCGCGCGGACCCTTGGGCACCCGGGCCGTGCCCGCCGCGCGGTTCGCCGCCCGCACGGCCAGTTCGTCCTCGTCCGACGACGGCCACAGCTCGGGCGTCACGCCGTCCGGACCCGGCTCCAGCGCCACGTCCGCGCGCGGGTCGACCTGCTCGATCGCCTCGCCCGGACCGGCCAGCAGCTCCCGGTACAGCAGGCACCGCTCGTGCAGCTCGTCGTGGGTGCCCACGTCGACCACCCGACCGGCGTCCAGCACGGCGATCCGGTCGGCCAGCGCCAGCGACGACCGCCGGTGCGCGATCACGATCGTCGTCCGGGAAGCGGTGACCTGCGCCAACGTGTGGTGGATCGCCGCCTCCGTGGCCGCGTCGACCGCCGACGTGGCGTCGTCGAGCACCAGCACCCGCGGGTCGGACAGCAGCGCCCGCGCCAGCGCCACCCGCTGCCGCTGCCCGCCGGACAGCGTGAGCCCGCGCTCGCCGACCACCGTGTCGTACCCGTCGGGCAGCGCCGAGATGAACCCGTGCGCCTCCGCCGCCCGCGCCGCCGCCTCCACCTGCTCGTCGGACGCGTCCGGCAGCCCGTAGGCGATGTTGGCCCGCACGGTGTCCGAGAACAGGAACGCCTCCTCGAACACCACCCCCACCGCGCGCCGCAGCGACTCCAGCCGCAGCTCCCGCACGTCGACCCCGCCCACCCGGATCGCGCCCGCGTGCACGTCGTAGAACCGGGGCAGCAGCAGCGACACCGTCGACTTGCCCGACCCGGCCGTGCCCACCACGGCCAGCGTCTCGCCCGGCGCGACCTTCAGCGACACCTCCGACAGCACCGGCTCGCTGCGCGTGTACCCGAAGGTCACCTCGTCCAGCTCCACCGACACCGCCCCGGACGGCACGTCCGCCGCCCCGTCCACCACGTCCGGCTGCGAGTCGATCAGCTCGTACACCCGCTCCACGCCCGCGCGGGCCAGCTGCGCGGTCACCATCAGGCTCGACAGCAGCCGGGTGGGCCCGACCAGGTTCGCCACGTAGGTCGCGAACGCCAGGAACGTGCCCAGCGACACGTCACCGCGCAGCGCCAGCCACCCGCCCAGCGCCAGCACCGCGACCTGCCCCACGAACGGCAGCGCCGACAGCGTGGCGGTGGGCCGGGACGTGAGCCGCGCCGCCCGCATCCGCTCGGCGAACAGCACCTCGGCCCGCGCCTCCAGCCGCGAGACCTCGCGCTCCTCCTGCCCGAACCCCTTCACCACCCGCACGCCGGTGACGGTCTCCTCGACGTGCTGCGCCACGTCCGCCGCCCGCTGCTGCGCCGACCACGTGGCCGGGAACAGCGTGAGCCGGCTGCGCCCGGCGACCAGCGCCACCGCCGGCACCACGACCAGCGCGATCACCGTGAGCAGCGGCGACAGCCAGAACATCGCCACCAGCGCGGCGAGGGCGAACACGACCGTGCCGAACGCCAGCGGTGTCATCGACAGCAGGCTGTTGACCAGCTGGAGGTCGGTGATCGACCGGGACACCACCTGCCCGGTGCGCAACGCGTCCTGCTTCGGCCCGTCCAGCCGCTGCACCGCGTGGAACACCGCCTGCCGCAGGTCGTGCTGCACGTCGACGGCCAGCCGCCCGCCCAGGAAGCGCCGCACGAACGCCGTCCCGAACGTCAGCAGCTCCAGACCCACGAGCACCGCGGCCAGCATCGCCAACCGGTCGGTGCGACCGGCCATCGCGTCGTCCACCGCGACCTTGATCAGCAGGGGGCCGACGGCCTGGAGACCCACCCCGACGACGGCGGCCAGCACCGACCACACCACGAGCGCCCGGTGTTTCCAGCAGGCGGTGGCGAGGCGTCTGATCCAGCCCTGGGTCTCGTTCACGAAACCAACCCTAGGTCGGGCCACCGACAGACTTCATAAGCGAAAACGCTTATGGCCGCCTCCCCACCCAGGGGGAGGCGGCCATAAGCCGATCAAGATCACTGGATCAGGTGATGTCCTTGCGCTGCGTAGCCGCCCAGCCGCCGAGGAAGAAGATCGCGGTCCAGGCCAGGAAGATCAACCCGCTCAGCCACCAGTCGAACGCGCCCGCCGCGCCCGCGAATATCCGGACCCCGTCCACCAGGTCGTCCGGCACCACGCCGGCCGTCGCCAGGAACAGCGACGACGCCACCGAGCCGGTCAGGCCGTTCACCGCGCCGTTGGGCAGGAAGCCGATGACCTCCGGCAGGCCCTGGATGTTCAGGACGAACTGGATGCCGTTCTCGATGATCAGCATGTACAGCAGCAGCACCACGGTGGTGCCGACCACGCTGGTCAGCAGCGCGCCGACGCCCACGCCGAACATCGTCATCAGGATCGACGACAGCACACCCACCCCGGCCAGCGCGAGCCAGCCGCTCGCGTCCGGCAGCGTGTTCGCGTCCGAGGTGATCGCGATGCCGATGCTCACCGACGCCACGATCGCGATGCCGTAGATGGCGCCCCACAGGACGTAGACCACCAGCTTCGCGCTCAGCGCCGACACCCGGTTGGGCGCGGTCAGGAACGTCGTGGTGATCGTCTTGCGGTTGATCTCGTTCGCGATCGCCAGCCCGCCGAAGATCATCGGGAAGATGGTGGCCACGTTGATGCTGCGGGCCATCCCGAACAGCGACACCTTCCACTGCGACGGGTCGATGCCGATGATCGTGGTCAGCTCTTCGGCGTCGGAAGAGTTGACGGCGTCCATGAAGCCCTTGCCGATGAGCCCGGTGACCAGCGCCCAGCCCAGGGCGATCAGCACGGTCGGGATCATCAGGCCCCACCACAGGCCCGTGGTGGTCGTCTTGCGGAACTCCGACTTGATCAGGTTGCCCAGCATCACGCACCGCCCCCGAGTCCGCCCTGTCCCTGACCCTGCTGGTAGGGGTTCTGCTGCTGGTACGGGTTGGGTGGCTGCTGGTAGCCGGGTGGTGGTGTCGGCGGCTGCTGGTAGCCCGCCGGGAGCTGCTGCTGGCCCGGCTGCTGCTGGTAGCCCTGTGGCGGGGTCTGGTGACCCGGCTGCTGCTGGTAACCGCCCGGCGGGGTCTGGTAGCCGGGCTGTTGGTAGCCCTGCGGGGGCGCGTAGTAGCCGCTGCCCGGCTGCTGCTGCGGTCCGGCGTACTGGTTCGGGCCGGACGCGGCGTACTGGCCGTTGGTGAGCCGGAAGAACAGCTGCTCCAGGTCGGCCTTCTCCTCCTGGATGCCGTAGATCGACACGCCCGCCTTCAGCGCGGTGTCGGCCACCTGCTTGCTCTCCACGCCGGTCACCGCGATCCGGCCGTCCGGCAGCTGCTCCAGCGCCGTCACGCCGTCCGCCTGCAACGCCGCGACCAGCGCGCCCGTGTCGGACGGCTGCACCAGCACCCGGCTCTGCTGCGAGTCGCGCAGGTTGGCCAGCGGCCCGTAGTACATGGTCTGGCCCCGGGAGATGATCACCACCTGGTCCACGGTCTGCTCGACCTCGGCCAGCAGGTGGCTGGAGATCAGCACCGTCCGCCCGCTGCGCGCGAAGGACTGGAGGAACGACCGCAGCCACGCGATGCCCTCCGGGTCCAGGCCGTTCGCGGGCTCGTCGAGGACCAGCACCTGCGGGTCGCCGAGCAGCGCGGTGGCCAGCGCCAGCCGCTGCTTCATGCCCAGCGAGAAGCCGCCCGCCTTGCGGTCGGCCGCCTGCCCGAGGCCGACCAGGCCCAGGACCTGGTCGGCCCGCTGGTCCGGCACGCCGATCGCCGACGCGTACACCCGCAGGTGGTTGCGCGCCGAGCGCTTCGGGTGGAAGCCCTGCGCCTCCAGCACCGCGCCCACCACCCGGGCCGGGTTGCCGAGCTGGTGGAACGGCCGGCCGTTGATCAGGCCGTGGCCCGCGGTCGGGGTCACCAGCCCGAGCAACATCCGCAGCGTCGTCGTCTTGCCCGCGCCGTTCGGTCCGAGGAAGCCGGTCACGGACCCCGGTTCCACCGTGAAGCTGAGATTCTGCACCGCTGCGACCGGACCGAACTGCTTGGTCAAGCCTTGCACCACGATGCGGCCACTGCCGTCGTGCACGCGTCCCTCCTGGATAGCGCCTGTGCGCGCCATCCTGCCTTAGGAGGGTCAGTCGGGGAGGGCATGTCGCGGTTTCGACACCACGACCGGGATCTCGGCGGTCCGGTCGCTGTCGTGGCGACCGGTGTCGTGCCGGAACGGGTTGCGCAGCGGCCGGCGCCGCTCGCGGTGCGGCAGGCCCTCGCCGATCAGGTGCTGGTGGGCCATCGTCCACACCTGGCACGGCCACTTCCGGTGCCGCAGCACGCCCGGGCAGGCGCGGCAGCGGCCGTCGGAGTCGGGCTGGTGCACGGTCAGGAGCAGGCGCCAGCAGTCCGCCAGCCGGTTGATCTCGGCCCGCGCCAGCGGCACCAGGGCCTCGGCGGCGCCCCGTTCGGCGACCTCGTCCAACTGGGCCAGCCGGCGCAGCACCGCGGCCCGCAACGTCTCGTCCACCCCGCTCACATCCTGTCGGCGGCCTGGTCCAGCAGGCGGTGCAGCCTGCGGGTCTGGGTGACCGACATCACAGCCGACTCGCCCGGCGGCGCGACCAGCAAGACCCGGTCGTCCTCGACCAGCACGGTCATCGACCGGTCCCGGCCGAAGGGGTCGTGGCAGTCGATCCAGCCCTGTGGTTCAGCCATGTGCGCTCCGATCGGAGGTGTGGCAGGCAGCGGCGGCGACGCCACGCGAGCGGACGAACTCGCTGCGTGACGGCGGAGGGGTTCTGCTGTGACCATCGGCCGACCGAGCGTCGTGACTTACCTGTTACCCGCGGAATTCACTCGAACGCTTGAGGGAGGACACAGAACGTGCCCTGTTGGGTCAAGAATTGCGCGCAGATGGCTGGGGCGGCTGGGCACGGGCCACCGGACCCCGCTAAGATTGGCTTGCGCGACCCGCTCCCAGTGACCCCCAGGCTGGTTGAGCGGGTCGCGTTTTTATCTGCCCCCAGATGCGAGAAGGGGCGCCCACCAGGTCCGGTGGACGCCCCGTCTTCAGGGAATGCCGCTCGTCAGGCCTCGAACAGCGAGGCCGACTACCAGGCGGCCTCGCCGACCCGACGGAGTCGGGTCAGTTCCACGCCGTGTAGGTCAGGTCGTGGGCCTCGGCGACGGGCTCGTTCGTCAGCAGGCCGTCGTGCACGTTCAGGCCCAAGGCGAGGGACTTGTCCGCGCGCAGGGCCGCCTGCCAGCCCTTGTCGGCCAGCGCGACCGCGTACGGCAGGGTCACGTTGGTCAGCGCGTAGGTCGACGTGCGCGGCACCGCGCCGGGCATGTTCGCCACGCAGTAGAAGACCGACTCGTGCACCTGGTAGGTCGGGTCGGCGTGGGTGGTCGGCCGGGAGTCGGCGAAGCAGCCGCCCTGGTCGATCGCGATGTCCACCAGCACCGAACCGGGCTTCATCTGCGCCACCAGCTCGTTGCCGACCAGCTTCGGGGCCTTCGCGCCCGGCACCAGCACCGCGCCGATGACCAGGTCGGCCTCGCGCACGGCCTGCTCGACCGAGTAGCGGTTGGACGTGACGGTGCGCAGCTGCCCGCGGTAGAGGGCGTCGATGTGCCGCAGCCGGTCCACGTTGGTGTCGAGGATCTCCACGTCCGCGCCCATGCCCACGGCGATCGTCGCCGCGTTCAGGCCCGCCACGCCGCCGCCGATGACGACCACGCGCGCCGGGTGCACGCCGGGCACGCCACCGGGCAGCACGCCCCGGCCGCCGGACGGCTTCATCAGCGAGAACGCGCCCACCTGCGGCGCCAGCCGGCCCGCCACCTCGGACATCGGGGCCAGCAGCGGCAGCGCGCCGTTCGCGGTCTGCACCGTCTCGTAGGCGATCGCGGTCGTGCCGGACGCGATCAGCGCCTCGGTCAGCGGCCGGTCCGCGGCCAGGTGCAGGTAGGTGAACAGGGTCTGGCCCTTGCGCAGCAGCGGGTACTCCCGCGCGATCGGCTCCTTGACCTTGAGCACCAGGTCACCCTCGGCCCACACGTCCTCGGCGGTGGCCAGGACCTTCGCGCCGGCGGCGAGGTACTCCTCGTCGGTGATGGCCGAACCGAGGCCCGCGCCGGACTCGACGAACACGTCGTGGCCGCGCAGGGTCAGCTCGTGGGCGCCGGCGGGGGTCAGCGCGACGCGGTACTCGTGGTTCTTGATCTCGCGGGGTACTGAGATCCGCACGGTGGGCTCCTTCAGCCGTTGTTACGCCAAAGGTCCGGTACTCCGAATCCACTGTCATCGTGCGGCCGGCACCAACCGGCAGGGGTCCGATTGTGTTGAGCGAACAAGACTGGACGCGCGTTGACACCCGCGAGGCCGGGGACTTAGCGTGCTCGCGACCGCCCAACTGAACATCGGCCGCGGTGCCCGCGAGGGCGCCGGAACCCGAGCGGGAGAGTCCCCGGCACGTCCGGGGCGCCGAAGGAGCAAGTACCCCGCACACTCTCAGGCAACGAGAACCGCTCGGGCGAGGCGACTCTGGAAAGCGTGCTCACGCGCGCACCCACGGTGCAAGCCGCGACAGCGGTGAAGCTCTCAGGTCCCAGGACAGAGTGGGGATCTGACCCGACCGCGGCTTCAGGAGCGCTGACATGACCTTTCCGGAGAACCTGCTCTACACCCCCGAACACGAGTGGGTCGACTGGGCGCCGGGTACCCAGGACCCCGTGGCGATCGGCATCACCTCCTACGCGACCGAGTCCCTCGGCGACATCGTGTTCGTCCAGTTGCCCACCGTGGGCGAGCACGTGAAGTCCGGCGAGGTGTGCGGCGAGCTGGAGTCCACCAAGTCCGTGAGCGACCTGTACGCGCCGGTCAGCGGCGAGGTCGTCGAGGTCAACGAGGCCGCCGCCGAGGACCCGTCGCTGATCAACAACGACCCGTACGGCGCGGGCTGGCTGTTCAAAGTGCGCGTCGAGGACGCGACCGGCCTGCTCACCGCCGGCAAGTACGCGGAACTGACCGGGGACTGACCGCCGTGGCGATCAGCGTCTTCGACCTGTTCTCGGTCGGCATCGGGCCGTCCAGCTCCCACACGGTCGGCCCGATGCGCGCGGCGACGATGTTCGTCGCGCGCCTGGGCCACCGGCTGACGTCGGTGGACCGCGTGCACGTCCAGCTGTTCGGCTCGCTGGGCGCGACCGGGCACGGCCACGGCAGCCCCAAGGCCGTGCTGCTGGGCCTGGAGGGCCACAAGCCGGAGGAGGTCGACCCCACCGCCGCCGAGGGCCGGGTGGCCGAGATCCGGGCGACGCGGCGGCTGCTGCTGGGCGGGGTCCGGGAGGTCCCGTTCGAGGAGGACACCGACCTGGTCATGCACCGGCGCAAGTCCCTGCCGTTGCACCCCAACGGCATGAGCTTCACTGCGTATTCGGGCGGCGAGGTGTTGGACGAGGCCGTGTACTACTCGGTCGGCGGCGGTTTCGTCGTGGACGAGAACGCCACCGGCGCCGACCGCATCAAGGCCGACGAGACGGAGTTGGCCCACCCGTTCAAGACCGGTGACGAACTGCTGGCGCGGACGCGTGAGACCGGTCTGTCCATCTCCGAGGTCATGCTGGCCAACGAGCTGTCGTGGCGCACGGAGGAGGAGGTCCGTTCGGGCCTGCTGCACATCTGGGGCGTCATGCAGGAGTGCGTCGAGCGGGGTTGTTCGGAGACCGGTGTGCTGCCGGGCGGCTTGAAGGTCCGGCGGCGCGCGGCCGAGATGCGGCAGACGTTGGCGGCGGAGCACTACGCGACGGACCCGTTGCGGGTGATGGACTGGGTGACCCTCTTCGCCTTGGCGGTGAACGAGGAGAACGCGGCCGGCGGCCGGGTGGTCACCGCGCCGACCAACGGGGCGGCCGGCATTGTCCCGGCGGTGCTGCACTACTACACGCGGTTCGTGCCGGGTGCCTCTGACGACGGTGTGGTGCGATTCCTGCTGACGGCCGGCGCTGTCGGCGTGTTGTTCAAGGAGAACGCGTCGATCAGCGGCGCCGAGGTCGGGTGCCAGGGCGAGGTCGGCTCGGCGTGCTCGATGGCCGCCGGTGGTTTGGCCGAGGTGCTCGGCGGGACTCCGGAGCAGGTGGAGAACGCGGCCGAGATCGCGATGGAGCACAACCTCGGGCTCACGTGCGACCCGATCGGCGGGCTGGTGCAGATCCCGTGCATCGAGCGCAACGCGTTGGCGTCGATCAAGGCCATCACGGCGGCTCGGATGGCGTTGCGGGGCGATGGCTCGCACTTCGTGTCCTTGGACAAGGTCATCAAGACCATGCGGGAGACCGGCAAGGACATGAAGGTGAAGTACAAGGAGACCGCGCGCGGTGGCCTGGCGGTGAACGTCATCGAGTGCTGACCAACGGGCTGCGCGTCGCCTTTCGGCGCGCAGCGCCGTCGGGCAGGGCCGCCGAGGCTCTTTAATCTTTGGACGTGCGCAAAGCAGCGCCTTCGGCGCGAAAAGCGGGGGAGGGGGCGGTTATCGGCCGTTCGGGATTTTGAAGACGCCTACGCCTTCCAGGAGGCCGCCGATTTCGTGGGCCGCTTCCAGTGGTGACAGCCGGGCGTAGCCGGCCAGGTCCCAGAACTCCGGGTTCTGCTCCGGCGCGCCCACCGACTGCTCGGCCTCCTGCCGTGCGACCCCGAGCGCCACGCACACCGCCACCGCCACCTCGCGCGGGTCCGCGAACAGGGCCAACTCGGCGAAGACCCGGCCCGGTGCCGTGCCCTGGGCGAAACGGCGCCGGGCTTCCGAGATCAGGGGCTCCATGGACTCCACTGTGCCATGCGAGCCCGTGGTGGGCAGGTCACGAGCACAGCACGTCCACGAACACCGTCTTCTCCTGGTTCAGGTTCGTGATCCGCACCGAGACCGTCCCCGGACCCTTGAGGTGCTGGTTCTGGACGTCCACGCGCTCGACGTGGCAGCCCGGCTGGTGGTCGACGGTGATCTTGTGGACGCCCACCTCCACGGCCTCCACGTGCGCCTCGTGGAACACGTGCAGCTCCGGTGCGTAGTACGACCACTTGGTGTTCGAGGCGCCGTTGGTGTCGGTCCAGGTCACCTTCTTGCCGTCCAGCGGGCCGACGGTGTCCCACCTGTTGAAGCGGGTGTCGATCTCGACGATGACCTTGTTGCCGACCTTGAAGTTGTCGGTCTTGCTGTGGGCCGGGATGAAGCCGTGGCGGTTGCCGCCGGTGCTGCCGCAGTCCACGACGGCGAGGCCGTTGGCGACGCCGAGCTGGGAGCAGCCGAGCAGGAAGTCTTCGACCGTGGTGACCCACACCTTGTAGACGCCGCCGTTGTTGGGCGTGTCCAGGAACGGGAACAGCTGCACGGTGGTGGCGTTGTGGTCCACATCGGTCCCGGTCACGTGCTCGCACGTGGTGTCGACGACGCCGGTGATGACGCCGCCGGACACGGTGAACTGCCGACAGGCGGCCGGATCGGTGGACAGCAGGACCTTGCCGCTCGGGTCGGTCACCTGGAACACGTAGGTGCCGTCGTCCAGACCCGCCGCGTGCTGGGGCGCGCCCGGGCCGGGGCCGCCGTCCAGGTACACGTCCTGCTTGGTGGGGAAGTGGTTGAAGTTGACCTCGCTGCCGTCGGGCAGCGTGGTGAAGATGGCTCCGGAGGGGGCGTGGGCGTTCGCGGTGCCCATCGGTACGAGCAGCGCCGCGGCCAGGGCGGTGACCGCCCCGGCCGATCCAGCGAGTGGTCTCATGTCCGGTCTCCCAGCGAGTGCGGCGGGACCGGAAGGCGTGCCGCGGCGCCGGGAGCCTTCCGGCTACCGGTCACCCCTACGCGACCGGCCCCGACGCCGCAGGCCGAAGACGATACGCTTCGTGACGGCCGCAGGCCATGGGCCTTTGGGCCCGAAACGGACAGTGGCCTAAGCGAGCACGGCTTCGATGGCCTTGACCACGTCGTCGTCCTCGGGCTCCGTGCGCGGGCGGAAGCGGGCCACGACCTCGCCCGCCGGGGAGATCAGGAACTTCTCGAAGTTCCACTGGACGTCGCCGGCCGTGCCGTCGGCGTCCGGGTGCGCGGTCAGCTCGGCGTAGAGCGGGTGCCGGCCGGGGCCGTTCACCTCGATCTTCTCGAACAGCGGGAAGGTCACGCCGTAGGTGGTGGAGCAGAACGTCGAGATCTCCTCGGCCGTCCCCGGCTCCTGGCCGGCGAACTGGTTGCACGGGAAGCCGACCACCGAGAACCCGGCCTCGCCGAACCGCTGCTGGAGCCGCTCCAGCCCGGTGTACTGCGGCGTCAGACCGCACTTGGACGCCACGTTGACCACCAGCAAAGCCTTGCCCCGCAACGAACCCAGGCTGCTCGGCGTGCCGTCCAAGGTGTTCACGGCGATGTCGTGGATGCTCATGTCTCCACCCTACGGGGGCGGAAGACCGTCACCACGACACGCAGGCCCAACAGGACGCTGATGACCAGGAGGTTGTAGCCGAAGACCTGGTACAGCGTGATATCCGGACCGACATGAGGGCCGCCGTCGGTGCCCAGGAGGAGCACGGCCATCAGGCCTGCCGTCGCGCCCAGCGCGGTCAGCATGACCTGGTGCAGCAAGGAGGTCACGAACTGGCGGTCACGGTCGTCGGCGAACAACCGCATGCTCAGGCCCAGGCGACCCTGTTCCAACGCGCTGGAAATCCGCTCCACCCGCCGGGGCAGCCGCTTGAGCAGCGGCAGCATCGAGTGCAGCTCCTCGGTCACCGTGCGGCGCAACGACTCCGGGGTCAGGCGTTCGCTGAACTGCTTGTCCGCGAACGCCCTCGACTCCACCACGATGTTGAACCCGGGCGACAGCGCGCCCAGCGTGCCCTCCACCGTCGCCAGCGCCCGGAACACCGCGGCGATCTCCGGCGGGATGCTCAGCCCGTACCGGTAGACCAGCTTGAACAGGTCGCCGAACATCTCCACGTCCGGCCGCATCCCGGCGCTGAGGTGCCGCGCCATGAACTGCCCGAGCGCGCGTTCCAGTTGCTGCTCGTCGATCTCGTCCGGCCGGGACACCAGTTCCAGCAACGAGTCCCGCAGGCCCGCCGGGTCGCCGTGGTCGATGGAGAGCAGCATCTTGCCCAGCGCGGACCGCAGTTGGGTGTCGATGCGGCCCACGGAACCGAAGTCCAGCAAGCCCAGGCGGCCGTCGCGCAGCAGCATGATGTTGCCCGGGTGCGGATCGGCGTGGAAGACGCCGTTGAGCATCACCTGGCGCAACAGCACGTCCAGCAGCGACCGGGCCAGGCCGTCGCGGTCGGCCGAGTCCAGCGGGGCGGACCGCAGCGGCACGCCGTCCAGTCGGTCCATCACCAGAACCCTTGCCGTGCACAGGGTTTCGTGCGCGCGGGGCAGCACCACGCCGGAGTCGCCGGACGCCGCCCGCACCGCGAGCAGGTTGCGCGCCTCCACGCGGAAGTCGAGTTCCTCGCGCAGCGCGGCGGAGAACCCGGCGGCGAGGTCGCGCACGCCGATCGCCCGGCCCCACCGGGTCCGGTCGTGCAGCGTGCCCGCCAACCGGTTCACGATGTCCAGGTCGCCGTCCGCGATCCGCCGCACCCCGGGCCGCTGCACCTTGACCACGACCTCCTCGCCCGACCGCAGCCGCGCCCGGTGCACCTGCGCCACGGACGCCGCCGCGATGGGCGTCTGGTCGAACTCGGCGAACACGTCCTCGGGTGCGCCGATCTCGGCCACCAGCACCTCCCGCACGGCCGGCCACGGCGCGGCGGGAACCTTGTCCTGCAACAGGGTCAGCTCGTCGATGACGTCCGCCGGCAGCAGGTCCGGGCGCGTCGACAGCACCTGGCCGAGCTTCACGAACGTCACCCCGGCCTCCTCCAGCGCCAGCCGCAGCGACCGCGCCACCCGCGTGTCGGTGCGCTCCCGACCGCGCAGGTAGGGGCCCAGCCCGTGGCGGAACGCGATGGCCGTGATGCGCGAGTACCGGCGGGTGCGGGCCACCCGGGCCCGAGCGGCCCGCCACCACTCGGTGGGCGGCGGGATCGACCCGGTGGGGACGATGATCTCGGCGAAGGTCAGCAGCGCGATCATCATCAGCAGCGCGATGCCGAACTGGACGGTGCTCAGCGCGCCCGTCGTCTCCGGCTCGGGCATCCCGCTCAGGAGGCTCGCGGTGATCGACAGGCCCAGCATGCACGCGAACGTGGTGCGCACGAGGCCGACGCGCAGCCCGAGGATGCGGCGCGCGGCCAGGGCGATGCCGAGCACCATCGCCAGGAACGTCAGCGGCACGCCGACGGTGTAGACCAGGAAGTCGTCCATGAAGCCCCCCAGAACCGGTTCGGCCGGAGGATAGATCGGTGCACCTGAGAGATCGCGGCCGGTCACCACACGTCGGATGAATATGACCCCCGGTTATCTCATCGTCTGAGCTGAAGCCGTTAAGCTGCACCAATTCATGAATGTGAAGATTATTGACGAATGTGACTCCGATCTCTACTGTCGGAACACAGATCGGATGAATCATCCGCACAGACCCCCGCTGGGGGCCCACGACTTCGGCGGCGGTGTCGTGGACCCCCAGCGGGTCCCAAACAGGTGGAGCACAGCTCGTCAGCGGTAACGTGCGGCCCATTCCAGAGCGGCGGGCATGTGGCGCAGCACGGAGATGTGCCCGTCCGACGGGAAAAGTCGCAATTCGGCCCGGCAGCGCGCCGACAGCCATTCCGAGTGCTCCGAAGGCACCACGCGATCGCGGACGCCGTGCAGGAACAAAGCGGGCACGGCCAAAGAGGCGGGGTCGAAACCCCACGCGCCGACATAGGCGATGTCGTCGTCCACCAACCCGCCGGGTCCGCCGGCCAGCGCCGGGCCGACCACCCGGTCGAACCACGCCCACGGACCGTCCAGCGCCTCGACGTCGGCCTCGGTGAACTCCGGGTCGTACTCGACCCCGGAAGCCTCGTAGGCCTCCTTCTCCGCCCGCCCGGCCGCCGCCGCGCGCAGCGACGCCACGCCGGACGGGGTCATGCCGCCGAACCAGTCCAGGCCGTCCGCGTCGAACGGGGCCGGCCCGGCGGAGGCGACCACGGCGGTCACCCGCGAGGGCAGCAGCGCGCCACACGCCAGCGCGTGCGGAGCGCCGCCGGAGTGGCCCACCACGGCGAAGCGGTCCAGGCCCAGGGCGTCGGCGACGGCCGCGACGTCCCGGGCGGCGGACGCCAGGTCGCGGCCGGGGGTGCGGGTCGAGCCGCCGTAACCGGGGCGGTCGTAGGAGACCCAGCGCAGGCCCAGGCGGGTGGCGTCGGCGAACAGGGGCTCGGGCGGGGCTCCGGTGTTGGGGGTGCCGTGCAGCCAGAACACCGGGAACCCGCCGGTCCCCGTGTCGTAGGCGTGGAGCGTCCGACCGTCCAGGGTCACGGTCAACTCGGCCATGGGGCCGAGCGTAGCGTCAGACGTCGAACAGCGGCCCCGTGTGCGCCCGCATGACGCAGGAGTTCTCGTAGGTGGCCGTGAACTGCTGGGATTTACCGCGCCACAGGCCGGTCAGCCGCACGGTGACCGGGTCGTACTGCATGGTGCAGGCGATGCCGGGGTCGGGCCGCAAGGCGTTGAGGTCACCGTCCACATCGGACAGCAGCCGGCACGCCGCGTCCGCGTTCGGGTGGCTGCCGCCGGCCGGTTCGCAGGTCAGGTTGGCCATGCGCACCTGGGCCACCGCTCGGGTGGTGGTGACGTTGAGCGTGGTCTCCGGGGCCGCGACGACCATCGGAGCGAATGCGGCCATGGCCGCGAGAACAGGAAGTGGTGCCATGTCACCACAGTGGCGCGCCGGCCACCACGTCCTCCAGCCATCTCACTACATCGTGTGACGAACCGGTTTCAAACCGTTGATCGCCGAACGGTTCACACCAGCCCGCGCCGGACGGCGTTCATCCCCGCCGGGAATCTGGTCGTCGCGTCCAGTTCGTCCAGCAGCGGTGAGCGGTGCACCAGGATGCGGACGCCGTCTCGGACGCCTCGAAGCTCAGCGGGAACTCGGCCCGTGGTCGTGCTCCGGCATGGTCACGGGCCTTGCTGTGCGCGTGTGCTGGGCACCAGGGTGGGTGGATGGGGACCACGGGTGTGCGCCGGGTGGCGCTGGCCAGTTCCGCGGGCAACGCGGTGGAGCTGTACGACTTCCTCCTTTACGGGACGGCCACCGCATTGGTGTTCGACAAGCTGTTCTTCCCGTCCTTCGACCCGCGCATCGCCACGCTGCTGGCGTTCGCGACCTTCGGCGCCGGGTTCCTGGCCCGGCCGCTCGGCGGGGTGGTGATCGGCCACTTCGGCGACCGGATCGGCCGCCGCTCGATGCTGGTGCTGACGCTCACCGCGACCGGCGTGTGCACCGCCCTGATCGGGTTGCTGCCGACCTACTCGTCCATCGGGATCGCGGCGCCGATCCTGCTGGTGTCGCTGCGGATCGTGCAGGGCTTCTTCCTCGGCGGCGAGCAGGGCGGGGCGACCCTGATGGCCGTCGAGCACGCGCCGCCGGGGCGGACGGCGTGGTACGGGAGCTGGACGTTCCTCGGCTCGCCCGTCGGGCTGGTGCTGGCCAACGGGGCCATGGCGCTGGCCACGGCGGTGTCCGGGGACGCGTTCCTGGAGTGGGGGTGGCGGCTGCCGTTCCTGTTCAGCCTGGTGCTGGTCGGCGTGGGGCTGTACGTGCGGCTGTCGGTGGAGGAGAGCCCCGAGTTCCGGGCGGTGCGGTCGGAGGACCGGGCGCGGGTGCCGGTGGTCGAGGTGGTGCGGCACTCGTGGCGGAAGCTGCTGCTGGGCGCGGGGGTGAACCTCGGGTTCAACATGTTCATCTTCGTGATCGCCGCATTCGTGCTGTCCTACGGGACGCGGGAGTTGGGGATGCCCAAGTCGCTGCTGCTGAACGCGACCCTGGTCGGCGCGGCGGCGCAGGCGGTGGCGCTGCTGGTGTTCGCGCGGCTGTCCGACCGGGTCGGGCGGTTGCCGGTGATGCTCGGCGGGGCGGCGTTCCTGGGGCTGTTCGCGCTGCCGCTGTTCTGGTTGCTGGAGATGCGGTCGCCGGTGCCGGTGTTCCTGGCGCTGATCCTGGGGTTCGCGGGTTCGGCGGCCCTGTTCGGGCCGATGCCGGCGTACTACGCGGAGCTGTTCGGGACGCGGGTGCGGTACAGCGGGGTGTCGTTGAGCTACCAGTTGGGCGCGGTGCTGGGCGGTGGGTTGTCGCCGCTGGTGGCTCAGTGGCTGTTGGGCGTGACGCCGACGCACGACTCGTGGCCGGTGTCGCTGTACCTGATCGCGGGGGCGATGGTGAGCGCGTTGTGCCTGCTGGCGATCGGGGAGACCCTGCGCACGGCCGAGCGGGTCAGAGCTTGACGACGGCCCCGGTGCGCGCGGACTCGAAGGCCGCTTCGACCACTTCCAGCCCGGTGACCGCGGCCGAGGCGGGCACCGGGCTGCCGCCGGCCGCGACGCCGGCGTAGAAGTCCTGGTACGCCCCGCGTTCGGTCTCGACCGGTTGCCCGGACAGCGTGCCCCACGCCTCCTCGGGGTCCGCGCCCCAGCCGGTGCCGCCGGGCACCGCGCCCGCCTTGAGCAGGTCCTCCTGCGGGTCCATGCCGTGCTTGACGTAGGCGGCTGCGGACCCGAGCACCCGGAAGCGCGGTCCGAGGTCGGCGGCCAGGGCGGACGCCCAGAGGTGTGACACGGCGCCGTTCTCGTGGGTCAGCGCCAGGAACGCGTCGTCGTGCGCTTGAGCGCCGTCGCGGAGCGTGCGGACCTCGGCGTAGACGGACGCGGGTCGCCCGAACAGCGCGACCGCTTGGTCGACCAGGTGGGTGCCCAGGTCGTAGACGATGCTGCCGAGGTCGGCCGGGTCGCCGGACTCCTTCCACGACCCCTTGACCTCCGGCCGCCACCGTTCGAACCGCGACTCGAACCGGTGCACCCGTCCCAGGGCGCCCTCGCGGACGAGGCGGGTGACGGTGCGGAAGTCCCCGTCCCACCGCCGGTTGTGGAACGGCACCAGTCGCTTGTCTTTTTCGTGCGCCAACTCGACCAGCTCGCGTGCTTCTTGGGCGGAGGCCGCGAACGGCTTGTCCACCACGACGTCGAGGCCGTGCTCCAGCGCGGCGCGGGCGTGGGCCGCGTGGTGCCGGTTCGGGGTGGTCACGACGACCAGATCGAGGTCCCGCCCCCACAACTCGTCGAGCGACCCGACGACCGCCACGTCCGGGTACCGCTCGCGAACCTGCCGCTGCCGCCCGGGGTTGCCGGTGACGACGGCGTCGAACACCAGGCCCGGCGTGGTCGCGAGGAAGGGCGCGTGGAACGCGGCTCCGCCGAGCCCGTAACCGATGAGTGCGGTGCGCATGGCACGAACCTTAGGCGTCCCACGACGTGGACACCCTGTCGCGGCCCGTAACCCGGCGCTACCTTCGGTGCCATGAGCCCGCTCGTGACCCGTCGGCACGTGGACCACGTGCGCGTCACCAGCATGGCCTGTCGCCTGGGCTGATCCACCCCGCGCACGACGACTTCCGTTGGCGTGCCCGAAAAACCCAGTGCGACAGGAGTATCCGCATGTCCTCCACTACACGCTTTGGGCATTGAAGTGTCCTTTGTGGACGACCCGGGCGACCTCGACGCGGCGCGCGTCGCCGTGCGGCGTGGTCGTCGACGGCGGGACGTTCGACTTCGAGTGAGGACCGGGTCCACTTTCGGAAAGACCCCTCCCGCCGCCGGCGGGTGGCGGGAGGGGGACCCGAACGGGCGACTGCGGTGGTAGTCCGCGGAGTGGGCGGTTTCTGTACCTGATCGAGTGAAGTCTTTGTTGGGGCGCTGGTGGCCGAACTGCTCGGCTGAGGGGGCGCGGGGTGCCCGCGCCCCCTCGGCGTCGTCAGAAGCCGGCCGTGATCCGGGTGAACTCCCAGTCCGGCTGCGCGATGCCCGAGCAGTGGGACGACACCTGGCCGTCGCAGCCGCCCCGGTCCCGGTTGACCGCCCAGAACGAGAAGCGGCCCAGGCCGTTGGACTTGGCCCAGTCGCGCAGGGCGGTCCAGGCGGCCGTGGTGGTGACCTCGCGCTGGTCGGACAGGCCGTTCATGCCCGAGATGCCTGCGTGGCTGAACGCGACCGCGTCGGACCACCCGAACGTGGCCTTCAGCTTGTCCTTCAACCCGGTGGTCGCGTTGATCGTGTCCGTCCGGATGTCGGAGCTGCCGAAGTCGAACGGCATGATCGTGAAGACGTCGATGTTGGCGCCGAGCGCGTTCGCCCGCTCGATCAGCCGGTTGCCCCACGAGTTGGGGCCGGTCCGGGTGGTCGGGATGGTGACGATCGTCTGGATGCCCGGATTGGTCTGCTTCACGATCTTGAGCGCTTCGAGGATGCGGTCCTGGACGGTCGCGTTCTCGAACTCGTCGGTGTTCTCGATGTCGATGTCGATCGCCTTGAGGCGGTAGGCGTCGATCACCTTCTGGTAGGCGCCCGCAAGCGCTTGCGGGGTCGAGCAGTTCGGCCCGAGCTTGTTGCCGCTCCACCCGCCGAAGGACGGCACGATGTCCCCGCCGGCCGCCCGGATCTGGGCGATGGTGGAGGCGTCGATCCCGCCGGTGAGCGGCCGGTTGCCGTCCCAGGCGGGGTTGCAGCCGCCCTGTGCGAGCACGAACGCCATGGTGAACCACTTGACGCCGGTCGCGTTCATGACCGTCTGGGGTGCCGGCGGGTTGCCCCAGCCCAGGAACAGGTAGGGCGCGCCCCGGCCGCCCGGCGCGGGACCGTTCGGGGTGGTGGCCGAGACCTGGTTGGACGGGCCGGAGACGTTGCCGGCGGCGTCGCGGGCCTTGACGGTGAACTGGTAGGTGGTGTTGGGGGAAAGGCCGGAGACGGTCGCGGTGGTGCCGGTGACCGTGGTGACCGAGGCGCCCCGGTGGACTTCGTAGGCGGTGACGCCGACGTTGTCGGTGGCGGCGTTCCAGGCCAGGGGACACGGAGCTGCTGGTGGTGCCGGTGACCCGCAGGTTGGTCGGCGCGGTCGGGGCGGTGGTGTCCCCGCCTCCCCCGCCGGTGCAGGGGCCGCCGTTGACCGTGCAGTTGAGCGGCGACCCGGAGCCGCTGCCGACGAAGCCGAAGCTCGCGGAGGCGTTGACGCCGAGGTTGCCGTTGTCCCACACCAGGCCCTCGCCGACCCAGCCCTCGCCGACCCGGCCCCCGCCGACCCAGCCTCCGCCGACCCGGCCCTCGCCGACCCGGCCCTCGCCGACCCGGCCCTCGCCGACCCGGCCCCCGCCGACCCGGCCCCCGCCGACCCGGCCCCCGCCGACCCGGCCCCCGCCGACCCAGCCCCCGCCGACCCGGCAGCCCCACGGCAGCCCCTCGGGGGTCACTCGTCCAGCGCCGCCTCGATCCACGACGCGACAGCCAAGTCCCGCACCTCGCACTCCAACGCCAACTTGACCGTCCACCGCAGCGCCTGCAACACCACCGTCGCCAACTCCTGCGGCTGCCCGTTCGCCAACGCGATCTCGATCTGCTCCGCCGCCGCCTCCTGGTCCCCGTGCACCTCCGCCAGCAGCGTCCGGATGGCCGTCCGCACCGGCGGGTCGGCGTCGTCGATGGGCACCTCCTGGCCGTCCTCGTCGAAGACCTGCATCTTGACCGGGGTCGCACCGCCCGAGCCCAGCGCGGAGACCATGTCGCTGCACTCCGAGAACAGCAGGAGCACCAGCTCCCGGATCTCCTCGTTCCCCTCGGGCGAGCCGCTGAGGTAGCCGGTCACGAGGTCGACCGCGACAGCGTCCTCCCCGACCTTGGCGGCGGCCAAGGCCTGGCCGGCGACGGCGGTGAGCCGTGCCCAGCGGTCCGGATCGTGCTGCGGGTGCATTCAGCCATCTTCCAACACGGAGTAGGGGTGCACAGCTCTGTCGTATTGCCTACCCGGTGGTGATCGGGTGCCGCAACGGCTTGCCGTGCCGTCTTCGGGGTGCTACCCGGGTATGACACACCCCGGTGGCATGTGCGCCGCCGACGAGCCACCTAGCATCGGTGCGTGATCCGCACCCTCCTCCGGGTAGTGCTGCTGCCCGACCGCACGCGGGTCTTCGGCGACTCCCGCTTCCGGCGCTTCGGCCAGGCCGCCGTGCTGGTCTACGGCCTGGTCCTCGCCATCGGGATCTCGTCGGGCTACGTGCAGCGGGAGGATCCCGACGGCTGGTGGCCGCTGCTCTTCGCGCTCGTCCTGGGCACGTTCGCCCTCATGCTGTCCTCCCCGCTGGGCGCGTGGCGGCTGGCCACGGCGGGTCTGTTCCTGATGCGGCTGCTGTTCACCCAGGAACCGGCGATCCTCGGTGACTGGCAGTGGTGCTGGTACCTCCCGGTGCTGGTGGCGGTCGGTCTGCGGTACGGCGGACGGGTCGTTTTCGTGGTCGCGGTGATTACCACGGGTGCTGTGTACCTCGTGGGCACGATGGGAAACCTCGATTACTTCCCGCCCACCCTCCTGTTCCTCAACCTCGCACTCCTGGTCGCCTACGCGTTCGGCGCGCGCGGGCGGGCCGAACGGCGGTTCCACGAGGAGCGGGACGCCAAGGCCGCGCTCGTCGAACGGGCGCGGATCGCGCGGGAGATGCACGACGTGGTGGCTCACCACATGTCGATGGTGGCCGTCCGCTGCGAGACCGCGCCCTACCGGATCGCCGGCCTGCCGGAAGCGGGGCTCAAGGAGTTCGCCGAGCTGGGTGACGCCGCCCGCGCGGCGATCGTGGACATGCAGAGCCTGCTCGGGGTCCTGCGGTCGGCCGACCAGCAGGCCGACCGGGCGCCCCAACCCGGGCTGGCCGACATCACCGCGCTGGCCCCGCAGGCTTCGGTGACCGACGCCGACGTGCCCCTCGCCGTGGGGCTGACCGCGTACCGGGTGGTCCAGGAGGCGCTGACCAACGCGAACCGCCACGCTCCGGGGTCGAGCGTCTCCGTGGTGGTGTCGGTGGTCGACCACGCGCTGGAGGTGTTCGTCCGCAACACCGCGGGCGGTCCGTCGCGGGGCGGGGGTGGTGGGCACGGGCTGGTCGGCATGCGGGAACGTGTGGCGGTGCACGGCGGCTCGGTGACCGCGGAGCCCACGCCGGACGGCGGTTTCGCGGTGCGGGCGCGGATTCCGCTGGGGGAGCGTTGATCAAGGTTCTGGTGGTGGACGACCAGGAGATGGTCCGGGACGGGTTCTCGGCGCTGCTGGACGCCCAGCCCGACATCGAGGTGGTCGGCTCGGCCGGCGACGGCGCGGCGGGTGTCGCGGAGGTGCGCCGGCTGCGGCCGGACGTCGTCCTCATGGACGTCCGGATGCCCGGCACGGACGGCCTCACCGCGACCCGGCTGCTGGCCGACGACCCGGTCAAGGTGCTCGTCCTGACCACCTTCGACCTGGACGACTACGTCTACGAGGCGCTGCGGGCGGGCGCCAGCGGGTTCCTGCTCAAGCACGCGCCCGCGCGCGAGCTGCTGGAGGCCGTCCGGGTGGTGGCGCGCGGTGACGCGCTGCTCGCGCCCTCGGTGACCAAGCGGCTGATCGAGGACTTCGTGAAGGCGCGGCTCGCCCGGCCGGTGAAGCCCGCGGCCCTGTCCGCGCTGACCGAGCGGGAGACCGAGGTGCTGCGGCTGATCGCCACCGGGCTGTCCAACGGCGAGATCGCCGCGCACCTGGTGCTCGCCGAGCAGACGGTGAAGACGCACGTCAGCCGCGTGCTGATGAAGCTGGGGCTGCGGGACCGGGCGCAGGCCGTGATCGCGGCCTACGAGTCGGGCCTGGTGGTACCGGGGTAGCACCGGGAGATCGCTACCGCGGGGTGACGATCGGGCCGGGGTGGTCTCCCTACCTTTTCGGCCATGCCGAAGAAGATCGCCCTGCTGGCCGCGCTGCTGGTGCTGGCCACGCCCGGCGGCGACCCGCCCGTGGTGGAACGGGTCGCCGTGCACGGGGACCTGGCACACGCGCCCCATGTCGCGGTGGTCGTGCCGGGGTCCGATGTGGACGGTGACCGGTTCGACGCCACGGTGGGCCGCATGGCCCGCGCGCTGCACGCCGAGGTCGGGCGGGACGACGTGGCGGTGGTCGCGTGGCTGGGCTACCGGACGCCGTCGGGGCTGGGGGTGGACGCGGCGTCCGGCCGGCTGGCCCGCGCGGGTGCCGCGTCGCTGGCCCGGTACGTCTCGGGCCTGCCGGGCCGGGTGCACCTGGTGTGCCACAGCTATGGCTCGGTGGTGTGCGCGCTGTCCGGCGCCCGGGTCGACGACATGGTCTTCCTGGGCAGCCCCGGTGTCCGCGTTCGACGGGCCGACGAACTGGGCACGCGGGTGTGGGCGGCGCGTGGCGCGGACGACTGGACGCGCTGGGTGCCCAAGATCCGCTTCGCCGACCTGGGGCACGGCACCGACCCGATGGACCCGGCCTTCGGCGCGACGATCTTCGACACCGGCAGCGCGCGGCAGCACGACGAGTACTTCACGCCCGGTACGGAGTCGTTGCGGGCGTTGGGGAAGATCGCGCGAGGTGAGCGGCCGTGACCGCCAGGGACCCGGTGATCGATTCGGTGCGCGCGCTGGCGATCGCCGGCGTAGTGCTCGGCCACTGGCTGGTGACGTCCGTGGTCCTGGTGGACGGTGCCCTGGTGGTGGACAGCCCGTTGCGGTGGGTGCCGGAGCTGTCCTGGCTGAGCTGGATCTGCCAAACGCTGGGACTGTTCTTCTTCACCGGCGGGTTCGCCGCGGCCCGTTCGAGGACGCCGTGGACGCGCAAGGCCCGCCAACTCCTCGTCCCCGTCGCGGTTCTCCTGGGAGCCTGGGCGGCCGTCCTCTTTGGACTGTCGATGCGTGGCCTACCACAGCAGACCGTCCTCACCGTCGGCTACCTGGTGGTGACACCGCTGTGGTTCTTGGCGGTCTACATGGCGTTGCTCGCCCTCACGCCGTGGATGCGCCGCCTGGGCTGGTGGGCCGTGGCGGTTCCAGCCGCGCTGGCGCTGTTCGACTTCGGCTGGGTCAACGTCCTGGCCGTGTGGTGGGTGCCGTGGCAGGTCGGCGTCCTGGTGGCCGAGCGCGGGCAGCGGCGTTCGTGGGGTGCGGCGCTGCTCGTGTCCGGTTGTCTGGCAATGGTTTTCCTGATCCACAGCGGGTACCCGGTCAGTGCGGTCGGTGTGCCGGGCGCCGAGCGGTCCAACCTGTTCCCGCCCTCGCCGGTCGCCCTCGCGTTGGCGTCGGCCCAGATCGGCCTCGTCCTGCTGCTGCGGCCGAAGTTCCGGTCGACGTGGCTCAACGCGCGCGCGTTGCCGATCTTCCTGACCCACCAGAGCGCTCTGCTCGCGGTGACCTTGGTCGGGGCCGCGTTCGGCCAACCACGTGGCCTGTTGACACTGCCGTCGGACGCGCTATGGGTGTTGGAGCGCCTCACGTGGCTGCCGCTGTTCTGGGGCGTGACCCTGGTCCTGCTTCGGTACCGCCGCCAGCAGCGCGACGGCGATGGTGGCGCCGTGCAGCGCGACCATGGCCCCGGTGGGTGCCAGGACCAGCAGGGGTGGGACGCACGCCATCGCGGTGAGCAGCCAGGGGAGGCGGCGGTGGCACGTGCCCGCGCGGGCGGTGTGCAGGAGGTACCAGCCCAGCAGCAGGTGGATCAGGTTCTGCAACGGGTCGACCCGGAACACCACGAGCGTGCCCGATTCACCCGCGAACCCGGTGACCACGAACCCCAGGACGCCCAGGACGCCGTAGCCGGCGCCGAGCGTCACGGCGAGCCGGGCGCGGTGGGTCTCCCTGGTGTGGCACGCGATCGCGGCGGCGGCGCGCTCGAACCGGTGGAACAGCAGGAGGACCGGGAGCAGCAGGAGGACCAGCACGGTCAGCCAGCGGGGGACCGCGGCGGGCGCGTCGAGCAGGCCCAGCAGGGCGACGACGGCGGCCAGCGCGGTGAGGTAGCCGAGGTAGACGGTCATCGGGGCGCGGCGGGCGTAGTCCACGACGTGCCACGGGGTGCGCCCGGCGAGCCACGCCGAGACCCGGTCGCGCGCGAGCAGGACCACGGCGATCTGGCCGAGTCCCAGCACCAGCAGGCACACCGTGGGCGGGCTGAGGTTGGACGCGTGCTCGCCCGGGACGGCCATCATCGTGCGCGGGTAGCCGCCGAACGCGATGAGCGCGAGCAGCGCGGGCACGACCAGCAGGGCGCACGTGGCCAGCACCCGGCGTGAGAGGAGGCGCAGGCTGCCGTAGTGGAACCCGAGCTGTTGCAGGAACAGCGCACCGAACACGAGGTTCAGGTAGCCGCCGGTGCGCCACTCGAACCCGATCCGCAGGGCGTCCGCCATGATCATGAGCCCGACCAGGGCGACCGGCGTGACCAGCCGGGCGTTGCGGTGCAGCCACGCCATGACCGGCGTCGCCGCGACCGCGACCAGGTAGAGCCCGAGGAACCACAGCGGGTGCGCGATGAGCCGGCCGAACGTCTCGACCCGGTCCTTCGGCACGTCCAGCAGTTCGAGGGGGAGCGGCAGCACCAGCCAGGCCAGCACGAACGCCAGCACCGGCCGCAACAACCAGGTGATCCGCCCGGCGAGGTACCGCCCGTACCCGCCGCCCTGGCGCTGGACGGCCAGCCACCCGACGAGGTTCGCGTGGCCGCCGGCGAAGTAGAACAGGGGGATGGTCTGGAGGACCCAGGTCAGCAGCCACAGCCAGTTCGCGCTGACCCCGGCCCACTGGGTGACGGTGAGCAGCGACTGGCCGACCACCACCAGGCCCAGGCTGGTCAGCCGCAGGAACGTGGAGAACCGGTCTTCGGTGGCGTCGCCGACCACCACTTCAGGTGTCGGCTCCCGCCGTCGGGGCAGCCGTGCGATGAGCAGGAACACCACCACGGCGCTGCCGAAGCCCCAGGCCAGGACGGGCTCGTGCCCCGGCGGCCCCCACCGCTGCCGCCAGGAGTTGAACTCCAGGCCGGCCGCGTACAGCCCCGCGACGACGTGGCAGCGGGTGGCGTTGTCCCGGGGGTTCAGCTCGCACTGGCCGTGCATGTCGGCGGACAGTCGAGCGTCGAGGGCTTTGCGGGCTTCCGGGCCCAACGGTTGACCTTTGTGCTCGGCGTACCGGAGCAGGTCGTACCCGAGGTCGTGCGCGCGACATCCGACCCCGAAGTCCCACTCGGTGTCACCCGCCGGGCCGGAACAACCCCCGTCCGGGTCGACGGCCCGTGACGTTCCGTCCAACGCCCTCACGGTGACAGGTGACCGCCCGGTCACCTGGTTGAAGTCGGCGGGGAACCCACCCAGCGGCGAGACATCCCCCGGCGCGGTCATCGACTGGACGGCGAGCGCGGCCGTAGCCACATCCCCCACAAGCGGACGCCCATCGGTGGCCCCCGCCGGCCGCGAAGCAATGACCCCGCACACGAAAACCGCGACCGCGACCACCAGGAACCGGAACCAGGCAGGCAGCCGAAGCAACCACCGCACCCCCGGCCACCCGTGGAGGTGGTTGACCCTGCCAGCACTCATTGGCGAGCCAGGTTACGGAACGGCAAACCCCAGCCACCATCCGGCCCGCCCCCCACCCACAAGGGGCCTATCCCCACCCCAACGACGCGCCACCCGCCCGCCCCCCGCGCTTCCGCCCGCCCCCGCGCTTCCGCCCGCCCTCGCGCTTCCGCCCGCGCCCCGCGCTTCCGCCCGCGCCCCGCGCTTCCGCCCGCGCCCCGCGCTTCCGCCCGCGCCCCGCGCTTCCGCCCGCGCCCCGCGCTTCCGCCCGCGCCCCGCGCTTCCGCCCGCGCCCCGCGCTTCCGCCCGCCTCCCGCGCTTCCGCCCGCCCCCCGCCCTCTCCGCGCGAAGCGCGGCGCAGCGACGCCAAGCGCAGCCCTTCCACCCCCGGGGGCCTGCCGCGCGGCGAGCGCTCGCTTTCCAGCCTTTGCTCTTGACAGAGCTAGCCGACAACAGCAGCAAGAACCCCGGCGGTAGTGAGCGAAGCCAGAGCCATCCGACAAAGCAGCGAAGCCATCTGGTCCCGGTCCAGATGAGCGCTGTGCGGCGTGGAGTTGATCAACCCGAACACCGCGTGCGCCGCCGCCCGCGCGGTCGGCTCGTCCACCGGCACGGTCTCCTGCAACGTCGACACCCACACCTCGACGTACCGCCGCTGCAAGGCCCGCACCCGCCGCCGGTCCGGGTCGGTCAGGTTCGCCAGGTTGCGCATCTGGACGGTGATCAGCGCCGGGTCGTCCAGGGCGAAGTCCACGTGCCATCGCACGAGGGCCCGCAACGCCGAAGTGGCGTCCGCGGACTCCCGCACCCGCGCCAGCCCGCCTTCCAGCAGCCGCTCGGAGATGGACGTCAGCATCTCCCCGAGCATGGCGTCCTTGCTCCTGAAGTGCCGGTACAACGCCGGGCCGGAAATGCCCACGGCAGCGCCGATGTCGTCGATGCCCACGCCGTGGAAGCCGTGCCGCGCGAACAGCTCCGCGGCGGCGTCCAGGATCTGGTCCCGGCGGGTTTGCTTCACTCCATCGGCTGAAGGCACGGAGCCCATCCTAAACAACCAGGCCACGAAACGTAAACGAGCGTTAACCCGCGCGTCGTCGGTCGATCACCAACAGCCCGAAGTTACCGGCCGTTAACTCTTGACCCACCCTTTTAAAGAACCGCTACTCCCTGGTAACTCTTGTTGTGCTCCGCGTCACAAAGTTGCGCAACACCCCTGTCTCAACCCCGTGTCACTACCCCTGCGTTCCCCCTGCTCCAGGAGGCACCCGATGCGCTCCGTCAAGACCCTGCTCACCGCCGCCCTCGCAACAGTCGCAGCGTTGTTCACCGCCATCCCCGCGCACGCCCAGGCCGTGAACTACGTCGCCCTCGGCGACTCCTACTCCTCGGGAACGGGCACCGGCTCGTACTACGGCGACAGCGGTAGCTGCAAGCGCAGCCCGTACGCCTACCCCGCCCTCTGGGCCGCCTCGCACGCGCCCTCGACCTTCTCCTTCGTCGCGTGCTCCGGCGCCCGCACCGGTGACGTCCTGAACAACCAGGTCGGCGCCCTCACCACCGCAACCACCCTCGCCACCATCTCCATCGGCGGCAACGACGCAGGCTTCACCGACGTCATCACCACCTGCACCTTCGGCTCCGACCAGACCTGCATCAACCGCGTCAACCAGGCCAAGGCGTACGCCACCAACACGCTCCCCGGCCTGCTGGACAACGTCTACGGCCAGATCCGCACCCGCGCCCCGTACGCCCGGGTCATCGTCATGGGCTACCCGCGCCTCTACAAGGTTCCCGGCTCCTGCTCCGTGGGCCTGAGCGACACCAAGCGCTCGGCGATCAACTCCGCCGCCGACACGCTGCACACCGTCATCTCCGGCCGCGCCGCCGCCCGCTCGTTCACCTACCGCGACGTGCGCACGGCGTTCACCGGGCACGAGATCTGCTCCTCGGACTGGTGGCTGAACAGCCTCAGCTGGCCGGTCGAGGAGTCCTACCACCCCAACCGCAACGGCCAGCGCCTCGGCTACCTGCCGCAACTCACCGCCGTCACCGGCTGACCCCGCCCAATCCGTCCACATGCTGGAGGGGGCCGTCCCGCTCGGACGGCCCCCTTCGCACGTCCGCAGTGTGGACGCCAGGGTTAACAAGCGCTAACATCTCCTCAGGTTAACGACTGCTAACCGCGAGGAGCCCATGGACGCCCCCGTCCTGCGCAGCGCCGCCGACAAGTCGAGCGAGGCGTTCCGGCGCTACACCGACGAGCACACCGCCCTGGTCCACGACCTGCGCGCGAAGCTCGCCGACGCCGCCCGCGGCGGCCCGGAGAAGGCCCGGACCAGGCACGTCGAGCGCGGCAAGCTGCTGCCCCGCGACCGCGTCGACACCCTGCTCGACCCGGGCTCGCCGTTCCTGGAGCTGTCCCCGCTGGCCGCCGACGGCCTGTACGGCGGCGACGCGCCGGCCGCGGGCATCATCACGGGCGTCGGCCGGGTGTCCGGGCGCGAGGTCGTGGTGGTCGCCAACGACGCCACCGTCAAGGGCGGCACGTACTACCCGATGACGGTCAAGAAGCACCTCCGCGCGCAGGAGGTGGCCCTCCAGAACCGCCTGCCGTGCGTCTACCTGGTCGACTCGGGCGGCGCGTTCCTGCCCCGCCAGGACGAGGTGTTCCCCGACCGCGAGCACTTCGGCCGGATCTTCTTCAACCAGGCCACCATGTCCGCCCAGGGCATCCCGCAGATCGCGGCCGTGCTCGGGTCGTGCACGGCGGGCGGCGCGTACGTGCCCGCGATGAGCGACGAAGCGGTCATCGTGCGCAACCAGGGCACGATCTTCCTCGGCGGCCCGCCGCTGGTGAAGGCCGCGACCGGCGAGGTCGTCACGGCCGAGGAGCTGGGCGGCGGCGAGCTGCACTCCCGCACCTCCGGCGTCACCGACCACCTGGCCAACGACGACACCCACGCGCTGCGCATCGTCCGCTCCATCGTCAGCACCCTCGGCCCGCGCGCCGAGCGGCCGTGGAAGGTGGAGCCGAGCGTCGAGCCTGCGGTCAACCCCGACGAGCTGTACGGCGTGGTCCCCACCGACACCCGCACCCCCTACGACGTGCGCGAGGTCATCGCCCGGGTCGTCGACGGCAGCCGGTTCCAGGAGTTCAAGAAGGACTACGGCCCGACGCTGGTCACCGGGTTCGCCCGCATCCACGGCCACCCGGTCGGGATCGTCGCCAACAACGGCATCCTGTTCGGCGAGTCGGCCCAGAAGGGTGCGCACTTCATCCAGCTGTGCGACCAGCGCTCGGTCCCGCTGGTGTTCCTCCAGAACATCTCCGGGTTCATGGTCGGACGCGAGTACGAGGCGGGCGGCATCGCCAAGCACGGCGCCAAGATGGTGACCGCCGTGGCGTGCGCGCGGGTGCCGAAGTTCACCGTCGTCATCGGCGGGTCGTTCGGCGCGGGCAACTACTCGATGTGCGGGCGCGCGTACTCGCCGCGGTTCCTGTGGATGTGGCCCAACGCCCGCATCTCGGTCATGGGCGGCGAGCAGGCGGCGTCCGTGCTGGCGACCGTGCGGCGCGACCAGCTCGGTGATGCCTGGACCGCCGAGGAAGAAGAGGCGTTCAAGGCCCCGATCCGACAGCAGTACGAGGACCAGGGCAACCCGTACTACTCCACGGCGCGGCTGTGGGACGACGGCGTGATCGACCCGAAGGACACCCGCAGGGTGCTCGGGCTCGCGCTGTCCGTGGCGGCCAACGCGCCGCTCGAACCCGTTTCCTACGGCGTCTTCCGGATGTGAGGGGCATGTTCGACAGCGTCCTGGTGGCCAACCGCGGCGAGATCGCGGTCCGCGTGATCCGCGCGTTGCGCCGGTTCGGCATCCGGTCCGTCGCCGTCTACAGCGACGCCGACGCCGACGCGCTGCACGTGCGGCTGGCCGACGTGGCGGTGCGCATCGGCCCCGCCGCCGCCCGCGAGAGCTACCTCTCCATCGACAAGATCATCGATGCCGCACGGGAAACCGGGGCGCAGGCGGTGCACCCCGGCTACGGGTTCCTGGCCGAGAACACGGACTTCGCGCGGGCGTGCGAGAAGGCCGGGCTGGTGTTCATCGGGCCGCCCGCCGAGGCGATCGACGCGATGGGCGACAAGATCCGCGCCAAGCTCACCGTGCGCGCGGCCGGCGTGCCCGTGGTGCCGGGGCGGACCGAGGCCGGGATGAGCGACGACGACCTGGTCGACGCCGCCCTGGAGATCGGTTTCCCGGTGCTGCTCAAGCCGTCCGCCGGCGGCGGCGGCAAGGGCATGCGGCTGGTCCACTCGACCGACGGCCTCCGGGACGCCATCGAGTCGGCCCGGCGCGAGGCGCGCGGTTCGTTCGGCGACGACACCCTCCTCATCGAGCGGTTCATCACCAACCCGCGGCACATCGAGATCCAGGTGCTGGCCGACGCGCACGGCGGCGTCGTGCACCTCGGCGAGCGCGAGTGCAGCCTCCAGCGCCGGCACCAGAAGATCATCGAGGAAGCACCGTCCCCGCTGTTGACCCCGGCTGTCCGCGAGGCCATGGGGCAGGCGGCCGTCGACGCCGCGAAGTCAGTCGGGTACGTGGGCGCGGGGACCGTCGAGTTCATCGTGGACGGCACGACCGGCGACTACTTCTTCATGGAGATGAACACCCGCCTCCAGGTCGAGCACCCGGTCACCGAGCTGGCCACGGGCATCGACCTGGTGGAGTGGCAACTCCGCGTGGCGTCCGGCGAGCGGCTGGCGCTCGGTTCCGTCGCGCTGTCCCGGCACGCCGTGGAAGCGCGGGTGTACGCGGAAGACCCGGCGCGCGGGTTCCTGCCGACCGGTGGCACCGTGCTGGCGCTGCGCGAGCCGTCCGACGTGCGGGTGGACTCCGCGCTGCACGAGGGGTTGACCGTCGGCAGCGACTACGACCCCATGCTGGCCAAGGTGATCGCGTCCGGCGACACACGCGAGGAAGCGCTGCGGCGCCTGGACTCGGCGCTGGGCCGGATGGTCGTGCTGGGCGTCACCACGAACATCCCGTTCCTGCGCGCATTGTTGCGCGACCCCGACGTGCGGGCCGGCGCGCTGGACACCGGTCTGGTGGAGCGCAAGCTGGACTCGTTGGTGCACAACGAAGTTCCCGAGGTCGTCTACGCCGCCGCCGCGCTGGAGCGGCAGCTCGCCCCGCACGGCGACGACCCGTGGGACCAGCCGGGCGGCTGGCGGATCGGCGAGCACGCGTGGACCACCTGGCGCGTGGACGACGTGGACGTGCGCGTGCGCGGTTCGGAAGTCGTCGTGGGCGACGGTGAAGTCCTCCGGCTCGACGCGTCCATTGTGGACGGCGATCTGGTGGTCGGCGCCCGCCGTTACGCGATGGCCCGCGCCGGCAACGTGCTGTGGCTGGGCGCGGACGGCCACTCGTGGGCGTTGACCGAGCACGAGCAGTCCGAGATCGCCTCCGCCCAGGACGCCGGCAGCGGTGGTCCGGTCACCAGTCCCATGCCCGGGACCGTGCTCGTGGTGCGTGCGTCGCAGGGCGACGACGTGACCGCGGGACAGGCGTTGTTCGTGGTCGAGGCCATGAAGATGGAGCACACCGTCACCGCACCCGTGGACGGCGTGCTCGCCGAAGTGAACGTCCGGGCCGGCCAACAGGTCGCGCTGGACGAAACCCTTGCCGTCGTCGTGCCGCACCAGGAGTGAGAGCGATGTTGGACTTCCGCCTTGACGAGGAGTACGAGGCGCTGCGGAAAACCGTCGAGGAGTTCGCGCGCGACGAGGTCGCACCGGTCATCGGCGAGTTCTACGAGCGCGAGGAGTTCCCCTACGAGATCGTCGCCAAGATGGGGCGGATGGGCCTGTTCGGCCTGCCGTTCCCCGAGGAGTACGGCGGCATGGGCGGCGACTACTTCGCGCTGTGCCTGGCGCTGGAGGAGTTGGCGCGGGTCGACTCGTCCGTGGCGATCACGCTGGAGGCGGGCGTCTCGCTGGGCGCGATGCCGTTGTACCGCTTCGGTTCCGACGCCCAGAAGCAGGAATGGCTGCCGCGCCTGACCACCGGGCAGGCGCTCGGCGCGTTCGGCCTGACCGAGCCCGGCGGCGGCTCCGACGCGGGCGCGCTGCGCACCACCGCGCGGCTCGACGGCGACGAGTGGGTGATCAACGGGACCAAGGCGTTCATCACCAACTCGGGCACCGACATCACCGGCCTGGTCACCGTCGCGGCGGTGACCGGCCGGCGGGAGAACGGCCGGCCGGAGATCTCGGCGATCCTGGTGCCGGCCGGCACGCCCGGCTTCACGGTGTCCCGCAAGTACTCCAAGGTGGGTTGGAACGCCTCCGACACCCGTGAGCTGTCGTTCCAGGACTGCCGGGTGCCGGCGGCGAACCTGGTCGGCGAGCGGGGCCGGGGTTACGCGCAGTTCCTCCAGACGCTGGACGAGGGCCGGGTGGCGATCGCGGCGCTGGGTGTCGGGCTGGCCCAGGGTTGTGTGGACGAGTGCCTGCGGTACGTGGGCGAGCGCGAGGCGTTCGGCCGCAAGATCGGCGAGTACCAGGCGATCCAGTTCAAGATCGCCGAGATGGAGGCCCGCACCCACACCGCGCGCCTGGCGTACTACCAGGCGGCGGCGAAGATGCTGCGCGGCGAGCCGTTCAAGCGCGAGGCCGCGATCGCGAAGCTGGTGTCGTCCGAGGCCGCGATGGACAACGCCCGCGAGGCCACCCAGATCTTCGGCGGGTACGGGTTCATGAACGAGTTCCCGGTGGGGCGGTTCTACCGGGACGCCAAGATCCTGGAGATCGGCGAGGGCACCAGCGAGGTGCAGAAGATGCTGATCGCCCGTGAGCTAGGCCTGCGCTAGTTCGGCGAGGTAGTCCGCGGCTCTTGTGGTGCTGGTGAGCGGGGCGGCTTGGCCGGCCCAGAGGCTGGCGTAGTCGGCCAGGCCTTGGACGGCGGCGGCTCGGCGGAGCGGTTGCATGAGCGTGTTCTGGAACGGGTAGGGCGGCACTTCGGTGTCGCCCAATTCGTCGATCAGTCCGTTGTGGATGCCCCGGGCCGTGCGGCCGGAGAACACCTTGGTGAGCACGGTGACCTTCGCTGCTTCGCTGTGCAGCATCTTCTTGTGGACTTCGCCGGCGTTGGACTCGATCGTGGCCAGGAAGCCGGTGCCGATCTGAACTCCGTGGGCGCCGAGTGCCAGTGCTGCCCGGACGCCACGTCGGTCCGCGATGCCGCCGGCGGCGATGACCGGGATGTCGACGCTGTCGACTACTTGGGGGACCAGCGAGAACGTGCCGACCAGCGAGTGGTCGACGGTTGTGAGGAACGCTCCTCGATGACCGCCGGCGTCGCTGCCTGAGGCCACGACGGCGTCCAGTCCGGCGAGATCGAGCGCTATCGCTTCGTTCACGGTGGTGGCCGTGCCGATGGTGACGATGCCCTTCCTCTTGGCTTCTTGTAGTACCTCCTGGGGCGGGATGCCCATGACGAAGCTCATCACCGGTGGGGCGGCTTTCAGGAGGGCGGCGACCTGGTCGGGGAAGGACGGGACACGGTGGTCGGCTGGGCCGGGTGGATCGCCGAGGCCGAGGCGGCGGTAGATCGGGACCAGTCGGGCGCGGTGCCGGTCGAGGTGGTCGTCTTCGCCGGTCGGCAACACCCGGCGGCCGATCGGGTCACGTTTCGCCGGCTGCGGCACCCAGCGGTCCATCGGCTCGTCCTCGCCCGGCTGCGGCACCCAGAGGTTGACCGCGAACGGCCGGTCCGTGGCGGCCCGCAGGTCGGCGACCAGCGCGGTGATGGCGTCGGGCTCCAGGTGGTGGGCGCCGAACGACCCCAGCCCACCCGCGTTGGACACGGCCGCCGCAAGCTCCACCGACGACAGACCACCGCCGAACGGCCCCTGCACGATCGGGTGGTCAACACCCCGCAACTCGATGAGCGCGGAAGTCATGCCCGGAAACTAGACGACCGGTCAACTACTCCGCAATAGTTGACCGGTCGTCTACCCAGTGCCTCTTAGTTGACCGGTCGTCTACCTGCTGGACCCAGTAGTTGACCGGTCGTCTAGTGTCGTGGCGTGGGACGCAACAGTGACGCCCGGGAGAAGTTGTTGGACGCTGCCTGCGAGTTGATGCGCGGGCGGGGGTACGGGGCCATCGGGGTGGCCGAGATCTGCGAGCGTGCCGGGGTGCGGAAGGGGAGTTTCTACTACTTCTTCGAGTCCAAGCAGGTGCTGACCGTGGAGGCGTTGCGGCATGCCTGGCAGGAGGAGAGCGCCGGCTGGCGGGCCATCCTGGAGAGCGCGGAGCACCCGTTCCGGCGACTTGAAGGACTCCTCCGGGCGCAGGCGCGGAGCCAGCACGACAGCAAGCGGGACGTCGGCATGGTCCGCGGCTGCCTCTACGGGAACCTGACCCTGGAGGTCGGGCGGCACGACCCGGCGGTGCACGCGCGCCTCAAGGACATCTTCGACGACCAGGTGGTGATGGTGCACAAGGTCCTGCTCGAGGCCTACACCACCGGCCTCCTGCCACCGACCCGCGCCACCCGCGACCACGCCCGCGCGGTGCTCGCCCAGCTCGAGGGCCTGGTGCTCTTCGCGAAGCTGGACAACGACCCGCAGCACCTCGACACCCTCTGGCCGCAGGTGGAAGGCATCCTCGGCATCGCCTGAGCCACCAGGAGCCGCCGAGATGGCCGCCACACCCGCCGCCCCAGCCAGCGCTTCGGCCGACTCCGTCGGTACCCCGTGGGGCAAGGGAACCGGGGGCCGGAGGCCACCGCCGAAGGTCGCCGCGAGCGTCCGCCGGCGCGCCGGAGGCCGAGCGGGCAGGCCGGCGAAGCGTCCGCAAGCGCAGCCGGGAAGCCCGCCGCAGGCTCGGCCGGGAAGCCGGCAAAGCGACCGGAAGCGCGCGGGAGAGGTAGCCGCGAAGCCGGCAAAGCGGTGGTAGCCGCGAAGCCGGCAAAGCGGTCCGCGAGAGCGCCGGAAGGTCAGCCGGGGAACCGGCCGTGCCGACCCTCGCCCCCAGGAACCGAGCCAACCCGGCCTCGACCTCCCGCAACGACACCATCCCGTGCTCCATCTCGTTGACCAGCGCGTCCGCCTCCGCCATCCCCTCCTGCTCCAGCAGCGACAGCCGGTCCTCCCGCATGCACAACTGCGGGAACCCCGCGATCTGCCGCGCCAACTCCTCCGCCGCCGCACGAGCCGTCCCCGCCGGCACCACCCGGTTCGCCAAGCCGATCGCCAACGCCTCCGCCGCGTCCACCGGCCGCCCGGTCAGCACCAGGTCCATCGCCCGCGACGCCCCGATCAACCGCGGCAGCCGCACCGTGCCCCCGTCGATCAGCGGCACGCCCCACCGCCTGCAGAACACCCCGAACACCGCGTCCTCGTCGGCCACCCGCAGGTCGCACCACAGCGCCAGCTCCAGCCCGCCCGCCACCGCCGGACCCGACACCGCCGCGATCACCGGCTTGGACAGCCGCAGCCGGGTCGGCCCCATGGGGCCGGTGGGCGACCGGGGGTCGTTGCTGAGGGCCTTCAGGTCGGCGCCCGAGCAGAACACCCCGCCCTCGCCGTGCAGCACGGCCACCGACAGGTCCGGGTCCTCGTCGAACTCCCGGAACACCTCGGTGAGGGTGTGCGCCGTCGGGCCGTCGACCGCGTTGCGCACCTCGGGTCGGTTGAGCAGGACCGTGCACACCGGACCGGACCGTTCCACGCGTACCGAACTCACACCGCCCAAGGTACTACCGGGCGGTAATGTCGTGTCCGGCGGAATTTGGGGGTGCTGATCATGCCCGAGCGGCCTAACGTCGAGCGCGTGAGCGATCACAGCCAGGCGGTGGCCGCGCTGCGCGGCCAGTACCGGGCGATCCCCGCGGGTTCTCCCGTGCGGCTCGCCAAGCCGACGTCGAACCTGTTCCGGTTCCGCGCCGACCAGCCCGGCGGGCTCGACGTGGCCCGCTTCAACCGGGTGCTGTCGGTCGACCCGGACGCGCTGACCGCCCAGGTCCAGGGCATGACGACCTACGAGGACCTGGTCGACGCCACCCTCCCGCACGGCCTGATGCCCCTGGTCGTGCCCCAGCTGAAGACCATCACCCTGGGCGGCGCGGTCGCCGGGCTGGGCATCGAGTCCAGCTCGTTCCGCAACGGCCTGCCGCACGAGTCCGTGCGCGAGCTGGAGGTCATGACCGGCGACGGCGAGGTGGTGGTGGTCGGCCCGGAGGACGACCTGTTCCGCGGCTTCCCGAACTCCTACGGGACCCTCGGCTACACCCTCCGGCTGGAGATCGAGCTGGAGCGCGTCCACCCCTTCGTCAAGCTGCGGCACGTCCCGTTCGGCAGCGCCGAGGAGTGCGCCGAGGTCATCGGGGCCGTCTGCGCCGAACGCGCCTACCAGGGCGAACCGGTCGACTTCATCGACGGCACGGTGTTCTCCGCGACCGAGCAGTACCTGACCCTGGGCAGCTGGGCCGACCACGCCCCGCACCGCTCGGACTACACCGGCAACCGGATCTACTACCGGTCGATCCAGGCCCGCCGCACCGACTACCTGACCGTGCGGGACTACCTGTGGCGCTGGGACACCGACTGGTTCTGGTGCTCGCGCGCCTTCGGCGTCCAGCACCCCGTGGTGCGGCGGCTGGTGCCGAAGCGGTACCTGCGCTCGGACGTCTACCGCAAGGTCGTCGCCTGGGACCGCCGCCGCGGGTTCTCCGCCAAGCTCAGCAAGGCCGTGCAGGAACCGGTGATCCAGGACGTCGAGATCCCGGTCCACCGCCTCGCCGAGTTCCTGGACTTCTTCCACCGGGAGATCGGCATCGAGCCGGTCTGGCTGTGCCCGGTGCGCCTGCGCGACCGCGCGGGCTGGCCGCTGTACCCGATGGACCCGGAAGTGCTGTACGTCAACGTCGGCTTCTGGTCCACCGTGGACCTGCGGCCGGGCGAGGAGATGGGCAGCCGCAACCGGTTGATCGAGGACAAGGTCACCGAGCTGGGCGGGCACAAGTCGTTGTACTCGGACTCCTACTACGAGGAGCAGGAGTTCTGGGACAACTACAACGGTCCCACCTACCGGGAGCTGAAGAAGCGGTACGACCCCGCCGGCCGGCTCCCGGATCTGTACACCAAGTGCGTTCTCCGCGGGTGAAGGAGGGTCCATGCGGTTGGCCGAGGTGTTCCAGCGCGCGGTCGGTGGTGACCGGGCGGTGGGGTTCAGCGCGTACGACGGCAGCACGGCGGGGCCGGCGGACGCAGGCGTGCGCATCGAGGTCCGGTCGCCGGAAGCGTTGTCGTACCTGGCCTCCGCGCCCGGAGAGCTGGGACTGGCCCGTGCCTACGTCACCGGTCACCTGGAGATCATCGGTGACGTCTACGGCGCGCTGGCCAGTCTGTCGGAACTTTCGCTGCGGGAAGTGCCGTGGGCCGAAAGGGTTTCACTGCTCAGCACGCTCGGGCGCGAGCGGCTGAGGTCGCGGGTCGAGATCCCGCCCCAGGAGCGCAGGCTGCACGGGCTGCGGCACTCCAAGGCCCGGGACCGCGAGGCGATCGCCCACCACTACGACGTGTCGAACACGTTCTACGAGTGGATCCTCGGCCCGTCCATGGCGTACACGTGCGCCGTGTACCCGACGGCCGAGTCCACTTTGGAGGAAGCCCAGTTCGCCAAGCACGACCTGGTGGCGCGCAAGCTCGGGCTGGAGCCCGGGATGCGGCTGCTGGACGTCGGCTGCGGCTGGGGCGGCATGGTCATGCACGCCGCGCGCGAGTACGGCGTGCGGGCGGTGGGCGTGACGCTGTCGCGCAACCAGGCGGAATGGGCGCAGAAGGCGATCGTCGAGGCGGGGCTGTCGGACCTGGCGGAGGTGCGGTACCTGGACTACCGGGACGTCCGCGAGACCGGGTTCGACGCCATCAGCTCCATCGGCCTGACCGAGCACATCGGGAAGGCCAAGCTGCCCGCCTACTTCCGGCACCTGTACCGCAAGCTCAAGCCCGGCGGCCGGATGCTCAACCACTGCATCACCCGGCCGGACAACCGGCAGCGGGCGCGCACGGGCGGGTTCATCAACCGGTACGTGTTCCCGGACGGCGAGCTGGTCGGCCCCGGGCACATCGTGTCGCTGATGCACGACACCGGGTTCGAGGTGCGGCACGAGGAGAACCTGCGCGAGCACTACTCGATGACGCTCGCGGCGTGGTGCGACAACCTGGACCGGCACTGGGGCGAGGCCGTCGACGAGGTCGGGCTGGGCCGAGCAAGGGTGTGGCGGCTGTACCTGGCGGCCTCACGCCTGGGCTTCGACCGCAACAACATCCAGCTCCACCAGGTGCTCGGCGTCAAACTGGACGGCACGAAGTCCGGGATGCCGCTGCGCCCCGACTGGCTGGGCTGACGATCACCACGTCGAACCCGCAGGGCCACCCAGGCCTTGCGGGTTCGTCGGCGGTCGTGCGCGCCGGGATCATGTGAGCTGGTCGGCGATCTGCTTGGCCTGGTTGGCCGGGATCGCGAACCCGATGCCGACGCTGCCTGCCTGGCCGCTGTCCGAGGCCGGCGAGTAGATCGCCGAGTTGATGCCGACGACCTGGCCCGCGGCGTTGATCAGCGGACCGCCCGAGTTGCCCGGGTTGATCGACGCGTCGGTCTGGATGGCCTGGTAGGAGACGTTCGACCGCCGGGTGGCACCCGGCACCGTCACCGTGCGGTCGAGCGCGCTCACGATCCCGGACGTCACCGTGCCCTGAAGACCTTCCGGCGACCCGATCGCCACGACGTGGTCCCCGATCTTGACGTTGTCCGAGTCGGCGAACGTGGCCGGCGTCAACCCCGACACACCCACCGCCTGCACCACAGCCAGGTCGCTGGACGAGTCGGTCCCCACGACCTTCGCGTCCACCGTCCGCCCGTCGTTCAAGGTCACCGTGACCTTCTGCGCCCCAGCCACAACGTGGTTGTTGGTCAGGATCCGACCATCCGCGCTCAGCACTACACCCGATCCGAGCCCTTCACCCTGCGCGGCCACCACGTTCACCTGCACCACACTGGGCAACACCTTCGCGGCAATCGCCGAAACGTCCAAAGTGGACGACGACTGAAGCGCGACCGTGCTGCTCGATGCCCCCAAAACCTCACCCGGCGCATTCATCGCACCGACCACGCCACCCGTGACCCCGCCGAACACTGCGGCGATAAGCGCGGCCGACGTGACCACGGTCCCAGTACGCCGCCAGAACGGCTTAACCTCCGCGACGGGCTCGGGCACCGGCTCGTGCAACGACCCGCTCATGGCGGGGAATCCCTGTGTCATGCTCCAAGAGTCGCGCCGCCGGCTATGAGGAAGCTGAGCGTCCGCCTAGGACTTGCCAAGAACTCCGGCGACCTCGTCCGCGCTCAACAGCTCCGTCCCGAACAGCGGCCCCTGCGCCCCGGTCACGCCCAGCTCCCGCAGCCGCTCGGCCTCGAACGCCGTCCGCACGCCCGCCGCGTACAGGGGGATGCCGAGTGTCCGGGCCCACGTGAGCAGCGCCACGGACGCGCTCTCGTCCAGCCGGTTCGCGCCCTCGGCCAGCCCGCGCACCGGCGAGCCCTGGAACTTCACCCCGTGCAGCGGGACCTGCCGCAGCTTGTCCACCGGGACGTTGCCGCCGCCCATCTGGTCCAGCACGAACCGGACCCCGTGCTCGGCGAGGATCGCCAGCTCCTCCGCCTGGTCCTCGTTGATCAGCGCGGGCAACTGCTCGCCCAGCTCGAAGCGCAGCATGGACGCGGGCAGCCCGCTCTCCCGCAGCAGTCGTCGCACCTCGGCCACCAGCTCCGGCTCCTGGCACTGCCGGGCGGTCAGGTCCATGGTCAGCACGGGCGTGGCCGAACCGAACCGCCGGTACCAGGCGCCCGCGTGGTGGCACGCCTGTTCCATCGCCCACCAGCCCAGCCGCGCCGCCATCCCGGTGCACGCCGACAGCGACGCCAGCGACGCCGGGTCCAGGTAGCCCTCGGCCGGGTGGTCCCAGCCCAGCCGGGCCTCGACGGCGATCAGGGACCCGTCCGCCAGCGCCCGCACCGGCTCGTAGTCGACCCGGAAGTCACCCTGCTCCAGCCCGCCGGACACCGACGCGGCCAGCATCAGCCGCCGCCGTTCGCGGTCGTCGCGGGCCTTGTCGTAGAGCGCCCACTGCGCCTTGCCGTCGTCCTTGGCCCACCGCAGCGTCACGTCCGCGCACCGCATCAACTCGGCCGCGTCCGCACCGCGCGTCGCCTGCACGACGATGCCCACGCTCGCCGTGACGCCGATCCCGCTCTCACCCACCCAGACCGGCTCGGCGAGCCGGTCGACAGCTTCCTCGGCCAGCGTCACCACGGTCGCGACGTCGACCGGGTCGGGCACCAGCACCCCGAACTCGTCCGGCCCGATCCGCGCGAGCTGCCCGACCCCGCCGAACACCTCCTGCAGGTGCCCGGCGACCACGTTGAGGACCCGGTTGCCCACGTCGTGCCCGAACGCGTCGTTGACCACCCGGAACCCGTCGATGTCGAACACCACGAGCGCCAACGTCCCGGGCCCCTTGGACCCGACCGCGCCCTCCAACCAGCCCAGGAACTGCATGCGGTTCGCCAGGCCGGTCTGGACGTCGTTCAGGCTCTGCCGGAGCAGTTGCGACTGGAGCGCCCGCACCTCGTCCAGGTTCTCCACCATCGCCACGTGGTAGGCCGGCGCACCGGCGTCGTCCCGCACCAGCGACACCGCGATCAGGACGTCGATCACCTCGCCGTCCGCCCGCACCATCCGCTTCTCGGCCCGCACGTGGTCCCGCACCCCGCCCGCGAGCACAGCGGTCACCTCGTCCACCGAACCGCGGTCGTCCGGATGCATGAGGTCACGCGCGTTGAGCCCAGCCAACTCCGATGGCTCGTACCCGAGCAGCCCCAACAGCGCGTCATTGAAATCCAGGACCTCGGAATCCAGCCCGGTCACCGCGATCCCGACAGCAGCCGTCCGGAACACGGCCCGGAACTTCGCCTCACTGGCCCGCAACGCCGCCTCGGTGTCCCGGATCGTCCGCACGACCTGCGACCTGCTCCGCTCCTGCTGGTCCAACGTCCGCTCACGCAGAGCTTCGCTGTAGCCGGCGGCGATACCGCCGAGGACCGCCATGAGCCGATGGGTGTGCTTCGCGGGGAGGCCGAACGTGTCCAACAGGTGCACACCGACGAACGTCAGAGTCCGCTCCAGGGCAGCCGGCGAGGTGAACCCGTGTTCGACCAACGCCCGCCCAACCTCCTGGACAAGGGCCTGCTCCCGCACCAAAGCCGTGTGCAACTGATCAGTGAGCCGGGCCAGCGCAACCCGGACCTCGGGCAGGTCCGACCCGAGCACGGCGGCCCATTCCCGGACGAACCCGTCCCGGTCGCGGGCGAACGCCCCGCGCGCCACGCCTGCCTGGTCGACCATCATCATCCAGCTCTTGAGCGCCCGATCCTCATGGGACCCACCTGGTTACCGGCCTGTCGGGCGATCAGATCACCGCGATGGGCCCACTTGCGCAATTCCTGATCGAATGTCACTCGAATGGAGCACGGTGGCCCGCCGGTCGCGTAGAGCTTACTGGGGTGGCGCCGAACCCGCGAAGCCGACCTTGTTGCCAACTCATGGCGAATTAACCGCCCCCGCTGTTCGCCGCGCGTAGCGCGGCAGGCAGGGCTTACCAGCCCAGGGAAGGGCTTCGGTTCCCCCACCGTATGGCCTGCCCGAAGGGCTACCACGGATTTCCTGGGTGCAGCCAAATATTTTGCGAGGAACGCGCAAAGGTTTTAGCGGCACCCCAGGGAGTCCGTGGTTGGCTCCGCCAGGCCATGCGGCGGCCATGCGGCGGCCATGCGGCGGCCATGCGGCGGCCATGCGGCGGCCATGCGGCGGCCATGCGGCGGGGAACCGACGCTCTTCCCGCCCCCGTCGGTGGTCAGGCCGCCGGCGAGGCGCTTTTCACGCTTTTCAAGCACGTCACCGACGCTCCGGCGGACTGATCTCCGACTCCGGGATCGCCGAACCCCTCGTCCCCCACTTCGCCAAGATCCGCTGGTAAGTCCCATCCGCGATGAGCTTGTTCACCGCCGCCCGGAACCCCGCGGTCAGCGCCGACCCCTTCTGGAACGCGAACCCCACGTCCAGCCGCTTGAACTCCCCCAGGAACCGCAAGTTCGGCTGGTGAGCCGCCGCATGGCGCAACCCGTTGATCGTGCTCATGACGACGTCGAAGTGCCGCTGCTGGAGCCCCAGGAAGATGGCGGCGTTCTCCGAGAACGTCAGCACCTCGTACGGCGGCTTACCCGCCGCCGGACAAGCAGCCTTCTCACGTTCCAACGTGGCCTCGAACGTAGTGCCCGCACCCACCGCGATCTTCAGCCCGCAGAGTTGTTGGAGGCTGTCGACCCCTTCAAGGCGGTTGTCGTCCTTCCGGACGGCAAAGCCCTGCCCATCGTTGATGTAAGTCACGAAGTCGATCGTCTTGAGCCGCGCCTCGGTGACGCCGAAGTTGCCGGTGCCGACCTCGTACTTCCCCGACGCCAAGCCCGGCAGGATGGCTTCGAAACTCGCCACCTCACGCTCCACCCGCACACCCAGCACCCGGCCGACCGCCTCGGCGATGTCGATGTCCTGGCCGAGCACGGTCTTGTTGTCCTCGGCGTAGAACGACGACGGCGGCTGCCCACCCACCGACGACCCGAACTTCACGACCCCTACCTGCCGGGTCGCCTCGGGGAGCAGAGCCGCGATGGCATCGTCCTTCTGCACGGCCGACAGCACGTCCGCAGTCTGCTGGGTGCCAGGACTCGCCTGCGGCGGCGCACCACAACCAGACACGACCAGGGTCAACAGAGCCGTCAGCAGCAGAATCCGTCGCGCGTTCATCCGTCCACCGCGATCGACTCGCCCTGCGCCACAACGGCCTCGCGCTTGGCAACCTCCTCGCGGACGATCGGGATGACGTACCGCCCGAAATCGATGGCATCGTCCAAGGTGTCGTAACCCCGAGCCGAGAAGATGTCGACCCCGAGGTCGTAGTAGTCCAGCAGCGCCCCAGCAACGGTCTCCGGCGTGCCCACCAGCGCGTTCGAGTTGCCCGCGCCACCGGTCGCCGCCGCCGTCGGTGTCCACAGGGCACGATCGAAGCGCTCACCACGCGCAGCGATCTCCAGCAACCGCTGCGAGCCGGTGTTCTGCGGGTTGGTCGACGAGTGCCTCCGGCTCAACGGCCCGCCGGCCGTGCGATGAGCAATCGCCTCCACCGTCCGATGGGCCTTCTCCCAGGCCAGGTCCTCAGTCGCCCCCAAGATGGGACGGAACGCCACCTGGATGCGCGGGATGTCGGACCGGCCGGCGTCCAGCGCCGCCTGCTTCACCGACTCGATCTGGGCTGCGGTGTCGGCCAGGGGTTCGCCCCACAGGCAGAAAATGTCGGCCACCGCACCACCCGCCCGGTAAGCCGCATCAGAGGAGCCGCCGAACGACACGTTCGGCCTGGGCTGTTGCACCGGAAAGACGTCACTGACGAAGTCGGCGAACCGATAGTGCCTGCCCTCGTGGTCGAACGGGGTCACAGCGGTCCAGGCACGCTTGACGATCCGGATGTACTCCTCGGTGCGCGAGTACCGGTCGTCCTTGGTCAGGTAGTCGCCCTCGCGCTGCTGCTCGTGGTCGGTCCCGCCGGTGATGAAGTGCACGGTCAGCCGGCCGTCGGAGATCCGGTCGAGGGTGGCGAACGTCTTCGCGGCGAACGTCGGGTAGGAGACGTTCGGCCGGTGCGCCAACAGGATCTGGAGCTTGTCCAGCTTCGTGGCGACGAACGCGGCGGCCTGCGCCGGGTCGGGGGTGCCCGAACCGTAGGCGAACAGCACGCGGTCCCAGCCGTGCTCCTCGTGGGCGCGGGCGAGCCGCAGGGTGTAGTCCTTGTCGAACGACGCGCCGCTTCGGGGGTGCGTCTCGGAGCCGTCGTTGGTGCCGCCGATCCCCAGGAACTCAACAGGCACGTCAAAACCTTCCTACTGGCACAAAGGGAAACTCGGAAGCCGAGTCAAGTGAAAGGCCGACACACCAAGGCGTTGAGGGAGACACCCGACAGTCGGCTCAGCGCAGGACAACCCCAGTGCAGCAGCGCAACCACAGATCGTCAACGCCGGTTCGACGCGCGTCCAAATCCCGGAATCCCTTGACGTGCCACGCCACAACCAGCCTACGATCGCGATGCGGCGTTGAGGGACGCGGCACCGTCCACCCCCTCCTGCGCTGGAGCAGTCGATGAGCGCTTCGACCGTCGCCCCTCCCACCCCGCCCCGCGCCACCGCCGAGATCGTGCCGTTGCGCCGTCCGTGGCGGTGGGTGTCCGCCGCGCTGGTCCTGGCCGCCGTGCTGGCGTTCGTGTGGTCGGCGGTGACCAACGAGCAGTTCCAGTGGGCCGTGGTGGCCCAGTACTTCACCGCCGAGGCCGTCCTGCGCGGGCTCGGCCTGACCCTGTGGCTCACCGCGCTGACCGTGGTGCTGGGGTTCGTGATCGGTGGCGTGCTGGCCGTCATGCGGCTGTCCGGCAACCCGGTGCTGGTCGGCGTGAGCTGGGGCTACGTCTGGCTGTTCCGGTCGGTGCCGCTGCTGGTGCAGCTGCTGTTCTGGTTCAACATCGGCGCGCTGTACCCGGCGCTGTCCGGCGCCGCTCCGGTCATCGGGCCGGTCACCGCGGTGGTCATCGGCCTGGTGCTGCACGAAGCGGCGTATGCGGCCGAGATCGTGCGCGGCGGCATCCTGTCCGTGGACGCGGGGCAGGTCGAGGCGGCCAAGGCGCTGGGGATGCGCGGCGGCCGGGTGCTGCGCCGGATCGTGCTGCCGCAGGCCATGCGGGCCATCGTCCCGGCCGCCGGCAACCTGCTCATCGGCACGTTGAAGGGCACCTCGATCGTGAGCGTGCTGGCCGTGCAGGACCTGCTGCACTCGGTGCAGCTCATCTACCACCGCAACTACCTGATCATCCCGTTGCTGCTGGTCGCCACCGCCTGGTACGTCGTCGTCACCAGCCTGCTCGGCATCGGCCAGCACTACGTGGAGCGCTACTACTCGCGCGGCGCGGGGAGGCTGTCGTGACGGTCGCCGTCCAGGTCACCGATCTGCACAAGAGCTTCGGCGGCACACCGGTGCTGCGGGGCGTGGACCTGACCGTGCCGCGCGGCTCGGTCACCTGCGTGATCGGCCCGTCCGGGTCGGGCAAGTCGACGCTGTTGCGCTGCCTGAACCACCTGGAGAAGCAGGACCGCGGTGAGATCGAGGTCGACGGCGTCCTCATCGGGTACCGGCGGCGCCGGGGGAAGCTCTTCGAGCTGAAGGAACGCGAGATCGCGCGCCAGCGGGCCGGGATCGGCATGGTGTTCCAGGGTTTCCACCTGTTCGCGCACCTGACCGTGCTGGAGAACGTGGTGGAGGCGCCGGTCGGGGTGTCCGGGGTGCCGCGCGCGGAGGCCGGGGAACGGGCGCGGTCGTTGATCGCCCGGGTCGGGTTGGCCGGGCGCGAGGACGCCTACCCCCGGCAGCTCTCCGGTGGCCAGCAGCAACGGGTGGCGATCGCGCGGGCGCTGGCCATGCGGCCGGCGGTGATGCTGTTCGACGAGCCGACGTCCGCGCTGGACCCGGAGCTGGTGGGCGAGGTGCTGGGGGTGATCCGGGACCTCGCCGCGGACGGCATGACGATGGTCGTGGTGACGCACGAGATCGGCTTCGCGCGGTCGGTCGCGGACCACGTGGTGTTCCTGGACGAGGGGCTCGTGGTCGAGTCGGGGCCGCCGTCGGAGGTGCTGGACCATCCGCGGCACCCGCGGACCCGCGAGTTCCTGGCGCTGGTGCGATGAGCGTCGTCGTGTTCGTCGGGGCCGGACCGCGCACGTCCGGGGTGCTGGAACGGTTGGGGGCCAACGCTCCCGAGCTGTTCGACGGTCCGCTGGAGGTGCACCTGGTGGACCCGTTCGCGCCCGGGTCGGGGCGGGTGTGGCGGCACGAGCAGTCGCCGTTGCTGCGGATGAACTCGATGGCCGAGGACGTCACCATGTTCACCGATTCGTCGGTGGTGTGCGACGGGCCGGTGCGGCCGGGGCCGTCGTTGGCCGAGTGGGCTGAGTCCACCGTGGGTCTCGGGGAGGATGTCCGGCCGACGTCGTTCCCGAGTCGGCGGGTGCAGAGCGCTTACCTGAAGTGGTTCCACGCGTTGGCGGTGGAGTCGTTGCCCGCCGGGAGTTCGGTGCACGTCCACCCGACGCGGGCGTTGCGGGTGACCGGGTCCGGCGGGATGCGTCAACGGGTGTGGCTCGCCGGGCGGGCGGAGCCGCTGGTGGCGGACGTGGTGGTGTTCGCGTTGGGACACTTGGACACCGCGCTGTCGCCGGAGCACGCGGCGTTGCGCGACTACGCCGAGGAGCACGGCCTGACGTTCGTGCCGCCGGCGTACACGGCGGACCTGGACCTGTCCGTGGTGCCGGCGGGTGAGGACGTCGTCGTGCGGGGGATGGGGTTGGCGTTCATCGACCTGGTGGTGCTGCTGACCTCGGGGCGTGGCGGGACTTTCGTCCGGGTCGACGAGACGCTGCACTACCTGCCGTCCGGCCGGGAGCCCCGGCTGCACGTGGGTTCGCGGCGGGGGGTGCCGTACCACGCGAAGACCGGCTACCGGTTGCGGGGCGCGGCTCCCGAGGGGCCTCGGTTCTTCGTGGCGTCAAGGCTGCTGGAGCAGGCGGGGGAGATCGACTTCCGGTTGCACGTGTGGCCGTTGATCGCCAAGGACGTGGCTTTCGGGTACTACCGGGAGTTGTTCACCGGGCACCCGTCTCGGGTGCGGATGACGTGGGAGGAGTTCGCGGGGCGGTACGCGGGGTTGGACTGGTACAGCGCGGAGATGCGGGCGTTGGAGGAGGCCGCGGTTCCGGGGTTTGCGGATCGGTTGGACTTCGAGCACCTGGACCGGCCGATCGACGGGTTGGCGTTCGACTCGCGGGACGGTTTCCAGGAGTTCATGCGGTCCTACATCGCGGCTGATGCGGCACGGCGGTCTAGTTCTGTCTTCAGTGCTGATCTGGGGGCTTTTCTGGGGTTGCTCGGGGTTTATGGGCAGATGTCGGAGCTGGCCGCGTCGGGGCGGTTGACGGGTGAGGACGGGTGGTGGCACGGGTTCTTCAGCTACTTCGCGTCCGGGCCGCCGCCGGACCGGCTGGCGGAGCTGCTGGCGTTGTCGCGGGCGGGGGTGGTGCGGTTCCTCGGGGCGGACACGTGGGTGGAGGCGGCCGACGGGGTGTTCCTGGCGGGTAGCGCGAGCGTGCCGGGGGAGGTGGTGCGGGCTACGGGGTTGATCGAGGCTCGGCTGCCTGCTCATCGGTTGTCGGTGACGGCGGAGCCCTTGTTGTGCTCCTTGCTGGCTTCGGGGGAGGTTCAGGACCGGGCGGGGTTGGTCGCGGTCGATCCGGTGGACAGCCGGGTGTTGGACGCTTCCGGGGTTGCCCATGCGCGGCGGTTCGCGGTGGGGCCTTACACGACCAACAAGGCGCAGGCGGCGTTTGCGCGGCCTGGCACGAACAATCCGGCGTTTCGGCAGAACGATGCGGTGGCGCGGGCGGTGCTCGGGTTTTTGGCGGTGGAGGCGGTGGCTTGCGGTTCAGAAGCTCAGTCGGCATCTTAGGCCTGTGCGGCGGCGCAGGCGGAGGGGCGCGTCGAGGAGGTGCGGGACACCGTCCACATCGGACTGCCGGGGGCGGGCCCGACGCGGCGTCAAGGTCGTCCACGGGGCGGGATGGTCTTTGGTGCGTGGGTGGTGTGTGGCGGCGGATGTCGGAGAGGGTGTCTGTCTGGCGGATCGGTGGCTAGCTGACCGTGGTCAGGACCTTGTCGATCCTGGTGGCGATGCGGTCGTTGTCGGTCGGGGCGAGGCTGAGCCAGCCGTCCTCGTGGACCATCAGGTAGCGGCCCTGGTTGGTGTCGAACCACGTGATGAGCGTCCCGGCCCGGGTGGGCCGGTAGCCGCCGCCGACGCTGACGCCGAACTGGCCGCCGGCCACCCGGTTCGCGGCCAGTTCACCGACCATCGCCGCGTCGTCCCGCGACAGGCCCGCCTTCTGCAACGCGGCCCGGTCGTCCAGTTCCTCGCCGCCCCACGGGTCGTCGTCCTCGTCGTCGCCGTCCTCCCGTTGCAGGGCGACGGCTGCCGTGAGGGTGTCCAGGCGCAGTGAGAGGGCGGTGCCCGGGCCGGCTGTTCCGTCCGGGAGCACCTCGACGATGGAACGGGCGAGGGCGGTCGGTCGGATTTCCAGCAAGCCGATCCGGCCGTCGTCGATCACGGCCAGGACGGCGCGGTTCCCGTCCGACGCGGCCACCGCGCGCACCGGGCGGTCGATGTGGGCGACGGCGTCCACGGACAGGTGGTGGTCGGCGAGCAGGCGCAGGAGGTCGGTGAGGCGCGGGTGCGGTTCGCCGTGCTCGGCCAGGACTTTCGCCTTCAGCTCCGAGCGTTCGGACTCGGTCGTGCCGCCGCTGGGCACGTCCAGGGGGTACGGCAGTCGGCCCAGGTCCAGGTCGTGCCACAGGACGTCCAACTGGACCGGTGTGAGGAGGAACTCGGGCTCGATCACGCCTCGCCGCCCTTCTTCTTCGGCTTCGCGCCGCCGATGACCGAGGGCGGCAGGTTCTCGCCGGGCACCTCGAAGATGTCCTCTCCGCGCAGGTACGCGGCGGAGCGGTGTTCCTTGTCCTCGTCGCCCTGGCCGCCTGCGGGCGCGCCGCCCATCGGGGCGCCGCCCATGGGCATGCCGGACGCGCCGGCGGCGCCGGGGGCCATCGGGCCGAAGCCGGCCGGCATGGGGCCGCGTTGGCCGACTACGCCGGTCGAGCCGCCGGCGGCTAGTTGGCCACCGCCGCCGCCACCGCCGCCACCGCCGGAACCGGTTGGGCCGAAGCCGCCGCCGAAGCCGCCGCCACCGCCGGGGAAGCCGCCGGGCATGCCGCCTGGACGGCCGCCGGGGCCGCCTGCGGGGCCACTGCCAGGGCCGCCGGCGGGGGCGGTGCCGACAGGTGGGCTGCCGGGGGTGCCGGCTGGGACGTACGGCGGGTACTTGCCGGGGGCCTGGGGCACGACCGTTCCGGGAGGAGCCGGTCGGTAGGGCGGGGGTTGCTGCCTGCCGCCGGTGGAGGTGGGCGGCACGTACGACGGGGGCACGTACGACGGCGAAGTCTGGCCACTCGTGGACGGAGGCGTGTACGCAGGCGGGGTGTACTTGTTCGCGACCGGGACCTGAGCTGCTGCGGCTGCTGCGGTGGTGCCCTCTGGGCGGTAGGACGCGGCTGGGGCCAGGGGAGTGCCGCCGGGGTAAGAACCCGAGCCGTAGGAGCCGGCACCGGCGGGGGTGCTCGGCGGGGTGTAGGAGGGCGCGGCTGGAGCGGCGGTTGCCGAGGCGGCCTGAGTGGTGCCGCCGCCGCCACCGCTGGGGGCCATGGCGGGCTGCGCGTCGCCCAAGGTGGGAGCGCTCGCGGTGGCCATGAGCATGGCGGGCGGTTCTTCGACCCGGCCCGTTACCGGGTTGTACGGCGGGGTGAAGCGGGGGTGGTCTGGTCGACCGCGCGCGACTCGTTCTCCATCGTCGTCATCACGGTGACGGCGTGCTCGTGCAGCGCCCGCGCCTGGTCGTTGGCGGCCTGCACGTCGGCCGCCGAAGTGACCAGGCCCTGGATGCCGCCCTGGGTGAACGTGCCGGTCGCCTGGTCCCAGGAGAAGTTCGCCGGCTCCGGCATCGACGCCCGCGCGTTCTCCATGATCACGCTCTGGTCCTGCACCCGCTTGCCGACCTCGACAGCGGTGGCGGCGGTCTGCGTCACCCACTCCGCGAGCTTCTTCACCGCCGCCCGCGCACCGTCGGCGGCCTCGCCCGTCCAGCCGGTCTCGGACGCGGCGACGCGCTCGTTGATCACCCGCGCGGACTCGGTCAGCTCGGTGCCGAACTGGCCCCACTCGGCGCCGATCTCGCCGGTCTGGCCGGGGTCGTTGTTGTTGTGCACCGCCTCGTACAGCTCGCGGTGGGACCGGGACGCCCAGTTCTGGGCGTCGGTGAGCACCAGGTCGATCTCCTGCCGGTCGGCCATGGTCGTCCCCCTCACTCGCCGCTCAGGCGGGTCAGTTCGGAGCCGTGCTCTTCGTCGATCGCCTCGAAGTTGCGGATCGCGCTGCGCACGGAGTCGTGGGTCTGCTGGAGCACTTCGCGGTAGGCCGTCATCACCGACACGAACGACATCGGGTCGCCCTCGGCACGGGCCTCGAACTTCGCGGCCATCCGGTCGCCGACCGGGTTCGCGCCCAGCGGCGCGGGGCGGGCCAGGCGACCCGCGCGCTCCAGCCAGGAGTCGACCTGGTCGATCTGCTCGACGAGCATCCTGCGCAGTTCCTCGCCGGTCGCCGGGTCGAGCGTCACCCGTCCGGAGTTCACCGACTCCGACAGCGCGAGGACGTTCGTCCCCACCGACGGTTGTGACGCCTCTTCCGGATTCCCTGGCTCGGCGATGTACATGGTCAGTCCCTCGCGAAGGCAGCCTGCTGGACGCAACCCAGGCTCCCCGCGCGCGCCAACGCGGCCCCAACGTCGCGCCAATGCGGGCTTCCGGGGGGTGCCGACCACTGTGGGAAACTCTTCGACTACGGGGTGCCAACACCGAAAGGTCTTCAGGATGCGGGTGAACCTGCTCGGGCCGGTGGAGCTGGTTTCCGCTGGTGGCGAACCCGTCCGGCTCGGCGCGGCGAAGCGCCGGACCGTCCTGGCCGCGTTGGCGTTGGAACTCAACCGGGTCGTGTCCGGTGACCGTCTGCTGTCACTGGTGTGGGACGGCTCACCGCCGCCCCAGGCGAAAGCCGCCCTTCAGGGACATATCGCCCAACTCCGGAAGGTGCTGTCCGACGGCGTGGCGCTTCTCACGCGCGCGCCCGGCTACGTGCTGACCGGCGACCGGGGCGCGGTGGACGTGTTCCGGTTCGAGGACCTGGTGGCGTCGTCCCGGGACGCGGGCGACGAGACCGCCGTGGCCCAACTGGCCGAGGCGCTGGCGCTGTGGCGCGGGCCGGTGCTCGCCGACGTGCCGGGTGACCGGGTGCGGGAGGCGGTGTCGGCGCGGCTGGAGGAGCTGCGGCTGGTGGCCGTGCAGGAGCTGGCGACGCGGCTGTTCCGGCTGCACCGCGCGGCGGACGCGGTCGGCGAGCTGAGCGCCGCGGTGGCCGCGCACCCGTTGCGCGAACCGCTGGTGGCGCGGCTGGTGCTGGCGCTGCACTGGACCGGCCGGCAGGCCGAGGCGCTGGAGGTGTTCCACCGCACCCGCGAGCGGCTGGCCGAGGAGCTGGGCGTCGACCCGGGGCCGGAGCTGCGCGACGCGTACCAGACCGTGCTGGCCGGGGACACCGCGCCCAAACGGGTGGAACGCGGTCCCGCGCCCGCCCAGCTCCCCCGTGAGCACCGCGGGTTCGTCGGCCGCGAGCCGGAGCTGGCCGACCTCGCCGACCGGCTGGGCGGCGACTCGGCGATCGGGCTGCTGGTCGGCCCGGCCGGGGTGGGCAAGACGGCGCTGGCGCTGCGCTGGGCGCACCGCGTGGCGGCGGACTTCCCGGACGGGCAGCTGTTCGTGAACCTGCGCGGGTTCGACGAGACCGAGCCGCTGGACCCGCGCACCGCGCTGATCGGGTTCCTGCGGGCGTTGGGCCTGGCCGACTCGCAGATCGCCGTGGACCTGGAGGACCAGGCCGCCCAGTACCGGTCGCTGCTGGCCGGGCGGCGGGTGCTGGTGTTCCTGGACAACGCCCGCTCCGCCGAGCAGGTCCGACCGCTGCTGCCCGGGTCGGCGGGCTGCCAGGTGCTGGTGACCAGCAGGCACCGGCTGGACGACCTGGTGGTCACCGAGGGCGCGTCCGCGCTGCACGTGCAGACCCTGCCGGAGAACAACGCCGAGGACCTGCTGGCCGCGGCCCTGGGCCGGACCCGGATCGACGCCGAGCCCGAGGCCGTCGCCGAACTGGTCGAGCTGTGCGACCGGCTGCCGCTGGCGCTGCGCATCGCCGGTGCCCGCCTGGCCTCAAGACCCCGGTGGACCGTCCAGTCCCTGGTCGACGAGCTGCGCGACGAGCAGCACCGGCTGTCCGCGCTGGAACTGCCCGAAGCCGGGCGGGGCGTGCACGCGGCCCTGGCCGTGAGCTACCGAGAACTGCCCGAGGGCGCCGCCAGGCTGTTGCGGCGCTTGGGGTTGCACCCCGGCACCGACCTGGACAGCTACGCCGCCGCCGCGCTGCTGGACATCAACGTCGTCAGCGCCCGAACCCACCTGCGCACCCTGGCCTACGCCAACCTGCTGCACGAGTCCACGCCCGACCGGTACTCGCGGCACGACCTGGTCCGCCTGTTCACCCACCAGCTCGCCGTCGGCGAGTCCGAAGTGGACGGTGCCACGGCCAGGTTGCTGGACTACTACCTGCACGTCGCCGACGCGGCCCGAGCCCACCTGTCCGACCACGTCCGCCCGTTCTCCCCGCCCGAGCACAAACCCGCGAGCTACCCGCAACTGGCCTCGCACGCGGCGGCACTGGACTGGTTCACGTTGGAGGAAGCCAACCTGGGCCTGGCCCTGGACACCGCGCTGGACGGCGGCCACCTGGAACGCGCCTGGCAGCTAGCGCTGTGCCTGGACGCCTTCCACTTCCGGCGCGGCAACCGCGTCGACCGCTTGGCGTTGTGCCGCATCGGTTCCGACGCGGCAAGGGTGCTGGGCGACACCCGTGCGGAAGCCACTTTCCTGCTGCGCCTGGGTTCCACCCTGGCCGACCTGGGCCGCCTCGAAGAGGCGGTGAACGCCTGCACCCGCGCCGCCGAACTGGCCCGAGGCGACCGCGACCTGGAGTTGGCCGCCCTGGCGAACCTCGGCTACTGCCTGATGGCCGACGACCAACTGGACCGGGCGCAGGAGACGATCCTGGAGGCCCTGGAGGTCGCGCGGGAGGTCGGTGACACCCGGTCGCAGGCCAGCGTGCAGAACAACCTGGCGAACGTGTTGCTGCGCAAGCGACTCCCGGAAGAAGCACTGCACCACGCCACCGAGGCGCTGAGCCTGTTCACCTCGGCGGCGCCCTCCAAGGCCCACACCGCGACCCTGCACACCGTGGGCACCGCGTCCCAGCAACTGGGTCGCCTGGACGAAGCCCTGGAGCACTACCGGGAAGGGTTGGCGCTGGCCGAACGGCTGGGCGACCGCTACCAGGAAGCGTTGTGCCACCGGGCGATCGGCGATGTCCTGGAGCAGTCCGTCGGCCAGGACGCGGCGACCCCCCACTGGCTGACCGCGCTGCGGCTCTACCGCGACCTGCGCGTGGAGGACGCCGACGACCTGGCGGCGAAACTGGACCCCCGGGCCGATCAGCCGAACATGCCGGGCCGGTAGTCGCCCGCGGGCTGGCGCACCAGCACGTTGACCCGGTTGAAGGCGTTGATCACCGCGATCGAGGCCACCAACGCGGCCAACTGGTCCTCGTCGTAGTGCTTCGCCGCGTTCTCCCACACCTCGTCCGACACCCCGCCCGCCGCGTCCGCGATGCGCGTGCCCTCCTCGGTGAGTTCCAGCGCCGCGCGCTCGGCCTCGGTGAACACGGTGGCCTCGCGCCAGGCCGCGACCATGTTGAGCTTCTCGGGCTGCCCACCGGCCGCGACGGCGTCCTTGTAGTGCATGTCGGTGCAGAAGCCGCAGCCGTTGATCTGGCTGGCGCGCAACAACACCAGGAACCCGGTCAGCTCGGGCACACCCGAGTCCTCGACCGACTTGCCCGCGGCGACGAGGTGCTTGAGGAACTTCGTGGTGGTCTTGTTGGTGAAGAGGTTCAGCCGGGCTTCCATCGCGTCTGGCTCCTTGTCCGTTCGTGGGTTTGACGATGAGGTGACGGTTGCGGCGGACGCGATGTGACAAGGTGTCGTTGTGGCGTGGGCCACCGTGTGGGAGAAGGGGTTCGTTCGGGGATGAGCTACTACACCGGGTCGACCGGCGAGATCAGCGCGCTGTGGCGACCGGTCGCGGACGTGGAGACGATCGACCGGCCGAGGTCGCAGGCGAGGCTGGTCGCGCCGGGGAGCACGACCCAGGGCCAGTTCGGGCTGTTCGAGTGGAACATGAAGCCGCGGTCGGGCGGCCCGGGGGCGCACTTCCACAAGACGTTCTCGGAGTCGTTCTACGTGATCTCGGGGACCGTGCGGCTGTTCAACGGTGAGAAGTGGGTCGAGGCCCGCGCCGGCGACTTCCTGTACGTGCCGGAGGGCGGGGTCCACGCGTTCCGCAACGACGGCGACGAGGCCGCGTCGATGCTGATCCTGTTCGCGCCGGGCGCGCCGCGCGAGGAGTACTTCCGGGAGCTGGCGGAGATCGGCGACTCGGGGCGGCAGCTGTCAGCGGAGGAGTGGACCGAGCTGTACGCGCGGCACGACCAGCACATGGTCGACCGGGCCTGACCGCCGGGCCGGCCCGCACGACCGCACCACCTACCGCCCCGACACCCGACGGCGGCGGATTGGGCCGGGTCGGCGGGCACTGGTTGAAATGGCACCCGAAAGGCGACCAGGTGAGCCGTGCTCGGTTCGTGGGCGTGCACTGCGGCCTGTGCGCCACCGAATGGGACGTGCGGCGCAAGAACCAGTGAACCGGCACACCCCGCGAGCCGTACCCGTGGCGCAGCGCACGTGGGGGAAAGCGTGCGGTGCTTTTCCGGGAACCCGTCCGGGTCGCACGTCGGGGAGCGTGCGACCGCGGTCACGGGGTGACTCGCGGGGTGTTTCCGGGGGCCGCCGGCCGTTCGGTGGGGGGATTTCCGTCCGGCCGACGGCGGCCGGGCTGCGCGGGCGCTCCTGTGACGCCTCGGGGAGAGGGCCTGCCCGCGCCCGAGGGGGTGTTGGCGCTGGTGGTGTCCTGACGTCCGGGCGGCATCCGCGAGCCGACCAAAACTAGAACGAGTCAGGTCCGGAAGGTGTTCCCCGGGTGTCCAGGGTCACCCCGGACACCCGCAGGCCTCACCTGGGGCACCGGGCGGCCTCACCCAGGGCACCGGGCGGCCTCACCCAGGGCACCGGGCGGCCTCACCCCGGGCACCGGGCGGCCTCACCCGGGGCGCCCGGCGGCCTCACCCCTCCTCGCGCAGGGCGGACATCTTCGACTCGGCGGCGGACAGCTTCTCATGGGCCGTGAACGCCTTCCGACGTGCGCGTTCGACCGTCGCCGCGGCCTCGTGGGAGGCCTGCTGAGCCCGCCGCAACTCGGCCTTCAGCTCCTCGGCCCGCTCCTCCCGCGCCGTCAGCTCCGCCTCCGCCTCAGCCAGCGCCTTGTCGGCGTCCCGGGCCCTCTCACGCGCGCTGGTGATGTCCTCCCGGGCCTTGGCCAGCTCCCGCTCGCGCTTCTTCTCCCGCCTGGGCGCGAGGTCGTCCCGGGACGCAGGCGCGGGCACGGCCGTGTCCGACATCGGCCCGAACCCCGACTGCTCGACCGGCTTGACCAGCCGACCAGCGCGAATCCGCGCAGCCAGGACCGCGTCGGCCAACGCCGAGGTCAACGTCGTCCGCACCTGCTGCACCGCGTCCGGCCCCAACGGCGACCCGGCGGCCCGCGCCAGGTCCTCGGTGAGCCGCACCAGAGCGCCCACCACCACCCGCCGCTTGCCGCTCAGCTCCCGCAGCACGTTCCCCTTCAGCCCCTCCTGGGCCGCCCGCAGCTGCTCGCCCAGCGCGACGGCTTGCGCGAACTCGGGGGCGTGCTGCCGGGCGAGCTGGTTGAGCGCCCACGCGGACAGGGTCGGCTTGCGCAGCGCGGCGACCTGCTTCGCCAGGGCCTTGTCCCCGCGGTCCAGGGCGCGCCGGGCGGCGGCGTCCCGGGCCGCGACGAACCCGGCCGGCGGCAGGGCGTACAGCTCGTCGGCTATCCGGTCGATGGGCGTCGCGTCCACGATGTCGACCAGTGTGCTCGCCATCGCGTTGATGTGCGATTTGTTACCGATTCAAGACGCTGCCCGCTGATTCACCGTTGACACTGGTTGACATTCGGTCCGGTCGGCTCTTGACTGGAGGCGTCACACCCGTTTCGCTCTGGTGTGGCACTTCTCCCGTGTGCGCGCAATCCACCGTTCAGTCCAATGTGGACTTGTTCTTTGCGCTGTTCGCACGATTGCCCGGCGGGACCCGGAAGGATGTGCTTGCGCCAATCTTTCCCCACGAAGGGTTTGCGCCGTGATCAACTCAGGAAGTCGGTGGAGACACCGCACCAGTGCGGCCTTGCTGGCCGCCGTGCTGGGCACGACTGGGTTCGGCTTCGCCGCCGCTCCGGCCGTAGCGCAGGAAGCGCCGAACGCGCCCGCGCCCGCCGACAAGCAGCTCGACAAGCAGGACCGTGAACGCCTCGCCCAGGCCGAAGCCAACGGCCAGGCGAACGTCACCCTGCTGGTCGCCGCCGAAGAGGGCAAGTTGGACGCCGCGGCCAACGACCTCAAGGCACTCGGTGGTGTGGTCGAGTCCACCGAACGCGATGTCGAGTACCTGAAGGTCTCCGTCCCGCGCGAGAACGCCGAGAAGGCCGCCAAGCTGGCCTCGGTCCACGCCGTGGACGTCGACGGCCTCGTGGCGCTGGACAACCCGCGCCCCGAGGGCACGACGAACCCGTTGCCGCAGAAGGCACCGGACAAGAGCACGCCCAAGAAGAACCCGTACATGCCGATCCAGGACACCAAGGCGGCGCAGTTCACCGACGAGAAGCCCGAATGGGACGGTCGGGGCACCACCATCGCCATCCTGGACAGCGGCATCGACCTGGACCACCCGGCGCTGTCCACCACGTCCACCGGCGAGCGCAAGATCGTCGACTGGTACAACGCCAACGCGATCAACTCCGGTGACGGCACCTGGGTGAGGGTCGCGGGCCGCTACAACGGCTCGTTCACCCCCGTGGCCGGCGGCGCGACCTACAAGGCGCCCGCCACCGGCGGCCCGTTCAGCTTCGGCCTGTTCACCGAGACCGCGGGCGACCTCGGCCTGGCCAACAGCGAGTTCGGCGGTGACATCAACCGCGACGGCGACCGCACCGACTCCTTCGGCGTCCTGCAGGACATCACCACCAAGGAAGTCCGCGTCGACGTGGACGGTGACGGCGACTTCACCGAGCACGCCGCGATGATCGACTACAAGTACAAGAAGGACGTCGGCCACTTCGGCGCGGACAACCCGGCCACGCCGGTGCTGGACACCGTCGCCTTCGTGGTCCAGACGGACCGGTCGATCTACGACAACGCCGGCCAGGCGTACGTCAACCTCGGCATCTCCGCCGCGCACGGCACGCACGTCGCGGGCATCACCTCCGCGCACGAGATGTTCGGCGGCCGGATGGACGGCGCGGCGCCCGGCGCCAAGCTGATGGCGGTCAAGGTCTGCCTGACCACCCCGTCCTGCACCTCGTCCGGCCTGATCGACGGCGTCCTGTACGCGGCGCGCAACGGCGCGGATGTCGTCAACATCTCGATCGGCGGCCTGCCGGCGCTCAACGACGGCAACAACGCCCGTGCGGAGCTCTACAACCGCACGATCGCCGAGTACAACATGCAGATCTTCATCTCGGCCGGCAACAGCGGCGCGGGCGCGAACACCGTCGGCGACCCGTCGGTGGCCACCGACGCGATCTCCGTCGGCTCCTACATCACCAGCGCGACCTGGCTGTCCAACTACGGCTCGGTCACCGCGCAGAAGGAGGGCCTGCACGGCTTCTCCTCCCGCGGCCCGCGCGAGGACGGCGGCTTCAAGCCGAACATCGTCGCGCCCGGCTCGGCGATCTCGACCGTGCCGCAGTGGCAGAACCCGGGCCCGGTCGCGGGCACGTACGCCCTCCCGACCGGCTACGCCATGTTCAACGGCACCTCCATGGCCGCCCCGCAGGCGACCGGTGCCGCCGCGCTGCTCGTCGGCGCGTACAAGGACGAGCACAACGGTCAGCGTCCCCCGGTGAAGGAACTGCGCGACGCCATCCACTCCGGCGCGCGCTGGGTGACCACGCTCAAGGCCTACGAGCAGGGCGCGGGTCTGTTCGACACCAAGAAGGCGTGGGCGCAGCTCGCCGCGCACCCGAACACCCAGCGCGTCACCACCTCGGTGACCGTCAGCACCGCGCTGTCGGCGCTGCTGAACCCGGCCCACACCGGTGTCGGCATCCACGACCGCGAGGGCGTGCAGATCGGCAAGGAGTACACCCGCTCCTACACCCTGACCCGCACCACGGGCCCGAACACCAACCAGGTGTTCTCCGTGCGCTGGCAGGGCAACGACGGCACGTTCTCCTCGAAGTCGTCGGTCAGCCTGCCGCTGAACACGCCGGTCAAGCTCGACGTCAAGGTCAAGCCGACCACCGCGGGCGTGCACTCGGCCGTGCTGAAGCTGGACAACCCCGCCACCGTCGGCATCGACACGATGACCCTGAACACGGTGTTCGCGGCCGACCAGTTCACCGCGGACAACAAGTACTCGGTGACCAAGACCGGTTCGATCGCCCGCAACCAGACCCACAGCTATTGGGTGAACGTCCCGGCGGGCACCAGCGCGCTGAAGGTCGACATGGTCGGCGGCGGCGCCGAGGCCGGCAAGGGCCAGGTCCGGTTCCTGCGCTACGACCCGTACGGCGTGCCGAGCGACAGCACCTCGTCGATCAACTGCTACAACCCCGACGCGGGCGCGGGCTGCGCCGGCGGCTCCCCGACGAGCCGCACGGTCAGCAACCCGATCCCGGGCGTCTGGGAGCTGGTGGTCGAGGCGCGCCGCACCTCCGACGCCGACACCGCGCCGTACACCGTGACCGCGTCCGTGCTGGGCACCTCGGTCTCGCCGAACCCCGACACGATCGCCTCGGCGACCCCGGGCGTCGGCATCGACCGCTCCTGGTCGGTGACCAACACCCTGGCCGCGTTCAACGGCAAGCTCGTCGGCGGCGCGTTCGGCAGCGCCAAGATCGACCGCCCGACGATCGCGCACCTCGCCCGCCAGACCTACGACGTGATCGTGCCCGCCGGCACCACGTCCCTGCGGGCGACCATCGGCAGGCCCGGTGACATCGCCGCCGACCTCGACCTGTTCGTCTACAACTGCACCTCCGGCACCTGCGTCATCGCCGGCCAGCAGGCGGACGGCGACTCGGAGGAGTCGGTGACGATCAACAACCCCGCCGCGGGTCGTTGGCAGATCGCGGTGGACGGCTACGACGTGCCGGCCGGCACGACGGAGTACGACTACATCGACGTCTTCGCCGCTCCGGGCCTGGGCACCGTCACCACGACGGACACCAACGCCGACCGCACCGCCGGTGCGACGTGGGCCGTCTCCGGCACCGTGACCGCGCAGGCCGCGGCCGGTGCGGGTCGCGTCCTGCGCGGCGAACTGACCGTGCAGACCGCCGAGGGCGCCGTGGTGGGCCGCGGCGCGGTGATCGTGCAGAACCTGGCCTGATCACCCAGACAGGTATGGGCCGCTCCCGGCGCACTCAGCCGGGGGCGGCCCTCGCCGTTCTAGGCTCGACCGGGTGGATCGACGCGCATCAAGGGCCACCGTGGTCGCGTGGCACGCCCACCCCGATGACGAGGTGCTGCTCACCGGCGGCACCCTGGCCCGCGCCGCCGCGTCCGGTTGCCGGGTGGTGGTCGTCGTCGCGACGGATGCCATGTGGGACGAGCCGCCGACCCGGCTGGACGAATTGCGCGCCTCGGCGGCGATCCTGGGCGTGCACCGGGTGGTGCACCTCGGCTACGCCGACAGCGGGCACGGCGCGATCCTGTTCGACGACCCGCCGGGGCGGCAGCGGTTCGTCCGCGCCGATCTCGACGAAGCCGCCGGCCGCCTGGCCGCCCTGCTGTCCGAAGAGGACGCGGACGTCCTGCTGAGCTACGACTCGAACGGCGGCTACGGGCACCGCGACCACGTCAAAGTCCACCAGGTGGGGCGGCGGGCGGCGGAGCTGACCGGAGTCCGCCTCCTCGAAGCGACCATGCCCCGTGACGCCGTCCTGAACATCGCGCGGGTCTTGAAAGCGCTGCGGGTCCCGTTCCGCTACGAAGGGCTGGAACGCGCGTTCAGCCCCAAGAAGGCCATCACCCACCGCTTCGACGTGCGCCGGTTCGCCCGGCAGAAGCAAGCCGCCCTCGCCGCCCACCGATCGCAGGTGGAGGGCAAGGGCCGGCTCGCCGCGGTCATGCGGTTGCTGGTGCGGCTCCCCGTCCCGGTCTTCGCGTGGTTGACCGGGCGTGAGTGGTACGTCGAGCCGGCTAGGGGGTCGGGTCGGCGTTGCTGAGGGGCTCGTCCACGTCCACCTGGCGCACGCCCTCGGTCGCCACCACCCGCTCGACGTCCGCGACCGGCACGGACACCCGGATGTAGCCGATCGACGTGTCGGTGGCCTCGACCGTGGCACCCAGTCCGCGCAGTGCCGCGGCCGTGCGTTCGGTGGCGTTCGCCTCCGTGGAGATCACCAGCACCACGTTCGGCACCCCGGACCGCTGCGCCCGCTCCAGCACCTCCTTGCCGTGCGGGCTGAGCTTCGCGGGCATCTGGACCTCCGAAGTCGTCGCGGCGGACGTGGTGGTCGTGGGTGTGGCGGTCGTCGGCGTGGCCGCCGTGCCGCTGTCCCGCGCCGGCGCGCCGCACGCCACCAGCGCGAAGCACGCCACCACCACGATCCGTCTCATGAACCCTCCAGAAGCCATCCTGGCACCAGGACGGACCAACCAGCCCGAACGGTTGCGTCACATCCCGCAGTCACGCCCGCTCACGTCCCGCCGCTCACGTCCCGCCGCTCACGCCCCGCCGCTCACGCCCCGCCGCTCACGCCCCGCCGCTCACGTCCCGCCGCTCACGGCCCGTCGGACGGCAACCGCCCGTCCTGCGCCGACCGCCCGTCCTGCGCCGACCGCCCGTCCGGCCCGCTGAACGCCTGCACCCGCTCCTGCCCGTCCTCGCTCTCCCCGAACACCCGGTTGTCCGACCCGGACGCCTCCGTCCCCGACACATCCTTTTGGGCAACCGCCTGCGCCCGCGGCAGGTCCCGCACCCGCACCTGGGGCAACGCGCCCGGCTGGTGCGACCGCAGCCACGCCACCAGGTGCTCCCGCACCTCGCACCGCAGGTCCCACAGCCGCCCGGCGTCGATCGCGCTGACCAGCGCGCGCACCCGCACGAGAGCCCCCACCGCACCGGTCACCTGGAGCACGCACACCCGCCCGTCCCACAGGTCGTCGGACTCCAGGAACCTCCGCAGCTCCTGCCGCATGTCCTCCACCGGCACCGTCCAGTCCACGTCCAGCTCGACCGTGCCCAGCAGCGCGGACTGCGTGCGCGTCCAGTTCTCGAACGGGGTCTTCAGGAAGAACGCCGTCGGCAGGATCAGCCGCCGGTCGTCCCACAGGTGCACGACGACGTAGGTCAGCGTGATGTCCTCGATCCGCCCCCACTGGTCCTCCACGACCACCACGTCGTCCAGCCGCAGGGCGTCGCTGAACGCGATCTGCACCCCGGCGAACACGTTGCCCAGCAACGACTGCGCCGCCAGCGCCGCGATCGCGCCGATCACACCGGCCGACGCCAGCAGACTGGTGCCGGCCGCCCGCGCCTCGGGGAAGGTCATCAGCACCGACGCGAACGCCAGCACGCCCACCACGACGACGGTCACCCGCCGCACCAGCGTGATCTGCGTGTGCACCCGGCGCGCGTGCCGGTTGTCCGACACGTCCACCCGGATGCGGGCGAGCGTGGCGTCCTCGGCCACCACCAGCAGCGCGGCCAGCAGCCACGCGCCGGCCAGGATGAGCGCTATCCCCACGACGTGCAGGGCGACCGGCCGCCAGTCGCCCCACCCGACCACGCCGATCGAGAACTGCACCGCGACCAGCGCGGCGACGGCCAGCGCGGGTCGGTGGGCGTGCGCGGCTAGGCCGGCGAAGAGCGCGGAGCGCCGACCGATCCGCCGGACCACCCGGTGCACCACGGTCACGACCGCGAGCGCGACCAGGACCGATCCGGTGAACGTGAGCAGGGCGATGAGCACTGAACAACCTCCAGGCGTTCGGGGCATCCTCCGACCCGTACCCACCCCGCCCGTCACCCATTCACCGCAGCGACCGAGTTCACGATCAGCCCAGCTGCGGGGAAGTTCAGGCGTTGGGCAGGAAGTGCGCCATGCGCCCCACGAACGCGACCAACCGCTCCGGCGGGAAGCGCTCGGGGTCGGTGATCGCCAGCCGTCCGGCCATCTCGGCCAGCGCCAGCATCGCGTGGCCCAGCAGTTCGGCGTCCAGCTCCGGCCCGCCCATCGCCTTCAACCCGAGGTCGGCCAACGCGTTGACCTGCTCGGTGACCTGCGCCCGCACCCGTTCCACTTGCTGCCGGAACTCGACGGGCGTGCCCTCCGGCGGCAGCAGCACCAGCCGCCAGCGGTCCGGGCTCTCCACCACCGCGTGCACGAAGGCGCGCACGGTGTCCGTGTACAGGTCCTCCGGCGGACGCTCGTCCAAGCCCGCCGGGATGGCCTCCAGGATCTGGGCGGTGGCCCGTTCGGACTCCCGTTCCAGCAGAGCGGAGATCACCTCGGCCCGGTTCGCGAATATCTCATATACGACCGGCTTGGTGACGCCGCACTGCCGCGCCACGGCCTCCATGGTCAACGCGTCGAACCCGCCCGCGGCGATCAGCGCCAGTGCCCCGTCCAGCACCTGGTCCCGCCGCTGCGCCGCGGGGAGGCGTGGGGCGTACTTCCGGCGCGTTGTGCTCACCCGCCCATATTGCTACGGTGGCGTAGCTTTCACAAAGCTACGTTGGCGTAGCAATGGCGCGGGAGGTCGTGATGGAGCCCGACAACCTCGTGTTGCAGCCCCGGGACGTGCACTTCGACTGGTCGGACCTGCCGATGCACTGGGTGCCCGACGAGCCGACCACGACCCACCTCATGAACGTCCTGCACCTGCTGCTGCCCGAGGGCGAGCGCTGGTTCGTCCGCACGTTCCAGCAGGCCGTCCCGCTGATCACCGACGACGACCTGCGCGCGGACGTCCTGGGCTTCATCGGCCAGGAGGCGGTGCACGCCGAAGCGCACAGCGAGGTACTGGACCACCTCCTCGCCAACGGCCTCGACCCGCGCCCGTTCACCCGGCACATGGAGGTCGTCTTCCGCCGCATCCTGGGCGACCGCGAAGGTGTCACCGAGCAGCAGCGGAGGGAGCAGCTCATCGAGCGGGTCGCGCTGGTCGCGGCCATCGAGCACTTCACCGCGTTCCTCGGCGACTGGATGCTCAACGCCACCGCCCTCGACCGCGCCAGCATCGACCCGACCATGCTCGACCTGCTGCGCTGGCACGCCGCCGAGGAGGTCGAGCACCGCAGCGTCGCGTTCGACCTGCTGCGCCACCTCGACCGGCGCCAGGTCCGCCGGGTGCGCACGATGCTCATCGCCGGACCCGTGCTGTGGCTGCTGTGGGTGCGCGGCGCGAAGTTCCTGATGGAGCACGACCCGCTGCGCCCCGGCAAGCTCACCGTGCGCGAGTTCCGCCGCGCCGGCCGCCGCGGTCTGCTGCCCACCGGGAAGGCGCTGTTCCGGGCGTTCCTGCGCTACTTCCACCCGAGCTACCACCCCAAGCAGGAGGGTTCGACCAGTCAGGCCGTGGCGTACCTCGCCGCGTCGCCGGCCGCGCGGGCGGCCCACTGATGGACGGTTTCGTGCGCGGGCTGGAGAAGTTCACCGACGGCTACCTGAAGTCGTTGCGCTACCTGGGTTCCGCCCGTCCGGGCCGCACCGGTACCGGGCCTTTGCGGCTCACCGTGGCGGAGCGCCGCCAGGAGGCCGAGGACGTGGTGAGCCTGCGACTGGCCCGCCCAGGTGTGCCCGGCCCAGGTGTGCCCGGCCCAGGTGTGCCCGGCCCAGGTGTGCCCGGCTCAGACCTGCGCGGCTCAGACCTGCGCGGTCCAGACCTGCGCGGGTCCGACCTGCGCGGCTCCGACCTGCCCGCGTGGCAACCCGGCTGCCACCTCGACCTGCACCTGGTCTCGGGCCTGCGCCGGCAGTACTCGCTGTGCGGCGACCCGCGCGACCGGTCGTCCTACCGGATCGCCGTCCGCCGCGTCGGCGCCGGCTCCGCCGAGGTGCACGCGCTCCGCGAAGGCGACGAGGTCGTGGTCCGCGGGCCGCGCAACGCGTTCCCGTTCGTCCCCGAAGGCCCGATGCTGTTCTTGGCGGGCGGCATCGGCATCACCCCGATCCTGCCGATGGTCCGCGAGGCGGCCCGCGCCGGCATCGACCACACCTTCGTCTACACGGGCCGGTCCAGGGCGTCGATGCCGTTCCTGGACGAACTGCCGGAGCACGCCGACATCCGCCCGGACGACGAGTTCGGCCTGCCCGACCTGGCCGCGATCGTCGGGTCGTTCCCCGCCGACGGTTCGGTCTACTGCTGCGGTCCGGCGCCGATGCTCGACGCGGTCCGCCGCGCCTTCGCGTCCCGCCGCCTGCACTTCGAACGCTTCGCACCACCACCCATCGTGGACGGACGCCCCTTCGCGATGGTGTTGCGCCGCAGCGGGATCACGCTGCGAGTCCCGGCCGACCGCTCGGCCCTGGACGTCCTCAAGGACCTGCGCCCGACCGTGCCCCACTCGTGCCGCCAGGGGTTCTGCGGCACGTGCGAGGTGGACGGCGTCCGGATCTGCGTCGACCGCCCGGCCGGCGACCGGCTCGTGCTCGACCTCTGAAAACCCTTGGAGGGAACCGTGTTCGTGGAATCCGATGGCGTGCGGCTGTCCGTGTACGAGCGCGGCGACCGCTCCGCCCCACCGTCGTCCTGGTGCACGGCTACCCCGACACCCACCGCGTGTGGGACGCCGTCGCCACCATCCTCGCCGAGGACTACCACGTCGTCACCTACGACGTGCGCGGCGCGGGCGCGTCCGGCAAGCCCCGCGACCTGGCCGGGTACCGGCTGCCGGTGCTGGCCCGCGACCTGTTCGCGGTCGTCGACGCGGTCAGCCCGGACGAGCCGGTGCACGTCGTGGCGCACGACTGGGGTTCCATCCAGGCGTGGGAGGCGGTGACCACACCGGGCGCGCGGATCGCGTCCTACACCTCGATCTCCGGCCCGTGCCTGGACCACGTCGGCCACTGGATGCGCCGCCGGCCGACGGTCAAGCACCTCAAGCAGTGGCTGCGCTCCTGGTACATCCTCGCCTTCCACCTGCCATTCCTCGCCCCGTTCGGGTGGCGCCGGGTGGTCGGACCGCGCTGGGGCAAGGTGGTCAAGCGCCTCGAAGGCGTGCAGGCGCACGTCCCGGACACCATCGTCGAGGACGGCGTCAACGGGATCTCCTTGTACCGCGCCAACTTCATCCCCCGGCTGAGCGCACCCCGCGTCCGGCGCACGGACATCCCGGTGCAGATCATCCAGCCGCTCAAGGACAACTACGTCACCGACGGCGTCCTGGACGCGGCGACCCCGTGGGTGCCGAACCTGCGCCGCCGAGTGCTCGACGCCGGCCACTGGGCACCCGTCACGCACGCCAAGGTCGTGGCGCTCCTGGTCACCAACCACATCACCGCTCACACGCCGTCGGGTGGATCTCCCGCAACGCCTCCCGAGCCCGGCTCCGCGCCAGGTTCCACGACCGCCAGTCGTCCTCGCTGACGTACCGGTAGGACAGCGCGCACCGCCGCATCCGCTCAGGCAGCCCGGCCAGCGCCGGGACGGAATCGTCGGACAGCTTGCGCAGGTACTCCAGGTCGATCTTGCCGGTCTCCTGCCACCGGGCGACGTTGCGCTCCGCGGTGAACCGGTCCGGGTTGAGCACCGCGAGCCCGACCAGCGCGACGAACCCGCTGACCAGCACGGCCCGCGGCAGCCACCCGCCGCGCATCCGCACGCCCGCGACCAGCACCATCAGGTACACCAGCGCCAGCCACAGCTCGCACGCCGACACCAGCACCCGCAGCGTGGTGAACCCGTAGGCCTGCTGGTAGATCCACATCCGGGCCAGCGCGGACGCCACGATCACCAGCGTGAGCACGGTCAGCCCGCCCAGCAGCGCGCGCAGCCACGTCCGGTCGGCGTCGTCGGCGACGCGGGCGGTCACTGCGATCACCGCGAGCGTCAGCACCGCGACCGCCAGGAGCTGCCAGAACCCGCGCCGGGCGTACTCGGCGTAGGTGACGCCGGCCGTCCGGATGACGTAGTCGTCCCCGCCGAACAACGTGCTGACCTGCACCCCGACGAACGCCGCGAACAACGCCACCAGCGCCCCGACCGGCATCACCCACTCCCGCAACGCCACCGTCCGCCGTTCCCCCGGCACGTCCTCCGCGACCGCCGACCCCGCCAGGCGGCACGCCCCGACCACCCCCAGCGAGACCGCGAGGAACACCACGAGCCAGGGTCCGTCGACCTTTGGCACCGACTCGCCGAGCATCTCGGCGAACGCCGCGTCCGCCCCGGCGAGCAGCGGCACGAACACCGCGAGCACCGCCGCCGTCAGCAGCACCGGCCGCGCGAGGTGGGTGGCCTTCGACGCCTTGACCCCGCGCACCACCCACGGCACCGCCGGCGGGATCGCCAGCGGCACCGCCACGGACCCGCGCAGCAGCCCCTTCGCGGTCCGCCCGCCGACGATGGCCAGCGACCCGGCGGCGCACCCGGCGATCGCGCACAGCGTGAACAGGCCCGGGTCGGCGATCAGCGTGCCGGTGGCGAACAGGAGGAGGCTCAGCGCGGTCCAGCCCGGTCTGACCTTCCTGATCAGGGCGAACACCACCACGGCGGTGAGGAGCCAGCCGAGTCCGGGCTCGTCGAGCGGGAGGAGGACGGCGGCGCAGGCCCCGCCGAGGAGTCCGGTGAGCAGCACGCGGTTGGGTGACATGAGACCTTCCGAAAACGTTTGCGGCCCGGAAAGTGGGCGCGTTTGAACAGGCGTGTGTTCGACACGCCTGAAGGAGGGATCGGCGCTTGGGCCGGTGTGGCGGTGCGGACGCTGGGCGGGGTGGCCCAGGCCGTTTAGGCCGGTGCGGCCGTGCGGGTGAGGGGCAGGGTGGCCCGGATGCGGCAGCCGGGGCCGTCGACCACCGCGATGCTGCCGCCGTGCAGGTCGATGATCCAGCGGGCGATGTTGAGGCCGAGCCCCGTGCCACCGCCACCGGCCCGCTCGCCGCGGGTGAACCGCTCGAAGACCCGTTCCCGGTCTTCCGGCGCGATGCCCGGACCGTCGTCGGAGACCTCCACGACCAGGTCACGGGCCGCCCAGGTGGCGGTGACCCGGACCTCGCCGCCGGACGGGCCGTGCCGGGCGGCGTTGTCCAGGAGGTTGACCAGCACCTGGTGGACGCGGGCCCGGTCGGCGACCACGGTGGCGGTCGGCGGGCGGACGTCCACCACGAAGCTCGTCGCCGGGGACGCCACCGAGGCCTCCGCCACCACGTCGGCCAGTAGGGGCGCCACCGGGAACTCGGCCAGGGACAGGCGGTGCGCGCCGGCGTCGATGCGGGACAGGTCCAGCAGCTCGGTCACCAGGCGGCCCAGGCGTTCGGTCTGGGCGAGGGCGGTGCGCATGGTCCGGGCGTCCGGGGCGGCCACGCCGTCGACCACGTTCTCCAGGACGTTCTGGAGGGCCGTGATCGGGGTGCGCAGTTCGTGGGAGACGTTGGCGATCAGCTCCCGGCGCTGCTGGTCGGCCGCCGCCAGGTCCGCCGCCATCTGGTTGAACGCGCTGGCCAGCTCGCCCACCTCGTCCCGCGCGGTGGCCCGGACCCGCTTGCTGTAGTCGCCCCGGCGCATCGCACGGGCCGCGGCGGTCATCTCGCGCAGCGGGCGGGTCATGCCGTGTGCCAGGACCTGGGAGGTCACCAGGGCGATGAGCAGGGCGCCCGTGGTCGTGCTGTAGGGCAGCCAGCCGATCCGGTACCAGAAGAACGAGAACCCGGCCGCGCCCGACGAGACCAGCAGGATGCCCAGCTTGACCTTGATCGAGCGGACCGGGTCCAGGGGTCTGGGCAGGAAGTCGACGAACGCGCCGAAGGCTGTCCGGAGCTTCACCGCGGTGCCTCCAGGGCGTAGCCGACACCGTGGACGGTGCGGATCAGGTCCGTGCCGAGCTTGCGCCGGAGTGCCTTGATGTGGCTGTCGACGGTCCGGGTGCCGGTGCCTTCGTTCCAGCCCCAGACCTCGTTGAGCAGGCGTTCCCGGGACTGGACGGCGCGCGGCCGTTCGGCGAGGTGGACGAGTAGTTCGAACTCGGTCGGCGTGAGGTGAGCTTCGGCGCCGGCGCGCAGGACACGCCGTTCGGCCAGGTCGATCTCCAGGTCGGCGACCGTGATCCGGGTGGTGGTGGTGGTGGTTGAAGACCGCTCCACCCGGCGGAGCAGGGCGTGCACCCGGGCGGCCAGCTCCCGGATGGAGAACGGCTTGGTCAGGTAGTCGTCCGCGCCGACCGCGAGCCCGACCAGGAGGTCTGTCTCGTCACCCCGGGCGGTGAGCATGAGCACCGGCACCGGCCGGTCGGCCTGGATGCGCCGGCACACCTCCAACCCGTCGAACCCGGGCAGCATGACGTCCAGCACGACGAGGTCCACGTCCCCCGCCTTGCGCACCGCCGACGGCCCGTCATGCGCCAACTCCACCTCGAACCCCTCGGCACGCAGGCGTGCCGCCACCGATGAGGCGATCGTCAGGTCGTCCTCGACCACCAGAACCCGGCGTGTCATGGCACCGACTGTAGGTGGCGGCGGTGGAGAGCCTCGGTGAGAGTTGTGAACGTCGTGTGGAGACCGCGCGGAAGGGCACGTGCCGCGCGGGGAGGGCCGGGCTTATAGGTTGGAGGGATGGCGGACGCGGTCCTCGAAGCGACTCTGGAGCGGATCACGTTCGCCAGCGAGGAGACCGGCTACACCGTGGCCCGCGTCGACACCGGGCGCGGCGGCGGGGACCTGGTGACGGTGGTTGGGTCGTTGCTTGGCGTGCAGCCGGGGGAGACGATCCGGATGCGTGGGCGGTGGGGTCGCACCCGCAGTACGGGCGGCAGTTCCATGTCGACGACTACACGACCGTGCTCCCCGCCACCATCCAGGGCATCCGGCGCTACCTCGGGTCCGGGCTGATCAAGGGCATCGGGCCGGTGCTGGCCGATCGGATCGTCACGCACTTCGGGCTCGACGCGCTGGACGTCATCGAGCAGTCGCCGGAGCGGCTGATCGAGGTGCCCAAGCTCGGTCCGAAACGGACGAAGCTCATCGCGGCGGCCTGGGAAGAGCAGAAGGCCATCAAGGAGGTGATGGTCTTCCTCCAAGGGGTCGGGGTGTCGACCTCGCTTGCCGTGCGGATCTACAAGCAGTACCAGGATCGGTCGATCGACGTTGTTCGGCAGGAGCCCTACCGGCTGGCGGGGGACGTTTGGGGGATCGGGTTTCGGACTGCGGACGTGATTGCGCAGGCGGTCGGTATTCCGCATGACAGCCCGCAGCGGGTCAAAGCGGGATTGCAGTTCACGCTGTCCGAGGCGACTGGCGATGGTGATTGCTATCTGCCGGAGAACCAGCTGATCGCGGACGCCGTGCGCATCCTCCAGGTCGACGCGGGGCTGGTGATCGACTGCCTGGCCGAGCTGGTCGATGAAGAGGGGGTGGTGCGCGAGGTCATGCCCGATGGGGAGGCGGCCGTGTACCTGGTGCCTTTCCACCGGGCCGAGGTGTCGTTGGCCGGGTCGCTGTTGCGGTTGTTGCGGACCGATGCCGAGCGGATGCCGGCGTTCCGCGAGGTGGACTGGGACCGGGCGTTCGGGTGGCTGGGTGCGTCGTTGGCGGAGAGGCAGCAGGAGGCCGTGCGGTTGGCGTTGAGCCAGAAGGTGGCGGTGCTGACCGGTGGGCCGGGGTGCGGGAAGAGCTTCACCGTGCGGTCGATCGTGCGGTTGGCGGTGGCTAAGCGGGCTCGGGTGGTGTTGGCGGCGCCTACTGGGCGGGCGGCTAAGCGGCTGGCCGAGTTGACCGGGCATGAGGCGCGTACGGTGCACCGGCTGCTGGAGTTGAAGCCCGGGGGCGACGCGGCCTACGACCGGGACCGGCCCTTGGAGGCCGATCTGGTGGTGGTCGATGAGGCGTCGATGCTGGATCTGTTGCTGGCCAACAAGTTGGTGAAGGCGATCGCGCCGGGGACGCACCTGTTGCTGGTCGGTGACGTGGACCAGTTGCCGTCGGTGGGGGCGGGGGAGGTGCTGCGGGACGTGCTGGCGGCGGGTTCGCCGATTCCGCACGTGCGGTTGACGCATATCTTTCGGCAGGCGCAGGAGTCTGGGGTCGTGACCAATGCGCACCGGATCAACTCTGGTGAGTATCCGCTGGTCCAGGGGCTGCCGGACTTCTTTCTGTTCCCCTGCGAGGAGGCGGAGGAGGCTGCGGCGTTGACCGTGGACGTGGTGGCGTCGCGCATCCCGCGCAAGTTCGGCCTCGACCCGCGCACCGACGTGCAGGTGCTCACGCCCATGCACCGCGGGGCGGCGGGCGCGGGGGCGTTGAACGTGGTGCTCCAGGAGTCGCTGACGCCGGCTGGGCCGAACGTTCCCGAGCGGCGGTTCGGCGGGCGCGTGTTCCGGGTGGGGGACAAGGTCACGCAGATCCGGAACAACTACGACAAGGGCGCCAACGGGGTCTTCAACGGGACGCTCGGGGTCGTCACCGGGATCGACGTCGTGGACCAGAAGGTGACGGTCCGAACCGACGAGGACGAGGACGTGGACTACGAGTTCGCCGAACTCGACGAGCTGACCCACGCGTACGCCATGACGATCCACCGCTCACAGGGCAGTGAGTACCCGTGCGTGGTCATCCCGATCACCACCAGCGCCTGGCTGATGTTGCAGCGCAACCTGCTCTACACGGCGGTCACGCGGGCGAAGAAGCTCGTCGTGCTGGTCGGGTCCCGGAAGGCGATCGGCCAGGCGGTGCGGACGGTCGGCGCGGGCCGCCGGCACACCGCTCTCGACGTCCGGTTGAGTCAAACCTGACGCAATTTCGCGGAAACCGCGACCACTTCCCGGTGCGGGTGGTGTCCATACCTGTGCGAGGACCCACAGGCTGGGAGGACCACCATGCGACCGACACCCCAGGCGGGTGCCGACGAACCGCCGGCGCCGGCGTGCGCCGGGAACGGTGACGCGTTCCGGGCGCTCGTCGAGCCGCACCGCGGTGAGCTGCAACTGCGCTGCTACCGCATCCTCGGGTCCGTCCAGGACGCCGAGGACCTGCTCCAGGAGACGGTCCTGGCGGCCTGGCGGGGCATCGGCGCCGACGAGGGGCGGGCGTCGCTGCGGACGTGGCCGTACCGGATCGCGACCAACCGCTGCCTGAACGCGTTGCGCGCGGGTGACCGCCGGCCGCCGGCGGACCACCGGCCGGAGGTCCCGCTGCCCGAACCGTCCCACCGCCACGCCGAGCCGGCCTGGCTGGAGCCCTGCCCGGACGTCCTGCTGGACGGGATCGCCGACCACGCGCCCGGTCCCGACGCCCGGTACGAGGTCCGCGAGTCGGTGTCCCTGGCGTTCCCGGCCGCGCTCCAGCAGTTGCCGCCGCGCCAGCGGGTCGTGCTGGTGCTGCGGGTCGTGCTGGTGCTGCGGGTCGTGCTGGTGCTGCGGGACGTGCTGGTGCTGCGGGACGTGCTGGGGTTCCGGGCCGCCGAGGTCGCGGCGATGCCGGACACGACCGCGGACTCGGCGACCGGGGACCGGGTCGCCGCGGTGACCCGGTTCGTCGACATCGCGCTGCTGGCGGCGTTCGGGCTGCCCCGGTCGCTGCGGGGGGACCACCGGTGACCGTGCGGCAGAGGTGGGTGTTGGCGCTGGCGTCCCTGGCGTCGTTCATGATCGCCTTGGACAGCCTGGTGGTGACGACCGCGTTGGCCACGATCCGGGAGGACCTGGGGGCGTCGGTCGAGTCGCTCGAGTGGACCGTCAACGCGTACAACCTGACGTTCGCGGTGCTGCTGCTGACCGGGTCGGCGCTGGGTGACCGGTTCGGGCGGCGGCGGGTGTTCGTGGTCGGGCTGGCGGTGTTCACGGCGGCGTCGGCGGCTTGCGCGTTGTCGCCGGGCATCGGGGTCCTGATCCTGTCCCGGGCGGCGCAGGGGGTCGGTGCGGCGATGGTGCTGCCGTTGTCGTTGACGCTGGTCAGCTCGGTGTTCCCGGCGGCGCAGCGGGGCCGGGCGATGGGGCTGTACCTGGGGCTGACCGGGTTGGCGACGGCCGGCGGGCCGTTCGTCGGCGGGGTCGTGGTCGACGGGTTGGCGTGGCAGTGGATCTTCTGGCTGAACCTGCCGATCGGCGTGGTCGCGATCGCGCTGACGACCCGGCGGGTCGAGGAGAGCTTCGGCGCCGCCGGCCGGCTGGACCTGGTCGGGGTGCTGCTGGTGACCGCCGGCGCGTTCGGCGTGGTGTGGGGGCTGGTGCGGGCGAACGTTGCCGGGTGGCTGAGTCTTGAGGTGGTCGGGGCGTTGGCGCTGGGGGTTGTGCTCGTGGTGATGTTCGTCGTGTGGGAACGGCGGACGCGGGCTCCCATGCTGCCGATGCGGTTCTTCCGGCTGCGGGCGTTCGCCACGGCCAACCCGGCGAACTTCTGCATGTTCGCGTCGCTGTACGGGACGTTGTTCTTCCTGGCGCAGTACTTCCAGTTGGCGCAGGGGGACACGCCGCTGGAGGCCGGGCTGCGCCTGGTCCCGTGGACCGCGACGCTCATGGTGTGCGCGCCGATCGCGGGGCGGTTGGTGGACCGTTACGGCGAGCGCACTTTCGTGGTCGGCGGGTTGCTGCTCCAGACCGTTGGTGCGGGGTGGATCGCGGCCACCAGGGGCGGGGATTCGGGGTTGGCTGCGGCGTTGGGCGTGGGGTCGGGGTACGTGACCGTGCTGCCCGCGCTGTTGCTGGGTGGGGTGGGGATGACCATGGCCATGCCGGCGGCGCAGAAGGCGGTGGTCGGGGCTGTGCAGCCGGGGGAGATCGGGCAGGCGTCGGGGGCGTTCATGATGCTGCGGATCTTGGGCGGGGTGTTCGGGGTGGCGGTGGCGGTGGCGGTGTTCGGGGGTTCGGGGGGTACGAGTCGCCGGAGGCGTTCTCGGCGGGGTTCACGGCGTCGATGACGATGGTCGCCACGTTCGCGCTCGTGGGCGCCCTAGCCGCCCTGGCCATGCCGACCCGCCAACCCTCCCACCCCCGCACCCCTGCCCCCGCCGCCTGACCCGCCCGGCCCTGCCGCCGCCTGATCCGCCCGGCCCTCACCCGTCGCCTGACCCGCCCGGCCCCGCCGCCGCCTGATCCGCCCGGCCCTGCCCCGGCCGCCTCGCCCCAGAGCCACTCCGCCCCAGAGCCACTCCGCCCCGTGGGCCGGCCTGGTCCCCAGCCGGGCCGGCCCACCTCCTGGCTCCCCCATCCCTCCCCGCCTCCCGCGCACCTCATCTACCGGGACGCACGACAGGCCAAAAGGTCGCAGATCCTGCATGTCACACGATCGGGTGGCGTGCCGAAGCGGCACGCCACCCCACCCCCTACTTCACCGGGTACGCGATGTCGCACACCTCGTCATCCGGCCCCGCCGCGGCCCAGTCGGCCCAGTACACCTCGCGCGGCGCACCGGCCTCCGCCAGTCCCTGCTCCTTGATCCACTCGGCCACCGCGTCGTACGCCGACAGGATCTGCGGGTACTCGACCTCCCGCTTCTTCAGCCGCACGTACGCCTCCCGCCGAGCCGGCTCGACGCGCGCCGGCACCGTCGACGGGGCACGCTGGGACGAAATGGGCATGCACACCTCCACCGGGCCGTCACTGTCCTCGTTCACCTCGCCGTGGTAGATCACGAACGGGGCCTCGGACACCCCGCCGAACTCGCCCGCCGCCTTCTCCACGCGGGTCATCGCGGCGACGATCCAGCCCACCAGCTCCGGTTGCAGCACGTGCCGCTGCTCGGTCAGGACGACCTGCTCGGGCACGTCCCGCACCTGGACCTCGTACATCTCCAACAACCCCTTCCCTCCGGTCAACATGAAGTGGAGGTGTGCGGCCAGGTCCCGCTGCACCGCGAACCGCTGCTCGGCCCGCTCCCAGTACGCCGCGAGCACCGCCGCGCGGTCCGGTGCCGCGACCACCCGGGCGACCTCCGCCAGCGGCATGTCGAGCCGGCGCAGCAGGGCCACCAGGCGGGCGTCCGCGAGCTGGTCCACGTGGTACCGCCGGTAGCCGTTGAACGGGTCCACCACGGCCGGGCGCAGCAGGCCCTGCCGCTCGTACAGGCGCAGCGCCTTGAGCGACAGCCGCGACCTGCGGGCGAACTCGCCGATGGTGATCAGCATCCGCACTTCCTCCACGCGGTCGAGCCTCGGGCGTGCCCTTGGGGCAGGGTCAAGCGTCGCAGAGGACGCGGGTGTTGCGCCGGATGCGCGCGTCCTCCGCCGCGGGCGTTAACAGGCGTGGCCATAAGCAACAGGTATGGCCGGTTGGCGGGTGTGCAAGGGTCCGGACTTGGCTCATCCTCCTGCTCAACCCTGCCTAGGAGGAACAACCGTGAAGTCGACCAGACGTTCACTCGTGACACTGGCGATAGCCGGTGTCACCGCCGCCGCGATGATCAACGGCGGCGTCCCCGGCGCCGCGGGCCCCGCACCCGAGGTGACCGCCGCCCCGGCCGGCCCCACGTACGTCTACAAGGTCCACGCGCCGCTGGGCAAAGCCGCCCAGGACCTGCTCGGCCGCGGCTTCGACGTGCTGGAGCAGCGGGAGGGCGACAACCTGTTCGTCCTCGGTGACTCGGCCACCGGCGACAAGCTGAAGAAGGAGGGCTTCACCACCGTCATCGACGAGGTGCTGCCCGCCCCGCAGTGGGAGCCCCGAAGCGCAAGTCGCAATCCCTGGACGCGGCGGCGCTGGAGGAGACCTTCTACGGCGGCTACCGCACGGTCAACGCCCAGTACGCGCACCTCGACGCGGTCGGCACCCAGTACCCGTCGCTGACCACCGTGGTCGACTACGGCGACTCGTGGCGCAAGACCCAGGGCGCCGGCGGTTACGACCTGCGTGCCATCTGCATCACCAAGAAGAACGCGGGCGACTGCGCGCTCAGCCCGACCGCGCCCAAGCCCCGGTTCTTCGTCATGGGCCAGCTGCACGCCCGCGAGCTGACCACCGGCGACCAGGCCTACCGCTGGATCGACCACCTGACCCAGTCCTACGGCACCGACGCCGAGGTGACCGCGCTGCTCGACTCCACCGAGGTGTGGGTCGTGCCGATCGCCAACCCCGACGGCGTCAACATCGTGCAGCAGGGCGGCAACACGCCGCGCTACCAGCGCAAGAACGCCAACACCACCAACGGTTCCAACTGCTCGGGCACGTCCTCCTCGCACATCGGCGTCGACCTGAACCGCAACACCGACTCCCACTGGGGCGGTGCCGGCACGTCGTCCAACCCGTGCGACCAGACCTACAAGGGCCCGTCTGCCAACTCCGAGGTCGAGACCAAGGCGCTCCAAGCGTTGTGGCGCAACCTGTACAAGGACCGCCGCGGCACCGGCACCACCGACGCGGCGCCCGCCGACACCACCGGTGTCGTGATCTCCATGCACAGCTACTCGAACCTGATCCTGTTCCCGTGGGGCTGGACCACGTCGTACAAGACCGGCAACGACGCCGCGCTCCGCGGCATGGCGCGGGAGATGGCGTCCATCGCGGGCGGTTGGCAGTACGGCCAGCCCGGCGAGGTGCTGTACAACGCGGCGGGCGCGACCGACGACTGGGTGTACGACGACCTGGGCACGGCCTCGTTCGTGTGGGAGATCGGCCCGGGTTCCGGCACGTGCAGCGGCTTCTTCCCGTCGTTCTCCTGCCAGACCTCGATGTTCTGGCCGAAGGTCAAGCCGATGCTGATGTACGCGGCCAAGAAGGCGGCCAACCCGTACGGCGGCGGCGGTGGCAACCCCGGCTCCTGCCCGACGGCGACCAACGCCACCGACGTGAACATCCCGGACAACGGCCCGGCGGTCAGCAGCACCATCACCATCGCGAACTGCACGGGCAACGCTTCGTCGACGTCCGCGGTCGAGGTGCACATCAAGCACACCTACCGGGGTGACCTGGTGATCGACCTGGTCGCGCCCGACGGGTCCACGTACCGGTTGAAGTCGTCCAACAACGACTCGGCGGACAACATCGACACGACCTACACGGTCAACCTGTCGACCGAGACCCGCAACGGCACGTGGAAGCTCCAGGTGCAGGACGTGTACTCGGCGGACACCGGGTACATCGACTCGTGGAGCCTGACCCTGTAGCAAGTCCCGGCGGCAACGTCCCGCCGGCCAAGAGGCGGTCCGTCCCGACGGACCGCCTCTTCGCCTGCCGGGAAAGGGAACGGCCCCCGCGGGGGAGACGTCCGCGGGGGCCGTTCGGGAGGGAACCGGGATCAGCGGAGGCCGTTGCCGATCGCCGTGATCAGCTCACCGTTGGTGGTGTCGCCGGACAGCTCCCAGAAGAAGGCGCCGCCCAGGTTCTGCTGCTTGGCCCACGTCATCTTGCCGCCGATGGTGGACGGGGTGTCGTAGCTCCACCACTGGTTGCCGCAGTGCGCGTACGCCGTGCCCGCGACCGTGCCGTTGGCCGGGCACTTGGTCTTGAGGACCTTGTAGTCCTCGATGCCCTTCTCGTACGTGCCGGGCGCGCCGTCGGTCGCGGTGCCGCCCGGGGTCGACTGGGTGACGCCGGTCCAGCCGCGGCCGTAGAAGCCGATGCCGAGCAGGAGCTTGGACGCCGGGACGCCCTTCGCCTTCAGCTTCTCGATGGCGGCCTGGCTGTGGTAGCCCTGCTGCGGGATGCCCGCGTAGGACGTCAGCGGCGAGTGCGGGGCCGTCGGGCCCTGCGCCGCCCAGGCGCCGAAGAAGTCGTAGGTCATGACGTTGTACCAGTCGACGTACTGCGCGGCGCCGCCGTAGTTCGCGGCGTCGAGCTTGCCGCCGGCCGAGGCGTCGGCCGGGATGGCGGCGGTGACCAGGTTGCCGGTGCCGAAGCGGGCGCGCAGGGCCTGCATGAGGTTCTTGTAGGCCTCGGGGCCGGAGGTGTCGCAGCTCAGGCCGCAGGCGTTGGGGTACTCCCAGTCGATGTCGATGCCGTCGAACACGTCCGCCCAGCGCGGGTCTTCGACCAGCTTGTAGCAGGACTCGGCGAACGCGGCCGGGTTCTGCGCCGCCGCGCCGAAGCCGCCGGACCAGGTCCAGCCGCCGAACGACCACAGCACCTTGATGTGCGGGTACATCTTCTTCAGCTTGCGCAGCTGGTTGAAGTTGCCGCGCAGGGCGCCCGCGTCCCAGGAGTCCGAGGTGCCGTCGACGGAGGTGTCCGCGCCGTAGAACTTGTCGTAGTCGGCGTAGGTGTCGTCGTTCGCGGTGCACTTGCCGCCGGTGACGTTGCCGAACGCGTAGTTGATGTGCGTCAGCTTCGCGGCGGAGCCGGAGGTGTGGATGTTCTTGACGTGGTAGTTGCGGCCGTAGACGCCCCACTGCACGAAGTAGCCCAGGTTCTTGTAGCCGGTGGGCGGGACCGTCGTGGTCGTGGTGGTCGTCGGCGTCGTGGTGGTGGTGCTCGTGGTGGTGCTGGTCGTCGTCGTGGTCGTCGTGGTGGTGGTCGTCGTGGTGCCACCGCCGGCGTCACAGGACGCGCCGTTGAGCTTGCAGTTCTGCGGGCCGGAGTACGCGCCCGAGTAGGTGATGTTGAAGCCGAAGCTCGTCGAGGCGCCGACGCCCAGCGAGCCGTTCCAGGTCGGCTTGACGGTCACGTGCTGACCGCTGACGGTGTGGCTGCCGTCCCACAGGGAGCCGACCCGGTGGCCGGACGGCAGGTCGAACTCGACGGTCCACGTCGAGATCGGCGCGGAGCTGTTGTTCTTGATCGTGTACTTGCCCTCGTAGCCGGTGCCCCAGTCGGAGCCCTTGGTGAAGGTGGCGCTCAGGCCACCCGCGCCGCTCGCCGCCGGCACCAGGACCAGGCCGAGCACGGTCGAGGCCACCGCCACGACCAACGCTGTGAGATGCCATCGGGTCTTGGACATCGTGCTCCTCGTCAGGGAAAGGAGTGCAGGGTTGAGAAGAACATGTGGTTCAGACCACTTGACGGTCAAGGTCTAGACCACTTCTGTCACTCGAACGGAGTAGTGGATCGGGTCGGGAAAGCGTTTTCGCGCAGGGTCGACCACTAAGGGTGGGCACGACGGAAGTAGCCCCTGGGTTCAGTCCTCGGAGGGTCGTGGAGGGCGGTGGCGGACCACCAGACTCGGGTTCCTCGAGCCGTCAGGGGACGGCCGAACAGGAGGGGACATGCGCAAGAGGGGAATCGCCCTGGCCGCCGTCGTGGGGATGGCGGCGCTGGGGATCGGCGGGACGGCGGTCGCCGAGCCCGTCGAGGCGTCCGGGCGGATCGACCGGCAGGTCGTCCAAGCGGCGCTGGACAAGCTGACCACCGAGGGCGGCGTGGCGGGCGCGCAGGTCCGGATCACCGACGGGCGGCGGCAGTTCACCGCGCGCAGCGGTGTCGCGGAGATCGGCAAGGACAAGCCGGTGCCGCTGGACGGCCGGTTCCGGATCGGCAGCATCACCAAGACGTTCGTGTCGACCGTGGTGCTGCAACTGGTCGGCGAGGGTCGGGTGGCGCTGGACGAGCCGGTCGGCACCTACCTGCCGGGCCTGGTCCCGGACGGCATCACCGTGCGGCACCTCCTCCAGCACACCAGCGGCCTGCACAACTACACCGACTCGCTGCCGCTGGACCCGGCCGGCTTCGAGACGATCCGGTTCAAGCACTGGGAGCCGCGGGAACTGGTCGCCATCGCCACGGCCAAGCCGCTGGACTTCCCGCCCGGCACGTCGTGGAGCTACTCCAACACCAACTACGTCGTGGCTGGCCTGCTGATCGAGAAGATCACCGGCTGTCCCTACGCGGACGCCGTGGAGAAGCGCATCCTGCGTCCGCTGGGCCTGCGCTCGACGTCCGTGCCGGGCGACCGGGTCGGCATCCCCGGCCCGCACGCGCACGGCTACTACCAGGTCGACGGCAAGGACGTGGACGTCACGCGCCTCAACCCGTCGGTGGCCTACGCGGCCGGCGAGATGATCTCCACGACCGCCGACCTCGACCGGTTCATCGACGCCCTGCTCGACGGCCGGGTCCTCGCGCCCGCGCAGCTCGCCGAGCTGACGAAGACCACGGCCATCAGCACCGGGTACGGGCTGGGCCTCGATGTCAGTGAACTGCCGTGCGGCGTGACCGTGTGGGGCCACGGTGGCGGCATCCCGGGGTACAGCAGCTTCCTGGGCAGCACCCGCGACACGAAGACCCGCCTGGCGGGCTCCTTCACGTCGTCCCCGGCCGGCGGCAACGGCGCGGGCGCGCAGGAGCTGCTCAAGGAAGTGTTCTGCTGATCCGTGGTGGTCGACCGTCGCCCCCGGTGCCTTTCGAGGTGCCGGGGGCGACGCTCCCAGCGGGTAGCCGAAAGGCGCAGCCCCCGTTCCCGCCCCGGGAACTTCACTGGTCGCTGCCGTTGACCACGGCGATGATTTCGGCGGCCAGGAACCGTCGAACCCTGCCCGATAAGCAGGCTGGACGAGCGGACGCCCGTGACCTTCGCGCGGTGGCGATCGCGCAGATCCTCGCGCAGCGCCCATAGGCCGATGGTGGTTCCCGGCTCGGCATCGGCCAAGAGGGGTAGTCCATCGCGCTGACGTAGTTGGCGACTTCGCGGATCCCATCAGCGGCGGTCGATGCTGCCTGAGTGTCGATTAGGTAGCATCGACCGCCCGTCGTGCGACTTGAGTATCACTGGCCCCGTGTCGCCAGGAACTTCTCCAGTTGGGCCACCACGAACGCGTGGTCCTCGGCCTGGGGGAGGCCGGACACGCCGACCGTGCCGACCATGCCCACGCCCTCGACCAGCACCGGGAAGACGCCGCCGTGGGCCGCGTACTCGCGCGGGTCGAGCAGGGAGTGCTCCTCGAAGGTCTTGCCGGCCGCGCGGAAGGACTCGCCGACGCGGAACGAACTCCGGCCGTACCGGTCCACCACCCGCGACTTGCGGTCGATCCAGCCGTCGTTGTCGGCCGACGTGCCGGGCAGGGCCGCGTGGAACAGGCGTTGCCGGCCCCGGCGGACGGACACGACGACCGGGAGCCCGGCCGCGCGGGCCGCGTCGACCAGGAACAGGCCCAGGGCCAAGGCGTCCTCGTTGGTGAAAGAACGGAACAGCAGCCGGGACTCCTGCTCCGCCAACGTCTCCAGCAGGCTCACGGCGCCACCACCTGGCCGGTCCGGGCGGACGTGAAGGCCGCCTCGATGACCTCCAAAGCGCTGACGGCCGACTCCGGGTCGACGGGCAGCGGCCCGCCCTCGGTCAGCGCCGCCACGAGGAGTCGGTAGAACTCCAGGTAAGCGCCGGGCACACCGGGGACGGACGCACTCGAAGTGCCCAGGGTGAGGGTGGCATTTGTCGACAAATCGTCAAACGGCCGGCCGGCGGCGAGAGCGTCCTCCTGGCCGTCCAACCCCTCGCTGACGAAGGTCCCGCGCGAGCCCAGCGCCCGCAGTCGAGGGCCGGGCTGGGCGGCGACCGCCGACGCCCACAGGTGGGAGCGCACCCCGGACGAGTGGGTCAGGGCCACGAACACGTCGTCGTCCACCTGGACCCCGGGCCGCCGCCGGTCCAGTTCGCAGTAGACGGAAGCGACCGGGCCGAACAACTGCAACGCCTGGTCGACCAGGTGGGCGCCCAGGTCGTACAGCAGGCCGCCGGCCTCGTCCGGCGCGCCGAACTCGCGCCAGTTGTCCCACACCTCCGGCACCCACCGCTCGAACCGGGACTCGAACCGGGTCACCTCGCCCAGCGACGGCAGCACGGACCGCAGGGTGAGGAAGTCGCTGTCCCACCGCCGGTTCTGGAACACCGTCAGCGGCACGTCCCGGTACTCGGCGGCCTTGAGCAGGCGGCGCGCGTCGGCTACGGAGCCCGCCAGGGGCTTGTCCACCACCACGGGCAGGCCGGCCTCGATCGCGGCCAGGGCGAGCGGCACGTGGGTGCGGTTCGGGGTGGCGACGACGACCAGGTCCAGGTCGAGCGCGAACAGGTCCTCGACGCACGGCACGGCCGCGGCGTCCGGGTACCGCGTGAGGACGTCCGCGCGGCGGGTCGGGTCGCCGGTCACGACCCCCGCGAGGTCCAGGCCGGGGGTGGCCGCGATGAGCGGTGCGTGGAAGACCCGGCCGGCGATGCCGTAGCCGAGCAGTCCGGTGCGGAGTGGCATGCCCGGTATTAAAGCAACAGTGTTTAGTTAAGGCTACCCGTGCCATGATGCGAGCGTGCCTAACTTGCGCTTCCTGCGCGGATACAACGACGCCGTGGTGCTCGGCCTCGCCAGGTCCGGCGCGGTCACCCGGGTCGAACTCGCGGAGCGCAGCGGGCTGACGCCGCAGGCGGTGTCCAAGGTGGTCGGCCGGCTGATCGACGAAGGGCTGCTGGTCGAGTCCGGCACCCGCAACGTCGGCGTCGGCAAGCCCCGCACCCTGCTCAAGCTGGTCGCGGACAGCCGGCTGGCGCTGGGCGCCCAGGTCGAGCGGGACGAGCTGCGGGTGGTGCTCACCGACTTGGCCGGCGACGTGCTGGACCGCGCGGTCGCCCCGCTGCCGCCGGACTTCGACCCGGCCACCTTCGTCGCCGAGCTGACCCGCCTGGTCAACGGGATGCGCGACGACAAGCTGCTGGGCGTGGGCCTGGGCTTCGTCGGCCCGCTGGACCACCGGACCGGCGTGATACACGACGCCACCGGCCTGGTGAAGTGGCACGAAGTGCCGCTGCGCGCGCTGGCCGAGGACAGCCTGGCCCTGCCCGTGGTCCTGGACAAGGACACCAACACCGCGATCGTGGCCGAGTCCTGGCGCCGGGGCGAGCAGCTGCGCAACGCCGTGCTCGTGCTGGTCGGCACCGGACTGGGCGTCGGGCTGCTCCTCGACGGGCAGGTCTACCGCGGCGCGCGCACCAACGCCGGCGAGTTCGGGCACACCACCATCCAGCTCGCCGGGCCGCCGTGCGTGTGCGGGCGGACCGGGTGCGTCGAGGCCGTGCACAACCTCGCCGCGCGGTCCGGCGACCTGGCCGGGGCCACCTCGATCGTGGGTCTGGCGGTCGCCGACCTGGTGCAGCTGCTGGACGTCGACCACGTCGTCCTCGCAGGTCGGGCGGTGCTCGCCGAGCCCGAGGCGTACCTGGCGGGGGTGCGCGCGAAGCTGCCGACCGACGACTGGCTGCCGGTCGAGGTCGAGGTGACGCCGCTGGGCGACGACGTGGTCGCGGCGGGCGCGGCGATGCTCGTGCTGAGCGAGTTCTACGGCCGTCCCCGGTAGGCCGCCGGAAGCTTCCACCACCCGTTTTCCCGGAGCGCTCGCCGCCGCTACCCGTGCGGGTGATTCACTATTCGTCATGTATGCGCTCCGCCACGCCGTCGGGACCGACCCCGGCCTGCGCCGAGAGGCGAACGAGGACTCGGTGTACTTCAGCGAGCGCCTGTACGCCGTCGCCGACGGCATGGGCGGTCACGCGTACGGGGAGGTGGCCAGTTCGATCGCGGTGGGCGTGCTGGCCGAGCTGGACCTGGAGGCCGACGACCCGCTGTCGCTGCTGTCCGACGCGACGCGGGAGATCGCCGTCCGGCTGACCGACCTGGCCGAGGAGAACTTCGACATGCGCGGCATGGGCACCACGCTCACCGCGCTGCTGTGGGACGGTTCGCGGTTCGCCGTCGGGCACATCGGGGACTCCCGGTGCTACCTGGTGCGCGAGGGCGAGCTGACCCAGATCACCCGCGACCACACGATGGTCCAGGCGCTGGTGGACGACGGGCGGATGGCGGCGGAGCAGGCCGCCGAGCACCCCGGGCGGTCCATGCTGATGCGGGCGCTCCAGGCGGGGTCGGCGCACGACCCGGACCTGTTCTACCAGGACGTCGAGGCGGGCGACCGGTACCTGATCTGCTCGGACGGGCTGTCGGACGTGGTGACGTCGGGTGAGATCGCGGAGATCCTGACGGCTGATCCGGATCGGGACCAGACCGTGCGGGCGTTGATCGCGGCGGCGAACGCGCGGGGCGGGCCGGACAACATCACGTGCGTGGTGGTGGACGTGGTGCCTGCCGGGAACTCGTCGTGGCTGCCGAAGTGGCTCCAGCGGGGCGAGGCCTAGCAGTCACAGAGGGGCGAGGCCCAGCAGGTCGTGCAGGGCTTTTTCACCGGTTGGGGTGATCTTCACCGCGCGGCCGGTGCCGATGCTCTTCACCCAGCCGCGGGCGTGGAAGTGCGTGCAGATGTGCGCGCCCGCCGCGCCGGCGAGGTGGGAGCGGCGTTCGGTCCAGTCCAGGCACGGCTTGGCCACCGGGCGGCGGGTCTTGGGCGGGGTGAAGCCGAGGGTGTCGGTGAGCCAGGCCAGGCCCCGGTCGGTGAGGGTCAGGTCGTCGTCCAGCAGGTCGCGGGCGGTCATGGCGTCGGTGATGGCCACGCCCAGGCGGCCGGCCAGGTGGTCGTAGCACGTTCGGCCGCGGGCCAGGGCGGCGGACGCGGTGGTGGCCTTGAGGGTCTTCGCGGGTTCGGCGGGGCCGAGGTAGGCGAGCAGGTGTTCCAGGAGGTCGGCTTCCGCCGGCCCGGCGAGCTGGACGTAGCGGTGGCGGCCCTGGCGGCGTTCGGCGAGGAAGCCTGCGGTGGTCAGGCGGGTCAGGTGTTCGCTGGCGGTGGAGGCGCTCACACCGGCGACGGTGGCCAGCTCGCTCGACGTCCAGGCCCGGCCGTCGAGGAGGGTCAGGCAGAACCGGGCCCGGGTGCGGTCGGCGAGCAGGGCGGCCAGGTCGGCGAGGTTGTCGGCTGGTTTGTCGGGGGCCTTGTCGGCGGGCATGGGGTCATTGTGCGGGGGTGACGCTTCGGCGCGCGCCGAAGTTTTCCGAGGTTAGCGTGTGCCGCATGGATCACGACGTGCTGCTCGACGCTGGTCACACCGTTCCCGCTGTGCCGTCCGGGGACGTGGGAGTGGCATGGTTGCGCGCCCATGTGGCCCGGTTCAGCGAAGGTGCCGATCATGTGCGGCGGCGGGGGTTGGCGGAGTCGCTGCTGTCTACTGTGGATCTTGCGGCGTTGGAGCGGCCGGGGAACCCGGTGGCCAAGTTGGCGCACGAGCTGGGGTTGCCGCGGGACGTGGTGGCGGACGTGTCGGTGGTGGCGCGGTGCTACCAGCCGCATGTGCCGGTGACCCCGGAGGCGGACTCGGCTGTGGAGCGGCTGGTCGCGTTGTGCGGGGCGCGGGATGAACTGGCGGCGGCTCGGATCGGGTTGCTGGTGCAGGCGTGTGACGCCACGAACGCGTTGATCGCCGGGAAGAACCCGCCGGTGCCGTTGACCCGGCGGGTCGCGCCTTCCGGGGAGGTGGTGGAGGTGTCGTTGGCGGATCGGCCGTTCGGGGACGGGCGGCACGGGTGTCCGGGGCGAGCGCACGCGTTGGCGTTGGCTTCGGGGACCTTCCACCGGTTGCACCACGGGCCTTCGCCGTTGGTGCTGCCGAACGCGTGGGACTTCGCGTCGGCGGCGGCGTTGGTGCAGGCCGGGTTCGCGGCGATCGGGACCACGAGCTTGGGGGTGGCTGCGGCGCACGGCATCCCGGACGCGGCCGGGATGGCTCGGGCGGAGACGTTGGGGTTGGCGCGGAAGCTGGTGCGGTTGCCGGTGCCGATCACGGTGGACATCGAGGCCGGGTTCGGGGATGTGCGTGGGGTGGCGGAGGAACTGGCGGGGATGGGTGTGTGCGGGGTCAACATTGAGGACGGGAGGGAGGTGGGGCTGGAGGACCCGGTTGTGCAGGCGGGGCTGATCGCGGAGTTCAAGGCGGCTGCGCCGCACTTGTTCGTGAACGCTCGCGTTGACACGCATTGGCTTCATGTGGAGGAGGGGAGCACTGTGGAGCGGGCGTTGCGGTACGTCGATGCGGGTGCTGATGGGGTTTTTGTGCCCGGGTTGAGGGCGGAGGGGGAGATCGAGAAGGTGGTGGCGGCGGTTCCGGTTCCGGTGAACTTGTTGGCGCAGCTCGATGTTCGGCGGTTGGGGGAGTTGGGGGTCAAGCGGGTCAGCACCGGGTCTCTGTTGTTTCGGGCGGCTTTGGGGGCGACGGTGTCTACGGCTGTCGCGGTGCGGGACGGTGGGGTGGTTGGGTCTGTGCCGTCCTATGAGGAGGTTCAGGAGCTTTCTGTGAAAGCTTGAAAAGCGCGCGCTCGCCGCGCGGCAGGCCCCCGGGGGTGCGGTTCGGTTCCGGCGCCTTCGCGCCGGACCGGATCAGGAGTAGGGCGACGAGGAGGATTCCGGCGGCTACCGCGGGCACCTCGCCGAGCGTCCAGGTCGCGTAGACGGCGTAGGCCGCGACCTCGCTGCCCAGGCCCGCGACCGAGGTGACGGTGGCGCGTGCGGGGCCGGTGATGTGGTGCTGGAGGCGGGTTTCGGCGATGACCAGCACCAGTCGGTACAGGCCGTAGGAAACCGCCACCAGTGCCAGGCCGGCGGGGTGGCGCAGGAAGCCGGCCAGTGCCAGGAGGAGGGCGGATAGGGCGAGTAGCTGGGCGATGTGGCGGCGGGTGTGGGCGGTGGCGGCGCCGGCGGCACCTGCCAGGGGGATGGCGAGGATCGCGATGGGCACCAAGGCCGTGGGTACGTGCCAGTCCTGGGCCATCAGGGGGAAGTACTCCTCCAGAGCGTCGATGCCGGTCAGGACGGCTACCGCGATCACGGCTCGGCGCACGGCGGGTACGGCCGAGGACTCGGCCAGGCCCGAGCGGAGGGTGGCCGGCCAGCTCTCGGGTTCGGGTCGGGGTGTCTCGGGAAGGCGGGCTGCGAGAGCGGCGGCTGCCAGGCAGGTTGCCACGCTGATCCAGCCGACCAGGGAGTAGCCGCCGGTGGTGAAGAGGACGGTTGCGGCCAGTGCGGCGGGGATCTGGGCCAGTAGGCCGGCGGCGGTGACTCGGCCCAGGACTTGGCCGAAGGCGTCGGCGGCGCCGACTGCGGTCAGACCGTCGTGGAGGAGGGCCTCCATCGCCCCGGACACCAGGGCGCCGCCCAGGCCCCACAGCACGAAGCCGGCGGCGAACGTCCAGAATCCGGGCACGGCGGTCCACAGGGCGTAACCGCAGGCCTGGAGCACGCCGGCGGCTACCAGTGCGCCACGGCGGGAGAAGCGGTCGGCCAGAGCGCCGAAGGGGACCTCGGCCACCACAGCCACCGTGGACCAGATCGCGAACAGCAGCGAGATCTGCCCGTCCGACATCCCGGTGTCCGCGAACAGCAGCGCGTACAGCGGGTAGATGGGCACGACATCGGCCAGCAGCGCCCACCCGACTACTAGTCGGGCCAGCGGCCGGGCCGGGGGCGGTGTGGAGCGTCAACCGAAAGGCATGGTCGAGCTTAGACCGCACCCGGCCCGGCCGGTCAATGCATTACACCGGCTCCTCGACAGGCTCCGCGGGCTTGGCGGTGCGGCGGGTGGCCAGTAGGGCGTCGATGACCAGGAACGCGAGCAGGCTCAGGCCGAAGAGGGGGACGAACCAGCCGACGGCTGCCGCGACGACCAGGACCACGATGAGTTGCATGGGCGGCACTTTGCGCCACTGGCCGCGCGGCACGGGGCGGCCGAAGCCGCGAGTCGGCCGGCGCTGCCACCACACCCGGTAGCCGAGGACGACCAGTGCGACCAGGCCGGCGCCCAGTGCGAGCAGCAACAGCTGGTTGACCCAGCCGAACAGGACGCCCATGTGCGCGTCGATGCCCCACCGGGTCAGCTTGGCCATCAGCGGGTAGTCGGCGAACCGGACCTGGTCCACGACCGCGCCGTGGTGGATGGCCACGGAGTCGACCTGGGTCGGCCACCCGCGCTCGACCTCGGCGACCTTCCACGCCCCACCTTCGGCCGGCAGGCCGATCTCGACGCCCTTCGCGTCGATCCCGGCGGCGCGGGCGATGGCCAGCACGGTGTCCACTTCGGACGGTGAGGTGGTCGGTGCCGATGTGCCGGTGGTGTGACCGGCGTGGTCGCCGGAGCCGGACACCTTGAGCGACGGGGTGGTCCAGCCGAACGTCTTGCGCAGGTCGGCGACGTTCTCGCCGGCGTACTTCGACCACGTCAACCCGGTGGCGGACAGGAACAACGCCCCCACCAGCACCCACAGGCCGAGCACCGCGTGCCGCCGCACGGCCGGCTTCGGCCGCACGGTCCGCTGGCGGGCGAACCACAGGAACACTCCGCCCAGCGCGACCACCCACAGCCAGGACGCGGCCAGCTCGCTGTAGAGGCGGCCGGCCTCGCCCAGCAGCAGGTCGCGGTGGAGGTTGTCCAGCGTGGTGCGCAGCGGCAGGACGCCGCTGGACCCGTAGGCGACCAGGTCGCCGACGACCGCGCCGGTGCCCGGGTCGACGAACACGGCCAGGCGTTCGGACTCGCCGAGGTCCGGCGAGGTGAACAGGACCCGCGTGGTGGCGCCGGGTTCGGGCGCGGGTCGGACGGCGGCGAGCGTGGCGTCCGGCCGGGCCGCGACCGCCGCCTCGACCTGCCGGGACAGCGGGACGGTCTGCTCGGACACGGGCACGCGCAACTGGTCGGAGTAGAGCCACGACTCCAGTTGCGGGGTCGCGGCGTACAGCACGCCGGTCAACGCGGCGATGAGGATGAACGGGCCGACGAGCACGCCCGCGTAGAAGTGGAAGCGCAGCACGAGGCCGCGCCAGGACTCGGTCATGGCGAAAGCTCCTCTGGGGCAAGCGGTACTGCCACCGGTCCACAAAGGACGGTGGTGGGTAAGGCGCTCAGCTCGGGAGGAGGGGTGGGCCGCGCCGCGGCACGGTCCGCCGGCGCAGCACCTCGGACAGCGGCTGCTCGGGGTGCCCGGCGATGGGGATGCGCAGCGGCGCGACGGCCGGCGGTGGCGTGAGCCGGCGCGGGAGCACCGACGCCAGGACCGCCGCCACGCGGAACACCGCGCGTTCCGCGCCCGTGAGCGCGCCGACGACGACGGCCGTCGCGAGCGCGTGGGCGAGGAGCATGGTGGGGGACGGCACCAGCTCACGCGGGTGCCGGCTCATCAGGGCCAGGAACACGTGCAGCGTGACCTGCACGGAGACGACCAGTCCGAGGATCTCGCCGAGCCCGACCTGCCGGTCGGTCAGCGGCCCGCACGCCCACCCGATCGCCGCCGCGAAGGCGAGGACGTGCGGCAGGGGCGGGAGGTGACCGCCCGCGCTGGCGTGCGCCACCACGGCGAGCAGCCCGGACGACAACCCGATGACACCGCAGCGCGTCACGCGCAGGGCTCCCCGGGTCGGACTGGTCACGCATCGCAGGGTAGTTCACCTACTAGCGTGACCGACATGACAAAGGCACTGATCATCGGTGGTGGGATCGCCGGACCGGTCACCGCGCTGGCGTTGCGCAAGGCGGGCATCGACTCGGTCGTCTTCGAGGCCTACCCGACGGGCGCGGACGACATCGGCGCGTTCCTCACGATCATGCACAACGGCCTGGACGCCTTACGGGCGATCGACGTCGAGCACGTCGTGGTGGAGCACTCGTTCGCCGCCGACGGGGTGGACGTCTACACCGGTGACGGGACGCTGCTCAGCGAGAACCGGTGGGGCGACGGCATCACCGGCCCGCGCACGCTCCGCCGCGCCGAGCTGTACCGGGCGCTGCACGACGAACTGCGCCGGCAGGGGATCGCCGTCGAGCACGGCAAGCGGCTGGTCGGGCTGGACGGCGTCCGGGCGGTGTTCGAGGACGGGACGACCGCCGAGGGGGACCTGCTGGTCGGCGCGGACGGGCTGCACTCCGCGACCCGGCGGCTCATCGACCCGGACGCGCCGGAACCCCGCTACACGGGCCTGAACATCTTCTACGGCTACGCCGAGGGGCTGGGGCCCACGACCGCGCCCGGCCGGTACCACATGATCGCCGGGTCACAGGGCTTCTTCGGGCACAGCACCGCGCCGGACGGCACGACCTGGTGGTTCGCCCGCACCCCGGGGCCGGAGCGGCACGGGGGCACGCCCGCCGAGCACCGCGAGCACGCCGCCGCGTTCTTCGCCGACGACGTCTCGAAGGCGCGGGAGATCATCCTGGCCGAGGGGGAGATCCACGCGAGCAACGCCTACGACGTCCCGACCACGCCCGTGTGGCACACCGACCGGGTGGTGCTGGTCGGGGACGCGGCACACGCCGCGTCCCCGGCAGCGGGTCAGGGTGCGTCGATGGCGCTGGAGGACAGCGTCACCCTCGCGCGGTGCCTGCGCGACTTGGCAGCGCCGCGCCGGGCGTTCGAGGTGTACGAGCGGTTGCGCCGGGAAAGGGTGGAGGCGCTGGTCGGGATGAGCGCGGAGTTGGGCGCCAACCGGTCGGTTTCGTCGAATTCTTTCTACGCGCACCACATCGAGTGGAATAGTCCGGTTCAGTTGTAGGGCATTCCGCCGAACGGGCTGGTGGCCGCCTGGGCGGCGGTCGTGAAAAACGCCACCAGCAGCACGGCGATGAGCACTCGTCCGATTCGCATGCGCACTCCAGTTACGAGTCGTCGTCGAGCGGTTTTCGGCACCGGGATCACGGTGGCAGTGGCGGGTGAAACGCGGTGGTGATCGCGGTGAACAAAAGGAGAACTGTCCGGGTGCGCGAATAATTCGAAATCGTGAAAGGTCTTGTTAACCTGCCGTTTGCCTTGTATTCTCTGCGTGTGCGCGCCGTCACCCTGCGCCTCGTCGGCCGCGAGCGCGAGCTGAACCGCCTGCGGGCCGGCGTCGACGCCCTGGCCCGGGGGCGGGGCGCCGCGCTGGTCGTCGAGGGCGAGCCGGGCATCGGCAAGACGGCGCTGGTCAAGGCGGTCTGCGAGGACGCCGTCGGGCGCGGGTTCCGGGTGTGCAAGGGCGCGGGCGACGAACTGGGCCGCTCGCTGCCGCTGCTGCCGCTGCTGGACGCCCTGTCCACGGCCCGCTCCGACCCCGGCGCGACCGCCACCGCCGAACGCCTGCTGGCCCGCGTGGACGACCTGTGCGCCATCGGCCCGGTCGTGCTGGTGATCGACGACCTCCAGTGGGCCGACGCCGCGACCGTCGCCGTGTGGCGGAGGTTGGCCCGACTGGTGCCCCAACTCCCGTTGCTGCTCATCGGCGTCCTGCGGCCGTTGCCGCGTCGGGACGACCTGTCCGCGCTGCGCCAGGGCGTCGACCGGCTGACCGTGGGCCGGCTCGCCGCGCCGGCCGTCGCCGAACTGGTCGGGGTGCTCGCGGGCGGGACGCCGGACGAGCGCCTGGCCGCGCTCGCGGGCGACGCGGGCGGGAACCCGCTGTTCCTGGTGGAGCTGGTCGAGGCGCTGGTCCGCGGCGGCGCGATCGAGGTCGACGCGACCGGCACCGCCCGCCTGGCCGACTCCCCGCCACGCGCAGCCGACTCCCCGCCGCGCGCAGCCGACACCCTTCCGCGCGCCGCCGACTTCCCGCCGCGCGCCGCCGACTTCCCGCCGCGCGCCGCCGACTTCCCGCCGCGCGCCGCCGACTTCCCGCCGCGCGCAGCCGACACCGTTCCGCGCGCCGCCGACTTCCCGCCGCGCGCCGCCGACTTCCCGCCGCGCGCCGCCGACTTCCCGCCGCGCGCCGCCGACTTCCCGCCGCGCGGCGGCGATGCCCGGCCGCTCGCTGCGGATGCCTGGCCGGCGGGGGCCGAGGGTCGGCCGGCGGGTCTTGGGCTGGCGCCGGGTGAGCTGCCGGCGTCGTTGTCGGCCGCGATCAACGACCGGATCGCCTACCTCAGCGCCGACGTCCGCCGCGTGCTCGTGGCCGCCGCCCTGCTCGGCGTGTCCTTCCCGGTCGCCGACCTGGCCGCGGTGCTCGGCACGCGGGTGGTCGACCTGCTGCCCGCCATTCAGGACGCGACCGTCGCGGGCGTGCTGGAGGACGGCCGGCTCGGGCTGAGCTTCCGGCACCCGCTCGTGCGCGCCGCCCTGTACGAGGACGTGCCGGAGTCCGCCCGCAGCGCCTGGCACGGCGAGGCGGCCCGCGCGCTGGCCGAGTCCGGCGCGGGCGTGGACCGGGTGACCCGGCAGTTGCTGGCCGCCGACGACCGGGTCCCGGAGTGGGTGGCGCGGTGGCTGGACGAGCACGGCGCCACACTCGTCGCCCACGCCCCCGAGGCCGCCGTGGACCTGCTCGGCCGGGTCGTCGTCGCACCGCACGCGACCCTGCGCCGGGGCGTCCTGCTCGCGCACCTCGCCGAGGCCCGGTTCCGGCTCGGCGACCACCACGGCGCGGAAGCGGTCGCGCTGGCGGGCCTCGAACACGGCACCCACGTCGACCTGCACTGGACGCTGGCGCAGTGCCGCAGCATGACCGGCCGCTCCGCCGAGACGCTGGCCGAGATCGACCGCGCCCTCACCGCGCCCGGCCTGTCCGCCGGCGACCGCGCCCGCCTGCTCGTGCTGGCCGCCCGCGCGCACTGGGACGTCGGCTCGCTGGACGACGCCGAACGCCTCGCCGTCACCGCGATGGAGGCCGGCGACCGGCGCGCCACGAGTTGGGCGCTGCACGTCCGCACGATCGTGGCGATGGCCCGGGGCCGCATGGCCGACGCGCTGCCCCTGTTCGACCGGGCGCTGGCGGTCGCGATGGGCGACCCGGCGACCGCGGACCTGCGGCTGCTGCTCCAGATCAACCAGGCCGTCACGCTCGGCGAACTGGACCGGCCCGAGGAGGCGATCGCGTCCGCCCGCGTCGTCCGGCACGCCGCTGACCAGACCGGCAACACCGTGCGGCTCGCGCAGGCGCAGAGCGCGCTGGGCCAACTCCTGCTGGACGCGGGCCAGTGGGACGAGGCCCTGGTGGACGTGGACCTGCTGCCCGACGACCTCAAGCACCCCATGGTGTCCCGCTGCGACCACGGCGTCGCGGCCCTGGTCCACCTGCACCGCGGCGACCCGGCGGGCGCCCGGCGGCACCTGGACGCGGCCGGCGAGGCGGTGCCCGGCCACGTCGTCGGCTCCCTCGCGCTGGCCACCAGCCTGGAACTGGAACAGGCCGGACGCGTCCGCGACGCGCTCGCCGTGCTGGTCGACGGCATGGACTCGGTGGAGGACCTGCTGCCCGACGCCGTCCGGCTGGCGGTGCGGCTCGGCGACGACCCGTCGGCGGCGGTCGCGCGCGCCGAGGAGCTGGCCCGGGACCTGGACGTCCCGCACCGGCGCGCGGTCGCCGCCTACTGCCGCGCCTTGGCCGACGGCGACCCGGTGGGCCTGCTGCGCGCCGCGGACACCGGACGGCCGTTGCTGCGGGCGAAGGCGTTGGGCGCGGCGGCGGTGGCGTTCGCGGAGTCCGGGGACCGCACGTCCGCGCGGGCCGCGCTGAGCCACGCCGTCGACGTGCTGGAGCGGCTGGGCGCCGAGTGGGACCTCAACGTGCTGCTGGCGCGGATGCGCGAACTGGGCATCCGCCGCGGCCCGCACGCCAAGCACCGGCGGGCCGCGCACGGCTGGGAGAGCCTGACCCCGATGGAGCTGAAGGTCACCGAGCTGGTGGTGGCGGGCCTGTCCAACCGGCAGATCGCCGAACGCCTGTTCCTGTCCAGCCGGACCGTGGCCACGCACGTGTCACACGTGCTGGCGAAGCTCGGTGTCCGGTCGCGCACCGACATCGCCCGGGAGGCCGTGCGCCACCGCGTCGCGTCGGGGTGACCGGGCCCGGTAGCGCAGCGGCAGCAGGAACCACCAGAACCCGAACCAGGCCACCAGCCCCGACGTGATCCACACCGCCGGCCACAGCCCCAGCACCACGTCCAGGATCAGCAGCAGGGCCGTGGCCAGGGCGAGTTTGAGCAGCACCAGACCGGCGAGGAGCAGCCGGCTCGACGCGCGGACCAGTTCGTGCTTGAGCCGGCGGCGGAACACCAGCCGGTGGAACGGCGCCGGCGCGATGAGCAGGGCGGTGGAGGTGGCGCCCAGGACCAGGCTCAGCACGTACACGTGGAGCTGGAACACGTCCAGGTGCACGAAGCGCGGGGTGAAGGCCAGGGTCAGCAGGAACGCCAGCAGCAGTTGGACACCGGTCTGGGCGACCCGCATCTCCTGGAGGATCTCCGCGTAGTTGCGGTCCATGCGCTCGGCGGGGGTCTCGTTGCGTTCGGCGTTCGTCATGGGTCCCACGGTGCTCTCCGCACGGGTGCGGAAACATCGGTCGGCATACGGAGGTTGGTCTTCGACGTGGACATGAGCACGTGGGTGTCGGACATCGCCGTCGAGCGGTTCGAGGTCGACGAGACGCAGGCCTTCGGCCCGGACCCGGCCACCGCGCTGGTGTTCTGCTCGCGGTCGGAGGAGGCGTACGTCCTCGGGCCGCGCACGCGGGGCCTGTACTTCGACGGGGTCGACGCGCACCGGCTGCGGGTGCGGCTGCGTCCCGGGATGGCTCGGGCCGTGCTGGGCGTGGGCGTGCGGTCGCTGGTCGACCAGGTCGTGCCGTTGCGCGACCTGTGGGGCGTGTCCGTCGGCCGCCCTGCGGACCTGCGCGCGGCGCTGACGTCCCGCCTGTCTGGCTTGGACCCGCGCCACGACGCCCTGGTCGCGTCGGCGGTCGCGCTGGTGCCGTCGGTGGGGGTCGCCGGTGCCGCGTCCCGGTTGAACGTCAGCGAGCGGCACCTGCGAACCCTGTTCACCGAGGCCGTGGGCCTGCCGCCCAAGCAGTACGCGAAGGTCGAACGGGTGCGGCGCGCGGTGGCGACGGGCGGCGCCGGCGGCTGGACGCGGGTCGCCGCGGAACTGGGCTATTACGACCAGTCCCACCTGCACGCCGAGTTCCGGGCGACCATGGGCGTGCCGCCGGGCGCCTTCGCCGCCGGCCGCTACCCGGAGACGTCGCCCTGTTAGAGCGGCTTGGCCAGGAAGAGCGCGACCTCACCCTCGGCCGGCGTGCCCGTGTAGAGCGTGGTGTCCAGGCCGCACAGGGCGAACCCCATGCGCTGATAGGCGCGGACGGCGGGGACGTTGACGCTGGACGTCTCCAGCCAGGCCGTGCGGGCGCCGTGCTCTCGTCCGTAGTCGAGTGCGAGCCCCATGAGCTTCGCGCCGACACCACGGCCGCGGTGGCTGTGCGCGACGGTGATCTGCCGGATCACCAGCCGCCGGTTCCAGTCCTGGACCTCGATCGAGACGAACCCTCTGAGGTCACCGTCTTCAGCCACGAACCCGACCTCGGGCGACTCGTCGTCTTCGTCCGCCGGGAAGATTTTTGTGAGCGGCGGATCGACTGCCTTTTCCCGCAAGGCGAACCCGTGCGGCTCTTGGTGGACCTCGAACACGGTGTCGGTGGTGAAGGAGTCGTCGAGCGAGAGGTCGTCGCCGGGCCGGATGGGCCGGTAGGCGAGGCGGTCGGTCATCCCGCCGCTTCCGGGCGACCCGCTCCAGCCTGTCCCGGTACGCCTGCCACCACGCCGGATCACCGTCGGGCAGGTTCGACACCCCGTCCCGCAGCCCCGCACCACCGTCGATGGTCTCCCGGACGATGTCGGCGTGCCCCGCGTGCCGGTTCGTCTCGGCGATCACGTGGACCAGGAGGAAGTGCAGCGTGACCGTCGCACGCTCGGCGGGCCACCACGCGACCCGTCCGGTCGCGTCGAGGTCCAGGGTCTCGATCGTGGCGTCGGAATGGGCCCAGACGCGGCGGTAGAGCGAGACGACGTCCTCACGGGACTCGTCGGCCGTCGCCCACATGTCGGCGTTCGTCTCGGCGTCGTCCTGCAACCACGGGAAGGGCTCGGGGAACGGGCGGTCGAAGCACTCCCCGAAGTAGCCGATCTCGACGCCCGAGAGGTGCTTCACCAGACCGAGCAGGTTGGTGCCGGTGGGGGTGAGGGGGCGTCGGGCGTCGTACTCGGACACGCCGTCCAGCTTCCAGACGATGGCGTCACGAGCGGTTTGCAGGTAGCGACGCAGGGTCGACTTCTGGTCCATAGGGGACAGTCTCCCAGCGCCGCATCGAACGACCCACCCGATTGGTGCCGGCGTCAGGTGCAGGCGGCGGCTCGGGTGAGGAGGAGGGTGCGTTCGCGCTCGTTGCGGGTCATTCCGGCGGCTCGTTCGAATTCCTTCCGGGCTTCCGCCAGACGACCCAGCTTGAACAACAGATCGCCGCGCACGCTCGGCAGCAGGTGGTAGTCCTTCAAAGCGGGCTCGTCCAGGAGGTCGTCTACCAACTCAAGGGCGACCTCCGGACCGAATGCGAAGCTGACGGCCACCGCGTGGTTCAGCGCGACGATCGGCGACGGGGCCACCAGTGCCAAGGTCTCGTACAGGCCCGCGATTCGGCGCCAGTCGGTGTCCTCCGGCGTGCGGGCCACGGCGTGGCACGCGGCGATCCGGGCCTGCACGGAGTACGGGCCGCTGCCGGCCTTCTCCAAAGAGGCCAGGCCGCGTCGGATCAGCAACTGGTCCCAGCGGGCCCGGTTCTGGTCGAGGAGGAGGACGGGTTCGCCGTTCGGGCCCACCCGCGCCCGGGAGCGGGATGCCTGGATCTCCAGCAGGGCGACCAGGCCGTGGACCTCCGGTTCCTTCGGCATGAGGCCGGCCAGGACGCGGGCCAGGCGGAGGGCGTCCGCGCACAGTTCCGGGCGGAGCCAGTCGTCGCCGGCGGTGGCGGAGTAGCCCTCGTTGAAGATCAGGTAGATCACGCCGAGCACGGACGCCAGGCGCTGGTCCCGCTCGTCCTCGGCGGGCACCTCGAACGGCACGTTCGCCTTGGCCAGCGTCTTCTTCGCCCGCACGATCCGCTGGGCGACGGTCGACTCCGACACCAGGAACGCCCGTGCGATCTCGTCGGTCGTGAGACCGCCGAGCATCTTGAGCGTGAGCGCGACCTGGGCCTCCACCGACAGGACCGGGTGGCACGCGGTGAACACCAGGCGCAACAGGTCGTCGTCGATGTCGCCCACGCGGGCGCCGGCGTCGGGAGCGGTGCGCTGTTCCTCGTCGCGGCCGATCTCCGCCAGCTTGCGCTGGTAGTTCTGCTGCCGCCGGATCTGGTCGATCGCCCGGTTCTTGGCCGCGGTCATCAGCCACGCGCCGGGGTTGCGCGGAACACCGGTCTCGGGCCACTGCTCCAGGGCGCTGACCAGGGCGTCCTGGGCCAGTTCCTCGGCCAGTCCCACATCGCGCACCATCCGGGCGAGCCCGGCGATGAGCCGCGCCGACTCGATCCGCCACACCGCCTCGACAGCACGACGCGCATCGGAAGCTGTCACGGTCTGGGATCAGACCAGCTTCCGATGCGCGTCGGCAAGACGAGCGGTGGTTACTTGGCTTCCTGCTGGGCCTTGATCTGCTCGGCGAGCGCGGCCTCGCGGTCCTTCAGCTCGTCGGACACCTCGAAGTCCTCGGGGGAGAAGACCTGGCGGATCTCGATCTGCGACTCCTCGCCGGTGGGGTTCGGCACCCGCTTCACCCACTCGATCGCCTCCTCCAGCGACTTCAGCTCCAGCAGCCAGAACCCGGCGATCAGCTCCTTGGTCTCGGCGAACGGCCCGTCCACAACGGACCGCTGGTCGCCGTTGAAGTACACCCGGGCGCCCTTGGAGCTGGGGTGCAGGCCCTCGCCGGCGAGCATCACGCCGGCCTTCACCAGCTCCTCGTTGAAGGCGGTCATCTCGCTGATCAGCTCTTCGCTCGGCATGACGCCGGCCTCGGAGTCCGCGGTCGCCTTGACGATCACCATGAAACGCATCTTTTGTCCCTTTCGGAGTGCGACCCGCTCATCCTGGCGGAGTCGGTGGTGTGGTGCAGCGGTTTCGAGCTGGGGTTTCGAGCTGTGGGGTTCAGCGGCGCACGAGGCGGGTCAGCGTGTAGCGGCCCGGACCGAGGACCGCGATCAGCAGGAAGGACCAGCAGAAGAGCGCGGCCGGCTCGCCCAGGTTGTGCAGGGGCAGCAGGCCGGTCGGCTGGTGGTAGACGAAGTAGGCGAAGGCCATCGCGCCGGACGCCAGCACGGCGGCGGGCCGGGTGGCCACGCCGACCAGCACCAGCACCGAGCAGGCGACCTCGATCAGGCTGCCCCACCAGCCGGGGAACGACCCGACCGGCACGGCGGTCCCCTGGCCGTCGATGCCGCCGAGGAGGCCGAAGCCCTGGAGGCCGTGGCAGGCGAACAGGAAGGACACCACGACCCGGAAAGCACCCAGGACGAGGTCGTTGCGCTTGGTCGACGTGGCGGTCGGTCGGGCGGCGGTCTCGGGGCGGGTGGTCGTGGTGGTCATGTCGTCAGCTCCTTCTCGGTGGTCTTGCTAGAGCGACGAACAGCGCCCCCACCGGATCGACACGACCGCCAAACTTTTTTGAGATTTTCTGTTTTCGCAGGTCAGAGCTAGGCGCCCGAGGCCGGCAGGGGAGCGGGTTCGGCGGCGCTCAGGTTCTCCGGGAGCTTCAGGCCCTCGGTCAGCGGGACCAACTCGGACTGGAGGACCAGGGCCGCGGCGCCGATGGCCGAGGCGGTGGCCGCGTGCCGGGAGAGCCGGACGTCCACCGGGTGCGCCGCCCGCGAGAAGAACGCGCGTTCCAACTCCTCCCGCACGATCGGGAGGTACACCGACCCGGCGATGGCGAAGCTCGGGCCGGTCAGCACCAGGACTTCCAGGTCCATGACGTTGGCCAGGCTGCGCGCCGCCGCCGCGATGTAGCGGGCCGAGCGCTCCAGGATCGCCAGGGCCGAGGGCTCTCCCCGTCGCGCGGCACGGCTCACCGCGGCGAAGTCGGCCGACACCGAGCGGGACCGGCCGGTCAGGCCGGCGGCTCGGGACAGCGCCGTGTCGGCGCGGGCCGCCGCGACCACCGCCGCCGGGCCGGCCAGCACCTCCACGCAGCCGCGCGCGCCGCACCAGCAGTCGGGGCCGTTGGCGTCCACGCAGGTGTGGCCGATCTCGCCGGCGTTGCCGCTGGCGCCGCGGTAGGTGATGCCGTTGATGACCAGGCCCGCGCCGATGCCGGTGCCCATGTACAGGGCCGCGAAGAGCGCGGTCCCGCCGATGCCGCCCGACCAGTGTTCGCCCAGGGCGGCGGCGGTGGCGTCGTTGTCCAGGACGACGGGCAGGCCGGTGGCGCGCTCCAGGGCCTGGGCGAGGGGGTAGTCCTCCCACTTGCGCATGGCGGGCGGGGTGAGGCCCATCCCGTTGGCCGGGCTGAGCGGACCGGGGGACACCAGGCCGACTCCGAGGACCCGTTCCCGCTCCACGCCCACGCCCTCGATCAGCGCGCTGACTTCGGCGGACATCCGGTCGACGACGGTGGCGGGCTCGGCCGCGCCCGCGCCGGCGCGCGAGATGCGGGCCACGACCGCGCCCCCGAGATCGGTCAGGACGTAGGTGATGCCGGCGTGGTCGAGGTGCACGCCCACCGCGTACCGGGCGGCGTGGTTGAGCTGGAGCAGCACGCGGCGCTTGCCGCCGGTCGACTCGGCGCGGCCGGTCTCCACGACCAGGCCTTCGTCGATGAGGCGGCGCACGACGGTGGAGATGGTCGCGCCGGTGAACCCGGTCGCGTTGATCAGGCCGACGCGGCTGATGGTGCCCGCCGCCCGGATGACGTCCAGCACGGCCGCCTTGCTGGACGCGTGCTGGGTCGCCCGTGCCGGTCCGCTCATCGATCCCCCGCCCGCGACCACCGTCTTAGTTCGTTCGTCGGTCGAAGGGTAGCAACCTGGCCGCCAGATGACGGGCAGGTGTTGACTTCGTTTCTTCGTTGACTTAACAATCTGCCTCAACGCGGGACCGGCCACGAGAGGAATCGACGATGTTCCTGAAGGCGAAGCGTTCACGGGCGGTGGCGGCGGGGCTCGCCGCGCTGGCCATGCTGGCCACGGCGTGCGGCGGGTCGGGCACGTCGGCCGGCGGGGACGGCACGCTGGTCGTCTACACCGGCCAGTCCGGCGACTGGCAGCTGAACTTCAACCCGTTCTCCCCGACCGCCCTGGAGGGGCCGGGCACGATCTTCGAGCCGCTGTTCTTCTACAACAACATCCGCGACGTCGAGCCCCGCCCCCGCCTGGGCAAGACCTTCACCTGGAACGCCGACGGCACCCAGCTCGACGTCGAGCTGCGCGACGACGCCAAGTGGACCGACGGCCAGAAGTTCACCGCCGACGACGTCGTCTTCACCCTCGACATGATCACCAAGAACGCCGCGATGAACGGCACCGGCTACAAGGGCACCGCCACCGCCGTCGACCCGACGCACGTGTCGGTCAAGTTCCCCGAGCCGTCGTTCATGGAGGGCCCGCAGATCCTCGGCCGGATCTGGATGGTGCCCAAGCACAAGTGGTCGGGCCTCGCGACGCCCGCCACCGACGTGGTGAAGGAACCGGTCGGCACCGGCCCGTTCCAGCTCGACGAGTTCAAGCCGCAGGCCTTCACGCTCAAGGCCAACGCCTCCTACTACGCGGGCGAGCCCGCCCTGAAGAAGGTCCGCTACCTGGCGCTGTCGGGCAACCAGTCCGGTGAGGCCGCGCTCAAGGCCGGTCAGATCGACTGGCAGACCGGGCCCGTGCCGGACATCAAGAACGTCGAGAAGAACTACCCCGGGTACAAGGCGATCACCGTCCCGATGAACCAGACCGCCCTGTTCACCTGCTCCAACGCCGCCCTCGGCTGCGTGGGCCCGCAGACCGACGTGGCCGTCCGCAAGGCCATCTACTACGGGATGAACCGCACGCAAATCAACCAGCTCGCCTTCGAGAACACCTCCAGCGAGATCTCGCCCGGCGCCGCCCTGCTGGAGCGCGACCGCGACCAGGTCTCCAGCAAGCTCAAGGAGCGCACCGCGCCGATGCAGCCCGACGAGGCCAAGGCCACGGCGCTGCTGGAGGGCGCGGGCTACGCCAAGGGCGCCGACGGCATCTACCTGAAGGACGGCAAGCCGCTCGCGCTGTCGCTCAAGGTCGTCGCCGGCTGGACCGACTACATCACCGCCGTCGAGACGATGAGCCAGCAGCTGCAGAAGATCGGCATCAAGATCACGCCGCAGCAGGTGTCCTGGAACGAGTGGTCCGACGCGCGCGGTCGCGGCCAGTACGAACTGCTGATCGACGCCCTGCACCAGGGCCCCGCGCCCGACCCGTTCTACAACGCCTCCTACTTCTACAGCACCGCCACCACCGCCAAGGTCGGCGAGATCGCCAACCCCAACTTCGCCCGCGTCAGCGACCCGGCCATCGACACCGCGCTGGCGGCGCTCAAGGGCGTCGACCCGAAGGACGACGCCAAGCGGCAGCCGCACTTCGACACCATCCAGACCCGCATCGAGGAGCTGATGCCCTACATCCCGGTCCTCACCGGCGGCACCACCAGCGAGTACAACGCCAAGAAGTTCACCGGCTGGCCCACCAAGGACGACCTGTACTCGTTCCCGGCGGTCTGGGCGCGCCCGGAGCACTCCGAGATCTTCCTGAAGCTCAAGCCGGCGAGCTGACATGCGCTACTACGCCCGCAAGCTCGCGTTCTACCTGGTCGCCTTCTGGGCCGCGCTGACGCTGAACTTCTTCATCCCGAGGCTCATGCCGGGCAACCCGGTGGACATCCTCATGGCGAAGCTCGCCCAGCGCGGCGGCACGGTGGACCCGTCGGCCCGCCGGGCGTACGAGCTGCTGCTCGGCTCCGGGACGGACGAGTCGCTGCTGTCGCAGTACTTCTCCTACCTGGGCAACATGTTCCGCGGCGACCTCGGCGTGTCGGTCAGCTCGTTCCCGACCCCGGTGTCGGACATCATCGCGGAAGCGCTGCCGTGGACGCTGGTGCTGGTGGGCATCGCGACGTTCCTGTCGTTCGCCCTCGGCGTCGTCCTGGGCACGCTGGTCGGCTGGCGGCGCGGCACCTGGCTGGACAGCCTGGTGCCCGCCACCACCGTCCTGGCGGCGGTGCCGTACTTCTGGCTGGCGCTGATCCTGGTGGCGCTGCTGGCGTCCGGACTGGGGTGGTTCCCGCTGCTGGGCGGCTACGACGTGGTCCTGTCGCCGGGCTGGGACGTCGAGTTCCTCGGTTCGGCGGTCTACCACGGCACGCTGCCCGCGCTGACCATCGTGCTGTCGTCGGTGGGCGGCTGGCTGCTCGGGATGCGCAACATGATGGTGTCGACCACGTCCGAGGACTACGTGCTCACCGCGAAGGCCAAGGGGCTGCGCGACTCCCGCATCATGATCCGGTACGCGGCGCGCAACGCCGTGCTGCCGTCCGTGGCCGGGTTCGCGATCTCCCTGGGCTTCGTGGTGGCCGGGTCGATCATCACCGAGCAGGTGTTCTCCTACCCCGGCATCGGCTCGAAGCTGTTGCAGGCGGTGCAGAACAACGACTACGCCCTCATGCAGGGCATCTTCCTGGTGATCACGGTCGCGGTGCTCGGCGCGAACCTCGTGGTCGACCTGCTGTACGCCGTCATCGACCCGCGCACCCGCGTGAGCGGCTGAGCCAGGAGCGCCACACCCGTGACCAACCCCAGTACCGTTCCGGCCGCCGCCCCGCGCGGGTGGCGCGCGATGCTGCCGCGCCGGTCGCCCAAGCTGCTCGTCGGCGTCGGCCTGATCGCCGTGATCGCCCTGTTCGGCGTGGTCGGGCCGCTGTTCGTGGGCGACCCGGCGACCATCCGCGACCTCGGCCTCACCCCGCCCGGCGGCGACTTCCCGCTGGGCACGACGTTGACCGGCCAGGACATCCTGGCCCAACTCGCCCACGCCACCCGGGGCTCGCTGTACATCGGCCTGCTGGTCGGCGTGATGGCGACGTTGCTGTCCGCGTTGTTCGGCATCGTCGGCAGCTACGCCGGCGGGTACGTGGACGAGGCGTTCTCCTTGTTCTCCAACGTGATGCTGGTGATCCCGGGCCTGCCGCTGGTGATCGTCATCTCCGCGTTCGTGCCCGCCGACCAGCGCGGCTCGTGGACCATCGCGGTGGTGCTGGCCATCACCGGCTGGGCCGCCTCCGCCCGCGTCCTGCGCGCGCAGACCCTCTCGCTCCGCAACCGCGACTACGTGGCCGCCGCCAGGGTCTCCGGCGAACCGGCGTGGCGCGTGATCGGCGTCGAGATCCTGCCGAACCTGTTGCCGCTGCTGGCTTCCCAGTTCGTGTTCTCGGTCGTGTACGCGATCCTGAGCGAGGCCGGCCTGTCGTTCCTGGGGCTGGGCGCGTCGAACTCGTCCACGCTGGGCACGATGCTGTACTACGCCCAGAACGGCTTCGCGCTGCAACGAGACGCCTGGTGGTGGTTCGTGCCGCCGGGCTTGATCATCGCGCTGTTCGGCTGCGGCTTGGCGCTGGTCAACTTCAGCATCGACGAGATCATCAACCCGAAGCTCCGGGACATCCCCAAGCGCGGCAAGGAGGCCGTCCGCACCCCCGCGCCGGCTGAACGCAAGTCCGACGACGTGGTGCTCACCGTTTCCAACCTGTCCGTGGTGTACCAGGTCGGCACTCCGGTGCACGCGGTGAAGGACGTGTCGATCACCCTCCGCCGCGGGGAGATCCTGGGCCTGGCAGGCGAATCCGGCTGCGGCAAAACCACCCTGGCCTACGCCGTGAACCGCCTCCACCGCCCACCCGCCGAAGTCACCACCGGCGAAGTCACCTTCCACGACCGCGACGGCGCCGACATCGACATCCTGGCCCTCAAACCCGAAGAACTGCGCGAATTCCGCTGGTCCAAGCTGTCGATGGTGTTCCAGGGCGCGATGAACGCCCTCAACCCGGTCACCACCGTGCAGGCCCAACTCGACGACGTCCTCACCACCCACCGCCCGGAGATGACGAAGGCGCAACGGCGGGCCAAGTGCGCGGAAGTACTCCGGCTGGTCGGCGTGGACGTCCGACGCCTGACGTCGTTCCCGCACGAGTTGTCCGGCGGCATGCGCCAGCGCGTGATGATCGCGATGGCACTCCTCCTCGACCCGCAGCTGATGATCATGGACGAGCCGACCACCGCCCTGGACGTGGTGGTGCAGCGGGGCATCCTGCGCGAGATCCTGCGGCTGCGCGACGAGATCGGCTTCGCCGTCCTGTTCATCACCCACGACCTGCCGCTGCTGCTGGAACTGGCCGACCGCATCGCCGTGATGAAGGACGGCGAGGTCGTCGAGTACGCCACGGCCGAGCAGGTCTACGCCGCGCCCGCGCACCCGTACACGCGCAAGCTGCTCGACTCGTTCCCCAGCCTGACCGGCGAGCGCGGCGCGTTCGTCCGCGAGACCTCCGGGAGTCCGCTGTGACCGCGTTGGAAGCGAAGAACCTGGTGAAGGACTTCCACGTCCGGGTCGGTCTGCGGCGGATCAACCTGCGCGCGGTGGACGGGGTGTCGTTCACCCTGACCCCGGGCCGCACGGTGGCGCTGGTCGGCGAATCGGGCTCGGGCAAGTCCACCATCGCCCGCATGATCGCCCGTCTGGAGAAACCCAGCGCCGGGTCGATCACGGTGACGGCGAACGACCGCGAGGTCCCGTCGAAGCACTACCGCAACCACGTGCAGATGGTCTTCCAGGACCCGTTCGCCTCCCTGAACCCTTTCCACACCATCGCCCACCACCTGGCGCGCCCCCTCAAGCTCCACGGCCGTCCGCACGGGGAGGAGGATGTCAAGCGGCTGCTGGAACGGGTGTCCCTCCCCGACGACATCGCCCACCGGCGCCCGCACGAACTGTCCGGCGGCCAACGCCAACGCGTCGCGATCGCCCGCGCGCTGGCCCCGGGTGCGAAGGTCGTGGTGGCCGACGAACCGGTGTCCATGCTGGACGTGTCAATCCGCCTGGGCGTCCTGAACCTCCTGGCCCGCTTGCAACGCGAGGAGCAGTTGGCGGTCCTCTACATCACCCACGACCTGGCCACCGCACGCCACTTCTCCGACGACATCCTGGTCCTGTACAAGGGCCGCGTGGTCGAACGGGGCCCGGCCGACGACGTCATCCTGACCCCCCGACACCCGTACACGAAGATCCTCGCCTCGGCCGCCCCGAACCCCGACGCCCGAGGCCGCCTCCTCGACATCGACCCCGCCGACGTCGAGGAGGCAGGCTCAGCGCCCTCTTTTGACCACTACACCGGTGAACTCAGCCGGTAGCGGTCGCCCGGAGCAGCACCAATCGTTCCGGGTGCAGAACAGGCATCTGAACCCCAGCCGACCCGAGCACACGCCCGGGCAGCACCAGGCCCTGCTCCCACCAGGGAAGGGCGATCCCCCAGTTGTGCGGGTTCCCGTCCGGCACGTCGCCGGGCGGCAAGGGGCGGACGTGGTAGGCGCGGTCCGGGTCGAGGCCGGGCAGCCGCGCGGCGCCGGTCGGGCACACGTCCGACGTCGCCGTCGAAACGATCGCGAACACCGCGTCCGCCCCGTCCTGGGCGACCACCCCGTGCACGGCCACAGCCGGGTCGGGGTGGTCGCCGTGCACGGCCACCCCGGTGTGCAGCAACCCCCGGATCTCCTTGTACAGGGCCACCCACGCCGTCAGCCGCGCCAATTCCCCAACCGATGCCGCCGTGAGGTCCCACTCAATCCCGAAGTGCCCGAACAACGCCGTCCCCGCCCGAAAATCCACCTGCGCGTGCCGGTGAGTCGTGTGCGAGGTGGCGGAGCCGATGTGGGTGCCGATCAACTCCAGCGGCACCAACACATTCGTCCACCGCTGGATGGCCTGCCGCTCCAGAGCGTCGATGCAGTCCGACGCCCACACCCGGTCCGTCCGCTGCAAGACCTCCAAATCCACGCGCCCGCCACCCGACGAGCACGACTCGATCTCCACGCCGGGATGCCGCCGCCGCAACTCGTCCAGCAGCCGGTACACAGCAACCGTCTGCCCGTGCACGCCCGCACGCCCCTGGTGGCCGGCCTCCAGGAGATCCCGGTTGTGGTCCCACTTCAAGTACGAGATCGAGTACGTGGACAGCAGGTCGTCCAGGCGCTCCAAGATGTACTCGTAAGCCTCGGGAACCGCCAGGTCCAGGACCTGCTGCCAACGCGTGCTCCGGGGCATCCGGTCGCCGGGCCCCATGATCCAGTCCGGGTGGGCGCGAGCCAACTCCGAGTCCTCGTTCAGCATCTCCGGCTCGACCCACAGCCCGAACTGCATGCCCAACCCCGTCACGTGGTCGATCAGCGGCCCCAGGCCGTCGGGCCACACCTCGGCCGACACGTACCAGTCGCCCAGCCCGCTCCGGTCGTCGCGGCGGGACCCGAACCACCCGTCGTCCAGCACGAACCGCTCCGCGCCCACCTCGGCGGCCTTGTCCGCCAACGCCTTCAACCGGGCCAGGTCGTGGTCGAAGTACACCGCCTCCCACGTGTTCACCACGACCGGCCGGGGCGCGGGCGGGTGCGTGGGACGGGCGCGCAGCCACTCGTGGAACCGCGCGGACACGGCGTCCAGGCCCACGCCGTAGGACCCGAACTGCCAGGGCGAGCGGTAGGTCTCGCCGGGCGCGAGCACGACCTCGCCGGACAGCAGCAGTTCGCCGGACCCGAGCAGGGACACCGCGTGGCGGGTGCGCTCGGCGAACGTCCGGTGGTTGCCCGACCAGGCCGTGTGCACGGCCCAGACCTCGCCCGACCGGTTGCCGAAGCCCTCGGTGCCCGCCGCCATCAAGAACGCCGAGTCGAACCCGGTGCGCCCGGCCCGGTTCTCGCGCACCCGCAGGCCCTGGGTGAACCGGGTCCGCTGCGGGCTGCGCTCGCGCGTCCACCGGCCGGTGAAGTCGAGGATCTCCACGGCCTCCGCCGGCACCGGCAGGGTCACCGACAGCGCGTCCACCGCGAAGCCGGTCTCCCCGAGGTTGGTCACCGCCGCCCGCTGCCGAACCAGGCCGGAGGGCGTCAACTCGACCTCCAGCACCAGCTCCAACTGAGCGACCTCGTCCACCGCCCGGAAGGCAGTTCCTTCGACCGCCACCACCCGGAACGCGGTGGAGAAGTGCCGCCCGCCCCGGTTGCCGACCAGGCCCGGCGTGCCCAGCCACCCGGCGGACTGCTCGGGCACCACCGCCACCTCGACCAGCCCGTCCACGGCGTACCCGTGGGGCTGCGGCGCGGCGGCCAGGGCCAGGGCGTCGAGGTCGACGTCCCCCAGGTCGGCGCCCCAGTGCAGGACACGGGGCAGCGTGCCCCCGCGGTGGTCGAGCACCAGGCTGACCCCTGCCGCGCGCAGGTGTGTCATGTCGGCCACGTCTGTTCCTCTCGGGTGGGGATGCTTCGTCGGGCGGAGATACTTCGTTGACTTACTTTAGTTGCTGGCGTAAGAATCGCCATATGATCCGGAGGACCTTGTTGCACGACGGCTGGCGGCTCCGCGCGGTGGGCGGCCCGATCCCGGAGCACATCGCGGACGTCGAGGTCCCCGCCCGGATACCCGGCAGCGCACACCTCGACCTGCTCGCCGCCGGCCTCATCGGCGACCCCTACCTGGACCGCAACGAGACCGGCCTGGCCTGGGCGCACCGCGCCGACTGGCGCTTCACCCTCGACTTCACCGCCGAGGCCGCGCGGCCGGGCGAGCGGGTCGAGCTGGCGTTCGACGGCCTGGACACGGTGGCCACCGTCGAGCTGAACGGCTCGGTCCTCGGCAGCACCGCCAACATGCACCGCTCCTTCCGGTTCGACGTGCGCGACCACCTGCGTGACGGCGAGAACGCTCTCACGGTGACCCTGCGGTCGGCACTGAACCATGCCGAGGCGCAGGAGGAAGCACTGGGGTGGCGCGACCGCGCCTACGGCCACCCGTTCAACGCGATCCGCAAGATGGCCTGCTCGTTCGGCTGGGACTGGGGCCCCGACCTCCAGACCGCCGGCATCTGGCGGCCGGTCCGGCTGGAGCGCTGGGACACCGCCCGCCTCGCCGAGGTCCGCCCCCTGGTCACCGTGGACGACGACGGCGCCGGCCGGGTCGAGGTCCACGTGACCGTCGACCGCGCGTCCGACGGCCCGCTCACCGTCGAGGCCACTGTGGACGGTCACTCGCAAACCACAACCATCGACAAAGACAACGCCATCCTCACCGTCCTGGTCCCCGACCCGGACCTGTGGTGGCCCGTCGGCCACGGCGACCACCCGCTCTACGACCTCGACGTCACCCTCCACACCACGAACACGGCCACGAACACGGCCACGAACACGGCCACGAACACGGCCACGAACACGGCCACAACACCGGTCGACCGCCACCACCGCCGCATCGGCTTCCGCACGATCACCGTCGACACCACCCCCGACGACATCGGCACCCCGTTCACCTTCGTGGTCAACGGCAAGCCGATCTTCGCCAAGGGCGCCAACTGGATCCCGGACGACCACTTCCTCACCCGGATCACCCGCGACCGCCTCGCCCGCCGGGTCGACCAGGCCGTGGCGGCGAACATGAACATGCTGCGCATCTGGGGCGGCGGGATCTACGAGTCCGAGGACTTCTACGACATCTGCGACGAGCGCGGTGTCCTGGTGTGGCAGGACTTCCCGTTCGCCTGCGCGGCCTACGCCGAGGAGTCCCCGCTCTGGGAGGAGGTCGAGGCCGAGGCCCGCGAGCACGTCGCCCGTCTCACTTCGCACGCCTCGCTCGCCCTGTGGAACGGCAACAACGAGAACCTGTGGGGCTTCGCCGACTGGGGCTGGCCCGAGCAGCTCCAGGGCCGCACCTGGGGCCTGCGGTACTACCAGGAACTCCTCCCGGCCATCGTCGCCGAACTGGACCCGACCCGGCCGTACGCGCCGGGCAGCCCGTACAGCCCGGGCGACCTGCACCCGAACCTCGACACCCACGGCACCCGTCACGAGTGGGAAGTCTGGAACCGGACCGACTACACGCGCTACCGCGACTTCACGCCCCGGTTCTGCTCGGAGTTCGGCTTCCAGGGCCCGCCGACCTGGGCCACGCTCACCACCTACGTCCACGACGAGCCGCTCTCGCCCACCAGCCCGGCGTTCCTGCTGCACCAGAAGGCCGAGGACGGCAACGGCAAGCTGGCCCGCGGCCTGGCGCCGCACCTGCCGGTGCCCGAGGCGTTCGAGGACTGGCACTGGGCGACCCAGCTCAACCAGGCCCGCGCGGTGGCGTTCGGCGTGGAGCACTTCCGGTCGCACTGGCCGCGCACGGCCGGGGCGCTGGTGTGGCAGCTCAACGACTGCTGGCCCGTCACGTCGTGGGCGGCGATCGACAGCGAGGAGCGTCCCAAACCGCTCTACTACGCCCTGCGGCACGCCTTCGCGCCGCGCCTGCTGACCGTGCAGCCGCGCGACGGCCGGGACGTGCTGGTCGCCGTCAACGACACCGACGACGTGTGGACCGGCGAGGTCTCCGCCACGCGGCAGACGTTCGCGGGGGAGGAGCGGGCGGCGGCTAAGCTCGTGCTGGACGTGCCCGCCCGGTCGGTGGCCGTCCTGGACCTGGCGCCGGAGCTGCTGACCCCGGCGGACGCGGAGCGGGAGGTGCTGGTGGCGACCACGGCGGACGCGCGTGCCGTGCACCTGTTCCGCGAGGACGTCGACCTGGCCTACGACCCGGAACCCCTGTCCGCGACCGCCACGGCGATCTCGGGCGGGTACCGGGTGGACGTGCGGGCCACGTCGTTCGCGCGGGACGTCGCCGTGCTGGCCGACCGGGTCGCGCCCGACGCCGAGGCGGACGACGCCCTGGTCACGCTGACCGCCGGCGAGACGCACTCGTTCACCGTCCGCACCGCCCACGCCGTCGACCCGTCCGCGCTGACCGGTCCGCTCGTGCTGCGGTCGGCGAACAGCCTGTGCGCGGTGCGGGCATGAGCACCGGCTCCATCGGCCTGGTCCTGGCCCGGCCCGCGCGGCTGCTGGGCACCGAGCCGTTCTTCATGGAGTTCATCGCCGGCATCGAGGAGCGGCTGGCCGAGCGCGACCAGTCCGTGCTGCTGCACGTCGTGGGCGCGGAGGACGCGGAGATCGCGGCCTACCGGCGTTGGGCCGCGGGCGGGGTGGTGGACGCGGTGGTCGTGGTGAACCGGACCGTGGACGACCACCGCCCGGCCGTGCTGCGCGAACTGGGCCTGCCCGCCGTGTACGTGGGCGAGCCCGACGCCCTGGCGGTGCCCGCCGTGCGCACCGACGACGCCGGGCCGGTCCGCGAAGTCCTGTCCTACCTGCTGGACCTGGGCCACCGCCGGATCGCCCGGGTCAGCGGCCCGGAGAACCTCCTGCACACCCGGGCGCGCACCGCCGCGCTGCTCGACGGGTGCGCGGAGGCCGGGGTCGAGCCGGTGATCGTCGAGGGCGACTACTCGGAGGAGTCCGGCGCGAAGCTCACCGCCGCGCTGCTGGACGCCGCCGAGCCGCCGACCGCGATCCTGTACGACAACGACGTCATGGCGGTCGCCGGACTGGGCGCCGCCAAGGCCCGGGGCGTGGTCGTGCCCGACCGGCTGAGCCTGGTCGCCTGGGACGACTCCACGCTCTGCCGGCTGGCCTCGCCCGCGCTCACCACCATGAGCGTGGACGTGCACCAGTTCGGCGTGTCGGTCGCCGAGTCCGTGCTGGAACTGATCGACGGCTCGCCGGTCACCGAGCGCTGGTCGCCGACCGCGACCCTGGTGCCGCGCGAGAGCACCACCGCACCTCCCGCCTGAGGAGAACCATGAGCCACACCGCCGCGTCGACCCGGTACGACGCCATGCCCTACCGCCGTTGTGGTCGCAGCGGCCTCAAGTTGCCGGCGGTGTCGCTGGGCCTGTGGCACAACTTCGGCCACGACAAGGCGCTGGACGGCCAGCGGGCGATCGTGCGCCGCGCGTTCGACCTCGGGGTGACCCACTTCGACCTAGCCAACAACTACGGCCCGCCGCCCGGGTCGGCGGAGGAGAACTTCGGCCGGATCTTCGCCGACGACCTCAAGCCCTACCGGGACGAGATCCTGATCTCCACCAAGGCGGGCTACCACATGTGGGAGGGCCCCTACGGCGAGTGGGCCTCCCGCAAGTACCTGGTGTCCTCTTTGGACCAGTCGTTGCGCCGCCTCAAGCTCGACTACGTGGACATCTTCTACCACCACCGCCCGGACGCGGACACGCCCCTCGAAGAGACGATGGCCGCGCTGGACCACGTTGTGCGGCAAGGCAAAGCCCTCTACGTCGGCATCTCGAACTACGCCGCGGACCAGACCCGCGCCGCCGCCGCGCTCCTGCGCGACCTGGGCACACCGCTGCTGATCCACCAGCCGTCGTACTCGATGGTCAACCGGTGGATCGAGGACGGCCTCCTCGACGCGCTGGACGAGGTGGGCGCCGGCAGCATCGCGTTCTCACCACTCGCGCAAGGCATCCTGACCGACCGCTACCTGGGCGGCATCCCCGAAGGCTCGCGGGCGGCCGGTCCCAGCCCGTTCCTGGGCACCGCGAACCTCGACGAGGGCACCCTGGCCAAGGTCAAGGCGCTCAACGACATCGCGGCCCGGCGCGGCCAGACCCTCGCCCAGACCGCCATCGCATGGGTGCTCCGCAGCGTCACCTCGGCCCTGATCGGCGCGTCCAGCGTGCGCCAGTTGGAGGACAACGTGGCGGCCACCGCCAACCTCGACTTCACCGCCGCGGAACTCGACGAGATCGAACGGGCCCTCCGTGGCTGAACCGCTTGCGCCGCCCCGATTCCTGTCCTGCTTGTCATCTTGCCCCGACCCAACTTAATCGGTTAACTCGACGACATGGCCTCAGCACACGACCCGCTCGCGCTCGCCGTGGACGTGGGCGGCACGAAGCTCGCCGCGGCGCTGGTAGCCCCCGACGGCACGATCACCGCCCGCCGCACCGCGCCGACGCCCGCGGGTGACGGCGAGGTCGTGTGGCAGGCCTTGGCGGACATCGTCCAAGACCTGCTCGCCCTGGACCCGCTCCTCCTGGGCGCAGGCATCGCGTCCGCCGCGCCCATGGACCTCCGCGCCGGCACAGTCAGCCCGGTCAACATCGCGGGCTGGCGCGGTTTCCCGATCGTGGCACGAATCGGCGAACTGCTGCCCGGCCTACCGGTCCGCCTGGGCGGCGACGCGCAGTGCATGGCCCTGGCCGAGTACCACCACGGCACCGGCCGGGGGAGTCGGTGCCTGCTGGGCATGGTGGTGTCCACCGGCATCGGCGGCGGTTTCGTGTTCGACGGCAAGGCCCACTTCGGCACGTCCGGCAACGCCGGCCACGTAGGCCACTTCGTGGTCGACCCGGCCGGCCCGGAATGCCGTTGCGGCGCAAGGGGTTGCGCGGAGGCCATCGCCAGCGGCCCGTCCATGGTCCGCTGGGCCACCGAACAGGGCTGGCACCCCACAGGCCAAGCCGACGGCGTCGCCCTGGCCACGGCGGCCCGAGCCGGCGACCCGATAGCGGTCGCCGCGTTCCACCGCTCCGGCAAGGCGGTAGCCCACGTGATCACCGTGGCGGCGGCGCTGTGCGAGATCGACCGGGTAGTCATCGGCGGCGGCGTGGCCCAGGCGTGGGACCTCCTGGAGCCCGCGATCACCGGTGCCCTGGACGAGTGGCCCGGCCTGGAATTCATGCGCGCGGTGGAAGTCCGCCCCGCCACCCTCGGCGTGGACGCCGGCCTGATCGGCGCCGCAGCCCTCATCGGAGACCGAACCCCGGCGGTGCTCTAGGTGCGGAAGACCGAGGTGACCGGCTCCGGCCAGGCCCACTGGGCGACGACGGGCGCCTGAACCGCGCACCCGTCGTCGCCCTACCCGAGCGGTTACTGGAAGTTGACGTCACTGCACAGGTAGTAGGCCTGGTCCATGTGGCTGGCCTGCCAGATCGTGAACACCACGTGCCGCCCGGTCCGGGTGCCCGCGTTGACCTGGGCCTGGTAGAGGCCCGTGGTCGGGTAGCGGCCGGTGGAGGCGACCAGTTCCAGGTTGCTCCAGCTCAGCGGCTGGGTGGCCGGGTCGAACCCCTGGCGCGTGATGTAGATGCGCAGGTAGTCCGCACCGTGCCGGGCCTGGTCGGTGATGGTGAGCGTGAACTGGCGCGGCTTGGTCGCGGTCTGCCAGGCACCGACGGTGTCCAACGCCCGGTACCGGCCGCCCTCGGTGAGCCCGCCGCTGCACAGCTGGCCGTTGGGCAGCGCACCCTGGTGGTTGCCCGCGACGCCGTTGCGGTACAGGCCGTTCCAGTTCCACATGGCGTTCGGGTCGGTCTTCCAAGCCTGGGCGCACATCGGGTCGGTCTGGCCCATGTTCGGGTTCAGGTGGTCGCTGCCCCAGCGCTGGTAGCAGCCGTAGTTGCGCGACGGCGGATCGGTGACCGACCCGTGCGCACCGGCCACGCCAGGCGTGAACAGCGCGACCAGCCCTGCGGCAAACACCGCCAGCACCGCCGAAACGACACCGAGGCTCCGGAAACCGCGTCTGAAGGTCATGTGTGTCCTCCACGATGAGGATGTACCCGACTGGGAGCGCTCCCAGTTCCTCAAGGTAGCGGAACCATCACCAACTGTGAACCCAAGCCCGCCAGTCGAGACACACGACAGCAACCAGCCCAACCCACTACACCCCAGCCACGCCCGAGCCGCTCACCCACCGCACCACCCGCGCTCTGCGCGCCTGCGTGCTCCATGCCTCCGCGCGCCACCCGCGCTCTGCGCGCCTGCGTGCTCCACGCCTCCGCGCGCCACCCGCGCTCTGCGCGCCTGCGTGCTCCACGCCTCCGCGCGCCACCCGCGCCGCAGGCGCCCTCCGCGCGAAGCGCGGGATTGCGGTTCGCCGGGCTGCGAAGCCCTTCCTCCCCGGGGCCTGCCGCGCGGCGAGCGCTCGCTTTTCGATCTTTTGAAGCCTTCAGACGTAGTACCCCGCAACAGGAACACAAGCCTCGTCGTACAAGTACGGCCCCTCCGTAGGCGCCACCGGGAACCCGCCAGAAGTCTTCAACCCGTTGAGCTGCTCGGCCGACAACGCGAACACCACCCGCCCGATCCCCGACCGCGCCAACGCCCCCGCGTCCATGGTGGCGCGACCGAGTCAGGGGTCCGGTGCCGGTCGCCGAAGCCTCCGCCCGGTTGCGCGCATTTCACGTCGAGACGCCGGAGTAGTGGTTGTCCGGTCCGCGACTCCCGGTGGACGTCCAGTGAACGGCTGGTGAGCGGGCCAGCTTGTTGATGACGCAGCGTTTGGCTCGTATGTGTGCAGCGTTTGTTGCACCCAGGTGCGACAAACGCTGCACTATGTGGCGATGAACGCTGTCGCCTGCAATAATTGCTGCATGGGCCTTGCGGGTGCGATGACCAACCTGGCGGGCTACACCGCCGATCAGTGGGGGCTGGTGACCACGGCGCAGGCCAACATGGCCGGCGTGGACAACTCCACACTGCACCGACTGGTGGCGGAGGGTCTGCTGGATCGGGTGACACGAGGGGTGTACGCGTCGGCTTCGGCGACGGAAGACCCGCTGCGGCGTCACCGGGCAGCGTGGCTGCTGCTGAACCCGGCCACCCCGGCCTGGGAGCGGACGCCGCTGGAGCCGAACGGCGGGGTGATCTCGCACCGCAGCGCCGCCACGGTGCTCGGCGTGGGGGATCTGGCTGAGGATCGGATCGAACTGACTGTGCCATCCCGGCGCACCACCCGCCACACCGATGTGAAGCTGCGCATCCGGGCACTGGACACGCAGGACGTGACGGACGTGGGTGGCCTGCCGGTGACCACGATCGAGCGCACGGTGGACGACCTGCTCGCCGACGGGGTCGACGGCGGTCACGTGGGCGACGTGGTCGCCCACGCGCTGCGGCGCGGTATGACGACCGGTGAACGCCTGGTCCCACGCCTGGGCCGGCACGGCAAGAGCCTCGGAATCCGCAGCAGGGACGGGGAACATGTTCTTCAGCACTTGCTAGACCAGGCGACCAATCCGGACATCAGCAGTCTGCCGGTCCAGGGACTCACCCGGTACCAGCGCGAGGCGCTGCTGCGGAGGATGCAGAAGGAACTGCGGCCCGCTGTGACCCTGCCCCCTGGGTTCGTGGATGAGGTGCAGGCTATTGCAGCGCAACATGCCGAGGCCGCCGCCCTCATTCGTGATCTGATCACTCGCGACTTCGCGCCGCTGCAAGAGGCGATGTGGAAGCAGATCGCCGAACAGGTGCGGCCTATGACCGAGGCCGTCAATGCGCAGTTCCTCCGGGACGCCGCTTCCCTGTACGAGGCGATGAAGGACCTCACGGCCGGGCAACACGCACTGGGCGAAGCATCCGCCGCCCAGGCCACGGGTTTCGTCCAGGAGGCAGGGCGGCCCCAAGCCATCGAAGCGCCGCCTTCGGCGACCGAAGCGAAGGACGGCCGGCCCACCGGCGGCACGCGGGCCAAGGAGGGAGTCTCGTCCCGCGGCACGCGGGCGAAGAAGAAGCGATCCACAACGGACACTCCTCGCCCCGGCTCACGTGGGACGCCCGGCTAGGCTGACTTCTTCGTCCGCGTGCCCGATCGGCCGTGCGACGCGGTCGATCGGAGGGATCGGTGGTGGAGAACCCGAAGCGGTACCGTGACCAGCTCAACGCCCGCGCCAAGGCCGCTGCGAAGGTCGTCGGCGGCACTCCCGGCGACCTCCTCCAGCGGTTCTACCTGTCACGGCTGCTGGCCCGTGTGTTCCTGCGCCCGGACGGTTGGGTGCTCAAGGGAGGACAGGCGCTCCTGGTCCGTTATCCCGATGCGCGGCACTCCCGGGACGTCGACCTCATCCACACCGGGGAGACCGTCTCCGAGGCGGTCCAAGCGTTGATCGCTGCGGTCGAGACGACCGACGTGGATGATGGCCTGGTGTTCCGGCACCTCGATACGACGCCCTCGGCCGACGAGAGCCGGGCGGTCGGCGTCCGTTTCGACCTACGCATCGGCCTCACCGCGATCACGATCGTCAGCGTCGACCTGGTGCTGCGCAACCGCCCCCTGGCCGGAGAACCCGTCCTGCTCCCGGTCCGCGCCCACCTCGACCTCGATGGCATGGTCGAGCCGCCGGGCTTGACCGTCCATCCCCACGCCAGGCTGTACCCGCTGGTGGACACCGTGGCCGACAAGATCTCCGCGATGCTCGAGACCCGTGGACCCGACGGCACGACCCCCAGCAGTCGCCACCGCGATCTGGTCGACCTCCTACTCATCATCGATCGTGAGCCGTTCGACGGCCGCCACTTGCACCGTGCGCTGCACGACGAGATCCAGCACCGGCAGCAGGCCGGAACCATCCGGTCGCAGCTACCCGACCGCTTTAACGCGCCACCGAACTGGCGTCGCGGGTTTCCCAGGGACGCTGGACCCCTGCCGGCCCACCTGCGCGGGCTAGACGCCGCCCAGGTGATGGCAGCGCTGTTCGTAGATCCGCTGCTCGCGGCGACCCCGCCGGGCCGGTGGGAACCCGCCATTCGCGCCTGGACATCACCAACGACGTCCTGAACGCCGGCGCGGCCGACTAGGACGTTGCGTGGGAAGCACTCCGATCTAGGCTCAAGGGCCGGACCGCCGGGCAGCGAAAGTAGGCCGGGTTCGGTGGGTAAAGCCAGTCTTCAGGGGTAGTACCCCGCAACAGGAACACAGGCCTCGTCGTACAAGAACGGCCCCTCCGTGGGCACCACCGGGAACCCGCCAGAAGTCTTCAACCCATTGAGCTGCTCGGCCGACAACGCGAACACCACCCGCCCGATCCCCGACCGCGCCAACGCCCCCGCGCACATCCCGCACGGCTCGCAGCTCGTGTACATGGTCGTCCCGGCGGCCGTCGCAGCATCCAGCTCCCGACCAGCCCACCGCGCCAGCTTCAACTCGGGATGAGCGGTGATGTCCGCATCGCTGATGCTGGAGTTGCGCTCCTCCACCAGCACCGCCCCGTCCGGCCCGACCAGCAGCGACCCGAACGGCGGGTTCCCGCCCTCCCGAGCCTCCGCCGCCAGCGCGATCGCCCGCCGCAAGTGCTGCTCTTCCACTCCGCCGATAGCACTCACCGGAACTCCTCCCGCACCGATCCCCGAACTCACCGGAACTCTTTCCGCACAGTCGCCAACGCCTGCCAAGCCACCTCGGGCCGCAGCGTCTCGTCCGGATCACCCACGAACGGATCGAGCACCACCGCTTCCACCCCGTCCTCCCGCAACGCGACCAAATCCGCCACCACGTCCTCGACGGACCCTTCCCCCATCCGCCGATCCGCCACCACCGAATCCGTCAACCGCAGCAAGATCCGAGGCGCCAACGCGGGCATAGGCCGCTCCTCGGCCACCGCGACGGCAGCCAACCGACCCACCCCTCCCGCCAAGCCGACCGGGTCAGCCGCAACGGGTGCCACGCGTCCCCCAACCGCACCGCCCGCCGCAACGCCCCGTCACTCTGCCCGCCGACCCACACCGGCACCCCGACGTCACGCAGGGCGGAAACCACCTCGTCCGTCAACCGCCCCCGAGCCCCGAACGGCACCCCCAGCGCCTCGAACTCCTGCCGAGCCCACCCGACGCCGACCCCCATCACCAGCCGGTCCCCGCTCAACGCCCGCAGGTTCGCCGCCATCCGCGCCACCAGCAACGGGTGCCGGTAAGGCGCGATCAGGACGGTCGTCCCCAGCGTGATCCGCTCGGTCACCCCGGCCAACCACGACAACGTGGTGAACGGCTCGTAGAACGGCTCCGGGTACTGCTCCGCCACGTCGGGCGTCACCACCACGTGGTCGGACACCATGAGCAGGTCGAACCCCAGCCCTTCCACCGTCCGCGCCCAGTCGCGCAGCACCGCCGGATTGGTCCCGGGCCCGAAGTTCGGGACGTTCACACCGATTCGCACACCCCAAACCCTAGGCCCGCCAAACCCGGGCCCAAACCCAAGACTCACGGTCCTGCAAGCCACCCACCGCAAAATCCACGGTAATCTGGCCCGATGACCCTCGACCCCACCGACTGGGCGATCCTGGCCGAACTCCAAGGCGACGGCCGGATAGCGCTCACCGAGTTGGGCCGCCGGGTCAACCTCAGCCCCTCCGCCACCACCGAGCGGGTCAAGCGCCTGGAGGCGGCGGGCGTCATCACCGGCTACCGCGCCACCGTCGACCTGGCCAAGGCGGGCTACGCGGTGTTGGCCGTGGTGCGCCTCAAGTACCCCGGCAACCGGCACGACCCCCTGCACCGGCTGCTCGCCGAACGCACCGAGGTCCTGGAGTGCCTGCGCACCACCGGCGAGGACTGCTACACGCTCAAGATCGCCGCCACCTCCATGCCCCACCTGGAGCGGGTGGTCAACGAGCTGACCGCGTTCGGCAGCACCACGACCAACATCGTCTACCGCGAAACCCTGCCCTACCGGGGCGTCGCCGACCCCGCGTGACTCACTTCCAGCGGGCCGCCTTCTCGCAGACCGTGGAATCCGTCATGTTCCACGCCCCGTAGACCACCCGGTTGTCCGGCGCGACGAAGCACTTCTTCCCCAACTCGACGCTCGACGCCAGCAGCGTCCCGTTCCGGTCGTACGCGCGCACCTCGAACCCCTCGGCCTCGGGGATCGACCAGTCGGTGGGGAAGATGTTGCGGGCGACGAAGGTGCCGTTGGCGATGGTCGCGTCCACGGTCTGGCCGTCGTAGGTGAAGGTGACCCGGCCGACCTCGGGGGTGACCCGGCCGCCGGCCGTCGCGGTGCCGTGCAGGCCCCGGTAGATCTCCTTGTTGCCGGGGATGTCACCGCCCGCGCTGCCGCCGTTGGTGTCGATCGCGATCGGGCTCGACATCCACTCCAGGTCGGGGACGGAGCTGAAGCCCGAGTTGTAGGGCATCGCGGGGCCGTCGATGGTGCAGAGCAGCGCCGCGGTCTCGGTGTAGACCAGGGCCCACTTGCCGGCCTCGTCCTCGCCGTACTGGTAGAGCGTGCCCTTGCCCGAGCCGGTGGAGATCTGGACGCAGCCGGCCTCGATCTCGGCGATCCGCTCGGGCGTCAACCCGGTGATCACCGGCTTCGTCGGCGTGGGGACAGTCTCCGAGGCCGGCACCGACGTGGTCGTGATCTGCTGGGCCGGTCCGACCGCCTCGGTCCGCTGCCACGGCTGGACGAAGGCCACCACAGCGACCACCGCACCAACGGCGGCAAGAGCCGTGACCAGGGGCGCGAAGCGGAGCGGCCGGCGCGCGGTCACGGCGCGCTCGACCTCGGCGCGGATCTCGGCCTGGCGACCGGGGGGCAGGTCGCGGGCCGGGGGGAGCGTGTTGTTCATCGGTCCTCCACGGTGAGAGCGGCGAGCGGTACGACCTCGGGGCGCTGGGCGAACATCCGGGTCAGCCGGGCCTTGGCCTTGCTGACCCGGGAGCGGACGCTGACCTCGGCGATGCCCAGCACGTTCGCCGCGTCCGCATAGGACACGCCGGACCACACGCACATGGCCAGCGCTTCGCGCTCGCTGCGCGGCAACCGGTTCACGGCCTCCAGCAACTGCCGCATCCGGTGCTGGTCGTCCACCCGTTCGGCGACCAGGTCGGCGTGGTCGGGCACCCGGTCCTCCACCGGGACGCGGTGGAACAGCCGCAGCCGCCGCGCCGCCGAGCGCCGGTCGCCGCGCACCACGTTGGTGGCCACGGCCAGCAGCCACGGCAGGGCCGAGTCGCGGTCCAGCCGCAGCCGGTCCCGCTTGCGCCAGGCCAGCAGGAACGTGGCCTGGAGGTGGTCCTCGGCGGCGGCCCAGGACGCGGTGAGCCGGAAGCAGTGGTTGTAGACCGCCTTGGCGTGCCGGTCGAACAGCACCCCGAAGGCGTGCCCGCTGCCCGCCGCGGCCTGGGCCCACAGCGCGCGGTCGTCGGGGTCTTCGGTCGTCATGCCTCTTCGTGCCCACCGGGAGGGGATGTGTTGCCGGCCAGTTTTGTCGGTGCGCGCCGGCAGGATGCAGCGGGTGGAGAACACCAACGACAAGCCGCTGCCCGAGGACGTCCGCGCCGAGGCGGTGGAGTTCGCCCTGGAACTGGTCCACGGCGGGTTCCGCTCGCGCGAGGAGATCGTCTTCGACGTCCTCGACCACGTCCAGGAGGTGCTGCCGGAGTCGGAGGTGTCCGCGCTGGTGGAGCGGCTGTGGGCGGCCCGGGCGGCCGAGCAGGCGGGGTGGCAGGGGGCCACCGACGTCGACCGGCTGCTCACCGCCTTCGAGAAGCTGGACGTGCAGGGCGTGGTGGCGCGGGCGGACTTCGCGTGCTGCCGGTCGTGCGGGATTTCCGAGATCGGGGACGAGGCCGCGCCGGGGGACCGCGGGTTCGTGTTCTTCCACCAGCAGGACACCGTCCGGGCGGTGGCCGGCGGCGGGTTGTTCCTGGCCTACGGGTCGCTGCCGGGCTCGCCGGACGACACGGCCGCCGTGGGCCGGGAGGTGGTCGCGGCGCTGCGGGCCGCCGGCCTGCCGGTGGAGTGGGACGGCTCGCCCGACACGCGCATCCTCGTCGAGCCCCTCGACTGGCGCGCCCGGCTGCCCATCGGCTGAGCAGCCACCCCCGGACTGGCGCGCCCGCCTGCCCATCGGCTGAGCAGCCACCCCCCGGACCGGCGTGCGCGCTGCCCGTCGGCTGAGCGGCCCAGTCCCCGACCGGCGTGCGCGCCCGCCTCTCGGCTGAGCGGCCCAGTCCCGGTACCCGACCCGGAGTACCGAAACGCTGACCTGCGCGGAAACGCTCTCACGAAACTCTTGACCGAAACAGTGGGGCCGTTCAGGATCGGGCGCGACAAAGCCGTCGAAGAACGGACGAACCGATGTCCCGCACACGCCGCAGACACCTGAGCGCCCTGCTCGCCGCCGTGGTCCTGGCCTCCGTGACGACGGCGGTCGCCACCGCCGAGCCCGAATCGCGGCAGCCCGTGGTCGGCGAACCCCGCACCGAGCACGGCTGCGCCCGGATCGAGAAGACCCTGCCCACGCTGCCCGACTGGCCGAAGGTGACCAGCCGGGTCAAGTCGTCACCGGGCGACGAGCGCCGGATCAAGACGATCCTCGACGGCATGACGCTGGCCGAGAAGGTCGGCCAGATGACCCAGCCGGAGATCGGCGCGATCACCCCGGACGAGGTGCGCGAGTACCACATCGGGTCGGTCCTCAACGGCGGCGGCTCGTGGCCGAACCGGGACAAGCACGCCTCCCCGCAGGCGTGGCTGGACCTCGCCGACGCGTACTGGACGGCGTCCAAGGCCACCCGCACCGGCATCCCGGTGGTCTGGGGCATCGACGCCGTGCACGGCAACAACAACGTCTACGGCGCCACGCTCTTCCCGCACAACATCGGCCTGGGCGCGGCGCACGACCCGTGCCTGATCCGCGACATCTCGAAGGCGACCGCCGACCAGGTCCGGGCCACCGGCCAGGACTGGGCGTTCGCCCCGACCCTCGCCGTGGTCCGCGACGACCGCTGGGGCCGCACCTACGAGGGCTACTCGGAGGACCCGCGGATCACCCGCGCCTACGGCTACGAGGCCGTGAAGGGCCTCCAGGGCGACAGCCGCCGTCGGGTCGACGTGCTGGCCACGGCCAAGCACTTCATCGGCGACGGCGGCACGATCGGCGGCAAGGACCAGGGCGTGAACCCGTCGTCCGAGGCCGAGATGATCAACCTGCACGGCCAGGGCTACTACGGCGCGCTCGCGGCCGGCGCCCAGACCGTCATGGTGTCGTTCAACAGCTGGACCAACACCGACCTGGGCATCAACGAGGGCAAGCTGCACGGCTCCAAGCTCGCCGTGAACGACATCCTCAAGGGCAAGATCGGCTTCGACGGCCTGGTGGTCTCCGACTGGAACGGCCACGGCCAGGTCGACGGCTGCACCAACGCGAGCTGCCCGCAGGCGGTCAACGCCGGCATCGACGTGTTCATGGTGCCCAACGACTGGAAGGCGTTCATCGCCAACACGGTCGCGCAGGTCGAGGCGGGCGAGATCCCGATGTCCCGCATCGACGACGCGGTCACCCGCATCCTGCGCGTCAAGCTGCGCAGCGGTGTCCTGGACGGCGTCAAGCCCTCGGAGCGCGAGCACGCCGGGTCGCAGGACGCGTTGGAGGCCAAGCGGCTCGCCCGTGAGGCGGTCCGCAAGTCCCAGGTGCTGCTGAAGAACAACAACCGCGTGCTGCCGCTGTCGCCGCGCGCCAAGGTGCTGGTCGTCGGCAAGAGCGCGGACAGCATGGCGAACCAGAGCGGCGGCTGGACGCTGTCGTGGCAGGGCACCGGCAACACCAACGCCGACTTCCCCAACGGCACCACCGTCCTGGGCGGGCTGCGCGAGGCGCTGGGCGCGGAGAACGTGGTGTTCTCCGAGACCGGTGACGTCGACCCGGCCGGCTTCGACGCCGTGATCGCGGTGATCGGCGAGACCCCGTATGCCGAGGGCGTGGGCGACATCGGCAAGCGCTCGCTGGAAGCGGCCAAGCTGTACCCGCAGGACCTGGCCGTGCTGGACAAGGTCCGCGGCAAGGGCGCGCCGGTCGTCACCGTCTACATCTCGGGTCGTCCGCTGCACGTCAACAAGGAACTCAACCGCTCCGACGCGTTCGTGGCCGCGTTCCTGCCCGGCACCGAGGGCGGCGGCGTGGCGGACCTGCTGGTGCGCGGGCGGCACACGTTCCCCGGCTACACCGGCACGCTGTCCTACTCCTGGCCGAGCGGCGCGTGCCAGACGCCGCTCAACCCCGGCGCGGAGGGCTACGACCCGCTGTTCAAGGCGGGTTACGGCCTGCGCTCGTGGCAGACCGGCAACGTCGGCCTGCTGGACGAGTCGGCCCCGGTGTTCGGCTGCGCGGGCGACGGTGGCGGCGGCACGGCGACCGAGGACCTGGAGCTGTTCGTGCGCCAGGACATCGCGCCGTGGAAGAGCTTCATCGGCTCGCCGGAGAACTGGGGCCTGGAGATCGGTGCGGACGGCGAGGCGACCCAGGCGAACATCAGCACCGTGCCGGCGGACGTCAACGTGCAGGGCGACGCGCTGAAGACGACGTGGACGGGCACCGGTCCGGGCCAGGTCTACGTGCAGAACCCGCTCACCGGCACGGACTTGCGCGGCTACCTCAACGCGAACGCCGCGCTGGTGTTCGACGTGATCGTCCACCAGGCCCCGGCGGCGCGCACCGTGGTGAGCACGCACTGCGTGTACCCGTGCCTGGCGGAGGTCGAGGCGACCAACCTGTTCACCGGCCTGGCGGGGAACGGGAAGGCGACGGTGAAGATCCCGCTGTCCTGCTTCGCGCACGGCGGGTTGGACCTGGAGAACGTCAACACGCCGTTCCTGGTCTACACCGAGGGCGCGTTCCAGGCGTCGTTCGCCAACGTCCGGTGGGTGCCCAAGGCGGCGCTCGACCCGGACGCGCGATCGTGCTCTGACGTGGGCTAGCTGCTCAAGGGGCGGTCACTTCGGTGACCGCCCCGGCAACTGCCCGCCTAGTACGCGGCGGTGAAGCGCACCCGCCGGTGCCTCGGGTGGAGGACTTCGTCGAGCAGCGCGACGGCGAAGTCCTCCATCGAGATCTCCGACCTGCCCTCGGCGTCGACCAGCAGGTCGTCCAGGCCCAGCCGGTAGGTCCCGGTGCGCTCGCCCGGCTCGATCACCGCGGGCGGGCTCGCGTACGTCCAGTCCACTTCGGACTCCTCGGCGAACACCGCGTGCTGCTCGGCGCAAGCCAGCGCGATGGGCAGGATGTCCGCCGGGAACCCGGGTTCCTCGTGCACCAGAACCCCGTTGGGCGTCCGGAGGGTGGCCGCCCCGCCCACGACGACCAGTCTTGCCGAGCTGCGCCGCACACCCTCCAGCAGCGCCTTCGCGGTGACCACGAGGTCCCGCTCGGCTCCCGGCGCCGGCCGGGTCGCGCTGATCACGACGTCACTTTCCCCGGCCAGCCGGGCCACCTGCGCGACATCGGTCGCGTCGGCCACCACGAAACCCTCGCGGGGCGATCGGGTCACCGGGGTGACGTCATGCCCGCGCCGGAGCGCTTCGCTCACCACTCGACTGCCCACGGCTCCCGCCGCTCCGAACACGGTGATCCGCACCGGTCTTCCCTCCTTGTTTTTGCGCGACTACCAAAGAAACGAGCACCACGACCGCCCCCAACACCTGGAGCGCGGTCAAGTCCTGACCCAGCGCGAGCCACCCCACGAGCGTCGCCACGACCGGGCTGAGCAGACCGAGGAACGTCACGTCGGTGGCCTTCAGCAACCGGATGCCGCGGAACCACAAGCTGTACGACAGCGCCGCGCCGATGATGCCCAGGTACGCGTACCCGGCCCAGTTGCGGGCGGTGATCGTCGCGGGCAGGCCCTCCACCACCAGGGTCACCGGCACGAGCAGCAACCCGCCCCAGACGAGCTGCCACCCGGTCGACGCCAGCAGCGGCGCGGGCGACGGCCACCGCTTGCTGAGCACCACACCGGCCGCCATCACGGCCGCGCCACCCAGCGCCGCGGCGACACCCAACCAGTCCAGTGCCGCGTTGGCCCGCAGCACGAGCAGGCTGACCCCGGCGACACCGGCGACCGCCGCCAGGGCGACCCGCAGGGTCATCCGCTGGCCGAGCAGCGCGGCGGACAACCCGGCGACGATCAGCGGCTGGATGGCGCCGACGGTCGCGGCGACCCCGCCGGGCAGCCGGTAGGCGGCCAGGAACAGCAGCGGCAGGAACGCGCCGATGTTCAACGCGCCCAATATCAGCGACCGCCACCACCAGTCGCCGCTGGGCAACCGGCGGGTGATCAGGACCAACAGCACCCCGGCGGGCAGGGCGCGCAGCAGGCCGGCCAGCAGCGGCCGGTCGGGCGGCAGGTACTCGGTGGTGACGTAGTAGGTCGTGCCCCAGATGGCCGGGGCGAGCGCGGTGAGGAGCCGGTTGCTTAGCACTAAGCCAAACTATCTCACCGCTAAGCTACCTGGCCGGTGATTTGCCTCACCGCTAAGGTAGATGCGTGGCAGACCACGTCGACCTCGTCCTGGGCCAGTGGCACGCGCGGCGACCCGACCTGGACGTTTCCCCGATGGCCGTCCTCGGCCGGCTGAACCGCTTCGCCCGCGTGGTGGAGGCGGCTCAGCGCGAGACGTTCGCGCGGCACGGCCTGGACCGGGCGTCCTTCGACGTCCTGGCCACCTTGCGGCGCAGCGATCCGCCGCACTGCCTGACGCCCACCGAGTTGATGCGCGCCTCGATGGTCACCTCCGGCGCGATCACCCAGCGCCTCGACCGGTTGGAGGCCCGTGGCCTGGTCACCCGCAAGCCCAGCGAGGTGGACGGCCGCGGTGTCGTCGTCTCGCTGACCGAGGAGGGCCGCCGCCTGGTGGACGCCGCCCTGCCCGACCACCTCGCCACCGGCCACCGCTTGCTCGAAGCCTTGGACCCGGACGCCCGCGCCGCGCTGGCCGACACGCTGCGGACGCTCCTGGAGTCCGCGGAGTAGACCCTTGTCCGGTTCGACGTGGGTGTCCGGTGCCACGCCTACGCCGTCGGGGCCGCCGTCCGGCGCAGCCAGAGCAGCCCCAGCACCGGCAGCACCAGCGGGATGAAGAGGTAGCCGCTGCCGAAGTGGGACCACACCGTCGCCTGCGGGAACCACGACGGCACCAGGTAGCTCACCGCGCCGACCACGACGACGCCGACCAGTTCCACCGCGCACGACACCCACGCCACCCGCCGGGACGTCCGGCTGCCCACCGCCAGGGTCACGGTCGCCAGCACGTAGACCACCGCCGCGAACGCGGACAGCAGGTAGGCCACCGGCGCCTCGGCGAACCGGGTCGCGATCTGCACCCCGGACCGCGCCGTCGCCGCCACCGCGAACAGCCCGTACACCGCGATCAGCAGCCGCCCGGGCCCGGACCGCGTGTCAGGCATGGCCCGCCCAGATCTGCTGGAGCCGCACGATCATCACCGGCACGCTCAGGCAGCCCACCACCAGCACCGCCGCGCCCCACCGGGACCGTTCCGCGATGGCCCAGAACCCGGCCAGCGGCAGCACGACCACCGGCCCGATCAGGTAGCCCACGAAGGTGGCCGACGCGATGTCGCGGTCCAGCCCGATCAGCTTGACCACGCCGATCACGGCCTGCACCAGCAGCCCGACCTCCAGCAGCACCACCGCGCCCGCGATGCCCAGGGTCAGCTTGGTGTCCAGCGTCAGCGGCTTGTCCAGCACCGCGAGCAGCAGCGCCCAGGCGGCGCAGACCAGCGCGAGCACGATCAGCGCCGTGGCCAGGAAGTCGATCATCGAAGCAGGTCCTCCACGGGGAGAACTCTAAGGGCACGCCACGTACGCGGCGGTCAGCGGCGGCACCTCGAAGCGCGCGTCGACCCGCAGGCAGCGGCCCAGCGGCGGCCGGTCCGCCACGTACTCCGCCACGACCTCGGCGAACGTCGGGCAGCCGAGCTTGAGCCAGCCGGGCGCGACCCGCAGGCACAACGCGGCCAGCGCGGGCTCGCCACCCGCCACCACGACGTCGTGGATGCGCTGCGTGGTGTCCTGGTCGAACGTGTGCCCGAGCCGCTCCGAGGCGGGCGGCGAGACCAAGGCCAGCACCAGTAGCAGCACGCGCATGGGGCCATGGTCCGCACGGCGCGGCGGCCCACCAACCGGTCATGTCCCGGCCACTTCACCGTGAGTCGCTCATCACTCGATCGTGGTCATTGTCGTGCGATGCTGCCGAGGTGATCATCCGCACTTGATCACGCACAGTCAGGATCTCTGCCGCGTGCTGTCACCCCGCGACGCCGCTATCGGGGAGAGGACACCCAACCGTGCGAACCTCCACCTGGCGACTGGCCGGCGCGCTCACCGCCGCCGCCACCGTCATCGCCACCCTGCTCGTGTCCACGGCCGCCTCCGGCGCGGCCACGCCCATCACCGTCAGCCAGGCCATCGGCCAGCAGAACGGCTCGACCGCCACCGTGCGCGGCTACGTCGTCGGCCAGCCGACCGCCACCACCACCGTGGTCCGGTCGAACTTCCCCAACGACTACGCCCTGGCCCTCGCCGACACGGCGAGCCAGACCAGCACCAGCCAGATGATCTACGTGCAGGTCCCGTCGGCGTTCCGCTCGGCGTGGGGCCTGCGCACCAACCCCAGCCTGCTGGGCAAGCGCATCGACGTCACCGGCGCCCTGTCCGCGTACTTCGCCCACCCCGGGCTGACAGCGGCGACGGCCTTCGCGTTCGCCGGCACCACCACGACGCCGACGACCACGAGCACCACCAGCGCCCCGCCGACCGACGACTACTACCGCGACGCGGCGGGCAAGACCGGTCCGGCGCTGAAGACCGCGCTGCACCAGATCATCCGCACCAACACCAAGCTGTCCTACGACCAGGTGTGGAACGCGCTGAAGGTCACCGACCAGGACCCGAACAACCCGGCGAACGTCATCCTGCTCTACAGCGGCCGGTCGCAGAGCAAGACGCTCAACGGCGGTGACGTCGACGACTGGAACCGCGAGCACGTCTGGGCCAAGTCCCACGGCGACTTCGGCACCGCCACCGGACCCGGCACCGACCTGCACCACCTGCGGCCGGAGGACGTGACGGTCAACGCCGACCGGGGCAACAAGGACTTCGACAACGGCGGCGCCGCGGCGGCCGAGGCGCCCGGCAACTACACCGACAGCGACTCGTGGGAGCCGCGCAACGCGGTCAAGGGCGACGTGGCGCGGATGCTGTTCTACATGGCGGTTCGGTACGAGGGCACCGACGGCTTCGCCAACCTGGAGCTGAACAACAACGTCAGCAACGGCGCCGCGCCGTACCACGGCCGGCTGTCGGTGCTGCTCCAGTGGCACCAGCAGGACCCGCCGGACGCGTTCGAGAAGCGCCGCAACCAGGTCATCTACGACACCTACCAGCGCAACCGCAACCCGTTCATCGACCACCCGGAGTGGGTCGCCGCCATTTGGAGTTGATGTGCAGGCGGCGTGGAGCTGCCCCACGCCGCCTGTTTCCGTTCCTCGTGCACCTCCGCGCGGCTCGGGACGTCCCGACACGTTCACCGCCGTCGCCGTGCTCCAACTCTGATCGACGCGGCACTTTGCGGCTGATCCGGGGAGGAGCCGGGTTTCCTGTCACCCGGATGGGGCTACCCGCCGGTAGTAACGTGGGAAGCCCGGCTCCAGGGAGGTCCGTGATGACGGCAGTGGACCCCGACCGGCACGTGGACGAGCGAGTCGCCCGCAAGGTCGCCGAGCAGGCGCGCGAGACGAGGTGGAAGCACCCGAGCTTCGGCAAGGAACTGTTCCTCGGCCACTTCCGCCTCGACCTGATCCACCCCCACCCCTCCGGTTCCGCCGACGACCGCGAACGCGGCGAGAAGTTCCTCGGCGAACTGCGCGAGTACTGCGAGACGATCGACGGCGCCCGGATCGAGCGCGACGCCCTCATCCCGGACGAGGTCCTCGTGGGGCTGAAGCGGCTCGGCGCGTTCGGCATGAAGATCAAGCCCGAGTACGGCGGCCTGGGCCTGTCCCAGGTGTACTACAACCGCGCCCTGATGCTGGTCGGGTCGGCCAACCCGGCGCTGAGCGCGATGCTGTCCGCGCACCAGTCGATCGGCGTGCCCCAGCCGCTGGCGATGTTCGGCACGGACGAGCAGAAGGCCGAGTACCTGCCCCGGTGCGCGGCGGGCGAGATCAGCGCGTTCCTGCTCACCGAACCGGACGTCGGCAGCGACCCGGCCCGCCTGGGCACGACGGCGACGCCGGTCGACGGCGGGTACGTGCTCAACGGCGTGAAGCTGTGGACGACCAACGGCGTCGTCGCGGACCTGCTGGTCGTGATGGCGCAGGTGCCGGGCAAGGGCATCACGGCGTTCGTGGTCGAGGGCGACGCACCGGGCATCACCGTGGAGAACCGCAACGAGTTCCTGGGCCTGCGCGGCCTGGAGAACGGGGTGACCCGGTTCCACGAGGTGCACGTGCCCGAGGCGAACCGGATCGGCAAGGAGGGCGCCGGCCTCAAGATCGCCCTGACCACGTTGAACACCGGGCGGCTGTCGTTGCCGGCGATGTGCGCGGGGGCGGCGAAGTGGTGCCTGAAGATCGCCCGCGAGTGGTCGTCCGAGCGGGTGCAGTGGGGGTTGCCGGTCGGGAAGCACGAGGCCATCGCGGGCAAGGTCGCGTTCATCGCGGCGACCGCGTACGCGCTGGAGGCGGTGCTGGACCTGTCCAGCGAACTGGCCGACGCGGGTGGTCACGACATCCGGATCGAGGCGGCGCTGGCCAAGCTGTACGGGTCGGAGATGGCGTGGCTGGTCGCGGACGAGCTGGTGCAGTTGCGGGGTGGCCGGGGGTACGAGACGGCCGAGTCGATGGCCCGGCGGGGTGAGCGGGGCGTGCCGGCCGAGCAGCTGTTGAGGGACTTGCGGATCAACCGGATCTTCGAGGGGTCGACGGAGATCATGCACCTGCTCATCGCGCGTGAGGCGGTGGACGCGCACCTGGCGGTGGCGGGCGACATCATCGACCCGGAGGCGGACGGTCGGGCGAAGGCGCGGGCGGTGGCTCGGGCGGGCGGGTTCTACGCAAAGTGGTTGCCGACGTTGGTGGTGGGGCGCGGGCAGGTGCCCAAGGCCTACGGAGAGTTTGGTCCACTCGCGACGCACCTGCGGTTCGTCGAGCGGTCGAGCCGGAAGCTGGCGCGGCGCACGTTCTACGCGATGTCGCGGTGGCAGGGGCGGATGGAGCGCAAGCAGCGGTTCCTGGCGCGGGTGGTGGACATCGGGGCGGAGTTGTTCGCCATCAGTGCGGCGTGTGTCAAGGCGGCGGCGGACGGGGATCGCGCGGTGGAGTTGGCGGACGCTTTCGCGAAGCAGTCTCGCGTTCGGGTGGACGAGCTGTTCGAGCGCTTGTGGACGAACGCGGACGAGTCGGATGTCGTGTTGGCGCGGCACGTGTTGGAGGGGCGGTTCACGTGGTTGGAGGAGGGGGTGCTGGATCCGTCGACTCCGGGGCCGTGGATCGCGGACTCGACGCACCACGCCTCGACCGCGGAGAACGTGCACCGGCCGACGCCTCGGGAGTGAGATGACCTGAGGCTGTTTCGCGTTGGGCGTTCTCGCGTCGGCTCTGCTTTTCTCGCGTCGGCGGAACGCCCAAACGTGAGACGACTTCAAACAAACGCGAAGCGAGCGCGTGCCGGCCCTGAGCCGTTGGGGCGGCGGCTCAGGGCGGGGTGGCGCACGGTCCGTTGTCACACGGGGCAGGTGTTTGCGGGCGCGGCACCTGCCCCGTGTACGGCCGGAAGGGGACCACGTCCCCCGTACTCCCCTACCGACTCCCCTTTGCAACAACGGAAGGACACACACCCTCCAGGAGGAGGTGTGGTAACGCTATGCCACTACTCGCCAGTTAACACCTACGACAATTGAGTGAATTACCAGGTGAGGGGCGCTCGACTACTCTCAGAGAGTAGTGGCCCCGCGCCGGTCGAACACAAGATCGCGGGCCGCCGCCAACCCGATCGCGACCGCCCCGCTGAGCACCGCCCCGTCACCCAGCTCGCCCGCCGCGATCCGGGGCGCCAACGGCGTCAACCGGCCCAGCGCCTCCGCCAGCGGCGGCCCCAGCAGGTCGGTGTTGCCGCCGATCCCACCGCCCAGCACCACCAGCTCCGGATCGATCACCGCCGCCACCGAAGCCACCACGAACGCCAGCCGCTCGGCCTCGCCCCGCACGACGTCCAGCGCCTTGGGATCACCACCGCGCGCCAACGCGAACACGTCCCGCGCCGACTTCACGCCCAACCCGAGCGCCCGCGCCGCCGCCACCACGGACTCCGCCGCCACCGCGGCCTCCAACCGCCCCCGCGAACCACCCACAACCGCAGCACCGTCCACATCGGACGGATAAGGCAGGTACCCCACCTCACCCGCCGCCCCGTGCGCCCCCCGGAACAGCCGCCCGTCCACCACGATCCCCATGCCGATCCCGGTCCCGACGGTCACGAGAACAAAGACGTCCACACCCCGCGCCGCCCCGTGCGCCCGCTCACCGACGGCCGCCAGGTTGGCGTCGTTCTCCACCACCACGTCGGGTCCCAGCAGCGTCTCCAACTCGCCCAGCAACCCGGGCCGCTCCCACCCCGGCAGGTTCGGCGCGTGCAGCAGCGTCCGGTCCCGGGGCACGCCCGGCGTCCCGACGACCTTCACCACCATCTCGTCCAACGACAACCCGGCGTCGGACACCGTCCGCACCGCCAGGTCCCGAACCGTCCGCACCAGAGAGCCCGCCGTCCGGCACCGGTTGCGCTCGTCGACCCGGGCGATCACCGAGCCCGCCAGGTCCGCCACCGCGACCCGGATGCGCTGCCGCCCGATGTCGACCCCCAGCACGTGCCCGGCCGCCGGGTTCACCTCGTACACCATCGCCGACCGCCCCGGCCCGGCCGTCGTCCGGCCGATGGGCCGCACCAGCCGGTGCTGCTCCAGGTCGAGCAGCGCCTGGCCCACGGTCGGTTTGGACAGTCCGGTGTCCTTCGCGATCTGCGGCCGGGTCGCCGGACCGCCGCCGCGCAGCCGGTCCAGCACCGCCCGCTGGTTCAGCACGCGCATGCCCGCGGGGGTGCCCACCTGAGGGGACTTCCGGACCGTCACAGCGAGTGAGTCTAGATCGGGTGGAGCAACAACCGGACAGGCTTGTGGACAAGCCGGGTGATCAGTCTTGACAACGATGTCAGCCGACCGCTTCCCTGACCCGCGAGTTCGGCCGGCGACAAGGCGAGAGGCGTGCGCGATGAGGCACATGCGACGAAGTCGGAGATCCCTGGTCATCCTGATGACCGCTGCGCTGGCCGCGGGGTCCGTGGGAGGCTGGTCACCAGCGACCGCCGCACCGGGGGAGCCAACCGTGAGCGAGACCCTGTTCGCCACGTCGTTCGAGGACGGGCAGCCGCAGCCCAAGTGGGCGAGCACCGTGGAGACCGGTCCCGACGGCACCCCGAAGACCTCGGGCGTCAACGGTTCCGACTCCACCGGCATCCCGGGCAACGTCACCGACCGGATCGTCGACGTGGCGGCCAACTCCGAGTACGTGGAAGCCGGTGAGGTCAAGGAGAACCTCGTCGACGGCAACACCGCGTCGAAGTGGCTGACCTTCACCCGCACCGGCTGGGTCCGGTTCACCTTCCCGGAGCCGGTGGCGGTCCAGCGGTACGCGATGACCTCCGCCAACGACGCCCCCGAGCGCGACCCGAAGGACTGGACGCTGCGCGGGTCGAACGACGGCTCGACCTGGACCACGGTCGACACCCGCACCGGCGAGGCGTTCACCGAACGCTTCCAGACCAAGACCTACGACACGACGAACACCGAGGCGTTCCGCCTCTACCAGCTCGACATCAGCGCCAACCGCGGCGGCGTCGGCCTGATCCAGCTCGCCGAGGTCCAGTTCTCCGACGGCTCCACCACCCCGCCCGCGCAGAACATGCGCACGACCGTCGGCAAGGGCGCCAACGGCGGGTACAACGCGAAGGCCGGCGCGGGCTTCACCGGCGTGAAAGCCCTGCGCTTCCAGGGCACCCACGTCGCCGCCGAGCGCGGCTACTCGTACAACAAGGTCTTCGAGGTCGACATCCCGGTCACCGGCACGACCGAGCTGTCCTACCTCGTGTTCCCGTCGTTCATCACCGACGACCTGAACTACCCGAGCACCCACGTCGCGCTGGACCTCGCGTTCTCCGACGGCACCTACCTGTCCGACCTCGGCGCGCGCGACCAGCACGGGTTCGAGCTGTCCCCGCGCGGCCAAGGCGCGGCGAAGTCCTTGTACACCAACCAGTGGAACCGGGTCGCGTCGGTGATCGGGTCCGTCGCGGCGGGCAAGACGATCAAGCGCATCCTGGTGGCCTACGACAACCCGCGCGGTCCGGCCCCGTTCAACGGCTGGTTCGACGACATCGCGGTGAAGTCCGCGCCGGCGACGGTCGACCGGCCGCGCCCGTCCGACCACGTCCTGACCACCCGGGGCACCAACTCCAGCGGCAGCTTCTCGCGCGGCAACAACTTCCCGGCCACCGCCGTGCCGCACGGGTTCAACTTCTGGTCCCCGATGACCAACGCGGGCTCGATCAGCTGGCTCTACGAGTACGCCAAGGCCAACAACCGGGACAACCTGCCGACGCTCCAGGCGTTCACCGCCAGCCACGAACCCAGCCCGTGGATGGGCGACCGGCAGACGTTCCAGGTGATGCCGTCCACCGGCACCCCCACCGCCGACCGCGCGATGCGGGCGCTGCCGTTCAGGCACGAGAACGAGACCGCGCAGGCGCACTACTACGGCGTCAAGTTCGAGAACGGGATGCGCACCGAGATCGCGCCGACCGACCACGCCGCCGTGTTCCGCTTCACCTTCACCGGCGACACGTCGAACCTGGTGTTCGACAACGTCAACAACAGCGGCGGCCTCACCCTGGACGCGGCCAACGGCGTGGTGACCGGGTTCTCCGACGTCAAGAGCGGCCTGTCCACCGGCGCCACCCGCCTGTTCGTGTACGGCGAGGTCAACCGGCCGGTGACCGGCAGCGGCAGGCTGACCGGCGTCGGCCGGGACAACGTGGCGGGCTACCTCCAGTTCGACACGTCGTCGGAGAAGACGGTCGAGCTGCGCATCGCCACCTCGCTGCTGGGCGTCGACCAGGCGCGCCGCAACCTGGAGCTGGAAGTGTCCACTTCGGACACCTTCGAGTCGGTGCGCGACCGCGCCCAGCAGGCGTGGGACGAGGTCCTGGGCATGATCGAGGTCGAGGGGGCCACCGAGGACCAGCTCACCACCCTGTACTCCAACCTGTACCGGCTGTACCTGTACCCGAACTCGGGCTTCGAGAACGTCGGCACCGCCGACGACCCGAAGTACCAGTACGCCTCGCCCGTGCAGCCCGCCGGCCCGTCCACGCCCACCCGGACCGGCGCGAAGGTCGTGGACGGCAAGATCTACGTCAACAACGGGTTCTGGGACACCTACCGCACCACCTGGCCCGCGTACAGCCTGTTCACGCCGAAGAAGGCGGGCGAGCTGGCGGACGGGTTCGTGCAGCAGTACCGCGACGGCGGCTGGGTCTCCCGCTGGTCCTCGCCCGGCTACGCCAACCTGATGACCGGCACCAGCTCCGACGTGGCCTTCGCGGACGCGTACGTCAAGGGCGTCAAGGACTTCGACGTCAAGGCGGCGTTCGAGGCGGCGGTGAAGAACGCGACCGTCGCGCCGCCGAACGCGGGCGTCGGCCGCAAGGGCCTGGACACGTCGATTTTCCTCGGCTACACGTCCACCGCGACCGGCGAGGGCATGTCGTGGGCGATCGAGGGTTACGTCAACGACTACGGCATCGCCAACATGGCGCGCGAGCTGCACAAGCAGACCGGTGACGCGGAATACCTGGCGCAGGCCGAGTACTTCGCGAACCGGGCGCAGAACTACATCCACATGTTCGACCCGAACACGAAGTTCTTCCAGGGCCGCAAGCCCGACGGCACGTGGCGCGAGTCGCCCGAGCACTACGACCCGCGCGAGTGGGGCCACGACTACACCGAGACCGACGGCTGGAACATGGCGTTCTCGGTGCCGCACGACGGCCAGGGCCTGGCCAACCTGTACGGCGGTCGCGAGGGGCTGGCGTCGAAGCTCGACGAGTTCTTCGCGACGCCGGAGACCGCGAAGTTCCCGGGTTCCTACGGCGGCGTCATCCACGAGATGACCGAGGCGCGGGACGTGCGGATGGGGCAGTTGGGGCACAGCAACCAGGTGTCCCACCACATCACCTACATGTACGACTACGCCGGGCAGCCGTGGAAGACGCAGGAGAAGGTGCGGGAGATCCTGTCGCGGCTCTACATCGGCAGCGACATCGGGCAGGGCTACCCCGGTGACGAGGACAACGGCGAGCAGTCGGCGTGGTGGCTGTTCAGCGCGCTGGGGTTCTACCCGTTGCAGATGGGCAACTCGACGTACGCGATCGGGTCGCCGTTGTTCAAGAAGGCGACCGTGCACCTGGAGAACGGCGCCACGTTGGTGGTGAACGCGCCGAACAACAGCGCGCGCAACATCTACGTGCAGTCGTTGAAGGTCAACGGGAAGCCGTGGGACAAGGCGTACTTGCCGCACTCGGCTGTGGCGGGTGGTGGCACGCTGGACTTCGAGATGGGCCCCGCGCCGTCGTCGTGGGCCACCGGCGCGGACGCCGCGCCACCGTCGCTGACCAGCGGGAACGAGCCGCCCAAGCCGCTGCGGGACGTGACCTCACCGGGGTCGGTGACCGGTGCTCCCGCCTCGGTGCTGGACAACACGTCCCAGACGTCCGGCAGCCTGTCCTGGCTCCAGGTGGACCTCAAGGACAAGAAGGAGAAGGCCGAGTTCTACACGCTGACGTCCGGCAAGGGGACCGGTGACCCGTCGTCGTGGGTGCTCAAGGGCTCTTACGACGGCCAGAACTGGTCCACCGTGGACGAGCGGTCCGGCGTGGCGTTCGCGCACCGGCAGCAGACTCGCGCGTTCAAGATCGCTCGGGCCGGGCACTACCAGCACTACCGGCTGGAGTTCCCGGGAGCGGTGTCGGTGGCCGAGGTCGAACTGCTCGCCAAACCGTTCGTGACCTGCACGTCCACCATCACCGGCGAGCACGCCGGGCCGTTGCGGGTCGAGGGCGTGGTGTGCGTGGACGGCGGTTCGGTGACCGGGCCGGTGACCGTGGCCGAGGGCGCGTCGCTGTACGCGTTCGGCGCGCGGTTGCAGGGTCCCGTGTCCGCGTCCGACGCGGCGGCCGTGGTGCTGGTGGAGACCTCGGTGGGCGGGCCGGTGACCGTGACCGGCGCGTCGGGCGAGGTGTCGCTGGAGCGGACGACGGTCGGCGGGCCGGTCAACCTGGTCGGCAACCGCGGCGGCACGGTGGTCGCGGGCAACACCGTCGGCGGACCGCTGTCCTGCGGGACCAGCAGCCCGCCGCCGGTCGACAACGGGTGGGCGAACGACGTGCGGGGGCCGAAGTCCGGCCAGTGCTCGGCGTTCTAGGCGGTGGTCACCAGGAGATTTCGCGGCAGCGCTGCGCGGAGTCTCCTGGTTCGACCTGGAGCGTGGCGTGCTCGATGTGGTACCGGTCGGACAGCAGCGACTGGGCCGCCTTGAGCACCTGCGCCGGGTCGGCGTCGCGGCACGTGGTGAGGTGGGCGGAGGCGACCTCCATGCCCGAGGTGAGCGTCCAGACGTGCAGGTCGTGGGCCTCCTCGACGCCGGGCAGTTCGCCCAGGTCGGTCTGCATCGCGGCGACGTCGACCCGTTCGGGGGCGTGCTGGAACAGGATGCGCAGCGCGCCCGCCGCGAGTTTCCAGGTGCGGGGGAGCACGAACAGGCCGATCGCGACACCCATGATCGGGTCGGCGTAGCGCCAGCCGAAGATGAGCGTCACCGCGCCGCTGATGAGCACGCCGACCGAGCCGATGAGGTCGGCCAGGACCTCCAGGTACGCGCCCCGGACGTTGATGCTGTCCTTCGCGCCGTCGCGCAGCATGAAGAACGAGATGACGTTGGCCAGCAGGCCGGCCGCCGCCGCGAGCATGACCGGCAGGCCGGGCACCTCCGGCGGGTTGCCGAACCGGCCCACGGCCTCGAAGACCACGTAACCGGCGACGCCGAACAGCAGCACGGCGTTGGCCAGTGCGGCCAGGACCTCGGCGCGGTACATGCCGAACGTCCGGCTGCCGCTGATCTTGGCCCGGCGGGCCAGCAGGATCGCGGTGAGCGCCATGCCGACGCCCAGGACGTCGGTGAGCATGTGGGCGGCGTCGGAGATGAGGGCGAGCGATTGCGTCGCGAAGCCGACGACGAACTCGACCACCATGAACGCCGCGCCGATGCCGAACGCGATCCAGAGCTTGCCGAGGTGCTGCGCGCTCGCCGATCCGTGGCCATGACCGTGACCCATGGTTCGGAACATATAGTCACATGCGCATGAGTGCAACCGGAGGTTAGGTGAACCTTCCCAACAGCCGGACCACTGAGGGTGCGATCCGGTTCGCGACCTGCACAAACCTGGCTTCCGGCGTGACCGGAACCACTGTCCGGCCCTCCCGGACTGCCGTCACCACCTGCTCGGCGACCTTGTCCGCGGTGTACCCGCGCAGCCGGTAGGCCTTCGCCGCCTTCTTCCTCTTCCGTTCCTGCTCGGCGTCGTCCGATCCGGCGAAGCGGGTGGTGGCGGCGATGTTGGTGTCCACCACTCCGGGGCAGATCGCGCTCACGCGGATGCGGTGCTTGCGCAGTTCGGCGTCCAGGCACTGCGCCAACATCAGCACTGCGGCTTTGGTGGTCGAGTAGGCCGGGAGGGCCGCGGTCGGGAAGTAGCCCGCGGCCGAGGCCGTGACCACGAGGTTGCCGCCTTGCCCGCGTTCGACCAGGTACGGCGCGAAGGCCCGCAGGGTGTGCACAACGCCCCAGAGGTTGACGTCCACCACCCGCCGCCAGTCCTCTTCGGAGGTGTCCAGGAACCCTCCGGCGACCGCGATGCCCGCGTTGGCCATCACCACATCCGGCACCCCGTGCCGTTCCACGATGTTTCGCGCCAGGGCGTGCGTGGCCGCACTGTCCGTCACATCCAGCCGATAAGCCGCGCCCCCAACCTCACCGGCCGTCCTCTCGGCCCCCTCCAGATCCACGTCAAGCACCACCACAAACGCCCCATCCCGCGCAAACCGCAACGCGGAAGCCCTCCCAATCCCACTACCGCCACCTGTGACGACTACGACCTTCGGCCGCTGTCGCCCCTCCACGAAGTCCTCGATCAGCCGCGCCACCTGCTCCGGGTGCGTGCGCGGCGCCCAATGCCCCGCCACAAGCCGAGACCGTGACAGCGAGTCAGTCCACTTCTCCGCCGCCTCAAGGTGCCCAGGCGTCACAAACGGGTCTTCCACCAACTCGACCTGATGCACCGGCACCGTCACCCTGCGAGGTTCGTTCTTCGAAGCCAGGTTCGCCCGGTACAGCTCCAACCCGTTGACCAGCTCCCGATGTCCGGCCCCCATCCACCGCCGAACCCGAGGCACCCGCCACAAGGCCTCGGCGGCCCCCGGCACCAGGAATCCCCCGATGTACCAGGACCGGCTCAACGCCCCCAGGACCCGCCCAGGCCTCCGGTACCAGTTCCTGCGCACCCAGTCCCGCACATGCCCCAGGTCAGGCCCGGAGATCGACACAAACGACCGAAACACGTCGGGATGTCGAGCAACCGCCGCCCACCCGATCACCGACCCCCAGTCATGCCCCACAAGGTGCACAGCCCCCGCACCCCTGACGACCTCAACCAGGTCGTCAACCACCTCGGAAACCCGATACCCACTCCGCTCGGCAGGCGCCCCCGACCCACCGGCCCCCGAACATCAACCCGAACAACCCAGTACCGCCCCACGAGCCGCTCGACGACCCCGTCCCACACCCGCGAGTCATCCGGGTACCCGTGCACCAGCACCACCACCCCACCACCCCGCACCCCAACCTCAACCACCCGAACCCGCAGGTCACCGCGCTGCACGAAACGCTCCAGTGCCGGATCCACACCCAGGAGGGTAGGGGGTGCGAACCCACCCCGACAGCCCTGCTAAGCTTCCGCACGTAGCTACGGCCCCCGTAGCTCAGGGGATAGAGCACCGCCCTCCGGAGGCGGGAGCGCAGGTTCGAATCCTGCCGGGGGCACAACGGAGAAAGGCCCGCTGAGCAGCACGAATGCAGCTCAGCGGGCCTTTGTCATGTCCGGCTGTATCCGGCCAAAAACGGCCGTTTGCGGGCATCTGTGCCCATGCTGTGCCCACGAAATTCCGTGGATCTCCAGCCAGGCAGCGATTCAGGGCCTGGTGCGAGTGACCTCAGTCACGTCACTCTGCGTCGCCAGAATGCCCTTTGAGCCCCCGCTCGATCAGTGCACGGACGGCGTCGTCGGAGCCGCTGAGCACGTGGGCGTAGATTCGGAGCAGGATGTCCAGTGAATGCCCCGCCCACTCGGCGACCTGCTTCGGCGACACGCCGATGCTGAGCAACAGCGAGATGCCCGCGTGCCGCAGGTCGTAAGGCGAGGCGGCCAGGTTGGTGGCTGCAAGCTCGGGCGGCAATGCCTGCTCCCTGGCCTTCCTCCACGCCCGCAGGATGGTCAGCTTGGGAAGCTCGTCGTCGTTGCGCTCGCCGCGGAACAGCCTGCCGTCCTCGGCCGTGCCGTAGACCTGCATGTGGCGGTGGAGCAAGGCGGTCAGCTCGGGCGGACTGGGGACCGGGCGAATCGTCCCGGCGTCGCGCTGCTTGAGTTGCCTCTGATCCCGGTTCTTCCCGCTGTCGGTCCACTCCTTGCCCGCGTATGGGTGCGCGTCCTCCAGGTGGATCTCTCCCCAGCCTTCTTCGGGCAGGCTGAGCTGGTGCTTGGACAGCGCGACAGCCTCTTCCGGGCGCATCAGGGCGTAGTAGAGGCAGCCGAAGAACGCCACCATGCGCGGGCCGCTGCGCTTCTGCACGCGCACGGCGTCCAAGAGGTCGCGCACCTGCGCCGGGTTGGCGACGCGGCGACGGTCGATCGCCTGAACCGTCTTCCGCGGCGCGATCCACTTAAGAGCCGGAATGGGGTTGGCCTCCAACAGCTTGAGCTCTTGGACGGCGTACTCCATCGCCGTGCCGAGGATCTTGCGGTGGCGGGAGACGACGCTCGGCGCTGCGGGCTTCCCGTCGAGCTTGACCGCGAGCTTGTCGAGCAGCGGGCGGAGCACCTTCGGGTCGCGCAACGCGGACACGGGCAAGGTGTTCTCCGAGATCCACTTCAGCGCCCGCCGCACGTCGTCCGGCATGTCGTCCGCCTCGCGCCGGTTGGTGTTGAACCCCCAGCGGGTCAACGCGCTGCGAATCAGCGCGTCGTCCGGTTTCCCCCTGGTCGCGGAGAACATCGCCGGGGTGGCCTTGGTCAGCGCCTCCGCGTGCGTCCGGCGCGTCGTGGCTGCCACATGCGGCCACTTCATGTCCACGAACGCGCAGGCGAACTTGTACCAGCTCATCTCGTCCGACTGCCGGGCCATCGACACGGGCAGGCCGTCGAAGACGCGGAACGCCTCGCCCTTGCGGGCTGCGGCGATCAGCTCGGATCGGAAGCCGTCCGCAAGTGCGCTGGTTCGGAAAGGGCGCTTGAAGACCTTCTTCGCGACTTTCCAGCGGACCCGGTAGGTCGTGCCGCCGTTCTTGCCCTTGTGGACGTATGGGTCAATCTTGTAGACGCTGACCTCGTAGGTCGTCTCGTCCGTCATGTCGATTCCTCCAGTTTTTCCAGCCACCGCTCGTACTCGGCGACCCGGATTCGCAGCTCGCCGTTCGGGAGGCGGATGCAATTCGGGCCGCGCCCCTTCGCGCGCCAGTCGTAGAAGGTGGACCGGGAGATTTCGAGGTCGGCGCACACGTCTGCAACGGTGAGGCGGCGAGGGGTCAAGAGGTGGTTCTCCAATTCGTTTGCAGGAAGGGGCGGGGCGCCCGAAACCTGAGCGCCCCGCTTTGCTTTCAGCGCCTCACGCGCTGGGCTTGATCACGCCTCGAACGCCCTCGCCTGGCGCAGCGAGCGCAGCAACTCGGCGTCGCTGTTGTGCTCGGCCAAGCGCTCGTAGGAGCTCACGTGCACGACGGCCTCGCCGAGGCCGTTCGCGATCGCGAGGTGCAGGACGTCCTCGATCCGGTTGAAGCCGCGAATGCTCTGGGCACGGTCCGTGTAGTAGGCCCTGCGGAAGCGGCGCCCAACCAGTCGCGCCGTCAGCGGCGAGGAGGCGGCGTAGACCTGCTGGTGCCGGAACTGCGGGAAGTCGCGGCGCTCCTCGAAGAAGCCGACGATCAGGATGTCGGCCTCGTGGGCGAGCTCGGGGGCCTTGCGGCTGACGGGAATGCTGGCGATGGTCACGGGGAGAAGCCGTCCTTCGGTGGTGATGGCGAGCCAGGTGACCTGGCCGTAGGGGAGGAGGTGACCCTCGAACTCGCGCTCGGAGTCGGGAGGGCATGTGCAGCGGATGGCCTCGTACCAGCCGTCCTCGCCGATGCCAGGCGACTTCCAGGTCACCTGGCACCCCTTGCAGCGGAGGATCACCGGCCGCCCTCCTCGGCGGACTGGCGCTCGATCTCGTCGGCGATGTCGCGGAGCATGGAGACCACGGCGGCGTTGGAGTCGACTTCCAGCCGCCGGCGGTCGATGTAGCCGACGTGCTGGCTAGGGAGGTCGCCGACCTTCAGGAAGAACGGCACGCGGGGGTGGGGAGGGATGCTCACCGGTTCTTCGCCAGCTCGCGGGTGATGGCCGCGCGCAGGCGTTCGACAACCCTCAGCGCGTAGTCAGGGATGGAGCCCGGGGTCGGCAGGTTGGCGTTTCGAACCACGCGAGCCGCCCCCTCGATCGAGTCGAGCTCGTACAGCAGGCTCCGGAGGGCGGCGAACGCGCTGGGGGCGAAGTGCTCCCGGCGGTGTCCGCTATGAGCGTGGAGCTGCTGGGAGCCGTAGCCCTCCAGCGCCCTCCTGGTGTCGCTCACCAGCCACGCTCCCGCAGCTCGATGCGCTCGCCGAGCGGGCGGGGCGCGAAGCCGTCCGGGGGCAGGCCGCGAAGCTGGGCGTTCTGGCGGCGCAGGCCGTCAACTGCGTCGAGGAGTCGGCGCACGTTCGTCGTGGACCACGCCCCGGTGCCGAGGGGGTTTTCCTGGAGGTCGACGCCGACCATGAGCCCGATCTCCAGGAGCAGCCCGCGTGCGTGCTGGGCCCGGTGGCGCTGGGTCGACACGGCCTCGGTGGCGGCATCCTCGACTGCTCGGAGGGCACTGCGCAGATCGAGGCTCACGCGGCCACGTCCGACCAGCGCGCAGCACGGGCGTTGTGCACTCGGCGCGACAGCTCGGTCAGGTGGAGCAGACCCTCAGGGCACTCGTAGATCCGGTTCTCCCGCTTCATGCCGCGCCGGGAGCCGGGGCTGTTCTGGTCCGCCCAACGCTCACGGCGGGCACGAGCCCGGCCGAGCGCCTTCTCAGCGTCGTGGTCGTCTTCGAACCCGCGCTTCTCGCAGGTGTCGCACCACACGTAGGGGACCGTCTTGGCGTTGCTCACAAGGTCACATCCGGAAGGTCTTGCACCCAGGCCGCCTTCGGGACGGCCTGAGCGGGGTTTGCTCGGGGAGGAGTTACTTCACGTCTTGCTTGCAGGTGCAGCCGCGGATGGCGCACCTGCCGCCGAACTTCGGGTGCTCGTGCGCGCCGTGGATGTGGCCGCACGCCGGGTTCGCACATCGCTCGCTCGGAGCGGTCTTGTTCTTGCCCAGGCGCTCCAGGAACGCGCCCGTGCTGCACAACTTCAGGGACATCGACTCGCCGCCCAGCGCCGCCTTCTTGGCGAACTTGACGACCTCGGCGTCCGAGGTGAACGGGCCCCAGGCGAGCTGGAGCTGACCGGGCCCGAAGCGGTGGACCCAGGCATAGAACTCGCGGTCGGCGAACAGCTCGGCGACCTTCTTGATGACGTCCTTCGCCAGGGCGTCCGCCGAGTTGTAGCCGTCGCTCTCCAGTAGTTCGACGACGGCCGCGACCTCGTCCTTGCGGGGAGTGATCCTCACCGGGCGAGCCTGCCTCTCAGGTTACACACTCAGTGCTGCGTCAGCGGTGGGACGTAGACGACGAGAAGGCCTCGGGTGATCTCGTCGGCCGCCTCGAACGTGTAGGCACCGGACCAGCCCGGCGTCAGCCAGCGCCCGGCGCTGTCCTTGGCGAAGACCTGCCCGCTGGAGGCGCTCACGACCACGGCGCCGGGCGGCAGTGCGGTCAGGTCGACGAAGTCGGCCACCCGCCGGTACGAGGGCGCGTCGGCCGGCGCGGCGAGCTCCTTCGCGCGGAGCGGGAAGACGACGCCCGAGTGGTCGAGTCGCACATAGACGAAGCCGTGCTCGACGTCGCGCACCGTGCCGGTCGAGCCGCGCGGCGCTGAGCCGGGGACCTCGTCGGTCACAACGCGGACGCGGTCGCCCACCTTGAAGGCCGGGGCATGGCCCGTGGGCGCGGCCATGATCTTGGTCGGGTCCAGGAAGACCGTGCCGCCCGCCTCGGTGCGGGCGAAGTAGTGCTTGCCGCCGTCCGAGGCCGGGTCGTCAGTCAGGCAGATGATCGTGAAGACCTGGGCGTCGGGGTACTCGCGCAGCACGACCTCGTCGCCGGGCTCGAAGGCCTCTGCCGGGTAGTACGCGCTGACCCGCTCGGGGTCGAAGTCGACGGTCGTGAAGGTGACGGGCGGGGGCCTGAAGCCGTGGTCGATCCCGATGAACGGCCGGTTGGTCGGAGAGGGCTCCGCCGATCCGAAGTGGGGGCCCTGCACGACCGGGCCATTTACGTCGCCTGCGATGCTGTTCTCAACGTACACTGTGGCTGTCCCCTTGCTCATGTCTCTCAACTTACACACCTGGACGTACCTGTGCAAGCTGAGTCAGCCGAAAGTCGTCGACCTGAAGGTCCCGCATCAGGCGGCCCGCAGCTCGCGCAGCTCGATGTACGGCGCCCACTCAGGGTGCCGCTTCACCAGCTCGCGGGCGTACCGCGAGGTGTAGACGTCGTTCAGGGCGAACGTTCCGGGCGCGGCGAGCTTGCTGCGCTCCCACCGCATCGTCTCCCAGAGCATCTTCACCCCAAGCTTGCGCCTGCCCGCCTCGAACCACTCGGCTGCGAGGCGCTCCAAGGTCTCGTAGACGTCGGGGTTGTCCACATGGAACTGGTGGAAGCGGTCCTGGATGGTCTGCACTAGGCACTCCTCCTCATGGCAGGCTCGTCAGCGATGGGATGCCACCCCACCGGACCCGGCGCGAGCCGGGTTTCGCCTCATCTCGTTGACTCGATGCGGTAGCGGACCCAAAAGTTGGTGATCGTCGACTCGATCACCAAGTGCGGCACCTCGACGATGCTCGCAACCAAGTCGCGAACCAGCGCCCCGTCTCCCGCGGCACGCGCCAGGCGCGCGAAGTCCTGGTACGCGCGTTCCTTGCGCTCCACCAGGGGTGCCGCGCGCTCACGCAGTTCGCCGTAGGGCAGCGCGACGACGTGGCGCACATAGGCGCTCATCGCCTCGTCGTTCACGAGCCGCAGGCGCCAAGCCTCCTGCGGCATGGCCGGGATCAGGATACTGATCGCATCGAGGCACCCGTTGCACCGGTTGCGGTCGTTGCCCGCGTGGTAGATCGAGGACCCCATCGCGTCGGTCTCCGGGCAGTCCGGCGTGTAGCAGGAGCCGCCGAACAACCCCCTGGGCGCAGTGCTCGTCATCTTCTTCCCCTCGTCGTGGCAGGCTCATCAGCGCAGGGATGCCAGCCCTGCGGACGCCTCACGGCGTTTCGCCTTGCATCAGGACCCGTTGAAATCGGCCAGGGCCAGCGCCTGCGCCTCGCCCGGCGATTCGGCCTCGACCTCGAACATCCAGCCCCTGTCGTGCTGATCGGCGACGACGCCTCGACCCCGGACCACGGCCGCGACCGTGAGGTCTTCGCCGTCCTCGCTGGTCAGGCCGATCACCGTGTAGAACTCGTCCATCGCGATCACTCCCTCGTGGCAGGCTCGTCAGCACGGACATGCCAAGTCCGTGGACCCCTTGCGGGGGTTTCGCCTCGGCTCACGTGCTCACGTGCTCACGTGCCTCTCTGCGGACGTCGGCCCGGCGGTTCACCGCTGCAACTCGTCGAGCGGAAGGAAGCTGCGGATGCCGAGCGCGCGCAGGCGTCTCCAGTCCGAGCCGTAGTGCTCCTTGGCGTGCCGGTCGCACAGCGGGACATCGTCCGAGCTGTCTTCCAGGCGCGTCCCTCGCGCGTCGCAGTAGGCGCAGATCGGCCTGATCTTCACCGTCTCCACCGCTGCGTCGAGCCACCATGCGCCTTGCGCGTTGTAGACCAGCGCCTTGGCCTCAGCGAGGCCGAACGCCAGCGCGTGGACTGTCACCGTCTCGCCGTTGTGCCGCAGCGTGACGGCGTACTCCCTGACCTTGATGCTCATCGGCACCTCTTCGTCTCGGCGGGCTCGTCAGCGCAGGGATGCCAGCCCTGCGGACCGGCCCCCGAAGGGGCGGTTTCGCCGGTTCATCTGAAGAACCACTGGTCCTGGCGGATGGCGAGCATCAATGCCGGATCTCCCCGAAGCATGCGAGCTGCGTGACGACGTCGCCCGACACTGGGTCGAGTGCGGCCACCTCGATGCCGTGCCCTCCTCTGCTGACCCAGGCCAGCCGGAAGCGCTCCCCGATGCGCGGGTAGGTCAGCTTCTGGCCCGGCTCCGCCAGCGCCAGGAAGGCAAAGCGGATGTCGTCGCGGCTCAAGTGGCACGGGAGCCCGGTGTCCTTCTCCACGACCGTCCAGCAGGCCCACGGCGGGGTTTGGTCGCGGGGCCCGAGCAGTTTCGAACCGTTCGGCACGGCCCAGTAGTCGATGCTCACGTTGGCCATCTCCATGAGCTCATCCACGTTCTCGTCGGTGATGGCGCTCCGATCCTGCGCCGCGACCCACTCGCTGATCGTTCGGATCTCCAAGTCGAAGACCTCGGCGTAGAGGTCTTGCTTCCAACCGTCCAAGTACTCGACCTCGACGCGGGCCGTGCCGTTGTACTCGGTGCCCCTCGTGACCCGGAGGAACTTCGCGGGCGTGCCCCGGAAGTCGCGGACCTCGTCGCCCTCGCGGACCTGGTGGCCGTTCCTGTCCGTTACGTAGTACGGCATCTCTTTCTCCTCTCGCGTGGCAGGCTCATCAGCCGAGGCGTGCCAGCCCTCGGGACCGTCCAGATTGGACGGTTTCGCCGTCAGCACCAGTGCGTGAAGTCGTCCTCGCCGCCGCCCATCTGATCCACACAGCCGCCGCAGTACCCGTCCCAACCGGCGCCGTCGTCGGGGTCTCCGTCGCAGTCCTCGGTGCGGCACCGCTCCTGCTCGTCGTCGGGGTCGCTGGCGCGGCACCCTTGCGGACATCTGATGTCTCTCCCGGTGACGGGCTCACCAGAGAACGGGCACCAGTCCCCGATGTCGTTGGTGTGGTCGTGCCAGATCGGCACGGTCGTGGCGGTCATGCGTCGCCCCTCTCGTCCTCGTCGTCCTCGCCGAGTTGAACGGCAAGGGCATACGCCTCTGCCGCGTCCGGGTCTTCGGCTTCGACGGTGATTGACCAGCGCTCGAAATCCGGGTCGCTCGCCCCGGCGTCCACCGTGTACTGCTGGCCCTCCAACACGGCCGCGACCACCGGTTCGTCATCAACCCAGATCCCAACCACGCTGTAGGTGGTCAGCTCAGCCGTTGCGGTCATCGTTCGTTCCCTTCGTCTTGGCAGGCTCGTCAGCCGGGGGATGCCAGCCCCCAGGACCCGGCACCAGCCGGGTTTCGCCTCATCTGTGGTCGCAGCCCGGTTCGGTCGGGCCGGAGGTCAGGACGGCCAGCGCTCGCTGCGCCTCCTCCTCGGCGTACTCGGGGTCGTAGAAGCCCCAGCAGGAGTCGACTTCCTCCCACGTGTCCGTCTCGCCGAACTCGGGGTTAGTCCACGTGACCTGCTTCTCGATCACGTAGCCGACTGCCTCACCGCGCGCCCATGTGCGGTACTCGTCCCGCTCTGCGGTCAGCACCTTCATGCCGTAGTAGTCGCGCCCCTCGGGGGTGTGGGCCAGGTTCAGCGCGGCGGGCAGCACGTACCAGATTGCGCGGGAGCCGTCCGGGGACGGGAAGTCGAGTAGCACGACCGCGCCGTGGATCACCCGTGCGTAGCGCTCGAAGATCCGCATCGCCGTGCAGGTGTCGTAGTGGTTGTCGAGCCGCCGCCACTGGTCGGCCAGCGGACCGGGGTCGTCGTCGATCGGGAAGTACTCGTGAAGGTCGACCGTGATCACGTTCGCGGTCTGCTCGAACATCTTGCGCGGGTTCTGGGCGTCCTCGTCCGGCTCGATCCGCACGCGGTAGGTCGGGGTCAGGGTGCTCGTCATGGAATTCCCCTCGTTGCGGCAGGCTCATCAGCGCAGGGATGCCAGCCCTGCGAACGCCTCGCGGCGTTTCGCCAGCTACGCCACGTAGGCGTGCGCGGCCTTCAGGAAGTCGGCGAACGTTCTGGGCACGGCGTCTAGGAAGCGGGTCGGGTCCACGACCGCAGTCGTCATCCACTCGCCCGAGTCCTTCACCTTCATGCCGAAGATCAGGCTCGCCGTACCACGCGGGTTCACGAGCTGGCAGCGGCTCCCGTTTTCGCCCGCGCTCCACTCGACCGCGAAAGCAGCCGGGCTGGAGAAGTTCGCGAACTGCACTCCGCTCATGGCGGTCCCTTCGTTTGGCAGGCTTCATCAGCACGGACACGCCAGGTCCGTGGACCGTCCGAAGTGGATGGTTTCGCCAGACTCACGGGGCCTCAATGCACACCCGGTACGTGGTTCCGTCAGGGGTGGTGGATCGGTACTCGCGAGCGCACATCACCCCGCTGACCGTGTCAGGCGAGAAGGTCGCCACCAGGAAGACCATTCCGACCGCCAGCGCGACCGTGACGATCCAGACGACCGCGAACACCAGCAGGGCACGCCAAACCGTCACGGGAACTCCTCGGTGAATTGGCAGGCGTCATCAGCACGGGAATGCCAATCCCGTGGACAGGGGTCGCCCCCTGTTTCGCCGACCGGCTATGTGTGGGGGCGACGCGGCGCTTAGAGCTCGCCGATCACCTTCGCCAAGAGGACCGCCAACTCTGGGGTTGTCTCGATCTTGAACTTCACCGAGCCGTATCGGGGGTCCACCTCGACCCGCGTGGCGCTGTTCCAGTTGCCGAGCCGCACCCCGTGGTCGTTCTCGCGATTGTTCACCGACGCTCCTTCCCCCAGGGCCGCTCGGATTTCCTCTGCCAGCGCGGCGCGGCGCGACTCCTCCGCGTCGTGCGCCCGCTTGCGCTCCAGCGCCTCCGCGAACGTGGGGGCCGTGATGGGCAGCAGTCGGCGCGTGATGTCGCCCGCGATCTGCTTGGGCGTCTTCTTGATCGACACGTTGATACTTCCCGTGTCCGCGTTGTACGGCTTGAACTCGTGCAGCTCCCCCAGAGAACCGGAGATCGACATCTGGGTACTGCTGGAGTAACGGTTGAACGCCACGTGCAGGCGCACGCCGTCCGCGCCGTGCAGGTAGGCGTCCTCGTGAATGCTCCAGTGGCCCTCGGACGCGCTCCAGCCGTCGCCCAGCTCCACGGCCACGCCCTTCGCGATTGCGAACACGTCGGGCCCCGTTTCGGTCATCATCAAGATCACTCCCAGGTGGCAGGCATCATCAGCACGGACACGCCAGGTCCGTGGACCCCTCGCGGGGTTTCGCCGGTTACGCAGTCCCGCTCTCGACCGCGCTGAAGAACCTCTGCGCCGACTCCTCGTCCTCGAATTCGTGGACGTCGGGCGGGGTGCCGTCCGGGTGCGAGATCACCACGTACGTGTCGTGGCTGGAACGGCGCTCGTGTATCGAGACGATGCGACGGTCGTCCAGCTCGACCCAGTCGGTACGGTCGAGCTCGGTGCCCTCGCTCATGGCGACTTCCTTTCGTGGTGGCAGGCATCATCAGCACGGGAATGCCAATCCCGTGGACCGTCGCGAGTGGACGGTTTCGCCGGTTGGATCAGGACGACAGGGCGGCGTCGTCCAGGACCAGGACGGGCACGCCGATGTCCATCACGGACAGGGCCGTCTGGTTGGGGTCCACGAGGGGTGCACGCCACGCGGCCAGCACGGTGTTCTGGATGTGCTTCAGAGCGGAGTCGTGGCCCTTGTAGACCATCGTCAGCCCCTGGAACTCCCAGTACGCCTCACCGTTGTTGTAGTAGTGCTCGTAGTACATCTCGCGCAGCTCGTCGTCCGAGACGCCGAAGTCCTGCCAGCGGTCGTCCTCACCCGCCCACTCGTCCAACTCTTTGAGCAGGTCGGCGTGGATGTACTCGTCCCATGCAGCCTCGCGGCGCTCCTCCTCGTACTTGTAGTACGAGTCCTCGTCGATGAACGGGTGGTCGTTCAGGGATTCGATCGTCTCCACGAGGGACTTCAGCCACCCCAGGCCGGTGTCGACGTCGTCGTCCAGGTCGCCGGGCAGCTCACCGAGCTGGACCCACGCCTGCCCCTCGGACGTCTCGATGCGCGTCTGGACACCAGGGGTGTCCTCCAGGGCTCTCACGTTGGCCGCGTCGATGTCGGCCCCGCCCCACCCCTGCTCGCAGTAGCTGACCAGGGTCACGGTCACGGCCGGGTGGTCGTAGGTCTCCGCGCCGTCGCTCATGATGAGCTGGAGGAGGTGGTCCTTCGTGACCTTCTCCAGGTAGCTCCGGTAGTCGTCGCGCTGGAGGGAGACTCGTCCGCTGTCGAGCAGGCGACCCCACAGCTCCGCTGCGAGCTCGTACTGGGTCGGGGTGTAGACGTGCCAGAACCGCATGGGGGTGCTCATGGTTCTCCCGTGGTTGGATGGCAGGCTCGTCAGCACAGGGATGCCAGCCCTGCGGACAGGGGTCGCCCCCTGTTTCGCCCGTCAGTTCTTGAGGTCTTCGCGCTCCCACTCGCAGCGGGCCCGGAAGATCAGGTCGGAGATGTCGCACTCCTCGACGAAGGCCGCTTCGATCAGCCCTTCCGCCCGGTCCAGTCGTCCACCGGACAAGGCGAGGCAGGACTTCAGCAGTGCTGCCCTGATGTGGGCGTTCGCCGACAGTTCGCCCCGGTCATCCGTGAGGTAGTAGCTCCCGACCAGCCCGACGTCGGACTTGTCCGCGCGGAGCAGCGCTCTCATCAGTGAGTCCGCGATCTCGACGTGCTCGTTCAGCGCGTCATTGGCCCACTTCTCCCGCATCACGCGGAGGTTCCAGGCCACGTCCTCGCCGCTTTCGAGGATCGACTCGTACAGCTCCTCGGTGCGCTCCTCGCCGACCAGGTGGGTCAGCGACTGGCGGAACGCCTCTTTAACCAGGGCGTAGGGGCCGGCCGCGTAGAAGCCCTTGGACTCCGCGACGTGGGTGTTGTCGCTCTCGTAGACGCAGGGAATGACCCCACCCGACCGGCTGAACTCGAACAGCAGCTCCCGCATCCGGTCCGCAAGGGCGACGTGCGTCGCCTCGACGGCGGCGGCGGTAGTGGTGTCGCTTGGGGTGCTCATGACAGTCTCACCTCTCAGGTTACACACTGCGGCCGGAAAGAAGGCCCACCACTCCGGTGGGTCCTCGACCTTGTGCCTGCCGCCGCTTCCGAGGCGTGGCCGTCCGACCTCGACGGACACGGCAGGCTGTCTCAGGTTACACACCTGCGACTAAAAATTCGGCGGCATCTTTCCTGCCCGGACTTCGCACGCGGTGGTCATTCGCGCACTTTCCGGGGGTATCGGCTGGCCCTTCCACGTGCCCCCCGACGGGGGCTAACGGGCTGCCCGTATGCGATGCCGCATGACCGGTTACACGCTATTTAGTTCCCAAGGAGCAAGCCTTTAGCGGCTAGCTGAGGGTCGTTCCGGACTTAGCAGCCATTCCTGGCGACCAGTATCCGGCCCTCTCTTTCGTGCTGTGTCAAACCTTAGCAGGTCCGACTTGAATTCGCAAGTTACACACTCGGTGGCGCTTGACTGGTCTTCTGGCCTTGGTGCGGGTGCCTCGCCGTTCGGACCGTTCGGCCTGCCCTCGCAGGTCAGCCGGTCAACCTAACCCCCGCCCGTTGCGGGGTGATCCAACCGACTTCACAGCGGTTACCCGCCGCGCTGTCTGGACTTGCTTCCCGGTCGCTTCCGTTGTGGCGGTCGCTTTCGGCGTTGGTGCAAACCTAGCAAACCGCTGCCAGGTGTGCAACTTGCGAATTCAGTTCTCAAGGACCGTGTGCCGGAACTTCGCGCCCCCCTTGCGGCGGGCCTTCGTTCTGACACCGCAAACCTTACTCAGGTTACCCACGTAATGCAAATCGGGTCCGTTCTCGCTGGTAGGGGGATGCGCGGCCCCTCTGCGGACGGTCTCAAGTTGCCCATCACGGCGCGTCCGTGCGGTGCACTGGCTTGCCTCGCGGTTGTCGCTGCCTGCCGCGCCGGTCACTCGCTCCGCGATCGAAGGGGAACCGGGCGCACGGGCGCGCGAGTGTACACCCCGGCGAGCGGCTCGATACAGGGTGGGGGTATGACCCCCTCGACCTCGAAAGGGGCACCGCCATGTCTTAGCGGCTGAGATCCCGCCACAGTTCCAAGGTCGATCGCAAGCTTATGAGCGGAGGCCACGCTCCGTGTCGCCGCAGCTCAGCACCTACAGACTGAGGCTCGGGCCAGCTCCGGCGGCGAGCAGAAACTCGCGGTTTCCGCCGACGAGGGCCTTCGGCCCACAGCGGCGGGACGGGGCCACCGCACGGGCGCCTGCCTGGGAGGACGTGCCTGTGGAGGCTGGTGCGCCGCGGAGCTGGTGCTCGCGGAATCGGCCGGTTTTCGGCGCCGTCGCTGCGGTGCTGGTCGCTCGGCCGCGTCCATGCCGCCACCCTACGCCCGGTGGGTAACCTTAGGCGAGCCTCGCTGGAGCTTCCTCCGTGGGCCCCGGAGGGGCCCAGCTCCGTGCCTCCAAGCTGAGCCTCCCGTCGACGCCTCAGCCCTTCGCCGCTGCGGGCCCGCCAGGGCCCGGCCTCCTACAGCCCTTCGCCGCTGCACCCGCCTGGAGGCGGTGTGACTCAGGTTACACAGTAGGCCGGTTCTAGGATCATGATCAACGACCGTATATATAAGTGTAAGCCTGAAGCGCTGAAACAGAGCCTCAAGGCTTAGGCCCCTGTCGGGGCCTCCAGAGCAAGTCACTTAGGCAAATGCAAGCCTTCAAGGCTTGAGCTTTCCAAGCCGCCTCGGGTCGGCAGCGGGCCCTCCTCTCCCCGCGAACGTCGTCGAGGTCCCCTTTTCCACGTCGTGAGGCGGTATTCGCCATGCCCCAGTGGTCCGGTTCTGACCGGCGCTCGCGCCTCCCGGCTGACTGGGTTCGCATCCGCGCTCGCATCTTGAAGCGCGACGGTTACCGCTGCACCCACCTCGACGAGCTCGGGGTGCGGTGCGCGGAACCGGCGAGCGACGTGGACCACGTTCTGCGCGGTGACGACCACCGAGACGCCAACCTCACCTCGCTCTGCTGGTGGCATCACCGACAGAAGTCCTCCAAGGAAGGGGCGGCGGCCAAGGTCGCCAAATGGAGGCGGCAGAACGCGAAATTCCGGCGTACGGAGAGGCACCCAGGCCTCGAATGATGCGTTAATCACCTACCCCGCCTGGTCTAGTGGGCTTACGGCGCAGGTCGGCCACCCTCTCTACAGGGTGCTGACCGGCAGGTGGCAGCGGGTGGCGCTCGTGAGTGATCCGGAATCGACGCAATGAGAGGTCTAGTTCGGTGCGACTCGCAGCCGGATCTTTACCTCTGGTGACAAGGAAGACCATCAGGCCCGCAACGGCGCAAAACGCTATGACGGGGATGAACCCGTATAAAAATGCTTCAAGCACGGACACTGCGCACGCCCTTCCGGTGCCTGATTCGGAAGACGCCTAGGGTCGCATAGCAGTTTCGTGCAGGAAAGAGGAACCCACAACTGCTTCAATGTGTACACGCTCCCGAATCGGGTCACCTGCCCGAGCGTGCACACCGCGTGGCAGCGAAACGTAGGACTTCAACTAGACGTCGTTGCCCTTTGATGCGCTGCAAAGTCTAAGTCTTGCGAGCAACCTCTCGCACGTAGCCATTCAGGTTTCCAGGGGAAAGCCGCCGGGATTCCCGTTTGGCCTACGTGGCCGAGGTCGAACGCAACTCAACGCTAACAGCCAGTCGAAGCTCGCGCAACTCCTCGGCCTCCCTCGGCAACCCGCCATCGCACTGATGGCGGGTGTTTCGTGTTCAACCCATAGGAGACGTTCGGTTTGCCTGACTACCTTCTGGCCCCTGCGCTGGCAACCCTCCGAACCCAGTTCGATCAGAAGTTCCCTGGTCGAAGCAAGGCCAGTGACGGCTGGATCGGTGACGAGGCGCACCGTGCACAGGGTTCGGCGTCCGACCACAACCCGTGGGTGGTGATCGACGGCCAGGCGTACGTGACCGCGCTGGACATCACCAACCACCCGGAGATCGGCCTGGACCTCAACAAGTTCACGGACCAACTCCAGGTGGCCTGCCGCGACCAGGGCGAGAACCGCCTGAAGTACGCGATCCACCGGGCCCTGATCATGGACACCCGGCCCCAGTTCCGCCCGTACCAGTGGACAGCCAGCTCGGGTCACTGGTCGCACGCGCACTTCAGCGTGCAAAGCGACCGGCGGCTGCTCGACCCGCGGCCGTGGAACATCCCCATGCTGACGGGCACCAGCGCCCCGGCTCCGACCCCCGCGCCAACTCCGCCCCCGGCGCCGCCCAAGCCCGCCGTTCCCGCCTGGCCCCTCCCGGCTGGGCACTGGTTCGGCGACTGGCGCGGCCCGGACACGCAACACGGTGGCTACTACGCGCACGAGCGCGGCTGGGTGCAGATGATCCAGCGCAAGCTCCAGGCGCTCGGCCTGGCCCCCGGCTACGCCGGTTGGGCTGACGGTCGGTGGGACCCGCCCACGACCGACGCGATGGCCGCTTTCCAGCGGAAGTACCGCCCGAACCAGACGACGATCTGGGGCAAGTGCTACAGCGACGACTGGCAGCACCTGTTCAGCCTCTGATCGACGCGACCACGCCCGCCCCGCCCCCTGTCGCGGGGCGGGCGTCCCCCACCTTCGAGGAGGTGATCGAGATGCCAGGCCCCGTACCTGACCGTGAGGACAACCTCGCCCGGCCCCGCGAGCGGAAGGGTGCCGGCGCCCAGTCGGTCACCCGCGGCACCCTGCGTCCGGTCACTGTCCCGCACCCAGACAAGGAGTGGCACCCGATCGCGCTCCGCCTCTACAAGGCGTTGAGGAGCTCGGGGCAAGCCGACTTCTACCAGGACTCGGACTGGGCCTTCGCCTACTCGCTGTGCGAAGACCTGTCGTACTACAAGCGAGCGCCGGGCGGGAAGCGGTCGGGGCAGATGCTCCAGACTATCTACTCGGCGTTCGAGCGGCTTCTCGTCACCGAGGGGGACCGCCGCCGTGTGCGCATCGAGCTGCACGAGCCGGAGGAGGAGAGCACTCCTGCCTCCGTGACGGCAATCGCCGACTACCGCAAGGATCTCGGCCTCGCCTGAGCCCTGACTCACCTCCTCGCGGTTCCCCGCCCGAGGAGGTGTGCCAGTGGCGAACGTGCTGACCGCCGAGGAGGTCGACGCGCTTGAGCCGAGCTTCCTCGGTCCCACCTGGCGGCGTAACCCGCTCGGCGCCTGGGAGCTTCCGCGTTACACCCTCGGCTGGCAGATCGCCGGGTGGTGCGCGGAGTACCTCCTCGCCGAGGACGGCGGGCCGTGGAAGTTCACGCCCGAACAGCTCCGCTTCGTGCTGTGGTGGTACGCGGTCGACGAGACCGGCCGCTTCGTGTACCGCAAGGGCGTCCTCCAGCGCATGAAGGGCTGGGGCAAGGACCCTCTGCTCGCGGTGCTGTGCCTCGTGGAGCTGGTCGGCCCGTCGCGGTTCTCCCACTGGGACACCAAGACGATGGAGCCGGTCGGCATCCCGCACCCACAGGCGTGGGTCCAGGTGACCGCGGTCAACCAGTCGCAGACCACCAACACGATGGCGCTCATCCCGAGCCTGATGAGCGAGCGGTTCAAGAAGACCTACCGCATCAAGGACGGCGCGGAGCTTATCCGCGCCAACGGTGGCAAGTGCCGCCTGGAGGCCGTCACCTCGTCGTACCGCGCCATCGAAGGCAAGCGGACAACGTTCGTGCTGCTCAACGAAACCCACCACTGGGTGAGCGGCAACAACGGCCACAAGATGTACGAGACGATCGACGGCAACGCGACCAAAAAGGACAGTCGCTACCTCGCGATCACCAACGCCTACCTGCCCGGCGAAGATAGCGTTGCCGAGCGGATGCGCGATGCCTTCGAGAAGATGCTCGAAGGCCGCGCGGCCTCGATCGCGTTCCTCTACGACTCGATCGAGGCGCACCCGCGGACCCCGCTGACGCCCGAAGCGCTGAAGATAGTAATCCCCAAGATCCGGGGCGACGCAGTCTGGTTGCGCGTCGAGGCGATCATCGAGTCCGTCCTCGACACCACGATCTCGGCCAGCCGGTCGCGCCGGATGTGGCTCAACCAGATCGTCGCCGAGGAAGACGCGCTGTACGGGCCTGCCGAGTGGTCGGCCTGCCTGCGCGAGGGCGCGGTCCTGCGCCCCGGCGATGAGATCGTCTTGGGTTTCGACGGCGGCAAGTCCGACGACGCGACCGCCCTCGTGGCGATCCGGGTCAGCGACTTCACGGCGTTCGTCATCGACGTCTGGGAGCGCCCGGATGGCCCGCAGGGCGAGAACTGGGAAGTCAACCGCGCGGCCGTGGACAGCACGGTGCACGAGACGTTCCGGCTCTACGAGGTCAAGGCGTTCTACGCCGACGTGGCCCTGTGGGAGAGCTACATCGCCGACTGGGCCGAGGCGTACGGCGAGGGCCTGGCCGTGAAGGCGCCGGGTACCAACGCCATCGCCTGGGACATGCGCGGCTCGCTCCAGCGCTCGACGCTGGCGCACGAGCGGCTCATGCGGTCGATCTTCGACGTGAAGCTGGGTCACAACGGCGACCTGGCCCTGAAGCGGCACGCGCTCAACGCGCGTCGCCGCACCAACAACTACGGCCTGAGCTTCGGCAAGGAGTCGGCCGACAGCCCCCGCAAGGTCGACCTCTACGCGGCGCTGATGCTCGCGCACGAGGCCCTCTACGACCTGCGCACGCGGGGCAAGAAGACCAAGAAGCGCACTGGGCGCGGCTACTTCATGTGAGGCGGTGAGACCCCTTGGCAGACACAAGTCCCGCGTCCCTCGCGAAGCAGCTCCTGGGCATCCTCTACAAGGACAAGCCGAGGCTGGAGCGGATCGACGACTACCTGCACGGGCGGCACGACGACCCGTACATGCCGGAGACCGCCGACGCGGAGTACAAGCTGCTGGCCCGGCGGGCGGTGTCCAACTGGATGCCGCTGCTGGTCGGCACCCCGGCGCAGGCGCTGTGCGTGGACGGGTTCCGGCGCGGTCGCCCCGGCGAGCTGCCCAAGGGCAACGACGGGGCGGGCCTGCCCGAGTGGGACCACTGGGAGCGTTCGCGCCTGGGCGCCCGGCAGGCCGCGATCTACCGCGGCGCGCTGAGCTACGGTCACTCGTTCACCCTGACCGAAAAGGCCAAGGGCCGGGTGCGGTCCAAGGGCCTGTCGGCGATGAAGACCGCAGCGCTGTTCGAGGACCCGGCGAACGACGAGATCCCCTTCGCCGCGCTGACGATCGTTCAGCAGCCGCGTGGGGACGAGCGGGGCATCGCCCGCCTGTGGGACTCACGCAACGAGTACCGCGTGACCTTCAAGTCGCTGTCCGACCTGGACAGCGTGAAGGTCCAGAACGGCCGTCGTCACGGCTCGTCGGAGTGCCCGGTCACCCGGTTCGCCGCCTTGGTGGACCTGGAGGGCCGGACCAGCGGCGTAATCGAGCCGATGATCGAGCTCCAGGACCGCATCAACCAGACGGTCTTCGACTTGCTCATCGCCCAGACGGGCGGCTCGTTCAAGGTCAGGTACGCGAGCGGCATGGCCCCGCCGCTCAAGCGCGACCCGGAGACCGGCGAGCCCGAGCTCGACGCCAACGGCAACCCCGTCCCCTGCCCGTGAACCTCAACGCCAAACGGTTCCTGTTCAGCGAAGACGCCGACGTCAAGTTCGGCACGTTGGACGAGACGCCCTTGGGCGGCTACATCGAGTCGATCGACATGAGCATCCGCCACCTGGCGGCCGTGTCGCAGACTCCTCCGCACCACCTGCTGGGCCAGATCGCCAACCTGTCAGCGGAAGCCCTGCTGGCCGCAGAGACCGCGCTGTCGCGCAAGATCGAGGAGTTCCGCCGGGTCTTCTCCGAGGCGTGGGAGCGGGTCTTCCGTCTTGCCGCCGAACTCGCGGGCGACTCCGTGTCTGCGGAGGACTTCCACGGTGAGGTGCTCTGGCGCGACATGGAGCAGCGCTCCCTGGCGCAGTCCGCGGACGCGCTGGGCAAGCTCGCTGAGCAGCTCAACGTCCCCCGGCGCGGCCTGTGGCGGCGCATCCCCGGCGTCACGCAGAACGAAATCGACGACTGGGAAGACCTCCGCGAGGAGGAGGACGCCGAGCTGATGCTCGCCGCCTCCGTCCGCCGCGCGACGGCTCCGACGCCAGTCCGGCTCTCCGACGCCGAGCCGGTGGCCGCGTGAAGGCACCTACCGGGCCGGTCGCGGCCGAGGCAGACGCCGCCTCGCTTGCCTTCCACCTGGCCCTGACCCAGATCGGGGTCACCACTGTCCAGGACGCCCTGGGCCTGTGGGCCAACGTCCCGCCCGCCAGGACCACCGCGCTCAGCGCGGCCTGGCTGGCGCGGGCCGTCCGGCTGGTGATGATCCGCAGGGGCCAGTCCCGCGACCTGGCGATGGCCTACTACCGCCTCGTCCGCGCGCTGCGCACCGGGACCACCATCGCCGACCCCCGGCGCCCGAACCCGCCCTACGTCACCCTCTCCATGCTGCGCGCCGAGTTCGCCGCGCTGACAAGCACGGACGCGCCCCAGGGGGACGCCGAAGAGGCTGCCAGCACGACGAGCCGACCCACCCCGGAGGGGTCCGCGGAGAGCGAACCGAGGCCCGAGGGCCGGCCCCCTGACCTTCGCGCGGAAACACTCGCAGAACCACCGGAGGACGACCGCATCCCCGTCGAGACGATCGACGGTCTCGGCCGCGAGCTGGAGCGCCTGGAGCGCGAGGCAGAGGCCGAGGCCCGCCTCGCGCTCGAAGTGCTGGGACTGGACAACCTCGACAGCAAGCTCGACGAGATCGACGAGGAGCAGCCCGCGTCTGACGTGGACGCACTGCGCGCAGAGGCTCACCGCAAGGCCGGAGCACGCCAGGCCGCCGCCGCCGAGCGCGTCGCCATGAACGGTGCCAGGAGCGCCACGTGGGCGACGGGCCGCCGCGATCGGCGCGTCCTGGGCTACGTGCGCCTGTCCCGCACCGGGACGCCATGCGGCTGGTGCGCCATGTTGATCTCCCGTGGTGCCGTCTACAAGTCGGCCGAGGGGTCCAGCGCGGACGTCACCTTCGGCGACCTGGACAAGTACCACGACGGCTGCCATTGCTATGCCGAACCGATCTTCAGCGACGACCAGTTCGACAGCTCGTCACTGACCAACTTGAACCGCCGCTACAAGGCCGAGTGGACGACCTACATCGCCGACAAGGGGTTCAAGGGCAAGGCGGCGCTCACCGAGTGGCGTCGCCGCATCCGCCGGGAGCAGCGCGAGGCCGCGCTCCTGGCTCGCCAGCGTCCAGGCGACGCGGCGTGATCCATCCCGAGAGCGTCCAGGAGGCGTCCCGTGCCCGAGTCCACCACCACGACCACCGAGGAGCCGAAGGCTGATGACCAGCAGGCCGCGGGGAGCGCAACGACCCCCGAGGGCGGCGCGGTATCCGGCGACGGTTCAGCGACCACCGAGGTAGAGGGCGACGGCAAGGCCGAGGACGGGCTCCCGGCTTGGGCGCGCAAGGAGCTGGAGAAGGCCCGCAACGACGCCGGGCGCTACCGCACGCAGCTCCGCGAGGCGCAGACCGCGCTGGAGAACGCCAAGACGCCCGATGAGGTCCAGGCCGCCACTGCGGCCCTGACCGAGAAGGTGCAGGAGCTGGAGCACCAGCTCGTGCGCGAGCAGGTCGCCCGCAAGTACGAGCTGCCCGACGAGCTGGCCGCGCTGCTCACCGGCAAGACGGCCGACGAGCTGGAGGCGGTCGCCAAGACCCTCCAGAAGTACGCGCCCGCAACGGAATCCGTCGTGCTGGGCGGGGGCCTGACCCCGACGACGGCGACGACGGCGAGATGGACCCCCGCAAGCTCGCCCGCCGCACTCGCCGCTAGCCGAGCACACCCCCGCCCACCAGCCCCCGAGCCGATCCGGCCGGGGGCTTTGTCATGCCCTGGAGGAGCCACACAGTGCCCACCCCTCAGCACCAGGTCGTCAAGCCGGAGAAGCTGGTCGCGACCGCCATCGGGATGCTGGAGCAGGAGCTCGTCCTGCCCAACCTGTTCCAGAAGGAAGGCGTCGACCAGTTCAAGGGGGCGAAGGACGACACCATCACAGTCAAGGTCGAGGGCGTCCTGCCGTTCCACGAGTACGCCTGGCGGAACGACCGCTCGACGGGCATCAAGTTCGACGAGTACGCCGAGCGAAAGATCCCCGTCACCTTCGGTGGCAACTTCTACTCGGCGGTGAAGCTGACCGACGAGCAGAACGACTTCGACATCGACCAGTGGGGCAAGCTGCTCCGTCCCCAGACGAAGGCGGTGGCCCGCGGCCTGGCGCGCAAGTGCGTCACCACGCTGACCGGCGCGGCCTACAACGTCGTGATCGGCAACACGCAGCAGAACCTGCGCGGCGCGCTGGTCGAGGCGCGGCGCGTCCTCAACGCCTTCCGCGTGCCGGACGGCACCCGCTACATCGTCGTCGGCTCCGACTTCGAGGCAGCGCTGCTCAACGACGAGCGGCTCAACCTCGCGCAGTACGTCGGCGACGACACCGCCGAGAGCGCGCTGCGCCTGGCGAGCCTGGGTCAGAAGATGGGCTTCAGCTTCGTCGTCGACCAGACGATCGCGCCCGGCGACGCCTACGCCTTCGCCAGCTCGGCGTTCATCCTGGCGACTGCGGCCCCGTCCGTGCCGCAGTCCGTCCCCTACGGCGCGACCACGTCCTTCGAGGGCCTGGGTTTGCGGTGGGTGCGCGACTACGACTCCGAGTACATGCAGGACCGCTCGGTCGTGAACTGCTACGCGGGCACGCGGGACGTCAAGGACGTCCTCGTCGGCTGGGACGAGGTCAACAAGACCGAGACCGTCTCGACCCAGGAGTACTTCGTGCGGGGCATCAAGCTCCAGCTCGACGGCTCCTCGAACTACCCGGCCGCGTCCTCGGAGCTGGCGAAGATCACCGGCATCAGCGACTCCAGCGTTTGGACCCCGACCGGCCGCAAGGCCGAGACGGACCCGGCCAACGCCTGATCCACCCCTTGAGTACGGCGGCACGTCCACCTCGGGCGTGCCGCCTGCTCGCGCGTGCAAGGAGGCACGATGGAGCCCTTCGCCACGCTGGACCAGCTCAAGGCCAGGTTGGACTGGACGCTCGACGAGGACGAGGAGCGCCTTGGCGCTACCGCCTTGGACGACCTGTCGGGCTGGGCCCGGCACTACGGCCGGCCCTGGCCCGACCCGCTCACGGCCCCGCAGCTCGTCCGCACGCTGGTGCTGGGTGCGGCGGTGCGCTACATGCGCAACCCCGAGGGCTACGTCACCAGCCGCGCAGGAGATGAGACGCTCACCTGGAGCGAGCTTGGCGACCGGGCCGGATCGGCGCATTTCAACCGCGAGGAGCTCCGGGCGCTGACAGCGATGTCCGGCAAGACGGCGCTGCTGACCACGCCCGTCACGAGCTGGGCCACCCGGCCCAAGCCGGACGCCAGCTACGTCCCGGTGACCGGCGGCGGCAAGCCCTTCCCGCTGTTCGGTGACCCGGAGAGCCCCTGGTGAGCCACCAGCGCAAGCGCGGGCAGCGCGCCCGCATCTGGAAGACCGTCAAGACCACCGACCGGCGCGGAAACCACGTGACGCGCGCCGGGCCCTCCGGCCCGCACGAGGTGCGCGCGGCGTTCATCCCGCAGCGCAGTTCGAAGGCCGAGGTGCCCGGCCAGCAGCAGATCAACGTGACCCGCATGATCGTGGACGCCGACCTGCCCGACGTGAACCTCTGGTCCCGCGTCGAGTGGGGCGGCAAGCAGTGGGACGTCGTCTCGCCGCCGCAGTACCACCACGGCACGCGCCGCACCCGGCACTGGTCACTCGACATCCGAGAGAGGCCGTAGTGGCTGAGGTGTACCGGCGCGTTGGGCGCCTGAAGATCGAGAAGCTGATCGCGTTGCACCAGAGCGTTCACGACGGCCTGGATGACATCGCGCTGGACCGGGCAGCAGACGCCGAGGGCCGGCTCGCGGCACACCGACACGACGGGCACGCGCAGATCACGGTCGAGGTCGGCGACATCGACCGCTACGTGGTGCTCGACGACGAGCGCGGCCTCATGGCCGCGCTGAGCATCGAGTTTGGACGCGCTCCTGTGCCGCCGTCCGAGGATGACCCGGACGGCCGCGCGGGCATGGAGGGCCTAGGGGTCCTCCGCGACGCGATGGGCGTGAAGCGCAAGCCCCGCAGGAGCGCGCGGTGATCGACCTACCGGCCAGCGTGCTGGCGTTGGTCGAGCTCACGCCGATCGAGGACATTTGCCTGCGCATCCTGCGCGAGGGCCTGCCAGACGTGCCGGTCGTCAGCCTGATCGCCGACGACGCGCCAGGCCTGTTCATCCTCGTGCGCCGCCTGCCAGCGCTGGGGGAGTGGAAGGGCGACCCGCGCTTCACCGACCAGGCCCGTTTCTCGATCAACGTCTTCACGCAGGACCCGGACGGCGATGAGAAAGGCGCGCTTGTCAGCGAGGCCGTGCGTGTGGTCATGCGCAACGCCTGGCTGTCGCACGTCAACTTCCCCGGTCTGGGGTCGGTCATCTCGATCAAGATGCGCGGCGAGCCCTCCCGCAAGCCCGACTGGGCGACCTCGTCCGGCCCGGTCCAGTACGCCGACCTGCCCACCGGCATGTGGCGCTACGAGAGCACCTACGACCTTGAGATCCGCAGGCCGCGCGGTCGCTGAACGGCTCAGCTCACACTTCCTTCTTGACCGTCATTTTCGAGACCGGGCTTGGAAGACTCAGGGTCGAATATGAGACGGGGAGAGTCTGGGGGAAGTTTTCCGAGAAACTCCAGTTGGGCGTAGCGCGCCATGATATGGGCACCTTCCTGATGGAACGTCATCGTCTTGGACATCATCGGGTGGAATCCGACTGGTGTTGTCGTCGAAACCAATCCGGTTTCGTCCAATTGATGGAACGTTACTCCCCCTGGAAAAGTGTCAGCTGACAACGGTGTGTCGGCCCAAGGGTTGATGAACAGATGAAGTCCTTCGGCGAAGTCCTCTAGCTCGTCTTCCGGGCGGTCGCCTACAACGTACGCGAACAGGGCCGGCTCTGCGGCGTCGGGATTGAAGTCGTAGCGAGTGCCGAAGCGAAGCAGGGCAATTCCAGGTTCTCCGAGTCCCTGCTCAACGCCAATTCGATTGAATTTTGCCGCGGTGTGCGAGTTGCTAAATAGGACGCCGGAGAGGTTGCGGGCCTCGGGGTGTCCGAACAGGCCGCTGGGAATGGTTTTCTCTCCGAGGGTGTGTTCGGGTACGTCGTGAGGTGTGATGATCAGCGTTCCGTCATCGCTGCGATAAAACGTGGAGCCCTTGCCGTATAGGTATGCGCTAAGAAGACCTGCTGCCTGTAGCTGACTATGTTCATTATGGAACGCGCTCACTGCGATCACGAAGGGCTTACCAGCCACATGCGGCAACTCCCAGTAGGCGCGGCTGCGCGCATCGCGCTTAAGCAGCTTACGGCGAAGGGCTTTGCCGATCTGGAAGACGAACGCCTTGTCTTCCCATTCCCAATCCTGGGGAACGAGCGAGTACGGCGGCCCCTCTGGAGGTTGCACTCCTTCTGCCGGGTTAGTGGTCGTGACTTCGATTGCGACGGGATTGGCTCCCTCAATGACGAAATCGGGCGCCGCCTCGGAGCGTTCGAGTTCTAGGTCGTTTTCCGCAATGTAGGCGAACAGGGCGAGTTCAAAGATTCGAGCGGAGAAGCCGCCCGTCTGGAACTCCTTGACGAAGCTGCCATCGACATCCTGAAAATCCGAGAATATCTCGCTGGCTAGCTCGCGCGCGGGCGAGAAACTCGGGTCTTGCATCCTCGTAAACAGGGGATGAAGTCGATCTGGCGGCACGACTGGCTCAAAAAGGTTGCGAGGCATCTGTCCTCCCTGGGCGGCGCGGTCCGGAAAAGCTCCTAATGGATATCGGCGCGTGCATTTTACACGGTTGTTTACTTCGAAGGAATTACTTTGGCACTAGACGACGGCGCGACTCTCGTCATCGACACCGGCAACTACCTGACGGCCCCGACCGGCACGGAGATGCCCTCCGACCTGACCTCGCCCGCGGCACCGTGGGAGAACGTCGGTCACACCTCGCTGGAGGAATTGCTCAGCATCACCTCCGAGGGCGGTGAGGCGACGGTCCTCGCGACGCTCCAGAACAAGACGTTGCGCACTCGGTACAGCCCACGAACCGAGCGGATGCTGTTCACGCTCCAGCAGTTCGACGTCAAGGGCCTGCGCTTGTTCTACGGCGCGAACGCGCCCCTGCTTGCGAACGGGACCTTGGGCGTGCCGACCGACCCGAAGCCCACGGTGTGCGCGGTCCTGATCGTCTTCGTGGACGGCGACAACCTGTTCGCCTTCTACGCCCCGAAGGCCGAGATTTACCGCGCGGACGACATGGCGCTGTCCGACACCGAGTCCCTGGCCGGTATGCCGCTCGGCATCACCCCGCTGGTCCACGGCACCAACAACTGGACCTACGCGGTGACCCCGCTGACGAGCACCCCGGCCTCCGTGGTCGCCACGGGCGCGACGGCGGGCACGCCGGGTTCCTTCACGCCGTCCGGCGCGGCGCTCCCGGCCAACCTCGCCGCACTGCGCGCGGGCTCGATCACCGCCTCCCCGGCCACCGCGTGGACCACCGCTCAGCGCGTCGTGCTCGGCGACTCCTCGCTGGCGCACTGGGACGGCGACTCCTGGGAGTCCGGCGCTGCGGCCTGACCCGCGCGTCCTCGACCCCGGCGCGCACGTGCCTTGCGGACCCGCGTGCGCGCCGGGTCACCCCTCGCGGTGGCACCGCCACGGTCCGCTTTCCCTTGCCATGCCCCAAACTGGAGGTCCGCTAACCGTGTCCAGCTTCTCCCTCGACGACATCCGCGCCGCTGCCGACCGCAAGTACGGCTCGACCGACATCCAGGTCGGCGACACCACCGTCCGCCTGCTCAACCCGCTTCGGATGCCCAAGGCCCAGCGGGAAAAGCTGGTCAACCTCCAGAAGGATATGGAGGCCGGGGGCGACGAGGCGGCCGAGGTCGACCAGGTCGCCGTCTTCCAGAGCGCGCTGCGTACCGTGGCCGAGTCCCCGTCCCAGGCCAACGTGCTGATCAAGGCGATCGGCGACGACCTGGGCGTGCTCGCCGAGGTGTTCGAGCGCTACACGGAGGGCCAGTCCGTGGGGGAAGCCTCGTCCTCTGCCGCCTGATCGACGACTACGGCCAGGGCCTGTACGCGGACCTGCGCTTCCACTACGCCATCGACCTGGTGGACGTGATCGAGTGCCGCGGACCGGCCCCGGCCTTCGTCCTCGCTCTGGTGCAGAGGCTGCCCGACACCTCCATGACCGTCGCTCTGGCGAACGGTGGCATCCACCACTTCGGCTGGGGCCTTGACCGGCACATGGCGGCGGACACCTACGACGCCATCAACCAGCAGACCCGCGCGACCGGCAACTGGGGCAAGAAGCCCCCGCAGTTCCCGGAGTGGCCGCGCCCCAGTGACAAGCCCAAGTCCGCGCCCGCGCCCAGGAAGCGCGTGAGCGTCGCGGACCTGCACGCGCGCATCTCCCGGAGGTAGGCCATGTCAGGCACGCAGATCATCGGCCGCGTCGCGGTCAAGGTGCTGCCCGACACCGACGAGTTCCGGCCCGACGCGCAGCGCAAGCTCACGGTGATCGAGAGGGCCCTGAAGGAAGTCAGAGTCGTCGTCAAGCCGGACCTCGACATGTCCGGCCTTGCCGCGCAGGCGCGCAAGGTACGGGAGACCGCGGCCAAGCAGCTCGACGCGATCACCCTTCGGATCAAGATGGACGACCAGGACTCGGTGCAGCGAGCCGTTACGCGCCTGCGCGCCGAGCTGGACAAGCTCGACGAGAAGGAGATCAAGGTCGGCCTCAACCGGGCCGAATTGACCGCCCAGCTCGACGCGCTGGAGAAGCAACTCGCGCAGATCGCCACCCTCGACCTGAAGGTCCGGCCCGGCAACTCGGCCTCCCTCCGGCGCGCGGTGGCCAAGATCGACGCGGAGCTGGAGAAGCTGGCCGAGGTCGACCTCAAGGTCAAGATGGACAAGGCGTCGCTGGAGAAGGCCCGCAAGGAGCTCCAGGACCAGATCGACGCCGCGGCTACCGTCGACCTGAAGGTCAACAAGGCCAGCGCCTCGTCGCTGAGCTCGGCCATCGCCAAGATCGACGCGGAGCTGGAGAAGCTGCGCGAGGTCGAAATCAAGGTCGCGCCCGACCGCGCCTCGCTGGAGAAGACCAAGCGCGAGTTGGAGCAGAAGCTCCAGTTCCAGCACAACCTGGAGTTGGTCGCCAATTACGCCAAGGCGGACGAGATCCGCCAGCGCGTGCAGGCCCGGCTCGACGGCGTGAAGATCGCGCCGACCCTCGACCAGGCCGCGGTGCAGCGCACCATGCGCCAGATCGAGGCGCACGCCGAGAAGATCGAGCAGCTCAAGGCGCAGATCAAGCCGGAGCTGGACCCGGTCGCGCGGCGCAAGCTGGAGCGCGAGATCGAGGACATCGAGGACCGGATCGACGGCCTGACCGCCGAGATCCACACTGATGTCGACGCCGCCGCCGAGAAGGCGACCAAGGCCAAGCTCGCCACGCTGGCCCGCGCCCGGCGCGTGGAGATCATCGTCGACCTGAACAAGGCCGCAGCGGCGCGCGTGAGCGCGGCCCTGGCTGCGCTGTCCGGTGCTCGGGTGGCGGGCAACTGGATTCGCCGCCTGGGCGAGGCACTGTCCAATCTGGACAAGAGCGTCCCGATCATCGGCTCCATCGCCCTTGCGGTCGCAGGGCTGGCCGGTTGGGCGCTCACCGCCGCGAGCAACCTGTTCGCCCTGTCGGCGTCCCTGGCGCAGATCGGCGGGGCAGCACTCGCGCTGCCCGGCATCCTCGGTGGCATCGCGGTCGGCCTGGGTGTCGCCCTAGTGGTCCTCAAGGACTTCAACGAGGTCATCCCCGAGGTCAAGACCCGGCTCGTCGGCCTCCAGGACCAGCTCTCTGAGCGGTTCTGGAACGTCGCCGAGGCCCCGATCCGCCGCCTGGTCGACAAGCTGTTCCCGTCCCTGGAGAGAGGCGCCGGTCGCACGGCGGACGCCCTCGGAGAGTTTTTCGCCCGGCTGTCCGACTCGCTGGGCAAGGCTCTCGGCCCGGACGTACTTGACGGGATGTTCGCCGGGCTGATCGCCTCGATCCGGATCGCCAGCGCGAGCACCGACGCCTACGCCGGAATCCTCGCCAAGTTGGGCACGGTCGGCTCGTCGTACCTGCCGCGTCTGGCGAAGTGGTTCATCGACATCTCCCGCCGTCTGGATGAGTTCCTCGGACAGGTCTCAGCGGACGGCCGACTCCAGACCTGGATCGACAACGGCATCCAGGCCCTGGCCGACCTCGGCACGGTCATCCTCCAGATCGGCCGGATCTTCAGCGGGATGTTCAACGCGGCTGAGGCTGCGGGCGGCTCCACGCTGAGCACGCTGGCCGACGCGCTGACCCGCATCGCGGACATCGTCAACGGCGAGCGTTTCCAGCACGGGATGACCGAGGTCTTCCGCGCCGCGCACGAGGCGATGGACTTGATCTCCTCGACATCCGGCCCGGCGGTCGCGCGCCTGCTGGAGACCCTGGGCCAGTCCCTGACCTTCATCCTGCCGCTGGTTGGCGAGGCCATCGGCACGCTGCTCGACAGCATCGCCACGGCCCTGAGCCAGCCCGCCTTCCAGGGCGGCCTGGTGTTGATGTTCCGGGGCATCCGCGACGCTGCGGTCGCGCTGGCCCCGGCGTTCGAGCCGGTCGGCCGTGCGCTGGGCGTGTTGGGCGTGCTCATCGGCGAGATCGCCCGCGTCCTGGGCCCGCTGCTGGCCCGAGCCCTCACGACCGTGGCCGACGTCGTGGTCCGGCTCTCGCCGAGCGCCATGCGGCTGGTTGACGTCCTGGGCGGCGGCCTGCTGCGCGTGGTCGAAAGGCTCTCGCCGGTTCTGCTACGTGTCGCCGACGCGCTCGCGCAGGCGGCGGACGACGCACTGATCCCGGCCCTGACCAAGGCGATCGACGCCCTGGTGCCCGCACTGGACAAGGTGCTGCCGCTCATCGGCGACGCCCTGGTCACCGCGCTGGAGACGCTGACCGCGCGGGACCTGCTCCCGAAACTGGCCGACCTGTTCTCCCGGATGGTCGACATCTGGGCCGACACCGTCGCCAGCACCCTGCCCCGGCTCGTCGAGCTGATCCCGACCGTCGCAGACGGCCTGATCCGCATTCTCGACGCGATTTCGCCGCTCCTCCCGGACATCGCCGAATTGGCGCTGACAATGGCCGAGGTGCTCGTTCCGGCCTTTGTCCGCTTCGCTCAGGAAGCGCTCCCTGGAATGATCGACGGGACCGTCAAGCTGGCCGAGGTAATCGGCCCGGCGGTCTCGAAGCTCAACGAGATAGCGCAGTACGTACTGCCGATCCTCCTGCCCGCGATCCTGAAACTGGCGACGTACCTCGGCGAGAATCTCGCCACCGCCCTTTCCGGACTCGGCGATATGTTCAAGGGCACTTTCGAGACCATGAAGGGTGCCTGGGACATCTTCTCCGGATTCCTTACGGGCGACTGGGGCAAGGTCTGGAACGGCATCAAGGAAGTCGGCAGGGGAATCTGGGACGGAATCGGCGGCCTGTTCGATCTGTTCCTCAGCGTCACCATGCTGGCCCCTCTGAAGAACAAGCTCGTCGAGATGGGTCAGAAGTGGGGCGAATCCTGGGACGCCGCGAAGCGGAAGCTCGGCGAAGTCGCCAGCGAGATGGGGCGGCGCTGGGACGAGTTCTGGTCGAACCTGGGCTCCACATTGCGCTCGAAGGCTGAGGAAGCCAAGAGCAACCTGGCATCTACCTGGGAAGATGTGAGGCAGAGGGCGTCCGACGCCTGGCGCTCCATCCAGGACATAGTCCGGGACGGCGTGAACGGCGTCATCGACTGGGTCAAGGGCATCCCCGGCCGCATCGTCGAGTCCCTTGGCGACACCAGTCGAATCCTCATCGAGGCGGGCAGGAAGGTAATCGACGGATTCATCCAGGGAATCCAGAGCGCCTTCCAGAACGTGAAGAACAAGCTCGCCGAGCTGACCTCATTGCTGCCCAACTGGAAGGGGCCGGCCTCCCGTGACCGGACCATCCTGTTCGACGCCGGGCGCCTCGTCATCAACAGCTTCATCGACGGGCTCGAATCGCGTTACGACGCGGTCCGGGATTCGTTGCGTGGACTCACCGATGACGTGGCCGGAACGGAATTCACTGCCCCCGGAATGAGTGCCCCAGGCCTCTCGCGACGAGTTGCAGGAATTGCGGACGGCGCGCTGGCGAGTAGCGCGATCGGCACCCAGAAGATTCTCAACTACTACGCGGCACCGGGCTCGTCCATTTCCTCCGAGGAGGATCTGTTCGCAGCCGCAGGGCGCGCAAGGATGGGCTGGTAAGTGCCACGACTGCAACTCGAATCGGCGACGGACGTCTTCGACCTCGACGACGCCCTGCGCAAGGGGAGGGGGGTGCAGGCCCTGTCCGGTGTGACCGGGCTGGGCCTGCCTCCCGTCGCGGTGCAGTGGCTCAGTGGCGCGGGCGACGGCGCGATCTATCGCGGCAGGCGGGTACTGCCGCGCGACATCGACCTACCCCTGCTGCTCGAAGCCCCTGACCGTACCGAGCTTCAGCGCCTGGTGAACCGGCTGGCGGTCATGCTTTCCGGCCCGTGCACGCTGCGCTGGGTCGAGGACGATGGCACCTCGTGGACCGCCACCGTGGTCCGCGTGGGGGGCGGTGACTACGTCTTCGGGGCGGATACAGTCGGCGAGACAGACCTCTTGATCGTGGTGACATTGCGTGCTGGCGACCCGTACTTCACGTACTCCGTGCCCACGCGCAAGACCATCGGCGAGCAGGCGACCACCCAAGGTTTGCTCACCGGCAGCCTGACGCGCATGAGCGTCGCCAGCTCTCAGGCCATCGGCCAGGTCCAGTTCGAGAACACGGGCGACGCTCCGTCCGCCCCCGTGTGGGAGGTAATCGGGCCGGGCAGGGACTTCAAGGCGATCTCGCCGGGCGGCGAGCTGCTGCACTGGCGCGGCGCCCTGGACTACGGCGAGAGCCTGCTTCTTGACGCCAGCCAGGGCACGGTCGTCGATCACCTCGGTGCGAACCGCTACGGCGGGCTCGCCGCCGCACCGCGGTTTTGGTCCATCCCTCCCGGCACGACGACCGCGACGGTCAGCCTGGAGGACGTCGTCCCCGAGTCGCGCATCGTGTGCACCTGGCGACCGCGGAAGTGGATGGTGATCTAGTGAGGCTCGCCGACCTCACCGTGGAAGTGCGCGACCGCGAGCTGACGCGCTTGGGCCTGATCCGGCCTGAGGAACTCAATCTGCGCGTCGAGGGCGAGCACAACGGCGTCGGTTCCTGGAAGCTGGAGCTGGCTGCGGAACACCCTCTTGCGAGCGCCTTGCGCCAGCCCGGCTCCGGGATCATCGTCACCGGCCCGCAGGACATCCTCATGTCCGGGCCGACGATCAGCCCGGTCGTGGTCACCTCCGCGGACGACCCTGCGGGCATGGTCAGCTTCGAAGGTGTCAGCGACTCTGTCGTGCTGGCCGACATGCTGGCCTGGCCCCAGCCGTCCAACCCGGACCCGACCACGCAAGCCGTCTCGCACGACGTGCGCCAGGGCGACGCCGAGTCCGTGATCCACGGCTTCGTCAACGCCAACTGCGGTCCCGGCGCCACGCCCGCGCGCCGCAAGGCGAAGCTGCGCATGGGCACCAACCTCGCCCGCGGCCCGCAGGTGAAGAAGTCCGCGCGGTTCTCTGTGCTGGGCTCGCTGATCGCCGAAATCGCCGTCATGGCGGCTCTGGGGTTCCGGGTCGTGCAACGCGGCACCGAGCTGGTCTTCGAGACCTACCAGGTGACCGACCGCAGGGCGGATATCCGCTTGGACGTGTTGACCGGCACGCTGGCCTCCCAGTCGGTCGCCGTCGCCGCGCCCGGCGCGACACAGGTGATCGTCGGTGGCCAGGGCGAGCTGACCAACCGGCACTTCCTCGCGGCCACGACGCCCGAGGCCCTCGCAGCCGAAGCCGAGTGGAACCGCCGGATCGAGCGCTTCGTGGACCAGCGGCAGACGGACGACCCGGCCGAGTACCAACAGGCCGCGAACGAGCTCCTCGCCGAGGAAGGCTTCACGGCGGTCGCGATGCGTGCCGTTCCCACCGACGACTCGACGATGCGCTTCGGCATCGATTGGTATCTGGGCGACCGCGTCTCGGCCGTCGTCGGTGACGGCGAGCTTTCGTCCGTCGCGACCGGCTACGTCCTCGCGGTCGGCGCGACCGGCGTGCAGCTCGGCGCGGTGCTGGGCGACCCCAGGCAGTTCGACCGCGCCGAGCTGCTGAACCGCCGCTTGGAGGACGCACGCAAGCGCATCAGCGCTCTGGAGCGCAACGCGGAGATCGGAACAACGGCCGCCGACGAGGCGGCGATCATGAGCCTGATGGGAGTGTGGTAGCGCGTGGCGGCAACGCCAAAGGTGTTGTGCCGGACGGTACTTACCACGACGTTCGGCACGGTGGTCGCGACGGTTCCCGCAGGCAAGCGCTGGGTGCTGACCAACCTCATCCTCACCAACTTCGAGACCGGCGTCACCGCCGCGACCTTGACGTCCGTGCGCCTGGACGGCATCTACCTGTTCCAGGACCTCTCGCTCAACCCGGCCGCTGTCTTCACCCTCGACTGCGCCCAAGTGCTGGAAGCAGGCGACACGATTCAAGCCTGGGCCAACGACATCAGCGCGGTAGCTCTGCACGCCAGCGGAGTGGAGATGGATGCCTGATGGGCCACCAGTTCTTCAACAACGGCCCGGACCCGGCGCTAGCCGCGATCAAAGCGCAGTTCGGCCTCACGGGCGGTGGCGCGAAGACCGTCAATGCCGACCGCAGCGTCCGCTGGACCGCCTCGTTCCGTGTCTTCGCGCACGGCTACCACTCCGCTCTGGCGCGAAACACGAGCTGGTTCATCGGGATGCCACCGGACGGCACCGTCGTTCCCAATCCCACCGCCAAAGGCGACGGCGTTACCGTGACCGGCGGACGCATCCCGATGGGGGTCTACTCCACCCTCTGGTACATCCTGCCCCTGGGCGGCGACGGCGGGTTCGTTCCTGGAAACTTCCGCATCACCAGCGTCTACGACAACGACGACGTCCCCTGGGAGATCCCGCCCCACTGGATCATGATCGTGACCCGTAACGATGTGGGCCGCGGCAACGCGACGGTCCGCTGGGGCACGGGCGAACTCGACGACAACTGGCGGACCCTCTCGTTGCTCAACGGCTGGGTCAACTACGGCGAGGAGTGGACCACCGCCCAGTACCGCAAGGGTCCCGGCCCACTGGTGACGGTGCGCGGGCTCATCCGCAACGGCACCGCCAACCACATCGCAACGCTGCCCGAAGGCTTCCGTCCCAGCGCGACCCTGCTCACCGCCCAGCTTGCCGCCGACACGGTCGGCCGCGTGGACTTCAGGGCCAACGGAGAAGTCATCCGCCATGTCGGCAGCAACACATGGGTCACCGTCAACGCCACATTCCACGCCGAGCAGTAGGAGCGCCTCGTGACCACCCCGAACACGGCCGCCATGCCCGGCGTCCCGCTGCGCCTGCTCGGCTGGGAGTACGACGAGGTCGCGAACATGATCCTCGGCCACTTCACCGACGCGCCCGCAGCCACCGACCCGAACCCCGCAGCCTTCCAACCCGCGCTGCGGTACGTCGTTGCGCTGGAGGTCATCGCCAGCGAGATCCACCCGCTCGTCGAGCGGCCGGTAGCCCCGGCGCCCGAGCCGGACCCCGCCTAGCTTCCCGTCTCCCCGAAGCCCCCTGCGCCACGTCGTTCAGAGGGCTTCCCCATGCCCGCAGGAGGCCGCCCTCGTGGCAATCAGCTCTTACCCCTTCGACGACCAGGCCACCACCGAGGCGCAGTACAGCGCGCTGTTCCGAGAACTCCAGGACTCCGGGGTCGTGGACACCGCGACCGGCACGGGCTTCGCGGTCAGCGCGGACGCGGGCGGCATGTACGTCAATGTCCAGCCCGGCATGGCGATCGTCCGGGGCCACGTCGTGGTGTCCACCGCCGTGGAGCAGGTTCCGATCCCGGCGGCCGGACCGCTCTCGCGCACCGACCGCGTGGCGCTGCGCCTGGACCCGGCGCAGAACAAGATCAGCCTGGCGATCGTGAAGGGTGAACAGGGCGCTGGGCTTCCGCCGCTCACCCAGACGGACAGCGGCATCTACGAGCTGGGCCTGAGCCGCGTGCCCGTGCCGACCGGCACGACCAACATCGGCACGACCGTGCCGCAGGACGACCGCCAGTTCGTCGGCGGTCGCGTCCGGGTGTGGCGAACCGAGACACGTCCGACCGCACCGCGTGTGGGCTCGCTGGGCCTCAACCTCTCTACTGGGCGCTGGGAGTGGTTCAACGGCACGGCCTGGGTCGACCTGGCCCCAGTCATCGTGTGGGAGACCATTGAAGGCAAGCCTGCGACGTTCGCCCCGTCCATGCACCGACACCACTGGAACGACCTGGACGGCAAGCCGACGAGCTTCACCCCCGCTGCACACTCCCACACCTGGGACAGCGTCACGGGCAAGCCCTCGGCGTTCCCGCCGACCGGCCACACCCACGGAAAGGCTGACATCGCCGGCCTTCAGGAAGACCTGAACTGGCTCGGCAACACCAAGGCCAATGCCGACCACGGTCACGGCAACTACGCGACGTGGGGTCACCGCCACAACGCCTGGGACATCGACCACCCGATCCACCGTGCCAACGGCACAGATCGAGCGCACACCCACGGCCCCGGCCCAGGCCCCTGGTACGCGGTCTGGGTCGACGGTGACCGGAACTTCTGCCAGAACACCAGCGCTCGGCGGTTCAAGACCAACATCCGGGACCACTGGATCGAGCCGGACCGCGTGCTCGCGCTGCGCCCGCGGGTCTACGACCGCAAGAACACCGACCACCGTGACGAACTTGGCCTCATCGCCGAGGAGGTCGACGAGACGCTGCCCGAGATCGTTCAGCGCAATGAGGACGGCGTGATCATGTCCCTGCGCTACGACCTGCTCGGCGTCGCGCTTCTCCCGGTCGTCCAGGATCAGCACCTCCGGATCGAGCGCTTGGAGCAGCTCGTCCGCGACCTCCAGGAGCGTGCGTGAGCGACCCCATCGTCGTCGCCCTGATCACCTCCGGCTTCGGCTTCCTCGGCATCGTCGCCGGGTTGCTCAAGCGGCAGGACAAGAAGCTGTCCGAGGTCAAGGAGCACACGGCCGAGGCGCGCAAGCAGGTCCAGAACAGCCACTCGACCAACCTGCGTGACGATCTGGACAAGGTCATCGCCGGGCTGGGCCAGGTGCTCGACGGCCAGGTCCGCCACGACGTGGCACTCAACGACCTACGCCGGGAGATCGGTCACGAGCGCGCCGAGCGCCTTGCCGTTTCCGAGCGCCTCGACCGGCACATCGACAGCGCCGAGCGCTGAACCACCCAGCTCCCGCAGGCCCCCGCCACAAGCTCGACGGCGGGGGCCTGCGGCGTTTTCACCCACCACAACCCGAAGGAGTGCCCCCGTGGCTTCCACCTCGCTCACCTCTCGCGAGCCGCTCGTGATCCGCGGCGCGATCGTCGCCGCTCTGACCGGCCTGCTGCACACCCTCGTCGTCCTCGGCGTCTTCCCGATCGCCCCGGAGGCCGAGACCGCCATTGCGGGCGCCGTTGACCTGCTCGGTACCGCCGTCCTCGTCATCTGGGCGCGCGGCGCGGTGACCCCGGCTGCCCCGGTGGCCGACGAGGTCTAGGTCCGATACGAAAAACGCCCCACCTGCGGTCAATCAGCGGGTGGGGCGTTCTTGTCGTCAAGCGGTCAGGCGTTCGCGGCCTTCTCCCGTTCGATGTCCTCGATCCTCTTGACCTGGATGCCCCTCCGCTTGGCACCAGTGCTGCGGGCAGGCGTCCCGGTCTTCGGCCTGCTGGCGGGGCCGCTCGGCTGAGGTGCGCCGGCCAGCGCGGCAGTTGCCGTGAGTAGCGCTTCGAGGGGAGCGGCATCATCTGCACAGAGGTCCACGTCGGCCGTCGTGCCATCATCAACCCGCCTGACCTGGTAAGGCTTAGCAGGTTTGTCGCGGTCGTGGCACAGGTCGCATACGACGACTGTGACCTTCATGGCTGTGTCCCATCTCCCTCGGCGTACGCGAACGGGTTAGGCTCACCTAAATTACCGCCGTGTGTACGTTGACACTCGGTGATCGAGTATGTCAAGGTTACACATGCTGCCGCCGCGTTACAACCTACGCTGAAGAGAGGGACGTCATGCCAGCGTCGAAGATTCAAGATGAGCGGGAGGTGATCCGTTGGATTGAGGAGGACAAGCCGTACCGCTGGATGGTCGAGCAGTACAAGAAGAAGTACGGCATCGACACCACGATCACGATGTTCAGCAACTTCCGCAGGCGCAAAGGGCTTGAGCCTCGCATCGCCCGTGACCCGGACCTCATCCCGTGGCAGGTAAAGGAGGAGCACGGCTGGGCCACGCCACTCACCCTGCTACGTCTGGAAGCACGTCGGCGCGCGAAGAAGCCGCTGCGCCCGATCGACGAGACACGACTGAACAACTGGCTTGCCGACCTCAAGGCGCAGGACGCGGTCGTCCACTACGATCCCGACACGGCTGACGGGTTCCATTACGTCCCAAGGGAAGACACCGACGACGACATCATCCGTCGTCCACCCGTGGCGCTCGACGGCCATAGCGAGCGACGTGACGACGAGTGACATCTGAGCTTCCCTTCTCCCGCTCGTAGCATCGCACATACGTTCGATTCGTGCCAGAAGTATCCCAAGAGCTAGACCTTCGCCGAGGCTCCTCACACATTGCTCACGCGCACCTCACGGCCACCCTGGGCCGTGAGGTGATCTTGTATGCCCACCGGGTGTTGGGGCGTGTCGGAGCGCTGGCCGCAAATATGGGGGCGAATCCCCCATCCGTCCGGAGTAACGCTGGTTAGCCTGATGGCGAAATATCTGACGTAAGCTCGACTACGCAGGGCGACCGTGTGATGACACCGGGGGGACCGTTGACATCCATGTCGATCAGCGGTAGAACGGCATCTCAACTTACACACGGAGGAAGTGCCCTCGTGCGCACCGCACTGCCTACCGCTCCAACAAGACAGTTGCTCCTGTTGCCCCCCGCGGTGACCGAACCCTGTGTCCACATGGGTGCGGCGACCTACACCGCCGAGGTAGCCGGACAACTGATCATCCACCTGGACACCATCGCGTTCGACTTCCACATGGATGTCGCCCCCGACGCGAGCATCGAGTGGGTCCGAGGCGGACTCGCCTACCTCGACTTGCTGGGGTACGAACCGATCCCGCTTGAGGAGTGTGATCCCGAACTGCTCGACAACGACTGGGTCCGCCGGTACTTCGTTCCGATCGACCCCATCGACGACGCGGAAGACGTCCCGTTCATCGCGCCGCCGCGGGTGGGCGCTTGACCATCGAACTACCGTCGCGCCTGTCCTACTCCTCACTGTCCACCTACGCCGAGTGCGGCGAACGTTGGCGCCTTGAGCGCGGCCACAAGCTCAACGGCTCGACATGGTTCGCCACCGTCGCCGGTTCCGCCGTGCACGAAATCACCGAGACGCACGACCTGATCGAGGTGGGCCGCCGATCCGGCGACGTGCCCGAGTTCAAGCCGGTTTTCGATCGCCTGCTGGCCAAGGAGCGGGAGCTCGGTCGCCAAGTCAGGCCCTCGGGCAAGAAGCTCAAGAACATCGGCCCCACTGGCGGGCCGAACAAAAAGGACTACGACTGGTGGCTGGTCTACGGCCCCCTGTACGTGGAGAAGTGGTTGGCCTGGAAGGCGGCCAGCAACTGGACGATCGCGATCATGCCGGACGGCACGGTGGGGATCGAGGTCATGATCAACGAGGACATGGCCGATGACTCGTTCCTCGGATTCATCGACCGCGTCTACATCACGCCGGACGGTCAGGTCGTCATCGTCGACCTGAAGACCGGGTCGGTGCCGATGTCCTCGCTCCAGCTCGGCAGCTACTCCGTGGCCCTGTGGCGCAAGTACGGGATCTACGCCGAGTGGGGCGCGTACTGGATGGCGAGCGACGGTGAGCTGACCGGCCTGAAGGACTTGACGATCTACAGCGACGAGTACATCGACGAGCAGTACGCGATGGCCTGGCGCGGTATCCGCAACGGGGTCTTCCTGCCCAACGTGACGTCCCTGTGCAGGGGCTGTGGCGTGCGGGACTACTGCCGGGCGGTCGCCGGTTTGCGTTCGAACGAGTTGCCGATCCGCGACGACCTGATCCTCTCGTCGCCCGTGACCCAGGTCACGGCATCCCAGGTTGCACACATTGACGTACGTGTGTAACCTGAGAACCTATAACCGAGAGGAGCTCGCAACCCAGTGAGTAGCGAGAACAGCAAGGCCCGCGGAATCACGGTCACCGTCAAATACAACGGCGACAAGGCGGCCCCGTGGGCGGTCTTCTACGGCTCGCCGAGCGAGATCCGCGTGGACGTCATCTCGTTCTTCGGTCTGGACCCGTACGCGATGGAGCAGCGCACGCTGCACGAGCTGGTGCAGATCGCCTCCAAGGTCGCGTCAGGCGCCCCGGTGCCGACCCAGATGCCGCCCACGCCGCCCGCGCAGTCGGAGGCGCAGGTCATGCAGCTCCTGAAGGACGAGCTCGGCGCGACGCCGATCCAGGAGCCGGCCCCCCAGTCCGACCCCTGGGCGAACGCCGGAAGCCCGGCCGGGTCGCCGCCCTGGGACACCCTGGCCGCGCCCGCAGTGAACCCACTACTGGCCCAGATCGAGGCGTGCACGTCGGTGCAGGCGCTCAAGGAGTTCTGGGTCAAGAACCAGGCCGCCTTCGCTGACGGCAGCCTGATGGACGCCTACAAGGCCAAGGGGCGGTCCCTCAAGGCTGTGGCCTGATCCACGGTCCGACCTCAGGTCCTTCCCACACGCACCGCCGAGGAGACCCCCGTACCCGTGCTGAAGAACCTGCTGGGCACCCGCGCCGTCGAGCCCGTCGAGCCCAACCTCGACGAGCGCGCCGCAATCGCGGCGGCCCGCGCAGCGTCCGCGAAGTCCGTCCTCCGGGCGACTATCGAGGAGCTGGAGGCTGCGGCCCGCGAGCAGGAGCTCGTCGCGCAGCTCGCGCAAGAGGAGATCGAGGAGCTTGCGGGTACCGCCTCCTCGGCCGCGTTCCGGGCTGCGGACAACCGTGCAGCCGCGGACAAGCTGCGCCGCCTCATCGCCTGACAAGGCTTGTGCTTCTTTCCCCCGATGTGTAACCTGAGATACCATCGGGCAGGCGGCTGAGGCCGCCGTTTTCCGAGGGCAGTGTGTAACCTGAGAGTCGCCTCCCTCGTTTGCTTCACCTTCCTCATCACCGAACACCAGGGAGAACCCCAACAGTGCTGAACTTCGCCGACATCCCCAACCAGTCCGGCGGTTGGCTGAAGCCCGCCGAGCACAAGGAAGCTGTCGCGATCCTCGTCGAGGTCAAGTCCTTCGAGCGCCAGCGGCCCACGCCGCACGGCCCGAAGGACTCGGTCCTGGCGAACCTCTCGTTCTTCAACTCGCACGCCGACCTCGACGCCGGTACGCCCGACGTCCGCGAGGGGGTCCGCATCGAGCAGACCGTCCTGGCCCGCGACCTGTCGACCCTGGTCGGTCAGGCCACCGTCGTGACGCTGGCCTCGGTGCCGAGCAAGACGCCGGGCTCGAACCCGGCCTGGGTGTGGCGCCAGTGCGACAACGCCACCCGGCAGAAGGTCGTGGCCTACGCCGCGAAGCGCGAGGCCGCGCTCCAAGCCGCGATGTCGGACGCGCCCGACTTCGACTGATGGCCGACGCACAGCCGGGGACGAGGCGGGCTTCCCGGTCCGCCTCTCCTCCACCTCCCAGCGTGGCTCGGCTCGTGCACTACACGACCGACCCCGGCGGCGCGACGCGCGCCGCGCTCATCACCGACGTCCACGAGGACGGCTCGACCGCCGACCTGCTGATCTTCAACCAGGTCGCCCCGTACGTGCACCCGCTGCCCGGCGTGCCGTTCGCGCCCGAGCCCACCCTCGGTCACTACAACTGGCCCCCGCGGGTCTAGGAGGCATCGCAGTTGCTCACCGCCTCGCGGTCGCTGAGCCTGCACGCCGAGTCCGGCCGTGAGCTTCCTCGGGTGGCGGCATTCCAGAGTCTCTACGACATGGGATGCCGCCCCCGGCACGGGGAAGTCATCATGATCGCTGGTCGCTCGGGCACGCAGAAGTCCGGCCTGGCACTGTTCTGGGTCGCCGGCATGAACCTGCCGACGCTGTACTTCAGCGCCGACATGAGTGCCTTCACCGCCAGCTCCCGCCTCGCGTCGATGGCGCTGGGGCACACGACGGAGATGGTCGAAGCCGGGATGGCCGAAGGCGGCTACCACCGCCAGAAGTACCTGGACGCCCTCGCCGCCTCGCGCATCACCTTCAGCTACGGCTCGCCGATCACCTGGCAGGCGGTCGACGAGGAGCTGGAGGCGTACATCGAGCTGTGGGACGAGTACCCGCAGGTCATCGTCTTCGACAACCTGATGGACTTCGACGGCGCGGAGTCCGACTACACCGAGCAGATGGCGGTGATGAGCTCGGCGACCGAGCTCGCCCGCGCCACGGGCGCGACCGTGATCCTGCTCCACCACGCCAGCGACAAGTCGTGGGAGGCGAAGTCCGACCCCTGGGCCCCGCCGTCGCGTGACCAGGTCAAGGGCGGCTTGAGTGAGAAGCCCGAGCTGTCGTTGTCGGTGGCGCTGGACCCGACGTCGCTGATCTACAGGATCGCGATCATCAAGCAGCGCATGGGCCCTTCGGACCCGACCGCTCGCACGCACGCCACGTTGCGCTGCGAGCCGGACAAAACCCGTTTCCACGCGATCAACACGCACGAGGCGACGTTGAGCGCGATGAGCCTGAACCCTGGAGGCGTGCACCAGTGACCGACATCGCCAAGCGGAACGCCGCGAACCGGCGGCGTGGCGCCGCATGGCAGAGCGACCTCCGCAACGGCCTGCGCGGCGCGGGCCTCGACGTCGAGCGCCTCGTGCTCACCGGCAAGGAAGACGAGGGCGACCTCGTCGTGCGCGACTTCACCAAGCCCGGCGACTTCGTCGTGATCGAGGCCAAGGCGGGCCAGCTCCACGTGACGGAGTTCGTCCGCCAGGCCCTCGTCGAGGGCAGCCACTTCGCCTCGCACCGCAACCTGGACCGGGCGCGCGTCGCCAGCATCGCCGTAGTCAAGCGCCGCGGGATGAACTGGAAGGACGCGCTCGTGCTCACGACCGTCGGCGACTACTTCGGACTGACCAGGTGACGCGATCGTACGTCCGCGCCATCCAGGACTACGTACTCGCCTACGGCGACATCCTGAGCGACCCGGACTTCGAGGTGGCCGAGTTCGCGGCTCTCGCGGAGTTCTGTCGCCGTGAGCCTGACGCCCCGCCCACGCTGGCCGAGCTCGGCTTCGACCGGTCGACCGGCACGCTGCGAGGTCGGAGGCTCGCGTGAGCGGTGCCGAGCGCCCGGACCTGGGCGCGCTGCTCGGCCACTACGGCGTTCAGGTCTCCGACCGCGGCCGACAGATGGTCGCGTGTCCGCTGCACGAGGACCGAACCCCCTCGTGCAGCGTCGACCTCAACAAGAACCTGTGGAACTGCCACTCGTGCGGCCGGGCAGGCGACAGCTACAACCTCATCCAGCTCAAGGAGAACCTCGACTTTGTCGGAGCACGAGCCTTTGCGGCCACTCTCGGACTCGCAACGGGAAGCGCTGGAGGAAGCGACAGCGAGCTATCAGGCAGCGCTTACGGCGGACGCCGCAAGGTGGCTGGTCGCAAGGGGAATCAGCCGCGAGGCGGCGGTTACGTTCCGGCTTGGCGTCGTCGGTGACCCGTTCCCCGGCCACGGGCGGCACCGAGGGTTCCTCGCGATCCCCTACCTCGACCGCAACGGCAAGCCGCTGATGATCCGCTTCCGCTGCCTCCAGGAGCACGACCACCGGGCCTACGGCCACGGCAAGTACATGACCCTGGACGGCGACATCCCCCGCATGTTCAACGTCGGGGCTGTGCACCGGGCGGGCGACGAGATCCACGTCTGCGAGGGTGAGCTCGACGCGGTGATCCTGTCGATGCTCGGCTTGCACGCGGTGGCGATCCCCGGCGCGAAGCTGTGGTTCGGCCGCCACCGCCGGATGCTCGCGGGCTTCAGCCGGGCCTGGGTCTGGGGCGACCCGGACGACGCAGGCGCGGAGCTCACGAACAAGATCACGCGCTCCTTGCGCCCGGCCAAAGGCGTGCGCCTGTCTCCCGAGATCGGCGACGTCACCGACACATACAAGGCAGGTGGCCCCAACGCCATCTTCGACCTGATCAAGCCCAAGGATCTGGTCGCAGCGTGATCCGCAAGGCCCTGCGCGTCCTGACTGGACGCCCCTCGTACGCCGTCACCGTGACCACCGGCTTCCGCAAGGACGGCAAGTCCGGCGTCACCCTCACTCGCCTCGGGCCATGACCCGTGGTGCTTTGACGACGCCGATCCGCTGCGCGCCTCCGGGGCATAGCGGCGGAGCTGTCCGTCCGGTGGACTACCCCAGAGAGGCCCCGCGGCTGGGGACTTTCCAGGGAGGTCCTCAAAAGAGGACCCAGGCCTCAAAACAGGCCTCCTAAACAGGCCCCAGGCCCCCTAAACAGGGACTTTTTCAGGGGGTTTCGCCTGAAGGGCCACCGCGTGATGATCACAACGACTTGGTTCTCGCCGCTGTGATCTCGACACCGCCATCGATCACCTGGAGGGCAACACCCCGTGACCCCGACCTTCGACGAGCTGACCCGCATGAACGAGCGCGTCCGGCTGACCAACAACACGTTGTCCCTCGTACGCCAGGAGCGCATCACCCAGGACACCGAGTGGGGCGTGCAGGACCACGCGGACGGTACGGGCCCCGCGTTCGCCGCGATGCTCAAGGACTGGCGCGACCACATTGACTTGGCGTCGGCATTCGGGATGCTCACGTGGCGCGACATCCTCGTGGAGGAGCTGTTCGCGGCTCTTGTCGAGCAAGACCCCGAGCGCCTGGCGCGGGAGCTTGAGCAGCTCGCCGCCATGGCGGTGGCCTGGCGGGAAGCCTTGCACCGCCGCGGGACCGCGCCCGTCTTGGCGGCTGCATGACCGCCGGCCTCACACACGGCGTTATCGCCCAGGTTCGCCGGGCCGAGACGCCCGACGAGCTGGTCCTCGCGCAGTTCTGCGACCACGACGGCGACGGCGAAAACGCGCACTGGTGCTACTTCGGCAGCGACTGGACAGACCGCCCGGAGGACGTCACGGTAGTAGGCCGCGCGCTGGTGGTGCTGCTGCTGTGATCTCAGGCATCTTCCACGGCGATTTGGCCTACGTCCTGCGCTTCGGCGAGGACGAGCCTGAACTCGGTCGGTTCAACGTCACCGACGAGGGCGGCTACTGGGCGTTCTTCGGCGACGAGGTCATCGACTATCCCGAGGACGTGACCGTGCTGCGCAGGGCGGCGGTGCTGCCAGAGTGACGGATGCCTTGCCCGGCAAGCCCGGTCCCACGCTGAGAGCCCTCTGGGACGGCCTCACGTCCGACCAGAGGACCGCTCTGCGTCCGCACCTGCTCGGCGACACCTCGGCCGACTGGCTGACCGCCGTCCTGCGCGAGCACGGCCTGACCGTGTCCGCGTCCACCATCCGCAACTACCGGCGAGCCACTCGCCAGAAAGGGGGTGTCCACGTTGGCTGACAGCCTGACGGAGCAGCTCCTCGCCAAGCCGGTCGGCCCCGCGATCACACCGCGAGCGACCAACCCCGAGAAGGACTTCACCCGCGCGGTCGAGGTTTCCGGTGACACCGCCGAGGTCACCGTTCGCAGCGACGTCCAGGTGGACGAGAGCGCGGCGGCGAACTTCCTGCGGGAGCAGGGCGAGGACCCGGAGCTGTGGGAGGTGACCGGATTCCGGGCTTCGGAGTGGACGATGGCCTCCGGTGCGACAGGCGTCTCCACCCGGTACAGCTTTGCCCGGCGCGGCACAGCGGCCAGCCCCGGCCAGCGCCCGCCGCTCGACGAGCTGTTCGCAGAGATCCGCGTGCAGAAGCCGACCACCAACCGGGCAGACGGAGACCACGGGTTCATCGTCGCCTTGGGCGACACCCAGTTCGGCAAGATCGACGGTGACGGCGTGGAGGGCACCCTCAAACGCGCCATCGACGGCATCGACCGCGCGGCCGAGCTGCTGGAGCTCTACCGCCAGCGGTTCGACATCGGCCACGTCCACATCGCCTGGCTGGGCGACCACACCGAGGGCTTCGTCTCGCAGGGCGGCTCGAACGTGTGGCGCACCCGGCTCACGCAGACCGAGCAGATCCGCCTGCACCGCCGGGTGATGCTGCACGCGCTGCTCACCTTCGCCCCGCTGGCCCAGAGGCTGACCCAGGCCGCGGTGCCGGGCAACCACGACCAGGCGGTGCGCATTCAGGGCAAGGGGCTGACCCGCTACGACGACAGCCACGACACCGAGTCCCTGATCGCCGTCTCCGACGCTGCGGAGCTCAACCAGGCGGCCTTCGGGCACGTGGAGTTCTTCGTGCCCGAGACGGACGAACTGACCGTCGTGCTGCCGGTCGCCGGGACCATCGTGGCACACGCACACGGCCACCAATGGCGGCCTGGCAAGCACTTCGAATGGTGGAAAGGGCAGGCGTTCAACACAGCCTCCCCGATGCACCAGGCCGACGTCCTGCTGGCCGGTCACCTCCACCACGAGCACATCGACAGCGACGGCCGTCGCCTGTTCATCCAGCCGCCCGCCCTGGAGTCGGAATCGACCTGGTGGCGGCACGCCAAGGGCACGACCGGGCACCCCGGCCTGATCGTCGCCGTGACGAGGAACGGGGCTGTGGGCCCCTTGGAGGTGGTTCGTTGACCAACCGCATCGACTGGCGCGTAACCCAGCTCCCTCCGGTGCAGGGTGCGATCGACATAGCCGCCGCCAGCATCGCCAGGGACTTCGGCCACATCGTCGAGCTGGACGACCTGAAGCAGGAGGCGGCGATCGTCGTCGCCACGAACCCGGACAAGGTGCTGGACTACCTCGCCGACGAGGAGCACCCGAACTACCTGGTCCGGTGGATCTGGTCACGCCTGCGGGACCAGCACCGGCCTCACGTACGCAAAGCCAACCAGACTGTGTCGACCACGCGCCTGGAGGCGGTGCAGCTTTGACCTACACCCCGGACCAGGTCGAGCGGATTCTGCCCACTGTCTGGGGCGGGACGTGGGCCTGGGGGATGCAGAACCCCCAGGCTCCGGACCCGGACATGCCCCGAGCGACGAGCGTGGCTTCTCAGAGCGGCGCCTACTGGGCCCACTTGGCGGACATCAGCACCGCTTGGCACGACACCTTCCTGACCCGCGAACTGCGGGTCGCGCTGTTCCTGACCCACGCCTGCGGCTGGACCCAGGAGGAGATCTCCGAGCTTGAGCAGGTCAGCCAGCGCGCGATCAGCAAGCGCCTGGCACGCGGTCTGGAGCTTCTCACCAACCACCTGAACGGGACCGCCCGCGAGGAGGACGCCGCTTGACCGCCCAGAACACCTCGATCGACCGGCGCCCGCCGGGCAGCACGCCCCCGATCGCCCCCACCGTGTACGCCAGCCGCGTGTCGAGCCGATCGCCGAACTGGAAGGTGCACACCACCCTCGGCCGGGCGCACGCCGCGGTCGCCTGGAGCCCCTACAGCGGTGCGCGCGGCGGCGAGGTGTGGAAGCTCGTCGAGGGCGACTGGAAGTTGCTCGACTCGGTCGAGCCCGGAACTTCCGCCGGAGATCTGCCTTGGAACGGCGGAACTTCCGCCTACTGAACCTGGCCCGAGCCCCCGGAAGCATGAAGCCCCCTGTCAAAGTCGACAGGGGGCTTCCGTGTTCTCGGGACCGGAAGGTCAGGAGACCGGCTTGGCCTCGCGCTCCAGGAAGACGAGGAGCCCGAGGAGCGCGTCCGTGTGCCGGTACTCCAACTCCACCTCGCGGAGCGCCCAGTCCTCGTCGGGCCCATAGGCGTGCAGGGGGCCGTTCAGGTAGATCAGCCCGTCGCGCCGTCCCTCCAGGCTCCAGACGCCAGCTTGCGTGATCCCGCCTTCGGCCCGCCACCGGGCGTAGCTCCCGTGGGTGAGTGCCTGCCTGATTGCGGCCTGCACGCGGGGCAAGTCCTCCTCCGGAAAAGCCAGACCGCCGTCCTTGCGCGCCAGAGAGGCGCGCTGGGCCTCGTCGTCGCCGCGGAGGTAGAAGCTCTCGCGCCTGACCTCGACCCACCACGGCCTGGATGCGGCCGTGGGCTCCAGCAGTGCCCCCATTGGGCTCACCTCGCGTGTTCTAGTCGGCACCGGAGCTTGTCCGGGACTCCGCCGTGTGTGTAACCTGAGAACGTCTTAGCGAAGCGAGCCCAGGCGGTGCTGCGAACACCGGACCTGGGCTCTTGATCGGGAGAGGCCCCCGACCCATGCAAGAGCGTACTTCGGCGTGCCCTGACGCGCCCAAGAGCCGTACGGAGCGCGTGGAGCGCGCCGTACAGGTCTCGATCCTCGCCCTCGTCGGCAGCGCTGCGGGCGTTGTCAGCTTTTCCCATGTGCACGACTGGTCAATGATCCACCTTCCTGCGGGCACTCCAAGCGCGTTCGGCTGGGTCAACGCAGGGGTGTCCGAGCTCGTGCCCATTGGCGCGTTGATCACCATCCGCCAGCGGCGCCGGGCCGGACGCAGCATCGCCTACCCCCTCGCAATCCTCCTTGGAGCAAGCCTGCTCTCCCTCGCCGCTCAGCTCGCCGTCGCCACGCCGAGCCCCTCGGGCTGGCTGCTGGCCTCGGTGCCGACGCTGGCGTTCATGGCGCTCACCAAGCTCGTCCTGGCCGAGCTTCCGGCCGCTTCTAAGGGCTCTGGTGGACAACCCGTGGAGCACGACTTGTCCGAAGTTCCGGTGCCGTCTGACGCTGACCGCGTTCCGGTCGCCCAGGCTCCTCGGAAGCGAGCGCCGGAACTTCCGGCCGCCGGGACGGGATCGGAACTTCCGGCCGTCGACGTTGTACCGATCGAGCAGAGTCAAGTGCGTAGGCGCAAGCGCGTGCCCTCCGAGGTGCTGCGCATCAAGGCGCTGGAGCTCCTCGCGTCCACGGACACGCCGACCAGGGCGACCGTGGCTGCCAAACTTGGCGTGTCCGACCGCAGGCTGCGCCAAGTCTTGAACGCGGGCAACGGGACAGGGAACGAGGGCATCAAGCCCGCTGGTGCCGCGACGGCGAAGTAGTCCAAACGCGCAAAGCCCCCTCTCGACGAGAGGGGGCTTTGCGCGACCGGCACGAACCGCTCAGGTCAGTCGATATTGCGCCCAGCGGCGAGCCGCCAAGCATGATCACCGTCCGGATCATCAAGCCACACCCGGTGCAGGCCGTCCCCGGTCACGGTGAGGCCGAGGCGGTCCCAGTCTGGACGGCCCAGCTTCTCCCACGCCTCGTATGCGACCTCCACGCGGTCCCACAACCTCACGGGACCGCCCTGGCGCACCTCGCGAACTTCCGGTCCAAGTCCGTCACTTCGCATTCGGGCCCAGGCCCACGAGCCGTCGGAGGCGCTGAGCGTGGCCCATTCGGGTCCGCTGTCGGTCACGCCCCGGTACCCGACCGACACCTCGCCCGGCATCTCCGCCTGCGCCAGGAACCAGGGCACGAGCTGGGTCCACGGTGTCGGCGGGAGACGGGTTTCCGATCGGGTGCCGGACACGCCGTTCCCGTGGGCCTGCACACCTTCCGGTGCCTCGTCGGCTTCTCTCATCGCCATGAACCCTGCCCAGCGCGCGAGGAAGCGCCCCGTGAGCTTGCCGGCCCTGCGAGTGAGCAATGCCAGGTTTCCGGCGTGCACGCTCGGTTTGAGGTCGACCAGCACGAGACCGCCCTCCCGTACTTGCTCGGCCCATTCCCACGGGACCGCAGGGACCGAGCAGGTGGCGATGATGCGATCGAATGGGGCGTGCTCAGCCAGTCCTTGCCCTCCGTGGCTGGCTGCGAGGGTTGGTTTCAAGCCCAGCGAGTTCAAGCGCTCGCCAGCGGCTTCGACCAGCGATGCTCCGATGTCGACGGAGAAGACCCGCTCGTCGCCGAGGCGGTGACAGAGGACGGCGGCGTTGTACCCGGTTCCGGTGCCGATCTCCAGCACACGGTGGTCGTCGGCAAGGTCCAGGGCTTCCAGCATTCGAACCATCAAGCCGGGCTTGGTCGAGGACGAGACCGTGACACGATCGCCGCTCGTCGTCGTAGCGAGGTCGGTGACCAGCGGCTCGTTCCGGTACACGGCGGCCAGCCAATCGTTGTCTCCGGCGCTGGTCCGCACCCACGACCTGTCCGGTTGCTGGGTGAAGAAGTAGGGCACGAACACGTGCCTGGGGGTCTCCTCCACCGCCATACGCAGCGCGGGCGACCGCAGGACGCCTTCCGCCGTGAGTTCATCGGCGAGTTTCCGCGCGAGGTCTCGCCACGGCCGGAGGGTTTCCGTCATGCGTCGTCCCCATTCTCCAAGAGGTCGGCCAGCGCCGCGGTGATCGGCAGCCCGGCCGCATCTTCGAGCCAACCGTACTGGCCGCCCGCGTTGCACTCCAGGAAGATCCACTGCTCGTCCGGGCGAATTACGAAGTCGAACGCGCCATAGGCCAGTCCCAGCTCGTGGCAGTACTCGCGGACGCCGGTCACGACGTCAGGCGGCGGGGTGGCACGGTCATAGGTCAGCGCCTTGTAGTCGTTGCGCCAGTCGATGTACGTGTCCGCGGTGTTCGAGTGGATCACCGCGCCGAACACGCTGTCGCCAACCACGATGACGCGCGCTTCGTAGGACTTGGGAATCCACCGCTGGAACTGGTGGGCGGTGATCTCAACACCACGGAGATCGCTCAAGTCGGACGCGCTGAGAAGGTGTGTGAAGGCTGTCTTGCGGCCCCCTTCTTCGCGGATCGAGGGGGCGCCGAGCGCTTTGGTCACGGTCTGCCCGTCCGCCGAGAAGCGCAGCACTGCGGCCCGGCTGTTCGTGACCAGGGTCTCGGCGACCGCCAGGCCGCACCGCGCCGCGGTCACGAGCTGCACCGGCTTGTACGAGGCGTCGGCGTTGCGAGCTGGATGGTTCACCCACTTCACGGGCAGCGACGCCAGCACACCGCCGAACCCGAGCTTGGCCTCCGTCATGGCCCAGTGCCGCTCGGTCGGGCTCATGCCTTCCGGGAAGTCGAAGGCGGAAGGGCTGCGGTACCAGATCGACCGCAGCCCCTCCAGCTCCACAGTCCGCTCAGCGGCGGACAGCGTCCCCACCCACCGCCCATCACGAAGTTCAGCGTCAATGCCCGCTCGCTGCGGAAACCAGGCCGTGTCCAGCCGGACGACGGGCACAGCGCGATCTTCCAGCGTCTTGACCATACGGTCGGCCGTGAGATCCAGTTCGGGCGCGAGGATGAGGACCGTCATCAGTCGTTGATCCAGTCCTCGGAGCTGGGCGGGTCTTCCCCGTCCACGCTCGCAGTGGTCTTGGCCGTGGGATCACCCATGGTGGGCAGTTCGATCAGCGGCACGCCGAAGGCGTCCACGGCCATCTGCGCGTCACCGTCGTAGGTCCAAGCCGGGATCGTCACGCCCTGACGGGCGGCCGTGGCACGACGCAGCCCGAAGGGGCGGGTGCCCACCGGGGACGGCACGTCGTTCACCTGCTCGGCCGAGGTCGACCCACGGAGGGCGAACTGGCCGCTGAGCGGTGCGAGCGGATTCTCCTCGGACGGTAGTGCGAGTGCGGTTGTCATGCGTGCAGTTCCTCTCGTACTGCCTCCAGCACATAGCGCGCTGGAGGGCCTGCGTGGCGCTCAGTGGTGCGGGATGCATCGATGCCAGCCCCACCGATGAAGTGCGCTTGTTCGGAGTTGAGGTCGGAGTGCGGCGCCCAGTCCACTCGGCAACTGGGGCAAGCGGCGGGCAGCGCTTGCTGCCATGGCCGGCGGCCAATCAAATCCTTATGGCGAAATGCGAATTCCGCGAGGTGCATTCGAGTGAAGGTTGTACCGGACTTGATGGGCGCATGGCGTCGACTGGCGGCATGGAAAGCCTCCTCATATCGATGAAGGAGGCTTTCCATGCGTGCTGCGGTCATGCCTGACGACGAATGTCCGTAGGTGCCTCCTTCCGGCTGTTGTGGCGCGTTTCCGCGTATCGGACGCGGTCTTGGCGGCGCGAGAAGGGGAGCTGCGCCGGGTGCCCCTACCACAGAACGCCGGGCGCTCGACCCTCCTCGCACCGGTCATCAACCCTGGTCGCGTCGCACCTCGGACCTGGGTTCGGGCACATGAGGGTCCGTGCTGGATTGGCGCAGTCGGAAGCGGGGCATGGGTGTCCGCATCCCTGCGGGACGGATTGTCCGGTGGGACCCGAGTAGGCCGAAGATGCGGTGTATACCCTTAGGAGCGGCCTGGATGACGTCTGGTGCAGCCGTGTCGGCGGGCTCGGGGAGGCTGAGTACCGCACGCAGGACGTGTATCGGACGAGGACCCTCAGTGACATAAAGAACGTAATCCGGCGCGAAGCCGTCCTGCCCGGTGGGCGTCATTGCTCGGTAACCGAAAGCGAAGTCTTCGTTGATCAATGCGATGACGTCGGTCAATCCGAGTCCGCGCCACTCGCGAAAGGCTGCCATTGCCATTGGTTCGCGCCAGTTGGGCCAGTAGATGAAACCCCATCCGTCCCTGGCAATGAACTCCAGCCAGTCGTCGAGCAGGTGTGACTCCATTTCCACTGAGGCACTCATCGCGTTAGGCCCAGGAGCCTTCGGAGCGAGCGCGGCAACAGTCGCGTAAACTTGTGACTGCCCGTGAGCCAGTAGTGCGCCAGAGCGCCGAGGCAAATAGCCGTAAACATGCCTGCAAAACCGGTTGCCGCACCGACGATCTTGATGGTCAGGTCCACACCCTTCACCTCCGCGGTTGAGGGCAAGGCGGGAGCCGCCTGCGGTACTCAGCTAAAGCAGCGCACCGCCGGGGGAGACCACCCCCGCCTCGCTCTTGTGGCTAGTCCACCCGCAGCGATTGCCGCCGGGGCGACTGGCGACCGGCACTGGGCGCTGTGCGCTCTGTCGGGAGTCTCCCGACGCCGGTTGCCTCGACAACAATCGCAAGAGTGCGGATAACGCGGAAGCGACGACGGTTCATAGCCGACACGAACGCGGGAGCCGACTAGGACGCAGTGTCCTAGATCAAACCGGGCAGCGGCTCTCTTTCACAGCATGAGCGGCGATGCAGGGCGGTTGGCGGGACGCTGGGGTCAAATGTGTCTACGGTTGAATACCCAGCCGGTCCGCAAGCTGAAGCAGTGGAGTCTGTTTGCGGCGTGCTCGCTCCGACAGTTCTTGCACTGTCTGGCGGCTCAGCGTGTGGTAACGCATCCACTCAGGCGCGACACGTTCAGCCTCAAGGAGCTGCTGTGTGGCCGCTTCGTCCTGGTCAAGTTCGCTGTGCGCGATCGCGACATCGAGCAAATACCTCGCTCGCCAGGTCGGCGACACCCAGCCGTTGGCAGGTACGGATTTCACCAGCTCCAGAGCGTAGTCGTACCGCTCGCTCTCCACGGCCGCGTTGACGGCCGCGATCCCCGCGTTGGTCGGTCCAAACGGCGTGGCGAAGATGTTGTAGTCCTTGCCGATCCGCGCCGCCGCCGCACGGGCGAGGCTCATGTGCTCCTCTGAGCGATCGACGTGCTTGTTCCGCACCGCCGCGCTGGCCGCACGCAACATGAGGATGCCCCAGACCGCCAGGCTCTCAGGCGAGCCCCGTACGAAATCCGGCTCAAGTCGTTCAGCCTTGCGGAGCGCAGCCGTCTCTGCGTCATCGAGACGTCCCTGCTTGAAGAACACCCACGACAACGCCGAGACGTTCATCGCCTGAAGCAACTCGTTGCCCGACTTCTCCGCAGCTTCTTGGGCGCGAATGAGGCCGATGTACCCGATGTCCGGTTTACCCAGCGCCGTCAGCATGGTCGAGGCGATCTGGATGACCTCGGACAGCAGGCCATACGCCTCCACCTCGTCGTCGCCGCTCAGTTCTCGCACGGCGGCTCGCGCCTCGGTGATGAGGCCAGGCAGCATCACGCCGAGTTGGGCGAAGGAGCCGTGCTGGCGGATCGCCTCTGCATGGGCCAGCGCCGTGCGGAGACCAGCTACGGTCGGTGGCTCGTCATTGAAGACCTCTTCATCGGCCAAGCCGGGGAAGTACGAGAGTGAGGTCAGCTCGTCGCGGATCGCCAGGATGCCGACCGCTTCTTCGTCGATCTGCGGCGCGATGGTGCTGGTCTGGCCGAGGAGTTGGGGCACATCCACGTCCAAGGCACGGGCGATGCTGGTCAACGAACTCATGCTCGCCGTGTGTCGGACCTCTTGCTCCAGCTTGCGGATGAGGTCGACGCTGACCCCGGCCTTCTCAGCCAGTTGCTCCTGGGTGAGCCGTCCGCGCCGCTTGCGCTTGATGCGTTCGCCGAGGCTCAGGTCGTCGCTCATGGGGAACACGCGCCTCCCTGCCGGAGTGAGCTGCGTCGCTACCCAGAATACGCAGGTCAAGATACGAGACGAACGGGTCTACAGCAGGTAGGACGGGGCGTCCTAGCTTGCGGACCGTTGGCCGATCCGCTGTTCGAACGCACTCCACGTCTGAGGCACCTCGGCATGGCTAGAGGCGCATCGTCCCCCCTACGGCGACTCGCCGCCTGCCAGGCCCGATGTCCATCGTGTGCCCACGCGAACGCATCTCAGGGAGTTATCCGAGGTCAGGACGTGTGACCAAACCGCCCTCCGGAGGCGGGTGCGCAGGTTCGAATCCTGCCGGGGGCACTCAAGATCAGGTCGGACACCGAGTCGGTGCCCGACCTGCTTCGTTTCAGGGGCGGTGCTCAAGGGTTCGAGGGGCCTGTCGGAACCCGTGAAGTCCGGTTCGTGACACGTGTCGTGACACGAAACCCGGTCTAGCCTCCGTTTCATGGCCCGGCGAGACACCACCCAGAGGGAGCGCGGCAGCATCGACACGCTGCCCAGCGGTGCCCTGCGCGTGCGGGTGTACGCCGGGATCGACCCCATCACCCGGAAGCGTCACGACCTGACCGAGGTCATCCCCGCCGGACCCAACGCAGAAGCGAAAGCGCGCGAGGTTCGGGACGGCTTCCTGCGGCAGGTCGACGAGCGTTCGAATCCACTCACGAAGGCTTCCGTCGGATTCATCGTCCGGCATCACATCGAGAAGGCGCGGCTCGAACGCACGACCCGCGAAGCCTACGAGGGATACGCCCGCAAACACATCTATCCGATCGTCGGGCATTTCAAGGCTGATTCGTTCGATGTCGACACCCTCGACTCCTACTACGAGGAATTGGAGCGTTGCCGCGACCACTGTACTGGGGGAAAGGAAGTCGACCACCGCACGGCCGGCCCACACACCTGCGACCGCCGGTGCCGTCCGCATGTCTGCAAGCCGCTGGCGGCCTGGACGGTCCGCAAGATCCACTACATCCTCTCCGGCGCGTACAAGCGAGCGGGCCGCAAGGACTGGGTCACGCGCAGTCCGATGGCGAAGGCGGAACCGCCACCGCCTCCTCCGCCGGCACCCAAGCCGCCGTCGTCGGCCGAACTGGCGGCCATCATCGAGGCGGCTTGGCTGCTGGACCCGATCTTCGGCGCGCTGGTGTGGACGTCCACCACCACAGGCAGTCGACGCGGTGAGATGTGCGCCCTGCGCTGGCGGCACTTCGAACCGGACGAACGGCGGCTGAGGGTCGAGCGTGCCATCGCCCAGGGCTACACCGCGGTGTGGGAGAAGGACACCAAGACCCATCAGCACCGCATCCTCGCCTTGGACCCGTACACGGTGGAGGTCCTGTTGCGGCTCCGTCGCTACCTGGAGACCTTGGCCCGCGAGGTCGGAGCGACGTTGTCGCCGGACTCGTTCATCTTCCCGGCCTCGCCGGACGGCGAAGTGGGCTTCAAGCCCCGCGCGGTGAGCCAGCGCTACCGCCGCATGGTCAACAAGTTGGGCATCGACACCACGCTCCACAAGTTGCGCCACTGGACCGCCACCGACCTCATCTCCAGTGGCGTCGATCTCCGTACGGTCGCCGGCAGACTGGGTCACTCCGGCGGTGGAACCGTCACACTCAAGATGTACGCGGCGTGGGTCAGCGAGGCCGACCAGCGCGCGTCGACAACCCTGATGAACCGCGTCCCCGCTCGCCCCGCCGGCCTTCCCGCGCCGAAAGACCGTCCCAAGGCCGCGCCCCAGAGCCCATACGAGACCGTTGCCGCGCTGGAGCGCACCCGCATCATCGCCGAGGACGTCCAAGACGGCACACCAGCGCCCACCGTCAAGGAACTCGCGGTCCGTCACGGTGTCTCCGTCGGCACCGCTCACCGTGCCTTGGCGCTGCTCAAGGAATGGGGCTTGGTCGCCCGCACCGGCCGCGGCGTCCGCCCGGTCATCGTCCGCGCCGACGGAGACGACGATGACGCACCGCTGTACGAACAACAGTCGCCACCGGCGAATGTGACGATGTTGCCCGCTGCGGCTGACCGGGGAAGTGATATGCCAAATGAGCGGGCGCAGACGCTCGCTGTCATCGCGGACAGCAAACGTAAACTGCGACTTGAGATTATCGGCCCTGCGGACACGAGTGTCGGCAGCATGGTCACCTACGCCGATCCCGGCGACTTCGACCAACTGCACCGTCTGTTCGTCAGCGCGCTGCGACGCAGAGGATTCGACGACGAATCATTCGGCGACTACGAAATGCGGATCAGCGTTGTCGGTTCCGACGAGATCCTGATGACTTTTGTGGCCTGAGTGCCAACGTTTCCGACGCATGGAAACTTTGCCTTCAGACGGTTTCCAGTTCACACTGGATGCGAGACCCGGAGGTACGCGTCATGGAACGAGACAGCGCTAGCGTCGACCCCCAACATGTACGGCGGTTCTACACAATCGCCGAAGCAGCTCGACTCCTCCGCCTGTCACCGATGACGCTCTACCGGGCCGTCGAAGCGGGGCAGTTCCCGGCAATCAAAGTAAGGACGCGGATCGTCATCCCGGCTCAGGCCATCGACGACATGGTCGACCAAGCGCTTGCCGGCAGGAAGCCAGTCGACGCGGCGGCATGGGCAAAGGGTGAGGTCGCCTGACGTTGGCGCGGTTCAGAACCAGGAGCGTCCCGCGACACGCCGAGGGGTTCCGAACCGGTCGTCGGCGTGTCGTCCTGGATTGTGGGACGTGAGATGATGGTTCGACCTGCGCAGAAGCATTTGTGCAGGCCAGGCAGGGCAGCGCTGGAACGCGGGTTCCAGCGAGGATCGCAACCATCAGGCCGCCGATCTCCGGGATCTGCTGTGCGATCGCAGCGCTGGAACGCGGGTTCCAGCGAGGATCGCAACGAGTATCTGAGCCCTGTGGTCGGTGCCGGTCGCACCGCAGCGCTGGAACGCGGGTTCCAGCGAGGATCGCAACCTGAATGAGCCACCCGGCGAACTCGATGGCTTCCGGCAGCGCTGGAACGCGGGTTCCAGCGAGGATCGCAACTGGTCGAGCAACAAGGCGCTGGCCGCCACGTTCGCGGCAGCGCTGGAACGCGGGTTCCAGCGAGGATCGCAACCAGGTGATCGTGCCGAGGCCGTGCATCGCCATCCAGCAGCGCTGGAACGCGGGTTCCAGCGAGGATCGCAACGGCCAGGGGTGGCGGCATGAGCAGCGGAGGCATGGGGCAGCGCTGGAACGCGGGTTCCAGCGAGGATCGCAACGCCGGCGCGGGCGGCACGTCGACCGGGCTGCGCCTGGGCAGCGCTGGAACGCGGGTTCCAGCGAGGATCGCAACGGTACGCGCGCCGCCCGGCTGCAAGCGGAGAAGGTGCAGCGCTGGAACGCGGGTTCCAGCGAGGATCGCAACACCGAGTGGCCCGCCGCCGACCTTGTCGCCCACGCAGCGCTGGAACGCGGGTTCCAGCGAGGATCGCAACGGCGGCTCGATCGCCGCGCCGCTGGTCGTGGGCCTGGCAGCGCTGGAACGCGGGTTCCAGCGAGGATCGCAACGAGCCGTGGACGCTGCGCGTGGCCACCGAGCCGACCTGGCAGCGCTGGAACGCGGGTTCCAGCGAGAATCGCAACATGGCGTGGTGGCACGAGGGCGAGACGCCCGTGCCGGCAGCGCTGGAACGCGGGTTCCAGCGAGGATCGCAACCAGTGCAGGTCGAGAAAGTCGGCCAGCAGCCCGAGGAGCAGCGCTGGAACGCGGGTTCCAGCGAGGATCGCAACCTTAAGCGCCGCCGCCGTGTACGCGGTCACCCTCGACGAGGCAGCGCTGGAACGCGGGTTCCAGCGAGGATCGCAACAGCTTCGGCGGTCGGAACAACGAGTACAACGAGCGCAGCGCTGGAACGCGGGTTCCAGCGAGGATCGCAACGTGACGACCTGAGGCTTGATCGGCGTGCCGCTGCGCTCCCGACAGCGTTGGAAGGCGAGTTCCAGTGAGAGCAACGCCAAGCGGAACGTCCTCCGCCTGCTAGCGCTGGCACGTGCCTTTCAATGGGCTCGAAGTCGAATCTCCGGGGTGCTCCGGGTCGGTCGTGGCGACGCTGGGAATCGATGCCTTAGCTTGATCCCTCTTCGCGTTGGCTCTTACCCGCCGATCGAGCCGATTGAGGGCGGCCGTGGAACACGGTGTCGCAGGGGCTGTTCGCGGGAGTGTGTTGGTTTTTGTCGATGCAGCGGCGGAGTGGGGTGTTGGGTTCGGTGAGGCGGGTGAGGGTGGGCCAGAGGTAGTGGGTGCGGTAGTGGATGGGGGCGCTGGTGGGGCCGGTGGTGCCTTGGTAGGCGTCGTGCCAGGCGGCGAGGAGGGCTGTGAGGTCCTCGATTGCGCGGGTGTGGTGGGGCCAGCAGGGTGGGATGCGTTGGGTGGGCCCAAGTTGTTCGCGGGTGTTGAGGTGATCGACGAAGTCGTGGAGTTGGGCCCAGAGGGTTGTGGCGCGGTCCGGGGGCAGGGAGGTCCAGTCCCAGTCGCCGGGGTCGTTGCGGTTTTGGTTGCGGTGCACCGCTTCCATGGCGTCGAGGAGATGGTCGACGGTGTCGGCGAGTTGGTGGTGGGCGGCGCGGAGTTCGGTTAGTTCTGCGGTGAGTGCGGTGATGAGCCGTTGGGGGTCCGGGTTGGTCATGAGCTGGCCGTTCGGCCCATGCGTTGCTCGGCCTGCTGTTTGAGGGTGGTCAGGCGGTGGGCGTCCCGGTCTTCGTACCAGGCGTCTAGGTGGACGAGGGTGGCTGGGGTGTTGCGGTAGAGGAGGAGGGCTTGGCCGTCGGGGAGTGTGCGGAGTTGGTCTATGCGTAGGGCTCGTTCCCAGGTGTAGGTGGTGGAGCGGGTTTTGCGGAAGTCGCCGGTGTTGTTGCTGGTGGTGAGTTGGCGGGTGTCGCCGACGAGGCGGGAGAGGTCGTCGAGGGTGTCGGCTTCGGCTACGCCGCCGAGGATGAGGCGGGTGGTGACGGAGTTCCAGATTTCTCGGGTTTGGTCTTTGCCCCAGCGGCGGTGGAGTTGGCCGAGGCCTTGGGTGGCGAGGATCATGTGGATGCCGCGTCCGCCGGAGTCGGAGACGAGTTGGCCGAGGTTTTCGGGGGCGGCGATGTTGCCGACTTCGTCCCAGGGGCAGCGTAGGGGTGGGTCGAGGCGTCCGTCGGGGTAGCGGGTGGCCAGCCGTTTGGCTTGGTGGTGGACGTGGAGGGCGAGGGCTGAGGCCAGTGGGCCTGCTGAGCCGACTCCTCCTTCGCTGATGATGTAGAGGGTTCCCCTTGAGCGGAGGAAGTTCTCGACGTTGAAGGCGTGGTTCGGGGGTGGGGAGCAGGCGTCGAGTAGTCGTGGGTTGTTGAGTGGGTCGAGGATGAGGTTGAGGGTTTGGGCGATGCCGCCGAGCATTTCGCCTGCGGTGTTGGTGGTGAGGTCTTGGAGGGTGTGGGCCCAGTGGGTGCTGGTGGGGAGCGGTGGAGTAGGGCGATGGGTTCGTCGTCGGACCAGTGGGCGGCCCAGTCGAGGATGTCGCGCATGGTTTTGTGGCCCAGTGCTGCGGCGTGGAGCCAGGAGCGCAGGACGCGGGCGGCGGAGTCGGTGAAGAAGCCTGAGTTGGTGACGGTGCCGTCGAGGGGGCGGGCGGCGACGAGTTCGCGGGCGCGGCGGATGGCTTCGTCGGGGTGGTGGCAGCCGGTGATGGGGTTCCAGCGCAGGGGTTCGGGCCAGCCGGTGACGTCTTCGGGGTCGAAGACGTGGACGGGGCCGTGTTGCGCGCGGATGCCGACGGTGGCGGCCAGGACGTCGCCTTTGGTGCTGGTGGTGACGACGGGGCCGGGGGCGTCGAGGACGCGGGGGATGATGCGGCGGTTGGTTTTGCCTTGGCGGGTGCCGACCATGACCAGTTCGGCGTCTTCGTGTTGGCCGTAGAGGTCGATGCGGTGGTGCACCGAGCGTCCCATGTGGACGGCGACTTCGTGCATCGGGGCGTGGTGCGCGGTGCCGGCCAGTGAGGGGCGGGCTCGGTGTGCGCGGGTGCGGGCGGCCTTCGCGCCGAGCGTGCGCTGGAGTTGGTGGCGGGTGGCCAGGGTGGTGTCGTGGCGGAGGAACCGTGCCGCCAACACGACGAGCGACACGACGATGGCGAGCACGAGCAGTTCGACCAGGCCCGTGATGGTCCACCACAGGGCGGGGTTGGAGTCGGGATGCCCGAATGCGCTGCCGGGTTGACCGGGGTTGCGCAGGAGCGCGGCAAGGGCGTAGGCCCAGCCGGTGGGGCGCCAGTGCCAGCCGTGGCCGTCGAGTTGGGCGGTGAGTGCGCCGCCGAGGACCAGGCCGGTGAGGAGTCCGGCGACCAGGAGGCCGAGGACGAGTAGGGCGGCGAGGGTGAGGAGTTGGTCGTCGCCGTGGGGATCGCGGCGTGGGTTCATGGCGAGGTCCCGGTGGTGTCGCGCATGGTGTGGTCGGTGTCGATGAGGGGCCATTCCCGGCCGTCGCGCAGGACGATGTGGTCGACGAGGTAGGGCTGGTCGTTGACCTTCCACAGCGCGGTGCCCTGGTCCAGCAGCGGCAGGAGGGTGGCTTGGTTGTCGTCGAGTTGGAGTTCGGTGGCGGTGAGGGCGAGTTGATCGGTGCGTTGGCGGTAGAGGATGCGGGTGCCGCAGTCGGCGAGCAGGGCGCGGCCGAAGTACTGCGTCTCGGGGGTGCCGCCGAGCAGGTCGGTGAGGCGGTGGCAGAGCAGCAGGGTGGCGTTGCCGGTGGCGCGGGAGACCTTCTGGCCTGCGTTGGTGCGGGCCATCAGGGCGGGGTAGCGGTTGAGGCGCCAGGCTTCGTCGTAGACGGTGTAGCGGTGGCCGGGGCGGTGGGCGAAGGCCAGTTCGATGACCGCCTGGGTGGTGGCCATGACCAGGGCGACAGCGGTGTCGTTCGTGGTGACCCGGCTGATGTCGACCACCGTGGCGGTGTCGCGCCAGTCCAGTTGGTTGTCCGGGCGCGGGTCGTCGAGTAGGCCGGCGAGGCTGCCCTGAGTCAGCGCACGGAGGGCGAGACCGATCTCGTGGGAGCGGTCGCGCAAGGTATCCACGTCGAGATGGTGGTGTTCGGCCATCGCCGGGGTGGGTTCCAGGAGTTGGTCGACCAGGAGCCCGAGGTGGATGGGGCGTAGGCGGGACAGGTCGCCGTCGACGTCGTGCCACCGGGTGGCGGCGGTGAGCGCGGTTTCCAGGGCGGTGCGTTCGTCCATGGTCAGCGCGCGCTGGTTCGGCAGCAGGGTGCGGACCAGGGCGGCGAGGAGTTCTTCCCAGTGGGAGCGGACGATGGGCCACCACTGGGTGTCGGTGAGGTGTTCGGGTTTGGGGGGTAGGGCCAGGGCGTTGAGGCGGTGGGTCATGCCGGGGCCGAGGGTGAGGACGCGTCCGCCGAGGGCGTGGGCGACGGGGGTCCATTCGCCGCGGATGTCGCCGGGGACGGCGAAGCGGCGGCCGAACGCGACTCCGCGGGTGCACAAGGTCTTGGCCAGGGCGCTCTTGCCGCTGCCGATGACGCCGGCGATGAAGATCCCGGCGTCGTGCAGCAGGCCTGCGGTGTAGAGGCGCCAGGGGTCGAAGCAGAACGGGCTGCCGGAGAACCGCTCCTGCCCGATGTAGCTGCCCAGCGGTGGTAGGCCGACGCCGGCGAGCCAGGGGAACAGGCCGCGTAGTTGCGCGGTGGACTCCACGTGCGCGGGCAGCCGCATCCGGTGGGCGATGCGTCCGGCGCGTCGCCCGCGTGGCCCGAGCCACGGGCGGGGGACGCGGTCGGGCAGCACCCAGGGCTGGTCGGTGGTCATCGCAGGCCTCGCGCGAGGGGGAGGGCGGCGGCCCAGAAGCCCTGGTCCTGTTCCCAGTGCAGGACGTGGGGTTCGACGGCGGATTCGTTGAGGGCGGCTTCGACGGTGCCGGCGTGGATTTCCAGTTCGTCGCGGGTGGCGGCGGTGGCGGTGACGAAGCCGAGGAACCGGAAGTGGGCGAAGCCTTCCACGAGTTCGGCTTCGCGGCGGGCGAGGTCTTCGGTTTCGCGGCGGTCGGCGCGTTTGGTGCGGCGGTCGATGCGGCGGTTGAGGGTGTCGCGGGCGTCGTCGGCGCTGGCCTGGACGTCGATGCGGGTCTGCGCTTTGCGGGCGGGGAGCGGCTCGAAGACCAGGGACAGGGTGCGGCGGGTGGCCAGGCGCAGCAGCACCGGTTCCAGGAAGCCGACGGGGACGCCGGTGTCGGCGCGGGGCCATTCGGCGATCCACCAGGTGCGGTGCACCGCGTTGTCGGTGGCGTAGGTGGTCCGGGTGGTCGAGGTGGCCATGGGGTGGCACACCGCCGGGTCCACGCCGGAGGGGGACCCGTGGTCGCCGCCTTGCTGGTCGCCTTGACCGCCGCCGCGCCGGTCGAGCATGGCGGTGGCGGTGGGGTCGAAGGCGGTGCGGATGACGTAGCCCAGGCCGCGTGGAGGTAGCCAGCCGCGGACGGTGAGCCCGGCGGCGCGCAGTCCTCGCGTGACGCGGGTGATCTCGGCGAACAGGACGGCCGCCGCGCCCTCGTCCCCGCCGCCGCAGGCCTTGATGCGGGCGGTGGCGCGGCGCGGGTCCAGGCGCAGCACGACGAAGGACTCGTGGCGTTGCGCGGTACGGCCCTGGGCGGCGATCAGCTCCTCGTAGGCGGCGGCCAGGTTGTCGTCGTGGATGCCGTGGACGTTGAAGTCGCGGCGGACCGGGTCTCCGGATTCGGGGATCACCCGGTGCAGGATCTGCACGCGGGACAGCGGGCTGTCCGAGCGGCACAGCGAGTTGAGCACCGCGCCGAACCCGATCACGCGTTGGGCCTGCTGGCCGGAGTCCAGCAGGGCGAAGGTGTCCGCGCTGACCTCCAGCACCGCGACCACGCTGCCGTCGGTGGGATCCTTGACCACGCCCAGGTCTCGGGACCGGTCCTCGCCGACCTGATAGGTCAACAACCGCAGCCGGGACAGATCGCCCGGCAGTCGGGGGCCGTCGGCAACGGCTTCGTCGGGGCGCAGCCGGAACGGGCCGCCCCGGTACTCGTGCTCGCCGGTGGCGCGGACGAGCAGGCGGGCGAGCAGGATGGGCAGGAAGTCCACCAGCGGACGCCCGAACACCGGCAGCAGGGCCACCGCCACCAGCACGCCCGCGACCCCCAGCGGCACCGCCTTGAGCAGGCCGGTGGTGTTGAGTCCGGCGACCGCGGTGAACAGCGCCGTCACCAGGCACAGCAGCTGTGCGGTGGTCTTGCCCCACAGGATGCCGTCGCTGCGCCTCTTGGAGAACCGCACTCGGATCTCGGTCACCTCGTCACCACCGTCCCTGGTTCTCGGCCGGGCCGAGCCGGCGTTGCGGCGGGTTGGGCTGCTGCTGGTCGCCGTGCCGGGTGGCAGTGTGGCTGGGGTAGGGCAGGTAGGGGAGTTGGTCGGGATAGGGGCTGTCGGTGGCGCCGCCGGAGGTCACGCCGTCCATCGCCACCTGCCCGGCCACCGCCACCACCACACCGGCGATCGCCGCCCTCGCCAGCCCGGACCGCCGCTCGCCCTCATCACGGCGCACCGACTCCACCGGCGCTGCGGGAACGTCGTCACCGCGGCGTTGCGGTGGTGCCGAACCGGAGCCGGACGGGACACCGCCCGCCGGCGTGCGCTGGGGCGGGAGCACCGTCGCGGCGCCTCGGCTCGCCTGGACCTCGCCCGAGGACGCCGTCAGACCGGTGCCCGGACGGGCGGTCGAGCTGGAGCTGGAGGTGCGGGTGGCGAGCATGGCCAGCACGGTGGCGCTGCTCATCGCCATCGACCCGCGCCCCGCGCCCAGCACGTCACCGTCGAGCGGGAACCACTTGACCACCACGAACGGCGCGAACGCCGCCACCCCGAGCGTGCCCACCCCGATCAGCAGCTCCCCGAGCCCGCGGCCGGTGCCGATCCAGCTCTCACCCAGCCGGAACACGATCACGGTCAATGGCTTGGCGATCACGCACGCCCACAACACCGACACGCCTTTGCGCGGCCACTTGCGCAGCGCCCGCGGCCCGGCACCGCCGGCCAGCTGCAGCACCAGCAACGCCACCGCCAACACGATCGCGCCCTTGCGGAACACCAACAGCAGGTACGCCACCCCGGCCGCGACCGCGCCCAGCAGGAACACCAGCATGATCAGCAGCCAGCCCCTGGTCTGGGTCACCTGGTCGGACAGGGCGAGCTGGTGCATCAGCACGAAGAACCGCACGTACACGGCCTCGGAGGTCCCGGCGGTCTCGTCGGCGAACCAGTCCGCCACCCGGTCGGAGACGAAGATCGCCAACGACACCAGCGTCAACCCGACCCCGAGCCCGAACGCCCACCGCACCACCCCCAACCCGCCCTCGGCCAACTCGCGCGTCCGCATCCGCACCGCCGCGACCACCGCGTTGATCAACAGGAAGGTCAGCACGAGGTAGGCGCTCACCGTGCCCAAAGCGCCCAGGATCGACCGCAGCCCTGGTTCGTCGAAGTTCACCGCCGTCGGCTGCCGCAGCGCACCGAGGGTGAGTTCCAGGCCGGTGAGCATGGCGCGTGCCGCCGCCTCGGCCAGGCACTTGTCGAACTCGGTGGCGCAGTCCATGACGCCCCACAGCTTCACGCCCGCCTCGACGGCGTTCTTCCCGCCGCACAACGCGCCCAACGCGGGCAGGTGCCCCTGCGTCGCGCACAGCGCGTCCAGGCTGTCCCCGACCTTCCTCCAGTCGATCACCGTGTGGCCGGGCGCGGTCGAGGTGCCCAGCGGGACACCGTCGGCGACCGTCCGCCCGGCCAGGTTCAGATCCGCCGCCGTCGTCCCGGCCGGGAACGACCGGCCGGTGATGTAGGCGTTGAGCACCGCGCAGACCCGGTCGATCACCGCGGTGTCGGTGCCGTTCGCGCTCGCCGCGGCCAGCGACTCGCCGAGCTGGTCGCGCGGGATGGCCGCGCAGTCGATGCGGCCGTCGGCCCCGCGGGGCCAGCGCTGCATCGGCATACACCCCGTCGCGGCGTCGGGGCAGGAGCCGATGGCGTTGCGCAGCTGGTTGACGCGGTTGCCGTTCTGCTCCTCGGTCCAGTGGTAGGCCGGTGACAGCGGCGGCTGGGACAGGCAGAACCGCCAGGTCGCCCGCGGCGGCGTGACCTCCGCGCGGTAGGTCATGACGAACGTGCAGCGCAGGTCGGTGTCGTCACGCAGGATCACCTGCTCACCACCACACACCGCGTCCGCCGGCACCTGCGGCGAGGGCCACGGACAGCTCGGGGCGAGATACCACCAGCGCCCGTCCGACACCCGCAGCCTCGGGTAGTCCCGGTCGCCGATCCGGACCATCCCGATGCCGTCGGTGACCTCCGGAGGCTGCGGCGCGGCGATCGCGGGCGAGGCCAACGCCAGGGTGACCAGCGGCCACACCACCAGCGTGCGCGCGATCCGGTCAACAACGGACATAGGGCACCCCCGAGAACCCCGCCTGCGCCCTGATGAACGGCAGCGCCTTGTGGGTGTGCGCGCCGGGCACGGTGACCGCCTCCGGCGGGGACGACGGCACCCACCGCCCCTCCCGCCACACCACCCAATACGTCCACAACGCGCCGACGAACTCACCCGCTCCGTTGGCGGCGTCGGCCGACCGCAGCCAGAACCCGTCCACCGACACCGCGACCCGGTCACCGTCGCGCCGCGCCACCCTGACCGCCGTCGCGCCGAACAACCCGTGCCGGTAAGCCGGGTTCTCCTGCTCGGCCCACCGGCCGAACTCCTCCTCGACAACAGGCGCCGCACCCCACCCGCGCACCGCCTCCCGCGTCGCGCCCGAGCCCTCGACCCGACGCGACAGCAACACGGCCAATTGCCCCGCCGCCGCAGCAGCAGCCGCCTCGTCACCGCGCTCACACGCGACATCAGGTGTCACCGCCTGGGGCGCATCCTCCATCGACCTTCCCAGAAGGACGCCGCCTGCGAGGGCGGTGCCGATCGCCGCGGTGGCCGCTACGGCCTTCACAACGGTGCGAGCGCGCCGAGCGCGGCTGTGGTCGACCATCACTGCGCCCTTCTCACTGGGAGAACACGGAGTAGGTGAAGTTGATCAAAATCGACGCCATTCCGACCACCGCACCGAGGAACACCCCGCCGACCACGCCACCGATGCCGACCCCGCGCGCGTGCTGGAACCCCAGCCGCGGGCCGACCACGGCGATCCCAATCCCGATGACGATCGCGGCCAAGCCGCCGATCAGCACGTACGCCGCGATCGAGTTGACCATCGACTCCAACGCCTGCAACCCCGGGGCGTTGCGGCCGTCTTGGATGTCGATCGGATCCAACGGCCCACCGGGCTGCGTCAGCCGACCGGTCGGCGCGACCATCGTGTGCATCGCATACTCCTCAAGCTCGTCGTGGTTGTTCCGCGATCAGCGCGGACACCGCAGCGATCCGCTCCGACGCTTCCCGTGCCGAGTCGCCGCCACAGACGACCGGGGTGTCGGCGTCCGCCAGCGCCAAGTCGTGCGGCATCCGCATCACCGCCTCCGCCGCGTCACCGGCCGCCGCCTCCGCCGCCACGGCCCGCTTGGGCCATCGGCCCGGGCGATGCGCCACAGGCACAACCACCGCACGACCGTGCACATCCCGGCAGGTGTCCCGAGCCAACAACTCCAGCAGCGACGTGCACCGCAGCAACTCCGACGCATCCGCACGGCACACCACCACCAGCACATCCGCGGTGGTCTCACAAAGCCGCGCCAACACATGCGCCTCGGCAGGACAGTCCACAATGGTCAACCGGCACACGCTGCGACACGCCTCCACGGCAGCCACCAGCAAGCCAGGCTGAAGCGGCTCCAACGGCCGCGACGGCGCGACACCGCCCAACAGCGCCACCCAACCCCGTGCGCCCGGATCCCCGACCCGTGCACCACGCGTGCCGTGGACGAACGCCCGCAACGAGGGCACGGCGTCCGGCGCGGCCAGCAGCGCGCCGAGTCGGTGCCAGTTCGGCACACCCTCCGGGTCTGCCGGAAGCCGCCGGACCAACCCCGGCCACAACGACCCCGACCCGTCCATCACGACGACTGGCCCGGGATGATGCGCCGCTGCCGCCCGGGCCAGCAGCGCGGCCACCGTCGACCTACCCGCACCCGCCATGCCGAGCACCGCCACGACCCGACCAACCGGCGCCGTACTCCGCAAGACCTCGACCACCGCCGCCCGACCACGTCCCCGCGGTGCCGCCAACCTCACGCCTTCCCCCACGAAGCCCACAGGCATGGAGGGCGCCACAGCGGACGGTTGCCGGCCGGTGATCTGTGTCAGTGGCCCAAACGAGGCCGGCACGGCCGGAATCGGCACCGGCTGCCCACCCCACACCCCACCCGGCCGCACCGAGTCACCCTCACCGCCGCCCGTCATCGACCCACGCCCTTGAACACGGTGAGCCGAACCTGCGACACAGCAGCCGGACCCTGCGGATCGGGCCTGCGCTGAACACGACCCGACAGGTTCACGGCACGGATCCGCTGCACCGCAGGCCTCGCCGCCTTGCCCTTCACCGCCATGTCCGGTGCCGGCTCGACCTTCGCCATCCACCCCACGACGTGCAGCCGCCACGGCTCCCCGATCCGCGCCCGCAACGCGAGATGGCCGCTCAAATCCTCCAACCTGCCCGCGACCTGAAGCCTCTCCTCCCGCGTCAGCAACTGGGACAACGACGCGGGTTCGCCGAAGCGCGGCGTGCCCAAAGCCAAGTCGGCCAAGGCAACGAACCCCCGGATCTGCGCCGCGTGCTCCGCGAGCTGATCGCACAACCCGCGCGCATAGACCTCCTGGATCCGACCGGTTGCGGAGAACGCCGCCACCGCTCCGGTGAGGTCGTAGTCCAAGCCCACTGCGGAGGACATCACCATCTCCCGCGTCAGCCGACTGGCGTGCCGCATCCCCTCACCGAGGTAGTGCCACTCGACCAACAGGTCCATCCCGGCCGGATCCCCGCTCAACAGACCGCTCGGCGGAGGCAGCGCACGAGCACCGTCGAACCCGGCGAACTCCTCGTACTCGACACCGGTCATGGTCCGGCCTTCCTCCGTTGGCGCGGCTTCTGTCGTTGAACCGTCACCCCAGTGGCAGGAAATGTCACGACAGATCGCCCAAATATGCGGTTTCCCGACTTGCGGAAATCGATCGCCGGTCATTCCAGTCGACGGCACTGTGCGCCCCAGGCCCTTCCGGAGAGCGCAACAGGCGCGGTCATCGCAGCCTGGGCCGGCGCTCCGTCCAGGCTTTGCCGCGTCGCCGGACGGGACAGAGTGCCTACTCCTGGACTCTGCCGTCGTGCGCGGGCAGGTGCCTCACGACCGGCCCATCGTGGTGATCAAAACGCACGGCCGTTGCACCATGCTGTTGGGGATGTTTTGTTCATCACGTAACGCGGAGGCTGGCCGGTCAATCGGGTGGGCTCGGACGTGGTGGTCGTGCGTGGTTGTTGCCGATTTTCCGGAATGGAAGGCAAGTGGTACCCCCACGTACGACTCGTTGCTCCGTTTGGAGTCTTCTTGAATGCGTCGCGGTGGGGTGTGCTGTCTGCCGGTCTGCGTGCGCGCAGACCGGCCGCCGTCCCTCGTGGACTCGCTGCTGTGTGCCGGAGCTTGAGGGGGGACCGTGCGGTCTGTTCGCCGTGTGCGTGTGGGTGTCGTCGGGGTCGTGCTGGCGTTGGTCGCGTCGGTGGCGATCCCGGTCGGTGTGACTGGTGCTGTCGCGGCGGGCGCGGTGGGGGAGGTCCCGCAGCAGGAGTGGGGGAGTGCGGCGGGACGCAGTCATGAGGCCACGAGCGAGCAGACGCGGGCTGAGGACCCTGGCGCGACGCGGGATTCGCCACCGGCGCCGGGTGGTCTGCCTGCCGACGAACCGTTTCCGGATCCGAAGTTGGGTGTTGAGGGACGGGCGCAGCAGACCGTGGTGGAGGTCGGTGCCGGTGAGGGTTCGGTTCCGCCGGTCGAGGGTGGTGACGGGGCGTCGCGGGAGTTGGTGAACCGGCGTTCGGCGGACACGCAGGAGTTCGTGAACCCGGACGGCACGCGCACGCGCCGCGTGTTCCAAGGCCGGAAGTTCTTCTCGCGCAACGGTTTGTGGTTCCCGATCGATTCGACGCTGGTCGAGGACGGCGGCACGTGGCGTAGTCGCTCGGACTCGGTGAACAAGCGGTTCGCCGACTCGGCGGATGCGGCGACGGTGGCGTCGCTGGAGTTGGGCTCCGGTGTGTCCTTCGGTTACGGCCTCGCGGGCGCCACGGGCGTCGAGGCGCGGGTCGAGGGCACGGTCGTCACGTACCCGGACGTGCGCGGCGGTGTGGACCTGGAGTTGGAGGCGACGCCGAACGGGATCAAGGAGACGTTGATCCTGGATTCGGCCGACGCGCCGACCGAGTGGGATTTCCCGTTGCGGCTCAACGGGCTCACCGCGTCGCTGGACGCGGGGTCCGTGGTGTTGAAGGACGCCGCGGATGTGGTGAAGGCGGTGGTTCCGCCGGGGTTCATGGAGGACTCGGCGATCGACCCGCGCTCGGGTGAGGGTGCGCGGTCGCGGGGTGTGACCTACCGGCTCGACGGTGACGTGCTGCACGTCAGCCTGGACAAGGCGTGGCTGTCCGACCCGGCGCGGGTGTTCCCGGTGAAGGCGGACCCGAGCGTGGTGTCGCACCGCACGGACGGGTCGACGTTCGTGCAGTCGCCGTGGAACGCGGACTACTCGGGTGACCCGACGTTCAGCGTGGGCACCTATGACGGTGGTTCGAGCAAGGCGAACGGGTTCCTGAAGTTCGACTCGGTGGCGTCGGCGTTGGCGGGCAACTACATCCTCGACGCCAACCTGTGGCTGTACAACGTGTGGTCGTACTCGTGCAGTGCGCGTCGGGTGTGGGTCAACGACGTCGACCAGGCGTGGAGCCTGTCGGGCAACAAGACCTGGCCGGGCCCGCGGTACGGGGCTGAGCTGGGATACGCGGACTTCGCCAGCGGTTACAGCAGCGGCTGCAACCAGAACGGCGCATGGCACAAGATCCCGCTGGGCAGCGCGGGTGTCGGTGTGGTGCACCGGTGGACGCACGGCGGCACGAACAACGGGTTGACCGTCCGGGCGTCGGAGGCCGACAGCTACGGGTGGAAGAAGTTCGCCAGCCGCAACAGCGCGAACCAGCCGTTCCTGGAGATCACCTACAACCCGTACTGGGCGACCTACCAGGTCGGGGCGATGACCAAGCCGGTGACCTCCAGCCAGAACGGCACCATGCAGGTTACCGTCACCAACCACGGACGCGACACGTGGACCGCGGGCGGCAACTACAAGCTGCACTACCGGCTGTGGAACAGCGCGGGCACCGAGCTGGGCGACGTCGCCTGGACGGCGATGCCGCACGACGTGCCGCCGGGCGGGTCGGCGACGGTGAACGCGACGATCCGCACGCTCAAGCCGGGCAGCTACACGCTGCACTTCGACATGGACCACTACGGCACGACCAAGTTCAGCTGGACCGGTGTGCCGATGTCGGCGGGCGTCGGCATGACCATCCCGAACCAGGCGCCCGTGGTGACGTCGATGTCGCCACCGAGCAACTACATCTCCGAGGTGCTCACCCCCACCCTGGTTCTCGGCGGCCAAGACCCGGACAGCCACCCGGGACCGGGCTTGTCCTACCTGTTCAAGATCTGCGACGCGGGCGGGGACAACCTGCAGAACTGCACCGAGTCGACGTGGAGCTCCTCGCCCGCGTGGACCGTGCCGAGCGGGAAGTTGACGTGGGGCAAGTCCTACGTCTGGTACGGAATGGTGGGCGACGGGGCCGCCAACTCACTGTGGAGCGAGGGGTCGTTCTTCTCGACGCAGGTGCCCCAGCCGGCGGTCACCAGCCGTCTGGGCGCCTCGTCGACCGTGCCCGGCGGCGGAGTCGACCCCGCTGTCGGCAACTACACCACGACCGCGACCGACGCCGTCGTCTCCGCGGTCGGACCGCCCCTGTCGGTGGTTCGCAGCTACAACAGCCTGGACCCGCGCCGGTCCTCGGCGTTCGGTGCGGGCTGGTCGACCCGGTGGGACACCGCGATCATCGAGGAGACCGACGGGTCGGGCAACCTGGTGGTGACCTACCCCGAGGGCGCGCAGGCCAGGTTCGGCAAGCGCTCGGACGGCACGTACGCGCCGCCGGCCGGGCGGTTCGCCACGCTGGTCTCGGTCGCGGGCGGCGGGTGGAAGCTGTCGACCAAGGGGCACGTCAACTACTCCTTCGACGCTTCCGGCCGGCTCACCTCGATCACCGACGACTTCGGGCGCGTCCAGACGCTGGGCCGTGACGCCTCCGGTCGCCTGACCACCGTCACCGACGCCGTCTCGGGCCGCAGCCTGACCTTCACCTGGACAGGCGGCCACGTCACCCAGGTCACCACGGGACCGGACAGCAACTTGTCCTGGGACTACACCTACGACGGCGACCTGCTCACGAGGGTCTGCGACCCGACCGGCGGCTGCACCACCTACGAACACGCTGACGTGCTGCACTACCGCAGTACCGTGCTCGACGGGAACCCCAGCGGCTACTGGCGGCTGCACGAGACCAGCGGCACCGTCGCCGGCAACCGCGCGCCGATCGGCGGCACCGAGGCCAACGGCACCTACAGCAACGTGATCTTCGGCGCCGCCCCTGCGATGCCGGGCTCGGACATCGGGTCGGCCCGGCTCAACGGCACCACGTCCTATATCAAACTGCCCGACAAGGCCGTCGCGCCCAAGGCGATGCTGACCGCCGAGCTGTGGTTCAAGACCAGCTCCACCGCCGGTGGCGTGCTGATGGGCACCTCCGCGCAGGCCGAGCCCAATGGCGCCGCGACGGGTAGCGGCACCCCGATCCTGTACATCGGCACGGACGGCAAGCTCTACGGGCACTTCTGGAACGGCAATCTCGCCGGCATCGTCACCCCGAACGCGGTCAACGACGGGATCTGGCACCACGCCGTGCTCACCGGCACCGGCGACCGGCAGACGCTCTACCTCGACGGCACGGCCGTGGGCACCCAGACCGGGACGATCGTGCACACCGAGCCGCTGACCCACCTCGGCGCGGGCCTGGTCAACAGCCGCGCCTGGCCCGCCCGGCCAGCCGACAACTGGGGCCACTTCAACGGCTACCTGTCCGACGTGGCGATCTACGACCGGCCCCTGACCGCGGTGACGGTCGCCGAACACTGGAACGCCCGCCTGATGACCAAGGCGCTGTCCAAGGTCGTGCTCCCGGGCGGGCGCGTGGCCTCGCAGGTCGCCTACGCACGCGCCCCCGACCGGGTGGGCGCCCACGTCGACCACAACGGCGGCACATGGACCGTCCAGCAGCTCACCCTGGGCTCCAAGACCTCGATGAGCTCGGCCATCGTCAACCCCGACGGCCAGTCCACGACCTACAACTACAACCCCAGCCGCGGCAGCCGGCTGAACCGAACGACCCTGCCGAACGTGGGCACGACCTGGTACTCCTACGACACCGGCGGTTTCCTCCAGGAGACCATCAACCCGAACAACGTCAAGACCACGATGGTCAACGACGGCCGCGGCAACGTGCTCTCCCGCAGCGTCGGCTGGGCCAACCTGACCTCGCGCACCACCAGCTACGCCAACTACTTCCTCAACGCCGACGACCCGCTGGACCCGCGCAACGACCGCGTCACCGAGCAGCGCGACGGCCGTTCCGCCAACAGCACCGACAACACCTACCTCACCACCTTCAGCTACACGACCTCAGGCGACCTGTCGGGCACCACCGTGCCCGGCAGCGACGCCTCCTCGCGCCGCTCGACGTCGGTCACCTACACCACCGGAACCGAGGCCGCCATCGGCGGCGGCACCATGCCGCCCGGCCTCAAGCGCACCGAGACCAACACCGGTGGCGGCGTGACCACCTACGCCTACACCAGCCGCGGCGACCTGCGGGAGATGACCGACCCGGCCGGCAAGAAGACGTTCCGCAACCACGACGCACTCGGCCGCACGACCGAGGAGAAGGTCGTCTCCGCCACCTTCCCCAACGGTGTCACGACCACCTTCACCTACGACGGCATGTCGCGCCTGCTCACCCGCACCGAACCCGTGGTGGCCAACGCGGTCACAGGCACGTCCCACCAGCAGCGCACGACCAACACCTACAACCCCGACGGCACCATCGCCACCACCAAGGTCGACGACGCCGCGCTCAACGACCCCGGCCGCACCACCAGCTACACCTACGACACCTACGGCCGCGTCGCCACGGTGACCGACCCGACCGGCGCCGTTACCCGCACCGAGTACGACACGATGGGGCAGCCGACCAAGCGCATCGACGCCGTCGGTACGGAACTCACCTACACCTACACCACCGCACGGCACCAACTCGCCACCACCACGGTGAAGGGCTTCACCGGCGACGGCGGCGCGCCCCGTGACATCGTGCTCGAATCCCGCGCCTACGACCCCGGCGGCAAGCTCGCGAGCCGCACCGACGCGATGGGCCGCACCATCGCCTACGACTACAAAGCCACCGGCGCGCTGTTCTCCGACACCCTCGTCGGCTACAAGGACCCCGACACCGGCACCACCTACGACATCAACCTGCACATCTACCGCTACGACGGAGCCGGGAACGTCCAAGGTCTGGAAACCCGCGGCGGCCTCTACTACACCAGCTACAAGCGCGACCTCGCCGGCCGCGTCGTCGAGGTCCGCGACAACGACAACGACTGCCCGGCCAAGTGCGGCAACACCGGCCACGCGCGGACAACGTTCAACACCTACGACGCCAACGACAACGTCACCAGCACTATCGTCAAGGCACCCGACGGGACCAGAGTCGCCCAGACCGACTTCACCCACGACCCGCTCGGTCGCGAGCTGACTCGTAGAGTCCACACCGGGACCTCGACGCTGGTGACGACAACCGCCCGCGACGAACTCGGCCTCGCGCTCACCGTCACCGACCCCCGGGGCAACACCCAGTCCCTCGGCTACGACGCCCTCGGCCGCGTCACCACGACCACCGGCCCCGCCGTCCCCGTCGAAGCCAACGGCCAAGCGCCGGTCACCACTTCCGCGGTGACCAAGACGGGCTACAACACCTTCGGCGAGCCCGTCGACCGCCTCGACCCGCTGGGCAACGTCACCCGCACCGCCTTCGACGCCGCCGGCAGGCCGACCAGCACGACACTGCCGCCCTACACCCCGCCGGGCGCGACCGCGCCGATCACCGCCACCACGAACGCCACCTACGACGGTGCCGGCCGCGTCACCGCCACCACCGACGCACTGGGCAACACCACCAACTTCGACTACGACCAACTGGGCAACCGGGTCCGCCGAACCGACCCGCTGCTGCCCGGCCAGACCCAACGCGGCGTGTGGGCCTCCGCCTACGACCCGCTCGGCGAACTGCTGTCCACCACCGACCCCAACGGCGCCCAGACCTTCGCCACCTACGACATGCTCGGCAACAAGATCACGTCGACCATCGTCGAACGTGTCCCCGCGCCGACCCGCAACCTGACCACCCAGCTCCGCTACGACCGGCTCAACAACCTCGCCTCGGTCACCAGCCCGGACGGTCACAAGACGCAGTACGTCAACGACGACAAGGGCAACCGCGTCTGGACCTCCAACCCGCTCGGCCAGGCCACCAGCGCCCTCTACGACGCGGCAGGCCGACTGGTCACCGGCACCGACGCCCTGGGCGGCAAGACCACCGCGACCTACGACCTCGCCGGGCGCCTCACCACGGCCAGCGACCTCAGCTCGACGGGAACGGTGCTGCGCACCCGCACCTTCGGCCACGACGCCGCCGGCAACCAGACCAGCCTCACCGACAGCCTCGGCAACACCACCACCCGCACCTACGACGCCGCGGGCAGACTCACTACGATCACCCGCCCGGTCACCGGCACGACGTCGATCACCACCAGCTACGGCTACGACGCCTCGGGCAACCTCACGAGAGCCACCGACGGCAACGGCAACCCCACCATCTACACCACGAACACCTGGGGCCTGCCCGAATCGACCATCGAGCCCGCGACGGCCCAAAACCCGAACGCCGCCGACCGCACCTACACCACCACCTACGACAAGGCCGGCCAACGCACACGGCTGGCCAAGCCCGGCGGCGTCAGCATCAGCTACTCCCACGACCCATTGGGCAACCTGGTCAAGCAGACCGGCGCGGGCACCGTGGCGACCACACCCGAGCGCACGTTCGGCTACGACCTCGCCGGCCGCATGACCTCCGCCGGCGGCAACACCTACACCTACGACGACCGCGGCAACATCGTCAACGCCACCGGACCGTCGGGCAACTCGTCGTTCACCTACGACAACCACAACCGACTGTCCACAGTGGCCACCGCAACCGGCACCACCACCTACGGCTACGACACCGCCGACCGCCTCACCACCGCCACCGACCCCGTCACCGGCGTCACCGCCACCCACACCCGCGACGTCCTCGGCCGCACCACCAGCATCGGCTACGGCACCGGCACCTCAACCCGGTCCTACACCTACGACCCGCTCGGCCGCCCCGCCACCGACACCGTCACCGCACCCGGCGGCACCGCCACCACCAGCACCACCTACACCTTCGACACCGAAGACCACCTCACCGCCAAGACCACCACAGGCCTCGCCGGCGCAGGCACCAACACCTACACCTACGACAAAGCCGGCCGCCTCACCTCCTGGAACAACGGCACCACCACCACGAACTACACCTGGGACAACAACGGCAACCTCACCCGCGACGGCACCACCACCGCCACCTACAACCAACGCAACCACCTGCTCAGCCGCGGCAACACCACCTACACCTACAAATCCCGCGGCGTACAGGCCTCCCGCACCACCGGCGGCACCACCACAACCCTGTGGTTCAACGCCTACGACGAACTCACCACCGACGGCGCCACCACCAACACCTACGACCCCCTGGGCCGCCTGCACACCACAGGCAACCGCACCCTCGCCTACCAGGGCACCAGCCAGACGATCATCAGCGACGGCACCGACTTCTACAGCCACACCCCCGACGGCACACCCCTGGGCATCAAGCAAGGCACCGCCACCGGCCTGGCCGTCACCGACCTGCACACCGACCTCGTCGCCACCACCAACCCCACCACCGGCACCCTCACCAACTCCCGCACCTACACCCCCTTCGGCACCGTCCAAGCCACCACCGGCACCCAACCCACCCTCGGCTACCAACACCAATACACCGACCCCACCACCGGCAACGTCAACATGGGCGCCCGCTGGTACCAACCCGGCACCGGCACCTTCACCAGCCGAGACACCGCCACCCTCGACCCCACCGATCTCACCAACGCCAACCGCCACGCCTACGCCGCCGCCAACCCGCTCACCAACACAGACCCCACTGGACATTTCGTCCCGGTCGCGATCGGTGTGGCCATCGCAGCTGGATCGTCGGGTGCTGCGGGCGGCTACGCCCTCGTCGCCGGCATGTCTGTCGGCCTCGCCGCGGGCGCCGTGTTCCTCGGTGCCAACGTGAGCATGCCGATGAACGTCAAGCAGCCGGCGATCTCGCCGTATCAGCGTTATCTGCAAAGCCGCCAGACATACGGCGGACGCAAGCCAGACGGTAGGGACGATCGGCAAGGCGACGCACGTGATAGCCGAACGGGCGAGCAGCATGACAACTCCCAACCCGGTGGCGGGAAGCAGTCCGGCGATGTCGGGCACACAGAGTATTGGTGGAGCGATGACGTCGACGACGCCGCTTCATACCGAGACGATCGAGCCGAACGCGTCCTGGCCAACGCCATGACCCCAGCCGCACGACCCGAACTCACCGCGACCATCGCCGCCGGCATCCAGGCCATGATCGACGCCCTCAACAGTCAAGCGCGCATCGAGCTGGGGATCGTCGATCCGGGTGACACGCCACATTCCTTCCTGCCTGAAGAAGGCTCGCCGGGCGCAGGCTCGCCAACTCTGCTGTCAGCTCAGGGATGGATCGAGAACGCCTGTGAGGTCGGCGGATATCGAATCATCAATCCCTTTGGGGATGTTTCGAGAACTTCGCAGATCAAGGACGACACCAATAATGCCTGTTCGGGTTCTGAACGCGGTGGTCGTGGCATGGCGACGTTGTCTTCCCCCTTGGAGATCAGTCGTGGTACGTGGCTCCGCGGCACACACGGGAACGCGGGCAGGATTCCTGGTCAGATCGCCAGCTTGTTGAGCGGGCGTGAATTTCGGGACTTCGACGACTTCCGTAAGGCATTCTGGACGGCGGTCGCGAACGATGCGGAACTGTCGGGTCAATTCAGTCCGTCGAATCGAAGTGTCATGGCGGACGGGAATGCCCCTTTCGTGCCCAGTTCTCAGCGCTATGGCGGGCAGAGTCGCTATGTTCTGCACCATGTGCAACCCATCCAGCACGGGGGCGGGGTCTTCGATCTCAACAACATCGTCGTGGTGACGCCCCTGTACCATAGGTACATCCTGGATGGTCGATACCACTACGGGAACGGGTGAGGCAGTGAAGAAGTTGACTCGCGCCGAGATGCTCGAACTAGTCGAGAAGTTGATGAATGGCGAGATCGGCGAGGATCGTACCGAGGAGGTCGTCGACGCACTGGAGCGATCTACCAATAACCCTCACATCATTGATCTCATCTTCTACCCTGAAGTCGAGGGAATGACAGCAGAAGAGATCGTTTCCAAGGCATTGGAGTACCGTCCTATCGAGTTGTAGATGGAGTCAAACCGGGTATTCCGGTTCGGGTTGTCGTCTAGAGTGCAACTGGCGGCAGGCGGCTACTGGATTCCGTTCGAAGGCGGCTTGCTTGCAGTTCGGTCCGGTCCGCTTGTGATCGTCGCACCGTATGACGCGGAGACGCCGTCGGTAAATCCGCCGAGTCGAGGCGAAAATCGCGAAGCAGGTGACAAGCGGAGATTCCGTTCTCATAGACGTGCGGCCTATCTACGCTGACGAGAGCAACCCCGTCCCCGACTCGATCAAGGTCACGGCCGTGGGGAACGACGGCTGAACCTGTAGCGTGGATATCCCCAACATGACCGACGCAGAGCGATGAACAGCGTCATCGAGTTCACCGGCTGTTGACGTGTTGGCCGACCTCGTGGACTGGACGGGCCAGCCGCGGCGACCAGTACACGCCCGAGTAGTGCCGCTGTCCGCGATGCGAGCGGAAACGCCGCCACGGCAACAACTTCCCGACATCCAGACCGCCGGCCGAGGCCACGGGGATCTCCCGGACCTCCTCGGGAGATCGCACCTGCAACAAGGACACGAAACCCACTCCTTCGACTTCGGGGTTGAGGCAGAAGGCGTGCACCGTAGCGACCTTCTTTCCGGGAAACATGGACGAATGCTCACGCGGTGCTCAAGTGCAGCCGGAAGTGTTCAAGTTCGAGCGGAAACTACAGTCACTGCCCGAGGACGGGTCGGGCCGCAACGCCACGAAAGCCACCACCCAGCCGAACCGGCGACACCTTCACCACATCGCCCGACGCAGGCGCCTCAACCATGAGGTGACGGCCCTCCAGCACACCGAGGTAAAGGGCCACGTGGTGGGTGCCCCAGAAGAGCAGGTCGCCGGGGCGGGCCTGGGTGAACGGCACGACCAGCCGTGCACGGGTCAACTGCGCGTCCGAGGGGCGGGTCAGGCGGACACCGGCCTGGGCGTAGGCGTAGAGCGTCAGGCCGCTGCAGTCGAAGCCGACCTTGAGGTAGTCGCCGTGCGCGTCGGCCACCCCGTTGTCGCGGACGCCCTGCGTGGGGCCGTTTTCGTCGCCGCCGCCCCACGCGTACGGGGTGCCCAGCCACGCCAGCGCGGCGCCGATCGCTTTGGCCACCTGCGGTGTCCCCGCCACCACCGTGCCCGACACGCCGGCCTGCGGCGGCAGCACCACCGTGTTCCCGACGATCTGCACCGGTATCGGCCCCGGGAGGGACTCGGCAGTGCACCCCGACGCCGGCGCGGTGTCGTCGAACCACGCGGAGGTGACGGCTTCGGCCCACGCCTGGTGTTTGGCGTACAGGGCGGCGCCGGCGCCACTGGCCTGCACGGCTTGCGCCAGCTCGTGGTTGGGCCGCGGGTCGGTGGTGTAACCGGGGACGCGGCGCAGCAGCACGGTGAAGAAGCCCTTCGCCGCCGCCTCGGGGTCGGTGCGGTCGTAGCCCGCGTAGGCGTCGAGCGGGCCGGGCGCGATCTGCTGGAACGCGCCGACCGCCTGGCCGACCACGACCTCGGCGCGCAGCGTGCTCTCCTGCATCGCGGTCTGCAGGGCGATCGTCGCGCCCCGGCGCACGACGCCCGCGGCCTTGGCGGCGGTCAGGATCGCCGACACAACCTGCCGCTGGGACTCCGACAGCGGCACACCACCCGGCTGCTCGCCCGAGATCGGCGACACGCAGTCCGACGGCCCGGTCGCGTCCGCGGTCCACTGCGTGACAAGCATTCCGGCGGCCATCGCGAACACGAGCATCCCCGCGGTCACGTTCACCAGGGTCTTCACGGCGCGACCTTCAGCCGCACCAGGAACCGGTGACGGAACGGCCCGGACACCCAGAACAGGTCCGGCTCACCCGCCGCCGCGATCGCGCCGACCATGCCCGTGATACCGGGCTCCTCGGCCCTGATCCGCGCCAGACCGGCCACCGCGGTCACCACACCGGAGGCCGGGTCGATCCGGGCCGCCCAGTCCGAGCCCATCACCAACGCCCACACCTGCGGGCGGCCGTCGGCGTGCACGCACGCCAACCCCGCCAACCGCTGCGCCGCGACCCAATGCCCGGTCACGCGCACCGAGGACCGCTCGGCCAGGTCGTCGGGATCACGCAGCACCAACCGGTTGCCGCCCTCGCTGTGCACCAGCACCGCGCCGGTGAAGCACAACCCCGACCCGGCGCCGTCGAACACGACACGGCGTTTCTCCTGCAACGTCACCGCATCCCGCAGCACCGCGACACCACCGTCGAGCGGCAGCTGCCACACCCCGGCCGGCACCCGCGCCAACCCACCCGCACGCATCCCGGCCGGCAGACCCACCTGCAACCGGACCCGCCCATCACCGGCCGACACCACCCGCACCGCACTGCCCTGATCGGTGTCGACCGCCTCGACCAACCGCCCGTCGACGAAGACCGACCCGCGAACGACCAGACCGTCAGCCGCGATCATGCCCGCCACGCCGGCCGACACCGTCCGCGCCGCGACACTGGTCACCGGCACCTCGCTCCGAGGCGCGGCCACCGGACGACCAGCCTGTGACGCGGGCACCACCCCGCACGCCACCGCGGCAACCCCCACCGCGGCGACAGCCACGCACCGACCCACCACGCTTCCCGCCTTCACATCCGCCTCCTCGCCCGTTGGTGAAAACCACGGTCACGCCGAACGCAGCGGAAAGCGCCGAATCCGCGCCCACTAAATGGATTCCCGCGTGGCGGAGAAATCGTTTCCGGTCTACGGGAAAAGTGGATCACAAGCAATTGGCGCGGTTATCGTCAAACTCCGCACGGACCAACATCGCGGGCCGGTCAAAACGGAGGATCGTATGAACGACATCGCCAAGCTGCGGTCCATCACCGAATACGTCGCCGTCACCGGCGCGGAAGCCATCCGCGACGACCTCGCCCGACGCGCCACCGCCGAACCAGCCTGGCCACCGCACCCGGCCGCGGACCGCGCCCAGGGCGTGGCCCGCAACGCCGTCAGCACAGCCCTGCACCGGTACTGGGGCGCCGCGGCACTGATCGGCACCCGACTCCGCCGCCACCTCCGCGACCTCGACTGGATCGTGGACGGTATCGACGGCACCGCCAACCTCGCCGCCGGACTGCCCGCCTTCACCGTGTCCGTCGCCGCCGTCCACGACGGCACCACGATCGCCGGCGCGGTCGCCGAACCCGCCACCGGGCGCCTCTGGTCGGCGGGCCGCGGGCTCGGCGCACAGCTGCACGACCGCCGCCTGGGCCGCAGTCGGCTACCCCTGCGCGCCGGCTCCCAGACCGACCTCTCCCACGCGCTGGTGGCCACCGCGCTCAGCCACCACCCTCACCACCGCAGACACCAGGCCCGCGCCCTGGCCCGGCTCGTCACCCACGTCGGGGACCTGCGCATCCTCGGCGCGCCCGCACTCACCCTGTGCTGGACCGCCGCAGGCGCCCTCGACGCCTGCTACCACCCACGCCCACACGACTGGACCGCCGCCACTCTCATCGCCCGGGAAGCCGACGTCGTCGTCGAACGCACCGACCCACCCGACGGCCACCTCCCGCCCGGCGGCTTCTACGCGGCCTCACCCGGCATCGCAGGCCAGCTGCGCCAGGCACTGATCACCGCCGGTGCCATCGCCCCGCACCACACGACCACAGCCGTGAGCGACCGGCCCTCGCGCCGTCAGGGGGAAGACCATGCGCAGCCGTGAACCCGAGATCCCGCTGTTCGACCCCGCCGCGATGACCCACATCCGCCGACGCGCCCGCCTCACCCAGGGCGCGCTCGCCCGACGCCTGACCGTGCACGACAACCAGATCTACCGCTGGGAGAAGGGCATCACCCCCATCTCCGCGCACGACCTGCGCCGGGTCGCCGCGTACCTCCACGTCACCCCGGCCCAACTCCAACACCGCCTCACCGGTCCCGCCACCCTCGCCGACCTGCGCAGCCTCATGGCCGTGACCCACGCCGAACTCGCTCACCGGCTGGCCGTCCACCCCCACCGCCTGGCGATGTGGGAACAAGGCCACCTCGGCCCCGAACACGGCTCCCTGCTCGCCGCCGTCCTCGGCATCAGCGACGACGCCGTCGACCACTACCACCGCACCGGCACGCTGCCCGCGCCGATCGCCCACCGCCTCGCCCGCGCCCTGCACATCACCCCCGCACTCGCCGCCAGCGCCTTCCACGCCAGCCGGACCACCGCACCGCAAGCCCGCGCCGCCTGACCCCGCCTATTCTGTTTTCGAGTGTTTTCGAATACGGCGACACCTTGCCCGGCCCGCCGCACCGTTCCCACACTCGAATCCCAAGCAATGCCGCCACCGGGGATTCGAAAGGGCCGAGACCATGTTCCAGACCCGCCACGACGACACCACGGTCACCCACCTCCCGATTCGCCACACCACGGGCAGGCCCACAACCCCGCTCACTCCACACCGGCCACACCACACCGGCCGACCAGCCACCCCCGGCACCTGGCCCACACACAGCACACCCCTGCCCCGCCAAGCCCCCGACAACCACCCCGGCCAGCGCGCCACCACCAACGGGCCAGATCGCGGCGACTACCTCGAACGCCTACTCCAGGTCCTCGAACACGTCGCCCACAGCGCCCACCCGGTGAGCCTGTCCCAGATCCGCGCCGAACTCGACCTGCCGATGACCACCATCCACAGGCTCCTGATCACCCTGTGGACAGCCGGAATCCTCAACCGCGACCCCAAACGCCGCTACCTCGTCGGCCACCGCCTCCGCACCCTCCTCGGCGATCAAACCCACCCCGACGGCGACGCCTCCTAACCGGACCCGCACCACACGAGAACCAACGCCCACCGGCCACCCCCGAAGCGAACCCGCCACCACCCGACCGGCTTACCGACGCGGCACTGAACCGCACTATTGCGGTCTCCTGACGCAGGGTTCGTCGTCACCACGAGCACGCCCAGGCAGGGAGCACCACAACCGTGAGCAAGACCGTCGACCCCGCGCGCGCCGAACAGGAAGCACGTACCCGTTTCGCCGAACTGGGCACGATCCCCACGGTCCGCGACGAACGCGGCGACGAGCACACTCCCGCCGACCGCTAGATCGAAATCCTCCGCCGGGCACGCCTCATCGCCATCAGCGACGGCCTCGCCGACGCCGTCACCGCCCTCCTGGCGGCCAAGGGCATCCGGGCAACCGTCACCAGGTCCGCGTCGACCCCGCCGGCACCGACCACCAGGTCATGGCCATCGCCTGCACCCTCGACGACACCACCGTCGTTATCCCCCTCCACCCCGCCGCCATCACCGTGCGCCTCTACGCGGCCAGCGACAACATCATGCTGACCGAGCCACCTCTGACCACCCTCGAACTACCCTTTGGCGCCGTCGAACCCGACCATTGGGTCACCGCAACCACCATCGCCTACGCCCTGGTGAACCACCTCACGTAACCGGCGACGGAGCACGACCGGGCGCCTCGCTGCGGATCGCGGACAACAGGACGAAGAGCGAAGGCGGTCCGCGGCTCGGGAACATGCTCTGCCCTAACCCGGGTTCACCGATCAGGCCGTCGTCACCCGAGGTCAGCGAGTCCCGAATCCCCCGGCCGACGTGCCGTAATGGGCGGACATGGCCTCGCGGCCTTCGCACGCGCCTGACACCCGGTATGGCTACCGTGGCATTCCGACCCAGGACCGACAACAACCCGAAGCCCGCTTCGGAACCCCTAGCGTCGCGCGACACGCCCGAAGGTTCTGAAGCCAGCTTCGGCGTGTCGTCCCACACAGCGAGATGTGCAACGATCTACGGGTTCAGAGACGTCTCTTCGTGCACGTCGTTCAGGGCAGCGCTGGGACGCGCGTTCCAGCGAGGATCGCAACAACGTCGAGGGCCGCCTCTACGACGGCCAGAAGCGCCGCAGCGCTGGGACGCGCGTTCCAGCGAGGATCGCAACGCTCAGACGGGTCCGCGGGAGGTAGAGGTCCACCAGGCAGCGCTGGGACGCGCGTTCCAGCGAGGATCGCAACTCGCCCCACGCGACACCGCTCAGCGGCTTGCGGTAGCAGCGCTGGGACGCGCGTTCCAGCGAGGATCGCAACCTCGCCGTGAAGCTCCTCCGCGCGCTCGGGCTCGTGCAGCGCTGGGACGCGCGTTCCAGCGAGGATCGCAACCTCGCCGTGAAGCTCCTCCGCGCGCTCGGGCTCGTGCAGCGCTGGGACGCGCGTTCCAGCGAGGATCGCAACGTTGCGCAGCCACAGGGCACGCAGCGCACGTCGGGCAGCGCTGGGACGCGCGTTCCAGCGAGGATCGCAACACGGGCTGGGTCTTGTCGGGGTCCTCCTCGTCGCGCAGCGCTGGGACGCGCGTTCCAGCGAGGATCGCAACCAGCCACCTCGGGATAGGCTTTCCGGATCGGGAGCAGCGCTGACACGCGCGTCCCGGTCGCCGACGCCGGGTAGTCAGTGACGGCGGTGCCGGCCGTGGCCGGTGCCGGCGGCGGCGTTGACCGCCAGCTGGAATTCCAACAGTGGCCGGCAGGGCACGGCCCGGCGGCGCCACCATCGGCCTGCGCGGCAGGCTCGGCATCGGCCTTGATCGTCGGGCCTGTGCAGGGATATCAACGCGATAGTGCCGGCGAGCAGGGACGGTACCTCCGTCCTGGCCGTGGCGACGACCGTGTCGTCGTCGGCGTCCTCGGCGATGTCGCGCACCCTGCGCAGATGGGCGATCACCGACGAGCGGATTTCGTTGTAGGACACGTAGTTGGGTTTGAGGGCTGTCACCACGCACCTCCTACCGAACGGTCGGTTGCTTCGGGAGTCGGACCCGGGCGGGATAGCTGCGTTACCAGTCCCAGCACGTAGGCCGCCACCCGGTTGAGATTGTCCGGCGAGGGACTTGGGTGATGGGCCGAATTCGTTGCTGTTGAGAGGGAGTTTGGATCACTTCGACGCGGGGTGCTCACCCACCGCGAGTGTCAGGTGGTCCTGGTCGATCAGCGGCGTGCGTCGTCGTCACCACGTCCTCTGCCAAGCGGTCGAGGATGAAGTCGAAGCTGTCCGCCACTGCTTGGTCGTGCTGGTTGGCGCGTAGGAGGTGGTGGGGGATGTCGAGGTCCCGCAGGACGCCGGCGACGTGCTGGTCGGCCAGTTCCCGGAAGGTCGTGTTGTTGTCCCGGGGTTTGTCGGTCCCCAGCGGGATCGTCTCGTCCAGTGTCGTCCGGTACAGCAGGTCGTAGACGCGGCTGTGGCCGCGGACGATCGTTTCCATGTGCGCGGTGAGACCGGGGTCGGGTTCCTCGCCGCGGTAGGCCAAGGCGGCGCGGTAGTAACCCAGGGCGTCGGGCACCGCGCGGTCGACCAGGACCACGTCCGCGTGCGGCCACTGCGCCATCTCCTGGCTGATGCCGTGGGTGATGAACCACATTGTGGAGACCCAGGTGTGGTTGTGCAGGATGGGCAACCCGAGTTGCTGGGCGCGCTCGCCGAGGTCCACCACTGTGGACACCTGGACCGAGTGTCTGCGCAACTCGTGGGTCAGGCGGGCGACGAACGTGCTCTTGCCGGTGGAGTGGGTGCCCATGACCCCGACGATCACCGGCTTGTTCAGGGGTAGCTTCACCACAACCCGCCTTCCGGCTCCACGAGCGGGGCGAACTGGGGCAGGGCCGCGGTGGCGACCAGCTCGTCCCAGGTCGGGTTCGCGTCCTGGACGAGGGCGAGCAGCAGCAGCCAGGTACACCAGGTGTCGAACCCCGCTCGATGCGGCCGGCGCTGCCCGGTCGTGTCACCGACCCGGAGGCCGGCGTGGGCGACCAGATCGGACAGGCCGTAGCCGGGCAGGCCAGGCCAGACGCGGCGGGCCAGCTTCAAGGTGTCCAGCACCATCGGTGGCCGCCAGGTCGGCAGGTGCTCGCCCAGCACGCGGTAGTCGCCGCCGGCCGAGTGCGCCACCACGGTCCTGGCGTCCAGCAGCTCCTGCACCGCCGGTGCCGTGTCACCCCACGAAGGACAGGACTCGACATCGCTGTTGCCGATGCCGTGGATGCGGTGCGCGATTCCGTTGATCCTGGTCTTCGGGCGCACCAACCAGCCGCGCACCATATCCTCGGTGACCGGTGTACCGTCCACCGGCAAGATCGCGACCTCGACGATTTCCGGTGGCTGGCTGCCGTTGCCCTCCAGGTCGACCACCGCCAACCGGCGGTCGAGCAAGGCGGCGGGAAGTGCTGCGGTCATGACGTCTCCACGGGAACAGGCCAGCCGAGATCGGCTCGGCCGTGACGGTGCGGGTGGTGTGGCTTGGCCGCGTCGTGGATCTGGAACCCGAGGGTGTGCTGCATGAGGTAGCGCCGCTGCTCGTCCAATCCCTCGACCACGACCGCACGTTCGGTCACCGCGACCAGCTTGCCGCCCAACTCCCGCGCCATCGCCTCGACCCGCCGCGCATCCGGCGCAGCCCACCCGTCCGCGCAGCGAGCCACTTGAGCCGCGGGGCAGATGTCGCACAGCTCCCGGATCCCGAAGTGGCCGTTGTAGTCCGCGACCCCGTGCGCGAACGCCACAGCGCAGGAAGTCTTGCGGAACAACGGCGATCCCGGGGGTCCGGCCGCCAGGATGCGCTGCTCCAGGCGCTCGGGGAAGATCTTGCGTCGCTCGGACCGCTCGTAGGGTTCCGGCAGGCCGTGTGCGCGGTAGTACTCCCGGATCTGGTCGCGGAAGAACAACCCCGTGAACACCGTCGCGTGCGCCGAACCCGACAACTCCAACGCCCGTGCCAGGTGCCGGTCACTGTCGTTGAGTCCCGGGACGATCGGTCGCCAGTACAGGATCACCCGGTACCGCTGTGCGGACGTGAACGCCTGCTCCAGCGACCGCGCGGCGATACCCGAGTCGACCGGCTCGATGCGCTCGTCCTCGATCCCCGAATAGGTGACCAACAACGTCACCTTCAAGTGCCGCAGGGCGTTCAGCCGAGCACAGTCCTCCTCACCGACCCGCCACCTGGTGATCAGCAGCACGTGGTTGGTCAACTTCTGCTCGTCCAACCGCCGCAACACCTCGAACACGTGCGGCTTCACCACCGGCAGCATCGGATCGGTCGCCCGGTTCATCAACTGCACCGGCGTGACGTGCGGCTGGAAGAACCGGTGCCCGGTCAACGCGGCTACCGCCTCCTCCGGGCCCATCACCGCACGAGGAGCCTTCATTCCGAAGTTGCCGAACACGTGCCGCACGCAGTACCCGCAATCAAGCGGACAACCGATCACCGAGTTCAGGCTCAACCCGGACTTCCGGTACTCCACCACGTCCAACAGCGCGGGCTCCACGCCGGCACGCTCGACAGCGCTCAACACCCGAAGCCCACCACCGCCGCGACCCCCACCGGGCATCAGCGCCTCCTCACCTCGCCGCAGTCGTGACCGTTCCGGCTCCATGTGACCAGGGCCAGCAGCCTCCGCGGGAGGAGGCAAACCGATGAAGGCCGAGATTTGCCCCCTGCCTGCACGACCACGACCGACGTGCTGCCTTCGTGGCCACGGCGCGCCGGCGTCTTACCAGCCTCCGAAGCACGCAGGCGGTACCATCACAAAGGGCTTCGAGTCAGATACACACAGTGTTGTCGTGGTTGTCGGTGTCGACCCGACGAAGTGGTGGTGACCGGAATGGTCTGGTCCGACGGTGGACTTCGGTCTGCAGACGTTCGCCTCCGTCACGAAATCAAGACCCGCCGGGAAAGCGCGGGGCTCAGTCAGGCGAGACTGGGTGCGCTGATCGGGTACACCCGCCAGTACGTCTCGTTGGCTGAGCGCGAAGGACATAACCTGCCTTCACGTGAACTCGTCGCCGCGATCGACGAGGCTCTTGGTGCCAATGGGGTGTTGGTCTCGCTCCGGCATACCGCCCGACAGGAGCAGCTCCGAGCACGAACTGCCAGCGCACCCGACCACCTCCAAACTACCAGCACGGACGTCGACGAGCCGCGTAATGGCGACGACCTTGTGCACGCCGCCATCCCGCGCCTACGCCAAGCACTCGACGCCTTGGACGTACCCGACGATGGCCCGGTCCGTCCTATCAGGACCCTGAAACACGAAGTCGAGCGGTTGAACCAGCACCGCTTGAACGCCCGGTACGTCGACATCATGCGATACGTACCTGACCTGCTCACCGAGTTGAGCAGGGCTCGACAGCACGGCGATGAGCGGCACAGGGGCGAAGCGGCATCGGCGTTGACACTCGCCCTGCGAGCGGCCGACGGGGTGGCCTTCAAATTCCGTTACCTCGACCTGTCCTCGCGGATCATCGATCTCATGCGCGGGTTCGCCGCCGTTGCCGAGGACCCGCTGCTAGCTGCCGTGGCGGCATATGTGCGTACGGAGACGTACTTCGCCAACGGCGACCTGGCCACGGCCGGCCGTGCTCTTGAATGTGCGATCGACCAGGTACGCGTGCACAGCGGCACATCGTCGGCGGCCGTGGGAGCCCTGCACATGCGCGCAGCCGTGGTCGCCGGGCGGTCGATGGAGGCCGACAGGGCGCGCGAGCACCTCACCGAGGCCCAGCGGGTCGCGCGCAACCTGGGCGAAGGCGTCTACCACGGCACGGCGTTCGGTCCTCTGTCGGTCCGCATCCACCAGTTGGCCGTGGCAGCTGAAGTCGCAGATGCGGTCGGCATCGAGCGCGCGGCGAAGTGGCATCCGCCCGACTACCTACCAGCCGAACGCCGGTCCCACTACTACATCGACCTCGCCCGAGCGCAGGCCGTGCTCGGGCGTCCGAACGAGGCGTTCGCCTGCATCCAGACCGCCAAGAGCATCGCCCCTCAGCACACCCGAGGACATCCGCAGGTGAAGCAGGTCCTCGGCAGCCTCCTCAGCACCTGGCGCCACGCTGACGAACAACTCGTAGACCTCGCGGTGTGGGCGAAAGTCGACCCACGAAGGTAACCGGTCCGGGCCGTCGACCTCACCGCGCGGTCGACGCGATGATCCCGGGAAGCTCCATGAGCGAGTCGATCACCCAGTCCGCGTTCGCGCGTACAAGAGGGTCGTCCGCCCACAGGAAACCCCACGGACCCCGGCGGATCAGTGCCGTGCGCAAACCCGCCGCCCTGGCCGGAACGATGTCGTTGTCACGGTGATCACCGACATAGAGCACATTCTCGGCGGCCCGTTCCGGCGTCATCGCGACCACCCGGTGAAAGAACGCCGGCGAAGGCTTCGCGACACCCCATTCGCCGGAGGTGGCGATCCGGTCCACCGGCAACGCCAGCTCACGCAGCAGCTCGGCGGCGCGGACCGTCTGATTGCCCGCGATGCCGACCCACAGGTCAAGTTCTTTCAGCCTCGCCAGTGCCGGACGGGCGTCCGGGTACAGATCATCTTCGTCGATCCGTTCGCCCTTGCCCGCCTGCTCGCGCAGGATGCGTTCGCGGGGGACGTCGAAGCCCGGCCTGAAGTACGCGAAGGTCTCCGAGTTGTCCCGGCCAGCCGCCGTCACAGCACCCAGCACGGTCGAGAACGTGTGCCGGGAGACCCCAATCCAGTCCGCCCAGGCACCCCACTCGCGCGAGTCGTCCAACAGAGTCTCGCCCACATCGAATACCACCGCGGAGATCACGGACTACACATACGGCATCCACCGCGTGTACGGCCAGTCGAGCGACGGGACGCAGGCAACACGCCGACCTGCGGCCAGCCCACTCGATCGAAGCCCTTGAACCCATTGCGGGCACGTTGGCCGGACCAGGGCAAGGCTGCGCGCGACTGGGGTGCAGATCCCACGCACCCGCCGCTGGAGGGCGCCCGAGACCAGCCGTTGGGGGCCACCATGACCACCGACGGCGCGATGACGCGTCAGGCAGCGCCCCTCGGAAGCTCCAGCGTCGTGCAACACGCCGGGAGCTTCCTAAGCGAAGCTCGGCGTGTCGTTCCAGCACGCGAGACGTGTGACTATGCGCTGGCACATGGCCACCTGTTCGTGCAGGTGGATCAAGCCAGCGCTGGGACACGAGTTCCGGCGAGGCTGGGACGTGAGTTCCAGCGAGGGTCGCACTGGTCGCGGCGTTCGTAGCTGGACGTTTAGTACTCCGTCGCGCCTCGAAACCGTTCGGCCGGAGCGGGGACCTGCGTCGCGGCCAGACGGTGCCCTGAAGACATCGTCTGGCCGCGACGGTCGGTCAGTTAGACGGGCGGTTGAGTCAACGAGCAGATCGTGCGGCCTCCGTTGTCTTCGAGGAGGTTGGGTGGTTTGGGGACGTAGTAGGCGTTGGTGACCCCGCTGTTGGGGAAGAAGGGGACGGAGCCCCAGGGTTCTACGCAGCGGTGGTAGCTGTAGCCGTTGGTGTGGTCGATGCGGATGAGGATGAAGGAGTTGGCGCAGTGGGTGTAGAGGGCGACTGCGCCGTTGTGATGGTCGGGGTTGACGTGGTGGTAGCCGCAGCGTGCCTGGGTGGCCGAGGCGTTGTCGGCTGGCGCGAGCGCGAGGGCGGCGAGTGCCGTGGCGAGTGCGGCGGCGTTTCGGATCGTCGTTGAAGTCATGTGATCGCCTCCAGCAGGAATTGGTTTCCTTGGCGATCACGAGGATCCGTCGCGGTGGCGGGCTGTCGGAAGTATTCGAATATTTCGAATACTAAGGAAGCGGTGCCGGTGGCTTCGGTTCTGCGGTTCGTGTGGCGCGGAGGTAGGTCGTTCCTCCGGAGGCGGTGACCAGGTGTTGGGTTCGGCGGTTGTGTTCGAGCATCCGGTTGAGGGTGTCCGGTGCGTTGGGTGGTGCGGCGCGGAGGAGGGCGAGCAGGAAGATGATCGGTGTGGCGGGCGTGTGGAGTTGGGGTGTGCGGAGCCGGGCGCGGGGGAGAGGGTAGAGGAGGACCAGGCCGCTGTCGCCGAGGGCTTCACGGTCCATCTCGGACAGTGTCTGCGTGACGATGTCCTCGACGGCGTGGTCGGGTACGAGGAGGTTGTTCCACGGGTGGGGGTCTTGCCATGGGCCGATGCGGCGGAGGAGGGCGACGTCGTCGGCGATGCGGTTGAGGAAGTCCCAGTAGGTGGTGTCGGTGATCTCGGCCGCGTCGGTGGGGAGCCTGGCGAGCAGTCGGGTGTCGTCCGGTTGTGCCGGAGGGGTGAAGTGGTGGGCGGCTTCGAGGAGGAAGGTCCAGGTGCCGTTGTCGTCGAGTTTGGCTTGGCCTTCCAGGTAGTCGAAGCGTTGCTCGGTGACGAGGTGGCGTTGGTCGGTCAGGAGGTCGGCGAGGTGGTGGTAGCGCAGTCGGTAGGTGCGGGTGTGGGTGGGTGCGGGGATGAGGCGCAGGGTGGCCTGGACGATGACGCCGTGTTCGCCGTAGCCGGCGCGGACGGCGTCGAAGAGGTCGGGTTCGGTGGTGGGGGAGCAGGTGTGGAGGGTGCCGTCGGGGGTGATGACGTCCAGGTCCAGGACGTTGTCGGTCTGGGCGCCGTGGTGGTGGCTGGCTCCGCCGAGTCCTCCGACGGACAGGGTGCCGCCGATGGAGAGTTCGAGGTAGTCGGTGAGGACCGGGGGAGTGGCGCCGTGGGCGAGGGCCGCTGTGACGACCTGGCTCCACGTCGCGCCGGCCTCGACGGTGATGTGGTCGTCCCCGACGCGGTGGATGGTGTTGAGGCGGTTGAGGTTGAGCACGATCCCGCCGGGGGCTTGGGCTTGGCCGTTGGTGGAGTGGCCTTGGGCGCGCGGGACGAGCGGCAGATCGTGGTCGCGGGCGAAGCGCTGGATGGTGCTCACGTCGCGTCGTGAGGCGGCGTGGAGGACGGCGAGCGGGCGGTGGCGGACTACCCGGCCGAAGTCCTCGGCGGCCCACTCCAGGTCGGTCTCGTCGGTGGAGACGAACCCGTCCAGGGCCGGAAGCGGTATGTCGGTGGGCTGTGGTGATCCGTCGACGAACAGGCGTTGCCTGGGGTTGAAGTGGGTCGCGGTCCGGTCGGGCACTCAGCCACCTCCACTGGCGGTCGGTCAGCCTGCCTGGCGAGGCGCCGGTACGCGCTGGTGGTCCATCGCGTCGAGGTCCGCGCGGATGCGCGTGGCACGCGGATCGCCGAGTGCCTCGAACTGGTGCAGCGCTTCGGTCCACGCGTGGTGCGCTCGTTCCCGGTCGCCCGTTTCAAGGTAGCGGTGGCCGAGCTTGCGGCGGTACTCGGCGTGCTGCCAACGGTCGGCGGCCGACGTGCTCGCCTCCAACGCTTTGTGGAGGTGGTCCAGCGAAGCGGCGCAGTCGTCGAGGTCGTGATAAACCTCGGACATCTTGTCCAGCGCACAAGCCTCGGCCTGCGGGTCGCCGTGAGCCCGCAGGATGGCGATGCTCTCGGTCAGCAGCACGAGCGCTTCCTGATGGCGGCCCGCCGCGCGTTCGGTGTCGGCCAGGTAGGACGTGACGATGGCCCATGCCCACCGGTCCCCAGGCCCGGTACACAGCCGACGAGCTTGTCGGTAGTACTCCGCCGCCGCTGCGTGCTCGTCCTTCACCTGCTGAACCCGGCCGATTCCGACGAGACTCCAGAACTTCGCGATGCTTCCGTGCTGGAGCGCTGCGGCCTCACCGAAGCTGCGCTCGGCGTCGCCCAGGCGGTGTTGAGTGAGGAAGGCGTTGCCGAGATTGATGAGGATCCACGCTTGGCTGACGTGGTCACCTCGTCGCCGTGCTTCCTCCAGGCACGCGGTCAGCGGCCCGACCCACATCTCCCACGGACGTCGCCAGTACAGGTAGTCGCCCATCACCATCGGCAGCCCGAACGCCACGTCGTGGATCCCCGTCGTCAAAGCGTGTTGCACCGCGGCCGGGAGGTTGGTCAGTTCGGCCTCGAACCACTGAAGCGCTTCCTCCCCCGAGTCGAACCGGCGGGGTTGCGGCATCGGTGATGTCGTCCATCGGTCGACCGGGACCTGGGGCCGGTTGGGGGACATGACCCGGTTCGCCGCTGCGGCGGTGTGGAGGTACCAGTAGAGCAGACGCTGTTCGGCGGTGGCGGTGTCCTCCGGTGTCTCGTCGGTCGCCAGGAGCTCGAGGGCGTAGTCGCGGACGAGGTCGTGGAACCGGTAGCGGCGGACACCGGTTTCCTGGATCAGGTGGACGCCGACCAGCACATCGAGCATCCGGCGTACCTCGTGCGGTTGTAGGTCGGTGATCGCGGCTGCCGCATCCGCGGCGAACTCCCGGCCCGGGTGCACGCCCAGCAGCCGGAACAACCGCCTCTCCGCAGGATCGAGCGCACGGTAGGACCACGAGAGGACGGTGCGGACCGCGCCGTCCACCCCGGGAGGTGACAGGACGTCCAGCCGTTCGCCCACCTTGGCCAGCTCGTCCGCCAACCCGGTGAGCGTGAGGTGACGACTGGCGGCCACCCGTTCGGCCGCGACCCTCAACGCCAACGGCAGACCACCGCACAACCGCGCGATCCGCTCGGTGGCGCCGCGCTCAGCGTCGACTCGCTCCGGTCCGACCACTTCACGCAACAATGCGACGGAGTCCGCGTCGTCGAACATGTCCACGGTCAGGCAATGCGCCCCGTAGTGCACGGCCAGATCCGACAGGCGCCGACGACTGGTGACGATCACCAGACAGCCCGGCGAGGCCGGGATCAACGGCCGAACCTGCTCGAACCGGGCGGCGTTGTCGAACACCAGCAGTGTCCTCGTCCCGTCGAGCATGGTTCGCAGCAGTGACGACCTCCAGTCCACCGTCGCCGGGATCTCCGCACCGGGAGTTCCGAGGGCCTTCAGCAGATGCTCCAGCACCTCGTGCGGCCCGATCGGCTCCCCGTCGGCCGAGTGGCCGTGCAGGTCGACGAACAACGCGCCGTCGCGGAAGCGACTCTTCACATGGTGCGCCCAGGCCAGCGCGAGGGTCGTCTTGCCCACCCCGGCGTGACCGTCGAGGGCGATCACGTCCGCGGCCGTCGTGTTCGGATCGTCCGCGAGTAGCCGCTCCAGCTTCCCGAACGCCCCGCCGCGACCGATGACACGTGGAGCGGGCGGCAGCTGCGCCGGGCGCACAGGCCCTCTACGGTGCGGTGGCTGCTCGGCGGCCTTGAACAACTCGACGAACCGGCTCCCAGTGTCGAACGCGACGTCACACGCCCGAGCGAAATCCAAAGTAGGTGGCTTATGCCCGTTCTCGACGTTGGAATAGTGACTCGGGCTGTACCCGACGCGTTGTGCGACCGAAGCCTGCGACAACCGCCCCCTCGCTGCTCGCAGCTCCTGAGCGAAGGACCTGCGCACTGCGACACCGCCGTGAACTGCTTTCGTGTTCTCCGTCATCGCCGACTGCCCCAACCCGTTACGACCCATCACGTCTGAATGATCAGGCGGTCGCGAGCGTTCCTGCTGGTGTGCTCTGGACGCCTCCCCCGAGAAGTCGAGCATAGGTGGAATAAAACGCCGTTTCGTCGACTTAGGACATGAGTGCCTGTTCAGGTGACGCTGTAGCTCTGCGTAATGACGTCGATGCTCCGACGGCCCGCGTAGCGGGTCGGGCATTCTGCCCGCGCTGACTATCCGATCCGTTGGTTGAAGGTGGTTTCAAGACGGCGGCCGGGCCGGTGCCCCGCAGCATCGGCTCGGCCGCAGCGTCGGTGCCTTCGTCACGGCTTGATGGCCACTCGGTCGATGAAAGCGGCGCCATGAGGTCCTGCCGAACGCGACGATCATGCCGTTCGGGCACCGCGCTGGCCGTGCCTTGGAACACCCACCGCGAACTCTCGCTGCTCGCCACCTTGGCCCTGCGGCCCGTCCTGCGCGTTCCAGCGAGCATGGCAGCACGCCCAGACCAGTCCGTTTCGTGCTGTGGCGGTACACAGCGCTCGGTCAGGCGTTCAAAGGGTCGCATCGGATCCTGGCCGTGTGAAGGTTTCTCAGCTCCGTGGGCAGTGCTGGAACGCGCGTCTACGGCGAGGAACCCGACGAGAGCGGGAAGCCGGCAGAGCAGGGCGATGAAGCAGCGCTAGAAGGACATCGGGTAGGCACTCAAGCCGGAACTATGCGCGCGCCGGGACGTCCGCTGGCTAGCGAGGGAGTCGATAGGTGGTTCGACCAATTGCGTCCTAAAGTCCACCGTTGGGTGCGAACCTCAGGAGGGGGACGTCGTAGAGGTCGCGTTGGCGTTCGCGGTGCATGGTGGGGTTGGAGACCTCGATGACCAGCATCTCGGTGAGGAACAGCACCTGGGCGTTGAGCAGGTGGCTGGTGTAGCCGGTGGCGCTGTGCTCTTTGAGTCCGACGGCGACGTGGATGTGGGGCATGACCTGGTCGGTGTCGGGGTCGTAGGCGAGGGTTCCGCCGCCGAAGGCTTCGACGTTGGTGAGGTGGACCTTGGACCAGACCGGGGCGGCGGGGTCGTCGAGTTTGTCGCAGGTGCCGACGATGTCGACTTCGCCGAACCCGGCGATGAACGAGGGGATGTAGCCCTGGCGCACGTCGTTGGCGCGGCAGAACTCGGTCAGGGCGGCGAAGAAGTCCTCGCCGTGGTCGAAGGTGACGCCGAACGTTCGGCCCAGCGTGAGGTCATGACTGCGCATCTGACAGGTCCTTCGTGGAAGTGGTCGCCCAGGGCCAGCTGTCGGGGTCGCCGTGGCCGCCGGCGGTATGGAACGCGGCGTTGATGGTGGCGCGGTCGGCTCCCGTGCGAAGCAGGCGGTGCAACAGAATCCGCGACTTGAGCGGGTCGAGGAAGCCTGCGTGGATCAGGCCGCGGTCGAGCAGGTCGCGTTCGCTGCCGGGGAAGGCATAGGTGGTGCGCAGTGTCGTGCCCGCGCCGGTGCGCGAGGCCAGCACGACCGGAATGCGGGTGGCGGCGTGGCCCAGCAGCGGGACGAGCGTCGCGGGGACGTGTCCGACGCCCATCGCGGCGACCACCAGGCCGTCCACGCGGTCGGCGATGGCCTGGATGACGTCCGGGTCGTCGTCCAGGGTGATTGTGATCAGGCCGACCCGCTGGGCTGACGCGGTCTGAGTGGCGGGGAGGACGGTGCGGCCGGCGAGCCGGTTGAGCAGCACGGGCCTGCCTTCGGTGACAACACCGAGCGGCCCGCCATTGGGGGACTGGAAGGTGGCGCCGCTGGTGGTGTGGGTCTTGCGGACGCGGTGGGCGGCGTGGATCTCGTCGGCGAGGACGACGAGACAGCCCTGGTTCGCGGCGGCGGGATCGGCGGCGGTGAGCACGGCGGCCAGGACGTTGGCTGGTCCATCCGCTCCGGCCAGTGTCGGGTTGCGCATGGCACCGGTGACGACCAGCGGTTGTGGGGCAGCGTGGTGCAGGTCGAGGAAGTAGGCGGTCTCCTCGATCGTGTCCGTACCCTGGGTGACCACGACACCGTCCACGCCGCCCTCCGCTATCCGCGCGCTGATCGTCTCACCCAGCGCCACGAGATCGCCGAAGGTCAACGACGCCCCGGGAACACGGCGGAAGTCCTCGACCTCCACGGTAATCCCGGTGTCCGCCAAACCGGGAACGGCCGCCACGAGCTGGTCGGCCGACAGCGCGGGAACGACACCGCCGGATTCGGCGCGTGTCATGGCGATGGTGCCGCCGAGACCGAAAACGACGACCCGGCGACCCGACGGCTGGGTTGCTGCCACCCCGAGGCTCCCTTGATCACGAGCGGACAGTGATCGGCAGCCTACTGCTGGGCATCCGGCGAGCCGAGACCGCCGACGAAACGGCAGGCCCGATCCAGCGCGTTGGTCGACAGCAGCCTGCTGCGAGGGCTGGCGAGGCCAGCGGTGCCGTAGTCGCCCAGTTCCGCGCAACGCCGTGTCAGCCAGCCCCAGTCCAGACCGAGGTAGTCGGCGAACGCACGCAACCGCGCCGCGGGAGTGGGACCCGCGATCACCGAGTGGGCCTTGGCGTAGCCATGGGCGTCGGCGAACTCCCGCAGCAGCGGTCGGTGACCGGTGACGTCGACCTGCCAGATCCCGTCGCCTCCGACCCAGTTCGCCACGATCGCACGGCGTCGCTGGTCGAGCGCGAACCCTTGTATGGCGCTGTACTCCGATTCGGCGCACACCTCGACGCGAATGCCCGAGCACTCCATCAACGCCGCGCTGAGCAACAGCAGTATCCGCTCCGGCCGCCCGGAAGCGGTGACGGCTTGACGGGGGACGCAGAACGAGCGGGTGGGGGCGGTACCCGAGGAGCGGAACAGCGCGGCTGTGCGCGACAGGTACAGGTGCTTGTGGGTGAACAGCAACCAGGTGCTTGCTTCCTCGCCTCGCTGTTCGCGGGTCCAGAACGCCGGCACGTCCTCCAGCACGCCCGCATGGCGCAGGATGTGGCGGGCGCAGAAATCCGAGCCGAGCCACATCCTCGACGCCTCGGACAGGTCACCGCCCAGATCCCGCCCGCCGCTGGACCGGGCGTCTCGGGCGAAGGCACGCAGCGCGGACTGGCGGTCTGCGAGCCCGCTGTCGTCGTCGAGCAGGGCGTCGTCGTAGCTGGCCACCGCCCACAAGACGCCGAGCGTGAGATCGTCGAGTTCGTAGGCGTGAGGGATCAGCAGCGGCGCGTCTTCAACGGCTTTCGCCATGCGGGTGCGGGCGACCCGGTTGTCGAGCCCGAACAACCGTCGTCCGTTCGGGCCGTCGGTGACGCCCACGACCATGCCCCGGGCAGGACGACGCAGGAGCCTGCTGCCCGAGAAGTTCTCCGGAACGTTCACCACAACGCGCCCGTCATCCGTTGCCGGATAGCTTTCGCCGGCGATCGTGGAACCGGCGACGAACCGGCCAGCCGGGAGGTCGAGGCTGAACTCGCGGTTCGACAGTCCTTTCAGGACCCCGGTGGCGAGATCCCCCTGGGGAGTCAGCATCCTCACGGTTGATCGTGCTGCCTTATTGGCGGCGGTCCGGCGTCGGTCACGCTGTTCAGCGGCAGCCTTCGCACGCAGCGCGAGCAATTCTCCACCGGCTTCGAACCGAGCATCGAGCGCGGCGACCAATTCCTCTGACGGGAGGTTGCGGTTCACGCGTTCGGCCAACGAAAGGTACTGCCGGGTGTAACCGACTTCCGCAGCGAGCTTCTGGTGGCTCAGCTTCGCCTCGCCGCGCAAGCGCCTGATCTCGTGCGCGAGTTGCGCCGCAGCCGTGTCGGCCGTGGTCGCGATACCGTGAGATACGCCTTCGGTCATTGCACTCCGACCTCAACGTCGCGCCAACGGGCTGGCACGGTACGCTCTGTAATCGAACTGCCTCACTGTGTGATTCTAGACGGCTTCGAGTGCCGTGAGGAGGGCGACGCGCGGGGCCGCATGAACCGCCTCCTCGACCGTGGCGCACAGGCCCAGCAGCGCGTCCACGTCGGTCACCCGCATCGGCCGCACAACCGTGCGCGCACCGGCCACGACGGCGAACCCGACCCCCGACCGTTCCGCGTGCTCGCGCGACTCGACCAGCACGGCGACGCCCATCGAACCGAGGAACGTCACCCCGGCCAGGTCGACCACCAGAGCTGCCGGGCTGCCGGCCAGGCAGGCGAGCAGGTGCTCCCGCACCTGCTCGCAGGTGTCGGTCTCGATCTCACCCCGGACCGCGGCGAACACCACGCCACGCCGCTTGGTGACGCTTACCGACACCGCCTGCCGACTGAAATCCTCGCGCACCATGCACTCGACTTCCCTCCGCAGCACCAGGTTCTCGCACGGCGACCCCCACACCGTCGCACCCACGCGGGCCGTCGCGACACGGCCGTCTGGGCGGTGCTCACGATGCAAGTTCAGCCGGCTGTGGGTGGTGTGCAGTTCCGGGCTTTGTCCCAGGAGTGCCTGTCCCCCAGCCGGTCTGCCGGAGTTACGCGGTGTTTCGTCGTGTTTCTCCTCGGTAGAGCGTCCGGTACCGCCGGTTGAGTGATGACGCGTGGGCGACCGTGATGACCGTTCGGGCCGGGGTCGATCCGCCCGTACTGCACATTTCCGCCGATCTGGTGCCCGAAGTGGTGCAGCTGCGACGGTGGGTCACCTTGGCGCTGCCCAAGGTGGGCTACGTCCACCTGTCATGTCCGGGGGTGACGACGGTACAGGGACCAGTGGATCGCCTGATGGAGTGCAAAACCGCCGCTGATGTGGTGACAGGAACCAGGCTGTCGACCGAGAGCGCCCTAGTGTCCGATCGTCCTGATCAACACCTCGATGAGTCGGAGGCGGCCTGTGGCTGTTCCCGTGAACCTGGACAAGCAGCTGGACAAGGCTTACGAAAACCTTGGCCTGTCGGCGATCCTCGACGCCCCGGTCGACGCCCTGGCGGGCGTCAGCGCGGGCGACGCGGAGAAGCTCGCCGCGGCGTTCAACATCAAGACTGTTCGGCAGCTCGGCACCAACAAGTACTTCACCCTCGCCGCGAGCCTGGTCCAGCTGGAACAGGCCACCAACTGACCCGCGAGCGTCCGGCCGGTGCGGGATCGATCGCCCGCACCGCAGCCGGTCCGCCACGATCACGACAGTTCCACGTGGCGGACATGGCCCGAGTTGCACAGCGGCTTGAGCCCAGGGCCGAACCGGCCGAGTCCCTCCGCCGCGCACGCCGCACCCATCCTCCGGGTCCGTGGCCGAACCAAGTTCGGCCCCACTGAACGAGCCGTCCGGTGGTCGGTTCGGAGGGTGCTCGGAGCGGTGGCAGGGCGAGTTGATGTCAGTGAGGACGATCGACCTGGCTGCACGAAACCGCTTGGTCGGGCGAACGCCGCCCGTAGTGCCGATGGTGTCGGTGGGCGAGGCGGTTGTCGAGTTCGGCGAGGATTGCGGTGTTGCTGAGTGTCGCGGGATCGGGTTGGGCGTGCCGGAGTTCGGCTTCTTCGGCGGTGATCAGTTCGGCCGCGACCATGACTTCCAGCAAGGGCCTGCTGAAGAAGTCGGCGAGTGTGCGGGCGGTGTCGATGGTGATCTTGCTTCCGCGTCGCCAGGCGCTGAACTGGCTGCGGTTGAGCCCGGTGGCTCGGGCGAGGTCGCCCGTGGACAGGCCTTGGGCGGTCAACCGGGACGCGATGTAGCTCCACAAGCGGGGCGGAGTGTCGATGGTGGGGCACATGCGCCCAGTGTAGCGTGCGTGTACAAGACGTTGCGTGCACGCTACCTACGAGGCTCCGGTTGTGCCGGAGTTACGATGACCGGCGGAACTACATCCGCTACTTCCTGTGGTCGGTCTCCGTGCCTCGGCGCGCTGGTAGAACGCGGCGGCAGGGTCTGCCGCCGCCACGAACCGCACCAAGCCGCTGAGCACCAGCCGCACCGATCGCGGGCTGTTGGAGGATCTGATGGGCCGCGAGCGCCGCCATGCCGTTCCGGGACTGAGAGGTTTGGCCGGCCGGGTCGGTGTCCTCACGTGACCGCACCCCGGCGGTGGTTGTACCTGATCGCTTCGGCCGCCCCACCCGTGCTGCGGATCGAGAGCCTGATCGAGCTGTTGGGCGAAGCGGGCTGGAACGTCTGTCTGATCGCCACTCCGACCGCCGCGTCGTGGGTCGACCTGGACGGGATCAGCGTCCGAACCGGCTGCCTGGTCCGGGTCGCGGCCCGGCCGCCGGATGTGGACAAGTCGTTGCCGAGCGCCGAGGCGGTGCTCGCCGCGCCCTTGACGTTCAACACGATCAACAAGTGGGCGGCGGGGTTCAGCGACTCCGTGGCGCTGGGTGTGCTCAACGAGCTGCTGTCCGCGGAGCTGCCGATCCTCGCTGCACCTTGCGTCAAAGCGCTGCTGCGTGCCCATCCGGCCTACGGGGAGAGCATCGCCAGGTTGACCGGCGCCGGTGTGACGGTGCTGGACCCGGATGCGATCACCGGCCGCGGGCCGGACGGGCTCGCCGCGTTCGACTGGCCTCTGATCGCCGGCGAGCTGACACGGCTGACCGGGTAGGCCTCAGGCCGTGCCGTCCTGCGCCGGCTTGCCGTCGCCGGTTGCTCGGCTGGCGCCGAGTCGGCGTTGCACCTCGGCGACGAGCGCTGTGGCGCTGTAGTCGGCGAGCTGGCGAGGGGAACCGTCGGCCCTTGCTTCCTCCGGTGTGATGATGCCGCCGACCACGAGCAGTTCGAGGAGGGGCTTGTCGAAGAACTTGCACATGGCTCGGGCGGTGTCGATCGTCATCGACTTGCCGCGCTTCCAGTCGGTGAGCCGGCTGCGGTGGACACCGAGCGCTCGGACCAGGTCGTGGGTACCCAGGTCACGGTCGGCCAGGTTCTCCTCGATGTAGGCCCAGAGCGGCGACGGGGTTGTGCGCTTGCTGTGCAACGGTCTTTCACCTGCTTCTAGAGTCGGTCGTGGTCGTGCCGGGCGACATCGGATGAGCCATGGGAAAGCCACACGAGGTGCAGCTTCCCTCCGCTGTCCCGGAAGTGGCGCAGGACACGTTCGGGAGACGTCGTGCGTATGTGGTGGCAGCCGTCGAGGGAGACGACGTCGGTGCGGCCGGGAAAGGCCAATCCCCACGCGACGATCTCGCAGTCCTCGCCTTCGTACTCCACCCCGACGGCGAACAGCTCCGGCCCGTGCGCGGCCACCAGGCGGTGGAGGTTCACCGAAGGCACACTCGGATCCCGGGACACCGGTCGCCGTGTCGTGCTGACGTGCAGGCGTTGCTTACCGTTCAACAGGTCACCCTCCCGCGGGCGGCTCGGACGGCTGGTCGAGGACGACTCCGGGGCGCGCCGCGGTCACCGTTCGTTCGGCAAAGCCGCGGACCTGGCGCGGTAGCGCGTGGCGTCTGGCCGAGATGGCCTTAGCGGCCTCGGTGAGGTCTTCAGCGAGTTGGGTCTCGATGTCGACCAGCGCGGTGGTGTACTCGGTGGTGCACAAGGGGTTCGCCTGGTCCACCAGCCGCACGACGTAACGCCCGAGGTCCTGGTTGACCCGGCTCACCCACGCGACGAACTCCAGCTCCTCCTCCGTCACAAGCCACCTCCTCCAACCGCGACCTCTCCGAGCAACACGCTCACCGGCCAGGCCCGCACGACCCGGACCCGGTCACCATGACGGCATCCGCGGGCGTGCGTAAGGGGGCAACAATGTTGCGGGCGCATTTGCCCCCTAACCCAAGGGCCTCGGCGTGCCGAAGGTAGGAGCACGCCACCAAGACGTACATAACCTCCCAGCGCCTCTACGGGAGCAGGGGATCGCTCCGGCGCGCTGACTGTCGGTGTCGCGCGAGACGTGATCGACCGATCGTGTCCGGCTGGCCGTGCGCCATCGTGCACAGCCCCGACCTCCGTCGGAGACGAGGTCAGCGCTACGCCAACGAAGTCAGTCGTCCCCCTGGTCGGCCTGCTTGTTGTTGTACGCGTCGGCGGTGCCGGAGCGGGCTGCCTTCACTGTGACCTGGCGGTCCAGGTCGGGGTGCGACGACCCGTCTGCCTGGTCGACATGACGGTCGATCCGCTCGCTGACCGTGCACCGAGCCGCCGTCGAGCACTGTCTTGCAGGACGCGCACATCGTGGCCGCCGAGGAAGTTCCGGTCGGTGGGCCGGCCGCAGCCGCAGACGCACTGCGCCATGAACGCGGCCTCCTCGGGGCAGGTCGTAGGAGGCGACGGTGCGACCTTACAGCTGAGCAGGGGCCGACCTCTGTGGTCCGTGGCGGGCTGGGCTGCTCACGCTGGACGGCGGCGGGGGCCGTGTCAACCGCGGCGCGGTGCCGGGTTCTGCTGCTTCCTCCCTTCGGTCGGGCAGAACCCGGCCCTCGCGCTGGTCGCGGTGTGACACGGTCCCCGCCACCGTCCGGGGTGCGCGAGCCCCGCCCGCCACGGACCACAGAGCCCGGTGGCGGTCGAGAGCGTGTCCAGCAACCGCGCAAGTCGCTGAAAGCACTGTGTCATCCGGTGCTGTCGGCCGCGCGCGGTTCTTCGCCCGTGACGAGGAGGAGCCTGTTGTGGCTGCCATGACGTGGAAGAACGCGCGGTTCGAGCTGTTGGATCCGCGCACCCTGCTGACGGATCGGAACTCGCGCACGATCGTCGACATCAAGCAGGACAACCCGGATCTGTACCGGAGTGTCCACGAGCACGGCGTGAGCATCCCGGTGATCGCCAACCCGACGCCCGAGGGCGGGATCCGGGTCCGGGACGGGCACTCGCGCACGATCATCGCTTGCTCGCTGATCGAAAAGTACCCGGTGATCCCGGTGCTGGTGACCGAGTCGGAGGACGTGGCGGAGTGGGAGGTGCTGCGGGACCACTGGCTGGCCAACGAGGTCCGCTCTGGCTACACCACTTCCGACCGGATCAAGCTGTTCGAGCAGATGACCCTGTTCGGCCTGTCCACCGAGGAAATCGCCACGCAGCTCAGCATCGAGGCGAAGGTGGTCGAGGCCGGGTTGAAAGCGCGGCGCAGCAAGGCGGTCGCCGCGACTCTGACCGAATTCCCGCAGCTGAGCCTGGAGCAGGCTGCGGGGTTGGCCGACTTCGAGGACGACACCGAAGCCTACGAGAAGCTGACGACGACGTTGTCGACCGAGCCGGAGGCGTTCGACCACGAACTGGCCGAGTGGCAGATGGAACGAGAGCTGCGTGAGGCGCGGGACCGGCTGAGCCGGGAACTGGAGGCCTCGGGTGTCACGGTGGTCGGTGAGGCGCTCCCGGCAGGGGCGCGGCGGCTGGATCGGCTGCACCGCAGCCGGGAGGAGCGCACCCTGCTCGGCGAGGACCCGGCCGCGCACTCCTCCTGCCCCGGGCACGCGGCGATGGTCACCACGAACAACGTCGAAGGTGTCGCGACGGCGGTGTTCGTCTGCCGGGATTGGGAGCGGCACGGCCACGTCGACAGTTGGAGCCCGTCGGGCACCGGTGCGGTGAAGGAGGAGTGGACGCAGGAGAAGCGCGCGGAGCGCGCGCGGGTGGTGCGCAACAACAAGGCGTGGCGTGCGGCCGAGACGGTGCGGCGCAAGAAGTTGGCCGAGTTGTTGCAGCGCAAGACCCCACCCCGGCTGGCGGCCCAGTTCCTCGCCCACAGCCTTGCCACAGGCGGCCACGAGATCCGGCGCGGCATGGAGGCGCAGCACCGGTTCGCGTGCACGCTGCTGGGGCTGAAGGAACCCAAGTTCGGCAAGCCCAACCCGCTGGTTGTCGGGCTGGGCAAGGCCAACGCCAACCAGGCCACCATGACCAGCCTGGCCGTGGTGCTCGCGGCGTTCGAGGCCTCCACCGGCGTCGACACCTGGCGCAACCCGACGCCGGAGCAGAAGCGGTACTTCGCCGCGCTGGCCGACTGGGGTCTGCGGCTGCACTGGGTCGAGCGACTGGTCAACGACCCGACCGCCGACGCCCACGTCGGCACCGACACCGAGCTGGACGCCGACACCCGGCCCGTCGAGGACCTCAAGCAGGCGAGCTAACCCCTCTCGACACCTCCGTCACGGGCTCGGGCCAAGCAGGCCCGAGCCCGTCTTCTGTGCACGGAAAGGAAGACGACGATGTACCCGTCACCAGAAGGAGCACACCTGTACCCGAACCGGCGCAGCGCCTGGCACCAGGTCGGGAGGTCGGTGAAAGGCCACCGCAGCGCGATGAGCGCGTTGGAGGCGGCCGGGCTGACCGGGTGGGACATCCGCAAGCTCGTGCAGATCGGTGTCGAGGAGACACCGGACGGGCCGAGGCGGGTCGGGAACCCGGACCAGGTGATGCTCGTGCGCACCGACCCGAGGACCGGCGCCACCCGCTACCTGAGCTCGGTCGGCACCCGCTACGGGGTGCGGCAGAACGAGGACCAGGCCGCCCTGCTGGACGCCCTGGTCGCGGAGTCGGGTGCGGATGGGTTCGCGCACGCCGGCGCGATCGACGAAGGGCGGCGCACCTTCGTGACCATGAAACTGTCCGACACCGTCAGCGTCGCGGGCGTCGACCCGATGGAGTTGTACCTGGTGGTGTTCAACTCCCATGACGGCAGCGCGGCGTTCCGGGTCAGCCTGGTGCCCTTCCGGGTGTTGTGCGCCAACCAGCTCCCGATGGTGATCCGCGGACAGGTCGCCTCGGTCGCCATCCGCCACACCCGCAACGCCACGATCGACGTCGCCGACATCAGGGCGAAGCTGCGGCTGATGCACAACTACGCCGAAGCCTTCGAACAGCAGGCCCGGCGGATGATCGAGGCGGAGCTGTCCACCGAGGAGTTCCGCGACGTCGTCGAGACCGTGTGGCCGGTCAACGACGCCACCGCGCCACCGCGCGCCCGGTTCAACGCCGACCGCCGTCGCGGCCAGCTGATGCGGCTGTGGACCGACGCCGGAACCCAGCACAACATCCGCGGCACCCGCTGGGCCGGCTTGCAGGCCATCACGGAATACCTCGACCACTACGACCCCGCGCGCGATGCCCACACCCGGGCGCTGCGCGTCCTGGGCGGCAGCGGAGTCCTCAAGCGCAAACAGGAAACGTTCGACCTGCTCACTGTCTAAACCGGACCGTCGTGCCCGGAAGGAGGCGATCCGTCGTGCCGGCTCGAATCGTGCAGTTCAGCGGCGGGATCGCCAGTTGGGCGACAGCGCACCGGGTCGCCGCCCACCACGGCACCGGCGACCTGGTGCTGTTGTTCGCCAACACCCTGATCGAGGACGACGACCTCTACCGGTTCGTCCACGACTCCGCCGCACAGTTGGGGGTCCCGCTTGTCGAAGTGGCGGACGGCCGTACCCCGTGGGAGTTGTTCGAAGACAAGCAGATCATCGGCAACAGTCGCCTCGCACCCTGCTCGCACCACTTGAAGATCGTTCCGTGCAGGCGGTGGCTGTCCGCCAACGCCGACCCCGACCACACGGTGCTCTACATCGGCATCGACAGCAGCGCCCGCGACCGCCGACGCGCGCCCGCGATCATCGACCGGTGGCGGCCCTGGCAGGTGGAGATGCCGCTGCTGGCCGAACCTGACCTGACCAAGGACCACATGCTGGCCGAGGCCCGCGCACTCGGCTTGACCCCGCCGCGGGCCTACTCGTTGGGATTCGAGCACGCCAACTGCGGTCAACTGTGCGTGCGGGGCGGGCAGCAGCACTGGCTGCGCACCCTCAACCACTTCCCCGAACGCTACGCCGAGTACGAGGAACGCGAACGCAGCTTCCGCGTACGCACCGGCAAGAACGTCGCGATCCTCAAGGAACGACGCGGCGGCGTCACCTACCCGCTGACCCTGGCCGAACTCCGCCAACGGCACCAATCGCCGCAGGTCCCTGACACCCCGAGGACGTCACCATGAGGAGGACATCCCGACACCACGACATCGCCGCGGCGCCCATCCCGTACGTCTGGTCCTACGGGATGGGCGCCGAGTCCACCGCCGGCGTGCACCGTATGCTCACCGACCCGGCCGCGCGACCCGATGCTGTCGCACCGGATTTCTCCAACCTCATCGTGGTGGTCGCGCAGACCGGGGACGAGTGGAGCACGACCGGCACTCTGGTCGAGGAACACCTGCTTCCCCTTCTGCGCACGCACCAGGTGCGGTTCGTCGAGGTCGCCAGCGCCGGACCGTCCGCCAAGGACGGGGTCGCCGTCCTGCAGGACACCCGAGAACCGCTTCGGCTGCACCTGGTCGGGTCACACCGGCACGGTTGAAAAGCCGAGCAGTTGGATACCGCAGAGCCCAGCCCATGGAAAGCAACTGGTGCACAATGGCGGCGGACGCGCCTGCGGGTGGCTCCACGCGCTCGCGACGGTGGCGGGCCGACCGCTTCGTGCCTCTTCCCATGCCCAGTCGAAGCGCATCGGTTGACCGATGGCGGCCGACGCTGTTGGGGCAGAGTCGGTGAATGCGAACCCGAACAGTCTCAGGAGCCACTGGCGGGAGTGACACCGAGGTGAAGGGAGCACATTTCGGTGTATCGGTAGGGGAAAGGATCCTCGCGGTCGAGCAGTCGCGCGATCCCCTCGTGTTCGCGAATAGGGATGGTCGTGGCGAGTTTGTCAAGCAGGCGCACGACGCGCAGAAATAGACTTTCCAGCAACTCACCCGGGTGGACCAGGTCTCCTGGCCGACAGCGGCCTAGGGGCAAGCCGCTGTCGGCTATCGCATCGAGCGCCTCCCGCAACTCCGGCTCGGGTTCGGCCGACAATTTGAGCAATGGGCTGTGCTCCCCCCAATGGGTAGCGAAACCGCCGGTCCGCGTCATGATCGATTCGGCATGGATGGTATTGCGAAGGAGGCGAAGAATGGTCATGGTGTGCCAGCCGGATGTGTTCGGGGCAATCAGCCCGAACAGTTCGGGATAGTGCCGCTCTAGTGCTTTGAGCCACTTCCCCCTGTGCCAGGCCACGTTGTGAGCAGGTCCGACGACGTCCACCCCGATCTTGTGTCCGAGGATCAGGTGCGCAAGCCGTGCGCTGGCGTCCAGAGTGCCCATAAGAAGCTGGAGACAGGAGTCCAACCTGCCGAATATTTCGAAGTTGGCCGTCAGATCGTCGGACCGGCGCAGCGCCATCTGCGCCAGGTCGCGCTGAGCTAACGCCCCCTCTACACGTTCCTGCACGGTGCGTGCCAATGAACTAGCCCGGGTGATGAGCGGATCTTCCTCACTGTCCTTGGCTCGGATCTTCCTCCAGTTCATCAGGGCGGGAATGACAGACAGCGCTCCGACCGCATAGAACCGGGACCGCGCCTGCGGAGAGGTCATCGCCTTCGCCTCGCCCGGCAGGGCGAAGTCGCCCTGTGCTCGCAGATAGAGACCGATGAGCGCCGCAGCCTCCTCCGGCGCGTAACTCGGCGCCTCCGGCGGCGGGTAGTGACTGTTGACCGCATTCAGCCACCGCCGTTCCCGTACCAGCCTCTTGCGCTCTGTGATGTAGAAGTCTACGCCGAGCATTCCCGCCGTGAGTGACGCGCGAATATCGTCATTGCGCGTGCCGAGCACCTCGGTATATGAGATCAATGATTTTCCGTCGCGGTACGGCAGGTAGTCCGTGCAGCCCGGATAGCTGTAGAAGCGGACATTCTCATTCCCTAACTGCCATCGGAGTAGGGAGACAGCTTCCGATTCCTCCCGTTGGCGATCCCGGATCATTTTGCCGTCGATCATCACGACAATCTTTCGCAGTGGCATGTAGCGTGTTGTGAAGAGAGAAGGTTCTTGGTTCTCGATGTCGAGTCGGGTTGGTGGTTCTTCGGGGTGCAGGGGGTAGTAGCCAGCGTCCTTACGTGGAATCATCCGTACTGTCACGCCCTTCTTTGCGCTCTCGCAACCCGTACGAAACGAACGGCCTGAACACTACTTCATGGCAGGGGTGCCCATGGTGCATTAACGGCCTAGAACGCGGCATGGTGATCCGCATCGGCAAGCTCGCTCACTACAGCCGCATCGGCGCCGAACACGGTCGGGAACCCTTACCAAGCGCTCGGCTGCTCACCGACTCCGACTCCGACTCCGACTACGCTCGTCGAGTCCCTCGGCTCTGGGCGCGGCAACTGCCCTCGTCCCGAACATGGCCATCGAGGATCTGTCCGAGCTGCTGGCGGCGCCCGCCGACGTCAGCAACCAGTGCAGTCCTGGGAATCACGCTCCGTAACAAGCATCTCTAGGTGTTCCGGCGGAGACTGGGCGCCCCTCCTCGTACTTAGCTAACAATCCTGCAACACGTGCGGAGTTAGTAGGGAACGGCAATGTCCCTTCCCCGGCTGCGGGCCGGAGTGGCCCGACCAGTTGGCCAGGTTCATCGCGTTGCCGGGTGAAGCGGTGGCGCACCTGGTCGACGAGTACGTGTGCCTGGCGCTCAACCCGCGCTCCGGGCTGTTCGGTCCCGGCAGGTCGTTGACGGGCAGGTTGCGCCGCGACGGCGCAGGCGACGTGGTGGACCTGGCGGTGGCGCGGATGGTGCGGATGCCGTGGGCGCTGTACCGGGTCCGGCGCTGCTACCCGGCTCCCGCCAGCGCCTTCCGATCGGTGGAACGGCTCCTGGTCACCGACAGGCACGTCGTCGGCAAAGTCCTCCAGCGGGCCGCGCGTCTGGTCGGCGTGCCGGTGGTGCGTGATGCGGTCATCCCGGGCAGTCCGCGGCGGCACGCGGACACCGATCCGCACAGCCGGTTGTGGCTGCGTGAGCGGACCGGGTGCCGGTACCCGCAGATCGAGGAGTTCTACGTCCCCGCGCCTGCCCAGGCGCTGGACAAGGCGACCGCCGGGTTCCGCACCGCCTGGACAGACGCCACGGACCCCACGCTGACCGACTTCGAACACCGCGCGGACGAGGCGTTCGCGTCGGCCTGCGACGCGGCCCGCGCCGCCTACCTGGGCCAGTCCGCCTTCTGACATCCGACCAATCGACCCTTCAAGGAGTGGATCATGTCTTTGGACCGATCGGAACTGCACGCGTTGCTCTACGTCAAGCGCGCCGCCGAGCCCCCGGCTCCCGCGGTGCACGACTTCGTCGCCACGGTGGGCGTGGTCGAGGCCGCCGCCGCGATCCGGGCAGGCACCGCCCCGGCCGCCGTGATGACGGAGGCCACCCGGCCGGACGCCGACATCGCGCCGGACCTGGAGGCCTTGGACGCCGGCGAAGTGCGGCTGCTCACGCCGGAGGACCCCGAGTGGCCCCGAGAACCGTTCGCCTCGCTGGAGGCCGCCGGATTGGTGGCCCCGTTGGGGCTGTGGGTGCACGGCACCGCCGACCTGGCGGCGCTGACGTTCTCGGCGGTGACCGTCACCGGTGCCCGTGCGGCCACCGGCTACGGGATTCATGTCGCCTCCGAGTTCGCGTTCGGGTTCGCCGAGGCCGGGGTGACGGTGGTGGGCGGCGGGTCCTACGGCATCGAGGGTGCCGCCCACCGCGGCGCGGTCACCGCCGACAGGCCCACCGTGGTCGTGATGGCCTGCGGGGTGGACCGCGCCTATCCGGCCGGGCACGTCGGACTGCTGGAGAAGGTGGTGAAGCAGGGCGGGCTGCTGGTGAGCGAGTACCCGGTCGGGGCCGCGCCGGCGCGGTACCGGTTCGTCGCACGCAACCGCCTAATGGCGGCGCTGGGCGCGGCGACGGTCATCGTCGAAGCGAGCCCGCGCAGCGGAGCGCTCAACATCGCCCGGGCCGCGGCGTCCCTGGGCCGGCGGGTCTACGGCGTGCCCGGGCCGATCACGTCGGCGCTGTCGGCGGGCGTGCACGAGCTGCTGCGCGACGGACACGCCCGGCTGGCCACCGCCGAAGCCGATGTCGAACTCGCCCCCGTCCCGGCCGACCGGGGGCAGCCGTGACCGAGCGCCCTCTCGTCGAGGCGGCGATGGACGCCATCCGCCGAGGTTGGCCGGTGTTCCCCACCCATCCCGGCGCCAAGCGGCCCGCCGTGCCGGAGTGGGAACGCCGGGCGTGCAGCGACCCCCGTCGGATCGCCCGCTGGTGGGCCGAGCACCCGCACGCCAACCCCGCCATCGCCACCGGCCCGGCCGGTCTGGTCGTGCTGGACCTCGACGACGGCGCCAGGCACGGCCACCCCGCCGCCGGGCACGGCACACACACCCTCGCGCTGGCCGCGCGAGCGGCGGGGGAGCGGGTGCCGTGGGACACCTACACCGTCCGCACGCCGAACAACGGCCTGCACCTGTACTTCACCGAGACCGCCGGTCACCGGCTGCACAACACGCAGGGCAGGCTGGGGCCGCTGGTCGACACCCGCGCCCACCACGGCTACGTCCTCGCCGCCGGCGCACGACTCGGCGCAGGCCGCTACGAACCGGTCGCCGACGCCCCCGTCGCGCCCCTGCCGCCCTGGCTGGCCGACGCCCTGACACCACCCGAACCGGCGGACACCCCGGTGACCGTCCGGGACGGCGACCTCGGCTCCTACCTGCGCGCGGCCCTGGCCGACGAAGCCGAACGCGTCCGCACGGCGATACCGGGCACACGGCGGTCCTCGCTGCTGCGTGCCGCCGCGCGGATGGGACGGCTCCCGGGCCTGGACGACGCGCTGATCACCGAGACGCTGCGAGGCGCGTCGAACCGGCACGTCGCCGACGGTGCCTACAGCGAGAAGGAACGCGAACGGGCGATCAGCGACGGCATCACGTGGGGCCGCCGACACCCACGCCACGTCACGCCCTGACACAGCAGGGGGCCCGCCGCCCGGCGCGAGACGTACAGCAGGGCGGTGTCCGGAGCAAACAAACCGCGTTTGCCCCGGACACCGCCCTGCTGTCTACGCGCCTCACGGCGGCAGGCACCCCAGCCGATCCCGCCGCATCCGACCACGATCAAGGAGGCCGTCATGGTCACCGTCCACACCGTCTTCCTGCACGGCCTGACCGGCCACCTGCTCACCCTCACCGCCATCCTGGCCGACGGTCCACGACCTTCGCTCACCCTGATCGGCGGACACCGTCGCGACGGCGACGAACTGCGCGACCGGGTTCGCGCCGCCCTCACCAACTCGACCCGCGCGCGCCGTGACCACTGCGTCGAGGTCCACCTCGACCCCGCGGAATCCGAGCCCGACGCCGCCGCCGTGGCGGTCGCGGTACTCGCGGCCACGACCCGGATTCCCGCGCGGCGACTGGCCGGCACCGCGGTGCTTGGCGAACTCGGGCCGGACGGCAGCCTCCGCCCCACACCGGGAATCCTGCCCGCCGTCCAAGCCGCCCGCGCGCACGGCATCCGCCGGGCGATCGTGCCCGCCGCCGCTGTCGCCCAGGCCGCGGTCGTCGACGACATCAACGTGTTCGGCGCGAACTCCCTGGCCGAGGTGGCCGACTGGCTCCGCGGTGACGACACCGCGCTCCGCCGACCCGGCAGACCCACCACGCCCGTGTCCGACGACCTGCTCCCACCGACTCGTACCCTGGCCGCCCCGCTGGCAGGCGCGATCGAGGTCGCCGCCGCCGGCGGGCACCACCTGCTGATCGACGCCCTCGACAGCGGGGGCACCCTGCTGTCCGCACGCTGGCTGCACCACCTGTTGCCCGACCTCACCCCGGCGCAGCAGCTGGAGGTCGCCGCCATCCGGTCGCTGACCGGTCCGCGCGAGGACGGCGCGGTCCTGGTCAGCACCCCGCCCATGGTGACCGTGCACCACAGCGGCTCGACCGGGTCGCTGATCGGCGGGGCACTACCCGGCGCGGTCAGCCGCGCACACCACGGCCTGCTGGTCGCCCCCGAACTCGACCAGTTCACCGACGCCGCGCTCAGCCCGCTGCGAGCCGCGCTTGTCCACCGGGTGGTCCGGCTCGCCCTCGGGGGACTCCCGCTGCGCTACCCGGCGGGCTTCCAACTGCTCGCCACGTGCGCCCGCACACCGGGCAGCCGCCGGCCGAGGCTCCCGCTCGAACTGCTGGACGCGCTGGACATGCGCCTCGCCCTGGCCACACCCCACCCCGTGACGGTCCGGAACCCCGGCAGCGGCGAAGCACACCAGGTCGACCGCGCGCTGGCGCGCGCCCGTGCCCGCGTCCGCACCGCCCGCGCTCGCGCCGCCGACCGCTGGCGCGAGGCCGGCACCACCCGGGACGTCACGAACACCGCGGTCCCCGCCGACGTGTTGCGCACCCTGACCCTGCCCACGCAGGTCACCGCCCCGCTCCGCCGCGCCCGCGAGGCGGGAGCGCTGTCCCGCCATGGTTTCGACACGATCCTGCGGTTGGCGTGGACCGCCGCCGACCTCGACGGCACCGACCGGCCCGAACGCCACCACGTCGAGCAGGCGCTGGCGCTGCGACAAACCACCGCCACTCGCCCGGTCGAGCCGATTACACGGCATCACTAGCAAACGCTGATCCGGCGTCCAGTCCACAAAGGACGAGCTCTGTCCGGCGACCGCAACCCGCTTACCAGAAAGGTGTTCTCCGATGAACGCTGACGCTCACGGTGGAAACGACGACCGACGATCCCGACACGACAAGGTGGTGACGGTGACCGACCCCGGGCAGCTGATCGCCGCGATACCGCACCTGCTGGGGTTCTACCCGACCGACTCGATCGTCGTCCTCGTCCTGCAGGACGACCACGTGGACTGCACGCTGCGAACCGACTGCCCCACCGACCCCACCCGCTACCGGGACATCGCGTCCCAACTCGCCCTCGCGGTCCGCGACCCGGTGGACGCGCGCGTCGCCGTTGTCGTGGTCGGCACACCGGTACACCACCGCGACCTGGCCACCCACCTGCGCGACGCGCTCACCACCGCCGGCACGCACGCCCTGCTGTTCGGTGTCCCGGAGATCGCTCGCGGCGCCCGCTGGTACGACTACGACCACGCCGAGCACGCCGGTGTCCTCCCGGACCCCGCCATGTCCGTCATGGCGGTGCACGCCGTGGCGAAAGGCCTGGTCACCCTGCCCAGCCGGGAAGCGCTCGTCGCCCAGACCGCCCCCGACCCGCACGACGTGCTGGCCCGACGAGCGGCCATGCTCGACGCCACCCGCGAGAGCCTCGACATCCAGTGGCTGACCGGCGATCGCATGGACCGGGTCCGCCACTGCATCGAGCGGATCGTCAACGGCGACGAGCAGTTCTCCGACGCCGACATCATCCGGGCCTGCCACGCGCTCACCATGCCGGGAGTGCGGGACGCGTGCCTGTCCATGACGGCCGGCCCGCACGCCGAGGCGGCGGAGAAGCTCTGGTTGATCCTGACCCGCCAGTGCCCCGCACCGGCCCGCGCCGAGGCCGCCACCCTGCTGGCGGCCAGCGCCTACAGCCGCGGCGACGGAACCCTCGCGGCGGTCGCGCTCGACCGCGCGCTCACCGCGGACCCGCGGCACAGCCTGGCCCGCCTGCTGCACAACGCCCTGGACCGCGGCATCCGGCCCGAGCGGATACGGACGCTGATCACCTCCACACAGGACCGGGCCATCTGACCCGCACCCTCAAGCGAAACACCGGCGGCCCGCGCGCCTGTCCACACCGGACGGGCGTGCGGCCGTCCCATGCCCGGCCCCGCCGAGGCCTGCCACGAAGGGATGACCACCGATGACCTCCGACGACCGCACGTCCCGCCGGACACCCCACCCGATTGCCGGCCCGATCTGGTTGACCGAACCCGCGGAACTGATCGCCGCCACACCCCACCTGCTCGGGTTCTACCCCTCCGAGTCCCTGGTCATGCACGTCGTGGACGGCCGTTCACTCATCCTCACCATGCGGATGACGCTGCCCGAGCAGTCCCGGCTGCACCGGCCGATGGCGCAGCACGCCGTCGAGGTCGTGCAAGACCACGACGGAACCGGTGCGGTGCTGCTCCTGGTCAGCGCATCACGGGTGCCCAGGCTCGCCGGGCACCTCCAGACCGAGTTCGCCGCCGCCGAGCTCCCCGTCGAGATCTTCGGCACGCCCACGATCGGCACGGGCTCCGAGTGGTTCTCCTACGGAGCGGACGGGGCGTGCGGCGTGATACCCGACCCGTCGGCATCACCGCTGGCGATCGACTCCGTGCTGCGCGGCCAGGTCACCTACCCCAGCCGCGAGGCCCTGGCGGCCACACTCGCCCCGGACCCCGACGAGGCGCTGGCCCGCAGAGCCGCCCTGATCACCGCCGCCCACCACACCCCGACCGCAGCACACACCAGCGTGGAGCAGTGGTACGAGCACGTCCGCGATGAGGTCGAGCGCACCGCAGACCGCCGCACCCCGCTGTCGGACGAGGAGATCGCCGCCCTGGCCGTCGCGCTGGAGAACCGGCGCGTCAGGGACCGCTGCCTGAGTTTCACCACCGGCGGGCGGGCGGTCGCGGCGGAGCGGCTGTGGACCGAGCTGACCCGGATGTGCCCGGCGCCGCCGCGCGCCGAACCGGCCGTGCTGCTGGCGATGTTCGCCTACATCCGCGGCGACGGCGCACTGGCGATGATCGCACTGGACCGCGCACTGGACGCCCAACCCGACCACACGTTGGCGGCCCTGTTGCAGTCCGCGGTGAACCGCGGGATCCCGCCGGGCGAACTCGCCGACATCGTCGACGTGGCCCGCGAATGGACGTTCTGAAAACACCGGCGCACCCGCACGCATCCGATGTGGTGCCCGCCGCCCGCGCGAGCCATACAGGGGGTGGTGGTGGGGGCAAACAAACCGCGTTTGCCCCCACCACCACCCCCCTGTCCACACGCCCCGCGCGGCGGGCACCACACCCGATCCGCGCCCCACAAACAGTGTCGGGGCAGGGCGGCTTCCACGACCACGCGGTCGAACTCTTCCTGCCTTCCGACCTCGACCACGAGTGTTGAGGCCAAACCATGAACCAGCACGACACCAGCGAGGACACCACCGGCCTGCGCATCGAGCAGGCACCCTCGGAACTGTCCGACCCGGGCAGTCTCATCGCCTCGATTCCCGCCCTGATGGGCTATTACCCGACCGACGGCGTGGTGCTCTTCGCGCTCTACGAAGGCGCGATGCTGCTCACCACCCACTACAGCCCGGACGCGACCACGAACCGCGCTTTCGCGGCCACCGTCGCCGAGGGCGGCCTGAACTTCCTCGGAGCGGACATGGTCGCCTGCATCATCGGCGACAGCGACACCGACAACCCGCCGCGACAAGACCTGCTCTCCGCCCACCTCATGGCGGCATTCGCCCGCAACAGGCAAGAACTGGACGTGTTCGGCGTGCCCGAGATCAGCACCGGACAACGCTGGTTCCAATACGCCAACGCCGGCCGCGGCGGTCTACTACCGGACCCCGACGGCACACCGCTGCCCCTGGTCGCGGCCCGCAACCAGGTCGTCTACCCCGATTCAGCCGCCCTGCTCGCCATGCTCGCACCCGACCCGGACGACGCACTCGCCCGGCGCAGCGCCCTTCTCTACGACGCCGCCACCCGCCTTCCCGACCAAGAGCAGTCGTTGTTCGCACAGGTCCAGCGCCAAGTCGAACGCGCCGAATACCGCCGCGAACCACTCACCGACCAGGAAATCGCGGACCTGGCGTACGCCCTGTCCGACCTCGACGTGCGCGACAGGTGCATCACCTTCGCTCTGGGACACCACGCCGCCGCAGCCGAACGACTGTGGACCGAACTCGTCAGGGCCTGCCCCGCACCCGAACGGGCCCAGCCCGCCGTCCTGCTCGCACTCTTCGCCTACATGCGCGGCAACGTCCTGCTCGCCATGCTCGCCCAACGCAAAGCCGAGCACGCCGTACCCGGCCACCGCATGGCAGCACTGATCCGATTGGCGCTCGACACCGGAGCACCGTCCTCGATGATCCGCCGACTCGCCGAACGCGCCCAACGGCAATTCGGCAGCCCTACACCCGAACCCGACTCCGGCGACGCCTGACCACGACCGTCGGGGACAGCCACTCCATCACCACGAAATCCGAAAGAGAGCATCGACATGGCCGGCGAAACCACCCTGACCATCATCGGACGCCTGACCACCGACCCCGAGCTGCGTTTCACGCAAGCCGGTATCGCCGTCAGCAACTTCACCATCGCATCCAACCCCCGCACGCTCGACCGGCGCACCGGGGAATGGCGCGATGCGGACGCCCTGTTCCTGCGCTGCACGTGCTGGAAGCAGCTGGCGGAGAACGTCGCCGCGTCCCTGGCCCGCGGGTCACACGTCATCGCCCACGGCCGACTCCGTCAACGATCGTTCGACAAGGACGGGGCCAGGCACACCGTGATCGAGCTCGACGTGGACGAGATCGGTGCCGCACTGCGGTTCGCCACCGTCACCATCGCCAAACTCGACCGGACGGGCACCACCGCCGACGATCCGGCGCGCGAACCGGTGCAAGTCGGCGCCGAGGAGCCCAACTTCTAACGCCCGCAGCGGATTCCGACTCCTGATGGGGTGAAGCGGTGGCCGATCCGGCCGCCACGCGCCCGGACCCCGCTAGCCTGTCGGCGGCATCCGTGATTTTCCAGGGCTGATAATCCCCGTGTCGGTCACGGATGCCCGCACCGGCGCGGTCTTGACCGAACACCCCGCTCAGAGGGTGGAAGCCTTTCGGGGCTTCCGCGACGGTGCACCGTGGGGCGGTCGGCTCAGGCCGACCGCCCCACACCCCTTTTCTCCCTGAACCGTTTTCAGGTCGAGTCACCTCCAGGAATACCCGGCGGGGCGGCGCAGTGTATGGGCCGGGGCCGACCTGTCAAATCACCGCCCGGAACAATTTCAACCCGCGCAAAATCCGCGGGGCCCCGCACCCCACGGATTTTGCTGAAATTGCCCCGGGCGAAGCGCGTGATTTGACAGGTCGGCCCCGGCCCGCGGACTGGCGGACGCGGGCAGGCCAAGGGCCTGCCCTTGCAGGTCGCGCCGCCCCACCGGCCATTCCTTCCCAGCTCAAGGCACACCCGTAAAACAAGTCGCAATCACCCTAAAGTGACGCAGTGAATCATTGTGTCGAGCATTCGACGTCGATACGATCGAATTGCAAGGAACACCGGAAAGGTCAAGTCCGGTGCGACAGGCCGATTATCGAGAAAGCGGAACGTCATGACCGAGAACGCGAGCTTCTCCCGCTGTCTGACCGACATCGCCGCCGCCATCCAGGCCGGGAACGTCCGCCGCGCCAAGCGGTACACCGCACAGCTGCTCGACAAGCTCGACCCGAGCACCCGCGCGGTCATCGCCGGATGCGTGGACACCATCGAGCGCTACCCGGAACGCGCTGACGTCCACCTCCGCGCCCGCTGGAAGGCAGCCAGCACCGACACCGACCGCACCGTCATCGAAACCTTCGGCACCGCGTTCCTGCAACGCGACCGCCGCCCCGCGCCCGCGCCGACCGACCACCGCCGCGCCTGGCGGACCGCGCCCCGCGACCTGCACACCGAGACCAGGCCCGAGGCCCGCCGCACCCTCACCGACCAAGACCGCGCCCGCCTGCGCGCCCACGACCGCGCCGAAGCCCTCGCCGCCGACTACGCGCCCCGCGCCGGAGTCGACGACGAACCACCGCAGGCCACCGTGTACGCCAGCGGCCTGGACTACGACCGCGCCGCCGTCCCGGCCCTGCGCGGCACCCCGTGCGTCCGATGCTGGCTCGAACGCACCCCCGCCGACCACCACCGCCCCAGCGACGACGGACTCTGCGGCGAATGCCGCGACAAAGGCCGATCGGGCATCCCCGACCTGCCCGCAGGCCACACCCGCGCCGACGCCGTCGAAGCCCGCTGCGCCTTCCTCGCCGCCACCTACCCCAACGCCCGCGCCCTCCTTGTCCGGTGGTGGAAAACCTACGCCACCCCCGCCGACCGCATCGTGATCACCGACTGGGCACACCGCCACCCCCTACCCGACACGCCCACCGGCATCCCCGCACCACGCACCGCGACCAGCGCCGACACCGAGACAGGCGAGCAGTGCACCCGATGCGGCTACCCCCGCGCCGACGACGCCACCGACACCCTGTGCGACGAATGCCGCGACGTCGACCAGATGATCACCAACGCCTGACCCCGCACCACCCCGGTGGTCCGCCACGGTGGACCACCGGGTTCCGGCGCGCGGAGCCAGGGCCGGCGGCGCATCGAGCGCCACCACCCCCGGCGAGGACTGCCGCCCTCGCGCTCCCGCCCCGCCCACCCACCCCGAGGGCCGGCCTGGCGGCCGGACACGGAGCCGTGCCCGCTCGTTCCTCACGGGCACGGCGCTGTCCCTTTCCCGTCGCACGGCCCACATGCGAACCGGAACCGTCGGCGAGCACCGGTTTCTCAACCACCAAGGTGTCCAGTGTGGACACCATCCGCCTTCACGCCGTTGACGGGGACGCCACCCGCCAACGCCTTCAACACCCGCACCCGACCGACACTCACCCCCAACAGCGACGCCACCTCACCGACCGACTCGCCCAACGCGAGCAACTCCACCACCGGAGCCGCCGACGCCACCTCGTGCCGCCGACGAAGCTCCTCATGCTCATAGAACAGCTCAACCAACCGGCCAATCCGGTTCTCCCGCTCCCGCAACACTTCCTGCCGCCGCCCGCGCGCCAACCGCGCACGCTCCCGCGCCGCCACCCTCGCCGAAGTCGAAGCCATGCCGCCACACTAAAACCCAACACCCGACCCTCCAGCCGAAACCGGCCACACTTCACGGGTTCCACCCACCGGAAGCACCGCACCGACACGAAGATCGTCAGACAGGGACACCCAAGAGACACCTCTGGCACTCCGCAGTGCGCGGCCCGCCATCGAACCCGTAAACCGCGCACCACCGCAGCCACAACCACCCGAACCCGGCACCTAACGTCAACCCATGATGGCGTTGAAGGTGCTGCACGCCGGTGACGGCTACCAGTACCTGATGCGCCAGGTCGCCACCGGCGACATCCTCCGCCAAGGCCGCGACCCGCTGACCGCCTACTACCACCGGGAAGGCAACCCGCCGGGGGAGTGGATCGGCGCCGGCACCACCACCCTAGGCATCCAAGGTGAGGTCCGCGAGGACCAGATGCAGGCGTTGTTCGGCGAGCGCCTGCACCCCGAAGCCAACACCCTCATCGCCGCAGCACTCGCACAGGGCAAGAGCTTCACCGAGGCCGTGGCCGAAGTCCGGTTGGGGCGCAAGCTCGCCCAGTACGACACCACCGTCCCGCTGCTGACCGAACTCCGCGCCGCCTACGAGCGCTTCGAACAAAACCACCAGCGGCGGCCGAGCATCCAGGAACGCCGCGACATCAAGGAAAACGTCGCCGCCGCTCTCCTCTCCCTAGCGGACCCTGACCGGACCTGGTCGGACACCGAGATCCGCACCTACATCACCAACGAACTCGGCCGCGCCCGCCAACCCGTTTCCGGCTTCGACCTGGTGTTCTCCCAACCCACCAAGACCGCCGACATCGTGTGGGCGCTCGGCGACCACCGTGTCCGCACCGCACTGGAACACGCCCACCACGACGCCGTCCGCACCGCCATCGCCTACCTGGAATCCGAGGCCGCGTTCTCCCGCACAGGCAAAGCCGGCATTGCCCAGATCGAGACCACCGGCCTGGTCGCCACAGCCTTCGTGCACCGCGAATCCCGCGCCGGCGACCCCAACCTGCACACCCACGTCGCCGTCGCAAACACCGTGCACTGCGCCGACGGCCGCTGGCGAACCCTGGACTCCCGGCAACTCCACCACGTCGCCGTCTCGGCCTCCGAGGTCTACAACGCGGCCTGGGAACGCGGCGTCACCCGCCGCCTCGACGTCCGCTTCGAGACTCGCCCGCGCGGGCCCGGCAAACGCCCCGTCCGCGACATCGCCGGCATCCCCGAGGAGTGGATCACGGGGTTCTCCCAACGTCGCAGCCAGGTCGAGCACGTCTACAACCAGCTCGTCGCCCAGTACGTCCGCGCCCACGGCACCAGCCCGCCGCGCACCGTCCAACTCAAGCTCGCCCAACAAGCCGCCGTCACCGACCGCCCCGACAAAGGCGCCCTCAAACCCCTGCGCCAACTACTCGCCGACTGGCGCGACCGCGCCCACCACCTGCGCCCCGACCTCGACATCCAGACCGTCATCAACGCCGCCGTCCACGCCAACCCCGACCCACTCACCCCGGACCAACTCGACCTCGCCACCCTGGCCACCAGCGTCATCAGCGCCGTGTCGGAAAACCGCGCCACCTGGACCGTCTACCACGTCCGCGCCGAAGCCGAACGCCAACTACGCGGCGTCCGCTTCACCGACGAACACCACCACACCACCACCGTCGAAACCCTGACCCACCAAGCCCTCACCCACGACTGCCTGCGCCTGGACCCCGAACCGGAACCGGCCCCGCAGCTGCTGTCGTTGTCCACCGGCGAGTCGGTGTTCCACCGCCACGGCCAGACCCGCTACACCAGCCACGCCATCCTCGACGCCGAACAACGCCTCCTCCACGCCGCCCGCACCCCACGCGGCCCCACCGTGCCCACCAAGACCCTCGACGCCGTCCTACGCCGCCTGCACCGCCGACGACCACACCGGCAGCCCCGCATCGTCCTCAACGCCGAACAACGCGACCTCGTCCGCTCCTTCGTCTCCTCCGGCAAGGCGCTCGCGATCGCCATCGGCCCACCCGGCTCCGGCAAAAGCACCGCCATGAAAGCCGTCGCACACGCCTGGAAAACCACCGGCGGACGCGTCATCGGCCTCGCCCCCTCCGCCGCCGCGGCCAGCGTCCTCGGAGACGTCCTCGACATCCCCGCCGACACCCTGCACCGCCTCGTCCACACCCACGACAACGGCCTACCCGTCGACATCCGCGAAGGCGACATGCTCCTCGTGGACGAGGCCGGGATGGCCGGCACCCGCATGCTCGACCGCATCACCACACTCGCCACCCAACGCGGCGCCGTCGTCCGTCTCCTGGGCGACTACCGCCAACTCAGCGCCGTCGAAGCAGGCGGCGCACTACGCCTGCTCCACACCGACACCGGCGGCACCCAACTCACCCGACTCCACCGCTTCACCAACCCCGACGAAGCTCAAGCCATTCTCCGAATCCGGGTCGGCGACCACCGGGCCATCAAGTGGTACACCGACCACGACCGACTCCACGGCGGCCCCCAGGCAGCCATTCTCGATGAGCTGTTCACCGCCTGGCGCACCGACCGCGACAACGGCCACACCAGCATCATGTCCGCCGACACCACCGACGTCGTCGCCGAACTCTCCGCCCGCGCCCAAACCGAACTCCGCGCCACCGGCGACGTCGAACCCACCGGCATCCTCCTACGCGACGGCAACCTCGCCGGCCGCGGCGACACCATCGTCACCCGCCGAAACGACCGCACTCTGCGCCCCCGCCTGCACGACCACGTCAAAAACGGAGACCTCTGGACCGTCCTACGCCGCAACCCCGACGGCAGCCTCAAAGCCCGCCACCACAAACACCACGGCAGCATCACCCTGCCCGCCCACTACGTCAAACACTTCGTCGAACTCGGCTACGCCGCCACCATCCACCGCACCCAAGGCCTCACCGTCGACAACGCCCACGCCACCCTCTCACCCCACGCCACAAGAGAACTCGCCACCGTCGCCCTCTCCCGCGGCACCAACCAAAACCACCTCTACCTCGACACCACCCAACTCCTCACCCCCGACGAACCCGCCACACTCCCCGGCGACCTCTACTACCGCCACCGCCAAACCCAAGCCGCCCAAGGAGCCCTCGCCACCATCCTCAACCGCGAAGGCGCAGAACTCTCCGCCACCGAAATCCTTCGCGAAGCCCAAGAAGCCCCGCACAGGCTCGATACCCAGGTCCCCGAATACGAACACGCCCTCGCCGTCTATCACGGCATCGACCACGAAACCCAAGCCGAAAACTGGGTCACCCAAGCCATCCCCGACCTCGCCGACCACATCCTCTCCGACGAAGCCTGGCCCGCCCTACGCACAGCCCTCCACGAAGCCCACGACACCGGCCACAACCCAACCACCCTGCTCCACAACCGCACCCACGAACGCGAACTCCACACCGCCGACAACATCACCCGCGTCCTACACCACCGCATCACCACATACCTGGACCACACCCCACCACCAGACTTCGACCACGCCACCACTCCCGCCACCGGACCAACCACAACGCTGCCACCGTGGATCCCGCCCCCACCACACACTGACCAACCCCCAACCGACACCACCCATACCGAACTACGCGACTGGCTCCACACCAAAGCCGACCGCATCACCAACCGAATCGACCAACTCACACAACAAACCCTCGCCACCCACCCCACCTGGCTCACCCACCTCGGCCCACCTCCCGACAACCCGGCAGAGCACCAGCAATGGCGAGCCACCATCGGCCACATCGCCGCCTACCGCGAACGCTGGAACATCTCGCACACCGAACCGGCTCCCCTCGGCACAGAAGGCAGAGGACTCCAGAAACGTACTCACCGCTGGCTGAGCACCCTGCTCACCACAATCGCCGAAAACCAGACCAGCCCCAACCTCGAACCCGCACTCCCTGACGAAGACGCTCTCGCAGAGGCCGCAGCAGTCGCCGACCCTGCCCAACAGCCGCCCGCGGTGGAACAGGGGCAACTCCACCTCACCTCCATAAAGGCCCGTGCCCTCCGGCTTCGACAACAAGCCAGCAAAGCTGGAAGACATCCCGAGCCCACGACGAACCAGCCCATGGATGGTCCGCGCGCCGACAACCCCAAGAACCAACCAAAGCTGGGCGGCCCCTGAACTGACACCCAGATCGACCACACGGCCAAACCGCAAGGTCGCACGCCAGCCCAGAAGCGACTTCGGAACCACGAGCGTCGAACGACACGCCGGGAGGTTCCGAAGCTAGGTACGGCGTGTCATCCCAAATGGCGAGATGTGCAACTATCTCCTGGCCTTAACGCGTGTGATTCCGGCACGTCGTCCAGGCCAGCGCTGGGACGCGAGTTCCAGCGAGGATCGCAACTGCTCCGGCGACACCGGCGACAACAGCGGCGTGCAGGCCAGCGCTGGGACGCGAGTTCCAGCGAGGATCGCAACATCGGCGGGCTGAAGGACGGCGGTGAGGTGTCGATGGCAGCGCTGGGACGCGAGTTCCAGCGAGGATCGCAACACCGGCGAGGTCGCCGAATGGCCCGCAGAAGTCGACGCAGCGCTGGGACGCGAGTTCCAGCGGGGATCGCAACCACTCGACACGGTGTGCCATGTGGACACTGGTCACCTGCAGCGCTGGGACGCGAGTTCCAGCGGGGATCGCAACCTTCGGTCGCTTGCGGTCAACGGTCTACGCGGGGCAGCGCCGGGACATGAGTTCCAGCGAGGACCGCAACGGGTCCATCCAGCCCGTATTGCTGGTGCTCGCCCCTTCGGGTGACGGCGGGCTTGCGCTGCCTGGACCAGCTCAGCGTGAGCTGGTTCGACACTAGGCGTCGTTCAGGGTGAGTGTTCCGTGGAGCTGGCCTGCGAGGACGCTGTGAAGCAGTTCCGCGAGCTGTGCGGGGAGCAGCTTGTCCGTGGTCGTGCTCAGGTCGTCCTGTGTCCACCAGCGGTGTTCGATAAGGCCCAGCTTCTCGTTGACGCTGTGCTTCGGCTGGGTCCGTGTGGTCGAGTCGGTGGTTCGGGCGAGGTAGACGTGGTCGAGTCGGTGGTGGTGTTGGCCCCGGTAGAGGAAGCGGGATTCGCGGGTCCAGAGTTTGCGGCCGATCTCGATGGTGGTGATGCCGGTTTCTTCGACGACCTCGCGGTGGGCGGCCTGGGTGAGGGTTTCGCCGGCGTCCAGGCCGCCGCCGGGCAGTTCCCACCAGTGGTGAGCCGGGTTGTCAGGGTCTCGGGCGTGGATGAGCAGGACCCGGTCGTCCGGGTCGAGCAAGAGGACGCGGGCGCCGACGCGCGGGCTGGTCGTGGTGGTGCTGGTCATCCGGCGTTGTCCCTGAACTCGGTGGTCGTGGGGACGGTGGCCGGGTGTGGGTTAGAAGAGAGTGAATTCGGGTTCGTCGTGGTCGACCACCGTGGTGGGGTCGGACGTTAGCAGCCTTCTCGCAGGGCTCAGCGTCAGCTCGACGGCGAGTCCGGAGTGGTCGGTGAGACGGGTGCCGTCGCGATCTGGCTCGCGAGTCTCGTGCAGGTAGCCGCAGGTTCGAGTGAAGTTGAGCAGACCGGGTGTGGTGTGGGCATGGTCGTAGCGGTAGCCGAGTTCAGGGCGGCGTGCCCAGCTGTGTTCGACGCGGTCGGGGTGAAGGTGGCGGTAGGCGTCGGTGAGGCCGCAGCGGGTGGTGAGTGCGGTGTAGAAGTCGTACTCGAAGCGGGCGAACTGGCCACGGTGTGCGGGTTGGTGGTCGGGTTCGAGGACGTTGAGGTCACCCAGGAGTGCGGTATGGCCGGCGGTGTGGGTGGCGGCGAGGGCGTGGAGGAAGGCTTCGAGCCAGCGTTGTTTGCGTTCGGTTTTGTCGAGGCTGGTGTCGCGCGAGGGTGCGTATGCGCCCAGGACGCGTAGGGGGCCGGTCTCGGTGTCGACGACGACGCCCGCGGCCCGGGCGGGCAGGTAGGTGAGGTGGTCGGTGATCGGGTCCGGCCGGGTGGGCAGGCGGCTGATGATGGTTACGCCCAGTTCGCCGGGGGCGTGGGTGGGGTGGGTGACGGAGTAGCCGGCGGCGGTGAACCGTTCGATGAGGTGGCGGGTGCCCGGGGTGTCCTTGGTTTCGGTGAGCACGACGATGTCGTCGTCGCGTCGGGCCAGCCACGTCAGTTGGCGTTGGGCACGTTCCAGTGACGGAGCGCCGAGGTTGAGGGTGAGCAGGGTCAGGGACATGCGGGGATGCTCTCCGTGGTCTTGGTCGTGTGGGCATTGAGGGCGAGGTCGGCCAGGCGGTGCGCGATGGTCTCGGCCGGGATGAAGGTGGTGTCCAGGGTGGCGACGGTCCAGCCGTGTTCGCGCAGGTCGACGACGGCGTGGTGGTAGAGGCCTGATTCGAGGTCGCTGCCGTCCTCGGCGCGTTCGAAGCGGCTGTGCCTGCCGCGGGCGTGCAGACGGTTGGCGATGACGTCGGGTTCGGCGTTGAGGATGACCGCGAGGTCGGGTCGGTAGACGCGCTGGTTGAGCCGCCACACCGTCTCGGAGGCCAGCCCGTCCATGCCTTGCAGCACCAGCGAGGACGCCAGGTGGCGGTCACTGATCACGATCGTGCCTTCGCGCAGTGCGGGCAGTACCTCCGTGGCCTGCTGGTGGTGGCGGTCGGCAGCGCACAGACACGCCAACGCCATGCCCTGGTAGGTGTCGGTGCCGAACCGGGCCAGGTCACCCAATGGGGTTCGGGAAGGCTGCGTCGTGCCGTGCACAGGAAAGCCGGCGTCGGAGACGATCTCTACCGCGCGGGCGACGGCGGTGGACTTGCCGACTCCGCCTGGGCCGTCCACGGTGATGAGGGTGCCGGGCATACGTCGGTGATCCGGTGGGGTGGTCATGCCGGGATCAGCGGCAGAAGCCGACGTCCTTGCGTGGTGACCGGGCACTGCTCGGTGTCCACGTCGCCCAGCACTCCGCCGGACGCGATCACTGCGGCGGGGCATCCCTTGCCGCAGCGGGAGTTCATCGAGCAGCTGGGGCAGGTGTTGTTGTCGCCGGGCCGGTAGCGGTCGCTGAAGCGGTAGGCGTCCAGGCGGGCGCCGATGTCGGGGTCGGTGAAGATGTTGCCGACGATGAACTCCTCCGGCCGGTGCCGGGAGATGCTCGTGCGCGCGGCGAACACCAGGTACGGGCACACCGTGACCTCGCCCGGGGTGAACACGTAGATGATCGTGCCGGCTTCGCATCCGCTGAGCGGACGGGCTTCGGTGTTGGGGAAGCGGATGTGCGCGACGTCCAGGTCCGGGCCGTCGAACGGGGCGGTCAGCTCGAAGATCTCCTGCATGTGCAGCGTCGTCTTCGCCAGCCGGTCCTGCGACTTCTCACCACGACCCATGCTGCCCAACGGGTTGAGCAGAACGTAGGCCGCGCCATGGGCGCGAGCGAAGGCACAGAGTTCGGCGTACTCCTCGTTGCGCGCCAACGTGTTCGGCGTGCACAACAAGCCTTGCAAGAGCCCGGCCTTGGCCAGCCGCTTCACCGTGGCGACGGTGACGTCGAACGAGCCGCGGTCACCGCGGAACCGGCCATGCGACTCGGCGGCGAACCCGTCCAACGACACGTTGCAGTGCACCCCGCCGATCTCCACCAACTCCGCGATGTCCTTCTCGTTCAGCGTGGTGGCGTTCGTGCACACACCGACCTGCATCCCCGCGTCGCGAAACGCCCGCACGATGGCCATGAAGTCGGGGTGCAAGGGCGGCTCGCCACCGGTCAGCGTCACCCTGGTGACCCGGGCATCGGCCAGCCGGGGAATCACCTTCCCGACCACGTCGACCAGCGGCATCTGCCGGCCGACCTTGGTGGCGGACACAAAGCAGTGAGCGCAGTGCAGGTTGCAGTCCTCGTTGATCTGCACCAACGCCTTGCGCCACGGCGACTCGACCGTGGTGCGGAAGTAGCACGATGCGGCCCGTTCCTCGTCCGCGATGCTGCGCGTGACCACGAGACCTCCCACATCCAGCCCCGGTAACCGGATCCGACCCCCGGAGGCGATCTCGGGAGGCCCGATCGAGCACACCCGCTTAGATGTTCGGACGAACAGTAGCGCGCCTTAAGATGTCCAGGCGAACATTCGTTGGGACAGTTCCACTGTCAGTGCGGGCACCGACAACTGCACTGTCCGCCCGGACAACAAGGAGGCAGACCCGTGCCGGCTTCCACAACGCCAAACCATGACGCGGCCCTGCTCGCCGAACTCCTCGACTGCCCACCGAACCTGCTCGACCTCACCCTCGACCAACTCAGGACGCTGGCGATCGTCCACGTCACCGGCAACGCCCAACGCGCCGCGCGCGCACTCGGCCGCGAACAATCCAGCGTCCAGAAGCAACTGGACATCATCAACGCCGCGTCGATCCGCCTGGTCGGCGAACCACTCGTCCTGAAGCAAGGTCGCGGCAAGGACTACGCCTTCACCGCCTCCGGCGAAGAGATCGTCGAACTCGCCATCGGCGGCCTGCGGGACTGGGCCGACCGGCTCCACCGCACCCGCCGCCGCGTGGGTTCCACCATCACGATCGGCACGACCGAGTTCACCGTCGCCTTCCTCGGCGAAATCTGGCCCGACCTGCGTGCCGAGTTCGAGAGTCGCGCCATCCAACTCAAGATCGAACACGTCCGCACCCGCGACCTGTGGGCTCGCCTGGACGCCAAACAGGTCGACCTCGTCCTCGGCAGCTTCGCCGCACCCCACGGCCAGCCACCCGAACTCGACTACGACCTCATCGAATGGCACCGCGAACGCGTCGCGCTGCTCACCAACCTGACCACCCGCGAACTCCCCGACAAACCCATCACCGCAACGACCCTGCGCACCCTGCCACTGCTCGTCCCGGCCCGCGGTCTACTCGCCCAATTCCTCTCCCGCTGGTACGGCCCCGACTACCACGCATCCCTCAACGTCATCGCCCAGATCGACTCCCTCAACTACGGCCTCACCCTCCTCGACACCCAGCTCCTCCACGGCTGCCTGCTCACCACCGAACGCGTCGCCCATGCCGCCGTCACCGGCAAACTCCCCGGCGCCAACCTCCGCAACATCCCCCTCGCCCACGACTACACACCCAACCTCGACATCGTCACCGGCATCTTCGCCCGCCCTGGCGAACGCACCCGCTACGCCTCGGACCACCCCCTCAACCTCCTCTGGACCGCCTTCACCAACGCCACACCTACACCCCACCCGTAAACCGCTTGGGAACCTCAAGCGTCGACCGACACGCCGGGAGGTTCCTAAGCTAGCCGTGGCGTGCCGTACCAGAGGGTGGGATCTAAGGTGGCCAATCGGCACATGTGAAGATGAGCTTGCTGGTCAAGCGCCGCAGCGCTGGGACCCGCGTCCCGGCGGGGATCGCAACTCCAGCGTTTGGCGGCCCAGCTCGGCGATCTTGCGGCAGCGAGAAGCTGGCCGCGCTGGACATCCCCGAGCGCGGTCCGGCGAAGAGGTCCACCACCGGATCCCACCGGTTGCGCCGGTCCGGCGGGAACCGCCGCAGCGACTTCGCCCGCCGCCGCGACCCCCGGGAGCGCTGGGACCCGCGTCCCGGCGGGGATCGCAACACCCGAGTGGGGCACAATAAGTGGGCGGGGGCCGGGCAGCGCTGGGACCCGCGTCCGGCGGGGATCGCAACACGCCGGACCCGGCGGCGGTGTCGTACTGCGACAGCAGCGCTGGGACCCGCGTCCCGGCGGGGATCGCAACGTGTGCGGGTGGTGGGCTGAGGACCCCGACGGCTGGCAGCGCTGGGACCCGCGTCCCGGCGGGGATCGCAACACCGGCATGGCCATCGCCTACACCAACAGCCACGGGCAGCGCTGGGACCCGCGTCCCGGCGAGGATCGCAACAGCGGCGCTGTCCACGACGTCGGTCCCAACTCGGGGCAGCGCTGGGACCCGCGTCCCGGCGGGTCGCAACCAGGGCTACCAGGCCACCAAGATCAAGGCAGGGCTGGGACCCGCATCCCGTCGGGGATCGAAACGACAAGAAGGTGCCTTGATCGACAACTGATCGACGCAGCGCTGAGACTCGCGTCCAGGCGGGGATCGCAACGAGACAGCCCTGCAAGCGCTCGCCCACCTGGGGATGCAGTACTGGGACCAGCGTTCCAGCGTGGATCGTGACCATGACGAACTCGTGGCCCGCGCCGACACGGCACCGGGAGCGCTGGTGACCCACACCCAGCCTGAGGGGTGCCAGGGCGCTGTAACGGACTCCCGCAGTGGTTGGTCCTGCGTCGTGAAGGAGCCGGGAGGACGGAGTCCTGACCGATCGTGGCGTGTAGCCGGATGCCCAGGCATGCGGCTAGGGCCAATACCAGTGACTTAAGCGTGATTACGGTAGGTTGTGCGTCCTGGAGGTGCTGGATGCCACGGCCTGGGCAGGTCAAGCCGGAGACGGATGCGCGGTTGTCGGATCGGATCGCGATCGGGTTGTTGACCAGGTCGTTTCCGCCGGAGTTGGTGGATCGGGTGATCGCCGAGACCGGGCGTACGGGTCAGCGTGACCGGTTGCTGCCGCCGAGGGTGGTGGTGTACTTCGTGCTGGCGATGTGCCTGTTCTCCGGTCAGGGCTATGAAGAGGTGGCCCGGTTGTTGACCGAGGGTCTGTCGTGGGCGGCGCGGTGGTCCAAGCCGTGGCGGGTGCCCACTACAGCGGCGATCTCAAGGGCCCGGGTCAAGCTGGGGGCGGCGCCGTTGAAGGTGCTGTTCGAGCAGGCCGCGAGGCCGTTGGCCGACCCTGTCACTCGAGGGTCGTGGTATCGGACCTGGCGGGTGCTGGCGGTCGACGGCACGACCTTCGACGCGCCGGACACTCCGGAGAACGTGGAGCGGTTCGGCCGGCCGGGCAGTGGACGGGCGGCGGCACGGGGTGATCGGGCGGCGTTTCCGCAGGTGCGGGTGGTGGCGGTGGCCGAGTGCGGCACCCACGCGATCGTCGCGGCCACCCTGGGTCCGATCACCAAGGCCGAGGCCACCCTCTCCCGGGACCTGTTTCCCGGCCTGGGCCGGGGCGATCTGGTGATCGCCGACCGGGGGTTCGCCGGACTGCCGTTGTGGCGGGCCGCCTGCGCGAACGGAGCCGATCTGTTGTGGCGGGTGCGCGCGAACGTCGTGCTGCCGGTGCGCGAGGAGCTGCCCGACGGGTCGTACCTGTCCGAGATCGTGACCACCGATGACCACTACCGCCGCAAGGATCCGGTGACGGTGCGGGTGGTCGAGTACACAGTGGACGACCCCGCCCGCCCCGAACACGACGCGCCGTACCGGTTGATCACCACGATCCTGGACCATCGCAAAGCTCCTGCACGCGAGTTGGCGGCGTTGTACTGCCAACGCTGGGAGATCGAGACCGCGCTGGACGAACTCAAGACCCACCAACGTGGTCCCGGGCAGGTGCTGCGCTCGCGCTCGCCCGACGGTGTCGAGCAGGAGGTCTGGGCGCACCTGCTGGTGCACCACGCGATCCGGTCGCTGATGCACACCGCCGCCACCGATGCCGGCCTCGATCCCGACCGGCTCTCGTTCATCCGCACCCTGCGCCTGGCCCGCCGCCAGACCACCGCGCAGGCCGCATTTTCCCCCTGACCGATTAGCCGGCGCCCTGCTCGACGGGGTCCGCGAGATCCTGGCCCGACTCCTGCCGAAACGGCGACTCCGCAGCAACCCCCGCGTGGTCAAACGCAAGATGTCCAACTACAAGCTCAAACGTGCCCAGCACCGGACCTGGCCACAGCCCACCCGCGACCCCGCCGACGCAGTCCGGATCGCACCGCACTACCGCACAGTCTCCGCCAACAAGCAGCGCAAACCACTCTAAGTCACCGGTATTGCGGCTAGGGCAGCTTTCGAACTTGGATGTCGACGTCAGCGAGGTTGCCGTGGACACTGAGATCGGGCTCGCCGTCGACGATCACGGTGTAGCTGAGTTCGTGGTTCCAGCCGAGCAGCGCTGGACCGATCTCCGCGCCGGTCGCGGTTGGTTTGACAGGCGGTGCGGAATGCCCGTTCGTCCGGGGTGGGAGTGCTGTTCGACCAGCGTGACGACTGGATTGCCAAGGTCCACTGTTAACGTCATGGGCACCCCTGCGATCCTCGGCCCCTACGGTCGACGCCGACGCCGGCCTCGCAAACTGCACGGCGACAACGCCTACGACGCAGGCCACCTGCGCGACTGGTTACGCGCGCGGGGCATCACCCCGCGCATCGCCCGCACCGGGATCGACCCCTCTACCCGACTGGGCCGCCACCGCTGGGCCGTCGAACGCACCCTGTCCTGGCTCACCGGCTACCGACGCCTCAACCGCCGCTACGAACGCCACGGCATCCACTTCGCCGCATTCCTCAGCCTCGCCGCCACCCTGACCTGCTGGAAACGCCTCACCAAAACCACATGAGACACGGTCTTAACCTTGTTTGGCAGGGCGGCCCGTTGTGGCTGAACCTGTTGTTGCTGGTCGAGCGAGGGTTGCGCGTCACTGCACCCTAGCTCGACTGCTCCATTCGGGTGCTTCTTGCCGGGCGTGTTCGGGTGAGTGCCCGTTTTTGTCGGTGCTCGTCTCTATGGTCGCGTCGTTCGTCGGGGGACGACGATGTGAGAGGGATCTTCTAGAGTGTGGGCGCATAGCGCGAACGATGACGGTCACCGTCACGGTTTGGGTGAGCACTCTTCATGTTCAGCGGGCCTGGCGCGGAGTTTTGCGTCGGTGTTCGGTGCCGGCGAGTTGGCTTACGCGGCTGCGTTGATGCACGACGCAGGTAAGGCGCGTTGTGGGTGGCAGGAAGGTTTGCTGCGGGTCGAGGGATCCGACGATCGCGTTGGCTTTCCGCACAAGGATCTGGGCGCACGTCTGCTTGCTGTGGTGCCAGGGGATCGTGATGCCTGCTGGGCTGCGGCGCTGATGGTGTGGGGGCACCACGGTGGTCTGCGGGCTCCGTCCGAGCTGAAGCAGATGCTCCGCAATCAGGGCGAGGAGGACGACGAGGAGGCGGTGCAGCGGTTTCTGGAGGAGGTGCCGCAGGCGCGGGCGGTTCTCGATGGGCCTCTCGCGTTGCCCGAGACGTGGCGGAAGCGGCCGGGCGTGCGGGAGTTGGGCGTCCGCTTGACGTACTCGGCGTTGGTCGACGCAGACTTCCTGGACACAGCCACTCACTTCGGGCGCAGGGGTGAGCCGCTGTTGGGCCGTTCTGCCGCGATGTCTGGGCTGAGGGATCGGTTCGAGCGTCGGCGCATCGAGTACCTGGAGGGGCGTCGGACGAAGGCGGAACAAGCCGGGCGTGTGTCGTCGATGGGCAAGCTGCGGGAGGAGTTGTACTCGGCGTCGCTGGCCGCGGCGATGGGCGAGCCGGGCGTGTACCGGATGTCTGCGCCGACGGGTACGGGCAAGACCATCGCCGGCGCGGGATTCGCCCTGCACCATGCCGCGAAGCACGGCAAGTCGAGGGTGATCGTGGCGGTGCCGTACACGTCGATCACCGAGCAGAACGCCGACGTTTTCCGCAGGCTGCTCGATCCTCGGCCGGACGATCCGGATGACGCCGGTGACGACCTCGTGGTTCTGGAGCACCATTCCAACGTCGACCTGGACAGGGTGCCGCGCAACGGCGGGCAGCAGAGGTGGCAACGGCTTGCGTCAGAGAACTGGGACGCGCCATTTGTCGTGACCACCACGGTGCAGTTGCTCGACTCCCTGTTCGCGCGGACGCCTTCGCGAGTGCGCAAGTTGCACCGCCTGGCCAACGCCGTCCTCGTCCTGGACGAGGTGCAGGCGCTGCCCAAACCCCTGCTGTTGCCGATCCTGGATGCCTTGCGCGCGTTGTCGGAACACTTCGGCATGACCGTGCTGCTGACGTCCGCCACCCAGCCGGTGTTCGAGAGCCTTTCACCGTGGCACGAGTTGGACGTGCCGGAGATCGTGCCGGACCCGGTGCGAATGGCGGCGGCGGCCAGGCGTGTCGAGTTCCGCTGGTGGGCACGTCCGACGCTGGCGCAACTCGCCGAGAACGTCCGTCAGCAGCGCCAGGCGCTGGTCATCCTCAACACCATCGACGACGCCCGCCGCCTGTTCAGGATGCTCAATGACGACAGCGACACTACGGTCGTGCATCTGTCCACCCGGATGCACCCCAACCACCGCCGCGCTGCGCTGGAGACCATCGCGGACAAGTTGGAACACGACCAGCCACTCCTCGTGGTGTCCACCCAACTGATCGAGGCTGGTGTAGACGTCGACTTCCCGGTCGTCTACCGGGCCATGGCTCCGGTCGACTCACTGCTGCAAGCCGCCGGCCGAGCCAACCGCGAAGGCGGTGACACTCCGGGCGGGGTGGTCATCGTCGACCTCGCCGACGGCGGAAGGCCCGGCGATTACGGCCCGGCGATCGCGGTGACCGGCTACTACTTCGGCCCGGACAAGGCCCAACCGGACGACCTCGGTGCGCTGGCACGCTACTACCGCCACCTGTACAAGGCACTGGAGTTGGACGCTCCGCCCGTGATCGACAGCCAGAAGCTCCCCCGCGGCCAGCTCATCCAGCACCACCGGCACAAGTGGGACTTCCCGGCAGTCGCGGACGGACCGCTGGTCTCACCCGGCGATTCGCTCAACCGTGACCCACGACGGGCGTTCAGGATGATCGACCAGGACGACCTGCCCGTTGTCATCACCGCCGGACCCGACCGCGACAAGGTCATGCGCTTGCTGCGGCAGGCTCGCGACGTTCCCCAGGCCCGCTTCGCGGCCCTGCGCAAACTCCAACGCTGGACGGTGACGCTGCCCCGACGTCTCGCCGAGACCGACCTCGTCCAAGGCCATCTGCGTCCTGTGGTGGGCGACTTGCACGAGTGGCTCGGACCCTACGACGAAAACGTCGGCCTGGACGAGACCGCACTGAGCTAAGGGCGGAGATTACCGAGGTGCCGGTGCGGCCATGCTCATGCGCGCTGCGGGACGCCTCGCGCGCCTATGCTGCTGTCCACGCGTCGGCTGGGTGGGGAAGCGGTCGGCGAGGGTCGCAACTATCGCTAGCTGCTGCTCGCGCACTTCGGGGAGGGCCGGAACCGGAACACGGTTCCGGCCCTCCTCTGTTTCGGTACGCAACAGGTCCTCACCCGTTCGGGTAGCGCGGTTCTCAGGAGCTATCGATAGAAGTATCGCCTGTGATTGTCTGTGGCGGGCAAGATCGATCGGCGTGGAAATCGCCGCGAAGATGCTGTAAGTCGGCTTTGCAGCACAGTGCTCGAAGTGATCAATCCTCGGAGAAGATCCGTCGAGAAAGGATTCCATGGCAACGACGATGCGTGATGAGCCTGTGCCCGTGGCGGTGCAGGTGTGGGGCCCCGGTGCGTTATTCACGCGCCCGGAGCTGAAGGTTGAACGAGTCAGCTACCCCGTGATGACACCGTCAGCAGCGGTCGGAGTGCTGGAGGCGATCTTCTGGAAGCCGGAGATGCGATGGCGCGTCAAGCGCATCGAGGTCCTGCGTCCGATCGAGCAATTCACCCAGCGCCGCAACGAAACCACCGAGCTGGCGTCCTTGGCTGACGCGGTCTCCGGTCGTCGGCGTCTGAACACCGTCGCGCACCGCGTACAGCGCAACGCGGTCTGCCTGCGCGACGTGGCGTACCGCATCCACGCCCAGATCGACCTCGCGGACCACGCCGACAAGCCGGTCACGGCCTACCGAGACCAGTTCCGCCGCCGGGTCGCCAAGGGACGGTGCTTCACTCAGCCCTACCTCGGAACCCGCGAGTTCTCCGCCTACTTCGGCGCGCCCGACGATCAACAGCCCATCAAACGTGACGAAGACTTCGGACTGATGCTGCACAGCGTCGACCACGACAGCGACCCCGTCTCCTTCACCTGGTTCGACGCACGACTGCGCGGCGGCGTCCTCAAGGTCCCTGACCGCGGAATTCCCGGCCGTCCCCGTATCGACACCGCGCCGGACAGTGTCGGCGGGAGCGAGGGCTGATGTTGCTTCAACGTCTGGTCGAATACAGCGACACCCGCCTCGGCCACGCCCGGCCCTTCCACCGCGAGCGCGAATTCCGTTGGCGCCTGGACCTCGACCTTGACGGCCGACCGCTCAGCGGTGAGTTGGCCCCGCTCGTTGACGAACAGCGTCGCAACAGGGGCCTCGTGCTCACCGTCCCCGCCGTCGTCCGCACGGTCGGGGTCGCCGCCAACCTCGCGGCGGACGACGCCCAGTACGTCCTGGGTTGGGGTGACGACACGACCAAGCCCGCTCGGGTGGCCCAGTGCCACAACGCGTTCGTCGACCTCATCGAGAAGTGGGCCACCAGCGACGACGGTCGCGACGACGAGATCGCTCAAGCCGTGGCCGAGTTCTACCGCTCCGGCCTGGCATCCGGTCTAGCACGCCCCGACGAGGTCACGTCGAAGCAAGGGATCGTCATCGCGGTCAACGGCGAGTTGGCGTGTCGAAGCGACTCCGTGGTCGCGTTCTGGACCGCGGAAGTAGCCTCTCGCAAGGGCGGCAAGACCGGCAGCCGCCATGGCCTGTGCCTTGTCTGCGGCAAGTACCGCGAACTGGTCGAAACCGTTCCCGGCAAGGTCCCTGGCCGCCTGGTACCCGGCGCGAGCAACGACACCGCCCTGGTCAGCGTCAACGAAAGGGTGTTCGGCTACGAGCTGACCACCGGACTCGAAAACACGCCGATCTGCTTCCGCTGCGGCGACGCCGTCTCCACCGGCCTGGTCGCGGTCCTGTCATCCCCGCACAGCATCGCCCCGCGCGGCCAGAACACCCGCACTTCCTGGTGGATCATCGGCGAGACCGACGACGACCCGATCGAGCTGCTCGACAAGGCCGACCCTGACGACGTCGCCACGTTTCTGGCCACCATCCACACCGGCGTACCCGACGACGATCCGCCCGACATGGAGGTGTTCTGCTCGTTGAGCATCGCGGGCAACGTCGCCCGCATCATGGTCCGGGACTGGATCGAGATGCCGCTGATCAAAGTCAAGCGCAACGTCGCCGCGTGGTTCCACAACCAGGAAGTCGCCAGCGCTTGGCCGACCGGTCGACGCCACCATCCACTGTGGAGGCTCGCACTGGCCACCGGCCGATGGTACGGCAACCGCTACGCCGACTTCGGCGCGTCGGGCGAGGCCCGTCCACACAACGTCTACCAACAACTGCTCAGCGCCGCGCTACGTAAAACCGCGATCCCACCCGCGGTCCTGGCACACCTGGTGAACCGGATCAGAAACGACGGTCACCTCGACGACACGCGCGCAGCACTGCTGCGCCTGGCGCTGACCCACGGCAAGACCACCAAGGAGACCGTCATGCCCGACCTCGACCCGGGCAACACCGACACCGCCTACCAAGCCGGCCGTGCCTTCGCCCTGCTCGAACAGATCCAGAACGCCGCAGGCTCCGGCGAACGCGTCAACACCACCTACGGCGACCGATTCTTCGGCGGCGCAATCACCAACCCCCGGGCCGCCCTCGTCGCCGGAAGCCGCAACGCCAAGGCGTGGCAGAAGAAGCTCCGCCGCACCAAGCCCGGCCTCGCCGTCTACTTCGACAAGCAGCTCGACGAAGTCTTCGCGCTCATCCCCGAAGGCAAAGGGCTGCCGGCGGCGATGAACCTCCGCCAGCAGGCGCAGTTCCTGCTCGGCTACCACCACCAACGCGGCCACCGCGCCTCCAACACCGGTGGACCCGAAACCGACAGCGGCGACACCGCCGCGACCGCCTAACGCTGACCTGCCCGAACAAGCCAAGGACGAGCCCAGCCATGACCAGCACGACTACCGCCGCGCACCTCGACCCCACTGTGCGCCACGACATCGTCTACCTGTTCGACGTCACGGACGGGAATCCCAACGGCGACCCCGACGCCGGCAACCGGCCCCGCATGGACGACGAATCCGGCCACGGCCTCGTCACCGACGTCGCCCTCAAGCGCAAGATCCGCGACACCCTCGCCCTGGCCGCTGAAGACGACCCCCGCTACGGCATCTTCGTCCAAGCCGGACACGCCCTCAATCCGCGCCTCGAAGCCTCCTACGAGGCCAACGGCCTCAAACTCGGTTCAAAGATCACCAAGGACGAAGCTGACCACGCCCGCGCCTGGCTGTGCGACCGCTACGTCGACATCCGACTCTTCGGCGCTGTGCTCTCCGTCGGCAAGACCAACGCCCTCGGCCAGGTCCGCGGCCCTCTTCAGCTCACGATGGCCCGAACCATCGACCCGATCCTCCCCATGGACCACGCCATTACCCGCGTCACCCAAACCCGCCAAGCCGACATCGACAAGGGCGAGACCACCGAGATGGGCGGCAAGTGGACCGTCCCGTACGGCCTCTACCGCGCCGAGATCTACTACTCCGCCAACCACGCCCGCAAAACCGGAGTCGACACCAAAGACCTCGAACTCCTCTACCGCACCCTCGAAATGATGTTCGACCACGACCGCTCCGCCACCCGCGGCCGACTCACGCCCCGCGGCCTCTACGTCTTCAGCCACCCCGACGCCTTCGGCGCTGCCCCAGCACACCGCCTCACCGAACGCATCACCGCCACACTCAAGAACCCCGACACCCCGCCGCGAGGCTTCACCGACTACAACATCGGTGTCAACGGCGACGCTCTCCCTGCTGGCGTCACGCTGACCAGGATCATCGACGATGAGTCCTGACCGTTAACCCGACAACACGCCAGGATGGCGCAGGGGCAGCCGCCCCGGCGAGGATCGCAACCTGATTTACCCTGCGGGAACGTTCTTCCGGGCGCGATCCTCGTTGGAACGCGCGTTCCAACGAGGATCGTACCTCCAGGCTCGTCTGCTCGATGTTCTCGATCTTTCCGGTGATCCGTGACGAGGACACCGGGAAAGGTAATGGCGACGTGCAAGGGCAAGGAGTTCGTGCGCCTGCAGGGGCGAGGCGATCATGCATCTCTGCTACAACACCGGACCGCGCCTGTCCGAGGTGGGGAATCTCCGGCTGGGGAACGCCAATGCCAAGTCGGAGCGGCGCAGGAAACCCAACTGCGTAGGGGGATCGGCGAGAACGTCTGACCGATGCGGCTCCAGGGACACCGTGCGGCAGCTGCGTGCGCGGCCGAGCACGCGTCGTGGATGCGGACGACAGGCCACCGCGCACGTACTGCGAACGTGACGTAGGAGTTAGTGGAGAAGGTTTGAGCGCGAGGTCAACCCTAGCGGCGAACTGCCGCTGGAAGTCCGTCGTGCGTCCTACGAGTGAGTCTCGTCGGGACAGCCGGGTGAAGCTTGGCGGCCAGCCAGCGGTACAGCCAGATTCGACACGGCCGGACGTGTCGCTGTGGACCCCTCTGGAGTGCCTAAGGGGCGGGCCTACCGCATGAGGCAGTGTCCGTAGTCGCACCGGTTGGGTACGGAGCGGGCCGTGATGCTGTGGCTGCTCCGAACGGCCGCTTGTCCGGTTCGGTACTAGTGGGCATGCTTTCGGCTGGCTCGGCGCTGTACCGTCGAGTATCGCGATTGGTCCAATAGGGGGGTCCTTTTGCCATCGCCTCTCAGAGGCGTGCGCTTTGGCGTGCGCCCAAGACGCTTTGTCCAGTCTCTTGTTGTTCTCCTGAGTGCAAGTCTTGTCGCATCCGTTCTCTCCCCAGCGGCTACGTCCGCGGTCGCCGAACCGGCTGCCTCGACGGCGGCGAGCCCGCGGGATCTGCCCCTGCTGCCGGGGGAGGCGGCGAAGCCGGACCCGGTGGCGCCAGCCGACCCGAAGGCGGACTTCACTCCGTTGTCGAAGGCGGCGTGGACGGGGAAGTCGCGCTTCGATCCGGTGAGGTCGCGGGTGGTGTCCCGCTCGATGTACGCCGAGGTGTACGAGAACCCCGACGGCACGCAAACGCACCGTCAGGCGACCGTCCCGATGAACGTCAAGGAAGCCGACGGGCAGTGGCATCCGGTGGACGTGTCGCTGGATGTCGACGACAAGACCAAGCGTGTCAAGGCCAAGCGGCATCCGCTGCGGCCGACGTTCGCAGGCAGCGCCGAGGACCCGAACCTTCTCAGCGTGGAGACCGAGGACGGTGCACGCGTCTCGCTGGGTTTGGAGCGCGCGAAGGCAGCGCAGGTCGACTTGCGTGGCGCACAGGCCGGGTACCGCGACGTCGAACCGGCCACCGACTTGGAGTACGAGGTCATTCCGAGCGGCGTGAAGGAGGTCGTCAAGCTCAAGCAGGCGCCTGCTCCGGGTAAGGCGTCGTGGCGCTTTGTTCTCGACACCGGCGGCTTGACGCCTCGCTTGGTGCAGGACGGCGTGCACCTGGTCGACGCCAAGGACACGGTCAGGCTGGTGATCCCGCCAGTGCTGGCCTGGGATTCCGCGGGTACCGGAGACACCCCGCCGGGGCGGACCGGTGGCACCTACGCGCTGGAGCGGCTGGGTGGTTCGCGCTGGGTGCTCACCGTGGCGGTGGACGAGGCGTGGCTGCGGGAGAAGGAGCGGGTCTACCCGGTCAGTGTCGATCCGACGTTCACGCTGCCGGTGACGGAGTGGCACTCCTACAAGTCCGATGGCAGTGAGACTTACAACCAGTATGGGTTGCAGATCGGCAGCCCGCTGCACAACCAGACGGTGTGGCGGACGCTGTTCAAGTTCGACTACCCGCAGATGTTCGGTCGTACCGTGATCGGCGCCCGGTTCGACGTGTCGAACAACCGCACGCTGTCGCCGGTGGACAAGACCTACGGTGCGAACCTCTACCACGGGACCGCGTTCCACTTCGATGGTGTCGGTCAGCACCTCGCGCACGCGCTGGTCGGTCAGGTCGGTAGCTTCAGCGATCCGCGGCTGACCCAGTACCTGCGGGAGAAGGTCGACGCGCGGGACCCGTATGCCTGGATGATGATCACCGGGCATGAGGACCCGAACGTGTGGACCTACAAGGTCCTCGACGCGACGATGACGATTGACACGGGCACGGCTCCGCCTGCGCCGACGTTGGTGGGTCCCGCGCACGAGAGTGTGAGCACGAGCCTGACGCCGACGCTGGCGGTCAACCCGGTGACGGACGGGGACGGGGATCCGGTGAAGTACTGCTTCACCGTGGCGACCGGGGCGGACGCGAAGTCCGGTGTCGTGGTGGACTCCGGCTGCCTGGACACTCCGACGTGGACTGTGCCGCAGGGTGTGCTCCAGGACGGCGTGACCTATACCTGGCAGGTCCGCGCTTACAGCGGCATCACTCCCACTCCGAGTCCGGTGTGGCGGTTCAAGGTCGACCAACGCATCGGCGAACGCGGCCCGGCGCCGGTGGATGCTGTGGGTCCGGTGTCGGTGAACCTGGCCAACGGCAATGCCACAGTCTCGGTTGCCTCGCCGACGTTCACCACGGTGGGCGGTACAGCGGGCTTGTCGATGACCTACAACTCGCAGCAGCAGGAGTCCAAGGGCCTGCGGGCGTCCTATTTCCACGACCTGTCGCAGAACGGCAACATCAATGCCGGGCAGCAGCCGGTGTTGGTGCGCACCGAGCCTCAGGTCAACGTGGACTGGGGCGACCAGTCGCCGTTCGCCCCGGTGCTGGCGGCGGACTTCTTCGTGGTGCGGTGGGAGGGTTTCTTCCAGGCCCCGGTGACGGGTACGTACCAGTTCGCCGGTGTGCACGACGACGGGCTGAAGGTCTGGGTCAACAACAACTCGGTCTACGACCAGCCCTGCTGCGGCGACGTCAACTGGGCCGTGGCGGGCAACGTGAACCTCACCGCCGGGCAGCGCGTGCCGATCAAGGTCGAGCTGGCCGAGCAGCGGGGCCTGGCGAACCTGCGACTGTTCGTGCGCACCACCGACAACACCACGGTGCCGCCGCAGATCGTCCCGGCCGACTGGCTGTACTCCCAGGAGCTGCCCGCCCTGCCCAAGGGCTGGACGCTGTCGGCCGATCTGGACGGCAACGGCTCGACCTTCACCGAGGCCAAGGTCACCGACCAGAACATCGTGCTGACCGACGGTACGGGCGCCAAGCACACGTGGACCAAGAAGTCCACCGGTGGCTACACGCCGCCCGACGGTGAGGACGGCGTGCTCGCGCTGGACAACTCCGGGCGGATCACGCTGACCTACGGGTCGGAGGTTTTCGTCTTCACCGCCGAGGGCAAGCTGGAGACCCAGTCCAGCGCGCTCGACACCCGCAAGCCCGCGGCGTTGCAGAACATCTACGACGGCTCGCCGTCGCGGCTGCGGGAGATCAAGGATCCGGTGTCGCAGCGGGCGCACCGGCTGCACTACAACCGCTCCGGTGACGACTGCTACGCGGGCGTCGCCCCGCCGCCGGGCGCGGACGCACAGCCGCCGGCGCAGATGCTGTGTCGGATCGCCTACTGGGACGGCACGCAGACAAGGCTGTGGTACAAGCAGGGCAGGCTGTTCCGCATCGAGGATCCGGGCGCGGAGATCACCGACTTCAGCTTCACCTCCAACGGTTTGCTCGACGGCGTGCGTGACAGCCGTGCCGCGGACTGGGTCGCCCGCGACCCCGCCACCCGCGACACAGACCAGGCCAACTACCTCGTCCACTACGTCGACCACCTTGCGCCCAAGCCGCTGATCCGGCAGGTGTACGAGCCCAAGGCGTCTCCGGATGTCGAACGCGGCAGGCACGGCTACCGCTACGACGCGGCCCAGCGCACGAGCTACGTCGACGTCGACGGGGTGACGCCGGCGACTGGGTTCTTCACCAAGGTCGTCTACGACGAGGCGTTCCGGTTGCTGTCGACCACGGACGCCACGGGTCGCACCACAAAACAGACCTGGAGCGTGAAGGACCAGTTGCTGACCGCGACCGATGCGGCAGGTCGGATGACCACGAGCGTGTACGACGCTCGGGACCGGCTGACCGACAAGTACGGCCCGGCGCCGGTGTCGTGTTTCAACGGCCGATTGCCCACTGCTGCGTGCGCGGCGACAGTGCCGCACACCAAGACCAACTACGACGAGGGCATCAACGGCCTGGTCACGGCCTTCTACGACAACCGCAGCCTGACCGGCAGTCCGAAGGTCTACCAGACGGGCTTGGCTGCCGACGGCACCGCGGTCCGCAACTGGGGCGCCGGCGCGCCGACCACCGGAATCCCGGCGGACAACTTCTCGGCGCGTCTCACCGGCGACATCGTTTTCCCCGAGGCGGGCAACTACAACCTGCGCGTGCTCGCAGACGACGGCGTGCGCGTGTGGGTAGACGAACACTTGCTCATCGACAGCTGGGTCGACTCGCCGCTGACCTGGCGCAACGCCACGGTCAACAGCCCGACGGCGGCCACGGCGAGGAAGATCCGCCTGGAGTACTACGAGAACACCGTCAACGCCCAACTCGAACTGCACTGGACCACCCCCGGCGGAGTCCAGCAGGTCGTCCCGGCGACCAGCCTGCGGCCACGCCACGACCTGACCACTTCCACGGTCAAGGCCGAATCGCACGGAGTGCCGGATAAGGCGACCTCGACCACGTACACCGACAACGGACTCGACGCGGCCTACGGTCTACAGACCAGCACCGTCAGCGCAGGGCTGACCACGCGTACCTCCTACGAGCAGGTCGGTGCCGGCTACCTGCGCAGGACCGGCGAAACCGCGCCGACCGGCGCGGCGACCGCTTATGTCTACTACGGCGACACTGAAGCACGGGACAACCCGTGCACGACCGAGGTGGACGCGGTCAACCAGGGCGGCCTGGCAAAAATAGCCCGGCTGCCCGCTCCAGCCTCGGGCGCGGCACGTGAGGACGAGCAGGTCTTCGACGCCTCGGGTCGGGTCGTGGCCAAGGGCACCAGCGGGTCGTGGACGTGCACGACCTACGACGAGCGCGACCGGGTGGTTTCGGTGAAGTACCCGGGCACGTCGTCGGCGGCGGAGCGGACGGTCACGACGAACCACGCCGTGAACGGTGACCCGTTGGTCAGCTCGGTGTCCGACCACAACGGCACGGTCACCACGAGGGTCGACCTGTTGGGGCGGGTGGTGGAGTACACCGACGCCAACGGCGTGCGTACGCAAACCCGTTACGACAGGGCTGGGCGCGCGGTGTCGGAAAAGGTCACCTTGCCCGCTGATGCTGAGCAGAACACGACCTACACCCACGACGACGCGGGTAGGGTTCTGACCGTGTCGCTGAACACAACCGTGCTGGCGACCGCCACCTACGACGCGGCCGGCGAGCTTGCGTCGGTCGCCTATGCCAACGGCAGCTCGCTGGCCTCCATCGGCAAGGACACCACCGGCCAGGTGGTGCTGCACCGCTGGAAGACCGCGGACAACATCCAGGTCGACTCGGCGGTCGGCCGCACACGGGCGGGCACCGTGATCGACGAGACGCTGGGCGGTGTCGACGCTCGGCCGTCGGCCCCGAACTACGTCTACGACGCGGCCGGTCGATTGACCGAGGCGTGGGTCGCAGGGCACCACTACACCTACGACTTCACCTCCACGGCCGACGCGGCCTGTCCGACCGGCACGCGGGCCAACGCGGGTTTGAACACCAACCGCATGCGCCTGCTCGACGAGACCGTCTCCGGTGTCGCACCGACCGCATACTGCTACGACGCCGCCGACCGCCTGCTGGCCACCGTCGGCGCGATTGCCGTGACCGACGTGCGCTACGACGGCAACGGCAACACCACCCAGTACACCGTCGGCGGTGCCACGACGCACCTGTCGTGGGACGGGGCGGACCGCAACATCGCCCTGCGCACCACCGGCGCCGACCCGGCCGACGTGTCCTACACCCGGGACGCCACCGACCGGATCATCCGCCGGAACGCCGCCGCGGGCGATTCCGTCACCGAGGTCCGTTACGGCTACACCGGCAGCGGCGACACCGCGGAGTTCGCCTTGGGGACGGACAACAAGGTGCTGTCCCGCAGTGTCAGTCTGCCCGGCGGCGTCCTCTACACCTGGAAGCCCACCGCCGACCAGACCACCTTCGACCACCCCACGGTCCGCGGCGATCTCTCGCTGACCACCGGGGCGGACGGCAAACAGGTCGGGGCGCTTCGGACCTACACGCCGTTCGGCGAGCCGCTTAAAACCGACGGAACGGTCGACCCGGACAACGTCCCGGATAACCAGCCCGGTCAGATGGACCACGGCTGGCTCGGCCAACACCAGCGCCCGTACGAACACGCCGGGGCCCTGTCCATCGTCCAGATGGGCGCCCGCCCCTACAGTCCGCTGCTGAGCCGCTTCCTGTCCGTCGACCCGGTCGAGGGCGGCAGCGCCAACGACTACGACTACGTCAACGGCGACCCGGTCAACACGACTGACCTCGACGGACGATGCCCTTTCTGCGCGGCATTCGTCGCGGGTCTTCGCATCGGGCTTTTCCTCTTCAGGAAGACCACCCGTGTGACGAAAAACTTCGGGAGAGCCTTCGCCAAGCGGACTATTTCGGTCAGCCGCAAGGCGGGGCCTGCGGTCGCCAATGCCATCCGCGCGGGGGTCCGAGCGGGAGGTAGGGGACTGAAGACCAGAGTCTTGGAGACGATCAGGTATGTTCGCATGAATCCTGCCAAGGCGACTTTCAGGTGTTCTGTCTTCGGCGGACTCGGCGTCGTGCTTACTGGAGATAAGATCGGTAAGATCCAGTCTTTTGCGACAGGGTGCGTGGCGAACTTGATCCATGATGGATGGCCAACCAGGAGATAGGGTCGATGAAATCACCTCTTTGGTGGTTGCGGAACGACAGAATCGGTCGAAGCAGGCTCGTCGTACTTGCGTTCGCCATACTGTGCGTGCTCAGTTCAGCTGTCACGGGCTGGCCGGGCTGGTCGAGCACATTGATGGTACTGCTGCTGTCGTTCGTGCTGTTCGCGGGTGACTACTTGTTCTGGCGTGCCGACCTGCGCAAGTCCGAGAAGTCGAACGACAATTAAGCGCCAAGGCGGTGATGGGCTCCCTGAACGGTGGCCCATTGCCGCCTTGGCGTCATTTCTGAACTGCTGTTTTCGCGTAGCTCGGCGGTTGGTGGTCCAGGGTCCGGCACGGCCACGGCGACTATTGAAACGGGGTTCACCACGAGGCTGCCGAACGACCCCTTGCCGGAGTGGAGGGTATTACGGTGTCTTGATGTCGGCGATCTGACTGTCGGTGGTCGGGGGCCTTTTCGTCATCGCTTGTGGGTGAGTTCAGGCGCTGGAGGCATCCGCGCGACTCCAGGTAGGGCGGGCGGCGTTCCGGCGCGTGGGTGGAGGCGCTGTGGCCGCTGCAGCTCCGCGCCTAAATGTTCGATCGGCGCACCAACCTCGCCGGCAAGCCCCCTCGGGCCGGGGTGAACCTGCGGTTCACCCCGGCCCGAGGGGTGATTCCGCGCAACCTGAGAGATCCGCTCGCCTTTGATCGTATCCGCACGTCACCCAGATGGGTGATTCTCCTCGGTAGATTGGCGCTGAGGAGAGTCGGGTAATCGATCTTCCCGGCCGCCGTTAACGCGATCATGTCGTGATCGCCGACACCCGCTTCCGGCGTGACACAGAACGTGACGCGAAGCGTGGTTCAATGGAGAGGCTGATGGGCCTGTAGAGGGCGCGTGGTGATGCCGTTGCCGCAGGTAGAGGCCGGTGTGAATGTCGATTCCGCCCTCCGGAGGCGGGTGCGCAGGTTCGAATCCTGCCGGGGGCACACAATTGATCAAGCATTTTCGCAGCTCAGCCCAGGTCCTCTTGTGAGGTCGATGTGGGCGCGGTGCCGCAGAACCGCAGGTCAGCCCAGGTCCGGTTGGTGCCCTACAGGGGTGCCCGGAAGGAAGACCGACCTGGCGTCACCCGCGTGGTCGGCTTCCATGGCAGTTGACCGAGCCGCTCGAATCGGCCTGAGCTTTCGGGGCACGGTCGAGAATCACTGGGGCCGGGTCTTGACCCGTGGGTCGTTACTCCGCTTACACAGCTTCACCTAGTAGGACTTTGTTAGGTGCTGTTGACCTGCGGTTTCGGCGAGGTGGTTGTGGCCTGGACGGGTTGCCGGCAGGTGTGGCAGACACCGGTCCAGGCCGCGAGTAAGGCTTGGAGTTCGCGCAGGACGGCGTAAAGGGTCAGTCCCGCGCAGGGGCTTTTGGGGTGCGGCGGAGCTTGGTGCAGATCGCCTGGGCGACGGAGACGAGGGTGACGTGGCGGTGCCAGCCGGTCCAGGAGCGGCCCTCGAAGTGGTCCAGGCCGAGTCCGTCTTTGAGTTCGCGGTGGTCGTGCTCGATGCGCCGGCGCATCTTGGCCAGTTTCACCATGTCACGCAGGCGGATGTCGGTGGGCAGGGTGGAGAGCCGGTAGTCGGTGGGTTCGGGTTCGCCGGTGGGCCATTCGGCCAGCAGCCGGCACTCGGGCAGGCTGCCGTCGGCCGCGCGGGGGATGTTGCGGTTGGCCGGGCGCACCCGCAGCGCCAGGAAGCGCGAGCGCATGGTCGCGGTCGGGTTGCCGCTGGTTTTGCGGGAACCGTGTCGCCAGACCACGAACCGCCCCGCCGAGCGCCCGGCTTCGGTCACCAGGGCCTTGGCGGTGACGGGCTTGTCCGGGTAAGTCGTCTTCGTCGGCGGACGGCCGGTGCCCGACCAGCTCGGCGGGACCGGGACCGACGAGGCCGGATGCAGGCTGGTGGACGCCGAGACCGCCAGCGCGTAGGTCAGGCCGCGGTCGGTCAGTCCCTGGCGGAAGGCGGTGTTGTCGCCGTAGGCGGCGTCGGCCACCACGGGCCGCCGCGGCATCCCCCAGTCGAGAAGCTCGTCGATCATGTCCAGGGCCAGGCGCCACTTCTCCCGGTGCCGCACCTGGTCGGGGATCGCGCAGCGGGCCCGCTTCCGGACGATCTCCGCGGCTTGTCGGTCGTCTGTTCTGCGGTCGTCCCAGGACTCGGGCAGGAACAACCGCCAGTCCACCGCCGCCGAGGTCCAGTCGGTGACCGCGTGCACGCTGACCCCGACCTGACAGTTGCCCCGCTTGCCCAACGCCCCGCAGTACATCCGCGCCACCCCCGGCGAGGAAGCACCGTCCTTGGGGAACCCGGTGTCGTCCACGGCCAACGCGTCCGGATCGACGAACCCCGCCGCCCACACCGCCAACCGCCGCCGGACCTCGACGTGGTCCCAGGTCGAGGTCGTGACGAACTGCTGCAACTGCTGGTGGTCCACACCGAGCCGCTCGGCCATGGGCCGCATCGACTTGCGCTTACCGTCGAGCAACAGGCCACGCAGATACAACTCGCCCTTTCCACGCTGGTCACGACGGGCGAACCCGCCGAACACCTCCGCGGCGAACCCCTCGATCACCGGTCGAACCTCGGCCATCTCCTCCGGCGTCACCACCGTAGGAGACCACACTGCCCACACATCCCATCACTCGACCTAACAAAGTCCTACTAGTCCGGCGCCGGTATCCGTCGTACAGCAGCCGGGGCAGCTTGACCGCTTGGCACGCATGGACGTCTGGCCGATGCCGCGACGTACGCTCCGAACGGGTCCAGCAGCCCTCCCCGTCGCGAGAACCGTTGTCAGGTGTCCTCGGCCATTAAGCCCTCTATCGCCGCCTCGACGCAGGGCCGATCGGGTTGTGGAGGCACACCTGTTCAGGAGCGGTGATCGGCAGCGCGTCTGTCCTCCCGACTTCAGGGTCGGCTCATCATCCGTTCTCCATAGGGTTGTTGATGTTCAGGGTGGGTGCCCTGAATGCCGGGGCGGTGGGGTGGGGCTGATCGGTTCTTGCCGTTGGGTGGCTTCCTAGGAGTGGCCGCCCCGCCGTCCGGGACGCCGGCTTGCTGATTGAGATCCGTGCGCCTGGTCGCTGTCTATGGAGATGCCTGCCGGTCCGTCCGAGGGGTTCATGCTGCGAGGACAGGGAGTTCGGTGGTCCGCGAGAAGATCTGGGTTGGGGTCGACGTCGGCAAGGCCGCCCATCACGTGTGCGCGGTGGACGAGCGCGGGAAGGTGGTGTTCTCCCAGCGGCTGGTCAACGGCCAGGCCGAGGTCGAGGCGCTGGTCGCCCGCGCGGGCCGGGCGGCGGCGGAGGTGGTGTGGGCGGTGGACATGACCTCCGGCGCGGCCGGGCTGTTGCTCGCCTTGTTGCTCCAGACCGGTGAGCCGGTGTTGTCCACGCCGGGCAGGCTGGTCAACCGCATGGCCGGCGCGTTCGCCGGGGAGGGCAAGAGCACGCCAAGGACGCCCACACCATCGCCCAGACCGCCCGCATGCGGTCCGACCTGCGGCCGGTCACCGTGCCCGACGAGGTGGTCGCGGACCTGCGGGTGTTCACCGCCCGCCGCGAGGACCTGACGACGGACTGGACACGCGGGATCAACCAGCTCCGCGAGCTGCTCGCCTCGATCTTCCCCGCGCTGGAGCGGGCTTTCGACTACTCCACCCGCTCCGCGCTGGTCCTGCTGACCGGGTTCCAGACGGCTGGCCCACAAGCTGCTCGACCTGGACCGGGAGGTCAAGGACCTCGACAAGCAGCTCGCCGCGCGCCTCGGCGACCACCCCGACGGCAGGCGTGTCACCAGCGTGGACGGCTTCGGTCCGGTCCTGGCCGCCCAACTTCTGGCCGACACCGGCGGCGACCCCGGCCGCATGGCCGCCTACGCCGGACTGGCGCCGGTGCCCCGCGACTCCGGGCAGGTCAGTTGAAACCTGCACCGCCCCAAGCGATACCACCGCGGTCTGCGGAAGGTGTTCTACCTGGCCGCCCTGTCCGCCATCAAAGTCGCCGACGGGCCGTCCCGCCGCTACTACCGGAGGAAACGCGATGAAGGGAAGCACCACGTCCAAGCCCTCATCGCCCTGGCACGCCGCTTGGTCGACGTCATCTGGGCCCTTTTGCGCGATCGTCGCGAGTTCCATGCGTCACCACCGATCACAGCCGGTGCGGCTTGACACGATCATTGAGACTCCCTATGCGTGTCGGCGTTCGTTGCGTTACTCCCAGCTCGGCCTGGCCGAACGGCTCGCGGAAAAGTGGATCTTGGCTTCGGTGGCTGGTGGGCATCACGCCAGGTGATTGGGCCGAACGGTCTACATCCGTCGGTAGGTTTGCTGTCTAGGTTCTCCTCCGGGGTCGGGGACCCGAGCACAACAGGGACCGGTGTCGTCAGTCGGTCCAGGGGGGCAACACATGCGGTCACGCGCGTCTGCGCGGGGTTCAACCCTGCGCGTTTTCGGCCTGGGCACGGTTCTGGCCGTCTCTGCTGCGGTCCTGGTGGTTCCACCGGCGGCGGTCGCGGCTCCGGTGGTTCCCGGGTCGGCTGCGGATGAGGTGACCGCTGCCCGCTATGCCCGGGAGAGCGGTAAGCAGGTCGTGGTCGACTCGGCGACGACAGAGACCGACGAGGTGCGTGCCAACCCGGACGGCACGATGACGTTGATCCAGCACACCCAGCCGGTGCGGGTCAGCCGTGATGGCGGGTGGGTTCCGGTCGATTTGGCGCTGGAGCGCAAGCCGGACGGCACGTTCGGGCCGAAGGCCGGGCCGGTGGAGATGGCGTTTTCCGGTGGTGGCGTCTCGGACGCGCCGATCGCCAAGCTTGTCCGGGATGGCAACGAGGTGGGTTTGCGGTGGTCCGGCAGCTTGCCGGAGCCGGTGATCGACGGGCCGCGGGCCGTGTACCGGAACGTTCTGCCGGACGTCGACCTGGAGGTCGAGGCGGGGCTCAAGGGGTTCAGCGAGGTCCTGGTGGTGAAGACGCCGGACGCTGCTCGCAGTCCCGAGGTGCGCCGGATCGCGTTTCGCACGCACGCCCACGACGTCCGTGTCGAGGACGGCCCGAAGGTCGATGACGGCCTGGTGGTGAAGGACCGCTCAGGTGTGCCGGTGTTCTCGGGTCAGGCGTCGCGGATGTGGGACTCGTCGGGGGATTCCGACGACAACCGCACGGACGGCCCGAGCCTGGGTGACCGGCGGGCGCGGATGGCTGTCGAGGTCACTCCGGACACGGTCGCGATCAGCCCGGACCAGGCTTTCCTCGACGCACCGGAGACCACCTACCCGGTGTTGCTCGATCCGGACTACTCCTGCACCAACTGCGGCAAGAACCACCACGCCGTCGTGCAGGACCAGTGGCCGAACGCGCGCAATTACGACGTGACCACCGGTGACCTGGGCGACTTGAAGGCGGGTTTCCTCGGGGCGGGCTACCTCGGCACCGCCAACAACGGCATCGCCCGGTCCTTCGTGGAGATGAACACGTCTGCGATGGCGGGCAAGTTCATCCACGGCGCGACCTTGCGCACCAAGGTGATCCATTCTTTCTCGTGCTCGCCGTCGCCGACCGAGGTGTGGCTCGTCGGACCGATCAACGGCGGTACGACGTGGTACAGCCAGCCGGGGTGGAACAAGCTCCTGTCCGAGAACAACCGTGCCAACAACGCCGGACACTGCCCCACCGATGGTGGCGCGGACTTCGACGTCTCCTCCGCGGTGCGCGACGCGGCATCGGGACGGTGGGCGCACACAACGTTCATGCTGAAGGCGAAGCACGAGAACGACCTCAACACGTCGTGGCGCCGGTTCGACCTGAACCCGTACTTGGAGGTCAAGTACAACAGCTATCCGAATGTGCCGACCGACCTCGGTATGGAGGGTTGGGGTCCGAACGGTGGCGATGCGCTGCCCTGCCTGACCGGTCAAGGTCGGCCGCACGTCGCGACGAAGACGCCGCGGCTGCGAGCCCGCGTGTCGGACCCGGACACCGGGATGTTGGCCGATGTCGGTTTCGCGGTGGACCGCGGGCCGGTGGGGAATAGCACGTTCATCACCGAGCCTATCGCGAACTGGGTCCCGAACGGTTCGTTCGCCGAGGTGGCGGTGCCGGTAGACAAGTTGGTGGAGAACGGGATCTACAACTGGTCGGTGTACGCGGGCGACGGTGGTCTGCGTGGCGGCCGTTCGGCCTACTGCGAGTTTCTTGTCGACACGGTGGCGCCGAACACGCCGGCGGTGTCGTCCGTGGACTACCCGACCAGCGGCATGAACGGCAGCATCGGCAGGACCGGCGTCTTCACGTTCAAGGTCAACGGCAACACCGGGTACGGCGGTGCGATGGACGTTGTCCGCTACGGCTGGTCTCTCAACGACGACAAGGTGATCGAGAACTTCGTCGACGTGAATTCGGCCGACGGCACTGTGGCGGTGCCGATCACGCCAAAAAGAGCGGGCACGAACGTGCTCTACGTGACGGCGTTCGACAAGGCGAAGAACCGTGCCGCGAACAATGCTGTGTACGCCTTCGACGTGGCAGACGAGGCGCCTGCGCTTGCTGCGTGGGGCTTCAACGAAGCGAGCGGGTCCACGGTGCCCGACCTGAGAGGCAACCGTCCGCTGACCGTCACGGGTGGTGTCTCGTTGCCTCCGGGCTACATCGGAAACGCATTGGCGCTGAACGGCAGTTCGGTGTTCGCGACCACGGCCGGGGCCGTGCTGGACACGTCACGCGCGTTCTCGGTGGCCGCGTGGGTCAAGCTGGAGAGCACCGCCGACTGGGTCACGGTGGTGTGCCAGGACGGTGAGCGGGTGAGCCCGTTCTACCTCCAGTACGCGAAGGATGCCGACCGGTGGTCGCTGACCACCACGTCGTCGGACGCGAGTCCGCCGGCGTCCTACTCGCGGGCTCTGTCGACAGCCGCGCCGAAGTTGGGTGTGTGGACGCACTTGGTCGGCACGTACGACCCTGATCTGCGGCGGATCTCGCTCTACGTGGACGGTGTGTTGCAGAGCACCGCGACGGCGACGGTCTGGAAGAGCACGGGGAAGTTGGTCGTCGGCGCGAACAACGCGACCGCGCCCGCCAACTTCTTCCCGGGCGCGGTCGATTTGGTCGAGGTGTGGGACCGGGTGCTGCGGACCGGTGATGCCGCGGACAGCTCCAACATCTCTGTTCAACGATCCCGGCTGCGGTTGGACGAGCGCGGCGGCGCGCAGGCGTTCGACGAGGTCACCAAACTCAACGCGACGGTGTCCGGCGGTACGACGTGGTCGGGCGTCCCGGTGGACCCTGACGATCCGAACCAGGTGTTGACCAGCGAGGAGAAGTGGCTGAAGTTCGACGGGACCGGCGATGTCGTCGCGCAGCGGCATCCGTTGTTCCGCACGGACCGGTCGTTCACGGTGTCCGCGTGGGTCCGGCTCGATGGTCTCGGCACCGGCAACCGCGTCGCGGTGAGCATGGGTGAGGACGCCAACCAGTCGTCGTTCATGCTCGGGTATTTCGCCGACCAGGGGAAGTGGGGCTGGCGGGTGTCGACCGGCCCGGCCGGGGCCGACGCCTGGGTCGCTTTCTCCGACGTGCCGGCGAGGGCGAACACGTGGGTCCACCTGGTCGGTCGGTACGACTACGCGCGGGGGCAGATCGCCCTGTTCGTCGACGGCGTCAAGCAGACCAGCGCCGTCGTCAACCCGGCTGCGGGCGCGAAGGTGGTCGGTTGGAGCGCCCCGGGTCCGGTGCGCGTCGGCCGTGCGGCGTGGAACGGCGTCCCGGACTACCGGTGGAAGGGCGACCTCGACGACGTGCGGGTCTACTCCGGTGCCGCAGGCACCAACACGATCCAGCAGATCCGCAACGACACCATGCACCGCTGAACCGGTCCGGTTCCACACCTTCAGGAAAGGCTTGGCGATGAACGCTGCCGTGCGAAGGGTGGCCAGACGGGCCATCGCGTTCGGAGTGGTCCTGGTGCTGACGACGTCCACCGCGCAAGCGGTCGCGGCACCGGCAAACCAGTACGGGTGGACACTGCCCGAACTGCAGAAGGAGAAGTCGGTCACCACAACGGCGGTGCCCGCCCGCCCGGAGCGGCCCGACCCGGCGGCGGGCGCGGTGGTGAAGGCCGCGGCGACCGCGACGTGGCCGACCGCGAGGAAGTCCGAAGTGGACTTCGCCGGCAAGGGCGGCACGCCCGCGCAGGCCGCCGCCCGTGCGGCCGGCACGCCCATCCGCGCCGAGGGCACGCCGGTCGCCGTACGGCCGAACCGGGCCACGAAGGCGGGCGCGCGCGCTGCCGCCGCAGAGGGCAAGGTGCGGGTCGAGGTCCACGACCGCAAGTCCGCTCTGGTGTTCAGCCTCGCCGACGCGGGTGGCGTCGCCGGGACCCCACTGGACGTGACGGTGGACTACCGGTCGTTCGCGTCGTCGTACGGTGGTGACTACGGTTCCCGGCTGAAGCTGGTGTCGTTGCCGGCCTGTGCCCTGTCCACGCCGGACAAGGCGGAGTGCCGGGTGGAGACACCGGTCGAAGGCGCGTCCAACAACAGCAAGGCCGGGGTGCTGGCGGGCTCCACGACGTTGACGTCGTCCGAACCGGTCGTCTTCGCGGCGGTGGCGTCGGCTTCCGGCAACGCGGGTTCCTTCGCCGCGACGTCGCTGGCCCCGGCGGGTTCGTGGTCGGCGGGTGGTTCGTCGGGTGATTTCACCTATGCCTACCCGATGCGGGTTCCGCCGGCCGTCGGTGGGGGGACGCCGTCGGTGTCGTTGGGCTACTCGGCGCAGAGCCTGGACGGCCGGACGTCTTCGACGAACAATCAGGCGTCGTGGGCGGGTGATGGTTGGGACATCGCTCCCGGCGGGTACATCGAACGGCAGTACAAGCCGTGCAGTCTGGACCTGGGTGGGAACAACGGGCAGAACAAGACCGGTGATCAGTGTTGGGCGACGGACAACGCGACGATCAGCCTGGTCGGTGTGTCGGGCAAGTTGGTCAACATTCCGGGCACGGACACCTGGCGCGCGCAGAACGACGACGGCGCGCGGGTGGAGCGGCTCTACGGCGCGGCCAACGGTGACGACAACGGTGAGTACTGGAAGGTCACGACGACCGACGGCACCCAGTACTTCCTGGGCCGCAACCAGTTGCCGGGCTGGGTGTCCGGGAAGCCGGAGACGCAGTCGGCGTGGACGGTGCCGGTGTTCGGCAACAACGCCGGTGAACCCTGCTACAAGGCGACGTTCGATGGGTCGTGGTGCCGGCAGGCGTACCGGTGGAACCTCGACTACTCGATCGACACCAACGGCAACGTCACGACGTACTACTACGACCGCGAGCTGAACCACTACGGGCGAAACGCCGATCCGGGCAAGGGCACCGAGTACGTGCGCGGCGGTCATCTGAACCGCGTCGAGTACGGCCTGCGCGGTGACGCGATCTACGGCGCGCCCGGTGCGAAGGTGGAGTTCCACACCGCGGAGCGCTGTCTTCCCGGTGGCGCGGTGACCTGCGACCCGTCGCAGCTCAACGCGTCGACCGCCGGGTCGTGGCCGGATGTCCCGTTCGACCAGATCTGCAAAGCCGGGGAGCAGTGCACGAACCGGCTCACCCCGTCGTTCTTCACCCGCAAGCGGTTGACCAAGGTCCTGACCAAGGTCGCCAACGAGTCGGGTGGGTTCCAGGACGTCGACTCGTGGACGTTGGAGCACCAGTTCCTGGCGACCGGTGACGGTCTGGCGCCGGCGTTGAACCTGAAGTCGATCGTGCACACCGGGCTGGTGGGCGGCAGCATCGCGTTGCCGCCGACGATGTTCTCGCACAAGGCGATGGACAATCGGGTCGACAACAGCAGCGACAACTACCCGCCGATCACCCGGTACCGGATCGACGCGATCACCGGTGAGGGCGGTGGCCACACCCAGGTCGAGTACAGCGCCCAGGACTGCGTGCGGGGCAGCCGGATGCCTGCGTCGCCGGAGTCGAACAACCTGCGTTGCTACCCGACGTGGTGGACGCCGGAGGGCGCGCACCAGCCGATCCTCGACTGGTTCCACAAGTACGTCGTGGTCGCGGTCACCGACGACGACCGCACCGGCGCGTCGAGCCTGGTGAAGACCCGCTACGAGTACGTGGGCGACCCGGCGTGGCACTTCGACGAGGCCGAGTTCGCCGAACCGGCGCGGCGGACGTGGTCGCAGTGGCGTGGCTACGGAACGGTGCGCACGATCAAGGGCGACGTTTCGGCGACGCAGAGTGTGACTGAAGTGGTGTACGGGCGGGGTATGGACGGGGACAAGCTGCCGTCCGGTGTCCGCGAGGCGTGGGTGTCGACCAGCGAGGGCGAACCGGTCCGGGACGTGGACCGGTTGCGGGGGTTCCTCCGCGAGACCCGGCAGTACAACGCCGGGCAATTGGTATCGGCGTCGGTGAACGACCCCTGGATGCCCGACACCCCGTCGGCCACGGACAAATTGGGCAACAAGGCTTTTGTCAACGGCGTCGCCTCGGTGCGCGGGCGGACCAAGCTCTCCGACGGGACGTGGCGGCGCACCCGGGTGGACAAGGCGTTCAACGCCGAGGGCATCGCCGTCCGTACGGAAGACCACGGCGACGTGGCGGTCACCGGTGACGAGTCCTGCACGCGGACCACGTTCGCGCGCAACGAGTCGGCGTGGATCCTGTCCTTGGCGCAACAGGTCGAGACAGTCACCGGCACCTGCGCGGTCACCGCGTCGGCGACGACGATCCAGTCACTGGCCCGGTCGTACTACGACGGCCAGGCGCTGGGCGTCCCGCCGACCCGGGGCTTGATCACCAAGGCCGAGGCGTTGGACAAGTGGGACGCGTCCGGCCAGTCGTGGGTGGTCGCTTCGACGGCGTCCTACGACGCTTACGGTCGGCCGCTGGACGTCCATGACGCCAACGGCCGCAAGACGTCCACCGCGTACACGCCAGCCACTGGACCGGTCCGGGAGATCACCAGCACCAACCCGCTCGGGCACGTGGCCAAGGAGCTGGTGAACCCGGCGTGGGGCACTTCGGTGGCCTCGATCGACGTCAACAACCGGCGTGCCGACCTCCAGCACGATGCGCTGGGGCGGCTGGTCGCGGCGTGGACGCCGGGCCACGACAAGGCCACGGCCAAGGCCGACGCGGTGTTCGAGTACCACTACCACACCGACAAGCCCAGCGTCGTGGCGTCCAAGCAGTTGCAGGACAACTACGAGTACCTGACGGCGTACACGCTCTACGACGGCATGTTCCGGGAGCGGCAGACGCAGGCGCCGGCGCCCAACGGCGGTCGGCAGATGTCCGACACGTTCTACGACTCGCGGGGCCTGCCGTACAAGAAGAACGGCGTCTACTGGAACGACAGCGCACCGAGCGGAACCCTCGGCGGCGTCTACGACAACGAGGTGCCCAGCCAGACCATCACCGAATACGACGGCTTGGCACGGCCCACGGCGGCGATCTTCCGCAAACTGGCGATCGAGCAGTGGCGCACCACGACGGTCTACGGCGGTGACCGCATCCTCACCACCCCGCCGTCCGGCGCCACCGCGACGACGCTGATCAACGACGCCCAGGGCCGGACGCTGGAGAAGCGGCAGCACACGGCCGGTGTCGGAAGTGCTTACGACGCCACGAAGTACACCTACACGGCCGCCGGTCAGCTCGCGACCGTGACCGACCCGGTGGGCAACGTGTGGCGGTACACCTACGACCTGCGCGGCCGGGTCGTCGCGACCGATGACCCGGACACCGGCCGCAGCACCATGGTGTACAACGCCGCCGGTCAGGTGCTGAGCACCACCGACTCGCAGAACCGGACCATCGCCAACACCTACGACGAACTCGGCCGCCCGAAGGCCCGCTACCAGGGGTCGACCACCGGCACGAAACTCGCCGAGTGGGACTACGACACCATCACCGGCGGCATCGGCCTGCCCGCGGCCTCGCGGCGGTTCGTTGACGGCGCCACCTACCTGCGCAAGCCGACCGGGTACGACGCGGCCGGGCGCGCGATGGGCGAGAAGGTCATCATCCCGGCGGCCAAGGAAGGCGTGCTCGGCACCACCTACGAGGTGGCGCAGACCTACACCTACACCGGCAAGCCGGACGCGCTGATCCGCAAGGCGGTCACTTCCGGCGGCAACCAGATCGTGCCCGCCGAAACCGTGACCTCCTACTACAAGACGAACGGATTGCTCGACCGGACGACCGGCTCGGCAACCTATGTGGGGACCACGGACTACTCCAGCTTCGGCGAGGTGCTCCAGACCACCTACGGCAGTCTCTCGACCAGTGCGAAGAACGTTTGGGTGACCAATACCTACGAGCTGGGGTCACGGCGGCTGGAACGCTCGATCGTCAGCCGCGAGACCACCACCCAAAACCGCGTCGCCGACCGGAACTACACCTACGACGCCGCGGGGAACATCACCAAGGTCGCCGACACCCCTGAAGGTTTCGGCGTTCCGGACACGCAGTGCTTCGGCTACGACCACCTACGCAGGCTCACCGAAGCATGGACCCCGTCATCGGGTGACTGCGCCGCGACCCGTTCCGCGTCGTCGTTGGGCGGACCCGCGCCGTACTGGCACTCGTGGACGTTCGACAAGACCGGCAACCGCCTCACTGAGACCCAGCACAAGTCCACCGGCGACACGGTTCGCACCAGCACCTACCCGGCGGCGGGAACGGCGCAGCCCCACACCGCGCGGACGGTGACGACCACGGGCCCGAACGGCACGTCGGTGGACACCTTCGCCTACGACACGTCCGGCCGCACCACGACCCGCAAGATCGGCGGCGACACCCAGACGCTGGAGTACGACGCCGAGGGCCAGCTGTCGCGGGTGGTCAACGCGGACGGCAAGGAGTCGAAGTACCTCTACGACGCCAACGGCCAGCGCCTGATCAGCCGCGAACCGTCCGCGACGACGCTGTACGTGTTCGGGCAGGAGATCCGCCTGGACACCGGCACCACCACGCCGTCGTGGACGCGGTGGTATGCGCATGGCGGCAACGCGGTGGCGGTGCGCAACAGTGTCACGGGGTTGAAGTGGCTCGTGCCCGACCACCAGGGCACCAACCAACTCTCCATCACTGCGGGGTCGATGGAGGTGGCGCAGCGGCGGCAGACGCCGTACGGCGGGGCGCGTGGCTCGGCGCCGTCTTCGTGGCCGGATCGTCTTGGTTTCGTCGGCGGCCGCAATGACGACTCGGGTCTGGTGACGGTCGGGGCGCGCCAGTACGACCCGGCCGCGGGGCGTTTCCTGTCGGCGGACCCGATCATCGACAACAACGACCCGCAGCAGCTCAACGGGTACGCGTACAGCAACAACAGCCCGGTGACGTTCAGCGACCCGACCGGTCTGCTGGTCAACAACTGTGGTCCCGACGGTGTGCTCTGCAACGGCAAGGAAAAGAGCATCCAGGGGCCCAACTGGGAGAACGAGAAGATTGCCTACGGCAATCGCGCTCGTGCCGCTCAGCAGCAGCAGGCGTGGATGGATGCTGAGCGTCGCAGGATGATGGCCGAGGCCGGGATCAGCGCGGAGGATTACGCCAAGGCTCTCGCGGATGCCCACAAGACGAAGTGGGACGTGATCAAGGAGGTCGCCTGGGAGGTCTTGAAGGAGATCTCCGGGTGGAATGACATCGTCGACTGCTTCACGAAGGGTGATGTCTGGGCTTGTGGTGGTCTGGTGGCGGGCCTGGTGCCGTGGGGCAAGGTCGGCAAGATCATCGAGGCCGGTGTCAACGCGATCAAGGCCGTGAACCGGTTGACGTCGGTGATCGACAAGGCGCGGGGCATCCTGCGTCGGGTCGACTCGATCACGGGGGATTTGCAGCGGGTCGCGAGTGAGCGGTTCAAGAAGGTGGGTGGTTCGGCGGGGGAGAGCTGTGCATTGCACAGCTTCGTCGCCGGGACCCGTGTGCTGATGGCGGACGGGTCGACCAAGCCGATCTCCGAGGTCGAGGTCGGGGACAAGGTCAAGGCCACCGACCCGACATCTGGTGAGACGACCGATCGCGAGGTCGTGGGCACGATCGTCCACTCCGACGAAGGCGACATGACCCGCCTGACCGTCGTGGCGGAGGACGGCACGACGGGCACGGTCGACGCCACCTCCTGGCACCCCATCTGGGTCGACTCGGAAGGCCGATTCGTCAACATCGGCGACCTCAAGTCTGGGCAGCGACTCACATCAGACAGTGGCACGTCGCCGGTCATCACGGCAGTTCAGCGCTATGTTCACATGGAGCCGGTCTACGACCTCACCGTCGACGGCGTTCACACCTACTACGTGCTGGCCGGTCGTGCCGCAGTCCTCGTCCACAACTGTGGCGAGACCATGGACTTCGCTCATGGGACCACTACGGCTCACGCTGAGAGCATCGCAGAAAGTGGTCTTAGTTCCGCTGCTGCGAAGGCTTCGTCGAAAAAGGGTAGTATCGCCCAACCCGGAAATTTTTTCACCTACCAGGTGGCTGGTGCCGGTGACCCGAACCTGAGCGTCGCTGCCCAGTGGGGTGTCACTAGAAATGGTGGTGTGCGGGATGGATCTTCGGTCGTGATCACGCAGATGTGTAGGTGCACGTATAACCGTCTGGTCGAGGAGGGGCATATCACCACTAGAGTGACGGGTGAGGGGATGCCGGAGGAGACGATCTTCGGTCCAGGGGCGATGCCGTTCCTCAACTTCGTGACCCACTTCCCCTTGTAGCTGCTCGACAGATCGGACAGGATGCGACGATGAGCTTCGACTGGACGGGTAGAACGCCAATAAGGGTCAACGTCGCATCCTGGCCGATCCCGGAACAGGTTGGCAGTGGTAGGGAGCGGGCACGATGGACGATCCTAACGCTCGACGAGTTTTCGGTTGACGAACTTAAAGCTGGCCTGAGACGCTTTTCGGTCGTCCCGTCTGCTTCGGGACTCGATGTACAGGTCGAGGCCGTTGCAGCAGATACACTGTTGATGATTTGCGAGTACGACAGCTTCATTCCAGAGCCTATTCGACTGGGTGCCGCCTCTGTCACCTGGAGGTTCCTTGATGAGGAGCTCGCCAGGCTGTGGACGATCGGAGGTCGGCCGAGAAGTCATTTCCCAGAGTTCATGCGGCAACGGCGGGCGCAACTGGATGCCCTACCTGTAGCGCAACGGCTCTACTTGATGTTCATTTCTATTGCCAGGATTGAACCGCTGATCACAGCGGCAGCGGAAAGGCCGGGATCGCCGCAGTCCCTCGTCGAGCATCTTGCAAAGCAGGTAGATGACAGGTCGGCGCTAGTGATCCTGCATGGTTTGACTTCCCCGCTAGCCGTGGATCTCGGAGATCGGTTGAACCGTAGGTCGTCGGGTGAGCCGGTAAAGGCTCATCTTGGGGCGATGTTGATCGGATTGTATGAGTTGGCGGCCCAAGCTGCGGGAACACGAGCGACTAGCGACATTGCACGTTGCATCGAGGAGGTTCTTGACATCCTCTACCTGTTCGACAATCATTATGGAGCCGATCATTCGCTCGCGCGGCGCGAGGATAGAGATTTTCGTGACGATCTTCAATGCTTTGCCGTGGAGAGTTCTGGTGGCCCTGCGGCGATTTTGTCCAGGGCGCTTGAAAGTGCGGAGGCAATCAATGCTGCGGTGGCTACCGTTGATGTCCGCCAGGAGTTGATGGATGCTATTCTCGGGCAGGGGCGGCAATGAGGATGTCGCTACTTGCCGGGTATTGCATCCGTAGTAATTCCACGTCTGCTGGAGTTCACGCTCATACGGTCTGTTGACGCGGACTTGGAAGTATAATTTCTTGGTTGGCTCACCACGCGGGAGGGTATCGGCCGCTGAGATACCATCGGCTTCGGCGAGTTGCCGGCCCGGCGGAGCGTTCAGCGCATCGCCGATCTGCTGGTGGAGGAGCCTGGCCGGGTACCTCCCACTCGGGCGAACTGCCTCGCCGCGAACCGCGCGCCGGCAAGAAGCTGGAACGCCGGGTCCAGGCGAGCATGGAACGGCGGTACGGCAAGGCGAACGTGAAGGCGCAAGTCTACTTCTGGACGCCGTTGGGCAGGCGGTTCGCGGACCACCAGGTCAAAGGCCCGCAGGGGTCGTTCCCGATCGAGGTGAAGGCGGGCAAGTCGCGCTACACTACGGTGCAGCACCTGAGGGACGCCTATATCCGCCGAGTGCACGGACTTCGCACCTATGTGTACCGAAAGTAGGGTGGAATGCGACGAGCGGATTTCGACGCTGTTCTCGCGGAGTTCGAACCGGTCGTCCGCGAGCAGGGTTTCACCGGGAGCAAGGGTGTGTACCGGCTGCCCAGCGGGGTGCAGTGCAAGTTCATGCTCGACAAGTTCGGCTGGGACCCGGAAATGGGCTGGGGTTTCCTGCTGGACGTGCAGGACGTGATGCGCAAGGACAAGTTCCGCCGCGTCCCGGACGAATTCCGCGTCCAGTTCGGGCCCTCCGACCTGATGCCCGCTGTGGGCAGGGCGGCCGTTGTCGGGCTTTACCCGGACAATCCCGCCCTGGGGAACCGGGCGGCGGGCAGTTGGTTCTTGTTCGACCACGCGGAACGGCTGCGCGCCGTGCTGGGCTTGATGCTGAAACCCGCGCTCGCGCACGTCCGAGCGTGGCCGAGTCGGGGCAGGCCAACACGAACTAGTGTCCTGAGTCGGTAGTTCGTTGGTAGTTGTAGTTGCCGTGCGGGCAGTCCGCCCGAGCGGACACATCTCAACTTGGGCTTCTTGCTTGTGTCATCCCCGTGTGGCCCGCTCGAAGGGCTACCACAGATTTCCCGGGTGCAGCTCTCAAGCGGACGCGCTTCGCGCTCTCAAGATTAAGAGCGCCTCGCCAGCGGGCAGACCACCGATGAGGGAGGGAAGGGCATCGGTTCCCCCACTGCATGGCCTGGCAAAGCCAACCACGCTGTGGGCCGGGTTCCGCAAAAGCTTTTGCTCGTACCTCGCAAGACTTTTTGACTCCACCCGACCCACAGCGTGGTAGCCCTTCAGGCAGGCCATACGGTGGGGGAACCGAAGCCCCGCCTGTGGCTGATAGCCAGCCAGCCGCGCGGAGCGCGGCGAAAAGCGGGTAGTGCGCGCCTGGCAGAGCGCGGCGAAAAGCGAGTTGGTGCGTGGAGCGCGGCGAAGCAGGACCAAGACCGTCGACCAGATCCTCGACACACCCACCGCATACTGCACGAGAATCAACGACTCACCACACTAGCGCTCGGGCAGCGCCAAGGCCTGGCCGAACCGGACCGGACCACGGTCGACCTGCGAATCACGAGAATCCGCACCAGCACCCCTACATTGTCAACCCTACTGGCGGAACGCCTAAGCGGGGCGGAGCAGAGCCGTTGGAGTACCCGTGATGCGCAAGCTATCGCTGCCTATGTTCAACGAACATGGGCAGGACATCTCTTTGCGGGATATCCTTACTTGCATCCCTCGAAACGGCTGGACCTGGTCGATTCTCGACTTTTATGGGGTTGGCGATGCTCCCGGTGGACTCGCGATGTCAGAGTTTGAAGAGCTTGTGCGTTCCATGCCTACGGGGTACCTGCTTTCGTGGGATGAGTTGCTGACGCTTGCAGCGGGGCTGCATCAGGTTATCGATTGTACGATCGTTGCAGGGGTGCAGGGTGACCTGGTGCCGGAAGATCTGAAGATTAACGATTTTAATCGATGTGCGTTTGTCATTCAGGCGCTCGACAGCACGGATTGGGTTCTCCGCGCGGCTGAAGATGTGGCTATGGCCGCTCGTTCCCTGACGGAAATTAAGGCTACTTATCTGAATCGGCAGATCTGGTAAAGTCGGTCCGACTTGCATGGCGTTCTGCCAGCGCCATGACGCTGGCAGAACGATAGTCCGTCGCCTGGGATGGAGTACGGGAAGGTGATGTCGCATACGCGGTTGCCCTAAGGCGACCCTTCGTTGGTGAATGTTGTTGAGTGGCCATTGACTTTGCGAAGCTTGATGAAGCTTCCCTTCGCGTCACCGGCGTCTCACGAGCCCGCGATCGAGCCACCTTCTGGAACCCGCTGTGCCGAGCAAGGTGGTCCGGTAACCGCAGCCAGGACCGCACCTCGGCCACTGGGCAGCCGCTGCGAAGCCCCTGGGCGCCCAAGGTTCCATCCTTCGGGCACTCCCATCTGTGGCATGAACGCACTCTTCGCGCCAGCGCGCTGGTCAGTCCGGCGATTGGAGCCTGAACCGCGCCTCGATCAGCAAGGAGCCAGTGCGAAATCGCTGGTCAGCCCAGGTCCCATCCTTTGGTGCTTCCGCCGGGGGCACCCAAGATCAGGTCGGACACCGAAACGGTGCCCGACCTGCTTCGTTTCCGGGGCGGTGCGCAAGGGTTCGAGGGGCCTTCCGGGACCCGTGAACCGGGCTTCGTGACACGTGTCATGACGCGAAACCCGGTCTAGTGGCTTGTCACGCAGCCTTGGCCGGGTAATGGGTCCAGGTGCGGATGGGTGAGTCGGTGGCGAAGCCGGTTATTACGTCACGGGCGCCTTCGGTGAGTCTCAGAAGAGTGGTCAATTGTGGGACTGCGAATGGCCTGCAGGAAGTCCCGGTCCGACGAAGTTCTACAACCCGGTACCCCCTGGACCTTCCCCGATCTGCCAGCCTTCTCGACCCCGGTGTGCTTCAGCGCAATGTGTCGGGTAAGTTCGGCTATGTGGTGCTGCCGAGCGGTGAACTCGTCCTGGGCAGGCTTTCACCTGCGCAAGGCCACGTTGAATTGGCCCAGCGTGGTCCGGTCGCAGCGGCCGGTGAATTCAAGGTCGTCGCCGGTCGTCTTAAGTGGATAGACAACAGGTCGGGGCACTACCTGCCGTTCGGTTCGGTCGCGGGTAACGTCGCTGAGGAAGCGTTTGAAAGGGCGGGTTGGGACGCGGATGGCCGATATGAAGAGAAGTGGTGAAACCTCGCTGGAGAGGTCCCTGGACGCTACCTTCGAGGAAATTGAACGAATCTCCGCCGAAGAGGTGGGTACCGAGGTCATCGAGCCCTCGTTGGTAGGACTGGTCGCTCTCATAAAGGCGAACCTGCAGGACCGTGCGCTCATCGCGCAGAAGTTTGTAGACCTTATCGATTCGCATGTCGATGGGTCGATTGAAATTGTCCAATTTTGTATGCACGAGTTCGCTTGGGAGGAGGTGAGAGAAGTGCTGACGGTCAAGCTCGCAAACGAGAACGACGTTCGCGTACGTACTTCCTACCAGTGGATGCTGGAGGCATTCGATCCCGACTGGCCGGACAGGGGCATCTTCCGCTCTTACCGTAGTTGACTATTTCGGGTCGTCGGGCGCCTAGGGTCGCTACAGAGGCATGCATAGCTCCCCGTTTCCGACTCGACCAAGGTCAACGCTGTGGGCAACGACGGCTGGACCTGTAGTCGACATAGGCCCGCCCGCCTCCCGCAGCCGTCGCAGCTCGTCCCTCACCGAGCCCCCCAACCGAGCCCGCCGCCGACCCTGCTACGGCACGGTCCGCCGTACCTTCCACGCGAATACACCGCCCCCCGCTGCGTCCCCAAGGCGGCCCAGGTTTTGGAAACCCTGTTATCCATCCAGGCACGCGAGCATAAGGCGGCTTGTCCACATCGGACCTGCGCTCCCGCTCAACGAATCCCTGTTCGAGTGACGCCTACGCCGAACGAGGGGACGTGCCCATCCTCCGCATCACAGCACGTGACAGGTTCGGTGGGTCTGAGGCTTCTGTCTCGGGACTCGAATCGCGGATGGTCTGACTGCGGGCACCGGGGGAGGCGACGGGCCGATGTCGTGCGCTGTCGATGGGGGAGGGGTAGACCGGTCGGTCCACCCCCTCCATCCCCGTCGTCTTGGCGGATTCCCGGTGTCTCGGTCGATGTCGGGGAAGACGACCGTGACGAGCGGGCTGCTGGCCACGACGGCGGGTGGTCAGGAGTGGCGGCGGCGCCACCATCGGCTGGTGCGGCAGGCTCGGCATCGGCCTTGGTCGTCGGGTCGGTGTAGGGAGATCAACGCGATGGTCCCGGCGAGCAGGGCGGGAACCTCGGTCCTGGCCATGGCGAGGTGAGGTTCACCCCGGACGGTGGACAGGGGCCACGAGATTCAGGCGGCTGCTCGGAGTGACTTCTCATAGTCGCTGGGACTGCGCATCCCGAGCTTGGGAGTGCCGCCGCGTACTGTTGGAGAAACGGATCCAATTGTCAACTGCGGCAACAAGTTCCGACTTGGTGGCGTAGACGTGCCGGTAGTAGTGCTCGACGACGCGTCGGGCGAGTTGGCCACCGTCGCGTACGCGGGCGGCAGTTCCCTGGCCTCCATCGGTAGGGACGCCGCGGGCAAGGTGGTGTCCCACAACTGGAAGACCAGCGACGGTACCGAGGTCAACTCCACTGTGGGCCGCACGCGAGCGGGCACGATCGTCGACGAGTCCCTGGGTGGGATCGACGCCCGTCCGAACGCGCCGAACTACGTCTACGACGCGGCGGGCAGGCTGACCGAGGCGTGGGTGGCCGGGCACCACTACACCTACGACTTCACCTCCGCGGCGAACGCGGCGTGCCCGGCGGGGACGCAGTCGAACGCGGGCCTGAACACCAACCGCGTCCGGCTGCTGGACGAGACCTCGTCCGGCGTGGCGGAGACCGGCTACTGCTACGACGCCGCCGACCGGCTGCTGGCCACCGTGAGCGCGACGGCGGTGACCAACGTCCAGTACGACGGCAACGGCAACACCACGCAGTACACCGTCGGTGGTTCCACGACGCACTTGTCGTGGGACGGGGCGGACCGCAACATCGCCCCGCGCACCACCGGTGCCGATGCCGCCGACGTGTCCTACATCAGGGACGCCGCCGACCGGATCGTGCGCAGGCACGCCGCCGCCGGCGACACTCTCACCGAGGTGCGCTACGGCTACACCGGCGGCGGCGACACGGCGGATCTCACGCTGGGGGCGGACAACAAGGTGCTGTCCCGCAGCATCAGCCTGCCCGGCGGTGTCCTCTACACCTGGAAGCCCACAGCCGCCGAGGTCACCTTGGACCATCCGAGCGTCCGGGGCGACCCTTGTCCTGACTACCGGAGCGAACGGCAGGCAACTCGTGGCACTGCGCACCTTCACACCGTTCGGCGAGCCGCTGAAGGCCGACGGCACGGTTGATCCGGACAACGTTCCCGACAACATGCCCGGGCAGATGGACCACGGATGGCTCGGGCAGCACCAGCGCCTGTACGAGCACGCCGGAGCCCTGTCCATCGTCCAGACGGGCGCTCGCCCGTACAGTCCGCTATTTGGTCGATTCCTTTCTGTCGACCCGGTGGAGGGTGGCAGCGCGAACTATGTCGGCGGCGTGGCCGGGGCGGTAGCGTGCGGCGTCTCGGTTGTTTGCGGCGTAGCGGTCGGCGCGGCGGCTGCTTTCGCGGGCTATGCGGCGATCAACGCGGGTACGAAGAGTTGGGCGTGGCGGGATGCGATCGTCGAAACAGGCTTCGGAGCTATCGGTGGCCGATGGGCGGCCGGGGCCAACCGCTTCAAGGATTCCGTCAAGCCGGGACAGCACGTGAGGATGGTCGGTCGGCACGTGCAGGGTAAACGCCCGCAGATCGCCTACCGCGTCAAGTGGAGCCGTGGCCAACATGGCAAGTGGTGGTAAGTTGATCTGACAAGCGAGTAAGTGGCCGCAGTGCCGTCATAGGAGAGGATGCTCATGTTCCCGAAGGTGACGGCACTGCGGCTGTTAAGCCTGGTCGGCTTCATCATCGCCTGCACCATGGCGTACGACGCTTTGCCGTCACCCGTGCGATCGATCATGGTCCTCATTGTTCTGGTCGGCGGCACATTCCTGATGCGACTGTGGTCGATCGCGGACGCGGCAGCGGACGAGACCGGGGAACATGATCCCATTGCAGAGGATGTACCGCCCGCGACCGGGCGAAAGGTCTACAGAGTTCGATTGTGGGTGCGGCTGACCTCCGTCGCGGTGCCACTTCTCGGGCTGTTCTCCTTCATCGCCCCAGAATTCGTCAACCCCGAATGGGAAAACGGTATCCCGCTGTCCGAGGCGGCCGTGGTGGCGACCATTTACCTGGTTCTCGGGCTGGCCATCTGGGCTGCTTTCCGATCTCGTCTCGACGTCGACGACCACTTCGTGCGCGTGGTCAACCCGTTTAACACGCAGTCGTTCCCTCGCGCGGATGTCCGGACCGCCAGAGCGGGAACGCGAGGCCTGGAACTGATCCTCGAAGACGGCCGGGTCGTGGTGGTCTTCGCAATCCAATGTGTTGCAGGGACGGGTACCCCTGGCAGTCGGCCACGCTGGGTCGAGGTCGCCAGGGCCGTTACAGGACGTGACCCCGATACAGGGTTCATCCCGTGATCGGTGTGTCCGGCGTTGTTGATCAGTAGGTTGGCGCTCCCGGCCGGCGGTCACCGAAAGTGATGGCGAAGGCGTTGAGTACGGCTTCCAGCGCGTCGTCCGCCTGGCGCGGCCTGTCCCGGTCGGGTCGATGCTGCGGATCACAAGGTACAGACCAGATCTGCACCACGGTCAGCGGCCACACGTGGGAGACCGGTCTCGGGTAGGCCCAGCGCGCTCACATGTTCGGATGTCAGCATCCAGCGCAGACTGTGCAGGAGAGTGACCATGGGCAGGGTCGATTGAAGAACTTCGGTGTGAACGCCGGGCTCACCTTGCTCGGCGGTGGCCTCGGGCGGGCAGTGGCGAGATACAACGCCGCCGTGAACAACGTCCAGCTCGGCTGGGGCGATGTCTGGTCGAACTGGTGGAGCAATCGGAGAAGGTAGTGGTGACACAGAGTCGCGGACGGTGAATGTGGTGCTGCGTCGGAGGTTCGACAGCGGCCTGGTCGTGCTGATCGCCTGACCTCCTCGAATGCCGCGCTTCTCAGCGCTGGCCAACGTGCTCACACGGGGCCCTTGGAACCGCTCGCACCGACAACAGCGAGACCGCAGCTGTGCCTGTTGATCACGTCCTCCCCGAACTTGTGTCCGGTCTGACTCGGCCCTCGTCACCGGGCAGGTCATGCCTTCCGTGGTCACCGGCTCTTCCGGGAGCGACAACCCGAAGCTGGTGCGTCGCAGGCTCGGCCCGATCACCCACGTCGTGATCGTCCTGCTCGCCACCTCGATACGGCAGTTCGCTGGCCTCGGTGGGCAAGGACGCGGCGGGCCGGGTGGTGTCGCAACGCTGGCAGACCAGTGATGGTGTTCAGGTCGACTCGACCGTGGGCCTCACCCGAGCAGGCACGGTCATCGATGAGACGCTGGGTGGGGTCGACGCTCGTCCGGGCGCGTCGAACTACGTCTACGACGCGGCGGGCCGGTTGACCGAGGCGTGGGTGGCGGGACACCACTACACCTACGACTTCACCTCCACCGCGCCGTCGGCCTGTCCTGCGGGCACGCAGGCGAACGCGGGCCTGAACACCAACCGGGTCCGGCTGCTCGACGAGACGTCCTCGGGTGTCTCCGAGACCGGCTACTGCTACGACGCGGCCGACCGGCTGCTGTCCACCGTGGGCGCGACCGCGGTGACCAACGTCCGGTACGACGGCAATGGCAACACCACCCAGTACACCGTCGGCGGTGCGACGACCCACCTGTCGTGGGACGGGGCGGACCGCAACATCGCCGCGCGCGTCACCGGCGCCGATCCCGCGGACGTCTCCTACATTCGCGACGCTACCGATCGCATCGTGCGCCGCACGGCTGCCGCGGGTGACACCGCGACCGACGTGCGCTACGGCCACACCGGCAGCGGCGACACGGCCGACTTCGCGCTCGGCCCGGACAACAGGGTGCTGATTCCCGGCTGGCGTACTCAGTGGGCAGTGGGAATGCGACGGACGCTGAGAAGGCTTTGGGTGGCGGGTATAACACTGAGGCAGCCGCGCACACCAAGAACCGTGTGGCGCGGATGTCGGTCGCCTCGGCGGGCGCCAATCCCATCCCAGGCGATCTGTACGCCGGTCTTGCGCCGGTTACTAGCGGCAAAACGGTTCGAGTGGTTGGGCAGTTGCCGCCGTGTAGCCGCTGCAAAGGTGCTATGAACCGGATGGTCAGCGAACTTGGCGTCAACGTGGTCTACGTATACGATCGCCCGCGCGGTGCTGGTCAGTGGATTGCAAATGGTGGCCGTCGAGGGGGACGTTGATAGTGGAGATTGTTGTTCGATCCTTTCGCTTCGCTGCGGACGAAGACGACGAGGTGATGGAGGCAGGATTCGCGGAAGCCGACGATGGCAGCGGTTTCGTGTTGCTGATCCAGCGTGGCCTGTATGAATCTGACGAGCAGGACATCGCTCTCGGTATGGACACATACTGTCTGGTCAGTGGCGGAAAAAGCATCTACGGTGGGCTTATTCGTGCGGTGCGGAAAGAGCGAGGGGTCGACCTTGTCCTTTCCCGCGAGGCCGCATCGTTGCTGGCTCTCCCGGCGAACCTGGAGCTTCGGCTGGACGGTCCACCGGATGATGTCGCAGAGATTTTGGACGGACTTCCCCGGATCGTTGACTGGGGGCGAGAAGGTGAGCGTCCCGAGCTTGTCGATTTCGACGGCTGGAGAGGTGAGGTCTAATCGGTGCAGTTTTGAACCAACTTTCGCCGAAGCTTTCGTCAACCGACGACGGCTCAGTGGTAGTTCACGGCGTAACGGGGGTGCGTGCCGTCACGATCCAGAGGGTGCTGGCCCCGGTTACTCTGTGCGCAGGAGGGCGGGCCTGTGCTCCACATCGGACCACGGTGGTGTCGGGGCCGGCAGGGGTCACGACACCACCCTGGTCTCATGCCTTCACCCGCTGCCCCTCGGCCATGCCAGCGGCGGCCTGGACGAGGGACTGCTGGCGATCTTGGCCGAGGTTCTGCCGCAGGTTCGGCGCTACGCGCGGGGCGCGCTGCGCCGAGAGTTCGACCTGGTCGAAGAGTTCGTCCAGGACGCGATCGTGGACGTGATCGAGCACCATCCCGACGCTGGCGGCATGGTAGTCGGCGACGGTTGTCGAGTTGGGCGATGCTGAGAAGATTCGGGCAGCGCGTCGGCGAGGAACGCCAGCAGCGCGCGTTACCGCCAGGGTGGGAAGCCCTCGGCGGTGGCCTCCTTGAGCACCCGGAAGGACTCCAGAGTCGGGCGGTCGGTGAAGTTGGCCCACAGCAACTCGCCGGCCTGATCGCGCCCGCCCGCGCGGAGGTGGGTCTCGGCAGCCAGATCACGCAGCCTGCCAGGCACGCAACAGCTACGTTCGCATGCGAGCCACACCCTCACCGAACTGCGACAGCAACACGCCACCCTTTCGGTGAATCCTTTCCATCGGGCTCCGCAGGAGGCGGGTTTGGCGGTGAGATGGTCCCCCGCCCTTAAAGGCACCTCCCCCGATGACCTCCCTCTCTCCCTCGCACCTCGACGTGATCGAACAGCGGTTCCTTGCGATGACCTCAGGTCCGCAGCCGCTGACCCTCGATTGCGCAGCACTTGGATGCGGCCTGCCCAACGAAGAGCTGCCCCTGGACCAGGTGCGCGTACTGCTCCTTAAACGACGGACGAGCTGGGTGAGCAAGGACGCCGTGTGGAAGGAACTCGTCCGAAGGGCACACGCGGCACCTGAACCGTGGACCACCATCGCTGCCGCCATGATGATGCCCGGTCTCAAGCACATCGCCGGAAAGCTGGGCTCCCGCTTCTGCGGTGACCGCAACGACCTGGACTCCGAGATCCTCGAGGGCTTCCTCCAAGCACTCGACGTCGCCGACGCACGGTCGCCGAAGATCTTCGGACAGTTGTACTGGGCGGCGTTCCGGCGTGGCCACGAAGCCTGCAACAGTGAAAGGCGGCGGGCGATGTCCCGGTCCGAACTCACCGACACCGCGATCAACGCCCGCACAGCCGACGGACATCCGGACCTCGTCCTCGCAGGAGCGATGCTGTCCGGTGTCATCACACCCCACGAAGCCGACCTCGTCTCCGATGTGCTCCTCGACCACGGAGACCGGTCAACCGCGGCCAAGCGGCGCGGGATGAGCCGCCACCAGGTGGCAGCACAGCTCAACACCGCCTCCCGCCACCTCGCCGACTACCTCCTCGGCGGCCCTCTTCGTCCCGCCGTATGACCACATACATGGCGCTGCGTGCACCGAAGTGGCAGGTGCACGCAGCATGCCGGACCACAGACCGAGAAGTCGACTGGATCGACGCCGAGCCGGGAAGCGCGGCAGCAGCGGGCTGTAAAGCGATCTGTCGCCTATGCCCAGTCCGCCTCACCTGTGCCATCACAGCTCTCATCACTGACGAGAGCTACGGCGTGTGGGGCGGCATGGACCAAGTCGACCGCGAAGCACTCAGACATGCTGGTGCTCAGATCGCAGCATGAACACGACTCCCGACCTTGGGCAGCGGGCCCGTCGCCACCACCAACGTGGAGCCGTGGACGTCGTCTTCGAGATCAACCTTGTTGACGGTGCACAGGCTGAGCGCATTGGCATGCAACAGGCGGCGGTCATCCGCGACGTAGTGCTGTGGCACCACCAAAAGAGCAGCAGCACGCCACCACACACGAGCGCACCTGACTGCTACAACATGAAACTGGCCAGCACCATCAAGCATGCAACCTGAAACCGCAGGTCAGCCCAGTTCCTATCCTTTGGTGCTCCCACCGGGGGCACCCAAAACATGGGCAACATCAACAAGCGAGCGGCTGGTACTCGAAGACACCTACCGGATGTGAGTACCAGCCGTTCTCGCTGTTCAGAGCGTACTCAAGGCTCGGCCTCCCCCGGATACGGCTTCGTTGACGCGCTGTCGTTACCTCTGGGCTCGGCCGTCGGCTGATAGTTCTACGCGCTGGCAATGGTTGCCTCACTTCGCGACTGGGTCGACGCGCAGACGACAGGCGACGCGTGGGTCGGTGCCGGATACCACCCTGGTCTCGGCGCGATGACCGGTGAAGTGCCCCCGCTTCAGGCGTGCTCTGGGTTGACGGGTACGGCCGGGTGATCCGGTGGTTGTTAAGTTCATCAAGTTGGGCAAGCGGTAGAGCCGCACCCTGGAGTTGATACCGGCGGGCGGCGCGGTGACCGGGATCTACAGGTACAAGAAGGTGGTTCCGCGCTTGAGCGTCCGAAAAGCGGCAAGGTACTATATCCGCACCAGTAAGGCAATGCTTTTCTTGCGGCGAATGTGGCACATTTAGAAGCCGGGCAACAGTGGCAGCTCTTGTCGCGCTGACCGGAGCGGCCACTGTTCGTGCTCCGGGTATGGGAGGGTTCGTGTCCGGGTCTGCCAGAGGTGTCATGGGTTACCTTCGAATCTTCGGGGTGATCTATGTGGGGACTCTTCTCGTGATTCTTCCTATAGGATTCGATCAGCCACTCATCACCGCTGCCCTGGCTGCAATATTCGCGGGCCTTTCTGCTGTCGTCGGCCTGCTTGTTGTGGCTATCCGAAAATTTCTCGACAGGCACCGAAAAGATCACTGATGTGGAGAGGGTGCGGGCGATGCGAGTTGAGTGTTCTTTTCGCGTTCTTGAAGGGGTGCACCCCGGGCTTGGTCGACGTTGGCGTCACGGTACCGCCTCGATCACGCCAGGAAGGGTGACCTTTGTCGGTACCTTTGGGGGTGTTCGTTTCCTCAAGCGACGGCCGATTTCCGTTGAAGTCAAGACCGTGGACAGGAATAGCCGGGGAATCAGCGGTGCAGAGGCGATCGCTGTCAATCCCACTGCTCGGGTGGTGCGAGTTGTGACCTCCACCGGCGTGCTCGAATGGGCGCTCAAGGCTGATCATGTACAGGCTGCTGTCGACCAGGTTGCGCCAAGCGCACCATGATGGTGCGGGTGGACCTGTTCGGCCGGGTCGTAGGTACACCGACGTCCACGGGTGCGCACCGAGGTCCCTGCGACCTGGCCGGCCGCATCACCTCAGAGAAGGTGACGCCGCCCGGCGCGGCTGACCGCACTCAAACCACCACCTACACCCACGACGACGCGGGCCGTGTCCTGACTCACGTCGGACACGACCGCCCTGACCACGGTTACTTGCGACACAGCGGGTGAGCTGGCCACCGTCGCCTACCCGAACAGCAGTTCACTGCCGCGGTGGCCAAGGACACGGCAAGCAGGCTGATGTCACAGCGCTGGCAGAAACGGGTGTCGGTGTCCAGATCGGCTCGGCCGTGGGCCGCACCCTGAACACCAGCCGTGTCCGGCTGCTCGACGAGACATCGTCGGGTGTCGTGGAGATCGGCTACTGCAACGACGCGGCCGACCGGCTGGTGGGCATGGTGGGCGCGACTGCGGCACCAAGGTCACCCGCGAATTCGACCGGCTCGGCCGGCTGGTGCGCTACACCGACGCCGACGGTGGTTGGACGGCCACCGAGTTCGACCGGTTCGGCAAGCCCGCCAAGATCACCCACTCGTTGGGCACCCACCAGACGTTCACCTACGACCGCGTCGCCGAGCCGCGCGGCCTGGTCACGTCGGTGACCGACAGCGTCGGCAAGCCCTTGACACACCAGGCCAGTGCCTTGACTACACGGCCTTGGGGCTAGCCCGGGAACATCGTCAGGGCCGGGTCGACGCCGATCGCGGTCAGCTGGTCGAGGGTCAGCGGCGGCTTCGACGCGGTCGGTGCGCCACCGATCTTGCCGGAGGTGCCGATGTTCTCGGACTGGACGAGGATGCGCGTGCCGTCCTTGCGGTGGACGAGCACCTGGTTCATGGTGATGCCGTCGCCCATGTCCGCGGTCTGCTTGATGATCTCCTCACCGCGGGGGCCGGTCTCCGTTGCGCAGGAAGTCCGGGTCCCGAGGCCGGGATAGTCGCACATGGGGCCCAGGTCGGCCTGCCAGGTCGGATGCATGAGGACGAAGATGTTCCCGGTCCCGTCCGCCGTGGTCGTTTTCGCCAGCGCCTCGAAAGTGGCCCTGGTGTCGCAGATGGACAGTTCCACATTCGGGTCTTCCCTGCCCACCTGGTGGTAGCCGAGCGGCCCGTGTGGGCTGCCTGCCGGGTTGGCGGACAGCGTCAGGTCCGGCCGCTGTGCCTTGACCGCGTTCGTCGTCGCCAGGGTCAGCCGCGCGGCGGCTTCGGCCACGGACTCCAGCCGGCCCTTGCACTGGCGCGGTGGGACCTTGTCGTCCACCGTGATGGTCCCCGGCGTGGCGATCTTCGAGCCCGGCGGCTGTTCCAGCGTGGTCGAGGATGGCGGTTGGGGTGTGGTGGAGGACGGCGGCACCGTGGACGTGGTGCTCGGCGGCCCGCCGACCGGCGTGCCCCCGTTGTCGCCACTGGTCAGCGTGTACGCGACGGCGCCGGTCAGCACCACGACGGCCAACCCGGCGGCGACCGCCGGGTTCGCCACCCGGCGAAGCCGGACCGCGCGGCGACCGCGGACCATGACCGCGTCCACGTCGACCGTGGACGGCGGCACCTCGCCGATCGCGTCGTCGAACAGTTGCTTGTCCATCAGTACCCCTCCCTGGTCGCCTGCGTCGCGCTGGTGCGCAACGTGTCGAGCCCGCGGGCGGTCTGGCTCTTCACGGTGCCCACCGAGCAGCCGAGGATTTCCGCGGTCTCCTCCACCGAGAGGTCGAGGTAGAGGCGCAGCACGACGGCGGCCCGCCGCCTCGGCGGGAGACCGTCGAGCAGGTCGAGCAGCTGGGCCCGGTTGACCACGGCGAACTCGGCCGCGGTCGGCAGTTCCGGCAGTTCCTCCACGGACTGCTCGCGCCGCCACGGCCTCCGCTTCTCGTCCAGCCAGGTGCGCAGCAGCGCCTTGCGGACGTACGCGTCGATGCCGGCCGTCCCGCCGACCCTCGACCAGTGCCGGTACAGCTTGCTGATGGTGATCGACACGAGGTCGTCCGCCGTGTGCCAGTCCCGGCACAGGAGGTACGCGGTGCGCCGCATGGGCTCCATCCGAGCTGTCACGTACTCGCGGTACGCGTTCTCCTCGGACCGTTTCACCTGGGTGACCTCCTGTGTCGTGCTGCTACCCGACCGGGAAGGCACCGTGTTGGATGTGGGGACGGAAGGATCTCCATCCGAGCTGTCACGTACTCGCGGTACGCGCTCTTCTCGGACCGTTTCACCTGGGTGACCTCCTGTGTCGTGCCTCTACCCCACCAGGAACGCACCCTGTGCGCGGCGAGGTTGCTCGACGGAGGAAATTCGGGCAGATACATCGTTCGACCCCCCAAGTCTTGCGCGCCGGTCAACAGCGGCATCGACGGTGGGCCCCCGTGCTCCCTCCTGACCACTGCGGACCGCGTCGGGACCTTCGCTGAGGCGGAAGGTCCCGACGTGCACGGTCGTCTGGTCGCGTTGCTGTCGTGTCATCTCGGGATGGTTGTGCTCCAGGGCGGGTTGAGGACTTCGCTCCAGCGGGTGCCGGCGGGGATTGTGGCGTGGTGGGTGCCGGGTCTTCGGATCGGGGTCAGGGCGGTCATGTTGAGGACGACGCTGGTGGGTTTTCCGTTGGTCGAATGGGGGTTTGGGGGTGGTAGGCCGTGTTTCGAGGTGAAGTGGGCGATGGTGCGGATGTCGTTCAGGGTTCGTGCGTGGACGACGGTTAAAGGGCGGCGGTGGGTGGTGTAGCTGTGCGTTTCGGTGGGGGTCTGTGTCGGTTCGTCCTCGGCCACCCGGGGAGGCCCCTTTCGGGTCGGGGGATGGGGCGCATCGCCGGTCAGGTGTGGGCGCGAGTGGCGAAGGAGGGGGAGTGGATGGTCATGAAGGGATGTTAGTTGTTAGCGGCGGACGGTGGTTGTGGGCGACAGTCGCACGATGGGGTGACCATGAGTGGACCTTTGAAATGTGGTGGGGGTGGATATTTTGTGAGGCCACTTGGCGGGGGAGGGTGGTGGGGTGTATGTGCCTGGGCAGTTTGCGGTTGGGGATGACGTCGTGCGGGAGTTGTTGGTGCGGCGGGGGGTGGGGGATTTGGTCACTGCTACCGGGCGTGGGGTGGTGGCTACGTTTTTGCCGTTCGTGTTCGACGGTGCGGCGGGGGTGTTGCGGGGGCACCTTGCTCGGAACAACTCGCAGTGGAAGTCGGGAGTTGTGGGAGAAGGGCTTGTGATCGTGCACGGGAGCGACAGCTATGTGTCGCCTTCCTGGTACGCGACCAAGGCTGAGCACGGGCGGGTTGTTCCTACCTGGAACTACGTCACCGCCCATGTCTACGGGGAAGTTCGGTTCCACGACGATCCCGCTTGGGTCTCGCGGGTTGTTCGGGAGTTGACCGAGAGGCACGAAGGGCCTGACGGGTGGTCGGTGGACGACGCGCCTGCTGGGTTCGTGGCGGGACAGCTGCGCGCGGTTGTCGGGGTTGAGGTTGTGGTTTCTCGGGTTGAGGGCAAGTGGAAGCTCAGTCAGAACCGGTCTGGGGCGGACATCGACGGGGTTGTGGCGGGGTTGCGGGGTGTGGGGGATGTCGTGGGGGCGGACGATGTCGAGAGGGCTCGGCCGGTGGGTGGGTAGGGGTTTCTCGCGGGGACGGGTGAGGGGCCGTCACGGGGGCGGTGTGGCGGGGGATCAAGAGGATGGTGAGTGCGGCGGCTGCCAGGGCGGTTATGGCCGCTGCGGTCAGGGCTGACTGGTAGCCGTTGGCGAGGGTGGCCGGGTCGGTGGCGGTGCCGGTTGTGGCGGTGGCGGCGGTTACCGCGATGGCCAGGCCCAGGGAGCCGCCGAACTGTTGGGCGGTGGTGAAGATGCCGGACGTCAGGCCTGCTTGGGACGGGGTGCCGCCGGTGGTGGCGCCCACGGTGGTGGTGACGAAGGCCAGGCCGGCGCCGATGCCGATCACGATGGTCTGGAACAGGACGTTGGCGATGAACGTGCCGTCGGCGGGGAGCAGGGAGAACCACGCCAAGCCTGCTGCCATCACGGTCAGGCCGGCCGACATGGGGAGGCGGAGTCCGTAGCGCCCCACCAGGCCGGAAGCGAACGAGGCGGTTACGGCGATGGAGATGGCCAGCGGGAGTTGGGCCAGACCGGCGGACACGGGGCCGTAGTGCAGGACCTGCTGTGTGTAGAAGCTGAGGAAGAAGAACAGCGGCAGCATCGACATGGTCGTCAGCAGGGTGACGATGTTCGAGGCGCGGAGGGTGGGTAGGCGGAAGATGCCCAGGGGGACCAAGGGGTGCGGGGAGCGGGACTCGACCACGAAGAACAGGGTGATCAGGGTCAGGGAGGCCAGGCCCAGGATCGCCGACTGGGGGACGGGGGCGGTGGTCAGGTTCACCAAGGTGTAGACGAGCAGGGTCAGGCCGCTGGTCGCGGTGAGAGCGCCTAGGACGTCGATGCCACGTGAGGAAGTGTCCGACGCCTCGGGTAGCAAGCGCGGCGACAGGGCGATTACCAGAATGCCGATGGGCACGTTGACGTACAGGGTCGCCTCCCAGCCCAACCACTCGGTGAGCAAGCCGCCCAGGATCGAGCCCGCCGCGCCGCCGGTGCCGGCCACCGCGCCGAACACGCCCAGCGCCTTGGTCCGACCGGCGCCCGGCGGGAAGATCGTCATGATCAACGACAACGCCGCCGGGGCCACCACCGCCGCGCCGACGCCCTGGAGGGCGCGGGCGGTGACCAGGGTGAAAGCGTTGGGGGACAACGCCCCCAGCAAGGACGCCGCGGTGAACAGGGCCATGCCGGTCATGTACATCCGGCGGCGGCCCAGGAGGTCCGCGGCCCGGCCGCCGAGGAGGAGCAGGCCGCCGAACGCCAGCACGTAGGCGTTGGCGACCCAGGACAGGCCGTCGGGGGTGAAGTCCAGGGCCGCGCCGATCGACGGCAGGGCCACGCCGACGATCGATGCGTCCAGGACGAGCACGAACTGGGTGGCGGCGAGGAGGGCCAGCGCGAACCCGGCCCGCCGAGCGGTGTGGCTCATGGGGTTTCCCTCGAAGTGTCTGGTGTGGACGGTCAGGCCTTGGTCCACTGCTCGGTGGGCGCGACGCCGGGCAGGGGCTTGCCGATCAACGCCAGTGGCACGAAGAAGTTGACCTGGCCGATGGCGACCGCGAGCGCCGCGATGCCCTCGTCGTCGTAGTGCTCGGCCACCTCGGCGTACAGCGCGTCGGGCACGCGCTCGCCCTGCGCGGACGGCTGGAGGACGGCCTCGACCAGGGCCAGGGCGGCGCGCTCGGCCGGCGTGTAGTACGGCGCGTCCCGCCAGCTCACGACGCCGGTGATGCGCTCCTCCGTGTCGCCGGCGCGCCGGAGGTTGGTGGTGTGCAGGACGGTCAGGTAGGTGTTGCCGACGATCTGCCCGGCCCGCAACTGGATCAGGCCGATCGTCGTGCGCGGCAGCTGGCCGGCGCCGGTCGCGGTGAACAGCGCCTGGGAGATGTCCTTCAGGGCCGGGACGAGGTCCTGCGGGTTGGTCAGGCGCGAGGTGTTCGACATTGCGGTGTTTCCTTCCGAGTGGGTTACGTCTGGCTGACGTACCGCTCGGCGCGGATGTGACCGCTCTGCCGAAAAAGGCCGACCTGCCCGAGCAGGGTCGCGGTCCACGGGTGCCGCAGGATCATCGACCGCACGCTGTGCGCACAGGTCGTCGCCGCGCGGCCCGCCACCGCGCCGCGGCCCGCCACCGCGCCGCGGCCCGCCACCGCGCCGGGTCGTCGATCTCCGGCACGTCGATCTCGCCGTACACCTCGTCCACGACCAGCTCGTCGCGGGTGGCCACGTGCCGGTACAGCGACGTCGCGCCCATGGTCGACTGGTTCTGGTGACGGGATGTGGGCGGCGTCACGCCGGTGGCGGCACCCAGCTGTCACATCCGCCTTCCGGCCGGGGTCGTGGGGGTGACGGACGAAGAACCTCGTGAAGGAGTTGCGCCATGTCGACCGCCTACGTCGTCGCCACCACCCTCGGAGCTTTCCTGGCCGGCTTCTCGGCCGTGTCGGTCTTCACCGGCGCCAAGTGGGTCGTCGAGCCGCTGGCCGCGTACGGCGTGCCGCGCGCGTGGTGGACGTGGTTGGGGGTCGCCAAGGCGTTGGGCGCGATCGGGCTGGTGGCGGGCCTGTTCGTGCCGGCGGTGGGGGTGGCCGCGGCGATCGGGTTGGTCCTCTACTTCACGGGTGCGGTGATCACGGTGTTGCGGGCCAAGTCGTACGGGCACGTGGCGTTCCCGTTGATCTACATGGCGCCCGCGGTCGCCGCTTTGGTCCTGGTGTGAGGAAGGGGAGCGCTTCGGCGCTCCCCTTTCCGGGGTTCAGCGGGACGCGTGGTCGCGGATGAGTTGCCACATCTCGTCGTCCAGGGGCTGGCCGGAGTACCGCGGTGACGCGGGCGGCGGGGTGTCGCCGGACCGGCCGCGCAGGCCCTCGGGCACGCCGTCGGTGGCTTCCGCCGAGCGGCGTACGGTGCGCGGGCGGGCGGCCCGGTTGTCGCTTGTGGACGGTCGGAGGGTGCTGTGCCGGCCACCGGGCGGCATCATCGGCGGCATCATGGGGGTTCCGGTCATCGTGCCCGGCTTGCTGCCGTGGGTGGTGGGCTCGGGGCGCTTGCCGGCCGGGCGGGCGAGGGGGACGCCGGTGGCCGAGGTGGCCGGCACGCCCAGGAGTGGCCCACCGGACAGGCTCGGCGCGCCGCCGCCCGTGGGCGGGACGCCGGTCGGCACGGTGGGCGTGGGTGCGGTGGTCGCGCCGGCCAGGGAGGTGTCCAGGCCCGGGATGTCCGGGAGGGACACGTCCGGCACGGAGCCCGCCGCGCCCATCGCCGAGGACGCCAAGCCCTGCAACGACGTCGCCGCGCCGAGGGCCGCGGTGGCCGCCTCCAGGTCCTCCTTGGAGACCTGGGGCAGTTCGGGGAGCACGTCACCGGGGGACTTGATGCCCGACGCGGCGCACACGGTCAGCATGGACATGTCGAACTGGCCGCCCAGCGCGGTCATCCGGGTGCCGGCCGCCTGCTGGAACGCGACCGCGAGGCCGGCGGTGAACGGGTTGGAGATGGCGGCCAGGTAGCCCTCGTAGAGCGCGGAGACGGTCTGGAGGGTCTCCGGGATGGCGGCGGCCAGCGTGGTGAGCGTCTCGGACACCTTCGAGGCGTCGATCCGCTCGCCCCACATCTTCAGCTCGGCGTCGGAGCGCTGGAACTTCTCCTCCATCTCGCGGCCCGCCTCGTCGGTCCAGTGCGGGGCGAGGTCCTGCGCGCGGGTGTGCAGCTCGACGCGGGCGGACTCGATCCAGGTGCGGACCTCGGTCCACATGCGGGCGGCGTCGGTGAGGACGGGGACGTTGGCCTGTTCGGCGGTGATCATCGCGACGTGCGCCTCGATGGGCAGCGCGTTGTAGGGGACGGCCACGGGGCGCTCCTCAGGAGGCGGGCCGCTGGTCGGCGGCGGTCGACTGGTCGGGTGCGGCGGTGCCCGGCGGAGTGGCGCCGGGCTGGGTGGTGCCCGGAGCGGTGGTGCCGGGCTGGGTGCCGCCCAGTTGGGTGGCGGCGAGTTGTTGCAGCGTCTCGATGCCCTTCTGGGCGAACTCGGCGCCGGCCGACACCAGGCCGGCCGTGGAGGCCGCGTCGGCCGCCGTGTAGGTGGCCGCCGCCGTCGACGCCTTCACGCCGAACGTGGCGAACTCCTCCGTGGTCTTGCCGAGGAACTGCGCGGCGGCGGCAGTGGCGGCCTTGTCCAGCACGGACATCGCGATGCCCTCGAACAACCCGCTCAGGTTGGGCGGGGTGCCCAGCCGGCCCAGGGACGGCGGGAGCGGGGGCGCGGTGAGCCGTTGTGCGAACAGGCTCATCGCGGTGGTGTCACCCTCGATGCGATCGGTGGTCATGCTGGCCCTCCTCGGCGTCTTTCCCCGACCAGACAAGCACTTCGGCGGTGGCGGGAGCGGTGTGCGGCAGGAACCGGCCGCGCGGTCAGTCGAGCGGGGGGACCCAGGCCAGTTGGACCAGGCCCTTGTGGCCGCGCCGGTCCACCAGCCAGCCGCGTCCCGGCGGCAGGACCTGGGCCCGCATCCCGCCCAGCAGCGGCCCTTCGTCCCGGTCGCCGGACATCATCAGGCCCGGCGTGCCCACCTCGCGCAGGCGGGCCAGGAAGGGCTCGAACAACCCCCGCCCGGCGCCTCCGCTGCGGCGGGCCAGGACCACGTGCAGGCCGATGTCGGAACCCTGCGCCACCAACGGGAGCAACGACATCAACGGGTGTTCCCCGTGCGTCGCCACCATGTCGTAGTCGTCCACCAGGACGAAGATCTCCGGACCCGTCCACCAGCTCCGGGCCCTCAACTGCTCCGCGGTCACGTCCGGGCCCGGTAGGCGGTGGGTCAGGGCCTCGGCCGTCTCGGCGAGCAGGCCCCGGCTGTTGTTGTCGTTGGTGCCGTAGCCGAGCAGGTACTCCTTCGGGACCTCGTCGAGCAGGCTGCGCCGGTGGTCCACCAGGATGATCCGGGCCTGCTCCGGCGGGTAGGCGTCGGCGATCCGGCGGGACAGCGCGCGCAGGAACGACGTCTTGCCGGACTGCGTGTCGGCCAGCAGGAAGAAGTGCGGGTCGGTGGCGAAGTCCAGCCGCATGGGCGACAGGTCCTTCTCGTGGATGCCCACCGCCAACCCGGCGTCCGGACCGGTCAACTGGTCCGTGGCGGGGAGTTCGGAGATGGGTAGGACACCCGGGAGGAGCCGGACGGAAGGCGCCCGTTCGCCCTGCCACGCCTGGGAAATGGCGGTGACCAACGCGCGCAGTGCGTCGGTGCTGTCGTTGGGCGTCGGCTTGCCGTCGACGCGGGGCAGGGCGATGAGCATCTGGTGGGCGCTGATCGAGATGCCCCGGCCCGGCGAGTCGGCGGGCACGCCCATCGCCGCGCGGCGGTCGACGATGGAGTCGATCGGGTCGCCGATGCGGAGTTCCAGCTTGCTGCCGAACATGTCCCGGATGTTCATGCGCAGGTCGAACGACCGTGCCGCGCTCGCGATCACGTGCACGCCGTAGGACAGGCCGCGCGCGGCGATGTCCCCCACCGTCTCCTCCAGGTCGGCGAACTCGCCGCGCAGCGTCTGCCAGCCGTCGACGACCAGGAACACGTCACCGTGCGGGTGGTCGGCGAACTTCCCGTCGGCGCGCAGCCTGCGGTAGGTGGCCATGCCGTCGATGCCGTGCTCGGCGAACAGGCGTTCGCGGTGCGCCAGGACGGTGGCGACCTCGGCGACCGTGCGCCGGACGGCCCCGGTGGCCAGGCGGCCGGACACGCCGCTGACGTGCGGCAGGTCGGTCAGCGCGGCCAGCGCGCCGCCCCCGAAGTCCAGGCAGTAGAACTGGACTTCGCGCGGGGTGTGGGTGAGCGCGAGCGCCGAGACGAGGGTGCGCAGGGTGGTGCTCTTGCCGCTCTGCGGCGCGCCGAGCACCAGGACGTGCCCGGCCGCGCCCGACAGGTCCAGCACGAGCGGGTCGCGGCGCTGCTCGAACGGGCGGTCCACGATGCCCACGACGGGCTTGAGGCCGCCCTCGCCGACGGTGAGGCCGCGAGCGGGGTCGACGGTCACCGGGGGCAGGAGCGCGTCCAGCGTCGGGGACTCGTCCAGCGGCGGCAGCCACACCTGGTGGGCGGGCGTGCCGCGGCCGGCGAGGCGGTCGACCAGGATGTCCAGCAGGGTTTCCCCGACGGCGTCCTGGTCGACCTCGGGTTCGGGCTCCACCTCCAGGTCCGGCGCCACGTACGACGTCGTGAACTCGTGCAGCACCCACCGTTCGGCGGTCGTGGTCGGCGCGCCGGAGCCGGTGTGCCGCTGGTGCACGCCGGACACGTACGCGGCGCGGAACCGTTCCATCGGGTCCATGCCGACCTTCAGGAAGCCGTGGCCGGGGGCGCGCGGGAGCTGGAACGCGTCCGACACGCCCAGCACCGCCCGGCTCTCCAGCTCGGAGAACGTCCGCAGGCCGATCCGGTACGACAGGTGGGTCTCCAGGCCGCGCAACCGGCCTTCCTCCAACCGCTGCGACGCGAGGAGCAGGTGCACGCCGAGCGACCGGCCCACGCGTCCGATCTGGACGAACATGTCGATGAAGTCCGGCTTGGCGGAAAGAAGTTCGGAGAATTCGTCGCAGATCACGAGGAGGGTGGGGACTTCCGGGAGCGGAGCGCCGGCCGCGCGGGCCTTCTCGTAGTCGCGGAGGGAGGAGAAGTTGCCCGCCGCGCGGAGGAGTTCCTGGCGGCGGATCAGTTCGCCGTTGATGGCGTCGGTCATCCGGTCGACCAGATGCAGCTCGTCGGCCAGGTTGGTGATCACGGCGCTGGTGTGCGGCAGGGCGTCCAGGCGGGTGAAGGTCGCGCCGCCCTTGAAGTCCACCAGGGCGAAGTTGAGCGAGCTGGGCGGGTGGGTCACCGCGAGGGCGAGGACCAGCGTGCGCAGCAGCTCCGACTTGCCGGAGCCGGTCGCGCCGATGAGCAGGCCGTGCGGGCCCATGCCGTCCTGCGCGGACTCCTTGAGGTCCAGTTCGATCGGGGTGCCGTCGCCGCGGATGCCGTACTTCACCCGCAGCCGGTCGCGGTTGGGGCGCGGCACCCACGTGTCGTCCGGGTCGAACGCGTACGGGTCGCCCAGTTCCAGCAGGTCCGCCAGGCCCAGCTCGGTGGTCATCGGGGCGTCGCCGCGCACGCCGGCGGTCAGCCGCAGCGGTGCGAGCTGGCGGGCCAGGCCTTCGGCGGCGTGCGGGCCGAGCGCGTCGGCGACGCCGAGGGGTGCGGTGCCGTCGGTGGTCTCGGCGGTCAGGTCGCGGTCGGCGGTGACGTCCAGGACGACGGTGGTGCGGTCGACGGTGCGCGGTGGGGTGGTGGTGAGGTCGAGGACCGTCACGCCCTCCACGCCGCCGCCGGTCATCAGGTGCCCCGACCCGGCGACGGACCCGCCGTCCAGGAGGACGACCAGGTGGGGTCCGGGGGTCCGGGCGTCCACCTCGGGGTCGAACCGGGGCCGCTTGGCCAGTTCCTCCTCCAGCACCTCCTCCAGCGCGGGCACGGTCGGCGCGACCAGCCGCAGCGGGCCGAGGGCGTCGGTGCGCTCGGGGTGCAGGGCGTGCGGCAGCCACTTCAGCCACTCCCAGTCGGGGCGGTGCGCGTCGTCCGCGCACACCGCGATCCGCAGGTCCTCCGGCGACTGGAGGGTGGCGAGCTGGGCGAGCAGCGCGCGGGCGAGGTTCGTCGTGGCCGTGCGGTCGCCGCGCAGGTGGATGCGGCTGAACCCGTTGACGGCGATGGCGACCGGCAGCCGGTCCACGGTGGCGTAGGTGGTGATGAACCGCCGCAACGCGAGGGCGGACAACGGTTCCAGCTCTTCCAGCGGTTTCGTCTCGGGGGCGACGACGGCGGTGGTCGGGGACTGCGCGCCCCGGCCGATGCGGGCGACGCCGAAGTCCGCGTCGTCCTTGCGGCGCTCCCACAGGCGGTGGCTCGCGGCGAGTGACCAGAGCGAGTCCGGGTCGGGGTGCAGGTACTCCATGACCGTGCGCTGCCTGCGCACGGACCGCCGCAGCCGCAAGCGGTGCTGGGCCAGGTGGCGCAGGTACTTGCGGCGGGCGTGGCCCATCTCGCGCTTGCTCGGGCCGCCGCCCTGCAACAGGCCCATGACGACCATGCCGAGCATGCCGACGCCCATCAGGCCGTACACGACGAACCGGATCTGGCCGGTCATGCTGCCGGAGAACATCAGCAGGGTCGCGCCCATCATGGCCACCATCGGCAGCACGGTGAACAGTTGCATCCACTGGCGGCCCGGCGGCGGCGGGATCTCCGGTGGCGCCTGGAGGACCAGCTCGCCGGCCGGCATTTCCGGTGCGGGCACCCGGGCCGGCCTCTTCACCACGACTGTCGCCATGGCACTGAATGGTCGGGTGGGGGCGCGGGGTGTGCGGGGCGGTGGCAGGAACGCGCCATCGGGTGCTGCGCGGGGCTTGGGGCGCATAGCTTTCGCGGCGGGGCCGACGTGGCTTCCGCAACCTGTAGAGAGGGGAGTGCCGATGACCGGACACTTTCTCCACGGCGAGACCGAGGGCCTGCTCGGCCTGTCGAACAACACCGGTGCGCACGCCGACGACATCGGCAACAACAGCGTCGCGCTGGGCAACCACAACGCGCAGCTGGCCGGGTCGAGCTGGACCGGCACCTCGCACACCGCGTTCGCCTCGGTGGAACAGGCGCGGCTCGGCGACAGCCAGCGGCTCACGAACATGTTGCAGCAGCAGGCCGACAACACGCGCGTCGTCGCGAACCTGTACGAGTCGGTCGACGCCGACAGCAACCAGGTGGTGGCCGGCGTGAACTACGGCGTCGCCGCCGTCATCAACGGCTGAGCGGAAGGGGACCGGGCATGACCGAGATCAGGATGGTGTTCGACACCATCGCCGGCGCGGTGGGCCAGATGCAGAACACCGCGAGCCAGAACATGGACACGGCGTCGCAGCAGTTCCGCTACGTGCAGGACGCGGTGGGGTCGTACTTCACCGACGCGGCGGGCTCGGAGCTGGACACGACGCAGCAGATCTGGTCGAAGCACGCCGACCAGCACGACCAGGCGCTGCTCGGGCAGGCCAAGGCGACCGACACGGCCAAGGAGCTGATGCGGGACGCGTTGGAGCAGGCGCGGCGGACCGTGGCCGGGTAGTCGCAGCGGCTGCGGATCGAGGCCCCGGCTTCGTGCCGGGGCCTTTCGCCGTGCCGCGGAAATTCGGTTGCCGGGCGGATCACGCGGTCAACATCATGGGGTCGTGGAAATCTGAGCAGTGGGGTACCGATCCGCGCCTGAGGGCGTGTGTTTTCGCAACGCGACGTGAGGTGTGCCGTCGCGTCTCCTTCACTGCTTTGGAGTTCCGCCATGTCCGAATCCGGTGTCGACCGGAAAGCGCTGTGGGTGGTCCGGGAGCTGGGGTTGCCGGCCATCGTCAAGACCTGTGTGTCGTGCCGGTCCGCGCGGCACCGGCCCACGGACAAGTTCCGGGTGAACGCGAGCGGGAAGCTGCTCGACGTGTGGATGCTGATCTCGTGCGAGCACTGCGGTCGCACGTCGAAGATCCCCATCCACGAACGCATCCACGTGCAGTCGTTGAAGCACGAACGGCTGTTGGTGTTCGAGCGCAACGATCCGGCGATGGTGCGGCGGCTGCTCGTCGACGAGCCGTTCCCGTTCCGGCTCGACTGGACCGGTACGTGGGCGTTGGAGACGGACATGCCGTTCTACGAACTCGGCGGGGACGCGGTGCCGCTGGAAGTCCTTGTCAGGTTCGAACTTCCGGTGCCGGTGCGGGTGGAGCGGTTGCTCACGGCCGGGTTCGGGTTGAGTCGGGCCGGGGTGCGCGGGATGGTGGAGGCAGGGCGGGTCCGGCTGCCGGTGGCGGTGGACGCGAAGGTCCGTGCGGACTTCGGGTTCTTCGTCGGGTGAGGTCAGTCGGTTATCAGGAAGGTCTGTTCGGGCGGTTCCACGACGGCGGGGCGGCTGGGGAGGGGTGCGGCCCAGGTTGGTCGCCAGTGGTGGCGTCGGGCGCGGCGGCGGATGGCGGTCAGGAGGATCACGAGCACGACAGCGCCCATGGCCGTTGCGGCGCCCCATTTTGCGGTGGTGCCGGTGGTGTGGAGCCAGGCGGCCTGGGCTAGGGCGGCTTGGTCTGGTGGTTCGGGGACGTGGGGTGGGAGGGCGGCTGGGCGGTCCGGGTCCACGGAGTCGGTGACGGCGCGGTAGGGGTCGACCAGGCCTGTGCCGTACGCCCGGCTGTGTTGGCCGCCGCGTGCCGGGTTCGCGGTGGCCAGGAGTCGTTGTGCCACTTGGGCTGCGGTCAGGGTGGGGTGCGCGGAGCGGACCAGGGCGGCGGTGGCGGAGACGAACGGCACGGCGAAGCTGGTTCCGTCCACATAGGAATGACCATCGACCCTGGTGGTGGCGACGACTTGGCTGCCGGGGGCGACCAGGTCGACGTACGCGCCCACCTGCGAGCCGGTGAAGCGGGCGCCGTCGATGTCCACCGCCCCGACACCTACGACACCGTCGTAGCCGGCGGGGAAGGACGGGAGTTCGGTGGTCTCGTCGCGTTGGCCGTTGCCGGCGGCGGCCACGACCAGGGCGTCCTTGCCCAGCGCGTACGCCACCGCCTCGCGCACGGCGGGGTTGTCGTCGAAGCCGGCGAGGGACAGGTTGACCACCTTCGCGCCCATGTCGGCGGCGTACCGGATGCCGTCGGCCAGCACGCGCGGGTCGATGCGCAGCGACTCGCCGCGGTCGCCGATGTCGCGCTCGCTGACCCGGACGGGCAGGATCTCCGCGTCCGGCGCGATGCCGTGGAAACCGATGCCCGGCAACGGGTCCGCCGCGATGATGCCGGCGACGCCGGTGCCGTGCGACACGCAGTCGAACGTGCCCCGCCGCTCGCCGCGCACGAAGTCACGGCCTTCGCGGACCTTGCCGGGGCGGGCCAGTTGGGGGTGGTCGGCGTCGACGCCGGAGTCGACGACGGCGACCAGCACGCCGGCACCTCGGGTCCGTGGCCACACCCGGCGGGGGTCCAGGACCTGTTGCGCCCACGGCTGTTCCCGCACGCGGGGGTGGGCCGGCTCGACGTTGTGGCACGCGCCGGCGGGCGGCGCCGCGAGCGCGGGGCTGGCGGGTGGCGCGGCGTGCGCGGGGCCGGCGGGTGGCGCGGCGTGCGCGGTGCCGGCGGGTGGCGTGGCGTGCGCGGTGCCGGCGGGTGGCGCGGCGTGCGCGGGGCTGGCCGGTGGTGCCTCGTGGGCGCCGGCGTGGGCGGGGCTGGCCGGTGGTGCCGCGTGGGCGCCGGCGTGGGCGGCGCGGGCGGACGCCGCCGCGAGCGCGGTGCCGGCGGTGAGGTGCAGCGCCACCACGGCCAGCACGGCCGCGAGCGCGGAGGTCCCGTGTCGTTTCATCGCGCCCATGGTCGGGCGTGGTGCGCCTCGGGAGTGGCGGCTGTCCGCAAGAGGCCATCGGCGTACGGTGAGGCCATGCCGAGACGGGCGTGGGTGGGAATCGCGGTGGCGGTGCTCGTGGCGGCAGTGGTTGTGGTGGTGCGGCTGTCGGAGCCGGAGTTGGTTCCGGTCGACGTGGTGTCGGGGGACGTCACGATCGTCGGGTCGCTCGCCGTCGAACCGGCCGAGCCGGTGGCCGGGAACACCGTCGTGGTCAGGGCGACCATCAGCGCGGACCGGACCGTGACGCTGTCGAAGGTCGTCGTGCGGGTCAAGGACGAGAAGGGCACGGCGCGGGACTTCCCGGTGCTGAACGACGTCCGGCTGGAGACCACGCCCCGCGCGGTGGAAGCGCAGCGCCGGTTCGCGACCAAGGGCACCTTCACCTACTACCTGGCCTACGAGCAGAACGGCGCCTGGGTCAGCCTCCCGCCCTGGCAGCAGTTCACGGTGCGCTGAGGCTCAGGGGGCGCTGACCGGCAGGCTCAGCTCGAAGATCGCCCCGCCCTCGTCCGCGTTGTACACCGCCAACCGCCCGCCGTGCGCCTGCGCGACCCACCGCACGATGGACAACCCCAGGCCGGACGACCCGCCGGTGCTGGAGAAGCGGTCGAACGCCTCCGCCAGCGCCGCGTCGATGCCCGGACCGTGGTCGGCCACGGTGACGGTGCCGCCGGCGACGGTGATGTGCACGATCGCCTCCTCGCCCGGCCGCCGCCCGTAGCGCATGGCGTTGTCCAGGAGGTTCCCGATCGCGCGTTGCAGCAGCGCCGGGTCGGCGTTCACCTTGGTGGGCGCGGCGGTGACGGTGACCTGCGCGCCGTCGGTCGGGGTCTCCTCGACCACGCCGACGACCAGCTGGTCCAGCCACACCGGCTGGATGGCCGGCTGCTCGACCCCGGCCGCCAGGCGGGCGCGGACCAGCAGTCCGTCGATGATCCCGCCCATGCGCGCGGCGAGCCGGACCGTGCGGGGCAGGAGGTCCGCGCGTTGTGTCGGGTTGTCCAGCGCGGTCTCGGCCAGGGCGCGCAGGGCGGCGACGGGCGTGCGCAGGTCGTGCGCGGTCTCGGCGAGCAGGGCCTCCTGCTGTTGCAGCGCGGCGGCGGCCGGGCGGATGGCGCGGCCGGACAGCACGTGCCCGGCCAGCCCCAGCCCGCCGACCAGGACCAGGCACCCGCCGACCACCAGCAGCACCAGGCGGTTGTGGTCGGCCTGGCGGGGCCGGGTGTCGGCGACCGCGACCACCGCGCCGATGTGCTCGCGGTCGGTGTCGAGCAGCGGTTCCGCCCGCACCCGCACCAGTTCGCCGCCGGTGCCGCGCTGGTAGCCGTCGACCACCCCGCCGGTGCGCACCGCGCTGGTCGCCAACGAGCTGAGCACCGCGGTGTCCACCGGCACGCACACCCGCTTGGACACGTGCGCCTGGAACGCGGGCGCGCCGCCGGGCAGGATCGCGAACTGCGGGCAGCCCTGGTTCAGCTCGTCCACGTTGACCAGGTGGAAGTTCACCGCCCGGTCGAAGACGACGAGCCGGCTCACCGCCGAGGTGACCTTGGACAGCTGCGCGTCCAGCTCCGCCTCGGCCTGCCGGGCGTCGTCGCGCACCACCCACCAGGCGAACGCGACCAGCGCGATCGTGTTGGTCACGGTGAACACGGCGGTCAGCACCCAGCGCAGCCTGCGCAGCCGGTCGGCCGCCGACCCGGTCACGCCGTCCCCAGCAGGTAGCCGCGCCCGCGCACGGTGTGGATCAGCTCCGGCTGCCCGAGCTTGCGGCGCAGCCGCTTGACCACGACGTCGACCACGTTCGACATCGGGTCGGTCGCGGAGTCCCAGCAGTGCTCGATCAGCTCCGCCCGCTCCACGGCCATCCCGGCGCGGGTCAGCAGGTGCTCCAGCACGGCGAACTCCTTGTCCGACAGGGTCAGCAGCACCCCGCCGCGCCGCACCTCGCGCCGCGCGCAGTCCATCTCCAGGTCCGCGTGCCGCAGCACGGACGGCCGCGCCCCGGACCGGCGGCACAGGTTGCCCACGCGGACCGCCAGTTCCGCCGTCGAGAACGGTTTGACCAGGTAGTCGTCACCGCCGTGCTCGAACCCGGCGACCCGGTCGGCCAGCGCGTCGCGGGCGGTCAGGAACAGCACGGGCACGCCCCACCCGGCGAGTCTGCGGGCGCGGACGTAGGCGAGGGAGTCGCCGTCGGGCAGCATCCGGTCGAACACGACGCAGTCGAAGTGGGCGGTGCGCAGGGCGCGGTCGGCGGCGGCGATGTCCGGGGCGGCGTCCACGCGCAACCCCTCGGCGCGCAGCGTCGCCGACACCGCCACCCGCAGGTCTTCGTCGTCCTCGACGACCATCACCCGTGTCATCGAAACCTCATGTGTGCCGGTGCATGGTTGGCCCGTGGCCCGAACGCTAGTGCGCCGGCGAGCATAAACCACGGGTCGGCGGCGATCTGGCAGGAACCGGCCGTGCCCGGAGGTCGGTCCACTGTGGACTGTTGTAGGGGGAGGAGTGCGGAGATGGCTGTCATGGACACCCGGTTGAGCCTGGTCGGCGGCACGGCGCGGGACGTCGGCGTGGACGCGGTCCTGGCGTCGGCGACCCGGGAGGTGCTGGTGCTGAGCACCGACGGGTCGCTGGGCCCGGTCGGTCGGGTGGACCGGGACAACCTGCGGCGCGGCGTGCGGTACCGGGTGCTGGTGCCGGACTCGGCGCGGCTGTCCGGCGCGGTCACCGGCCTGGCGGCGGCGGGTGCGGAGGTGCGCACGGAGACCGCGGTGCCGATGGACGCGCTGGTGGTGGACGGGACCACCGCGTTGCTGCCCGGTCCGCAGTCGGGACTGGCGGCGTTCCGGCTGCCGAGCGTGGTGGCGGCGACGACCGCCCTGTTCGACCGGATGTGGCCGGTGGCGGTGCCGCTGGTGCCGGTGGAGGCGGCGGCGCACCGGGAGGCGCTGAGCCCGCGCGAGCGGGACCTGCTGGCGTTGCTGTGGTCGGGGGCGACCGATGACTCGGCGGCGGCGCGGCTGGGGATCTCGGTGCGGACGGTGCGCCGGATGGTGTCCGACATCATGAACCGGCTGGGGGCGCGGAGCCGGTTCCAGGCGGGGGCCAAGGCCGCCGACCGCGGCTGGCTGATGGACCGGGCGAGCTGATCGGCGGCTCTGGTGGGGCGGCCGGCGGGGGGTCGGCCGCCGTCTCGCGGTGACCGCGCGGGAGTCGGGTCAGCCGGCCATGCGCTCGCCCGGCCGGCGGGCGAGGTCGGCCGGTTCGTCGTCGGTACCGTGCGTGGGGTGCGGGTGCTGATCATCGAGGACGACGACAACCTGAGGGTGGCGTTGGAGGGGGCGCTGCGGGGGGCGGGTTCGCCGTGGACACGGCGGCCGACCTGCCGTTCGCCGATGAGGCGCTGTTCGTCAACTCCTACGACTGCGTGGTGTTCGACCGGATGCTGCCCGCCGGGGACAGCCTGCGGTACGTGCAGGCGCGGCGGGCGCGGGGGTGGTCGGTGCCGGTGTTGTTCCTGACGGCTCGGGACACCGAAGCGGACCGGGTCGCGGGGTTGCGGGTCGGGGGCGGGGACTACCTGGTCAAGCCGTTCGCGGTGGCGGAGTTGGTGGCGCGGGTGCGGAACCTGTGCCGGCTGGGGGCGGTGGGGGCGCCGTCGGTGTTGCGGTGCGCGGACGTGGAGCTCGACCCCGGGCGGCACCGGGTGGTGCGGGGTGGGGTGTTGCTCACCTTGGCGCGCAAGGAGTTCCTGGTCCTGGAGCGGTTGATGTCGACGCCGGGGGTGGCGGTGTCGCGGCAGGAGCTGCTGGCCCTGGCGTGGGACGCGGTGGTGGACCCGGCGTCGAACGTGCTGGACGTCGTGGTCGCCGCGTTGCGCCGCAAGCTGCACGACCCGCCGCTGATCCACACCGTGCGCGGGGTCGGGTACCTGATCAGCGGGTGACGCCGAGCGGCAGGGTCGCGGCCAGGCCGGCGCGGTGGCGGCCGTCCAGGCGTTCGAGGACGATGCCGCGTTCCTTGGCCAGGCGGGCCACCTGGCCGGCGGCGCTGTCCAGGGCGCGCGGATCGGCGGCGGCCACGCGCACGACGGCCTCGGTGGCGTGACCGGTCCGGGCGGTGACGGAGACCGTCACCGCGGCCTGCGGAACGGCGGTCAGCAGCCAGCGCAGGAGTTGCGGGGCGACGGACGGCGGCAGGCGGTCCCACCCGTCCAGGCGGAACGCGGCCTGCGCGACCGGGCCGCTCCACCACAGCCGCCACCCCTCGCGCGCCCGGGTCCGGCCGCCGGTGAGGTGCGCCAGCGCGGACACGGTGGCGACGGTCTCGGCCATGGGCAGGGCGTGCACCTCGACGCCGTCGCGGCGCAGCTTGCGGCGGACCCGGCGGACGGCGTTGCCCAGGGCCCGGCGGACGTCCTCCTCGCGGTGTGCCTCGACTGTGCGCAGGGCCTGCAACGCGACCCACACGCGGGGCGGCCGGGAGTGGTCGGTGCCGGCGTGGTGGACGAACCGGACCGCGAATTCCTCGCCGGTGTCGGGGAGCAGGGCGTCCGGGCTGGGGACGGCCTTCGTCAGGTCCCGCTGCGCCGACGGTCGCAGCACGGCGGTGACGCCCGGGGTGGTGCTGACCAGGAAGACCGGCTCGTCGTCGAGGCCGGTTTCGATGCCGGTCCCGTTCGGTGCGAGCAGGGCGATGAGCGACTCGCCGAGGTCCAGGGACAGCGAGCGGTCGCGGCGGAGGAAGGACAGGCCGACCAGGACCCACTCCCAGAGCCAGCGGCCTCGGTGGCGGACGGCGGTCAGCGCGAGGACGGTCAGCGCGGCGACGACCACGGCGGTGAAGACGGGCCACGGCTGGTCCAGCGCGGCCACGACCGCGACGACGGCGAGTTGCCAGCAGAGGAGTTGGGGCAGGCGCAACGGGCCCAGGGCGCGGCGGGAGCGGGTGGGTGGCGCCACCGGGGTGACCGGCGGCAACTCGACCGAGAAGGTGGGGCGCGCCCTCGGCCGGGGTGGCGGCGGAGGTGCCCAGACGGGTTGGAAGTGGGGTTGGGGGGACCACGGTGGCGGGCTCACGCCGTCGACGTGCACGACGACCGGTTGGCCGGTGGGAGGTGGTGTCGTCACGGCACGGACGGTGCGCTCCGGGGCATGAGGTTTCGATGACAAGGCGGTGAATTCGGCCGGTTCCGGTCAACGCCGTCCGTCAGGTGCCTGTCAGTTGGTACCGTCCCGGATTATGATCCCCATTCGGATGACGGTCGTAATTCCAACCGTGCGGGGAGAGGTTCGGAGAGGCGTCGCGTGACATGCAGATGACCAGGGTGACGCGCACCCGCGCGATGATCGCCGCGCTGGTGGCGGCCTGTGTCGGGATCGTCGGCGTCGCCGCGGCGGGCCAGCCGCCGGTCGCGCCCGGCCTCCAGTTCTTCCAGGTGGGCCATTGGGTCTACAACGCGGCCTTCCAGACCGCCTTCCACGTCGACGGCGCCACCAACCAGGTCGACGCGCGGGTCGCCCTGCCCGGTGTCGAGCCGGGCGCGCAGGTGGCGCAGGGGGAGCGCTCCGGTTACGTCGTCGAGCGCTCCCGCATCACCGTGTTCGACAAGTCCACGCTCAGCGTCGAGAACGCGCAGGTCCCGCCCGCCGCCGAGCAGCCCGTGGTGCTGGAGGTCGCGGGTGGCCCGTACCTGGTCTACCGCAACGCGGGTCAGGTCGTGCGGCTCGGTGACCCGGCCGCGACGGTGCCCGCGGGCGGCCCGCTGTCCGAGCCCGCCGTGACCGGTGACGGCAGCGTGTGGCTCCACCGGGTGGACTCCGGCGCGTTGTGCGAGCTGCCCCGCGAAGCCCAGGTGCTCACGTGCCCGGCCCAGGTCGAGCCCGGCCACATCGCCGCGTTGACCGTCGTGGACGACCGGCCCGTGCTGGTCGACACCACCACGGACACCCTGCGCACCTTCGACCACGACGGCTTCGGCGCGCCCGTGCCCCTCGGCGTGGACCTGCCGGCCGCCGCACAGGTCGCGAGCACCACCGCCGGCGGGCGGCTGGCCGTGGTCGACCCGGACCGCGCCCGCCTGCACCTGATCGACACCGCCGGCCTGGACAAGCGCCCCGTCGCCGACCCGGTCGAGGTGCGGCTCCCGGGCACCGGCCGCTACTCCGGCCCGGTCGCCACCGCCCGCGTGGTCACCCTGGTCGACCAGACCCGCAACGAAGTCCTCACCTACGCCAGCGACGGCTCGCGCAAGAGCGTCACGAAGGTGCCCGGCAAGGCCGGCGCGCCCCGGCTCGCGCGCGGCGAGGACGACCGCGTCTACGTGGAGAACCAGGACGGCTCGCAGGTCCTGGTGGTCGACGGCGAGAAGGGCTCGGTCGCCACCGTGGACGTCGGCAAGGCCGCCGACGACCGGTCCGGTGAACGCCCCACCGGCTCCACCACGACCACCCCGTCCAGCACCGAGCCCACCACCCCGGCCACCACGACGCCCGCCGCGGACCGGAAGGTCACCACCCGCCCCACCCCGCCGGTCGCGCGGGCCACCGCACCGGGCGCACCCGGTGACGTCGGCGCGGAGGCGGGCGACGCGAGCGCGACCGTCCGCTGGGACCCGGCACCGCCCAACGGCGCGCCGGTCACCGCGTACCACGTGACGTGGAACGGGGGCTCCACCACGGTCGGCGGCGGCACGCACCGCGCCCGTCTCGAAGGCCTGGCCAACGGCGTGGTGCACGTGTTCACCGTCGTCGCGGAGAACGAGGCCGGCCGGGGACCGGGCGCCAGTTCCGGGAGCGTCGTGCCGCTGGGCGTGGCCGCCGCGCCGAACGTCACCGCGGACAGGGGTTACGGCGGTGCGACCGTCACGTGGACCCAGCCGGACCTGCGCGGCGGCACGCTCGTGCACTACCTGGTGCAGATGCCCGGGCAGCCCGACCGGGAGGTCACCGGCACCAGCACCGACTACACGACGTTCGGGGCGGCGCTGGCAGGCCTGGTCACCGTCCGCGCGGTCACCCGCTACGGACCGGCCGGGTCTCCGACGAGCCTGGGCCATCCCGGTTCCGCGATCGTCCCCACGCTGATGGGCCGGCCGGAGGTGGCCATCACCGGGGTGCGCTGGGACGGACCCAACCGGATCGTCGCGACCGTGGACGTCAACACCAGCGGCATGCCCACGACGTGCGAGCTGAGCACGTTCAACCTGGACGGCCGGCCGCCGGTGACGGTGGCGTGCGGCGGGGTGCAGGAGATCGCCATGGACTCGCCCGACATCGACCCGGGCGGACTGGTGGACCTGACCCTGGACGCGAGCAACGCCAACGGCAAAGCGCTGCCCGCCATGTGGCACGGCGTCCCGGCGGCGGGTGGCGGTCCCGGCGGTGCGGGCCGGATCGGCACGTCCGGCGGCATGCAAACCCGGTGAGCGAGGAAAGGCGAGGCATGACACCCACCCCTGGCGCCGCGTACGACCTGATCGCGGCCAGCGTGCAGTTGGTCGTGCGCGGCAAGCCCGAGGTCGTGCGCCTGGCGGTGGCGGCGCTGTTCGCCGAGGGCCACCTGCTGCTGGAGGACGTGCCGGGCGTCGGCAAGACCACCCTGGCGCGGTGCCTCGCGGGCAGCATCGGCGGGTCGTGGCAGCGCATCCAGTTCACCCCGGACCTGCTGCCCGGCGACATCACCGGCGTCATGGTCTACCACCAGGGCGAGGAGGGCTTCCGGTTCCACCCGGGCGGCATCTTCGCCAACGTGGTGCTTGCCGACGAGATCAACCGGGGCACGCCCAAGACCCAGGCCGCGCTGCTGGAGGTGATGGAGGAGCGGCGGGTCACCGTCGACTCGGTCCGCCACGACGTGCCGCGGCCGTTCCTGGTGGTGGCCACCCAGAACCCGATCGAGATGGAGGGCACCTACCGGCTGCCCGAGGCCCAGCTCGACCGGTTCCTGATGCGGCTGTCCGTCGGCTACCCCGACCACGACGCCGAGGTGATGGTGGTGCTCGGCGACCGGGCCGGGGTGAGCCCGGACGACCTGCGGCCGGTGCTGGACCTCGCCGGGCTCCAGCAGGTGATCGCCGAGGTGCGGCGGTGCCGGGTGGCGCGCGAGATCGTGTCCTACGCGGTGCGCCTGGCCGCCGCGAGCCGCAACCACCCGGCGGTCCGGTTCGGCGTGAGCCCGCGCGGCAGCGTCGCGTTGATCCGGGCGGCGCAGGCGCTGGCCGCCACGCACGGCCGGGACTACGTGGTGCCCGACGACGTGAAGGACGTGGCGCACCCGGTGATGTGCCACCGGTTGGTGCTCACCCCGGACGCGGAGCTGAGCCGGCGGCTGCCCGAGCAGGTCGTGGACGAGCTGCTGGCCGACACCGCCGCGCCCACGGCCGCGATCGGGGGCTGAGGCCGTGCGGCTCACCCGCCGCGGTGTCGTCGTCCTGGTGGCGGCGGTCGGGTTCTTCGTGCTGGGCACGCTGGCCGGGCACGCGTTCTTCCGCGCCCTCGGCGGGGTCGCGGTCGGCGGGCTGCTCGCGGCCGTGGCCACCACGATGGTGCGGCCGAAGGTCGAGGTGACCCGGACCGTCCACCCGGAGCGGGTGGAGCGCGGCACGCCCGCGCTGGCGACCCTGGTCGTGCGCAACCCGACCCCGCGCCGGCAGGGCGGGTTCACCGGGGGCGACCGGGCGGGGTCGTCGGCGCACGAGATCCGGGTCCGGGCGCTGGCCCCCGGCGCGGAGGCGACCTACCACTACGAGGTGCCGACCGGGACGCGCGGCCGGATGCGGGTGGGGCCGTTCCAGGTGCACCGGTTCGACCCGTTCGACCTGGTCCGCGGGCACCCGGCGGTGGGTGGCACGACGGCGCTGTGGGTGCACCCGAGGGTCCACGCGGCCCGTCCGCCACGCGTCGCGCACCCGCGCCACCACTACGACGGGCCGGTGACCGACCCGCCGCTGCGCGGTTCGGCGGACCTGCGGGTGGTGCGCGAGTACGTGCCCGGCGACGAAGTCCGGTTGCTGCACTGGAAGGCGTCGGCGCGGGCCGGGCGGCTGATGGTGCGCGAGTACGTCGACCCGGCGCGGACGCGGTGCACGGTCGTCCTGGACACCCGGCCGTCCTCGATGGACCCGGCGCTGTTCGAGGAGGCCGTGGAGGTGGCCGCGTCGCTGGTGGCGGCGGCGGCGTCGGCGGGGCAGCAGTGCGGGCTGGTGACGTGCGGCGCGGAGTTCTCGGTGGAGAGCGGGTTGCGGGCGGCGCGGGCGCTGCTGGACCGGTTGTGCGAGGTGGCGCAGGACGCGCCCGCCGACGCACCGCTGGTGCGGCCGGCGGCGGTGCGGCCGGGGGGAGCGGTGGTCGTGGTGACCGGGGACGGGGCGGACCTCGGGCCGGTGGTGCGGTGGCGGCCGGAGGCGGTGATCCGGCTGAGTGCGGTGCGGGGCGCTCCAGGAGGAGTGATCGCCGGGGGCGTGATCGCGGCGGGGTCGGCGGCGGAGGCGGTGGCGTCGTGGAACGCGGTGGTGGGCGGGTGAACGCGCCGGGCTCGGTCGGGGTGGCGTCGGGTGGCGTCGGCCGCCTCGCGGTCGCCGGGCTGTTGGGCGCGGCGGGGGTGGCGGGGTTGCTGTTCTCGCCGGTGTTCGGGCTGCTTTCCTTGCTGCTGCCCGTTTTCGTCGTTCTTGTGGGTGCTTTTGTCGCGGTCGAGGTGTGCATCCGGTGGCCTCGGTTGGTGCCGGTGCGGCCGATTTTGGTGCTGGTGCTGGGGTTGCTCGGCTTGGTCGAGGCGTTGTTGTTCCCGACGACCCTGGCCGGGTTGCCCACGGGTGCCTCGCTGAGCGCGTTGTGGCGCGGGGTGACCGAAGGCTGGCTGTTGACCTTGCAGTCGACGTGGCCCGCCCGGCCCGACCCGGACCAGCTCTTGTTCGTGCCGCTGGCGGTGCTGCTCGCGGTGGTGCTGGGGACGGAGGTCCTGCTGCGGTCGCGGGTGCCGGGCGCGGCGCTGCTGCCGGTGCTCGCGGTGGCCGGGTTGGCGCAGCTCTACCGGCCGGTGACCGGGGTGGCGGCGATCGGCGCGGGGGTGGCGTTCGCGCTGCCCGCCGGGCTGGTGCTGGTGCGGCACGGCGCGGCCGGTCGGCGGGTCACCGTCGCGACCGCGCGGCGGGCGGCGGTGCTGGTGGGCGCGGTGGCGGTCGGGGCGGTGGCGCTGGGCGGGTTCGACCCCTTGGGGCGCACGCCGGTGCGGCTGGAGGGTGACGCGGTCGCGTTGCGCCAGCACCGGGTGGGCAACCCGCTCAACGAGGTCGCGCAGCGGTTGGCCGAGCCGGAGCAGGAGGTGTTCCGGTACCGGGCCGACGCGCGGGTCGACCGGTGGAGCCTGGTGGTCCTGGACGGGTTCGACGGCGCGAACTGGACCGCCGACCCCGACCTGCGCCGGCTGGGCGCCCGCCGCGACGGCACCGGCGCCCGCAGCGCGGACGTGACGGTCAAGGGGCTCACCGGCCCGTGGCTGCCGTCTCAGCCCAACCCGCTCGTCGTGGACGGCCTGGCGCCGCTGGTGGACGAGTCCGCCGGCACGCTCCTGCTCGACCGGTCCACCGCCGACCGCCGCTACACCCTGACCTGGTCGGAACCGGACGTGGACGGGGACGCGCTGGGCGCGGGCACCGTCGACCCGCTCGCGGACGGCGGTCTGGGCGGGGTCGGCGCGGTGCCGCCGGAGGTCGGGCGGCTCGCGCAGGAGTCGGTGCGCGGGCTGCGGCCCACGGTCCAGTCCGCCTTCCAGCTCGAACGGTTCCTCGCCACCCACTACCGGGTCGCGGACGGCGACGACCTGCCGACCGGCAACGGCTGGCCGCAGTTGCGCCGCTTCCTCACCGAGACCAAGCGCGGCACCAGCGAGCAGTTCGCCGCCGCGTACGTGGTGCTGGCGCGGATGAACGGCATCCCGGCCCGGCTGGTCGTCGGGTACCGGGGCGGGTCGCGCGGGGCCGACGGTACTTACGTGGTGCGCAACAAGGACGTCCTCGCGTGGCCGGAGATCGCGGTGACCGGCGTCGGCTGGGTGCCGCTGGACCCGGTCGCGACGGCCGTGCCCGGCGTGGCGGCCGAGCCGGAGTCGACGGGTCTGGCCGAGGCCGCCGCGCAGGCGCGCAAGCAGTTGCCGCCCGAGGACGAGTTGCGCCCGCCGCAGCAGCCGGCCGAGGACGTCGAGGTGCCGGCGACGGCGTTCGACGTCGGGCTCTTCACGCTGGTGGCGCTGGTCGTGGTGGCGGCGTTGGGCTTGTGCTGGCTGGTCGGGGTGCCGCTGGCGAAGGCCGTGCGGGCGCGCGGGCGCCGGCGGCGGACCGGTGCGGAGGGCGTGGTCGCGGCGTGGGCCGAGGTGTGCGACCGGCTGCGGGCGCACGGTGTGCCGTTCCGGATCGGCATGACCCCGCGCGACCTGGCGTCGGCGGCGGGCGAGGCGACCGCCGGGCCGATCACGCGGCTGGGGCGGGTGCTGGACATGGCGCTGTGGTCGGGGGTCCCGGTCCGCGACGGGTCGGTGCGCAAGGCGTGGCAGGAGGAACGGCTGGTCCGCGAGGTGCTCGCCGCCCGCCCGCGCGGGGCCCGGCTGCGGGCGGCGCTGGACCCGCGTCCGCTGTTCGGTCAGAGCGTGCAGCGCGCGCCGCGGACGGGGACCGGTTCGCTGGTGTAGACCGCGTGGCTGTCGGTGCCGCGGACCTGGAAGCAGTAGCGGCGGCCGGGGTCGACGGGGACGCGCAGGCCCTGCTTGCGGTGCGCGACCAGGACCATGGTCTGGATGCCCTCGCCCGCGACGACGACGGCGAAGTCCAGTTCGCCGTTGGCGCGCCAGGTGAGTTCGACGTGGTCGCCCTGGTCGGCGGGCGGGTCGAGGACGAGCGTGACCTGCGGTGGTTCGGTGGTCTGGGCGGCGGTCTTGGGCGCTGGGGTGGCGGCGGGTGGCTCGGCGGGTTCGTCGGCGGGGAGGAGCAGGGGGACGGCGACCAGGGAGGCGACCACCAGGCCGACGCCGATGAGGGCCGGGGTGCGCCAGTCCTTGGTGCGCTTGGGGTCGGCGGTGCCGTCGGTGGTGTGGACGAGGGTGCGGCCGGGGGCGCGAGGGACGTCCACAAAGGACGGTCGGGTGGCGAAGTCGTCGAAGCCCGGGTCCGGCGGGGACTCGGCGGGTTGCGCGAAGCCGGCCGCGCGGGCGGCGGTGAGTGCGCCGGGCGGGGTGCGGACGACTTCCGGGGCGGGCGGCGGCGCGGCGAGTGCGGGCGGGGCGGCGAGTGTAGGCGGGGCGGCGAGTGCGGGCGGCGCGGCGGGTACAGGCGGGGCGGCGAGTGTAGGCGGGGCGGCGGGTGCGGGCGGGGCGGCGGGTGCGGGCGGTGTGGTGGGTGCGGCTGGCGGGGGTTGCGGTCTCTGGAACTGCACCACCGACATGGCTGGTTCGAGCGGTCGAGGTGTGGTGAGGAGGTGTTCGAAGAGGTGTGCGAGCTGGGCCGCGTCGCTCGGCCGGGCGGCCGGGTCCTTGGCCAGCAGGCGGCTGAGGGTGTCCGACAGTTCGTGCGGCACCCCCTCGACCCGCACCGGCGGCACCTGCTCGCGCAGCACGCGCAGGATGCGCTCGCCCGGCGGCTCCCCGGTCCGCCGGGGGAACGGCGGCGCGCCGGTCAGCATCGTGTGCAGCACCGCCCCCAGGCCGTACAGGTCCGACGCGGGCGTGCGGGTGTCGTCCCGCAGCGTCTCCGGCGCGGTGAACTCCAAGGCGTGCGTGGGGTCGCGGGGGAAGCGCTCGCGCAGCGACAGCCCGAAGTCCGACACGACGAACTCGCCGGACCCGTGCCACAGCACGTTGTGCGGCGTCACGCCCCCGTGCACGACGTCGACCGAATGCGCCGCCGCCAGCGCACGCGCGACGGCCAACCCCACGCCCAGGGCGTCCCGCACCCCGGGCGCACCGACCCCGGACGACAGCAGGGCCGCCAAAGACCCGTGGCACAGGCGCATCCGCACGCCCGACCGGCCGTCCGGCAGTTCCAGCACCCCGTCCACCGGCAGCACCTGCGGCACGGCCACCGACGCCAACGCCCGCCGCTCGCGGGCGAGCCACTCGGTGGTGTCGCGGTCGAACCGCTCGGCGTACACCTTCACCGCGACCTCGGCCTCCGCATGGGCAAGCCGCGCGGCGTACACGGTCGCCACCGGACCGGACGCGAGCAGCCTCGGCGCGATCACCGTCTCCACGAGCCCACACCCCTCGTCCACGACACGCGCCGAGCGTAGGAACGCGCCCGCGCGCCCGACGCGCCGTGGCCGCTTCATGCCTCGCCCACCCGCGCCGCGCCCGGCGGCGCGAAGCTGGCACCCATGCAGACTACCGGCCTGGTCAGGGTCACGGTCGCCGCTCCGCGCCGGCGCATCGACCTGGCGCTGCCCGAACACGCGGCGGTCGCCGAGGTGCTGCCCGGACTGCTCGCGCGGGCGGGTGAAGGGCTCGCCGACGACGGTGTGGCCGACGGCGGTTGGGTGTTGCGCCGCGCGGACGGGACGGCGTTCGACCCGGACCGCACGCTCGGCGCGCACCGGGTCCGCGACGGCGAGGTCCTGCACCTCGCGCCGCGCCGCCTGGAGTGGCCCGAGCTGGAGTACGACGACCTGGTCGACGCGATCGCCACCGGGTCCGGCCGCGACCGCTCCTGGGGTCCCCGGCACACCCGCCACGCGGGCCTGGTGCTCGGGGCCGCGACCGCCCTGCTCGGCCTGGTCACGGTCTTCCGCGCCGGACCGTCGTGGACGACGCCCGCCCTGTGGTCGCTGGGCGCGGCCGTCCTGCTGGTGTTCGCGGGTGCCGTGCTGGCCCGCGCGGCCGGTGACGCCGCCGCGGGCGCGGTGGTCGCGGCCGTCGCGCTGCCGTTCGCGTTCACCGGCGGTGGCCTCCTGCTCGCGGGCGACCGGTCGCTGACCGACCTCGCCGCCGGACACCTCCTGCTGGCCGGCGCGGCACTGCTGCTCGTCGCCCTGGCCGCCCACCTGGGTGTGACGGCGGCCCCGGCCCTGTCCGCGGGCGCGGTCACGGTGGGGGTGCTGTGCGTGGTGGCGGGCTGGCTGGGCACCGGGGGCTGGTCGCCGCACGAGTCGGCGGCGGTGGTCGCGGGCGGTGTGCTCGTGCTGTCACCGGGTTTCGCGCCGCTGGCGTTGCGGCTGGGCCGGGTGCCGATGCCCGTGCTGCCGCGCACCACCGCCGACCTGGTCCGCGACGACCCGCAGCCCCCGCTGCCGCTGGTGCACCTGGCGGTCGTGCGGGCGGACGCGCTGCTCACCGGGATGCTGGCCGGGTCGGCGCTGGTCGTCGCGTGCTGCGCGGTGGTGCTGGTGCGCGGGGACAACACCTCCGCCCTGGTCCTGCTGGGCGTGCTGGCGGCCGGGCTCCTGCTGCGCGCGCGGCTCTACCCCGTGGTGCGCCAACGGGTTCCGCTGCTGGCGGCGGGCGCGGTCGGCGCGGGGTGCCTGGCGGTCGGACCGTTGATGACGGACGTGGCGCCGGCCGGTGCGGTGCTGGGCGTGGTGGCGGCCGGGGTGGTCGCCGCCGGGATGGTGTTCAGCACCCGCGTGCCCAACCCGTACGCGGGCCGGTTCGCCGAGTACGCCGAGATCCTCGTGGTGGTCGCGGTCGTGCCGCTGGTGTGCTCGGTGCTGGGCCTGTTCGGCTACGTGCGCGGGCTGGGGGGCTGAGCGGTGGCGTCCAAGCGGGACCAGTTGCAGGCCTACCAGTTCCTGGTGCAGCGGGCCACGTCCGCGCTCGTCACCGGGGAGACCGACCCGGAGCAGCCGCCGTTCCGCCGCCCGGTGGGCGCGAGTTTCGCGGGCATCGCGCTGGCGATCGTGGCGCTGGCGTGCGTCGGCGTGTACGGGATGGTCGTGCCGGGCGGGAACAACGCGTGGCGCAAGGACGACGCGGTGATCGTGGAGAAGGAGACCGGCACCCGGTACGTCCACCTGGACGGCCGGCTGCACCCGGTGGCCAACTACGCCTCCGCGCTGCTGCTGGTCGGCAGCCACGGCCGCACGGAACGGGTGTCGCGCGACTCCCTGGTCGGCGTCCCGCGCGGTCCCCGGCTCGGCATCGCCGACGCGCCCGACGCGCTGCCCGGCGCCGACCGCCTGCTGACCGGCTCGTGGTCGCTGTGCTCGGTGCCGGCCGGTGACGCGGCCGGCTCGCGGATCGAGGAGTCCGTGCTGCTGGTGGGCGCCGCGCCGGACGGCGGCGGCGAGCCCGGCGACCGGGCGCTGCTGGCCGAACTCGCGCCGACGGGTGAGCGCTTCCTGGTGTGGCGCGGGAAGCGGCACCGCATCGACGACTACCCGGCGGTGGGCACGGGCCTGGCGCTGAGCGCCCAGCCGTGGGCGCGGGTGGGCCGGTCGTGGCTGGACGTGCTGCCGGAGGGCGCGGCCATCGGCCCGATCGCGGTGCCCGGCGCGGGTGAGCCGTCGACCGCCGTGCCCGGCCGCACGGACCTGCTGGTGGGCACCCTGCTGGTGGTCCGGACGTCCGGCGGCGGGACGCAGCACTACCTGGCGGGCCGCGACACGTTGCAGCCGATCACCGAGTTGCAGTACGACATCCAGCGCGCCTACGCCCCGGTCCTGGCCGCCTACCCCGGTGCGGAGCCGAAAGCCGTGCCGCTGGCCCCGGTCCTGGCCGCGTCCGCGCGCAAGCTGGAACCCGCGCCCGCCGACGCGCCCACCGCGCGCCCGGACTTCATGCCGTTGCGGGACAAGGAAGCCGCCGTGTGCGCCACGTTCGAGCCGGACGACCCCACGCCGCGCCTGCGCGTCGACCCGGCGCTCCCGCAGGCCGACCCGATGACCGCGACGACCCGCCGCGACCCGAAGGGCACCCCCCTGGCGGACCGGGTGCACGTGCCGCCGGGCTGGGCGGCCGTGGTGGAGGCGATGCCGGCGCCGGGCGCGCCCGCCGGGACGGTGACGGTCGTGACCGACCTCGGTCGCCGCTACCCGCTGGCGACCCGGGACGTCCTCGGCGTGCTGGGCTACCCGCGGGCCAAGCCGGTCCGCCTGCCCGCGACCCTGGTGGCCCGCCTGCCCGAAGGCCCCGGCCTGGACCCCGCCGCCGCGGCCCGCCAACCGTGAGTCACTCGGGCGACATGGCGTCCATGATCAGCCTGACCACGTCCCCGTACAGCCCGACCCGCACCACACCGGGCTCGATGATCTCCTGCAACGCCAGCCCGAGGAACAGGCCGTTCATGCCCATCGCCATGTCGGTGGCCGTCATGTCCGACTTGAGGTTCCCGCTGTCCAGCTCGTGCTGCATGAGCGCGCCCATCATGTTCCGGATCGTCCGCCCGCCCTCGGAGAACCGCGCCCGCACCTCCGGGTCGCGCGCGGCGGCGAAGAGGAACTCCATGTGCAGCAGGAACCAGTCCGGGTTCTCCTTCAGGTCGACCATGGACCAGTCCGTGACGACCTTCATCCGCTCGCGCAGGGTGCCCTCGGCGGCCAGGAACACCTGCGCCAGCCGTTCGGCGCGATGAGTGGTGGTCTGCTCGTAGAGCGCGAAGAACAGGTCCTGCTTGTTCCGGAACTGCGAGTAGACCGCCCCGTGCGTGTACCCGGCCTCCTCGGCGATGTCGCCCACCGACGCGCCGGAGTAGCCCTTGCGCGCGAACACCCGGGCCGCCGCGTCCAGCAGCTCCACACGGGTCTGTGCGGCACGCTCGGCGCGGGACTGTCGGTTCTGGGTCACTGCGGTACGTCCCTGATCCGGATTGCGCTCGTAATGTGAACGGTGGCGGGCTCCACGATAGCTCACCCCTCCCGCGACGGGCACCGGCAGCGGTTTCCCAGTGGTCGAGACCCCGCGTGTGAAAGTCCCGCCCCGACTGGCCCCTGTGCGCGTCCCGAAATTGGCGTAGACCAATTGTGGCCACGCACAGACGTTGGAGCGCAACGAGATGAGACGCCTCACCCTCGTGGTGGCCGCCTGCCTTCGGGCGCGTCGACCACCCCAAGCCCACCCCGGACCCTCCACACCGGACACCGCCATCCCGCTCGTCACCGGCGACGAGGTCGTGGTGCACAAGGTGGCCGGCCGGAACGTGTACGTGCCGCGCGCCGGCAAGGGCCGCGAGCACATCCGGTTCGCGCGGTACGAACTACCCGGCCGCCACTTCGTCGTCCCGTCCGACGCGGTGTCCGCCGTCGCCGCCGGCACCGTGGACGAACACCTTTTCGACGTGGACGCTCTCGCAAAAGACGGGGACGAAATCCCACTCATCGTCCAACACCGCACATCAGACCTCACCCTGCGCAGCCTGTCCGGCGCGGCCCTGCGGGTCGACCGATCCGAGGCGGCACGCCTGTGGGCGCACCGCGGTCCAACCCGGAAGCTGTGGCTGGACCGCAAGGTCTAGGTGGCGCTGGACCGCAGCATGGCCCAGATCGGCGTGCCCGAGGCGTGGGCCGGCGGCGTCACCGGCCGGGGCGTCAAGGTGGCCGTGCTGGACACCGGGGTCGACGCCGGCCACCCCGACCTCACCGTCGCCGACGCGCGGGACTTCACCGGCAGTGGCACCGACGACCGCCACGGCCACGGCACGCACGTCGCCTCCACCATCGCGGGCGCGGGCGACACCCGCCACCGGGGCGGCGCACCCGGTGCCACCCATGGCCACTCCGCACGTGGCCGCCGTCGCCGCACTACTGGCTGAACACCGCCCAGACTGGCGCGCACCAAACCTGAAGGCAGCCCTCATGAACGCGGCCAAGCCGTTGCCCGGCGCTCCCGTGTGCGCGCAGGGCGCAGGCCGAGTCGACGCAGCCAGGCTCCTGCGCCAACCCGCCCACACGAGCCCCGGCGTCCACCCGCCCCGGCCCATACGGCGGATGGCTGACCGCGTCCTCAGTAGACGGTTCGCACCTGACCATCCCGATCGCATTCACCAAGGAGTCGGTACCGCCATGCTCACCGTCGCCTGCGACACCCCGTCGGGCAAGGTGATGTTCGACTCCACCACCGCCCGAACGCCGGACCTCCACATCACCCCCACCACGGGCGATCCCCGGTGTCGCAGCACTTTCGGCACCGTCCATCAGTCCGAAAAGGACAGTTACCACCTCATCTTCCATCCTGGCGAGATCCCTGATCCCACCTGGCGACCGTCCGACCTCGCCACCGTCGAAGTCCGCCACGCCGCCCAGGGCAAGCGCCCGCAGCACGTCGTGAAGAGCACCTCCCCGATCGTGGACGGGCCGCCGTCCCGTGGAACACCATCACCCTCCCGCAACCGACCACCCGCGCCGAGCGCCGCTCGCCCGGCCCGTGGACCTGTGCCCACACCACCGACCAGCTCCCACTACCCGTTCGGGTGATTCGCTTCGCCCCACCGGTCGACGAGGACAACACCGCCCCGCGGGGCCACCACGTCCGCGTCCCCGTCATCGTGCAGGGCGGCGGAGCGCCCGTGATGGGCATCTCGGCCTTCGCCTCCTACGACGAGGGCGGCGCCTGGCACCCGGTCCACCTCCTCCCGACCGCACAGGGCTGGGAGGCCGTCCTGCACCACCCGTCGAACGCCCGCACGGTGTCCCTGCGCGCCACCGCCACAGACGCCGAAGGAGGCAGTGTGAGCCACCGCCACAGACGCCGAAGGAGGCAGTGTGAGCCACACCATCGTGCGTGCCTATGACTTGGAGTAACAGGAAAACCCCCTCTGGACCGGGATCGGTCCAGAGGGGCAGGTCACCCCCTGTCCGTGAAACTTCAAGGGTCTCCGCCGGGCCCGCGCGGCGTTATGGTGTCTGGATGGTCGCCACGACGTCGACGATGTCGCCGCTGCCACCCGAGCTGAACGAGATCGTGCGCGGTCAGCTTGACCGGCTGCCCCAGCTCGCGGACGAGTTGGCCCGCCTGCTGAGCGAAAAAGAGGAGTTCTACCGGAGGCTCGAGCAAAGCTCGCCGCAGGAGCTGCGCAAGGTCTGCGAGGTGAACCTGGGGCGGGCCTTCCGCGCCTTCCTGGAGGCGCGCGAGGTCGACGTGGAGACCGCCCGCAAGACCGGGCGGGCGCAGGCGCGGCTCGGCATCCCGATCTCGGCGGCGCTGCGGGCGTTCCGGATCGCGGGCACGTTCGCCTACGAGGGGATGCTGGAGCACGCCGTGGGGCCGCGCCAGCTCACGCCCGAGCAGCTGCTGTCGGCCAGCGCGACCGTCTGGCACATCATCGATTCGTTCTCCGACGTCATCGCCGAGGCTTACACGGAGGTGGCGACCGACTCCGCTCGGTACGACAACAAGGCCCGCCTCGCGCTCATCGACGGCCTGCTGGACGGTCGGTTCACCCGGCCGGAGGAATTCGAGGACGCCGCGCGCGTGCTCCGGCTGCCGCCGGAGGGGCCGTTCGTGGTCATCTGCGCCGAGCCCCGGCCGGAGGACGACCGGGGCCTGTCCGGGCTGGTGGACCCGCGCTCGCGGGCGGTGTGGCGGCGGACGTCGGACGGCGAGGTCGGCGTGGTGCCGGTGGAGCGGTCGGCGGACCTGCGCGCGCTGCGCCAGGCCCTGGACGCCGCCGCGCTGCCGGTGGGCGTGAGCCCGGTCGTGGCCGGTCTGCGGCTGCTGCCCGCGGCGCTGCGCCGGGCCCGCATCGCGCGGGCGTGCCTGGCGCCGGGGGAGACCGGGGCCGTGGGCTTCGGCGACCGGCCGGTCACCACGATGGTGGCCGGCGCGCCCAAGCTGGCCCGCGAGCTGGCCAAGGAGGTGCTCAAGGACCTCCTCGCGCTGCCCGAGGCCGAGCGCGAGCCGCTGCTGCGCACGATGCAGGTGTGGTTCGCCGAGCACGGGTCCGCGCGCGACGCGGCCGAGCGGCTGTTCGTCCACCCGAACACGGTCCGCTACCGCATCCGGCGGGTCCAGGAACTCACGGGGCGTGACCTCACCGATCCGCGCGGTATCTCCGAGTTGTACCTGGCCGTGGAGAGCGTCCGGCTCGAACCCTGAGCCGAACCTCTGTCACCGCGCACAAAGCCGGGAGCGCCGGTTATCCCCGGGGACAATGTTGGTTGTTCCACTGGACCGTTCGCACGCACCGCGGAGCCGCTGAACGGCCTGTGACGTGCCTCGCAGCGGGCGTTCCGCCAACCCTGTGACCCCGATCACATTCTTCGAAGTGACCCACGGGTTTTACCGTTGAGTAACTTCCGGGCGGTGTGACCTGCGTCTCAGTGTTGAGGAGCTAGCCGATGCGCCATGTGGGCCTCGAACTGTCCGTCGTGGTGCCCGTCTACAACGAGGAACGGCGTCTCGGCGCCAGCCTGGTCGGCCTGGCCATGGCGCTGTGCGGGACCGCGGCCGAGATCGTCGTGGTCGACAACGCGAGCACGGACGGGACCGTGGACGTCGTCCGGGAGAACTCCCGGCCGGCGGTGCCCGTGCGGCTCGTGCACTACCCGGACCGCGGCAAGGGCGCGGCGGTCCGGGCCGGTGTGCTGGCCGCGCGCGGCCGGTTCGTCGGGTTCTGCGACGCCGACCTGGCGGCCGGTGTGGACGCCGTGCCGGACGTGCTGCGCAGGCTGCGGCGGGGCGTGGACGTCGTCGTGGGGTCGCGGGCGCACCCCGGGTCCGACGTCCGGGCCCGGCACAGCGTGCTGCGCCAACTCGGCGCGTGGGCGTTCCGCCGCGCGGTCTCCCCGATCGTGCCCGGCATCGGCGACACCCAGTGCGGCTTCAAGTTCTTCACCGCCGACGTCGCCAGATCGGTCTTCGAACCCCTGCACACCACCGGCTTCAGCTTCGACGTGGAGGTCCTCGCCCGCGCCCAGCGCCTGGGCGCGGTCATCGAGGAGGTCCCGGTCCGCTGGATCGACGTCCCCGGCTCCACGTTCGCACCCCTGCGCCACGGCCTGCGCAGCTTCGCCGACCTCCGCCGCGTCCGCGCCGTCCTGGCCGGCGAACCGCGCCCCACGTGGCACCCGACCCCAATCGCAGAGGCCGCGTAGATGACCACCAGACTGCGCGGCACAAAGGTAGTCGTCGTCAACTGGCGAGACCTCAACCACCGCCACGCCGGCGGCGCCGAGGTCTACGCCATGCGCACCGCCGAAGCCTTCGCCAAGGCAGGCGCCAAAGTCACCTACCTGACCGCCCGCGACAAGAACCAGCCCTCCCAAGACCGCACGCCCACCGTCCACATCATCCGCCGAGGCACCCGCTGGACCGTCTACCCCTTGGCCCTCCTCTGGCTCCTGACCCACCGACGCCACATCGACCTGGTCATCGACTGCCAAAACGGCATCCCGTTCTTCAGCCCCTTGGCCGTGAGCCGCCGCACCAAGGTGATCCAGGTCCTGCACCACGTCCACGACACCCAGTTCAAGGTCCACTTCCCCCCGTGGCTGGCCGCCATCGGCCAGTGGCTCGAAGGCCCAGCGTCCCGCCGCATCTACCGCCGGGCCACCACCGTCGCCGTCTCACCCTCCACAGTGGACGCCATGCGCTCACGCCTCTCGTGGCGCGGCAACGTCCACGTAGTCCCCAACGGCTCAACCCCTGCCCCGCACGGTCTCCCTGCCCGTGCAGCCGAGCCGACAGTCGTGTGCCTGGGCCGCCTGGTCCCCCAAAAGCGCGTAGACCGCCTGATCGACGCGGTAGACGCCCTACGCTCCCGCGTACCCAACCTACGACTACACGTAGTCGGCGGCGGCCCAGAACAAGCCACCCTCAATACTCGCGCCAGCCGCTGCGAAGGCGCAGTAACAGTCCACGGCCACCTCCCAGAAGCCCAAAAGTCGGCCATCCTCGCCCGATCCTGGCTCAACGTAACCCTCTCCGACGGCGAAGGCTGGGGCCTGGCAGTCGTGGAAGCGGCCGGCCACGGCGTCCCCACCCTCTGCCACGACGTAGACGGCCTACGCGATTCAGTCCGCCACAACGAAACCGGCTGGCTGATCCCCGCAACCGACGACGTGACCGAAGCCCTGCACCGAGCCCTCAAGGAACTAGAAGACCCGGCCTACGCCCGCGACACCGCAAACCACTGCCGCGCATGGGCGTCCCGGTTCTCGTGGGACCACTCGGCCACCCGCTTCACCACCCTCGCCGCCGACATCCTGACCGGCCCGACCACCGACGGCTGGCTCCCCGGGATGCCCGAAGCCACCGTCGCAAGCTTCACCCCCGGCACGACACCGCTCCTGCGCTGGCCAGGCGCCCGCGTCGGCGACGGGTGGGCGCTGGTCGAGCAGTGCCGCCCCGCCGACCTGCTGGTGGCGCTGCGCGCCGCAGGCGCACAGGACGTCACCGTGCGCGCGGCGAGCGCGGCAGAACGACTGCACGGCGTCGTCGCCGGCACAGAACCCCGGCCGAGTCGGCCGTGAACGTTGGAGGAGGACAGTTGCGTCGCTACGTCACCTTCGCCCTGCTGGGCCTGGGGGTGTTCGCCGTGGCCGCCGGCTTGATGCTGAGCCAGTACGCCTACCCGAAGCTCGCCAAGGCCCCGCACGACATCGACACCTTGTCGGTGGCCAAGGGCGACCGCATCACCGCGTTGGTCTACGTGCCGCAGGGCGACCGGGCGGTGCCCGAGATCCGCCGCGACCTGAGCCTCACGTCGACCCGGAAGGTCACCGGCGACCGGCGGGCCGAGGAGGTCACCCGGGACGGCGAGGTGACCGTGTGGGTCGAGGCGTCCAAGCTCGTGTCCGACAAGGACGGCCTGACCGTGACCGCCGGCGTGCGGTCCGTGTGCCTCGACCGGCACAGCGGCGAGATGGTGACGCCGTGCGAGAACCAGTACTACGAGAAGGAAACCGGCAAGCGCGTCAAGGCAGATCGGGGCGAGGCGCAGCAGCCGGGCCTGAGCTTCAAGTTCCCGTTCAACACGGAGAAGAAGACCTATCGTTGGTACGACGGCACCGTCCGCCAGGCGCGTGACGCCAGGTTCGTCGGCGAGGAGACGGTCAAGGACCTGCCGGTGTACAAGCTCGTGCAGGAGATCCCCTCCACCAAGATCGAGGACCGCGAGGTGCCGGGTGCACTGATCGGAAAGCCCGACGTCCCCACGGTGAAGGCCGCTCTGCACTACGAGGTCGTGCGCACGTTCTGGGTGGAACCGGTGACCGGCAAGGTCATCAACGGCAGCGAACAGGTCAAGCAGGAACTGCGTGACGGCACCGCCCCAGCCACCACGGTCTTCGAGGGAACCCTGAAGATGACCGAGGAAACCGTCACCGCCAACGTCGAGGAATCCAACGACAACCTGGGGAAGCTCTTCCTGATCACCACCCTCCCAACGATCCTCTACATCGCCGGCGGCATCATGACCGCGATCGCCCTACTCCTGCTGGCCACCAGCCGCCCCGGCCGCCACCAACGCAACCAAGGCGGCCCCGCCCCCACCCGAGTCCAAACCCCAGTGAACGCCTAACCCACGCCCCGCGCCCGCCCCAGTGCCCCCAGCGGCACTGGGGCCGGTCAGGCTCTTCGACGCACAACGCTGCCGAGCACCAAGCCGCCCACGCCCGCCCTTCGGCGCGCAGCGCCGCTTTTGCTTGGGCTATCAGCCACAGGAAGGGCTTCGGTTCGTCCCTCGCCCGGCAGGTCGTGCGGGGACGAACCGATGCGCAAAGCTCTTGAAGCGCTTGAAAGTCAAAGACGCCGCATGACCAAGACAGCGTTCCAACTGGCGACCTCACGCAGCCCAGGAACGTGAGCCACCCAAGAGGCCCACGAAGGGTGGTACCGCGGAAAAGCGCGCACAAGAGCAGCGTCCTCCCGCCCCCGAACCCACCCCAACGCCGCCCCGAACGAGAACGCGAACAAACTCACCCCGAACCGGTTCTTCGGCTCCACCCCGGTCTTCGCCGCGAACCGACGCGCAGCGTAGTCACCACCGAGGTAGTGCCACGGCGAAGTCTCGTGCCCACCCCAAGGCGACAGCCAGGGCGTGAACGACAGGAACACCGTCCCACCAGGCTTGGTCACCCGGACCATCTCCGAGAGCATGACACGAGGCTCGGACACGTGTTCCAACACGTTGGACGAATAACAGACGTCCACCGCCCCAGTCCGCACCGGCAGGTTCGTCCCACTCGCCCGCACCATGTCCTGCCCCGGCGCACCGCGGGCCGACAACTCCCCGACATCGGGGTCCAACCCCACGTACCGAGCGCCCTTGCTCCGAAAAGCGTCCGAGAAGTACCCCGGCCCGCCTCCGACATCCAGCAGCACCTTGCCCGCCAACGGGGTGAAGGACTCGACCTGGTCCGCCGAGTCCTCCGCCAGCGTGCGGTAGAACGTGTCGCGGTCGGTCTGTTCGTTGCGGAACGCGCGGAACAGCTTGACCGACCGGCCCAGTGTCGCGGCGTGCACGGTCAGCGCTTGACCGTGCCGTAGTCCACGACGCCGCCCGCACCGTTCGCGGCGGGCGCGTTCTCCAGCTCGACCTTGCGGTCCGGGCTGTTGGCGCTGACCAGTGCCACGGTGCCGCCGGTCGCCAGGGCGATGCCCGCCAGAACCACGACGACTGCTGCGACGATCTTGCCCACGGGTCACTCCTCGCGTCGGTGGAACAACAATCTACCGGCCGGTAACCGTTGCCACAACAGACATCCGGCCAAAAAACTCAAAGCGACAACATGAGCACCCACGACAACCCCGAGGTTCTCCGGCACCACCTCCTCAACCACACCCCGCACCCGGTACAAGGTGAGCCAAGGTCCCCGGAAAACCTCGTCCAAACCACTCAAATCAGGCAACGCCCCCGGGGTCCCGTGCTCAACCAGCACCCACCCGACCCCCACCGAACCAAGATCGTTGCGCTCCAACGCCCGCCGGATCTCCGGCATCCGGGTGTCCTCACCCGCCACCGCAACCCCGCTGACGTACACGGTGTCATCCACAACGGTCGTACGCGGCAACACCCGAGGCGCGGGGTCCAGCTGGGTCCGGTTCCCGTTCCACTCGAACCGCCGAAACGCCCCCAACGGCAACGAAAGCACGTCACCCGACCTCTCATCGACAGCCAGCACGTCCCGCACCCGCCCCCAATCCTCCGGATACTGAACCGCCGACAACCGCCCCCACCCCGCCCACGCCAAATCCGGCATCGCCACCACAGGCAAGGCAACCGCCACCGCCAACACCACTCTCCGCGCAGGCCCCCGCGCCACCACCTCCACCGTCAACGCGAACCCGACAGCCAACGGAAGCGCCCACCAGGCCACCCACTTCTGCGCATCCCGCAACAACGCCGCCCCCGGCACCCCGCAACCGCCCACTCCAACACCCCCCGCCCGAACGGCAAGTGAGCAAGCAGCGCAAACCCCACCCCCACCCCACCCAATGCAACCAGCCCCGCACCCCACTCCCGCACCAGCCGGGGAAAACTCACCACCGCCAACCCCACCACCGCGACCGTCAACACCGGCACCAGCGGCAACTCCCGACTGGCCGGCACCACATCGGCGTTCCAGATCCCACCCAGCCCCAGCACGGCCACCACCGCGCCGCCCCAGTTCTCCCCCTTGGCCGCGAACACCCACACCGCCTCCGGCGCGGACAACACCGCCCCCGCCCGCACCAAGGACGGCACCACCCATGGCAGGTTCACCACCAACACCGCCGCCGCAACCCCCGCACACTTCCGCCACCCGCTCGCAGCCACAGCAACCCCAGCCGCGAGCAGCCCGCCAGTAGGCGTCAGCGCCCCCACCGCCACCCACAAAGCCACCCGCGCCAACGCCTTCGGCTCGCCCCGCCGAACAGCCAACCCGGCCGCCGCAACCCAAGGCAAACAGCCATATGCCAACAAATAGGGCCAGTGCCCCATGAACAGCCGCTCGGCCACATACGGCGTCCACCCATACGCCGTGGCAGCAACCAACCGCGTCCCCACAGCACCAGAGGGAACCAGCCGCCCAGCCCCCCAAGGCCCCAACACCAAAGCCGTTGCCAGCAAACACTTCTGCACCACGTCACCAGGCAGAACCCAGGTCAGCAGCGCCACCACGGCATCCGCCGGCACCGACCGAGCCGGCACCGACCCCGCCCCCACCGACTCCGGCGACAACGACTGCCCAGGCGCGAACACCATGTCGTACGACAGCACAAACCCGGGCCCCAGCAAGGGAAACAGCACCACGAGCGCCAGCATCGCGCTCCACGCCGGAAGAATCAGCCGCACGGGTTCTCACCACCCGCGCACGCGGCTACAGTGCAGGCCACACCGTTCGCTGACCCCGGAGGTCCGCCGTGGCCGTCAGCTCGACCCGGCAACCCGTGCGCGGCCAGGCCCTCGCGGTCACCGCCGGCGTGATGGTCGCCAACGCCTCGGGCTACGTGCTCACCGTGGTGGCGGCCCGGGTGCTGGCCCCGGCCGCGTTCGGCGAACTCGGTGCACTCCTGGCCGTCCTCCTGGTGGGCGCCGTCCCCGCGATGGGCTTGCAGACCTACGTGGCGCTCAAGGTGGCCGCCACCCCCGAAAAGTCTCGCCGACCCGTAGTCGGCCTGGGTCTTGCCGTAGCCACAACGGTCACCGCGCTCGCGGCCCTCGCCGTCCCCATTGCCGTCCCGCTCCTCCGCGTACCCGACGTCGGCGCCGTCATCTGGCTCGCGCTCTGCGTCGGCCCGCTCACCCTCAACGGCCTGTGGCACGGCCTCCTCCAGGGTGACCGCCGTTACGCCCTCTTCGGCGCCCTGGTCGCGCTGGAAGCCGCCAGCCGAGTGGGCGGCGCGCTCATCGCCCTCGCCTGGACCGGCACGACCACCGGCACCCTCGCCGGCGCGGCCCTGGGCACCGCCGCGTCCACCACGATCGGCTGGCTCACGTGCCGCCGCCCCACTCCCGGCAGGTTCAAGACCGCCGACGTCCGCGAGGTGCTGCACGCCGGTCAGGCCCTGCTCGCCGTGGTCGTCCTGGTGAACCTGGACCTGTTGCTGGCGCGGCACGTCCTGCCCGCCGCCGCCTCCGGCGAGTACGCCGTAGGCGCGGTCCTGACGAAGATCGCCTACTGGCTGCCCCACGCGATCGCGGTCATCCTCCTGCCCCGCCTGGCCCGTCCCGAGGGCAGCGGGAAGGCGCTGACGTCGGCGCTCGCAATCTGCGCGGCCCTGGACGGCGCGGTGGTGCTCGGCGCAGCACTCCTCGGGCCCACCGCAACCAGGCTCATCGGTGGCCCGTCCTACGCCGACACCGCGCTCCCGCTGTGGGCGTTCGCGCTCGTCGGCTCGCTGCTCGCGCTGGCGCAGCTCCTGCTCTACGCCCGGATCGCGGGCCGTGACCGCAAGGCGACCCTGTTGGTGTGGCTGGCCGTCGCCGTGGAGACCGCGCTGGTGATGTTGTGGCTCAACGACTCCCCGGCGCAAACGATCTCGGCCGCCGTGGTCGCCACCGCCGGCCTGGTGGTGTCCGGCGCGGTCGTGGAGGCGCGCGCTAGGCGGCACGGTCGAACCACCTGATCCGCGCCGACACCACGGCGGCCAGCGCCACGAGCACCGCCGCCTGGGCGACCGTCCCGTACGCCCAGTCCTGCCCGTGACCCAACACCCGCCCGGTCACGCTGACCGCCGTGGCCACCAGCATCCCGCCGAACGCCAACGCCATCGACACCGCACGCCGGTAGTGGGGCACAAGGCTGCGCAGGAACAGGCACGACAGCACCGCCACCACACCCGCCATGCCCCCCAGCAACGCCACCAGCCCGACCAGCGCCCACGGCACCCACCGATCACCCCCACCCGCGACCGACACCCTCAGCCGCCGCCGCCCCGGCACCAACGCCACCAGCACCAGCACAAGAACCGCCACCGCCCCCACCAGCAACCGAGACCGGTAGGACCCATCCGGCACAAACTCCAGCGCCACCGAAACCGGACCACCCGCCGGCAACACCCAAGCCTGCTGCCACCCGTCCACCCGCGTCCGAGCCAACGGCCGACCGTCGACCGTCGCCACCCACCCGTCGTTGGCGTTCTCCGGCACCGCCAGCACAGCCTCCGGCCCGCCCCCGACCCGCAGCTCCCGGGCAGCAGCCGACCACGACACGACATCCACGGCCCGATGCCGAACCTGCGCCCCCGCCACCCCCGAAGGCTTCAACCACACGTCCTGCACCACGAAATCCGCCGACCGCCCGCCCCGCAACTCGTGGTCACCCTCGCCCAACACCAGCCCCTCAGCCAGGTCAGGGCAAGTGGTCAGCCGCAACGGCCGGTGCTCGACCAGATCCGCGACCGTCCCGGACACCGACGTGTCGTGCTCGACCCCGTCGATCCGCAACGAGGGCCCCTGCCCACACGGCGCGACGACCGGCGTGTCCGGCGTACTCACCGGCAGATCGACACCGACCAGCGACAACTCCGTGATCCCAGGCGGCCCGGCAAAGCTCTCCCGCCGCACCACGGACACCTCGACCCGATCCGCCGTGGTCTCGAACTCAACGACCCCGCCGTCACCAACAGCCCTCCGCACCGTCCCAGACGGCGTCGTGATGTCCACTTCGGACGGTGCACTGGCGCCGGACCCGGAATCCAGAGAAATCCTCAGCCCCCGCACCTCACGCGGCTCGTCGAAGACAAACCGCAGGCTCGGGCGTTCATCAGTGTGGTCCGCGATCCAAGTCGTGCTCGGATCACCATCCACCGCCATGGAAGGAGCCGCCGCCGGGTCGCCGGCCAACTGCGTGGACCCCGACACCGTCACCCCGGGCAGCCGCACCGGAGGCGTAGCACCGCCGGCCGGCAACACCGTCCCGTCCACCGTGTAGGTGGCCTTCGCGCCGGTCCGGAACAGCCGGTGGACCCCCGAGGGCTCCTCCCCGAACCGGGTCAACCCCGCGTCGCACCGCACCACGCCGTCCACCCGCAGGCACGCGAACCGCGGCTGCGCACCCCGGCTGAACGCGAACCCCGTCCGCTGCCCATCCGAAGGCGCCACGTCCGACGGCACCCGCAGCGCCCGTTCGGGCTCCACACCGGGCACGGACAGCTCCGCGATGCCCGCGTTGCCCGTGGTCCGGCCGGCCGCGAGGGCCAGCACGGTCACCCGCACCCGACCGGTCAGCCCGGCCGCCACGGGGAACCGCTGCTCACCCTGCCCGCGCTCCACCTCGTGCTCGACCTCGCCCGCGTCCGTGGAGATCCGGATGCGGGTCACCGGCCAGCCCACGCGGCGGTCGTCCACCACGCGCAGGGCGACCTCGGTCACCACCCGGGGCGTGTCCAGCGCGACCTCCAGCCACTGCCCGATCGCACCGTCCACTGTGGACGACTGCCAAGCGGTGTAGGGGTCGCCGTCCACCGCCGCGAACGGCATCGACGACTGGTCCGAGCCGCGCACCGAGTCCGCGAACCCGGCCGACGTCGAAGCGGTGATCCCGCGAATGCCCCGGTGCACGGCCACCGTCCGGTGCTCCAGCCCGTCGAACGGCAGCACGTCCAGCGCGGGCCGCACCTGGCGGGGCCGTTCGTCGACGGTCAGCGTCTGGCCGAGGTTGTCCCGCATTCGGCCCACGTTCCGCTCGCGGTTGCGCAGACCGTCGGTGACCAGCCAGTCCGTGCCCTCCGGCGCGCCGCCGTCACCCGCGAGCACGGTCGGCCGGTCGGCCGCGAGCAGCCCCGAGTCCAGCAGCGGCAACAGCGATTCCGGGCCCCCGCTGACCGTGGCCACGTCCTGCGCCGCCACCGCGACCGCCCGCCGGACGTCCCGGTCGACCTCATAAACCTCCAGCGCGGGCACCGGTGGCAGGGTCGCGTCGACCTTCACCGGGGACGGTGCCGCGTCCCCGAACCCGGCCACCCGCTTGATCCCCGGCGACCGCTCCAATGCCGTCCGCAGCACCGCGATCGGCGGCACGTCCGTCGCCACCCGCGAAACGTCGTTGCGCAGCACCAGGAACCGGTGCCCGGACCGGGCCAGGAAGTCCGCCAGGCCGGGCGCGCCGCGACCGTCCGCCAGCGCGTCCTCCACGGCGTCCATCAACCGGGTGTTGCCCTCCGACCCGAGCGGGATCTGGCTGCGCAGCGCCCACGGCGAGCGCGCCAGCGCCTGCACCGGTTCGTCGATCGGCCGGCCCCAGGTGTACTCGGCGAACCCGGTGCCGGGCACGATCAACGCCCGCGAGTCGGGGTCGGCCTGCGCCAACCACTGGGCGGCTTCCGCCCAGTGCCCGGGGATCTCGTCCCACCCCGGACCGGGGCGCAGGGTGAGCAGCCACGCGGGCGCGGCGGCGACGACCACGACCAGCGCGCCCGCGACCACCCGCGCCCGGCGCGCCAGGACCGGCGAGGCCACCCGCCGCAGCAGTGGCAGCCGCCCGGTCAGCGCGTGCGCGAGGGCCAGGGCCAGCGGCAGCCGCAGGCCGGGTTCGAGCTTGTGCACGTTGCGCAGCGGGGCGAGGGGGCCGTCCAGCAGGGTGCGCACGGTCTCCGACAGCGGGCTGTCCAGCGCGCCGACGTACCCGATGGTCAGCAGCGTGGCCCCGGTGACCACGCCCAGCGTGAGGAACAGCCGCTCGGGCAGGCTCGTGCGGGCCAGGCCCGCCAGCGCGACCGCCGCGAGCAGGCCGGTGGCGGCCATCAGGAACGGGTTGTCCACCAGCAGGAACCCGGCCGGCCACCACGGCGTGCCCTGCACGACGTAGGCCACCCACTGGTTCGTGCCGCGCAGCACCTGGAACAGCGACGTCGGCGAGGTGGTGTTGGTCGCCGACTCCACGTAGTCCACGAACGGCAGGCTGTACTGGCCCAGCAGCACCAGCGGCAGCAGCCACCACAGGACCGCCGCCGTCACCGCGCCCGTCCACCACAGCACCAGCTTGACGTGCGGCCACGACCACTTCCGGGTCAGCAGCCACAACCCCGGCAGGACCAGCGCCATCACCACGACCGCGCCGTTGATGCCGCCCATGCCCAGGACCGCCAACCCGGACAGCCCCGCCGCCCGCCGCGGTCCCCACCGGTCCGCCTTGACCAGCGGCAGCAGCACCCACGGCAGCATCACCGCGGCCAGCACCTCGGCGGTCAACGGGCCGATCTCGGTGAGCATGCGCGGGGCCAGCGCGTAGGCCAGTGCGCCGACGTGCCGGGCCGGTTCGCTGCCGATCCCCGTGGCCCGCGCCACCAGCAGCGCACCCGCGTACGCCAGGCACAGCAGCAGCGCGCACCACAGGCGCTGGGTGATCCACGGCGGCAGGCCCGCCAGGTCGCCCAGCAGGAAGAACGGCCCCATCGGGAACAGGTAGCCGTACGCCTGGTTCTGCAGCTCGCCGCCGCTGGCCATGGGGTTCCACAGGTGCAGCGCGCGGCCCAGGAACGCGGCCGGGTCCACGACCAGGTCGAGCTTGGTGTCGAAGGTGGTGCGCCCCGGGAGTTGGAGGAACGACAGGACCGTCAGCCCCACCAGCACCCAGGGAGTCGGCCTGGTGCGGATGTCAGCGCCTCCCGCCGAGCTTGCGGATCACGTACCGGGTGGACACCCAGTGCGTCGCGGGTTCCGGCGCGGTCGCGGTGTCCACGACCTCCCCGCCGTGCGCGCTTACCACTGCCCGCACCCTCGCTTCGGGCAGTGCCGTCATGCGCATCGGCGCCGGGTAGCCGAGGACCGCCCGCTGCGCGAACCGGACCACCGGGTTGGGCGCGATCCGCCACCCGATGCCCTTGAGAGTCCACAGTGGACGGGTCGTGCACTGGACCAGCGCGACCGCGCCGGGCCGCAGCACGCGCACGAACTCGGCCAGGTACTCGGTGATCACCCGCCTGGGCAGGTGCTGGAGCACCAGTTCGGAGAACACCAGGTCGAAGCTCCCGCTGGGGAACACGTGCAGGTCGGGCGACTCGTTGAGCACGAACCGGCAGCGCCCGCCGGTGCGGTCCAACGCCCGCGCGGTCTCCAGCATCGGCACCGACACGTCCACGCCGACGACCTCTTCGGCGTGCTCCGCGAGCGCCTGTGACAGCCGCCCCGCGCCGCACCCGAAGTCCAGCACCCGGTCCCACCCGGTCGGCAGGCCAAGCCGGTCGAGCCACGCGCGGGCGCGCTCGACGTCCCGCCGGCCCTGGGCGAGGAACTCGTCCACGTCCCACCGGCCGCCGCGCTTGTCCGGCGCCACGCTCACCGCCCACAGCGGGTCCTGTGCGCCGAGCGTGGTCCAGTCCTGACGAACCTGGTCGAAGTCCACCCGATCTCTCCCGTGGAGCCGTGGGCGCTGGTGTCCGGCGCTGACGTCCAGCGCTGGTGTCCGGCGCTGACGTCCGGCGCTGGTGTCCGGAACCGACGTCCGGCGCTGGTGTCCGGAAGATAGCCATCCGGGCGTTGGTCCGGGCGACAGAAGATGTTGTGCGCGGGGACAAGTGGCATCGGCCGGGGGTGGGTTAACGTGCGATGACGTCTGGTCGACGGGAGTGGACATGCGTGGCGCTCGGCGTGCTCCCGCCGTGGTGTTCGGGGTGCTCCTCCTGCTCGCGGTGGCCGCGTGGGTCGGCGTGCCGCACCTGCGCTTCGGCTCCGGCGACTGCCCGCGCGTGACCGCTTTGTCGGTGAGCGCGGCGCCCGAGCTGGCGTCTGTTGTCGAGGCGGCGGCCGGTCGTCTGACGTGCGCCCAGATCACTGTGACCGCTCGTGATTCCGCTTTGGTGGCGGAGAACTTGGCGGGCGTGGACGTGTGGATTCCGTCCTCGACGGTGTGGCTGCGGCGGGCGCAGGCCGGGAAGTCGTGGGACCTGCCGGTGCGCGGGACGTCCGTGGCGATGTCACCGGTGGTGCTGGGGCTGACCGAGGAGGCTGCGGCCGGTCTGGGGACGCCTACTTCGTGGAACCGGGTGCTGGCTGACCTGCCGGTGGGTCTGCCGGACCCGGCGCGCGACCCGGTCGGGTTGTCGGTGGTGTTGGGTGCGCGGCAGTTGGCGGCGGACTCGGCTGAGTTGACGGTGTCGCTGCGCAAGCTGTCCGGTGGGGTGGGGGTTTCGGACGGGGCTGCGGTGGCGGTGTCGGAACAGGCGTTGCTTGAGCGCAACCGGGATGGGGCTGGGAAGCGCTTGCTGGCGGTGTACCCGGATACGCCTGTGCCGGCGCTGGATTACCCGTTCACCGTCTTGCCGCAGGCGCGTGACCGCGACACCGCTCAGGCGTTGTTGTCGGCGTTGTTGGAGACGCCGCTGCCGGGCGACCTGCGTTCTCCGGACGGCGACGCGGCGTGGGCCACCTCGGCTCCTGCCGCTGGGCCTCTCGTGGCGCCCGAGCGGGTCGAGCCGGTCGCCGTGCCCGAGTCCGATGCGGTCGAGGATGTCCTGAACCAGTGGGCGGTCATCAACCTCAGCGGGCGGCTGCACATCCTGATGGACGTGTCCGGTTCGATGGGCCAGGCCGTGCCGGGTACCGGGAAGAACCGGATGGCGGTCACGGTCGGGGCCACCGAAGCCGGGTTCGGCATCGTCAAGTCGACCACGAAGGTCGGCGTGTGGCTGTTCTCCACCAACCTCGACGGCGACCGCGACCACCGCGAACTTCTGCCCGTGAAGACGGTGGCCGAACACTTGGCGACCGGGTCGCCCGAGAAGCTGCGCTCGGTGCGCGCCATCGAGGGCGGCGCGACCGGCCTGTACGACAGCGTCCTGGCCGGCTACCGGTCGGCGCGGGAGAACTGGGAGTCCGGCCGGCTCAACGTCGTCGTGGTGATGACCGACGGCCGAAACGAGGACCCGGCCGGCATCAGCCGCGAAACCCTCCTGGCTGAACTGGCCGCCCTCCAGGACCCGCGCCGTCCGCTGCCCGTGGTGGCCCTGGGCATCGGCGGCGACGCGGACCTGGCGGAGCTGACCGAGATCGCGTCGGCGACCGGCGGGAAGGCGTTCACCACGCCCGACCCGGCGGCGATCTCCGGCATCTTCCACACGGCGCTGAGCGGGATGCTGTGCCAGCCGCCGCAGTGCAAGCCCTAGTTCAGAGGTGTTGAGGCAGGCGGGGGCCGACCTTCGTCGCGTGGTCCCCGAACACGAAGGCCGATGGTTCACACTCGGCGATGAAGTCCCCGGGGAACCCGTTCTCGAACCCGGATGCGGCGTCGAGCCTCGCGATGGCCTCGCGTGGCAGGACCACGTCCAGCGCTCCCAGGTTGTCGGTCAGTTGGGCGGCCTTGCTGATGCCGACCAAGGGCAGCACGGTTGGTGACTTGGCTCGGGTCCAGGCCAGTGCGACCTGGGCGGGCGTCACGCCCAACTCGCCCGCGACCGCTTTGACCGTCTCCACCAGGGGGAGTTCGTGCGCGTCGGGCTTGACGCGTGTTCCGCCGACCAACTTGCCGGCTGCCAGCGGCGCCCACGCTGCGACGCTCAACCCGAAGGCCTCCGCCATGGGCAGCAGCTCGCGCTCGACGTCCCGTTTGAGCAGGTTGTAGGGCACTTGAATGCCCGCGAACGGCGACCATCCCCGGAACTGGGCGAGGGTGTTCGCGTGCGCCACCACCCAGGCGGGCGCGTCGGAAATGCCGACGTACAGCACTTTGCCCGCGCGGACGGCGTCGTCGAGGGCTCGCATGGTTTCTTCGACGGGGGTGTGCCGGTCCCAGATGTGCACCCAGAAGATGTCGACGTGGTCGGTGCGCAGGCGTCGGAGGCTGCGTTCAAGGGACAGCCGGAGGTTCTTGCGGTGGTTGCCGGCGCCGTTGGGGTCGGCGGCATCGCGGGCCAGGGTGTACTTGGTGGCCAGGACGAACCGGTCGCGGTCCGTGATGACGTCGCCGAGGATGGATTCGCTGTCACCGTAGGCGGAGGCGGTGTCGAGGACGTTGCCACCGGCTTCGGCGTAGGTGCCGATGATGCGGCTCGCTTCGTCGCGGTCCTGGAAGACCATGGTGCCCAGCAACAACTCGGAGACCCGCAGGCCGGTCTGCCCGAACAGTCGGTACTTCATGGACGCCAGCCTGCCTGGGTGGGAAGGGCGGAGGGAGACCGTGGGAGGGACCCTCTTGGGACCGGCGACGCTCTTCGGCGCCGAAGGCGCTGCTTTTGATGGGGCTGCCAAGCCCTTCCACCTCCCGGTGGCCTCCAGGCCGCTTTTATCTTTAGAGCGCGCGGCGCTTTCTTTAAAGCGCGAGGCGCGTTCCTCCTCAAGCAGCGCGGAGAACGTTGCGTTAAGCCCTCCGAAGCGTGGACTCGTGAAGCGAAGCGCGAGTTCAAGATTGAAAAGAGCCTCGCCGGCGGGCAGGCCGCCAAGGATGACACAACTGCACGGGCGGGAGCGAGTCGTGTCCGCCTCGGCGGCCCTGCCCGGCGGCGCTGCGCGCCGAAAGCGGCCCTGCCTTGGCGCTGCGCGCCGAAAGCGGCCCTGCCTTGGCGCTGCGCGCCGAAAGCGGCTCGGGGGTGGTGGCTAGGGTTGTGGGTATGGGTGACTCGGCATTGGGTAGGTTCCTGCGCGCCTGGCGGGAGGCGACTCGTCCTGAGCAGGTCGGGTTGCCGGTGGGGCAGCGGCGGCGGACGCCTGGGTTGCGGCGGGCCGAGGTGGCCGAATTGGCTGGGATCAGTGTCGAGTACCTGATTCGGCTCGAGCGGGGCAGTGATCGGCAGCCTTCGGCTTCTGTGTTGGGGGCGCTTGCCGATGTCTTCGGGTTGGGGGCTGAGGAGCGGGCGCATCTGCATCGGTTGGTGAAGGCCGGGGGGAACTGTTCGGCGGCGCCGGTCAAGGAGCCTGTTCGGGCTACGGTGCTGGCGGTGCTTGATCGGTTGGACTTTGCCTATGTGGTGGATGCGGCTGGGGATTTGTTGGCTTGGACTGAGGGGTTTCGGGCGCTGGCCGGGGCGGTTGGGGTGCTTGATGGGGATGCGCCGAACCTGGCTCGGTATGTGTTCACCGATCCTCGGGCTCGGGAGGTGTTCCCGGACTGGGGTGCCGTTGCGGACTCGCGGGCTGCGGGAGTCCGGGCGGCGGCTGATCTGGGGGACCAAGCGGCGGCCGTGGTGGTGGAGGAGCTTTCGATCGTCGCCGGGCGGGAGTTCAGTGGACGGTCGGTGAGTGCGTTGCCTCGGTGGAGCGGGGTTGAGCGGTGGGTGCATCCGGTGGTGGGGGAGGTTCGGCTGGCGTTTGAGGGGCTGGTTGTGGCTGGTGGGGACGAGCATCGGTTGGTCGTGTTGTTGCCGGGGGACGACGTGAGTTCGAAGGCGCTTCTCACTCTTGAGAGTGAGGTCGAAGACCGCTCTCGCGGGTGATCACCTGTGTGTCGTGTTTCCGCAGGATAAGCGGCATGAACGCATACATCGCGGCACCGCTGTCGGTCCTCTGCTACGGGCGGCGCGGGCGGTTGCTCGCGCCTTCGGTGACCCGGAAGCTGATCGCGCGTTTCACGGTGTGAAGACGCACGCCAGCAACGTGCTGGCCAAGCTCGGGCTGCGCGACCGCGGCCAGGCGGTGATCGCGGCCTACGAGTCGGGGCCGGCGGTGCCCGGGGTCAGCTCTTCGCCCTGACGGCGGCGGTGATCCGGCGTTCCGCGTCGTCCAGGTAGCGGAGGAGTTCCGCGCGGGCGGCTTCGGCGTCGCCGGCGACGACCAGTTCGGCGAGGGTCCGGTTCCAGGCGAGGTACGGCTCGTGCAGCGGCTGGGGGTCGCCGGCGAGCAGGAAGGCCAGGCGGAGTTCGGCGAACAGCTGGGTGAACAGCCGGTCCAGCCGCTGGCTGCGGCACGGTTCGACCAGCGCCCGGTGCAGGTCGAGGTTCGCGGTGCCGACGCCGCGCCAGTCGCCCGCGCGGGCGGCGGCTTCGGCGGTGTCGGCGATCTCCAGCAGGCGGGCGGCGGCCTCCGGGTCGGCGACCAGGGCGTCGAGGCCGAGGGGTTCGAGGAGCTTGCGGGTGCGGAAGATGTCCGCCACGTCCTCGGCGGTGACGACCCGGACGAAGACGCCCCGGTAGGGCTCGCGGACGATCAGTTCGTCCTGGATGAGGACGCGGAACGCCTCGCGGATGGTGTTGCGGGAGATGCCGAGCGCGGTGGAGAGCTGCTCTTCGCGGAGCTGGCGGCCGGGTTCGAGGAGCCCGTCGGTGATCCGCTTGCGCAGGACGGCGGCCACCTGGTCGGCGGTGTTCAGGCGGTGCGGCGGCACCTGGTCCGCGGGTTCGCCACCCGACGCCGTCATCGGCTCTCCGTTTCTCCGCGGGGCGGAACGCGGCCACTATAACGGCCTGCGGGCGGCGGACCGGGCCGTCGGTGGGCGTGCCGGTGATCGGGCTCAGGCGGCGGCCCGCAGTGGGGTGAGGGCTGCCGTGTAGCGGGCGAGGGAGTTGATCAGGGCGGTGGCGGTGGCGTTCATGACCTCGTCTGGGACCAGGCGGCCCGTGTCGTCCACGCGCTGGCGGAGCGGGATCGCGACCGTCTCGGCGACCGGGACCATGCCCAGCGCCCGGACCACCGGGGTCAGCATCTGGGTGGCGCGCAGTCCCGCCGAACTCATGCCGTAGCCGACCAGGCCCGCCGCCTTGTGCCGCCACTCGCGGGAGAGGTAGTCGAGCGCGTTCTTCAACGTGGCGGGGAAGGCGTGGTTGTACTCGGGGGTGATGAAGGCGAACGCGTCCATCGAGTCGACGAGCGCGCTCCACCGCTGGGTGTGCCTGTGCACGTAGACGCCGGACGACGGGTGCTCGGGCTCGTCCAGCAGCGGCAGGCCCACGTCGGCGAGGTCGACCGGGACCACGTCGAACTCGTCCTCGGCGAGCGCGCCGAACCACTGGCCGATCTGAGGGCCGACCCGTCCGGGCCGGGTGCTGGCGACGACGACGGCGAGACGCGGTTTGTTTGACATGTCATCAAGGTAGGGCGAGATCTGATGACATGTCAACAACCTCTGTTAGCCTGGCCGTCGTGGACGAACCGAAGTGGCTCACCGCGCGGGAAGACCGGGCGTGGCGCGGTTACCGCCGCATGCGCACCCTGCTGGACCTGGCGCTGGCCCGGGACCTGACCGAGCGGACGGGCCTGTCGGAACCGGACTACGACGTGCTGTCGACCCTGTCCGAGGCCGCCGGCGGACGGTTGCGCCTGCGCGACCTGGCCGCCCACCTCCTGTGGTCCCCCAGCCGCTTGTCCCACCACGTGACCCGGATGCAGACCCGCGGTCTGGTGCGCCGCGAGGACGTCGCCGATGACGGCCGGGGGTCGGAGGTGGTGCTGACCGACGACGGCTGGACCGCGATCCGCTCCGCCGCGCCGCACCACGTGGCGTCCGTCCGGGAGCACCTGATCGACCTGCTGACCGACGAGGAGGTCGACGTCCTGGCCACCCTGTCCCGCCGCGTCGTCGACCACCTGGCCGCCTCCGGAGTGGTCACGTCGCCGCCCCGCTAGTCCCGGACCGCGTACGAGCCCAGCGCCGGTTCGAGGACGCCGAAAGCGGTGTCCACGTGGTCGGCGAGGGCCGCCGCGATCTCGTCGTTCGGCTCGCCGGCGACGGTCCGGCGCAGCGTCTCGTCGAACAGCAGCCGGTGCACGCCGCCCAGCAGCGCGGCGGCCACGCGGGGGCGCAGGTCGTCCGGGCGGGCGGCGGTCGCCTCGGCCAGGGCTTCGGCCAGGGCCGTCTCGCGGTCGTCGTGGAACTCGCGGAGGCGGGACACCAGGGCCGGGCTGTCGGCGATCATCCGGGCGAACTCCGGGCCGGAGAAGCCGATCACCGGGTCGCGGCGGTCGACGGCGTCCGCGTAGGCGCGGTGCAGGGCGGTCAGGGCGGACTCGCCGGGGGGTCGTTCGCGGACGGTCCGGGCGAGCATGTCGACGAACACCCCGCCCAGGTCGAGGGCCAGGTCCTCCTTGCGGGGGAAGTAGTTGGTGACGGTCATCTTCGCGACCTGGGCGGCCTCGGCCACGTCGGCGATCGTCACCTTGTCGAACCCGCGATCAAGGAACAGGCGGGTGGCCTGGTTGGAGATGTTCTCCCTGGTCTGCTGCTTCTTGCGGGCGCGCAGGCCCGGCGGCGGCGTGGTCATGGGAGGCACTATACATAGGTCGGTCACAAAATTCTTCTTGACACATCCTTGGGTCCGACCTAAGTTTGTGCTCGCGCAGGCACACCGACCGGAAGGAGCCGCGTGAGGGACTTCCTCAACCAGATCGGCCGTACTCCGCTGCTGACCGCGGAGCAGGAGGTCGCGCTCGGCGCACGCATCGAGGCGGGCGTCCTGGCGCAGGAACGGCTCGACAGCGCCGAAGGGCTCACCGCCGCCGAGCGGGCGGACCTGGGGCGGCTGGTCGAGGACGGGCGCAGGGCCAAGGACCACATGGTCCGGGCGAACCTGCGGCTGGTGGTGTCGATCGCCAAGCGGTACGCCACGAGCGAAGGTATGCCGCTGGCGGATCTGGTGCAGGAGGGGACGATCGGCATGATGCACGCTGTGGACAAATTCGACCACCGGCGCGGCCTGAAGTTCTCCACGTACGCGACGTGGTGGATCAAGCAGGCCGTCGGCCGCGCGCACGCGGACCAGAGCCGCACCATCCGCCTGCCCTCGCACATGGCGGACGTGCTGTACCGGGTCACCAAGGCCCAGCGGGCGCTGGCCGACAGCGGGCGGAAGCCCACGCCGGACGAGTTGGCCGCCGAGGCGGACGTGACCGTGGAGAAGGTCGTGCTGGTGTTGCGGTACGCCCGGGAACCGGTTTCCCTGCACGCCCGGCTCGGCGACGACGCCGAGTTCGGCGACCTGCTCCCGGACGACGCGCCCGACCCGGGCGCGGTGGTGGCGGAGGGGTCCGTGCGGCCGGCGCTGGAGAAGGTGCTCAAGACGTTGACCGAACGCGAGGCGGAGGTGATCTCGCTGCGGTACGGCTTGTCCGACGACACCCCGATGAGCCTGGACGAGATCGGTCGCCGGTACGGACTGACCCGCGAGCGCATCCGCCAGATCGAGGCCAAGGGCATGGGCAAGCTGCGCCAGGGCACCCGTACCCGCGTCCTCGCCGACCTCATCGCGTGACCTGCTGTGTTTGACGTGGCTTGACCGACGACGGGGAGCACCCTGCATGACTCACCTGACGATCGAAGAGCACGCCGTGCCCGGTGGCGGTCCCTACGCCATCACCGCCGGGCCCGACGGTGCGCTGTGGTACACCCTGGTCCACAGTGGACACATCGGCCGCCTGGAACCCGGTGGTGCGCCGACGAACTTCGTGCTCGATCCGGACTGCGGACCGACCGTGATCACCGCGGGCCCGGACGGTGCGCTGTGGTTCACCGAGTACCGGGCGCACCGCATCGGGCGGATCTCGGTGGCGGGGGAGGTGACGGAGTTCCCGCTGGCGGAGTGCGGGCCGTTCGGCATCGCGGCGGGTCCGGACGGCGCGCTGTGGTTCACCGAGACGACCGCGGACCGGATCGGGCGGATCTCGGTGGCCGGGGAGGTGACGGAGTTCGGGCTGCCGGTGTCGGGTGGGCTGCCGTCGGCCATCGCGGCCGGGCCGGACGGTGCGCTGTGGTTCACCCTCAACCAGGCGGACGCGATCGGCCGGATCACGGTCGACGGAGAGGTCACGGTGCACACCCTGCCCACGGACGCCGCCGGCCCGGTGGGGCTGGCGGCGGGGCCGGACGGGCGGTTGTGGTTCGTCGAGATCACGGCGGGGAGGGTCGGGCGGATCGACGTGGACGGCGTGGTGGAGGAATTCCCCCTGCCGGACGCCCTGGGCAGACCGCACGGGATCACGGCCGGGCCGGACGGGGCGCTGTGGTTCACGGAGTGGGGCGGCAACCGGGTGGGTCGGCTGTCGCCGGACGGGACGGTCCAACTCCACGACCTGCCCACCCCGCGCTCGGAACCGCACGGCATCGCTCTTGGGCCGGACGGGGCGCTGTGGGTAGCCCTGGAGATCGGGGCGCTCGCCCGGATCCGGCCGGTGACCTGACTCCCGCAGGCGCACGGTGGGGACAAGGTTCCCGCAAGGTGGCGGCGGCAAGGTTCGACACCGTTGGACACATCGCCCACCGCAAGGGGGAAACGTGCAGGTCAACGTGTTGAACAAACTCGCCAAGCTGGCGGTCGCACCGGTCGTGGCAGGCGCTCTGCTGTTCGGATCGCTGGGGGTCGCGGCGGCCGACGACCTCGACCGGACCGGTCTGGTCGAGATCTCGGCCGAGCAAGGCGTCGAGGACGCGCCGGACAACAGCGCCGAGGCCGCCGCCGCCGGCTACGGCGGCGCCATCACCCGCGCCGAAGTCCTCAAGCGGGCGAAGTACTGGTGGGACAAGAAGGTGCCCTACAACCAGAAGGCGTCCTACCGGGACATCAACGGCGGCAAGAAGTACCGGACCGACTGCTCCGGCTTCGTCTCCATGGCCTGGAAGCTCACCAGCAGCCGCACCACCTACACCCTGCCCGAGGTCTCCAAGCCGATCGCCTGGTCCGCCCTCAAGCCCGGTGACATCGTCCTGAGCAAGGGCCACGTCAAGCTCTTCGAGAAGTGGGCCAACGCCGACAAGACGGTCATGTGGATCTACGAGCAGGGCAGCACCAAGACCGACATGGACCACGAGAAGGTCTCCGTGTCGACCCTGAAGAACGGCGGCTACAAGCCCCGCGCGTACAAGAAGATCAAGTAAAGGGACCACGGCCGAGCCGGTCAACGGATGACCGGCTCGGCCTGTTCTGTGAAAAGTTCCTCCATTCGAGCGGTGCTCGGCGGACTCGGTTGCCGCTGCCTCCGCCCCGTCGCTATCCCTGGAGACGGGGGGAGCCAGGGGAGGGGCTGTGGCGGAATTCCGCCTGTTCGGGGAGGTCGCGTTCACCGTCGGGGGGCGACGGGTGGACATCGGGCCGCCGCGGCGGCAGTGCGTGCTCGCGGTGCTCTTGGTGGACGTCAACCGGTTGGTGCCGGTCGACGCCCTGGTCGAGCGCGTCTGGTTCGACCGGGCGCCGCGCAAGGCCAACGACGTGCTCTACAGCTACGTCTCGCGCCTGAGACAGGTCCTGGCCGCCGACCCGGACATCGGGATCACGCGCCGCTCCGGCGGGTACGTCATCGAGACCGACCCGCTCTCGATCGACCTGCACCGCTTCCGCCGACTGGTCGCCGAGCAGGCGTTCGACGAAGCCCTGGACCTCTGGCGCGGCACCCCGCTGGACCGCCTCGACACGCCCTGGGCCGACTCCGTCCGGGACGCCCTCGCGGTCGAACGGCTCGCCGCCGAGGTCGAGCGCAACGACCTGCGGCTGGCCCGCAACCTGCCCACGCCCGACCTGCCCGCGCTCGCCGCCGAACACCCGCTGGACGAGCGCATCGCCCGCCAGCACATGCAGGCCCTCTACCGGGCGGGCCGCCAGGCGGACGCGCTGGACCACTACGAACGCGTCCGCCGCCGGTTGGCCGACGAACTCGGCGCCGACCCGAGCCCGCCGCTGCGCCGCGCCCACGAGGAGATCCTCCGGGGCACCGCCGACGCACCGCCGCGCCCGGCCGGCCGCAACGACCTGCCCGCCGACGCCGCCGACTTCACCGGCCGCGAGCACGAGGTCAAGAGCCTGCTCGCGGCCGTGGAGGACGAGAAGCGCACCGTCGTGGCGATCGACGGCATGGCCGGCGTGGGCAAGACGACCTTCGCCGTCCACGTCGCCCACCGCCTGCTCGACCGCTACCCGGACGCCCGCCTGTTCCTCGACCTGCACGCGCACACCGCCGGCCGCGGCCCCACCCCGACCGCCGCCGCGCTCGAAGCGCTGCTGCGGGCCCTGGGCGTGCCCAAGCAGGACGTCCCCGACGGCGTGGACGAGCGGTCCGCGCTGCTGCGGGCGACCCTCGCCGGGCACCGGGTGCTGCTGGTGCTGGACAACGCCGAGAGCGCCGCCCAGGTCCGCCCGCTGCTGCCCGGCGCGCCCGGCTCGCTCGCGCTCGTCACCAGCCGAAGACGCCTGGTCGACCTGCCCGCGTGGACGACCTCCCTGGACGTCCTGCCGTTCCCGGACGCGGCGGCGTTGTTCACGAGCGTCGTCGGGGACGGCCGGCCCGACCGGCAGCCGGACGCCGCCGCCGAGGTGGTGCGGCTGTGCGAGAACCTGCCGCTGGCCATCAGACTGGCCGCCGCGCGGCTGCGCAGCCGTCCACAATGGACCGTCGAGCACCTGGCGGGCCGGCTGAAGGACAACCGGCGGTTGACGGAACTGTCCGCGGGGGACGTCGGGGTCGCGTCCGCCTTCGAACTGTCCTACGCCGCCCTGCCCGCCGACCGTCAACGCTTGTTCCGCCTGCTCGGCCTGCACCCCGGCGCGGACCTCGACGTCGAGGCCGCCGCCGCCCTCGCCGACGCCGACCCGGACGACGTCGAGCCGCTGCTGGAGGACCTGGTGGACGTCCACCTGCTCCAGGAACCCGTGCCCGGCCGCTACCGCTTCCACGACCTGCTGCGCGACCACGCCCGCAAGACCGCCGCGGACACCGAACCCGACCTCGCCGCACCGGTCACCCGCCTGGGCGACCACTACCTGGCCACCGCCACCGCGGCCGACCTCGCCCTGTCGCCCCAAGTCCGCCAACGGTCGGAGCCCGGGGCCAAGCACTTCGCCACCCGCGACGACGCCCTCCGCCGGCTCACCGCCGAACACGCCAACCTGATCGCCGTCGTCGAGTGGTGCGCGACCGACGAACCCGAGCGGTGCCGGCGGCTCGCCGCCGTCCTGTTCCGCTACCTGCACACCCGCGGTCACACCGCCGACCTGCGGCACGTCCACGAGATCGCGCTGGAGGCCGCCGACCGCGACGGCGACCCGGACGGCCGGGCCGTCGTGCGCACCAACCTCGGGCTGGCCCTGTACCGGCAGGGCGACTTCACCGCCGCGCACGCCCGGCTCCGCGAGGCCGTCGACCTCGACCGGCCCGCCTGCCGCAACCAGGCGCTGGCGGCGCTGGGCAACGCGGCCAAGAAGCTCGGCCGCTTCGAGGAGGCCCTGTCCTGCTTCCACCGCGACCTGGAGCTGTGCCGGGCGGCGGGCAACCGGCACGGCGAGGCGGTCGCGCTGGGCAACCTCGGCGCGTTCCACATCGACATCGCCCGGTACGAGGAGGGCGTGTCCTACCTGGTCCGGACGCTGGACGCGATGCGCGAGGCGGGCGACCGCGTCGGCGAGACGGTCACCCTGGGCAACCTCGGCCAGGTGTACCTGGAGACCGGCCGCGCCGACGAGGCGCTGGACCACCTGGGCCGGGCGCTGGCGCTGTGCCAGGACCTCGGCGACCGGCACGGCGAGGCGCGCACGCTGACCAGCCTGGGCGAGGCGCACGGCCGGTTGGGCCAGTCCGACGAGGCGCTCAAGCACCACCACAAGGCGCTGGAGCTGATCGGCGAGATCGGCAGCCACAGCTTGCGGACGGCGGCGTTCAACGGCCTGGGCACGACCCTGCGGCACTGCGGTCGCCCCGCCGAGGCGCTCACCCAGCACCGGGAGGCGCTGGCCGTCGCACGGCGGATCGGCGAGCCGTTGCAGGAGGCCAAGGCGCTGGACGGGATCGCCGCGTGCCAGTTCGAGGCGGGGCGGCACGTCGAGGCGGAGGCGTCCTGGCGCGCGGCGCTGGCGATCTTCACCGTGCTGCGCCACCACCCGCAGGTCGCCCGAGTGGAGGCCCGGCTGGCCGGGCTGGACCCGACCGCAGAAGAGCCCGAGGGCTGACCCCCGGGCTCTTCTCCTTGCATCACACCGAAACCGGCGCCTTCTCCGTCGCCGGCGCAGCCGCCGTACCGGCCGCCGGCACCCGGCGCAGCAGCGTCACCGCGAGCAGCGCGGCCCCCGCGACCAGCACCGCGGCGACCACCGAGGCGGCGTTGAGACCGCTGGTGAACGCGGCCCGGGCGTCATCCACGAACGACCCGGTGGCCAGCGCCCCGGACAGCGAGTCGGCGGCCTCGGCGGGCGCGTGGGCCATCCCCGACTGGTACACGGCGGTCCCGATGCTGCCCATCAGCGCGATGCCCAGCGACACGCCCAAGTCGCTCGCCGTCGTGTTCACCGCCGACGCCGCGCCGGCCTTCTCCGGCGGGGCCGCGCCGATCACCATGCCGGTGGTCAGCGCCATGGTCGGCGCGATGCCGGGGTAGAGGATGTAGAACCCGGTGATCAGCACCGGCAGCCCGGCCACGCTGTCCACCTGGGTCAGCACCACGTACCCGACCAGCGACAGCAGCGACCCGGCGGCCACCACGTACGCGGGCCGCACCCGGCGGGCGAGGATCGGCGACAGCGTCGACACCGCCACCAGCACCAGGGCCGCGGGGAGAATCCACAGGCCGGACTCCAGCGGGGACTGCCCGGCCACGAGCTGGAGGTACTGCGTGAACAGCAGGTACACCCCGCCGAGCGCGATCGCGGACAGCAGGAACACCGCCAGCGCCCCGCTGAACGTCCGGTTCGCGAACAGCCGCACGTCCAGCAGCGGCACCTCCAGGCGCAGCTGCCGGCGCACGAACCACACGCCGAACGCCACACCCGCCACCGCGGTCAGCACCGCGGTCGGGGTCGACCCGGACTTGGAGAACTCCTTCACCCCGTACACCAGCGGCAGCAGGGTCGCCATGGACAGCAGCACGGACAGCCCGTCCGGCAGACCCGTCCCGGGCGCCTTGTAGTCCGGCACCAGCAGCGGCGCGGCGATCACGACCAGGGCCATCACCGGCACGCCGATCAGCAGGGCCGCGCCCCACCAGAACGACTCCAGCAGCAGACCGCCGACCAGCGGACCGACCGCCACGCCGACCGACACCGACGCCGCCCACATGCCGATCGCCGTCGCCCGCTGCCGGGCATCCGCGAACATCGAGCTGATCAGCGACAACGTCGACGGCATCACGGCCGCCGCGCCGATGCCCATCAGGGCCCGCGCCCCGATCAGCAGGCCCGCGTTCGGCGCGAACGCGGCGAGCACCGAGGCGACGCCGAACAGGGCCGCGCCGAACAGCAGCACCTTGCGGCGGCCGACCCGGTCGCCGACGGTGCCCATGGCCACCAGCAGGCCGGCCATCATGAAGCCGTAGACGTCGTTGACCCACAGCAGCTCGTTGCCGCTGGGCCGCAGGTCGGCGGCGATCTGCGGGGTGGCCAGGAACAGCACGGTCATGGCCAGGAACAGCAGGGTCGTGGGGAGCAGGAGCACGAACAGGCCCAGCCATTCGCGGGGCCCGGCTTTGGCAGACATGTCTTCCTTCACAGGTGGTGGGTGAGGGCGGCGAGCACGCGCTCGGCGCACCGGGGATCAGGGGGACGGCGACCTCGCGGACGACCACCGCGCGGACGGCGGCGAAGACGACGCGGAGTCCGGGCAGGGTGGGCGGTTCGGCGGTGTCGGCGGCGAACGCGACGGGCTTGCCCCGCCACGGGTCCGGGCACCAGCCGACCGTGTGGGCCAGCGTGACCGGGAAGCGGCGGGGGGCCACGACGACGAACCCGGCGGCCACGGTCAGCCACGGCTCCAGGTCGTGCACCGCGGGTGGGGCGTTGTCGCAGGCGGCCTCGCAGGCGTCCACGAGGTCCAGCAGCGACAGGTCGAGCAGGTCGACCTCCAGGTCACCCCGGCGGCGGGCGGCCTCGGCCAGCCACCGCGCGACGGCCCGGTCGGGTTCGCCCTCGACGATGATCGCCAGGTGCGGCAGCTCGTCCACCGGTCGGCTCCTCTCTCATGGGACCCACCGTGATCTCCCGCGCTCCAGACGCCGTCCAGATCGACTTCGGACGCCCTTCGGGTAGGTTCTGGCCCGTGCGTTTCGGGGTGCTCGGTCCGTTGGCGGTGTGGACGTCGGACGCCCGTCCGGTCCGCATCCCCGAGCTGAAGGTCCGCGCCCTGCTGGCCGAGCTGGTGCTGGAGGCGGGGCGGGTGGTGCCCGCCGACCGGCTCGTCGACCACCTGTGGGGCGAGCGGCTGCCGGCCAACCCGCTGGGCGCGTTGCAGACCCGGGTGTCCCAGTTGCGCGGCGCCCTGGACAACGCCGAGCCGGGGTCACGCGCGCTGGTCGTGTCCCGGCCGCCCGGCTACCTGCTGGAGGTGCCCGCCGACGACGTGGACGTGCGGCGGTTCGAGGCCCTGGTCGCGCAGGCGTCGGCGGTCGGGTCCGCGCGGGACCGGGTCGCGCTGCTGGGCGACGCGCTGGCGCTGTGGCGGGGTCCGGCGCTGGCCGACTTCGCCGACGACGAGTTCGCCCGGGTCGCCGCCGCGCGGCTCGCGGAACTGTGGCTGACCGCCGTGGAGCAGCGCGCCGAGGCCCGCCTGGAGCTGGGCGAGGAGGGCGTGCTCGCGGACGAGCTGGGCGACCTGGTCGAGCGGCACCCGCTGCGGGAACGCCTGCGCGCCGCCCACCTGCGGGCGCTGTACCGGGCGGGGCGGCAGAGCGAGGCGCTGGCCGGGTACCGGGACTTCCGGTCGCGGCTGGCCGACGAGCTGGGCGTGGAGCCGGGGCCGGAGCTGGCCGCGCTGCACCAGGCGATCCTGGCCCAGGACCCGGCGCTGGGCGGCTCGCGCCCGGTGTCCGCGTCGAACCTGCCGCACGTGCTGGGCGAGCTGGTCGGCCGGGCGGACGCGGTCGGCGAGGTGCGGGCGCGGTCGGACCGGTTGGTGACCCTCACCGGTCCCGGCGGGGTGGGCAAGACCCGGCTGGCGCTGGCGGCGGCGTGGCGCGCGGTGGAGGACTTCCCGGACGGCGTGTGGCTGGTGGAACTGGCCGGTTTGGCCGCGGGGGCGGACGTCGAGGCGGTGGCGGAGCTGGTCGCGGCCGTCGTCGGGGTGCGCGACGAGACGTCGGCCGGGCTGCCCGCGCACCTGGCGGACGCGTTGCGGGGCAAGCGGTTGATGCTCGTGCTGGACAACTGCGAGCACGTGGCCCCGGCGGTCGCCGACCTGGTGGGCGTGCTCTTGCGCACCGCGCCGGACGTGCGGGTCCTCGCGACCGGTCAACGGCCCCTGGGTGTCGCGGGCGAGGTGCTGTACCCGGTGCCGCCGCTGGCCGAGCCGAGCGCCGTCGAGCTGTTCGTGTCCCGCGCCGCCGCCCGCAGCCCCGGGTTCACGCTCACCCCGGACAACGCCGACGCGGTCGCCGCCATCTGCCGCCGGCTGGACGGCGTGCCGCTCGCGCTGGAACTCGCGGCCACCCGCGTGCGCGCCCTGGGCGTGCACGAACTGCTGGCGCGGCTGGATGACCGGTTCCGCCTGCTGTCCGCCGGTCACGCCGACGCGCCGGCCCGCCAGCGGACCCTGCGCGCGGTGATCGACTGGAGCTGGGAGCTGCTCACCGAGCCCGAACGCGCGGTCCTGCGCCGGCTCTCCGCGCACGCCGACGGCTGGACGCTCGCCGCCGCCGAAGCGGTGTGCGGCGACGACCTGGACGTGCTGGACCTGTTGGCCCGCTTGGTGGACCGCTCCCTGGTCGCAGTGTCCACAGTGGACGGTTACCGGTACCGGCTGCTGGAGTCCGTGGCCGACTACAGCGCGGCGAAGCTGGACGAGTCGGGCGAGCGCGCCGAGGTCGAACGCCGCCACCGCGAGCACTACACGGCCCTGGCGCTGCGCGCCGACCCCCGCCTGCGCGGCCCCGAGCAACGCGAGTGGCTGCGTCGGCTGGACGTCGAGTCCGCGAACCTCCGCGCCGCCGTCGACAGCGCCGTCCGCGCGGGCACCGCGCTCCCGCTGGTCAACGCCCTGGCCTGGTACTGGGTGCTGCGCGGCCGACTGGGCGAAGGCCGCCGCGCCCTCACCGCCGCCCTGGCGTCCGGCGGCTCCGCGGACGACGCCGCCACCGCCCGCATCTGGCTGGCCGCCTTCCTGCTGCGCATGGGCGAGTCCCAAGACCTGGGCGTGATCGACGCTCCCCGACCGCAGGACCCGGACGCCCTGGCGGCACGAGCGAGGGCCGAGGTCTTCCTGGCGATCGCCGGCGTCGGCATCGGCGAAGTCCGCACCGGCGAGGACCAACTGGCCTCGACCCTCGCCGTCTTCCAAGGCCTGGGCGACCAGTGGGGCGTCGCCACATCTCTGATCGTCCGCTCACGACACGCACTCCTGCGCAGCGACCTGGACACCCTCACCGCCGCCGGCACCCGCGCGATGGACCTCTTCACCGCGCTGGGCGACCGCTGGGGCCGCCTGCACGCCACCTACGCCCTCGGCTGGCACGCCGAGATCGTCGGCGACTACGACCAGGCCGCCCACGTCCACCGGACCGGCCTGCGGATGGCCGAGGACCTGGGCCTGTGGACGGACGTGTCGGACAAGCTCGGCGCGCTGGGCCGCATCGCCCTGCTCACCGGCGACCTGGACCGCGCCGACGACCTGCACGAACGGGCGCGGACGGTGGCGGCCGAACAGGGCTACCCCATCGGCGAGGAGTTCGCGGAACTCGGCCTGGCCCTGAGCGCCCGCAGGCGTGGCCGTTTCGACGAGGCGGAAGCCGTCCTCCGCAAGTGGCTGGCCTGGGACCGCGCACTGGGCTCGGACATCGCCCAGTCCATGATCCTCGCCGAACTCGGCTTCACCGCGGAGCAGCGGGGAGACGCCGAAGCCGCCCGCGCCCTGCACCTGGAAAGCCTGGCCGCCGCGGAACGCGCCGCCGACCCCCGCGCGGTGGCGCTGGCTCACGAAGGGCTGGCCGGGGTGGCGGAACCGGCCGAGGCGGCCAGGTTGCTGGGCCGTGCCGCCGCTCTGCGCGAGTCGGTGGGCGCACCGTTGCCGGAGGGCGAGCGGGGCGACGTCACCCGCATCGCCGACCGGGCCCGCGCGGCCCTCGGCGCGGCAGCCTTCGACGCGGAATTCGCCTCCGGCCGCGCCCAGGATTAGGCAAGCGAACCGGGCGTTGCCCCTCGGCGGACTGCCCGCACGGCGAGGCGGACTCGCCGCACGGCGCGGCGGACTGCCCGCACGGCAAGGCGGACTCGCCGCACGGCGCGGCGGACTGCCCGCACGGCGCGGCGGACTGCCTACACGGCAAGGCGGACTCGCCGCACGGCGCGGTGGACTGCCCGCACGGCAAGGCAGACGCGCCGGGACTGCCTGGTCAGCTGCCCGGACGGCTCTCCGTCGGCGGCTCCGAGTCCGGGAACGGGTCCGGCGTGGCCTTCCGCAGGTCTTGGGCCGTCGACTTGGCGTCGTCGATGAGCTTCTGGCTCTCGGCCAACTGCCGGTCCTCTTCCGGTGTCCGCACCGGGGGCACGTCCTTCTCCATGCCGGCAGGGTTGCCCGCTGCCACGTGGGCAAACTATCCGCATGGACCCTGCAACGGCGCACGTGTGGCGCCAACTCGGTGGAGACCCCGACCTGGCCGCCGGCATCACGTACGAGCACGTCGACGGGGTCTTGCCCGCCCGTCTGCCCGTTCGGGAGTTGGCCCGAGCGACCGTCGGCACGTGTTCCCTGGCCGCCGCCGAACTGCTCGCCAAGCGGACCGGGAAAGCGCGGCCCAAGGTCCGCGTGCACGAAGGCGCGGTGGCCACGGCGTTCGTCAGCGAGCGGCACATCCGGATGGACGGGCGGGAGCCGACCGTCTTCGCGCCCCTGTCGCGGTTCTGGCGGGCGGCCGACGGGTGGGTGCGCACGCACGCCAACTACCCGCACCACCGGGAACGGCTCCTGCGCACCCTCGGCCTGCCCGAAGGCCCGGACGTCGTCGAGCGGGTCGAGGCGGAGATGGCTCGGCGTTCCGCTGTCGAGGTGCAGGAGGCGGTGTACGCCGCCGGCGGGCTGGCCGTCGCGGTGACCGATCGCCCCCTGACCCCCTTGCCGTTGGTGGAAACCCGGGACACCGGGACCTCAGGCCGGCGGCTCGGCGGTGCGGACCTGCCCGCCGAAGGGGTCCGGGTGCTGGACCTGACGCGGGTCATCGCCGGACCGGTGGCCACCCGGACGTTGGGCCTCCTCGGCGCGGACGTGCTGCGGATCGACGCGCCGGGGCTGCCCGAGGACGACCTGTGGGACACGGGTTTCGGCAAGAGATCCGCCCTGCTGGACCTCCCGCTCGACAACGACCTGCTCGACCGCGCGGACGTCGTGGTGACCGGGTACCGCCCGGGGGCTCTCGACCGCTTCGGGCTGAGCGCCGACGCCCTCCTGTCCCGCCGGCCCGGCCTGGTCGTGGCCCAGTTGAACGCGTGGGGCTGGACCGGGCCGTGGGCGGATCGGCGCGGGTTCGACAGCCTGGTGCAGGCGGGCAGCGGGATCGCGGCGGCCGAGTCGGACGGGGACCGGCCCGGGGTGCTGCCCGCGCAGGCGCTGGACCACGGCACCGGCTACCTGCTCGCCGCCGCCGTCCTGCGCGCGCTGGCCGAGGGCGGTGGGCGGCACGTCCGGCTGTCCCTGGCGGGCACCGCCTCGTGGCTGCTGCACGACCTCCAACGGGCGGAGGTCGGAGGGGGCGCGTGCCACGACGTCGAGGACTGGGTGGAGACGATCGACTCGCCCTATGGTGAACTGCGTCACGTCCGCCCGCCGGTGAGCTACGACGGCTCCCCGCGTACCTGGTCCGCGCCGCCCACCCGAAGGGGTGATGCTCGTCCGGAGTGGAACGCACAGTGACGCTTGGCGCGAAATGAGACGCCCAAGACTGGGCTGAACGAGCGAACGCCTACGGCATCACGGTGACGGTCGGTGTGCGAGGCGGGCCCGGCGGTCGCAGCTCCTGCGCCTGTCTGCCCGGTCTTGCGACCGCGCGGCGCCCCCCTGCTGCGACCGCCATCGCCAGGGGTTCACGCCGCGAAAAATCCGACCTCCACAAGCCCCCTGGACGGATCTTTCCGGGTGGCGGCGTGCCTCCTGGCGACGTCTGGCCCGGCCTTTCGAAGTCCTCTCGGACTTCTCGCTGTTCCAGCGTCGCACCGGTCGCTTACAAGCCGCTGAACAAGCCGCGCCGCCGCCGTGGGGTGCGCGGACGGTCCGCACAGCCCGGTCGAGGCCGCGGTGCGGCGCCCGTCCGGCGGCCCGTCCGGCGGGGTCGCCGGCGCGGTCGGCGGGAATTCACCGAATGATTCTTGTGAATACCGGGTAACGCGCCGCGGCGGGCGGGTGGAATATTCCCCAATACCGGTCCGGGATTTCGTCCGGCGGCCCGCCCGAGTGCGGTCTGTGGTCACCCGAGGACACGTGTTCGGGACCCCGCCACCCTTTCGGCCGTATTGCCCGGTAACCGTGCCGGCTACACTCCGACGCATACAGGGCCGGGCCGTTGCGACCACCATGGGGGGCGCGGGTTGCGTGTGAACCATGGGCGTGGTCTTCCGGGGTGGACAATTTCCACCGAGGCCGCGGTGCGATACGACGTCGTGGTCGTGGACGACGTGTTCGACCCCGCGAACACCGCGCTGGCCGACGTGTCGGCCGCCGCCTACCCCGTCACCAGCCGCCGCTTCGTCGTGGTCGACGCCACCGTCGACCGCCTGCACGGCGCGCGCATCCGGGCCTACCTGGCGCACCACGGCATCACCGACGAGCCGATGGTGCTGCCGGTGTCCGAGGAGCTGAAGACGATGGCCACCGTCGGGCTCGTCGCGGACGCGCTCGGCGCCTTCGGAATCGATCGCCACCAGCCGATCATCGCGATCGGCGGTGGCGTGCTGCTCGACGTGGTGGGCGTGGTCGCGGGCCTGTACCGGCGCGGCACCCCGTACATCCGGGTGCCCACCACCCTGGTCGGCCTGGTCGACGCCGGCGTGGGCGCGAAGACGGCCGTCAACCACGGCGACCACAAGAACCTCTTCGGCGCCTACCACCCGCCGCTGGCCGCGCTGCTGGACCGCACGCTGCTGGCCACCCTCGACGAGCGGCACGTCGTCAACGGGCTCGCGGAGGTGCTGAAGATCGCGCTGGTCCGCGACCGGGAACTGTTCGAGCTGATTGCACAACACGGTGCCGACCTGGTCCGCGATCGGTTCCGCACCGGTGGTGCGGAGGTGCTCGACCGGGCGGTGGACGGAATGCTCTGCGAGTTGGCGGACAATCTGTGGGAGCACCGCCTGGACCGGCTCGTGGATTTCGGCCACTCGATCAGCCCGGTGCTGGAGATGAAAGCCCTCCCGGAATTGCTGCACGGCGAGGCGGTGGCCGTGGACATGGCATTGTTCACGGTCGTGGCGGCCCGCCGCGGGCTGCTCGAACCGGCGGAGCGCGACCGAATACTGGACGTCCTGCGCGCCACCGGTCTACCCGTCTCGCATGAACTCCTCGGGCCCGCACTGTTGCGGGAAGGTCTCGCGGCGACGACGCGGCACCGCGGTGGCCGCCAGCGCCTGCCGCTGCCCACCGGCATCGGGTCCGCGGTGTTCTGCGACGACGTGACGGAAGGGGAGCTGGCCGTGGCCGCCAAGGAACTCGGGGAACTGCGGTGACCGGTGAGCTGGTTGTCGGCGACACGTCGGAAGCGTCGGCCGTGCAGGACGTGCACGGCGCGGCCGGGGCGTCGGAGTGGAAGTGCTTCACGCGGCGCACGTGGCTGCACGGCGACTGGGAGGCCGTGGAGTGGGCGCGCATCCCGCCGGGCGGGGTGAGCGGCGAGCACGTGCACAGCCGGACCGAGGAGGTCTACTTCATCCTCTCCGGGCGCGGCGAGATCCTGCTGGACGGCGTGGCCACCGAGGTCGGGCCTGGGGACGTCGTGCTGACCGGGCTGGGCACCAAGCACGGCCTGCGCGCCCTCGGCGACCAGGGCGTGACGTGGCTGGTGGTCGAGGTGTCGGGGCCGCGGACGGCGGCGGTGCTGCGCGGGGAGGCGTCGTGAACGCGGGCGTGTTCCACCTGGGTTCGCCGGGCGAGATCGACCCGCGGACGGTGTTGACCGGTCCGCTGAGCGCGATCCGGCGGGTCCGGCTGGCCGGCGGCGAGTCGGTCGAGCTGGCGGCCCACGGCGTGGAGTTCAGCTTCTTCGTGCTGGACGGTGGCGGGACGGCCGCGACGGCGGCGACCGAGGTGCCGTTGCGCGAGGGCGTGTCGGTGACCGCGCCGCTGGGGACGGTCGTGACCGTGTCGGCCGGGGCGGACGGCCTGGAGTACTTCCTGGTGCAGCTCGACGTCCCGGACGGGGGCGGGTCGTGATCGTGACACCGCCGGCCGCGCCGTCCCGGACGTTCGGTGATGGCGGGTCGGTGGCGTGGCGGTGCCTGGTGCGGCGCGGGATGCTGCACTCCGAGACCGAGTCGGTGGACGTCGTGCGGCTGCCCCCGGGTGCGGTGTTCGCCCCGCCGGGCACCGAGGGCGTCGAGTCCGCCTGGCTGCTCCTGCACGGTTCCGCAACCCTGGCTGACGGCGCGACCCCGGCAGAGGGCGCAGCGCTCGCCGGCGGTGCGGCGGTGCGGGCTGGTGACGTCGTGCTCGTGCCGGCCGGTGGTGCGCGGCTGGCGGCCGGTGCCGAGGGCGTGGAGTTCCTGTGGGTCGCGGTGCTGCCCGCGGCCGTCTCGGGCGCGCTGCCGCCGAGATCGCCGGTGGCCCCGTGAGCGCACCCCAGCACACGCGCCGGCTGGTCGGCACCTGGCCGACCGGGACCATGCCGGCCGCGCTGATCACCGGGCACAAGCGGGTCGAGGTGGGCACCGTGCCCGTCCCCGAACGGCGACCCGGGCACGTCCTGGTCCGCACCCACTACGTCGGCCTGTGCGGCACCGACCTGGAACTGTTCCACGGCACCGCCTCCTACCTGCGCGACGGCCGCGCCCGCCACCCGCACGTCTTCGGCCACGAGTGGTGGGGCGAGGTGGTCGCGGCGGACGACGCACCCGGCTTCGCGCCCGGCGACCCCGTCGTCGGCCACACCATGATCACGTGCGGCCGGTGCGCCCGGTGCCGGCGGGGCGAGCGACAGCAGTGCACGCGCATGACCGAGGTCGGCCTGTACGGGCAGCAGGGCGCGGCGGCGCGGTACGTCCGGATGCCCGCGCACGCCCTGACCGTCCTGCCCGAGTCCCTGGCCGTGCCGTGGGCGGTGTTCGTCGAGCCCGCCGTGACGGTGGTCGAGGCGTTCCGGCGGGCCGGGGTCCGCCCGGACGACCGGGTCGCCGTGGTCGGCACCGGCACGATCGGGCTGCTGTCGGTGCAGCTCGCGTCCCGGTGGGCCGAGCGCGTGATCGCGGTCGGCGTCGACCCGGCGGGCCTGGCCCTGGCCGGGTGCCCCGCGCACCTGGTCCCCGACGCGCCGCCCGGCGAGCACTCGCTGGTGGTGGAGGCCTCCGGCGGGGCGGGCGCGTTCGCCACGGCCCTGCGGCTGGTCGAGCGGGGTGGCCGGATCGCGCTGGTCGGGGTGTCGAACGAGCCCGAGGAGGGCCTGGTGCCCGGGGACGTCGCGTTGCGCGGGGTGACCGTGCTCGGCGTCCAGCACGGCATCGACCACTACGAAGAGACCGTGCGGATGTTCGCCGAGGGCGTCCTCGACGGCGCTCGCCTGGTCGCCGCGGTGGTGCCCGCCCGCACCCCGGAGCGGGCGTTCGAACTGCTGGAGCGCGGGCGGTCCGGACCGCCCAAGGTGATCATCGGAGCGGACTGGTGACGACCCTGGTGCGAACGTCCGATGTGGACGGTGTGGTGGTGTCGACCGCCCTGGGCTCGATCGCCCTGCACGCCGGTGATTTCACCGCCACCGACGAGGTCGAGGCAGCCGCGTTGGTGATCGCCGGCGAGGCCGAGTGGGCCGAGACCGGTGCCGTGCTGCGGGTCGGCGACGGCGTCCACGGGCCCGCCGAACTGAGCGGCGAGGCGCGGCTCCTGGTGCTGACCTCCCGCCACCCCGCGCCGGCGGACAGCCGGACCTGGCGCTTCTCCCACGCCGACGGCCACATCGCCGGGGACCACCTGCTGGCAGACGTCGGTGGGTTCGCCGACATGGGCGTGCGGTGGCTCGCGACCACCGACACCCTGGGCACCGCCGGTCTCGTGGTCGCGACCTCCACGTTCGCCCCCGGCGGCCACCACGAGCCGCACCGCCACCCGCACGCCGACGAGTTCTTCCTCGTCCTGCGCGGCGGCGGGTACCACCACGCGCCGGACGGGCCGGTCCGGCTCGACCCCGGCGACCTCGTCCACGTGCCCGCCGGCGAGCCGCACGGCTTCGCCACCGACCCGGGCACGGTCACCACCGCGCTCTACGGCTACCTCGGCGCGGGCGGTCTCGACCAGGCAGGCTACGAAGTCGAAGGCGGTGCGCGCTGATGGCCAGACGCAGGGCGGTGGTGACCGGGGCCAGCTCCGGGATCGGCAAGGCCGCCGCGGTCCTCTTAGCGCGTGCGGACCACGACATCGCCATCGGGTACCGGTCCGATGTGGACGGTGCGGACCGGACGAAGGCGTTGGTGGAGGAGGAAGGCGGCAAAGCCGTCACCTTCCGCCTCGACCACGCCGAACCCGAGCAGGCCGCGCGGGCCGTCGACCGGGCGGTGACCGACCTCGGCGGCGTGGACGTGTTCGTCAACAACGCGGGCGTCAACCACCGCGGCAAGTTCCTCGACGAGTCCCTGGACGACTGGCAGCGACTGCTCGCCGTCGACCTCACCGGCCCGTTCGCGTGCGCCCAGGCCGTCGCCCGGCGCATGGTCGAACAGGGCGCCGGCGGGCGGATCGTCAACGTCACCTCGGTGCACGAGCTGATCCCGATCGACGGCGGCTCCGCGTACTGCGCCGCCAAGGGCGGCCTGCTGATGCTGACCCGGGTGATGGCGCTGGAACTCGCCCCGCACGGCATCACCGTCAACGCGGTCGCCCCCGGCGAGACCGCCACCCCCATGAACGGCGTCCCCGACCACCTCGACGCCGCCGACATCGACCGGCCGATGATCCCGGTCGGCCGGCCCGGCCGGGCCACCGAGGTGGCCGCCCTGATCGCCCACCTGGCGAGCGACGCGGCGGCCTACGTCACCGGTTCGACGCTGCACATCGACGGCGGGCTCGCGCTGATGGGCGCGATCCCCAACCAGGCCTACGCGGGGAGGATCTGATGGGCATCCCGGGCGCGCGGGCCGTGCACCACGTGGCGTACACGGTGCCGGACCTGGACCAGGCGGTGCGGTTCTTCGTCGACGTGATCGGCGCGGAACTGGTCTACGAGCTGGGGCCGGTGGAGGACCCGGACGGCGACTGGATGACCCGCAAGCTCGGCGTGGACGCCAAGGCGTCCACCCGCATCGCCATGCTGCGGCTGGGTCCGGTGACCAACCTGGAGCTGTTCGAGTACACCGCCCCCGACCAGCGCCGCGAGCTGCCGCGCAACAGCGACTGGGGCGGTCACCACCTGGCGATCCACGTGGAGGACGTGGACGCGGCGGTGGCGTACCTGCGCGACCAGCCCGGCGTCACGGTCATGGGCGAGCCGGAGACCATCGAGGAGGGCCCCATCACCGGTGACCGCTGGGTGTACTTCACCACGCCGTGGGGCATGCAGATGGAGCTGATCAACCTGCCGCCGGGCGCGCCGTTCGAGCTGGAGACCGACGCGCGGCTGTACGCACCGGGCGCGCCCTGGCGGAACAGGTAATCGGCCGTGGGTGGGCGACTCGCCGCGTTCATCCGGCTGAGCAGGCTCCGGTTCCTGGTGGAGAGCCAGCTGACGGTGACCCTCGGCGTCGCCGTGTCCGTCTACAGTGGACACGCGTTCGCGGTGGGCACCTGGCTGCTGATCCAGTCCACGGTCGTGCTCACGCACCTGATGACCCACTACTGCAACGAGTACTTCGACCTGGCCGCCGACAGCGCGCACACCGCGCCCAACCGGTGGACCGGGGGCAGCCAGGTGCTGGTGAAGGGCGCGTTGCGGCCGGAGGTCAGCCTGGCGGCGGCGTTCGTGCTGCTGTTCGTGGTGCTGGTGCTGACCGTGCTGATGCCGGACCCGGTGCAGCGGCTCATCTCGCTGGCCGCGATCGCGCTGGCCTGGTTCTACACCGCGCCGCCGGTGCGGCTGAACTACCGGGCGGTCGGCGAGGTCACCACGGCCGCGTCGCTCACCCTGTTCTGCCCGTTCCTCATGGTGTACTCGCTGACCGGCGGTTTCCCGGCCGAGCTGGTCGCGGTGTGCGTGCCCCTGCTGCTGGTGATGACCGCGCGGATGATGGTGATGAACTTCGTGGACCGCGACTCGGACCTGGTCGTCGGCAAGCACACCCTCCCGAACACTTTGGGGGCGCGCAATGCCGCGCTGCTGTTCGCCGCTTTGCAGGCCGCCGCTTACGTGATTGTTCTCGTCACCACGGCGACCGGCGTGCTGCCGCTCGCGGTGGGCGTCGGTCTGTTGCTCACCGCTCCCGGGGCTGTCGTGCTGAGCCGGCGGCTGCTGCGCGAACCGCCGTCGCCGGACGCGCCCGACCAGGCCACCTCGACGGCGCACCTGGCCACCGCGCACGCCGCCGCGACCGGTGTGGTGGCGGTGGTGGGCTTCACCGTCGCCTCCGCGATCGACGACGGGTTCACCGCTTCGGTGGTGGCCTGCGCGGTCCTGTTCGCCCTGTACGTGACGCCCGCCGTGGGCGTGCAGGTGCTCGACGCCTTCAAGCGCGGGCGCGCGGGCGCGGTGGGTGCCGCGTGACACCTCCGGTCCTCGATCCGCAGGCACCCGTGCCGGAGGCGGTGCCCGGCATCGCGTTCGCCGTGGTGGGCGTGTGCACGTTCGCGATCTACCTGCTGGCGATCCGGCGCGGGTTCCTGGACAAGCGGTCGACGCTGCCGGTGTTCGCGGCGTGCGCCAACGTGTCCTGGGAACTCACGTACGCGTTTATTTATCCGGTGTACCCGGAGATGCGGGTGATCCTGTACTTCTGGCTGCCGCTCAACCTGGTGCTGCTGTGGCAGGCGCTGCGGTGGGGGCGGCAGGACTTTCCCGGGATGTCGCGCGCGGGGTTCGCGTGGATGGTCGGCGGGTGGTTCGTCTTCGCGCTGTCGTTCATGGTCCTGGCGACCCGCGAGTTCGACGACCGGGTCGGCGCGTACACCACCGTGTTCGTGGTGGTGCTGATGGAGGCGCTGTTCATCCAGATGCTGCGGGTCCGGCGGTCCACGGTCGGGCAGACGATGTACATCGCGCTGCTCAAGACGGTGATCGACGTGTCCGGTGCGGTCGGGCTCATCGCGTGGTACCCGGACCGGTGGCTGCTGCACCAGATGATCGCGGCCGAGGTGGTGCTGGACGTGGTGTACGCGGTGCTGCTGTACCGGCGGTTCCGGGCCGAGGGCGTCTCGCCGTGGCGGAAGTTCTGATGGGGCGAGGGCTGGTTCTTGGTGGTGGGGTAGCGGGTTTCCTCGCTGCCGCGGCGCTGGTCGGGCACGGGCACAGCGTGACCGTCGTGGAGCGGGACCGGTTCGACGGGGCTCGGCCGAGGCGCGGTGTTCCGCAGGGTCGGCACGCGCACTTGTTGCTGGCGCGCGGGGTTCGGGCGATGGAGAGCCTGGTGCCCGGGTTCGAGGCGGCTCTGCTGGGCGCGGGGGCGCACCGGGTGGGGATGCCGCAGGACATCCTGACGTTCACGCCGTTCGGGTGGACGCCCCGGTTCGAGCACGGGCAGTTCCTGGTCAGTTGCCGGCGGCCTTTGGTGGAGTCGGTGCTGCGGGACCTGGTGGCTGGGGTCGAGGTCGTGGCGGAGACCGAGGTCTTGCGGCTGCTGGGGGACGGCGGGCGGGTCACCGGGGCCGTGGTGCGGTCGCGGGTTGAAGGTGTCGAGCGGGAGGTTCCCGCTGATCTGGTCGTCGATGCGACTGGGGCCTCTTCGAAGGCTGACCGGTGGTTGGGGGAGTTGGGGCGGTCGGTCCGGGACGTGGTGGTTGATCCCGGGATTCGGTACGCCACGGCGCTGTACCGGCCGGCGGAGCGGTTGGATGGGTTCCCGGCGGTGTGCGTGCAGCCCGGGCCGCCGGACGAGGGGCACGGTGGAGTGGTACTGCCCGTCGAGGAGGGGCGGTGGATCGTGAGCCTGGCCGGGTTGCGGGGGCACGTGCCGCCGACCGATGAGGCTGGGTTCTTGGGGTACGCCAAGGGTTTGCGGCACCCGTTGGTGGCGGAGTTGCTGGGGTGCGCGGAGCTGGTCGGCGGGATTCGGGCTTATGGCGCGCCGCCGGGGCGGTTGCGGGCGTTCCCCGACGTGGCGGGGTTCGTGGCGGTGGGGGATGCGGTCGCCAATTACAACCCGCTGTACGGGCATGGGATGACGGTCGCGGCTTTGGACGCTGAGGCTTTGCGGGACGGGGTGGGGGAGCACGGGCTCGGGGGCGGGGTGGCGCGGTCGGTGCGGAAAGCGGTGGGTCGGGCTACCGCGGACGCTTGGGCTTTGGCGGTGGGGCAGGACGTTCGGTACGAGCGCACGTTCGCTCCGGGGCGGCGGCTGCCGGACCGGGTGGCGGGGTGGTACGCGGACCGGGTTGGGGTGGCGGCAGCGGTTGACCGGGAGGTGGCTGCCGCGTTGTTGGATTCGTACACGTTGTCGGAGCCGTTGTCGCGGCTTATGCGGCCGGGGGTGGTCAGGAAGGTGCTTCGGAGGCATGAACGACCGAGCACCGAACCGCCGCTGACGTCGGAGGAGCGGGCACTCCTGACCGCCTAGCCAGCGCTTTCGCCACGAAGCGGCGGCTTTTGGCTTTTCAAAGCATTCAAAATCAAAAGCACCTCGCCGGCCGGCAGGCCGCCAAGGAGGGAAAAGCCCAAGAGCAGGCGCCCAAAAGCTGAAGAGCGCCGCGCCGCGCGCGCCCAAAGCGGAAAGCGGCGCTTCGCGCGTCGGGGTGGCGTACCGCCAATCGGGTGATGAAGCGGTGGATCACTCCCCTTGGGGCGGATGGTTCGGAAGGCTGGCCGGGACCTCAACGGGGGAGACGATGACCGGAAGACGAGCCGTCCTCATCGCCGCGGTGGCTGTTGCCGCGGTGGGGTGCAGCACCAGCGCCCCGGACGCCACTGCGCCCCAGGCCGAGCCGAAGTCGGGAGGGTCGCTCACGTTCGCGACCGACGCCGATCCGGGCTGCCTGGACCCGCACCAGTCGCCCACCGCCGCCTCCCAGCTGGTGACGCGGAACGTCGTGGACTCGCTGGTCGCGCAGGACCCCAGGACGTTGGAGCTGAAGCCGTGGCTGGCCGAGTCGTGGACCGCCTCGCCCGACGCCACCTCCTTCACCTTCACCCTGCGCACCGGGGTGACCTTCAGCGATGGCGTGCCGTTCGACGCGAACGCGGTCAAGGAGAACTTCGACCGGATCGTGCTGCCGGCGACCAAGTCCCTGCTCGCGGCCAGCCTGCTCGCCGGGTACGACGGCACGACCGTCGACGACCCGCGCACGGTGACCGTCAAGTTCAAGGCGCCCAACGCCTCGTTCCCGCAGGCGGCGAGCACCGCGTTCCTCGGCATGCAGTCGCCCAAGGTGTTCGAGGCCGGGCCGGAGGCCGTGTGCCGCAAGCCCGTGGGCAGTGGGCCGTTCGTCGCGGCCGAGCGGCAGCCGCAGGCGAGCATCACGCTGTCCAAGCGGGCCGACTACAACTGGGGGCCGGAGACGGCCAAGCACCGGGGTGCGCCCTACCTGGACCTGGTGACGATCAACATCGTCCCGGAGAACGGTGTCCGCATGGGCAGCCTGCGCACCAACCAGGTCGACGCCATCGCGAACGTCCCGCCGAAGGAAGTCGACGGGCTCAAGGGCGCGGGCTTCGAGGTGTTGGCCAAGGCGCAGCCGGGGATCGCCTACACGCTGAACCTCAACGCCGCCCGCGAGCCGCTGTCGGACGTGAAGGTCCGCCAGGCGATCGCGAAGGCCATCGACACCGAAGCCGTGGTCAACAGCCTCTACCAGGGCAAGTACCCCCGCGCGACGAGCGTGCTCACCGGGGCGACCCCGGGCTACGCCTCGATCCTGGGCACCAGCCAGTTCGACGCCGCGGCGGCCGAGCGGCTGCTGGACGAAGCGGGCTGGGAGAAGCAGGACGACGGCACGCGGGCCAAGAACGGCAGGCCGCTGACCGTCGAGTGGACGTTCATCTCGCCGACCCGCGAGCAGCGGGACCTGTTGGCGCAGGTCGTGCAGCAGCAGCTCAAGGCGGTCGGCGTCGACGTCAAGCTCGTGCCGCTGGCGATGGGCGAGGCGATCGCCAAGACCGCGCGCGGTGAGCTCCAGATGGGCGACATCAGCTTCGTGCGGGCGGACGGCGACGTGCTGCGGACCGTGCTGACCGCGCCGCGCGGCGGCGCGCCGGCGGTGGTCGCGCCCGAGGTGCCGGGGCTGCTGTCGGCCGCGGCGGCGACCGTGGACGACGGGGTGCGCAACGAGAACTACGCCAAGGTGCAGCGGTCGCTGATCGAGAACGCCACCGCGATCCCGGTGTACGACCCGACCTACCTGCTGGGCGTCGGCAAGGCCGTGCACGGGATCGTGTTCGACCCGCAGGGCCTGCCGTCGTTCCACGAGGCTTGGGTGTCGCGCTGACCGCACGCCGCGCCGGGTTCGTCCTCCGCCGGCTCGCCTCGGCGGTGCCGGTGCTGGTGGCGGTGCTGACGCTGTCGTTCGTGATGATGCAGCTCGTGCCGGGCGACCCCGTGCAGACGATGCTGTCCGGCGCGGGGCCGACGCCCACGCCCGAGCAGGAGCAGGCGCTGCGCCACCAGCTCGGGCTGGACCGGCCGCTGCACGAGCAGTACTTCGGGTTCCTGGCGGACGCGGTGCGCGGCGACCTCGGCCGGTCGGTGCAGACCGGGGAACCGGTGGTGTCGGCGATCTCGGCCGTGGCGCCCGCGAGCGCGGAGCTGGCGCTGTTCGCGCTGGTGCTGTCGCTGGTGTTCGGCGTGGGCATCGCGGTGGCGGGGCGGGTGGCGACGGGGCCGTTGCGGTCGTTGTGCCACGGGGTGCCGGTGGTGTTCATGTCCACGCCGGGGTACTGGGTGGCGTTGGTGCTGATCGAGGTGTTCTCGTTCCGGCTCACGCTGTTCCCCGCGACCGGCGATGCGGGCTTCGCGGCCCTTGTCTTGCCTGCGGTGACCCTGGCGCTGCCCGCCATCGGGGTGATCGCGCAGGTGCTGGGGACGTCGCTGGCGGCGGTGGACGCGGAGGCGTTCGTGGTGACGGCCCGCGCGAAGGGCGCCGGGCGGTGGCGGGTGCTGCTGCGGCACGCGTTGCGCAACGCGTCGATCCCGACGATCACGCTGGTGGGCACCACGGTCGGCAACCTGCTGGCGGCGGCGGTGATCGCGGAGACCGTGTTCGCGCGGCCCGGCCTGGGCCGGTTGACGTTGCAGGCCATCACCAACCACGACATCCCAGTGCTGCAAGGGGTCGTGGCGCTGCTGGGCGTGCTGTACGTGGTGGTGAACCTGCTGGTGGACCTCTGTTACGTGATGGTCGACCCCAGGGTCACCGCGGACCGGATCAGGGACTGACGTGAAGCGCCCGGGTGTCGTGCTGTCGCTGCTGGTGCTGGCGTTCGTGGTGCTGTGCGTGGCCGTGCCCGACCTGCTCGCGCCGACCCCGCCGGACCGCATCGACCCGCTGGTCGCGCTGGAACCGCCGAGCTTCGCGCACCCGTTCGGCACCGACCAGTTGGGCCGGGACCTGTTCAGCCGGGTCGTGCACGGCTCGCGGGTGTCGGTGCTGGTGGCGTTGGCGGCGGCGACCGCGTCACTGGTGGTGGGGGCGCTGGTCGGGCTGGTGTCGGGCATGCTGGGCGGCTGGCCGGACGCCCTGCTGATGCGCGCGGTGGACGTGCTGCTGGCGTTCCCGGCGCTGCTGTCGGCGCTGGCGGTGATCGGGATTCTGGGCAGCTCGGTGGTGAACGTGGCGGTGGCGGTCGCGGTGGCCGGGATCGCCCCGTTCTGCCGGGTGGTGCGCGGGCAGGTGCTGCACGTGCGGGCCCGGCCGTTCGTGGCGGCGGCGACGGTGAGCGGGGTGCGGCCCGCCGCCGTGCTGGTGCGGCACATCATCCCCAACGCCGCCGGGCCCGTGCTGACGTTGGCGCTGATGAGCCTGGGGGTCGCGCTGCTGGCGTCCTCGTCGTTGAGCTTCCTGGGGTTCGGGCCGCGACCGCCGGACGCCGACTGGGGCTCGCTCGCGTCCTCGGGTCGGGACTACGTGGGAACGGCGTGGTGGCTCACGGCGTTTCCCGGGGTGATGGTGGTGTGCACGACGCTGGCCGTGACCGCGCTGCACCGGGCGGTGGCGCGGCGGTGAGCCTGTTGGCGGTGCGGGGGTTGCGGGTGTCCTTCGCCGGGGGCCGGGTCCCGGCGCTCCTCGGCGTGGACCTGACCGTGCGGGCCGGGCAGACCGTGGCGGTCGTCGGCGAGTCCGGGTCCGGGAAGACGACGTTGGCGCGCACGGTGTTGGGGCTGCTGCCGCCGTCGGCGCGGGTGCTCGGCGGGTCGGTCGAGTTCGGCGGGCGGAACCTGCTGGCGCTGGGCGAACGCGGGATGCGCGCGGTGCGCGGGCGGTCGATCTCGCTTGTCCCGCAGGACCCGACCGCCGCGTTGAACCCCGTCGTGCCGGTGGGGGCGCAGGTCGCCGAGGTGCTGCGGGTGCACGGGCTGGCCTCGCGCCGCGACGCCCGCCGGCGCGCGGTGGAGCTGCTGGAGATCGCGGGGTTCCCGGACGCCGGGGTGCGGGCGCGGCAGTACCCGCACGAGCTGTCCGGCGGGATGCGGCAGCGGGTGCTCATCGCGGCGGCCCTGGCGGGCGAGCCGGACCTGATCGTGGCCGACGAACCGACCTCCGCGCTGGACCCGACCGTGCAGCGGCAGGTGCTCGACCACCTCACGTCGTTGACCCGGTCCCTGGGGACCGCGTTGGTGCTGATCACGCACGACCTGGGCATCGCGGCCGAACGCGCCGAGCACGTCGTGGTGATGGCGGACGGCGAGGTCGTGGAGGAGGGCCCGCCGGCGCGGGTCCTCGACGCGCCGGACCACCCGCGCACCCGGCGGCTCGTGGCCGACGCGCCCAGCCTGAACTCGACGCGCTTGGGGCCCTCCTCGGCGACCGGCGAGACCCTGCTCGACGTCCAGGGGCTGACCAAGGTGTTCACCGGGTCCCGGTTCGGCGCGGCCCGCAAGCGGATCACCGCTGTGGAGGACGTGGCGTTCACCGTGGCGCGCGGCGAGACCCTGGCCCTGGTGGGGGAGTCCGGTGCGGGCAAGTCGACCGTGGCGCGGCTGCTGGTGCGGCTGGAGGACGCCACGGCCGGCCGGATACTGTTCGACGGCGCGGACCTCGCGGCGCTGCGCGGTGAGGAGTTGCGCCGGTTCCGGCGGCGGGTCCAGCTCGTCTTCCAGGACCCGTTCACCTGCCTGGACCCCCGCTACACCGCGTTCGACCTGATCGCGGAACCGTTGCGCGCCTTCGGTGTGGATGCATCGCCGGGGCGCGTTCACGAGCTGGCCGAGCAGGTGGCGCTGCCCGTGGGCCTGCTGTCGCGGCGACCCGGCGAGCTGTCCGGCGGCCAGTGCCAGCGGGTCGCCATCGCCCGCGCCATCGCACCCGGTCCGGACCTGCTGGTGTGCGACGAACCCGCGTCCTCGCTGGACATCTCCGTGCAGGCGCAGGTGCTGCGGCTGCTCGTGGACCTCCAGGCCTCGCTCCGGTTGAGCCTGGTGTTCATCTCGCACGACCTCGCGGTGGTGCGGCAGGTCGCCGACCGGGTCGCCGTGCTGCAAGCGGGCCGGATCGTGGAAACCGGCCCCGTCGACCAGGTCTTCGCCACGCCGAGCCACCCGCACACCCGCGCCCTGCTCTCCGCTGTCCCCCACCTACCCAGAAGGGAACCGGCATGACCACGCCACCCAAGGCGGCGAGCCCGGTGGACTTCGCCACCTACGGTCCCTACGCACCCAAACCCAAACCCGGCGCCCCGGCCCGTCCCGGCCCCGCTTTCCCGAACCGCATCACCGCCGGCGGGGCCGGCGGACTGCGCGCGGAGCCCGGCCGGTACCACCTGTACATCGCGCTGTCCTGCCCGTTCTGCCAACGCGTGACCATCACGAGGAAGCTGAAGGGCCTGGAGGACGTGATCTCGGTGTCCGCCGTGGACCCGATGCGCGACGGCCGGGGCTGGGCCTTCCGCGAGGGCGACGGCCACGACCTGGACCACCTCAACGGCTTCGCACTCTTGAGCGAGGCCTACACCGCGACCGACCCGGACCACGACGGCCACGTGTCCGTCCCGGTGCTGTGGGACAAGGTGGAGAAGCGCATAGCCAGCAACGATTTTCGTCACTTGAGCATCGATGTGGCGACGGCGTTCGACGAGTGGGCGACGAAGGACATCGACCTGTACCCGGAGCCGTTGCGGCCGGAGATCGACGCGCTGAACGAGTTCTTGTACGAACGGGTCCACAACGGGCCGTACCGGTGCGGTTTCGCCAGGAGCCAGCAGGACTACGAGCGCGAGGTCCTGGCGCTTTTCGATGCGTTGGACCAGTTGGAAGAGCGGTTGGCGACGCGGAGGTACCTGTTCGGCGACTTCCTGACTGACTCGGACGTGCGGCTGTTCGTGACGTTGGCGCGGTTCGACTCGGTGTACGTCAACCATTTCAAGGCGAACCTGCGACGGCTGGTGGACTACCCCAATTTGTGGGGGTATGCGCGGGATTTGTACAGTCGGGAGGCGTTCAGCGGGACGACGGACTTCGAGCAGACCAAACGCCATTACTTCCTGACCCACACGTGGATCAACCCGTCGGGGTTGGTGCCGCTGGGACCGGAGCTGGACTGGACGGCAGCTCACGACCGTGCCCGCCGCTAGAGCCGGCCGCTTTTGCTGTTCCATCCCCCATCGGCGGGCAGACCGCCCATGGGGGAGGGAAGAGCATCGGTTCCCCTGGGCTGGGAGCCCTACCAAAAGCCAAAAGCAGCCGCTGCGCGGCCAAGGGTGCGGTGGCGGCGGAGGCACCGCACCCCGGGTGTTCAGAAGCCGATGGGTTCGCGGACCAGGACCAGGGTGGCCCGGCCCGGGAAGATCTCCCGTTCGATGATCAGGATCTTCGACAGGACGCTCGGCTGCCCGTACGCCGTCATGCAGCGCTCGTTCTCCTTGGGCAGCGAGTACCCCCTGATCCGGGCCAGCGCCGCCGCCAGGTCCGGCACCACCTTCTGCGCGCCGACGACCCAGATCGCCTGTGCCGCACCAAACGAATACGACGTGAACTGGCTGCCGGTCGCCGACGCGGCCACCAGGTGACCCTGTTCGGTCACCGCATGGACGCTGCCGACCACCACGTCCGGAGTGGCCGTCCGCAGCCGCACCTCGTTCGGGTCGCGGTCGACGCCGTCGAGTTCCAGTTGGGCACGCACCGACACGAAACGGCCGGAGGTGTCGATGTCCTCGGCGATGCCCGACAGGCGCAGGGTCTCGCTCGACGACGTGAAGATGGTCTTGTCCGTCGGCAACTGGTCGGTGACCAGCTTCCTCGCCTCCGCGATCGTGTCCACGACCTCGACGGTGAGGCCGTTGGCGCGGGCGGCTTCGGCTGCTCGGGTCAGTCGGTCGGGGTGGGCGGCGGCGGCGAAGCGCTCGTCCGGCGTGGTCACTGCTGCTCCTTCGGTTGGGGAATCACGGGAAGGGCGTCGAGGCCGTGGAACAGGACGCTGTCCTTCCACCGCAGGTCCTCCGGCGGCACGGCCAGTGCCAGGTCCGGGAACCGGTCGAACAGCCTGCCCAGCGCGATCTGGCCCTCCAGGCGGGCCAGCGGCGCACCCAGGCAGCGGTGGACGCCGTGGCCGAACGCCAGGTGCCGCTGGTCGGTCCGGGTGATGTCGAAGCGGTCCGGGTCGGGGAACTGGTCGGGGTCGCGGTTCACGACACCCACCAGCACGACCACGAAGTCGCCGGCCGGGATCTCCACGCCGCCCAAGGTCAGCGGCTCCGTGGCGAACCGCAGCGTGGTCATGCTGCCCGGACCCTCGTACCGCAGCAGCTCCTCCACCGCGCCGACCAGGTGACCGGGGTCGGACTTGAACAGCGCCAACTGATCCGGGTGGCTGAGCAGGGTCAGGACGCCGTTGCCGATGAACTGCGCGGTGGACTCGTAGCCCGCCGTCAGCATCAGGAACGCCGACGCGACCAGCTCGTCCTCGTCCAGCCGGTCGTCGAGGTCGCGGGCCCGGATCAGATCCGCCAGCAGGTCGTCGTCGGCGCTGTCCCGCTTGCGGGCCACCAGGTCGGCCAGGTAGTCGGCCATCTGCGCGGACGCCATGCCCATCGCCTCGGGCGTGCCGCCGAACGCGATGCCGTCGGACATGGCGCGGAACGCGTCGCGTTCGTCGGCGGGCACGCCGAACAGCTCGCCGATCACGGTCACGGTCAGGGGGAAGGCGAACTCGCCCAGCAGGTCGGCCTCGGCCTTGCCGGCGAGGCCGTCGAGCAGGCGGTCGGTGACCTCCTCCACCCACGTGCGCAGCAGTTCGACGCGGCGCTGGGTGAACGCGCTGGTCACCAGTTTGCGGAGCCTGGTGTGGTCGGGCGGGTCCAGGTTGAGCATGTGGGACTGGAGGATCTTGGCCAGCCGGGTGACCTGGACACCCCGCTCCTCCTGCTCCTCGTGCAACGGCGCGGCCCGCTGGGAGTCCTTGCTCAGCAACGGACTGGCCAGGGCTTCGCGGGCGTCGGCGTGCCGGGTCACCAGCCACACCGGCAGGCCGTTCGGCAGCGTGGCCCGGCGGACCGGGCTGTCCTCGCGTAACCGCTGGTAGAAGTTGTGCCGTCGCTGGACGAAGTCGTCGTCCAGCGCGATCGGCGACGCGTCAGGCGCGCTCATGATCCCCGATCTTCTCGTCGACTCTCGACAGGTTGGTTCAGTGCTCCGACGACCGGTTGGCCGCCGGCACGTGGACGCGGTCGAGCAGCGCCCGTGCGCGTTCCTCCCAGGCCGGTCTCGTCGTCTCGCGGGCCGACGACAACGCTGTCTCGGCGTGCCGGGCAGCCGCGACCGGGTCGCCCGCCGCGAGTTCGACCCGGGCCGCCGCGAGGTGCGCGGCGGGCTCGTGCAGCCGGAACCCGCTCTCCCGGACGCGGGTCAGGGCGGTGTCCGCGTGCCGCCGCGCCGCGCGCAGGTCACCCAGCGCGGTGGTCGTCGACGCCAGGCCGATCTCCGCCTCCAGGAGTCCGAACAGGTACGGCCCCATCGTGCCGGCGATCGCCCGGGCCTCGGCGTGGTGGGTCCGCGCCCGGTCGTGCTGCCCCTGGGCGGCGTGCACCGAGCCCAGGACGTTCAACGCGTCCACCTCGGTGCGCCGGTGCTTCACCTGCCGGCTCAGGTCGAGCCCGCGCTGCGCCGCCACCAGCGCCTCGGCGGTGCGCCCGCGCCACGCGTGCACGCCGGCCAGCGCCACCAGGCACCGGCTGGTGCCGAACGCGTTGCCCATCCGCTCGTAGGCGGCCAGGGTCGCCTTCAACTGGTGCACGGCCTCGTCGAACCGGCCCAGGTCGCGGTAGGTCAGGCCGAGGCTGAACCGCCACGACACCTGCACGTACGACTCGTCCGGCGCGGGCTCGGGCGTCACCGACGTCAGCAACTGCTCCAGCGCCTCGGGCAGCAGCCCCTGGTACCGGTAGGCCACGCCCAGGCCGTGCACCGCGCCCGCCCGGTAGTAGCCGACGTCCACCGTCCCGGTCAGCTCGATCGTGCGCTTGAAGTGCGCGCACGCCTCCGCCAGCCGGCCGGTCCACATCAGCGACATGCCCAGCGTGTGGTGGCACGGCAGCTGGTACACCGGCCGGTCGAGCCGGACGTACAGGTCCAGCGCCCGTTCCAGCGTCTCGATCGCGTCGGCCATGCGGCCCGTCGTGTTGTACGCGTGGCCCAGGCTGACCAGCGTGATCGCCTCGCCCGACTGGTCGCCCGCCTTCGTCGCGGCGCGCAGCGCGGTCCGGGTCACCGTCACCCACTCGCCGAACCGGGGCGCGAGCGCCAGCGGCGAGGACATCGCGTCCGCCAGGTGCCAGGCGAACCGGTGCGGGCCGTGCTCGGCGGCGTGGTCGACGGCCGCGTGCAGGTTCGGGTACTCCTGCTCGAACCACGCCGTCGCGGTCGCCCGGTCCTTCAGCTCCGGCACCGCCGTCTCGCGCAGGCCGGCCGGCTCCTCCGGGGCCTTGCGGATCGGCTCGATCAGCCCGGACGCGGTGCGGGTGGCGCGGAAGTAGTGCGACAGCAGGCGTTCCACCGCGGCCGTGCGGGTCGGCTCGTCGTCCTCGGCCAGGCCGCGTTGGCGCGCGTAGTCCCGGACCAGGTCGTGCAGCTGGTACCGGTCCGGCCCGGCCTCCTGCACCAGGGCGGCGGTCGCGAGCACGCCCAGCAGTTCGTGCGCCCGGCCCGGGTCCGTGCCGACCAGGGCCGCCGCCGCGTGCGGGGTGAAGTCCGGGCCCGGCACCAGCGCGGTCATCCGGAACAGGCGCGCCGCCGCCGGCCGCAGCGACTCGTAGGACAGGTCGAACGCGGCCCGCACCCCGGTCTGCTCGTCGTTCTCCACGGCCAGCGCGGCCAGCCGGTTGCCGTCGCGCAGCCGGTCCACGTACTCGCGCACGGACGTGCTGGGCACCCGGGCGGTCAGGTTCGCGGCGGCGATGCGCAGCGCCAGCGGCAGGTACCCGCACAGCGCGGCCAGCTCGTCCAACGCCTCCGGGTCGGCGGCCAGTCCGGGACCCAGCAGGGTGACCAGGAGGGCGTAGGCGTCGGCCGGGGTCAGCACGTCCAGGTCGAACCGGATCGCGCCCTCCCGCACGGCCAGGCCGGACAACGGGTCGCGGCTGGTCACCAGCACCGCGCACCCCGGGTCGGCGGGCAGCAGCGGCCGGACCTGCTCGGCGGCGTTGGCGTTGTCCAGCACGACCAGCACCTGCTTGTCGGCCAGCAGGGACCGGTAGACGGCGGCCTGCTCGTCGACGTCCAGCGGGACCAGGTCGGGGGACAGCCCCAGCGAGCGCAGGAACCGGGCCAGCACGCGGGTCGGCGTCACCGGCTCGGTCTGCGCGTAGCCGCGCAGGTTCATGTAGAGCTGGCCGTCGGGGAACCGCTTGCGGAGGCGGTGCGCGATGTGGGTGGCCAGGGCGGTCTTGCCGACGCCGGGCAGGCCGGAGAGGACGGCGATCGGCAGCGCGTCGTGACCGGAGGCGAGGACGGCGGCCACCTCGTCGGCCACGCCGTCGCGGCCCACCAGGCCGACGATGTCGGCGGGCAGCTGCATGGGCGGCGGCATGGTGCGGGGTGGCGGGGCGGACGCGGGCTCGTTCAGCGCCGGCTCGTTGGCCAGGATCGCCTGGTGCAGCTGCTGGAGTTCGGGGCCGGGGTCGATGCCGAGCTGGTCGATCCGCAGCGTGCGGACCTCCTGGTAGGTCTGGAGCGCTTCGGCCTGCCGGCCGTCCCGGTAGAGCGCGAGCATGAGCTGGCCCCAGAACTGCTCGCGCAACGGGTGCTCGACGGTCAGCGCCCGCAGTTCGCCGACGAGGTCGGCGTGGCGGCCCAGTTCCAGGTCGGCGTCGATGCGGCGGCCCAGCGCGCCCAGCTGCTCCTCGGTCAGCCGCGGCACCTCGGTGCGGTGCAACAGGTCGGAGAGGACGTCCACGAAGGCCGGTCCGCGCCACAGCCCGAGCCCGGCGTTGAGTTCGGCGGACGCTTCGGCGAACCGACCCGCGGCGGCGGCCTCGCGGCCCCTCGTCACGTGACCGCGGAACACTTCGAGGTCGAGTTCGTGCGGCGCCAGGCGGAGCAGGTACCCGGTGGGCCGGGTGACGATCCGCGCGCCGCCGTCCGGCTCGACCGCGTCGAAGGCGCGGCGCAGCCGGGACACGTACGTGTGGACGGCCGCGGTCACCCCGGCCGGGGGCGCGTCCGCCCACGTGGACTCGACGAGGTGGTCCACCGTGGTCAGCCGGTTGGCCTGGGCGGTGAGCGTGGCGAGCAGCGCGGTCTGCTTAGCCCCACCCAGCCGCGCCCTGCCGGTCGTGCCGTGCACCTCGAAAGGCCCGAGAATCCGAAACTCCACCCTGGCTCCTGGCATTCCGGGTCCGCCGCCCGCGGGTCCGGTCGTTGGCCGGACGCACGGTCATTTCCAAAACTACACGGAGTCGGTGAGGAGTCGTCATCGTTCGGCACATCTCGAACGCGGGTGGGCTGGGGGAACGGGGCGGCCTTCCGCTCATCGGGTGATCTTTCGCCGGGGCGTCGGGTTGGCTCGGCGGGGTGGGCATCGGTAGTCAGAGGTCCCGCCGACTCCGCACGAGCCACGGCTGCGCCGACCCCGCACGAGCCACGGCTGCGCCGACCCCGCACGAGCCACGGCTGCGCCGACCCCGCACGAGCCACGGCTGCGCCGACCCCGCACGAGCCCCGGCTGCGCCGACCCCGCACGAGCCCCGGCTGCGCCGGCCCGCCGGCTGCGCCGGCCCCGCACGAGCCCCGGCTGCGCCGGCCCGCCGGCTGCGCCGGAAAGCGAAGGGTCCCCTCACAGCGCGAGGGGACCCGTTCGAGCCGGCCGTTCTACCTGCCGCTGCGGTACGCGGTCCAGGCGTCCTGCATGCGGGTGTTCTGGCCCGGGGTGAACTGGTTGTAGCAGTCGTCGTAGGAGTAGTCCATGTAGTTGTGGATCGGGTCCAGGCCCGGCAGGGTGCACGAGTCGCGGCCGGCGGGGCAGCCCGACGTCGGGCTGGACTGGGCCGGGGTGTCGGCGACCTCGTCGTTGGTCGCGGTGCAGCCGCCCTGGAAGGTGTGCCACAGGCCCATCCAGTGGCCGACCTCGTGGGTCAGGGTCTTGCCCAGGTTGAAGTTGGTCGCGCTGCCGCCGGGGACGCTGGTCCAGTCGATCACCACGCCGTCGAGCTGCGGGCGGCGCTCGTACCAGCTCGGGAAGGTCGCGTAGCCCAGGCCGTCGATGTCCACCGACCACACGTTGAGCGTGGCCGCGCCGCCGACGCGGGTCGCGGACTTCATCTGCTTCTCCACGCGCGAGCGGTCCGCGCCGGTGAACCAGGTGTTGTTCGACCAGCGCTTGGTCTCCTGGAGCACGAACGTGAAGCCGGTGTTCGCGGCGACGCCCGGCGCCTCGGCACCCGCGAAGCCCGCGTTGAGCACCTTCATCTGCTCGGTGATCGTGGCGTCGGTGACGTTGCCGACGCCGCCGTTGCCGGTGACGACGTGGAACACGACCGGGATGGTGCCGCCGGCGGCCATCGTCAGCTCGCCCGACGCCTGCGCCCTCGCCACGCGCTCGCGCAGGTCGCGGTTCATGCGCTCGGCTTCGGCCTGGCTGATCTCGTTGCGGTCGTGGCCGGTGGCGCCCGGCTTGCCGCGCGCGGCGGAGTAGGTCTCGGTGATGCAGTCGGCGGAGTTCTTGGCGACGGCGGTGCTGCCGTCGGCGGACGGCCCGAGGACGGTGAGCGCGCCCAGTGCGAGCGCGCCGGTGAGCAGGGCGCCGCGGCTGCGCCCCGCCTTGTCGTTGTGGAACATGCGGAGTCCTCCGTGCAGGGAAGGGGACAAGGCCCGCGCCATGATGACCCACCGGGAACCCGAAGTGACCCCGTCGATCGTCGCTTGACCTTCAGCCGGCGGCTCGTTCCCGCCGCAAGGTGGCAACAAGGCCGCCGCGGCTGCGCACGTCGAGCTTGGCGAACACGGATTTCAAGTGGTCCTGCACGGTGTGCGCGGAGATCCCGAGCCGGTCCGCGATGTCCACAGTGGACAGTCCACTGATGACCTGGTCGCACACCTCGCGCTCCCGCGCGGTCAACCCGTAGGCCGCGCACCGCAGCGCCAGCAGGTCCGCGCCGGACGCCCGCGCGACGGTCACCGCCACCTCGTCGTCGTCCGCGTCGCCCACCAACCGGTCCGCGCACAGCCGCACCCAGCCGCCCGCCGCGTCCCGCACCCGCGCCCGGAACGTCCCCGCCGCCGACGCCCGCGCCCCCGACACCGCCGCCCGCACCAGCACCGCGAACCGGCCGGGCGCGATCTCGTCCAGTTCCCGCTCCCACGTCCGCGCCGCGCCGGTCGCCGCCTGCACCCGCCCGTCCGGTCCGACCACGACGATCCCGGGCGGTTCGTCGCCGCCCGCGCCGCCGAACCGGGCCGCCAGCCGGGTCGCCGCCGCCAGCGCGGGCGCCACCGACGCCACGAACTCGACCTCCCGGTCGCTGAACTCGCCGCGCCGCACCAGGCCCGCCGCGCCCCAGCACGCACCGTCCACCCGGAACACCACCCGCAGCTCGTGCCCGAGCCCCAACGGCCGCCACACCTCGTTGAGCCGGCCGCTGCGCGCCCGGTCGCGGTCGGCCAGCTCGGACAGCCGCGCCACCGGCACCGGCCGCCTGCCCAGCTCGGCGAACGTGTGCGGCTCGCCGCCGCCGTACTCGAAAGCCGCCAGCAGGGGTTCGAAGCGCGCCGGGATGCGGGCCGCGCCGCTGGTCATGGTGCTGATCGCGACGGTGTCCGGGTCCAGCGACGCCCAGCACGTCAGGTCGGTCGGCACCACCCGCTCGACCAGCTCGATGGCGGCGGCGTGCAGCTCGGCGACCCCGAGGCCCGCCGAGGCGAGGGCGGCGACGTCGCGCCGCGCGGAGCGTGCCCGGCCTTCCCACACGACACGGAGTATGCGCCCCGGCCGGGCGGCGCGGGCACCCCACATTTCCGGGATGGAGGGCGCCCCGGCGGCTGCCCACCATCGACGCATGACCACTCTGCTGAACGCCGCCGGCGAAGGCGTCGAACTCGTCTCGCCGGACGCGACCCTCACCGTGAAAGCCGACCTGGCGCAGACCGGCGGCTTCGAGCTGTTCGAGGTGGACGTCCCGCGCGGACCCACCGTGCCGCCGCACGCCACCCCGTGGGGCGTGACCTTCTACATCCTGCACGGCCGCACGGCCGTCCTGGTGGACGGCGAGGTCCACGACCTCGGACCGGGCAGCACCCTCACCATCCCGCCCGGCACGATGTACACCTTCACCGTCCACACCCCGTACGTGAAGCTGCTCGCCATCTGCCCCACCGACCAGATGCGCCGCTTCTTCGTCGACGTGGACGCCGCCCTCCCGCCGGGCACGCCCCTCGCCGACGCCTTCGGCCCGCTGGCGGAGATCGCCGACCGGCACGGCGTCACCCTCCAGGACTGGCCGTCGTGAACGCCGTCGCGCAGGTCGCTGCCGGCGTGGCCGCGTTGATCCACGTGGTGGTGTGGGTGTTGGAGTCGTTCCTGATGGACCGGCCCGCCATCCACCGGGGCGTGTTCAAGCTCGACGCGAAGGACCTGCCGGCGATCCGGCTGTGGTCGTTCAACGTCGGCTTCTACAACCTGTTCCTGGGCGGCGGCACGATCCTCGGCCTGGTCCTGCTCCACACCGGCGCCGAGACCGCCGGCCGCGCGCTCGTCCTCTACACGTGCGGGTTCATGGCGCTGGCCGGCATCGTGCTGGCGGTCTCGGACGCCCTCGCCCTGGGCCGGCCGCGCGGCACCGGCTGGACCGGCGCGCTCGGCCAGTTCCTCCCGCCCGCCGTCACGCTCGTGGCGACGTGGCTGTGAACACCTCCGACCCCGCCCGCCGCCGGAACGGCTCCAGGCGCTGCCGCTGCCGCTCCGCGCGGGCGACCAGCTCGTCGAAGTCGACGTCCGGCAGGCGGGTGCGCAGGTCGGCGAGGTCGCCCAGGGTGTGCCAGAGCTGCTTCTTGCGGTCGATGCCCATGGTCAGGGCCTCCAGCTCCAGGAACCGGCTCAACGGCGAGTAGCCGACCAGCCGCCCGTTGGGCTTGAGCCGCCCGAGCCGCTCCGCCGCGGTCGCGAGCGCCGTCCGCACCGGGTCCACGCGCACGCCCAGCCGCCTCATGATCGACCGGAACGTCTCGACGTCCTGCGCGATCTGCTCCGCGACCTCCGCCAGCGCCTCGCCCAACGCGGTGCCCCGGTTGCTGCGCTGAGCGCGCCGGGCGAGTTCGCGCCACCCGACGCCGAGCGCGAGCTGGTCCCTCAGGTAGATGCCCAGAAATCCGTCCACACCGGTGAACTACCCGGTCCGCCCCGCTCCAACCGGCTCAGGCGGTGAAGTCCCTGGACGGGATGCCGTCGGGGAAGCGGGCCAGGGCGGGGGCGGCGGCGGTGGCCGGCGTCTGGTGGGCCTGGACCTCGGCTTCGGTCGCGGTGTGGAGGGTGGAGGTCGCGCCGTCCGCGCGGGTGAGCCTTCGCGCCGCGGTGCGGAGGACCCGGTGCACGTCCTCCAGCGTCGCGGCGCGCCGGAGTTCCAGTGCCGGGTCCGTCATGCGGCCACGGTAGACCCGGTGCCGGGGCTGTGACCACCGCCTCCGTGGGCTTTGTTGCAAGTCATTGGCAGTATGGGTGGGTGGACGCGGGATGGGTGCCGGCCGTGCTGGCCGTGGTGGTGGTCGTGGGACAACTCGTCTACGTGCTCGCCTGCGCCCTCTCGGCGGCCGAACCGAGGACCGCCGCCGACACCCGCCGCCGCACCCGCGCGCTGCGGATGACGCCGTGGCTGCTCCTGGTGTCGACGGCGGTCGTGGCCGTCACCCTCCTGCGGCGATGGTGACGATCTCCGGCCACGCCCCGAACAGGCTCACCGGCCTCCGGTCCACCACGGGCAACCCCCGCAGGTCCACGTCGTGCGTCAACAACACCGCCCGCCCACCGGGCCCGAGCACCCGCAGAACCTCCCGCCAGAACCGATCGACCTCACCGACCGCCGCCACCTGCCGCCCCAAGGCGGATTGCCGACGACCAGATCGACCGACCCACTCGCCACCGGCAACCGCCCCGCATCCCCCACAGCCCACCCAACCCGCCCCGCCAACCACCCCGGCGTGTTGACGACGCCGGCGGCAACCGCGGCCGGTTCGACATCGACCCCCAGCACCGTCGCCCCGAGCAGCGCGGCCTCGATAGCGATGGTCCCCGTCCCACAAAACGGATCCACCACCCGCTGACCGGAGCCGGCCAGCCGAACCATCGCCGCCGCCACCGGCGGGTGCAACGCCCCCGGCCGCGACACCCGGCGATAACCCCTCCGGTGCAACGGCTTCGCGGCAACCCGCAGCCCCACCACGGCCCGGTCCCCGTCCACCATCACCCGCCAGGGCAACCCACCCGCCGGCGGCACCCGTCCCCCACGCCGCCCGTGGTAAGCCACCCCGAGCGCCGCCGCCACAGGTTCCCCAACCGCATCCTCCACGTCATACCGCGTGAAGTTCCGCCTCCCCAGGAACGACCCCGAAACGTCCACAGTGGACCAAACACGCCTCACCCCGAACTCACCCGACAAACCCACCACGCCACGCACGTCCACGGACGCCATCGCCGCCGTCAGCAACCGCAGATCGGCACGCGACCGCCCGATGCCCGACACGACCGCCGCCACCAGGAACACGTCGTCCACGCACCGCAACCGGAGCACCGCCGGCCCGGGCACCGCCGAGAACCACACCTCCCGGTGCCCCAGCGACTCCACCACCCCGACGCCCGCGATCTCCTGCGCCGCAACCGATTCCACACCCCGCACCGTGCGCGCCACCAGGCGCACGGCCCTCACGTCCGCAACGAAGTGCCAGGACGCGCGTCAACACCGGCGAAAGCCGGAAAAGGAGAGATCACCACAGATCTTCTTCCGCGTCACGACCCGGAGCGGTGTCGTTGCCGCCCCGCATCGCCGACGAGGGGAACCCAGGCCGCTACCCGTCGACGGTCACCTCAGCGGAGGAAGAAGAAAAACTGCACGCGACCAACCTAACGCCCACCGCAACCGGATTACCGGAAGTACGACACCACGTCGCCCGCCGTCCCGGCCGCGCCGAAGTGCGGACCGCACCCCGCGAACGCACCGGCCTCGCGCCACCACCGGGCCTGCTCGGCCGTCCGCACCCCGTCCACCTCGACCACCGCCCCGGTCTCCCGCGCGGCCCCGACCAGCGCTGCCACGTACGGCACGCACCGGTCCGCCAGCCGCCGCGCCACCCGGACCCGCCGCACCCGCAACGCCTCCGCCGCCGCGAGGTCGTCCGGGCCGAGGCCGAAGTCGTACAGCGCGGTGCCCACGCCCAGGTCCGCCAGCACGGTCAGGTTCTCGGCCGCGTCCGGCACCGACAGCACCCCGACGGGCATCCCGACCACCAGCCGGTCCGGCCGCAACCCGGTGCTCTCCAACGCCCGCACGACCCGCGCCTCCAGGTCCGCGTCCCCGCACTGCACGGCGCTCAGCCCCACGGTCAGCGACGCGTCCCGCCACCACCGCGCCTGGTCGGCGGCCGTGCGCAGCAGCCACTCGCCCAGCGGCAGCACCAGCCCGGTCTGCTCGGCCAGGTCAACGCACGCGTCGTGCTCCAACGGCTGCTCGCGGTCCCACCGCAGCACCGCGTCCAGCCCGACCACCCCGCCGGACAGCGCCACCACCGGCCGGTACTGTACGGAAATCTCGCCCTGCTCCCACGCCCCCGGCATGCCGACCGCCAACGCCTGCGCACGCCGCTCCGCCAGGTCCCGCGTCGGGTGGAACAACTCCCACTGCCCGCGCCGACCCGCCTTGGCCCGCCGCAACGCCTGGTCGGCCGACCGCAGCAACTCCGCGGCCTCCGTGTCGCGCGGCGGCCGGAACACCACTCCCGTGCTGGCGGACACCGCGATGCCGTGCCCGTCGACGAACAGCGGCTCGGCCAACTCGGCGTTGATGGCGGCGACGATCCGCGCCACGTCCGGCGTGCTCGCGGTGTTCTCCACCAGCACGCCGAACTCGTCGCCCTCGAACCGGGCGATCATCGCCTTCTCCCGCGCCAGCACGCTCTTGAGCCGCTGGGCGACGTGCATGAGCAGCCGCTCGCCGGCCCGGACGCCGAGGCTGTTGCAGACCATGCCGAACGCGTCGAGGTCCAGGTGCAGCAACGTGACCCCGTGCACGGGATCGGCGCGCCGCAGGGCAGCCTCCAGGTGGGTGGTGAAGAACTGCCGGTTCGGCAGCCCGGTCAGCACGTCGTGCAGGGCCTGCCGGTTCAGCTCGCCCTGGAGCAGCGTCAGCTCGGTGCCGTCCTCGACCACGGTCACGAAGTGCCCGCCACCGGGTTCCGCGCCGGGCAGCAGGGACGTGGTCAGCGTGACCCGGGCGACGTCGCCGTCCTTGCGCAGCAATCGTTGAGACTGCCGAATCCGGTCCGGGCCGCCCAACAGCAACTCGTCCATGGTCTCGCGCAACGCGTCCGCCGACTCCGCGTCCACCAGGTCGAACAAGGTCAACGAGGCCAACTCCTCGGCCGAGTAGCCGAGGATCTCCCCGACCGCGGCGTTGGCCCGCACCAGCGCCCCGTCCGGATCGACGATCAACACCCCGCTGGACGAGGAGGTGACGACCTCGTCGAACCGAGCCTCACTCTCCTGAAGCCGCCACTTCGCGTCCCGAACCGCCTTGAGCAGCGACAGCCGCAACGCCTCCTGCTGATCGAACACCGCCCGCCGACCAGCCGCGAAGAACCCGGTCGCGAACGCCCCCAACCCGACCGCCACCCGATCGGCGTACCGGTCGACGGGCCGGAAGTCGGGCAGCGCGAGCAACCCCCGCCCCAGGACCTCGGTCGTGCACCGCAACCCGTCCTCAGTCATGTGCCCCAACGACACGAACCGCTCGCCGAGGACTTCCAGGGGCTTGGGATCGAACGGCTCCGCGAGCACCAGCGCACAGATCCGGTCCAGCCGCTCGGCCAGCTCGGCGTCCAGCTCCGACTTGGTGTGCGGCACGACGACCGCCGCGCTCAGCAGGTAGGCCCACTTGCGCGCCAGCAACTCCCGCGCGCGGGACGGATCGGGGGTGGGATCCGGCTGCGGCGGGTGCGCGGCTGCGGCGTGCTGTGGTCCGCGATCCGGTGGAGGCATTCGACGTTGCCCAGCTCTGACTCCAGGTTGCGCGGCAGTTTACCCACCTGGCGCGGGCATTCGGTCGGCCAAGGGGGTGAACGATCGTCGTTCGATGGATTCGCCACAATTGTTGCGGTCACGCAACGTGACATCATGCGGAATGCTCAGGATTTCCGACTCGCGCACCGCCCGCGATGGTCGGTGTCGCGCCGCTGGTCCCAGCGGGTCGCCGGCAAGGCGGGACCGACCTGGCCGATCGCCGGGAGCCGCCCGACCGGAATGGGGGTCGAGTGCGCCAACGCGATTGTTCGGTGGGTCCGACTGCGTCCGGAAAAACCGCGCGCCCGGCGGAAACGGGAATTCCGCCGGGCGCGCGGGTATCACTCGCTGATCAGGCGAGCAGGGTGCACGGCCTGCCCACTTCCTCGAAGTGGCTGCCGCTGATGTGCTTCCAGCTGATCGCGCAGATGCGGTTGCCCTGCTGGTAGTTCACGCCGCCGTACTTCTTGCGGTAGCTGCCCTGGGTCTGGGTCGGGCCGGTCTCGCCACCGACGTTGTGGAAGCCCCAGTAGGGGCTGCAGACGTTGGTGGCCTCCGCCCAGTACACCGTGCGGGTCGAACCCGACGAGGTGTACTCCACGTACAGGCGGGTGCAGCGGTCGGTCGACACGTTGCTGGCGTGCGCCGCCGGCGCCGCCACCACCATCACACCGAGAACAGCGGCGATTGCGGCTAACGACGCCGCGAAACGCTTGATCATCTTCTTCTCCTCGAACAGCAAGGAGCCCCCCGAAGGCCCCCCGGCCTGACTGGGTCAGGGACACGGCATGTGCCGTGTCGATTCCCGAACGTAGCGGAGGGATGTGCGCCGCGCTCCTGGATTGCCGAAGTGACTCGACTACGGGGTCGTGTGGATCCTCAAGCGGCCGTGGGAAGTCACACGGCGATCAGGAAGGCAGCGGGGCCGCGCCGCGCGCGACGATGAGCTGCTTCATGTACTCGCTCTCGCTCGACTGCGATTTCAGCATGTTGTCGGCGAGGGTGCGCACGGTCGGCTGGCCGGCGTGGGTGGCCGCGTAGCGGGCCATCCCGGCCCCGCCCTCGTGGTGGCGGAGCATGAGCTGGAGGAAGTAGACGTCGAACTCGGTGCCGGACAGCGAGCGCAGCTTGGCCAGTTCGTCGGAGGTCGCCATGCCGGGCATCCGCTCACCCGTGCCCGCCCCGGGCGCGGTGCTCCCGGAGTGGTGCGACGGGGCTTCCATCCAGGTCATGTGGCTGCCGTCCGCGCGCTGCTCGGGCCACCCCCACAGGGTGAGCCAGCCCTTCATGCGGCCGACCTGCTCCAGCTGCGTGGACTCGATGTCGAACGCGAGTTGGCGGATGGCGGGGTCGGCGGTCTTGTCCCGCGCGAGGTTCGCCATCTGCACCGCCTGGAGGTGGTGCCTGGCCATGTCCTGCGCGAAACCGACGTCGACTGAGTCCTGCGCCGGGGTCGACGCGGTGTCCGACCCCGGCAGTCGGATCAGGAGGCCGACCGCCGCACCGAGCAGCAGCACGGCCACCACGGCCACGCTGATGACCGCGGCCCGCGTGGCGGTGACGCCGCGCTGCTGCCCGGTGTTCGACGGTTCTGCGCTGTCCGGCAAGGTGCTCAACCGCTCAGCTGCTCGGCTGGGTCGTCGGCGCGGGCGCGTCGGTCGTCCCGGTGTCCCCGGCGGTGTCCTCGGTGCCGCCGTCCATCGGGATGGCGTCGGCGCCCGGCTTCTCGGCCACGAACGGCGGCGGGTTGTCCACGTTGAACGTGGCGGAGTCGCACGGGGCGCCCACCTCCGGATACGTGTACTGGTTGCGTCGCAGCGCCGAGATGAACTGGTCGATGCGCTCGTCGTCGGCGCTTTCGACCTTCAGCTGGTGCCCCCAGGACTGGAGGGAGATCGGCTTGTCGAGGCCCGGGTACGGCGACAGCATCGTGAACGGCTGGCCGTCGGCCCGCTTCTTCAGCTTGTCCAGGGCCTCGCCGGAGATCTGGTCCGGGTTGTAGGCGATCCACACGGCACCGTGCTCCAGCGGGTGCACCATGTTCTCGTTGCGCACCGGCTGCGCGTAGACCGTGCCGGTGCAGTCGGCCCACACGTTGTCGTGCGGACCACCGAAGGGCGGGTAGTGGTCGTAGGCCACGCGCTGCTCGGCGGTGACGTGCCGGCCCGGCTTGTAGTCCTTCTTCACCACGCCCTGGATCTGGTCGGACGGGTCCTTGTTCTCCTCCGACGGCTGCCACTTGGCGAGGGCGGCCTCCTGCCGGTTCTTCTCGGAGATCTGCGCGTACGCATACCCGAACACGGTGCCCGCCAGCGCCAGCACGGCGATCACCGCGATGATGGTGCCCCACGGCTTAGGCTTCTTCGCCACCACCGAGGACCGCGCCGCCGCCACGCTGGAGCGCGCGGCCTTAGTCTTCTTGCCGCTGGTCATGTCCGCCTCAGGTCCGTCGTCATACGCCCATGCCGCGGGTCAGTGTAGGGACACCGTGTCGGATCACCGTCAACTGCCGGTCACCAGGGGTGTTCGTCAACACTTGCCGGCTGTCGGCGCGAGGTGCGTCACTCCCACTCCTCGGGACGCGTAACCCGGTCGAGACCTGCGCGAACGTTTCCCTAGACTTGACGGGTGACTCCCGCTGCGCTCGCTGATCTGGTCCGTGCGACGGCCGTGGACGTGCTGTCCACCCGCGGCCTCGACCCCGCCGTCCTCCCCGCCGCGGTGACCATCGAGCGACCCCGCAACCCCGAGCACGGCGACTACGCCACCAACCTCGCCCTCGTCACCGCGAAGAAGCTCGGCGTCGTGCCCCGTGACCTGGCCGGATGGCTCGCCGAGGCGCTCGCGGGCACCGACGCCGTCGCGTCCGCGGAGGTCGCCGGCCCCGGCTTCCTGAACCTCCGCCTGGCCGCCGACGCGCAGGGCGCCATCGTGCGCACCGTCCTGGACGCCGGCGACGCCTACGGCCGGGGCGACCAACTGGCCGGCACCAAGATCAACCTGGAGTTCGTCTCCGCGAACCCCACCGGCCCGATCCACCTGGGCGGCACCCGCTGGGCGGCGGTCGGCGACGCGCTGGGCCGCATCCTCGCGGCCAACGGCGGCGACGTGACCCGCGAGTACTACTTCAACGACGCCGGCGCCCAGATCGACCGGTTCGTCCGGTCCCTGATCGCCGCCGCCAAGGGCGAGCCCGCCCCCGAGGACGGGTACGCGGGCGGCTACATCTCCGACATCGCCGCCGAGGTGCTCAAGCAGGAGCCGGGCGCCCTGTCCGCCGAGGACTCGCACGAGGTCTTCCGGCGCGTCGGCGTGAACCTGATGTTCGCCGAGATCAAGCGGGACCTGCACGACTTCGGCACCGACTTCGACGTGTACTTCCACGAGAACTCGCTGCACGAGTCGGGCGCGGTCGCCAAGGCGATCGAGCAGCTCAAGGCCTCCGGCGGGCTGTACTTCGAGGACGGCGCCTGGTGGCTGCGGACCACCGAGTACGGCGACGACAAGGACCGGGTGGTCATCAAGCGCGACGGCGACCCGGCCTACATCGCGGGCGACATCGCGTATTTCCTGGACAAGCGGTCGCGCGGCTTCGACCTGTGCATCTACATGCTGGGCGCGGACCACCACGGCTACATCGGCCGGCTCAAGGCCGCCGCGGCGGCGCTGGGCGACGACCCGAAGACCGTCGAGGTCCTGATCGGCCAGATGGTGAACCTGGTCAGCGACGGCAAGCCGGTCCGGATGAGCAAGCGGGCGGGCACCGTCATCACCATGCAGGACCTGGTGGACGCGGTGGGCGTGGACGCGGCCCGGTACGCCATGTCCCGGTCCTCCGCCGACAGCAGCCTGGACATCGACCTCGACCTGCTGCGCAAGCGGACGAACGAGAACCCGGTGTTCTACGTCCAGTACGCGCACGCCCGGCTGTCCTCGCTGCTGCGCAACGCCGCCGACCTGGGCGTCACGCAGAGCGACCAGTTCGAGCTGCTCCAGCACGAGCGCGAGGGCGACCTGATCCGCACGATCGGCGAGTTCCCCGGGTCGTGGCCACCGCGGGCGAGCTGCGCGAGCCGCACCGGATCGCGCGCTACCTGGAGGAGCTGGCGGGCACCTACCACCGGTTCTACGAGCACTGCCGGGTGCTGCCGCGCGGCGACGAGGAGACCACCGAGCTGCACCGGACCCGGCTGTCGCTGTGCGCGGCGACCCGCCAGGTGTTCCGCAACGGCCTCGCCCTGCTGGGCGTGAGCGCCCCGGAGCAGATGTGATGAGGGCGCACCCCGCCGGTCCCCGGCACGCGGACGTCCTCGTCCCCTCGAACACCGCCGGCAACCGGCCGTCCACTTCGGACGAACTCGACCAGTTGCACCCGCACGTGTGGCCGCGCAACGCCGAACGGGGCGAGGACGGCGCGGTCCGCTTCGGCGGGGTGGACGTGCGCGCCCTGGCGCAGGAGCACGGCACCCCGCTGTTCGTCATGGACGAGCACGACTTCCGGTCCCGCTGCCGCGACCACGCCGAGGCGTTCGGCGACCCGACGCAGGTGCACTACGCGTCGAAGGCGTTCCTGTCCGTCGCGGTGGCCCGGTGGGTCGCCGAGGAGGGCCTGAGCATCGACGTGTGCAGCGGCGGCGAACTCGCCATCGCGCTGCGCGCCGACTTCCCGGCCGAGCGGATCGCCTTGCACGGCAACAACAAGTCCGTCGCCGAGCTGACCGCCGCGGTCGAGGCGGGCGTGGGCGCGGTGGTGCTGGACTCGTTCTACGAGATCGCCCGCCTGGACCAGGTGGCCCGCGAGCGCGGCGTCGTCCAGCCGGTGATGATCCGGGTGACGGTCGGCGTCGAGGCGCACACCCACGAGTTCATCGCGACCGCCCACGAGGACCAGAAGTTCGGCTTCTCGCTGTCCTCCGGCGACGCCGCCGAGGCGGCGCGGCGCGTGCTCAAGGCCGAAGGCCTCAAGCTCATCGGCCTGCACAGCCACATCGGCTCCCAGATCTTCGACGCCAGCGGCTTCGAGGTCGCCGCGCGCCGGGTCATCGGCCTGCTCGCGGAACTGCGCGACGAGCACGGCGACGGCATCCTCGACCAGGTGTCCACGGTGGACCTCGGCGGCGGCCTGGGCATCGCCTACACGCCGGACGACGACCCGCCGCCGCCCGCCGAACTGGCCCGCCAGCTGACGAACATCGTGGCCAAGGAGTGCGAGCACGCGGGCCTGCCCGCGCCCAAGATCGCCGTCGAACCCGGCCGCGCGATCGTCGGCCCCGGCACGGTCACCGTGTACGAGGTCGGCACCATCAAGGACGTCCAGCTCGACGCCGGCGCGATCCGCCGGTACGTCAGCGTCGACGGCGGCATGAGCGACAACATCCGCACCGCCCTGTACGACGCCGTGTACGACTGCAAGCTGGTGTCGCGCAAGGCCGAACCGGACTCGAAGGCCGTGCTGTGCCGCGTCGTCGGCAAGCACTGCGAGTCCGGCGACGTCGTGGTGCGCGACTGCTGGCTGCCCGACGACCTGGCGCCCGGCGACCTCATCGCGGTCGCGGCGACCGGGGCCTACTGCTACTCGATGGCCAGCGGCTACAACCGCCTGCCCCGGCCCGCGCTGGTCGCGGTGACCGACGGCGCCTCAAGGCTGCTGCTGCGCCGGGAGACCGAGGAAGACCTGTTCCGCCTGGAGGTATGACGTGCCTGGCCAGAAACCGATCAAAGTCGCGCTGCTGGGCTGCGGCACGGTCGGCACCGAGGTGGTCCGCCTCCTGACCGACCACGCGGCGGACCTGACCGCGCGGGTCGGCGCGCCGGTCGAACTCGCGGGCATCGCGGTGCGCCGGCCCAACAAGCACCGCGAGGTGCCCGCCGAGCTGCTGACCACGGACGCGCAGGCCCTGGTCTCCTCGGCCGACGTGGACGTCGTGGTCGAGGTCATCGGCGGCATCGAGCCGACCCGGACCCTGCTGCTCCAGGCGCTGCGCTCGGGCAAGTCCGTGGTCACCGCGAACAAGGCGCTGCTGGCCGAGCACTCCGGCGAGCTGTTCGAGGCCGCCGACGCCACCGGCTCGGACCTGTACTTCGAGGCGGCCGTGGCGGGCGCGATCCCGCTCATCCGGCCGCTGCGCGAGTCGCTGGCCGGCGACCGCATCACGCGCGTGATGGGGATCGTCAACGGCACCACGAACTTCATCCTGTCGGGCATGGACTCCACCGGGGCGAGCTACGCCGAGACCCTGGAGGAGGCCACCCGCCTGGGCTACGCGGAGGCCGACCCGACCGCGGACGTGGACGGCTTCGACGCCGCGTCCAAGGCCGCGATCCTGGCGTCCCTGGCCTTCCACACCCGGGTCACCGCCGCCGACGTGCACCGCGAGGGCATCGCTCAGGTCAGCGCGGCCGACATCGCCGCCGCCAAGGGCCTGGGCCGGACGGTCAAGCTGCTGGCGATCTGCGAGCGGGTTTCCGGAGGCGGAGCCGACCAATCCAACACCGCGAACGTTTCCGAATACATTTCGGTGCGGGTCCACCCGGCCATGATCCCCAGGACCCACCCGCTCGCCGGCGTGAACGGCGCGTTCAACGCGGTCTTCGTGGAGGCCGACGCGGCGGGCGAGATGATGTTCTACGGCAAGGGCGCGGGCGGTGCGCCCACGGCCAGCGCGGTGCTCGGCGACCTGGTCGCGGTGGCCCGCAACCGCGTGGTCAGCGGGCGCGGCCCGCGCGAGTCGGCCTACGCGGCGCTGCCCGTGCGGCCGATGGGCCAGACGCCCACCAGGTACCACATCAGCCTCGACGTGGCCGACCGGCCAGGTGTGTTGTCGCAGGTGGCGGCGGTGTTCGCGGAGCACGACGTGAGCATCGCGGCGGTGCGGCAGGAGGGGCGGGTCGACGACGCCAGCCTGGTGATCGTGACCCACGCCGCGACCGACGCGGCACTGCGGTCGACCGTGGACAAAATCGGCGGACTGCCCGTGGTTCGGGAAGTGGTCAGCGTGATGCGGGTGGAAGGCGAAGAATCGTGACAGCCCAGGCGACCGTCGGCGGAGCCGACAATCGGACTACAGCGCGCCCCGGGTGGCCGGGGATCATCCACGCCTACGCGGACCGGATCCAGCTCCCGGAGGGCGCCAAGGTCGTCACCCTCCACGAAGGCGGCACGCCGCTGGTGCACTCCGAGTACCTGTCGGAGGTCACCGGCTGCGAGGTCCACATCAAGGTCGAGGGCGCGAACCCGACCGGCTCGTTCAAGGACCGCGGCATGACCGTGGCCATGACGTACGCCCTCGCGAGCGGCACCAAGGCCGTGATCTGCGCGTCGACCGGCAACACCTCCGCCAGCGCCGCCGCCTACGCCGCCAAGGCCGGGCTCACCGCGGCCGTCCTGGTGCCGCGCGGCAAGATCGCGCTGGGCAAGCTCGCCCAGGCCGTCGCGCACGGCGCGCGCATCCTCCAGATCGACGGCAACTTCGACGACTGCCTCGAACTGGCCTCCAAGACCTCCGTCGAGTACCCGATCACCCTGGTCAACTCGGTCAACCCGGTCCGGCTGATCGGCCAGAAGACCGCCGCCTGGGAGATCTGCGACGTGCTGGGCCGCGCCCCGGACGTCCACTGCCTGCCGGTCGGCAACGCCGGCAACATCACCGCGTACTGGCGCGGCTACTCCGACTACGCGGCCGACGGCGTGGTGGGCTCGACCCCGCGCATGTTCGGCTTCCAGGCCGCCGGCGCCGCGCCGCTGGTGCTGGGGCAGCCGGTCGCGAACCCGGAGACCATCGCCACCGCCATCCGGGTGGGCAGCCCGGCGTCCTGGACCGGCGCGGTCACCGCCAAGGAGCAGTCCGGCGGCCTGTTCGAGGCCGTGACGGACGAGAAGATCCTGGAGGCCTACCGGCTGCTGGCCGCCCGGGACGGCATCTTCGTCGAGCCCGCGTCGGCGACGAGCGTGGCGGGCCTGCTGGCCACCGCCGCCGACGGCCGCCTGCCGCGCGGCTCGGTGGTCGTCTGCACGGTCACCGGCCACGGCCTGAAGGACCCGGACACGGCGCTGCTCGGCATGGCCGAGGTGGAGCCCGTCCCGGTCGACCCCGGCGCGGTCGCCACCGCGCTCGAACTGTCGTGACCGGCGTCCGCGTCACCGTCCCCGCGTCCACCGCGAACCTCGGGTCCGGGTTCGACGCGCTCGGCATGGCCCTGGGCATCCACGACGAGGTGGAGTTCGAGGTCGCGCCGGCCGGTCTGGTGATCGAGGTGACCGGGGAAGGCGCGGGCAGCGTCCCCGACGACGAGTCGCACCTGGTGGTCCGGGCCTTCCGGGCGGCCTGTTCACTGCGGTCGGTGAACGTTCCGGGGTTGGTGCTGCGGTGCCGGAACGCCATCCCGCACGCGCGCGGCCTGGGCTCGTCCTCGGCCGCCGTGGTGGCGGGCATCGCGGCCGGGTACGCGCTGGCCGGGCACGAGTTGGACACAACCGCGTTGCAACTCGCCGCCGAGTTCGAGGGCCACGCGGACAACGCGGCGGCGGCGATGTTCGGCGGCGTCGCGGTGGCGTGGACGCAGGGTGACCGGTTCCGCGCGGTGCGTCTCGAAGCGCATCCGGGGCTGCGGCCGGTGGTGCTGGTGCCGGCGGTCGAGTCGTCCACCAAGACGACCCGCGGTCTGCTGCCCGCCTCGGTGCCGCACGCGGACGCCGCGTTCGCCGCCGGGCGGTCCGCGCTGGCCGTCCACGCCCTCACCGCGGACCCCTCGCTGCTGCTCGCCGCGCTGGACGACCGGCTGCACGAGCCGTACCGCGAACCGGCCTGGCCGGCCACGTTCGCGCTGGTCAAGGCGCTGCGGGCGGCCGGGGTGCCGGCCGCGGTGTCCGGCGCCGGGCCGACCGTGCTGGCCCTGCCGGAGGACGGCAAACTGCCCGAGGCGGTGGACGTGACGGGTTTCACGCCGCACCACGTTCCCGTGGACGGCGGGGGAGCGCGCGTTGCGCCACTCGGTTGAGTGATGCGACGCGCCGTGCCCCGGTTGTTGCACCTGGCCGGAGCGCCGTCTACCCTCGGGGCCATCAGTCACCGCGCGCACGGGCGCCGGTGTGGTGCCCGGACACTCGCTCCGGATCGCATTCCTCCAGTGACTTGGCCCTGTGCCGTACGGGCGGGGTTGGCGCTGGAAGGCACCCGCTCGCCGTGTGACCGACAACGTTTCGTGCCGGTGGACTCCGCATTCGTGCGCGATGCACTTCGCGCCGTCGAGGTCCGCCTGCACCAGGCGTGACTGTCGATCCGCATTCCGTCGGACGGCAGGTCCGCTGGGCCGCGTAGGAGGCGCGGTCCGGTCAGGAAGGACATGTGTGAGCAACACTGATGTGCTGAGCAGCGAAGCTCCTGCTGCTCCCAACGCCGCTGCCAGTTCCGGAGCCGAGGAGAACGCTCTGACCACCCCTTCGAACGGGAGCGCCCCGCCGCGCAAGCGGGCGGGCCTTTCCGGCATGGTGCTCGCCGAGCTTCGTGAACTCGCCGGTCAGCTCGGCATCACCGGGACCGCCGGACTGCGCAAGGGCGACCTCATCGCGGCCATCAAGGAGCGTCAGGGCGGCACCTCCGGTCGGGGCAGTGCCGCGACGCCGCCGAAGGCCGAGAAGAAGGCGGCGGCCCCCAAGGCCGCGGCCTCCGCGCCCGCCGCCGAGAAGCCCGCCGCCACCGAGAAGCCCGCCGCCGAAGCGCCGGTGGACCGCCCGACGCAACAACAGCTCGACGTGGCCGACCGCCCCGCCGAGGAGGAGGGTGGCCGCCGCGGCAGCCGCCGCCGCCGGTCCGCGAACCGCCCGGCGGGCAGCCCCGACGCGCAGCAGCAGCAGACCGCCGCCGCTCCCGCCGCCGAGGCTCCGACGCAGACCCAGGAGCGCCCGCAGTCCGACCAGCGCCCCCAGCAGGACCAGCGCCCGGACCGCACCGAACAGCCCCGCGAGCAGCGCCAGGACCGCGGCGACCGCCAGGACCGCGGCGAGCGTGGCGAGCGCGGCGACCGTTCCGACCGCGGTGAGCGTTCCGACCGTGGCGACCGCGGTGAGCGTGGCGACCGCGGCAACCGCCGTGACCGGGACCGCGACCGCGGCGACAACCGCGACCGCGACCGGGACCGGGACCGCAACCGTCAGGGCGGCGGCAACACCATGGTCGAGGACGACGGCGACGACGAAGGCGGCCGGCGCGGCCGGCGCTTCCGCGACCGCCGCCGTCGCGGTGGCCGCGGCGAAGGCGCCGGCGGCAGCACCGACACCGAGGTGCGCGAGGACGACGTCCTGCTGCCCGTCGCGGGCATCCTCGACGTGCTGGAGAACTACGCGTTCGTCCGCACGTCGGGCTACCTGGCCGGGCCGAACGACGTCTACGTGTCGCTGTCGCTGGTGCGCAAGTACGGCCTGCGCCGCGGTGACGCGATCATCGGCGCGGTCCGCCAGCCCCGCGAGGGCGAGCAGCAGCGGCAGAAGTTCAACCCGCTGGTGCGCGTGGACAAGATCAACGGCCTGGACCCGGAGGAGTCGCGCAACCGCCCCGACTTCACCAAGCTCACGCCGCTGTACCCGAACGAGCGCCTGCGGCTGGAGACCGAGCCGCACATCCTGACGACCCGCGTCATCGACCTGGTGATGCCGATCGGCAAGGGCCAGCGCGCGCTCATCGTGTCCCCGCCGAAGGCCGGCAAGACCTCGGTGCTCCAGGCGATCGCCAACGCGATCACCAAGAACAACCCCGAGTGCCACCTGATGGTGGTCCTCGTGGACGAGCGCCCGGAAGAGGTCACCGACATGCAGCGGTCGGTGAAGGGCGAGGTCATCGCCTCCACCTTCGACCGCCCGCCGTCGGACCACACCACGATCTCGGAGCTGGCCATCGAGCGGGCCAAGCGCCTGGTCGAGATGGGCCACGACGTGGTCGTGCTGCTGGACTCGATCACCCGTCTGGGCCGCGCCTACAACTTGGCGGCCCCGGCGAGCGGCCGAATCCTGTCCGGTGGTGTCGACTCGACGGCGCTGTACCCGCCGAAGCGCTTCCTCGGCGCGGCCCGCAACATCGAGGGCGGCGGCTCGCTGACCGTCATCGCGACCGCGCTGGTGGAGACCGGTTCGGCCGGCGACAGCGTGATCTTCGAGGAGTTCAAGGGCACCGGCAACGCCGAGCTGAAGCTGGACCGGAAGATCGCCGACAAGCGGACCTTCCCGGCCGTGGACGTCGACGCCTCCGGCACCCGCAAGGAGGAGCTGCTGCTGTCGCCGGACGAGATGGCGGTCATGCACAAGCTCCGCCGGGTCCTGCACGCCCTCGACGGCCAGCAGGCGATCGACCTCCTGCTCGACCGGCTCCGCAAGAGCCGGACGAACATCGAGTTCCTGATGCAGGTCGCCAAGACCACCCCGGGCGCGGACAACGACTGACCGAGCCCGAACGCGAACGGCCCGTCCCTCGACGTCGAGGGACGGGCCGTTCGGCGTTGTCGGGGTGAGCTGCCGCGACGGGAGGTCCGCCGCAAAACCGGCATCACCGACCGGTACGAACTGGCCCGGTACGGCCGCCAGTGGCTGCCCGACACCGGAGGTCAGCAGCCGTAGCCGGTGGAAGCCAAGCGCTCCTCGGCGTCGGCGTCGGCGGACGCCCGGCGGCGCTCCAGCACGTACTGGACGACCAGCAGCAACAGCACCGGCACCCCGACGACGACCACCGCCACCACGGGCACCCGCAGCCCGTCCAGGACGATCCCCAACCCGAGCACCCCGGCCGGGTGCACCCACCGCAGCACCACCCGCTGCCACCGCCCGCGCCAGGCGACCATCCCGCCACCCGCCAGGCTGACCGCCGCCGCCGCGCCGAAGAGCGCCACGGACAGCCCCATGTCGCGCGGGGCGCCCACGAGCAGGCCGGCCACGCCTGTCAGGCCCAGGACCGCGCTGACGAACAGGAACGGCATGGCCATCCAGGTGGTCACACGCATGGGGCGTCCGGTTGCGCACAGCACGCGAACAGTTTGATGCTCGCAACAACGGCGATGCTGCCGTGAGTAGTCCAACGGTTACCTCATGCGCCGAATGGTCGACCCGCATCGGTGAGCGGTAGTGACGTCGGACACGGGAACATCCCAGGTCCGGAACGCGTTGCAACGTCCGCAGACGGCATCTGGCAGACTGTCAGGTCGAGTCCGGCTCCGGTTCACCTCAGCCCGAAGCGTCAGCCCCGAGCGAGGACCCGGCGGCCACCGAAGAGAGGGACAAGACGTTGAAGACCGGCATTCACCCCGAGTACGTGACGACCGAGGTCACCTGCGGCTGTGGGAACACGTTCACCACGCGCAGCACCAAGACCTCCGGTGCCATCCACGTCGAGGTCTGCTCGAACTGCCACCCGTTCTACACCGGCAAGCAGAAGATCCTCGACACCGGTGGCCGGGTCGCGCGCTTCGAGGCCCGCTACGGCAAGCGCGCCAAGTAGCACCCACAACGGCGTCCACCCGTGCGAATCGGGTGGGCGCCGTTGTCGTTTCCGGACCAAACGCTCACTAAGGACGCGCCGTGACCCTGGAAGCCCTGCTCGCCGAGCACGCCGAGTTGGAGGCGAAGCTCGCCGACCCCTCGGTGCACGCCGACCAGGCCGGCGCCCGCAAGCTCGGCAAGCGCTACGCCGAGCTGACCCCGATCGTGCGCACCGCCCGCGAGCTGGAACAGGTCAACAGCGACCTGGAAGCCGCGAAGGAACTCGCCGCCGAGGACCCCGCGTTCGCCGACGAGGTCGACGAGCTGACCGCGCGCGTCCCGCAGCTGGAGGAGAAGCTCACCGAGCTGCTGCTGCCGCGCGACCCGCACGACTCCGCCGACGTGGTCATGGAGATCAAGTCCGGCGAGGGCGGCGAGGAGTCCGCGCTGTTCGCGGGCGACCTGCTGCGGATGTACCTGCGCTACGCCGAGCGCCACGGCTGGAAGGCCGAGGTGCTCGACGGCACCGACTCGGACCTGGGCGGCTTCAAGGACGTCACGGTCGCCATCAAGTCCCGGGGCGACTCCCCGGACGGCGTGTGGGCGCGGCTGAAGTACGAGGGCGGCGTGCACCGCGTGCAGCGCGTGCCGGTCACCGAGAGCCAGGGCCGCATCCACACCAGCGCGGCCGGGGTCCTGGTGTTCCCGGAGACCGAGGACGTCGAGATCGAGATCGACGAGAACGACCTGCGCGTGGACGTGTTCCGCTCGTCCGGCAAGGGCGGGCAGAGCGTCAACACCACCGACTCGGCCGTGCGGATCACCCACCTGCCCACCGGCATCGTGGTGTCCTGCCAGAACGAGCGCAGCCAGTTGCAGAACAAGGCGCGCGCGATGCAGGTCCTCCAGTCCCGCCTCCAGGTGCTGGCCGAGGAGAAGGCGCAGCAGGAGGCCTCGGACAACCGCCGCGCCCAGATCCGCACGGTGGACCGCTCCGAACGGGTGCGGACCTACAACTTCCCGGAATCCCGCATCTCCGACCACCGGGTTGGGTACAAAGCGCATAACCTGGATCAAGTGCTCGACGGCGACCTGGACGCGGTGCTGGACGCGCTCGCGGCGGCCGATCGGGCGGAACGGCTCGCCGGCGGGTGACGCGACGGGAGGCGCACGATGGCGGAAATCCTGGTGACCCCGCACAGCGCCCCCCTCGACACGACGCTCGACGTCAAGGTCGTCGGCCTGGAACCCGACGCCGAGACGACCGTGCGCGCCACCACCGGCGACCGGTCGTCGGAGGCGGTGTTCCGCGCGGACGAGCGCGGGGTGGTCGACCTGACCCGGCACGCGCCGATCGAGGGCAGCTACGACGGCGTGGACCCGATGGGGTTGTTCTGGTCCATGACCCCGACGGGTGACGAGCCCGGCCCCACGCTGGTCGAGGTCGACGGCGTCGGCAAGGTCGAAGTGGCGCGCCAGCGCATCCCCGACGGCCTGCGGCGCACCGAGGTCACCGAGAACGGCCTGGTCGGCGTCCTGTACGAGCCCGACGACGGCGAGGTCCACCCCGGCGTCATCGTCCTCGGCGGCTCCGAGGGCGGGCTGCACGAGGACGACGCGGCGCTGCTGGCCCGCTACGGCTTCGCGGCCCTCGCACTGGCGTACTTCGGCGTGGACGGCCTGCCGGACGACCTGGTCGACATCCCGCTGGAGTACGTCGGCACCGCCATCACCTACCTGGGCGACCGTCGGATCGGTGTCGTCGGCGGGTCGCGCGGCGGTGAGCTGGCGCTGCTCGCCGGTGCGACGTTCCCGCAGGTCAAGGCGGTGGTCAGCGTCGTCGGCAGCGGCGTGGTGACCCAGTGCGTCGGCCCCGGCACCAGGCTGCTGGAGAAGCTCGGCCTGGAGGCCGCGTCCTGGACCCACGAGGGCCGCCCGCTGCCGTACCTGCCCTACACCGTCCCGGACGAGCTGCGTCGCCGGATCGTGGACGGCGACCCCGTCCCGCTGAAGCTCGCGTTCGACCTCTCCGACGGCATCCCGGAGGAGGCCGAGATCCCCGTCGAGCGGATCAACGGGGGTGTGTTGCTCCTCTCATCCGGGCGGGACCAGAGCTGGCCGTGCGCGGCGCTGAGCGCGGTCGCCGAGCGCCGCCTGGCCGACCACGACCACCCGTTCCCGTACGAGCACGTGGTGTACCCCGAGGCAGGACACCTGATCGCGGGCCCGCCGCACCGGCCGACCACCGACGTGCTGCTGCCCGGCCCCGGGGTGCTGTTCGAGATGGGCGGTTCGCCGGGCGCCACGGCCGCCGCCCGCGCCGACGCGTGGCGTCGCACCATCGAGTTCTTGTCGGACCAACTGGGCACCTAATGTGTCGCCTATGAGCGCACACTTTGACGTCGTGGTCCTCGGTGCTGGGCCAGGCGGGTACGTCGCCGCGATCCGCGCGGCCCAGCTCGGGTTGAAGACCGCGGTCATCGAGGAGCGTTACTGGGGCGGGGTCTGCCTGAACGTGGGCTGCATCCCGTCGAAGGCGCTGCTGCGCAACGCCGAGCTGGCGCACCTGTTCACGCACGAGCAGAAGACCTACGGCATCCAGGTCGACGGCACCGTGAAGTTCGACTACGGCGCGGCGTTCGACCGGTCCCGCAAGGTCGCGGACGGGCGCGTCAAGGGCGTGCACTTCCTGATGAAGAAGAACGGCATCACGGAGTACAACGGCCGTGGCACGTTCGTGGACGCCAACACCATCAAGGTGGGTGACGAGACGGTCACGTTCAACCACGTGATCATCGCCGCCGGCGCGCAGACCCGACTGCTGCCGGGCACCAAGCTGTCCGAGCGGGTCGTGACCTACGAAGAGCAGATCCTGTCGTCGGACCTGCCGGACAGCATCATCATCGCGGGCGCGGGCGCCATCGGCGTCGAGTTCGCGTACGTGCTGCACAACTACGGCGTCAAGGTCACGATCGTGGAGTTCCTCGACCGGGTCGTGCCGCTGGAGGACGTGGAGGTGTCCGCGGAGCTGGCCAAGCGGTACAAGCGCCTGGGCATCGACGTCCGCACCGGCACCCGCGTGGAGGGCATCGACGACTCCGGCGCGAAGGTCCGCGTCACCGTGTCGAAGGACGGCAAGGAAGAGGTGCTGGAGGCCGACAAGGTCCTCCAGGCCATCGGCTTCCAGCCGCGCACCGAGGGCTACGGCCTGGAGAACACCGGCGTCCAGCTGACCGAGCGCGGCGCGATCGCCGTGGACGGTCGCGGTAGGACGAACGTGCCGCACGTCTACGCCATCGGCGACGTCACCGCGAAGCTCATGCTGGCGCACGCGGCCGAGTCCATGGGCATCATCGCCGCGGAGACCATCGCGGGCGCGGAGACCCAGGAGCTGGACTTCGTGATGATCCCGCGCGCGACGTACTGCCAGCCGCAGATCGCGAGCTTCGGCTACACCGAGGCGCAGGCCCGCGAGAAGGGCTTCGACGTGCAGGTGGCGAAGTTCCCGTTCACCGCGAACGGCAAGGCGCACGGCATCGGCGACTCGGCGGGCTTCGTGAAGCTGATCAGCGACGCCAAGTACGGCGAGCTGCTCGGCGGTCACCTGATCGGGCCGGACGTGACGGAGCTGCTGCCGGAGCTGACCCTGGCCCAGCAGTGGGACCTGACCGTGCACGAGGTGGCGCGCAACGTCCACGCGCACCCGACGCTGGGCGAGGCGGTCAAGGAAGCGATCCACGGCCTGGCCGGCCACATGATCAACTTCTAGTTCTAGGCTCTGGTCCCATGACCCGACACCCGCTGCGGCTGGCCGTGCTGGAAGCAGAACGAATGCTGGCCGCGGCGGGCGTCGACAGCCCCCGCGCGGACGCGGAACTCCTGGCGGCCCACGTCCTGGGCGTGGACCGCTCCCGGCTGCCGATGATCCCGCTGGTCGACCCGCCGGTGGTGGAGGCGCTGCACCAGTTGGTGCGCAAGCGGATGAAGCGCATCCCGTTGCAGCACCTGACGGGGTGGGCGCACCTGGGGGGTCTGGACCTGGACGTCGGTCCGGGCGTGTTCATCCCGCGCCCGGAGACCGAGTTGATGCTGGTCTGGTGCCTGTCCAAAGTGGACAAGGAGCCGGTGGTCGTGGACCTGTGCACCGGTTCCGGCGCCTTGGCCTTGGCCTTGGCCCACCACCTGCCGGCCGCCGTCGTGCACGCGGTGGAACGCGACCCGGCGGCGCTGGCCTGGGCGCGGCGCAACGCCGAGACCCGTCGGGAGGCCGGCGACACCCCGATCGTGCTGCACTCGGGGGACGTCACCGCACCGGACATCCTGTCCGATTTGGACGGCACCGTGGACCTGGTGGTCTGCAACCCGCCTTACGTCCCCGAGGGCACACCCGTGCAGCCGGAGGTAGCCGACCACGACCCGCACGCGGCCGTGTTCGGCGGCGACGACGGCCTGGACGTGATCCGCCCGGTGGTGGCCCTGGCGGCGCGCCTGCTCAAGCCCGGCGGCCACGTGGCCATCGAACACGACGACACCCACGGCGAGTCGGTGCCCGCCCTCCTGGCCTCCCGCCGCGTCCTCACCGACGTCGAAGACCACCGCGACCTGGCCGACCGCCCCCGCTTCGCCACCGCCCGCCGCGCCTGAGCCCGCCCGCCGGCCCCGTCTCGTCCACCCGGCTCCGGGGCGCGGCGAGCGCGCCGGCCGTGTGCACGACCGGGGACAGTGCGTGACCCCCGAAGGCGTTGTGCCAGGATCACACCGTGAGCACGCTCTACGACTGCAGCGTCCAGTCCGACCGCGCCGCCGGCCTCGCCGCCGCCGCGGGTGCGGTGCGCTCCGGGCGGCTGGTGGTGCTGCCCACCGACACCGTCTACGGGATCGGCTGCGACGCTTTCGACGCCAAGGCCGTCCGGCACCTGCTCGAAGCCAAGGGGCGCGGCCCGGACATGCCCGTGCCCGTCCTCGTCGGGTCCTGGACGACCGTCGACGGCCTCGTGCTGTCCGTGCCCCGGCAGGCCCGTGCGCTCATCGAGGCGTTCTGGCCCGGCGGCCTGAGCCTGGTCCTCCAGCACGCGCCGTCGCTGTCCTGGGACCTCGGGCACACGCGCGGCACGGTGATGCTGCGCATGCCGCTGCACCCGGTGGCCCTCGAACTGCTGCGCGACGTCGGCCCGATGGCCGTGTCCAGCGCCAACAAGTCCGGCTTCCCGCCCGCCGCCACCGCGCAGGAGGCGTGGGACCAGCTCGGCGAGGACGTCGGCGTCTACCTCGACGGCGGACCGGCGCAGGAGAACATCGCCTCCACCATCGTGGACCTGACCGGGCCGGACCCGGTCGTGCTGCGCGAAGGCGCCGTCCCGGTCAGCGAGGTGCGCGAGGTGCTCGGAGTCGAAGTCGAGGTCGCGCGCTAGTGGATCTTCCCGATCGGAGTAGCGTGGGCACCCTCCCCACCGTGTCCGCATCCCCGAGGGGCTAGCACCACGTGCCCGACGCCTCGAACGTCCTCCCCGCGCGGGAGTACCTGCTCGTAGCGCTGACCTCCGCCGTCGTGACCTTCCTGCTCGTCGGCCTGGTCCGCAAGCTCGCCTTCCGCATCGGCGCGGTCGCCTACCCGCGACAGCGGGACGTGCACACCAAGCCCATGCCGCGCATGGGCGGCCTCGCCATGTACGGCGGCGTCCTGGGCGGGATGCTGCTGGCCCACCAGCTGCCCGTGCTGCGCGCCGCGTTCGACTTCTCCGACGACCCGTGGGCGGTGATCGTCGGCGGCGGCGTGATCGTCCTGGTCGGCGTCCTGGACGACCGGTTCGAGCTGGACTCGCTGACCAAGCTCGCGGGCCAGGTCACCTCGGCCGGCATCCTCGTGCTGTTCGGCCTCCAGTGGCTGCTGTTCTGGGTGCCGTGGGGCGACGACGGCGCCGGCACCGGTTCGCTGCTCGTGCTCGACCAGAACCAGGGCGCGCTGCTCACGGTGTTGCTCGCGGTCACCATGGTCAACGCGATGAACTTCGTCGACGGCCTGGACGGCCTGGCGGCGGGCATCGGCCTCATCGCCGCCGCCGCGACCTGCACGTTCAGCATCGGCGTCCTGGCCCGCAACGGCGGCGACGTGGGCTCCTACCCGCCCGCCCTGATCGCCGCCACCCTCGCCGGCGCGTGCCTGGGCTTCCTCCCGCACAACTTCAACCCGGCCCGCATCTTCATGGGCGACTCGGGCTCCATGCTCATCGGCCTGATGCTCGCCGCGGCCACGACCAGCGCTTCCGGCAAGCTGAACTACTCGTCCACGGTGGTCACGAAGGACCTGCTCGGCCTGCTGTCGCCCCTGGTGGTCGTCGCGGCGGTGCTGTTCGTGCCGCTGCTGGACCTGCTCATGGCGGTGGTGCGGCGGACCCGGCGGGGCGAGAGCCCGTTCTCCGCGGACAAGATGCACCTGCACCACCGGTTGCTGGAGATCGGGCACTCGCAGCGGCGGGCGGTGCTGTTGATCTACCTGTGGGCGGGCGTGCTGGCGTTCGGCGCGGTGGCGCTGACGTTGTTCGACGTGGCGGTGGTGGCGTGGTGCCTGGCCATCGGCCTGCTGCTGGCGCTCCTGGTCTCGGCGATCCCGAGACTCCGCGAACTCAAGCGCTCCTGAGACCGCCACGCCCGGCACTGTCGTACCCCGCCGGCAGAATGGTGACCGGGGGCCGGAGGCCAGGCCAAAGCCAAGGCCGCGGTTGTGGCCAGGGCCGCAGCCGGGACCGGGGCCGGGGCCGACACGCTCAACCGCGCCGAGCCTCGCCACCCAACGCCGCCGAACAGCCACCACCCCCGCCCACCCGACCGTGCCGAGCCGCCCACCCGACCGTGCCGAGCCGCCCGCCCGACTGTGCCGAGCTGCCCGCCCGACTGTGCCGAGCCGCCCACCCGACCGTGCCGAGCCGCGCCGGTCGGTGACATAGCGAAGTCAAAGGGTTCTTGACCCCCGCCGGTCAGGTGACCTCACCACCCCACCTACACTCGTTCCCGACCAGTGGGAAGGGGTGACACATGAGCCAGGAGTGGACTCACGAGAAGGTCGTCCAGAAGCTGGCCGGGGAGATGCTCCGCGGCGCGATCTGGGCCGCCCTCGCGACCGTCGCGATCGGGGCGGTCGTCTGGACCGTCGTGGCCGGTGTCCCCGGCCTGGTCTCGGCGCTCATCGGCGGCGGGCTCGCCATCGCGTGCTCACTGATCACGCTGTGGCTGATGCACCGCACCGCCAACCTGCCCGTGCAGTTCATCATGATCGCCGCGTTCGGCGGCTTCCTCGGCAAGCTCATCCTGCTGGTCGTGGTGATGGTCCTGCTCCGCAAGGTGCCGGCGCTCGCCGACAGCACGCACGAGAACGCCCTCGCGCTGACGATGGCCGCGACGATCGTCGTGGCGACCTTCATGGAGGTCCGCGCTTCCAAGCGCAGTCGCAGTCAGGTGATCATCCCCACCCCCGGCAACCCCTGATCTACCGGCTGGTACGGTGCGCGCTGACGGGACGCCCTGGCTGGTAGGGGTGCCCCTCACGGGCGCGTGCGGTGCATACGGTACGTTTGTCCCGATCGTGACGATTCCCCCGGCGGAGTGAACGCCGGCCGGGAGAACCGGAAGGAACACAGTGACCACGATGGTGCTGGCCTCGGGTGGCGAGTTCGTCGCACCCGGTGTGAAGGACTTCTTCCCCCGGCGATCTTCGGCTCGGTCGACAAGCCCATGGTGCTGTTGGTCCTGTCGATCGTCATCATCGGGGCGTTCTTCATCGCCGCGACCCGCAACATGAAGCTCGTCCCGGGCAAGTTCCAGTTCCTCGGTGAGTCGGCTTACGACATCGGCCGCAACTCGATCGCCCGCGAGCAGATCGGCGGCAAGGACTTCAAGCCCTTCGTCCCGCTGATCCTCACCGTGTTCACCTTCATCCTGGTGAACAACCTGTTCGGGCTCATCCCGTTCATCCAGTTCCCGACGATGGCGCACATCGGTTTCCCGCTGGCCGTCTCGGTGCTGGTCATCTACCCGGTCTACCACTTCGTGGGGTTCAAGCGCCACGGTTTCGTCGGCTACCTGAAGCACGCCACCATGCCGCCCGGCGCGCCGTGGTTCGTGCTCATCCTGCTGATCCCGATCGAGTTCTTCCAGAAGTTCGTCCTGAACCCGCTCACGCTCGCCATCCGAGTCTTCGCGGCGATGTTCGCGGGTCACCTCCTGCTGCTGGTCTTCACCCTCGCCGGTGAGTTCCTGCTGCTCAACGGCGGCATCACGGTCGTGGTGGCCCCGATCGCCTTCCTCTTCGCCATCGCGCTGACCTTCCTGGAAGCGCTGATCATGGTCCTTCAGGCCTACATCTTCGCCCTGCTGAGCGCCAACTACATCGGCGCCGCGCTGGCGGAAGAGCACTGAAAAACACTCAAGCCTCCGATCCGCGAAGCCTTTCGCGGACCGAGTTGGAAAGGGAACAGCACAAGTGAGCGCATCCATCGTTCTTGCTCAGGAAGCCGCCTCGACCGTGAGCAACGCGGGTCTCGCCGCGATCGGCTACGGCCTCGCGGCCATCGGCCCGGGCATCGGCGTGGGTCTCATCTTCTCCTCGGTCATCAGCGGCACCGCCCGCCAGCCCGAGGCCCGCGGCGTCCTCCTCAGCCTCGCCTGGACGACGTTCGCCATCGTCGAGGTCCTCGCGCTGCTCGGCTTCGTCGTGTACTTCCTCGCGTCGGCCGCCTGAGCACCCGTTCATCGCATAAGAAAGGTTTGTGATGAAAACCCTCATCGTGGCGGCGGCGGAGGGAGAACAGATCAACCCGGTTCTCCCGCACACGTCCGAGATCATCATCGGCCTGATCGCGTTCCTGCTGCTCTTCTTCATCATCAAGAAGTTCGTGGCGCCGAAGTTCGAGGCGCTGTACGCGGAACGTGCCGCCAAGATCGAGGGCGGGATCGAGAAGGCCGAGCAGGCGCAGGCCGAAGCCCAGCGCCTGCTTGAGCAGTACAAGGCGCAGCTCGCCGAGGCGCGCGCGGAAGCCGCTCGCATCCGGGACGACGCCCGCATCGAGGGCGAGCAGATCATCAGCGAGCTGCGCGCCAAGGCGCAGGAGGAGTCCGCGCGGATCGTCGCTGCGGGCCAGACCCAGCTGGAGACCCAGCGGGCGCAGATCGTCGCGGAGCTGCGCGGCGAGCTGGGCCGCCTCGCCGTCGACCTGGCCGACCGGGTCGTGGGCGAGTCGCTGGAGGACGAGGTGCGCCGCCGGGGCACCGTCGACCGCTTCCTCGACGAGCTGGACAACACCTCGGCTCCGGCCGTCAAGTGAGGGAACGCCGATGACGCTGCACGCCGCCAGCCGCGACGCGCTGGCCGCCGCTGAACTCCGCTTGCTGGAGATCGTCGACGGCGCCAAGGACAGCGCGGCCCTCGGCAAGCTGGGCGACGAGCTGTTCGCGGTCGTCAGCCTGCTGTCCGGGCAGCCCTCGCTGCGCCGGGCCCTGGCCGACGCCTCGACCGACCCCGCCGGCCGCGAGGGCCTGCTCCGGGGCCTGCTCGCGGGCAAGGTCTCCGACGAGGCGCTCCAGGTGCTGGCCACGGTCGTCACGGTGCGCTGGTCCAGCCCGCGTGAGCTGGTCGACGGCGTCGAGTCGCTGGCCCGCACCACGCTGCTGGTGCGGGCCGAGCGGGACGGCCGGCTCGACGCGGTCGAGGACGAGCTGTTCCGCCTCGGCCGCATCATCGCGGGCAACCACGAGCTGGAGCTGGCGCTGTCCGACCCGGCGGGCGACCCCGCGGGCAAGGTCGCGCTGGTGGACAGCCTCGTGGCGGGCAAGGTGGACGAGACCACCAAGACCCTGGTCGACCAGCTGGTCCGCGAGCCCCGCGGGCTGGGCGTCGTCAACGGCCTGTCGGACCTGGCGGCGCTCGCGGCCAAGCGCCGGGAACGCTCCGTCGCCTACGTCCGTTCCGCGGTCGAGCTGGACGCGGCGCAGCAGGACCGCCTGGAAGCCACGCTGACCCGGATCTACTCGCGGCCCATCGCGCTGCACGTGGAGGTCGACCCCTCGCTGCGCGGCGGACTGCTGATCAAGATCGGCGACGAGATCATCGACGGAAGCGTGGCGGGTCGGCTCGGGGCTCTGCGCCGCGACCTCGCGAGCTGACCGAACACCGGAACCGCGGCCCACAAGCCCCTTTCCTTAAACGAAGTGAGAGCAGGAACGACATGGCGGAGCTGACGATCTCGTCGGACGAGATCCGCAGTGCGATCGAGAAGTACGTCTCGACCTACTCCCCGGAAGTCAGCCGGGAAGAGGTCGGCGTCGTCGCGGAGACCTACGACGGCATCGCCATCGTCGAGGGTCTGCCCGGCACCATGACCAACGAGCTGCTGGAGTTCCCCGGCGGCGTGCTCGGTGTCGCCCTGAACCTGGACGTGCGCGAGATCGGCGCCGTCATCCTGGGTGACTTCGACAAGATCGAAGAGGGCCAGGAGGTCAAGCGGACCGGCCAGGTGCTCTCCGTGCCGGTCGGCGACGGCTTCCTCGGCCGCGTGGTCAACCCCCTCGGCCAGCCGATCGACGGCCTCGGCGACATCGTCGCCGACGACACCCGCGCCCTGGAGCTGCAGGCCGCGTCGGTGCTGCAGCGCCAGCCCGTCGGCGAGCCGATGCAGACCGGCATCAAGGCCATCGACTCGATGACCCCGATCGGCCGCGGCCAGCGCCAGCTGATCATCGGCGACCGCAAGACCGGCAAGACCGCGGTCTGCATCGACACGATCATCAACCAGAAGAAGGCCTGGGAGTCGGGCGACCCGAAGCAGCAGGTCCGCTGCGTCTACGTCGCCATCGGCCAGAAGGGCTCCACCATCGCGGGCGTCAAGGCCGCGCTGGAGGAGGCCGGCGCGCTGGAGTACACCACGATCGTGGCGGCCCCGGCGTCCGACTCGGCCGGCTTCAAGTGGCTGGCCCCCTACACCGGCTCGGCCATCGGCCAGCACTGGATGTACCAGGGCAAGCACGTCCTGATCATCTTCGACGACCTGACCAAGCAGGCCGAGGCGTACCGCGCCATCTCGCTGCTGCTGCGCCGCCCGCCGGGCCGCGAGGCCTACCCGGGCGACGTCTTCTACTTGCACTCCCGCCTGCTGGAGCGCTGCGCGAAGCTGTCCGACGACATGGGCGGCGGCTCGATGACCGGTCTGCCGATCATCGAGACCAAGGCCAACGACGTGTCGGCGTACATCCCGACCAACGTCATCTCGATCACCGACGGCCAGTGCTTCCTGGAGTCGGACCTGTTCAACGCCGGTGTCCGCCCGGCCGTCAACGTGGGTATCTCGGTCTCCCGCGTCGGTGGCGCCGCGCAGATCAAGGCCATGAAGACGGTGTCCGGCTCGCTGCGCCTCGACCTGTCGCAGTTCCGCGAGCTGGAGGCGTTCTCGGCGTTCGCCTCCGACCTGGACGCGGCCTCCCGCGCCCAGCTGGAGCGCGGCGCGCGCCTGGTCGAGCTGCTCAAGCAGGGCCAGTACTCGCCGGTGCCGGTCGAGGAGCAGGTCGTGTCCATCTACCTGGGCACGAAGGGCCACCTCGACAGCGTCCCGGTGGGCGACGTCCGCCGCTTCGAGGCCGAGTTCCTGGAGCACGTCCGCCGCAACCACGACGTGATCCTCTCCAGCATCCGCGAGGCCAAGACGTTGTCGGAAGACACCGAAAAGGGCATCGTGGACGCTGTCAACGCGTTCAAGCAGCAGTTCACCGCCTCCAACGGTGCCACGGTCGTCAACGAGGCACCCGCCGACGCGATGGACGCCGACAAGGTCGGACAGGAGTCGGTGAAGGTCAACCGACCCGCTCCGGCCAAGAAGTGACGTAGGCATGGCGGCACAGATCCGAGAGCTGCGCCAGCGGATCCGAACGGTCAACTCGACCAAGAAGATCACCAAGGCGTACGAGCTCATCGCCACGTCTCGCCTGGCCAAGGCGCAGGCACGGGTCGCGGCGTCGCGCCCTTACGCGGAGGAGATCACCAACGTCCTCTCCGCGCTGGCGACCGCCTCGGCGAACCTCGACCACCCGCTGCTGACCGAGCGCAAGAACCCGCGGCGCGCCGGCGTCCTGGTCGTGACCAGCGACAAGGGCATGTGCGGCGGCTACAACGCCAACGTGCTCAAGGCGGCCGAGGAGCTGTTCGCGCTGCTGCGGTCCGAGGGCAAGGAGCCGGTGCTCTACGTCATCGGGCGCAAGGGCGCCGGTTACTACCGGTTCCGCCGGCGCGCGATCGCCGCGGAGTGGAGCGGCTTCTCGCAGCTCCCGCACTACGTCAACGCCTCCGAGGCCGGCGAGAAGCTGGTCGAGGCGTTCGTCGCGGGCAGTGACGACGAGGGCGACCACCCCGGTCCGGACGGCGTGCTCGGCTTGGACGAGCTGCACGTGGTCTACACCGAGTTCAAGTCCATGCTGAGCCAGCAGCCGGTCGCCAAGCGCATCGCGCCGATGGAGGTCGAGTACGACCCCACGCCCGCGAAGTTGCAGTCGGTGTACTCGTTCGAGCCGAACGCGGAGACGCTGCTCGGCGCGCTGCTCCCCAAGTACGTGAAGACCCGGCTGTTCTCGGCACTGCTCGACGCGGCGGCGTCCGAGTCGGCGGCCCGGCGGACCGCGATGAAGGCGGCGACGGACAACGCCACCGAGCTGGTGCGCACGCTGAGCCGTCAGGCCAACGCGGCCCGCCAGGCCCAGATCACCCAGGAGATCAGCGAGATCGTCGGTGGCGCCTCCGCGCTTACCGGTGGCGCAGGAAGTGATGAGTGACATGAGTGCTACTGCCACCACCACCCGCACCGGCCGTGTGGTCCGGGTGATCGGCGCCGTCGTCGACGTGGAGTTCCCGCGCGACGCGGTCCCCCAACTGTTCAACGCCCTCCACGTGGAGATCACGTACGAGGCCGTCGCCAAGACGCTGACCCTGGAGGTCGCCCAGCACCTGGGTGACAACCTGGTCCGCACCATCTCGATGCAGCCGACCGACGGCCTCGTCCGCGGCGCGACCGTGAGCGACACCGGCAGCGCCATCAAGGTGCCGGTCGGCGACGTCGTCAAGGGCCACGTGTTCAACGCGCTGGGCGACTGCCTCGACTCGCCGGGCCTCGGCCGCGACGGCGAGCAGTGGGAGATCCACCGCAAGGCCCCGTCGTTCGACCAGCTCGAGGGCAAGACCGAGATCCTGGAGACGGGCATCAAGGTCATCGACCTGCTGACCCCGTACGTCAAGGGCGGCAAGATCGGCCTGTTCGGCGGCGCGGGCGTGGGCAAGACGGTGCTCATCCAGGAGATGATCACCCGCATCGCCCGCGAGTTCTCCGGCACGTCGGTGTTCGCCGGCGTCGGCGAGCGCACCCGTGAGGGCACCGACCTCCTCCTGGAGATGGAGGAGATGGAGGTCCTCGGGGACACCGCGCTGGTGTTCGGTCAGATGGACGAGCCGCCGGGCACGCGTATGCGCGTCGCCCTGTCGGCGCTGACCATGGCCGAGTACTTCCGCGACGTCCAGAACCAGGACGTGCTGCTGTTCATCGACAACATCTTCCGGTTCACCCAGGCCGGTTCCGAGGTGTCGACCCTGCTGGGCCGCATGCCTTCGGCCGTGGGTTACCAGCCGACGCTGGCCGACGAGATGGGTGAGCTGCAGGAGCGCATCACGTCGACGCGCGGCAAGTCGATCACCTCGCTGCAGGCCATCTACGTGCCCGCGGACGACTACACCGACCCCGCCCCGGCGACGACCTTCGCCCACCTGGACGCGACGACGGAGCTCTCCCGTCCGATCTCCCAGAAGGGCATCTACCCGGCGGTGGACCCGCTGTCGTCCTCGTCCCGGATCCTCGAGCCGTCGATCGTCGGCGAGGAGCACTACCGGGTCGCGCAGGAGGTCAAGCGGATCCTGCAGAAGTACAAGGAACTGCAGGACATCATCGCCATCCTCGGCATGGACGAGCTGTCCGAAGAGGACAAGGTCCTCGTCGGCCGCGCCCGTCGCCTGGAGCGCTTCCTGGGCCAGAACTTCTTCGTCGCGGAGAAGTTCACCTCCCAGCCGGGCTCCTTCGTGCCGATCAAGGAGACCGTCGAGGCCTTCGACCGCGTCTGCAAGGGCGAGTTCGACCACTACCCGGAGCAGGCCTTCTTCTCCTGCGGTGGGCTGAACGACGTCGAGGAGAACGCGAAGAAGCTGGCCGGCAAGTAAGTCCCCGGTTTCTGCTCGGGAAAGGCCCGTCCCGTTGGGTGGATTCCAGGGGTCGTTGCAACACAACTGATCAACTGGCTTCGGCCAGGAGCTTGGCCAAGCGCTCGGCTGGGGTGTCCCAGCCGAGCGTTTTGCGTGGGCGCTGGTTGAGTTCGGTGGCCACGAAGGCCAGGTGCTCGGGGTCGTGGACGGCCTGGTCGGTGCTTTTGGGGAAGTACTGGCGCAGCAGGCCGTTGGTGTTTTCGTTGCTGCCGCGTTGCCACGGGCCGGCGGGGTCGCAGAAGTAGACCGGGATGTCGGTGGCGGTGGTGAAGGCGGCGTGGCCTGCCATCTCGGCGCCCTGGTCCCGGGTCGGCGACCGGGTGGGGTGGGCGGGCAGGGTGGTCACGGTGGTGACCAGGGCGTCGCGGACGTGTTCGGCGGTGCGGCCGTTGGGCAGGTGTAGCAGCATGACGTAGCGGGTGGAGCGTTCGACCAGGGTGCCGATCGCGGATGCTCCGTCCTTGCCGATGATCAGGTCGCCTTCCCGGTGTCCGGGGACCGCGCGGTCCTCGGCCTCGGCGGGCCGTTCGGAGATCATGACCATCGGGCTGACGAACCGGGGCTGCCTGCGCTGGGCCTGGCGGCGGGGTGTGCGCACGGTGCGGCCGGTGCGCAGCGCCGTGGCCGGTTCACGGCGACTCGCCGCGGCCTTGCACGTGGAGGGCCTGGTGGATCGTCTCGTGGGTCACGTGCCACTCCGGCCGGTCGGGGAAGTCCCGCCGCAGCATCGCCGCGATCTGCTCGGGACTGTGCTTCCTGGCCGGATGGTCCTGCACGACCCGGTGCAGTTCCGGGTCGACCGCGAGCTTGCGCGCCTTCGGGCGTGGGCGGCGGGCCTCGGCACGCGACTGGGCGGCGTGTGGCCGGTGGTCACCGCTGACCGGATGGGCGTTGCGCCGCAGTTCCCGGCTGATCGTGGAGCGGTCACGGCCCAGCTCGGCGGCGATCGCGCTCATGCTCGCACCCTCGCGCCACCGGTCGGCGATGTGGACGCGGTCGTCCTCGCACAGATGGCGGGAAGACACAGAAGGCGCAGAGGGCGGCGCCACCGATCCGATCGGTGGCGCCGCCTTGTCCCTGCCGGACGCGTTGCGTCCGTTACGCCGGCGTCTGCCGGTCTTCGGGTTGACCCCGACGAGCCGGCACGCCTCCTTGCTGCTCACGCCTCGCTGCACGAGCCGCAAGTATTCGGCTCGCTCAGCGGAGAGCTTCCTCGGTCCTTGAGGAGTCCGGTCGGCCCGGATCTCGAAGTCCATCGCATCCCCTGAACTGGGGTGTTGCGACGACTCCTAGAACCCAAGTTGTGGGGCGGGCCTTTCCGTTGTGCCGGCGTGGCCGGGTTGAGTCCTGATGGGACGTACAGTTCGCGCCGTGACCATCTCCGTTGCGGTGCCGTACGACCCGAAGGTGCTGCGGCGCACCCTGCGCTTCATCGTCAAGCGGCAGTTCAAGTGGATCCAGGTGTTCGCCGTCCTGCTCGTGCTGTACGGCGGCTTCTGGGTGGTGGCCGCGCCGCACGACGTGTCGTACGGGGTGCGGTTCCTGGCACTGGCGGCTCTGTTGTTCTTCTTGGAGTGGGCCATCGTGCCGTGGTCGATGCGGTACCAGTGGTCGGCCACCAAGGCGGACTTCCGGCTGACGGCCGACGCGGAGCGGTTCGAGGTGGCCTACCCGGCGTGGGACGCGCGGTACCGGTGGGACACGTTGGACCGGGTCGTGGAGACGACTGACGCCTGGTACCTGGTGTTCACGAAGACGCAGGCCTACGCGGTGCCCAAGAGCGCCATGACGGAGGAGGAGCGGGCCGTTTTCGTCGAGCTGGCCCAGCCGGTGCGGGCCCGTCGCTAGGCTTCCGGCATGAATTCGCACGCCCTCGTGCCCTACGACGAGACCCTGCTGCGGCGGACCATCGAGTTCATCATGCGGCCGTACGTGAAGCGGTTCCTGCCGATGGGGCTCGTGCTGGTGGCCTGTGGCGCGCTCACGGCGGCGCTGGGCGTGTGGAAGCCGATCGTGTGGGTGCCGGTGGTCGTGCTCGGGCTGGTCTTCGCGTTCGGGATGAAGCCGTACCTGGTCAGCACCTCGATGAAGCAGCAGTGGTCGGGGATCAAGGCCGACTTCCGGTTGGACGCGGACGAGGAGTGGGTGTCGTTCTCCTACCCGGCGTTCCAGTCGCGCATCCGGTGGGAGGCGATGGAGAAGGTCGTGGAGACGCCCGAGGCCTGGTTGATGGTGCTCGGCAAGATCCAGGCGACGGCGGTGCCCAAGAGCGCGTTGACGGCTGAGCAGGCGGCGGAGCTCACGGCTCTGCTCGCCCGTCGGAAGCCGCCTGTGGCGGCCTAGGAGCGCCAGCCCATCGCGCGGGAGATGGCGCGGCCACAGGCCCGTACGGCGGGGAGAACGGTGTCGGTGCGGGTCTCGACGGGGACGACGACGGACACAGCGGCTACGACGTCGCCGGAGGGGTTGCGGACCGGGGCGGCGACTGAGTGCGTGATGGGCTCGATCTGGCGGTCGGAGATGGCGTAGCCGTCGCGGCGGACGGTGGCGAGGGCTGAGCGCAAGGCCTTCGGGGTGCTGATGGTGTGCGTGGTGAAGCGCTTCAGCGGCGCGGCCAGGGCCTCTTCTTGGACGTCGTGCGGGGAGAAGGCCAGCAGGACCAAGCCGACTCCCGTGGCGTGGAGGGGCATGCGCGAGCCCATACGGGTCAGGATGCTCACGGCGTCCACAGCGGACAGCCGTTCCACGTAGACGACCTCCAGGCCGTCCCGCACGGCCAACTGCACGTTGTGCCGGGTGACCTCGAACAAGTCCTCCAGGTACGGCAGTGCGCGCTCCCGCAGGTCCAGCGCGCCCGGGGACAGGGCGCCCAGTTCGTAGAGGCGTAGGCCGATCCAGAAGCGGCCGTCGTGGTCGCGTTCGAGCGCCCGGTGCGCGAGCAGTTCCTTGACCAGTCGGTGGGTCGTGCTCAGCGGCAGGCCGGAGTGGCGGCTCAGCTCCGACAGCGTCGCGCAGGGCCGGTCGGCGGTGAACACGGCCAGCAGCGTGAACGCCCGGCCGAGCAGTGAAACGGGAACCGACACGGTCCCAGTCTTCCACTCACCGGAAACGGACCTGGGCCGTGTTCGGTGACAGACCTCACGCTGTCGCCCACGAGTCGGGCCGCCGGGGTGCACTCGGGACACGCGGAGGTGTCATGTCTGCTGGCTCACCGCGGGTGTCGCCCACCCGTGGGGCTTCTCCGTGTTCGCCTTGGTCGCGGCCCTCGGCGCAATCGCGGTGACCGCCGTCGGAGTGACCGCCAGGCGGGTGGTACCACACGCAGGGCAGCGCTGAGGGTGGCTGGGGCGGCGGGCTGTTCGGGCGACCGTTTAGACTGCACACGACTCCAGTGCCAGACAAGGGAGATGCCCGTGGCCGAGATGACCGTCCAGTTGGTCGCCGTGGAACGCCGCCTGTGGTCCGGAACGGCCACCTCGGTGGTCGCGCAGACGACCGAGGGCGAGATCGGCATCCTGCCCGGCCACGAGCCCGTCCTGGGCCAGTTGGTCGAGGGCGGCGTGGTGCGGATTCGGACCGTCGACAACGAACTGGTGACCGCGGCCGTGCACGGCGGCTTCCTGTCCGTGACCGGCGACGGCGTGAGCATCCTCGCCGAGGACGCGGAGCTGGCCCAGGAGATCGACGTGGACGAGGCCCGGTCGGCGCTGGGGAACGCGGACGACGTGGAGCGGGCCAGGGCACTCGCGCGGCTGCGCGCCGCGGGTCACTCGGCCTGACGCGGACGAGCGGACAAGCGCCGTGGGGATCGCCGAAGTCGTCGGGGTGGTCCTGTTCGTCGCGGTGGTGGTCCTCGCGTACCTCGCGTGGCGCCGCGTCCGCCTGCTGCGCGCCGGTGGCGTGCACGTGGCCCTGAGGACCCGCCTGGACGGCGGGGGTCGGGGCTGGCACCTGGGCGTGGGGCACTACCGGGGTGACGAGTTCGTGTGGTCCCGGGCGCTGAGCCTGCGCACCGGGCCGGACCGGGTCATCTACCGGGACGGGTTCGAGATCGACGACCGGCGTGAACCGACCGCGTCCGAGGCGTACGCCATGCCTCAGGGCGCGGTCGTGTTGCGTTGCAGTGGGGCGAAGGGCGAGGCGGTGGAAATCGCCATGGGCCCGGACGCTTTGACCGGCTTCCTGTCCTGGCTGGAGTCCGCCCCTCCGGGCCGCTCCATCCCCTGGGCCTCCTAAAGCGCTTGGAGGCCCTGGGGGAAGCGCGCTACGCGTTGCCGCCCGGCTGCCAGAGGACGTCACCTTCGGGGTTGGCGACTCGAGCCAGGATGAACAGCAGGTCCGACAGCCGGTTCAGGTACTTGGCCGCCAGGACGTTCGTCACCTCCGGCTCGGCCTCGATCAGCGCCCAGGTCGACCGTTCCGCGCGGCGGGCGATAGTTCGGGCCTGGTGGAGCAGCGCCGCCCCCGGGGTGCCGCCGTTCAGGATGAACGACTCCAGCTTGCCCACCCGGCTGTTGTACTCGTCACACCAGGCCTCCAGCCGGTCCACGTAGGGCTGGGTGATCCGCAATGGCGGGTACTTGGGGTCTTCGACGATCGGGGTGCACAGGTCCGCGCCCACGTCGAACAGGTCGTTCTGGACCTTCCGCACCACCCCCGCGATGTCCTCGTCGAGGGCGCCCAGGGCCAGGGCCACGCCCAGGGCCGCGTTGGTCTCGTCGCAGTCCGCGTACGCGGTGATGCGGGGTGACGTCTTGGGGACCCGGGAGAAGTCGCCGAGGCCCGTGGTGCCGTCGTCGCCCACGCGGGTGTAGATCCTGGTGAGGTGAACCGCCATGCCCTGCACTGTAAGGGGCTCCGGGCACTGGCTTGATTCAGTGCATCCGTACGATTGCGGCGCAACGACAACCGGATGAGGAGTTTCCTTGGTGAGCGAACACTTCCGGGTCCAGGGCGGTGCGCGGCTGGTCGGCGAGGTCGACGTCGTCGGCGCCAAGAACAGCGTGTTGAAGCTGATGGCGGCGGCGCTGCTGGCCGAGGGCACGACCACCATCACCAACTGCCCCGAGATCCTGGACGTGCCGCTGATGGCCGACGTCCTGCGCAGCCTCGGCTGCGAGGTGACGCTGGAGGGCGACGTCGCCACCATCACCACGCCGAAGGAGCTCAACCACCGGGCCGACTCCGAGGCGATGGGCAAGCTCCGCGCCTCCGTGTGCGTCCTGGGACCGCTGGTCGGCCGGTGCAGGCGCGCGGTGGTCGCACTCCCGGGTGGGGACGCGATCGGGTCGCGGCCGCTGGACATGCACCAGAACGGGCTGCGCAAGCTCGGGGCGCACAGCGAGATCGAGCACGGGTGCGTGGTCGCCGAGGCGGAGGGCCTGCACGGGGCGCAGATCTGGCTGGACTTCCCCAGCGTCGGCGCGACCGAGAACATCCTGATGGCGGCGGTGCTGGCGAACGGCACGACGGTCATCGACAACGCGGCCCGCGAGCCGGAGATCGTCGACATCTGCGTGATGCTCCAGCAGATGGGCGCGAAGATCGAGGGCGCGGGGACGTCGACGTTGACGGTTCATGGTGTCGAGTCGCTGCGGCCCACCGAGCACCGGGTCATCGGGGACCGGATCGTGGGGGCTACCTGGGCGTTCGCGGCGGTGATGACGCGGGGTGACATCACGGTGCGCGGGGTGAACCCGCACCACCTGGACCTGGTCCTGGAGAAGCTGCGGATGGCGGGCGCGGAGGTCACCACGTTCGACTCCGACGGGTTCCGCGTGGTGCAGCAGGACCGGCCGCAGTCGGTGGACTTCGTGACGCTGCCCTACCCGGGGTTCGCGACCGACCTCCAGCCGTTCGCGATCGCGTTGTCCAGCGTGTCCGAGGGCACGTCGATGATCACCGAGAACCTGTTCGAGGCGCGGTTCCGGTTCATCGAGGAGATGGTGCGGCTCGGGGCCGACGCGCGGACCGACGGCCACCACGCGGTCGTGCGCGGGGTGGAGAGGCTGTCCAGCGCGCCGGTGTGGGCCTCCGACATTCGCGCGGGCGCTGGGTTGGTGCTGGCCGGGCTGTGCGCGGACGGGGCGACCGAGGTGTACGAGATCTTCCACATCGAGCGGGGCTACCCGGGCTTTGTGGAGAACCTGCGCAAGCTCGGCGCGACCGTGGAGCGGGTCACGGCCTGACCGTCACCGCCAGGCGCTGCGCCGTGTTGTCGGCCATGCCCTGGCGGTTCCACGGCTGGTCGACGGGCTGGGTGCGGCCCTCGGTGTCGACGGGGCAGGCCGATCGTCATGGCGACCCCTTCAGCAGCAGCTTGGCGTCGGGCACGTCCGCCGGGAAGACCAGCAGCCGGTGTCCGGGTTTCCGGAGGACCACGGTCACCCTGATGCCCGCGTCCCGCAAGCGGTTGGCCAGCACCTCGGCCGCCTCGGCGGTCGGCAGGACCGCCACCTCGACCAGGAGGCCGAAGTCGTCGCCGGTGTGGTCGGGCACGCCGCGCCGGTCGTTCCCGAACGCCCACCGCAACAGCAGGGCGAGCGCCGCGAAGACCACGAGCAGCAGCAACGTCTGGGTGAGCGCGGTCACGGTGCCCATGGTCCTCCGGGCTCGATTCAGTGGGCAACGCCACGCGCGGCGTGAGTTACTCGTCAGTACGCTACGGGGAACAACGTCGTAGGAGGTTGCCGTGCCGTATCCGGCCGACCGTGAGCGCGACCGCCCGTGGGTGATGCGTACTTACGCCGGGCACTCCAGCGCGACCGCGTCCAACGCGCTCTACCGCCGCAACCTGGCCAAGGGGCAGACGGGTCTGTCCGTGGCGTTCGACCTGCCCACGCAGACCGGTTACGACCCCGATGACGAACTCGCCAAGGGCGAGGTCGGCAAGGTCGGCGTGCCGATCAGCCACATCGGGGACATGCGGGCGCTGTTCGACCAGATCCCGCTGGGCGAGGCCAACACCTCGATGACCATCAACGCGACCGCCATGTGGCTGCTCGCGCTGTACGTGAGCGTCGCCGAGGAGCAGGGCGCGGACCGCGCGGCCCTGGCCGGCACGACGCAGAACGACATCATCAAGGAGTACCTGTCCCGCGGCACGTACGTGTTCCCGCCCGGGCCGAGCCTGCGGCTGATCACCGACATGGTCGCGTGGACCGTGGCGAACGTGCCGAAGTGGAACCCGATCAACATCTGCTCGTACCACCTCCAGGAGGTCGGCGCGACGCCGGCGCAGGAGATCGCGTACTCGATGTCGACCGCGATCGCCGTGCTGGACTCGGTGTTCGACTCCGGCCAGGTGCCCGAGGAGCGGCGCGGCGAGGTCGTCGCGCGCATCTCGTTCTTCGTCAACGCCGGCGTGCGGTTCGTCGAGGAGATGGCGAAGATGCGGGCGTTCGTCCAGCTGTGGGACGAGATCACCCGCGACCGGTACGGCATCGAGAACCCCAAGCACCGCCGGTTCCGCTACGGCGTGCAGGTCAACTCGCTGGGGTTGACCGAGGCGCAGCCGGAGAACAACGTCCAGCGGATCGTGCTGGAGATGCTCGCGGTGACGCTGTCCCGCGACGCCCGCGCCCGCGCGATCCAGTTGCCCGCGTGGAACGAGGCCCTGGGCCTGCCGCGGCCGTGGGACCAGCAGTGGGCGCTGCGCATGCAGCAGGTGCTGGCCTACGAGACGGACCTGCTGGAGTACGAGGACATCTTCGCCGGGTCGCACGTGATCGAGGCCAAGGTGGCGGAGATCGTGGCCGGGGCGCGCGAGGAGATCGACCGCGTCCAGGCGATGGGCGGCGCGGTCGCGGCCGTCGAGTCCGGGTACATGAAGTCGCAGCTCGTGTCGTCGCTGGCCGAGCGGCGGCGGCGGATCGAGGCCGGGGAGGACGTCGTGGTGGGCGTGAACAAGTTCGCCACCACCGAGCCGTCCCCGTTGCAGGCCGAGGGCGCGAACGCGATCGAGACCATCGACCCGATCGTCGAACAGCAGGCCGTGGAGGCGGTGCGCGCTTGGCGTTCGGGGCGCGACAATGGGTTGGCTTCGTCCACTTTGGATGCTCTGCGGGCGGCGGCGAAGACCGAGGCGAACCTGGTCGAGGCCACCATCGCGTGCGCCAAGGCCGGGGTGACGACGGGTGAGTGGGCGTCCGCGTTGCGCGAGACGTTCGGCGAATACCGTGCGCCGACTGGGGTTTCCGCCGCTTCGGCGTCCGGTGAGGCCGGTGCGGAGATCGCGCGTGTGCGTGAGCGCGTGCGGGCGACCGGTGAAGAGCTGGGCGAGCGGCTTCGCATTCTGGTGGGGAAGCCTGGGTTGGACGGGCATTCGAACGGCGCCGAGCAGGTGGCGGTGCGGGCGCGGGACGTCGGGTTCGAGGTGGTGTACCAGGGCATCCGCCTGACGCCGGCGCAGATCGTGGCCGCCGCCGTGCAGGAGGACGTGCACGTGGTGGGCCTGTCCATCCTGTCCGGTTCGCACCTGGAGGTCGTGCCCGCGGTGGTCGACGGCCTGCGTGCGGCCGGTGCGGGCGACGTGCCGGTGATCGTGGGCGGCATCGTGCCGCCGGACGACGCGGCGAAGCTCGTCGACCGCGGCATCGCGCGGGTGTTCACGCCCAAGGACTACGAGCTGACGCAAATCATGGACGAGATCGTCTCGGTCGTGCGCAAGGCCCGCGGCCTGTAGTTTCGGTCGGGTGTTCGCGGTGAGCCGGCGGCGTGGCCGGCCGTCCTGATGGTCGACTTCGGCGGCGGCGAGGTCTTCGAGATCCCCGGCGACCTCGCCCACTTCCACGACGTCGAGCTGGTGCGGCACCCGGACGCGGCCCTGGACCACCGGCTGTTCGCGGACTGGCGCCTGGCCCACCGCGGGGCGGCGCTGCCGTTCGACCGGTGCGTCGGGTACCGGGTGCCGCTGTTCCTCGGCGGCGCGGACGACGACGCCAACCTGGAAGTGGTCGACACCGACGTCTACTGGACCGTCACCGCCCAGGTCTACGCCCGCGTCACCGGCCGGTGACGTCCTTCGTGGACACGATCTCGGCGAACCCGCCGCCGCGCAGGTTGGTCGCCGTCGTCTCGTAGAGCTGTTCGGCGGTCAGGCCTTCGAGGTCGAAGGTGAAGGTGGCGTCCAGGACCAGCTTCACCTTGTAGCCCAGGTTGCCGCCGACCCGGGCGGTGGTCTCGACGCACATGTTGGTCTGGATGCCGGCCAGCACGATGTCCGTGATGCCCCGGTTGGTCAGCCACGCGTGCAGGTCGACCTCGCCGTGGAACGCCGAGTTCACCTTCTTGCCGAACACCAGGTCCGGCTTCGCGCGGTCGAGTTCGGGCTTGAAGCGGTTGCCGTCCGAGTCGGGGTGCAGGGTCGAGCCGGGCTTGGTGGAGTTGTGCTTCACGAGGACCAGCGGGCCGTCCCAGGCGTCCAGGAGGGCGGCGATGTTGGCCTCGGCGTCCGGGTTGTTGCGGCGGCCCCACGCCGGGTCGTCGAAGGCCCGTTGCACGTCCACGAGGATGAGCGCGGTGTTCGTCATGGTGGCCAGTGTTCGCTGCCGGCGGGCTGTCGGACGAGTGGCAGATCCGGCGCGATCCGGTACTTTCCTGCCATGCGCACGGTGGGAGTGCTGGTGTTGCCGGGCAGCCGGTCGTTCGACGTGTCGGTGGTCGGCGAGGTGTGGGGCGTGGACCGGTCCGACGCCGGGATCGGGCCGTTCGAGCTGCGCCTGTGCGCGCCGGGGCGCAAGGCCACCGCGCTGCACCCGGTGGGGCACGTCCAGGCCACGCACGGGCTGTCCGGGCTCGCCGACTGCGACCTGGTCGTGGTGCCGGGGCGCGTCGACCCGATCGCCGAGGTGCCGCGGTCGGTCGTGCGGGCGCTGCGGGCGTTCGACGGCACGGTCGCCGCGCTGTGCTCGGGAGCGTTCACCCTGGCCGCCGCCGGCCTGCTGGACGGCCGTGAGGCGACGACCCACTGGCGGCTGCTGGACGCCCTCGGCACGGCCGCCCCGCACGCCACCGTCCTGCGGGACGTCCTGTTCACCGACGAGGGCCGGGTGCTCACCTCCGCCGGCGTCGTCGGCGGGCTCGACCTGTGCCTGCACCTGGTCCGCCGGGCGCACGGCGCGGACGTCGCCGCCGCCCTCGCCCGCCGCCTCGTCATGCCGCCGACCCGCGAGGGCGGCCAGCGCCAGTACGTCGACCCGCCCCTGCCGCACCAGCCGGACCGCGCGGGCATCGCGTCCACGGTGGACTGGGCGGTGGACCGGCTCACCGCACCCATCGGCGTCGCCGACCTCGCCGACCACGCGGGTCTGAGCGAACGCACGTTTCACCGCGTGTTCCTGGCCGCCACGGGCAGCACGCCCGGCCGGTGGCTCCAGAAGCAGCGGGTCCTGCTCGCCCGGCGGCTGCTGGAGACCACGGACCTGCCGGTGGACCGCGTCGCCGAGCGGTCCGGGCTGGGCACGGCGGCGAACCTGCGGCGGCGGCTGCGGGCCGAACTCGGGGTCGCGCCCGACGCCTACCGCCGCACGTTCCGCGTCCCTACCGCGTCGTGACCGCCACGACCCCGCCCTGGCCGTCCACCAGCAGCCGGTTGCCCAGCGGTTTCGCCAGCTTCACCGGGTAGGGGTCGAGCTTCAGCGCCAGCGTGCGCGGGCACTCGCCGACCTTGCCGATGGTCCGCACGGTCACCGTCACCGACGTCTCCGACTCGCTCACCACGGGCTCGTTGCGCGCGGGCTCGTCGCCGGGGCACGGGTCGGGCGGCGCGGGCATCGACACGACCAGGTCCGTGCCGTCGCCGCTCGCGTTGGCCGTCACGGCCGGCTGCACCTCGCCCGGCCGCCAGAAGAGGTCCGGCGACAGCGCGGGCGTGGCCAGGACGCTGCCCGCCTCGGTGGTGAACCGCCACGCGGGCAACGGCCACCGGCCGCGGTCCGTGGTGAACTCGGCCGTGCCGAACTCGGCGCTGACCAGCCGCACCGGCGCGTTCTGCGGCCCCTTGCCGCGCGGCGGCGCGCCGACCGCCTGCAACGCGTCGGCCGCCGGCAGGATCGCCAGGTGCGCCGGGCCGTCGGGCAGGGCGACGGTGGCGGGCTCCGGCGTGGCGGGCGGCGTGCCGACGAACTCGAAGCCGCCTTCGGTCGCGCCCAGCTTCTCCTCGCCGGACCGGTACCCGTCCACGACCTCCACCCGCGACCCGAGCAGCACGATCGGCCGGGGCTTCGCGGTGACCGGGAAGTCGACCGGCGCGGCGCTGGTCTGCAGCGGCGCGGGGGAGGCCGTGTCATAGCCGGCGGCGCACCCGGTCAGGACAGCGGCCAGCGCGAGCACGAGCAGTGGTCTCATGACTCCAGGACGGAGTGCCGCGAGCAGGTGGTTGCACGGCGGACTACGGTCGGGACATGGCCGAGTACCAGCACATTCGCGTCGAAGAGGCGGACCGCGTCGTCCGGGTCACGATGGACCGCGCGAGCAAGCGCAACTCGCTGTCCCACGACCACCTCGCCGAACTGCTGACGGCGTTCCGCGCGGTCGCCGGCACCGACGCGGTGGGCGTGGTGCTGGCCGCCGAGGGCCCGGTGTTCTCGGCGGGGCACGACTTCGCCGACGTGGCGTCCCGCGACCTGGAGGGCGTGCGCGACCTGCTGACCCTGTGCACGGACCTGATGACGACCATCGAATCGATCCCGCAGGTGGTGATCGCCCGGGTGCACGGCCTGGCCACGGCGGCCGGCTGCCAGCTGGTGGCGTCCTGCGACCTCGCGGTGGCCGCCGAGGAGGCCGGTTTCGCGCTGCCCGGCGGCAAGGGCGGCTGGTTCTGCCACACGCCCGCCGTGCCGGTGGCTCGTGCGGTCGGCCGCAAGCGCCTGATGGAGATGGCGCTGACCGGCGACGTGGTCGACGCCCGCACCGCCGAGCAGTGGGGCCTGGTGAACCGCGTGGTCCCGGCGGCGGAGCTGGACGAGGCCGTGGACGACCTGATGCGCCGGGCGACCCGGGGCAGCCGGGCGAGCAAGGCGTTGGGCAAGCAGACGATCTACGCCCAGCTCGACCGGCCGGAGGTCGACGCCTACGCCATCGCGGTGGAGGTGATGGCGGCGGCGTCGCAGACCCCGGCGGCCAAGGAGGGCATGTCGTCGTTCCTGGAGAAGCGCCCGGCGAACTGGACCGACTGACCTCAGACCTTCTTGTAGAACAGCGTGGTCGGCCGCAGCACCCCGCCGGGGTCGGCCGCGTAGTCCGGGATCACGCCGGCTTCCGTCCAGCCCGCCGCCCGGTACAGGCGTTCGGCGGCGGAGCCGGTCTGGGTGTCCAGGACCAGCAGGGACGCGCCGTGCGCCGCCGCGCCCTTCTCCGCCGTCGCCAGCAGCTCACGGCCCAGGCCGCGGCCCCGGAAGTCCCGGTGCACCAGCAGTTTCAGCACCTCGGCGCGGTGCGTGCCGTTCGGCGTCGTGGTGAGCGCGACCTGGACGGTCCCGGCGATCCGCCCGTCCACCCGGGCCACCCACACCACGAGCACGCCGTTCGCCACGCCCGCCGCCCGCGACTTCCACCACGTCGCGGCCTGCGCGTGCGGCAGCGGCGCCAGGAAACCGACCGACGCGCCGCCGTCGACGGCGTCGCACAGCACGTCTGCCAGCTCGTCGGCGCAGGCCAGGACGTCGGCCGACAGCAGCTCCTCGACCCCGGTCACGGCTGGGCGTGTTCGTGCAGCAGGAGCAGGGTGTAGGCGGCGATCGACTGGGCGTCGGTGATGTCACCGCGCGCCACCATCGCCTCGAACTCCGCCCGGGGGAACCACGCCGAGCGCATGTCCTGCTCCTCGTGCTCGCGCTCGTGGAAGCCCTCGCTCAGCTCGGTGGCCAGGAACACCCGGCCGCGCTGGCTGGACATGCCCGGCGCGACGTCCAGCACGCCCAGCTCCACCAGCTTCCCGGCGCGCAGCCCGGTCTCCTCGCGCAGCTCGCGCTCGGCGAGCGCGCGCGGGCTCGCGTCGGCGGCGTCGGGCGCGGTGCCCTGGGGGAACTCCCAGCGCCGCATCCCCAGCGGGTACCGGTACTGCTCGACCAGCCGCAACCGCTCCCCGTCCAGCGGGATGACCAGCGCGTAGTCCGGCTTGTCCACCACGCCGTAGATGCCGGTCGTGCCGTCGGCACGCCGGATCGGGTCCTCGCGGACCGTCATCCACGGGTTCGCGTACACCTCGCGCGATCCGAGGGTTTCCACGATCACTCTCCCTGTGCCAGCTGCGAGCGCCTGCGCCCGTAGGCGAAGTACACCACCAACCCCACCACGGACCAGATCCCGAACGCCAACCAGGTCACCGGCGCGAGCCCGGCGACCAGCAGCACGCACAGCGCCACGCCCAGCAGCGGCACCACCGGCACCCACGGCGTCCGGAAGCCGCGCGGCAGGTCCGGCCGGGTCCGCCGCAGCACGATCACACCCACGTTGACCATCCCGAACGCCACGAGCGTGCCGATGCTGGTGGCCTCCGCGAGCTGCCCCAGCGCCACCAGCGCGGCGAGCACCGCGACCACCCCGCCGACGATGAGCGTGTTCGCCGTGGGCACCCGACGCGGTCCGATCCGGGCGAACACCCGCGGCACCAAGCCGTCCCGGGACATCGCCACTGCTGGAACCCGAACACCGCCACCGCCACGAAGAACAGCAGCACCGCGACCGCCGGCCCCGCGACCGGCGCGGCCTGGCCGAGGATCACGAAGATCCCGGTGCCCAGGGTCGCGCCGACCGACAGCGCGACCAGCCCCATGGTGCGGCGCAGACCGGTCTCGGGGGTTCGTTCGACGGGTTTGGTGCGAAGCAGCGACACGACGCCCGACGGTACCTGCCGGTGCGCCGCCCCTCGCACCCCGTAGCCTGTCCGACCGTGCGCCTAGTCATCGCTCGCTGCCAGGTCGACTACGTCGGACGCCTCACGGCCCACCTCCCGATGGCCCAGCGCCTGCTGCTGATCAAGGCCGACGGCTCGGTGTCGATCCACTCCGACGACCGGGCGTTCAAGCCGCTGAACTGGATGAGCCCCCCGTGCTGGCTCATCGAGGACCCGGACATGTGGGTCGTGCAGAACAAGGCGGGCGAGAAGCTGATCATCACCCTCGCCGAGGTCCTCCACGACTCCAAGCACGAACTGGGCCCGGAGCCGGGCCTGGTCAAGGACGGCGTGGAAGCCGACCTCCAGAAGCTGCTGGCCGAACACGTGACCACCCTCGGCGACGGCTGGACCCTGGTCCGCCGCGAGTTCCCCACCCCGATCGGCCCGGTCGACCTGATGTGCCGCGACGAGACCGGCGCGTCCGTCGCGGTCGAGATCAAGCGCCGCGGCGAGATCGACGGTGCAGAGGATACGGAACCCGCCGTTACGTCACAACGTCCGCGCCACTGGGCCGTGGAGATCAAGCGCAAGGCCACGATCGACGCCGTCGAGCAGCTCACGCGCTACCTCGAACTGCTGAACCGCGATCCGCTGCTGGCTCCGGTCGGCGGCGTGCTGGCCGCCCAGACCATCGTGCCGCAGGCCCGAACCCTCGCCGAAGATCGCGGCATCCGGTGCCACATCCTCGACTACGACGAGCTGCGTGGGATCGAGAGCGACGACCTCCGGTTGTTCTAGAGGTACAAGTCCGGTTTTCTCCTGGAAAGCGCCCGGCCTGTGCCAACTGGCGCAGTTGATGAGCGGCGGGTAGTGCTGGTGCTCCTCGAACGCCCGCCGCGCTCAGTCTGTGCTGGCGGTCAGACGCACATTGCGTGCTTGTCCGGTTGGCTGCTGGTTGTCGGTGTCCACTCGTACCCTTGGGTCGGACGGCTGCCCCGCTGGCGGGCGCCTCAGGCGGAGAGTGGCGCTCATGGCAGGCACGGAGGATGTCCCGGGGGAAGAGGCGGAGGTCGTCGAGTGGACGGCTGTTGCTAAGGCGGGCGCAGCAGAAGCCGAGAAGCCCGCTGGTCGGAAACGGCGCCGTACGGCGACCGCCAAGACGATCGCCGACATGCGGCATCCGATGGCCGGACTGCTTCAGTCACCGACGATGAAGGCGTTCAGGCAGCTCCAAGCCACGGCCGACATGTATGCGCGACCGGCCGGAACCGGGTTCCAGCGTGCGGGTACTGACGGAGCAGATCACGGCCACCAGCGTCTTCTCCGAGAACACCCTGCTCAAGTTTCAGGGTGCATTGGACTCGGGCAAGGGCCTTACCGCACTGTTCGACAGCATCGACCGACTCCAGTCCAGTCAGCGCGGCACCGAGCTGGCGTTCACGAGCGCGGTCGCGGAGCTGACCAAGTCCGGCCCGGCGATCGCGTGGCGTAACTCGCTCCTGGCGCAGCACTACGTGGACTTCGGGATCAAGCCTGCGTTGGGCTTGGTTGATGGCGTCCTCGTCGGCAAGCTCGCCGGGGTCTCAGAGCAAGCCCGCATGTTGACGAGCTGGGCGGCTCGCTACGAGGCTCTGCCGAACCTCATCAGTCCCCTCGGGGCGGAGGCTGTTGCGGCGTGGCGTGGGCAGGTGCTCGCCTTGCCTGAGGCCCTGTCTCGGCTCAACCTCGGCCGGTCCGGCGCCTGGGACGACCTTTCCCGCCGCAGTCCGGCGGCGGCTGTGAAGGCGGCCACCTGCATGATTGAGGTTCTGGACCGCGTCTTGCGCGCGGCGGCCCCTGATGCCGCCGTCGTGGCCTGTGGCACCAGGCGGGCAACCGCTCGATGAAGGAGTGGGACAACGTCGACCCGAAGAAGGGGCACCCGCCCCACAACATGCGGGTCCTCCACCTCATGCGCGACCGGGACGACATGGAGCAGCTCAAATTGTTTTTGACCCAGCGGTCCCAGACGCGGAGCAAGCTCCAGGCCATCAAGCACGCTTCAGAGGGCGACATCGTGACGGTGCGGGCGCTGACGATGACGGTTGAAGCGCTCCTGACGGGACTGTTTTTGGATGACTAACGGAGCAGCCTGCCCAACGCTGCGCGGGCGACCGTGGCGCGCTGGGCACGGTTTCGCGGCTGGGCGCAGACTGGTGCCATGGCGCGGTACGACGGGCTGGCTGTCGTTCTGGCGAACGGCGTGGCGTACGACTGCCGGGCCGTTCTCGACGGCCGAGAGAAGCACAAAGCACCACGGTCCTCCGGCGGCATCAGCGCAGTGCCGGATGGCCCGGAGTGGGACGGCCGTCTGATGTTCAAGGACGGGGAAACTGCCTGGGCCATCCACCAGGTGAAAGACCTGCTCCTGCGCGTCACCTCCGAAGACGGCACCACCCGTGAGAGCCGCATTCTCGTCGACGGGGGCGATCTGGAGGCGGGGGAGTTGCTCATCGAGGGGGATGGCCCCATCCCATTCGAGCGGTAGGGCTGGCGGCGGCGGGTCTTTACCCGGTGCACCGTGGAGTGCGCGGTGCGCGGCCCCTGGGTGCGGCACCTGTCCTTTAGCGTCACCAGGCGTCGCGGTCCCACCCTAGGCGGGCGCCTTGCCCCACACCTTGACGTTGAGCACGACGTAGTCGGTTGCCGTCTTCTTCTCGACGATGTCGTTGATGCGCATCCAGGCCACGTCGCCCGTCGAGGTGGCGAAGCAGTACTGCTTGCCGGCGTAGCCGTAGAACAGCGACGTGTCCTTCTGGGCCTTGAGGGTGGCCGTGCAGCGGACGCGGGCATCCTTTTCCGGTCCCTCGTCGGCGTAGAGCTCGCCGCCGTTGGCCCGGACGGCGGCCACGGCCACGTCGTTGAGGTCGTTCATGAACAGGTCGACGTCGCCGTTCGGACCCTCCACGTCGACCCCTTCGGGCTGCCGCTTATCGAGGTCGACGCCCGTGCCGTAGGTGAGGCGGACTTCGCCGGTGAACCACGGCTCCGTTGAGGTACCGACACCGACAGGGAGTTCGGGCTGGGACGTGGTCGCTGGCTGCGACGTGGTTCCGGCAGACGTGGTGGGCGTCGTGGTCGTGGTGGTTGCCGCTGTTGCGGCGGCGGTCCCCGCTGCCGTGGTCCGGGCCGTGATCGCGGCACCGCCCATCCCGGCGCCGAGGATCGTCACCAGCACCGCGATGGCGAACCCGCCGAGACTCGTCCCGCCGAGGCTGCGGCCCCACCGGTACAGCAGGGCCACCCCGATGAGGACCACCGCGGCGCTGATGGTCAACTGGATCGTCAGGTTGTCGCTCAGCCCGGTGACCAGGCTCAGCACCCCGGCCACGCCGCCGAACACCTGCCAGGTGTCAACGGTCTGTTTGCGGAAGCCGGGCTGCTGAGACGGCTGCATCGAGGGCTGGGACACGACCGAAAAGCTTAGGCTGATGAGGCCGGTTTGGGCCGGCGGTTCGCGGATGTGTCCTGCGTTCGCCGCCGGATTGCGGCCGTAGCGCGCAACCAGTCTCGCCAGCGGACGCGAGACGGCATCGGCCTGCCGTCTCTGGCCCTGCACCGGTGAGCCCAGGACAATCGACGGTTCGGCGCTTGAGTCCGAGGCGCAACCACAAGCGGTATGGGGCGCTGTCCCGCCCATACCGGTGCTCGCTGCGGCGCTAGGCGGCCTTGTGGCCAGGCGTGGCGGCGTACCGGGGACCCGCCATCATGATCGCCAGCGCGAGCTGGGCCTGGTACCGCTGGAGGTGGTTATACAGCTGCGTTTCGCCCGTGAGGTACTCGGCACATTGATAGGCGACTTCACCGAGCGCGTCTACCAATTGCCGGTCCGTCAGCGGTTCACTCGGCCCTAGGTCGAGACGCGCCTCACCGCTGTATGGGTCGCCGTAGCGGGTCACGAGAGCCAGGCGGTTCAAGTCGTACAGCTTCACGACTACGCCGGTGATGGCATTCGTGACTGCGGCAGCGGGCGCCTGGCGGTAGTCCGTCCCCGTCACCTGTTTGAGGAAGTGGTGCATCGGTCGCCACCCCGGCGACCGCTCTTGCAACGTCATGTGGCACATGGTGGCGGCGACTGCTCGGTAGAGGTTGGGGCTGCATAGGTAGGCGCTCATGCCGCCGCTCCCTGGATACCGACTTCCTCGCTCGCCAGCCCGTCAAGTGCAGCTTCGATCTCACGGCGGAGGGCCATGCTGTTGTCCGGCAGGTCGTCCAATTCCGTATACAGCTCCACCTGTCGCGCTTCGATCTCGGTCAGTCGAACCTTCGCGGACCGGGTCAACCGGCTCGGGTGGTCGAGCGGGTAGACGATGGCATCGCAGATGCAGTCCGGCGAGTTACACGCCGCGCCGTACACCTCATACCGCTTGCCGGTGGTCTGGTCGGTGATGGTGCCGCGGTAGCCGAGGCGGCGGCCGAAGCGCGACATTTTGCTTTCGTCGACGGCGTTGAGTTTGAGGACCAGGCGCTTGCCGTGTTCGAGGCGTGGGGTGAACGGGCGGTCTGTTGCTTCCGGGGTCTTAGCGGGTTTCATTCATTGGTTCTCCTGCTTGAGTTAGTTGATCGGCGTTAGGGTGTCGCCCTGGGTCGGAGTTTCTGATGGCGGGCTATGGGCTGTTGCGCCTGCTTCCAGCCCTACCATCTCGGAGCCTGCTTTAAGTGAGCCTTGGCCTCGTCCCAGGTGGTGAACTGCTGACGGTGGACTTCACAGGTGTACGGGCGACAGTCCGCTATCCGACCGTTGAAGCTGTCGGGCTGGTCGAGGTCAACGGTGCCATCGCCCTCGACGGTGAAGACGTGGTACTCAATCAGGTGGTAGCGGATATCTTCCACGCCGCAGGTCGGGGCCACTGGTGCGGGCATCGTGGTCGGTGCTGTTCTCACTGGCGGGCCTCCAGCTGCTTCGCCAACTCGCCTTCGAGTTCCCCGACCCAGTCGCGCAAGTGCTGTTCGCGGTAGGCCACGAGCGCGTTCAGGGCGATGCGGCTGTTGGTTGTCGCCTTCTCCGCCATAGTTACGCGGTCGGTGGCGGTGGCGATCAGCTGGTCGTAATCACGCAGCGTTTCGTGGTTGTGATCGTTGATTTGAGGTTGCTTCGTCATGGTGGGTTCCTTTCGTTAGAGAGTAAGCGCGGAGGTGCGACGAGCGGCTAGCGGCTACATAGCATCAGTCCTATGGCGATGGCACCCCAGATGACTATCGGGCTGACGTGACGCACGACGGTGGGCCAGATCGGCTTTGTCCGCCGGACGCGCTGGTAGCGCACCACTGGCACGGGTTGGATTACCACCACCGGTTGGGTCAGGCGCTGTACCGGCCTGTCCGGGTACGGCTGATATCGGGGGAGCGCGATGATCTCCCCGGTTTCGGTATCGACAAAACGTCGCATGTTGCTGCTACTCCTGCTTACTCTGGGGCGATCAAGAGCTAGGACCAGCCGCCGTCAAGGTGGAGCGCCCGCACCCGCGACCGAGGATGAGTGGCGGGGAGGACGTACGACCTTGGACGGCAGAGGCGCAGGACTAGCTACGATCGATCCAGAGTAAGCAGGAGTAGCAGGCAGGGCAGAGGCTGTCCCGGGAGTAACCGGCTCGTTGGGCCAGGTCAGGGCCGGTGGAGTGCCAGCGCGATGCGTAGGGCGAGGCGTAGGCCGGCGCGTAGGAGGTTCACCAGTTCGTCGGCCGGTCGGGAGTGACCCGATTGGGGATGGGCCAGGGCAGATCGTCGATCGACATACTGTCACCGTGGCTGGCCTGCTCACCGAACGGCGAGGCATCACCAGTGTCTTCAGACTGATCTTGGCCAGCGCCCGGGAAAGGGCCATCTTCGTTGATGAAACTGTCGGCGTTCGTCATCTGCCAGCGCCGCCGGTTGGGCTGCGGCAGGTTCAGGTCATCCGTCAGTGAATCATCCGGGTGCATGTAGATATGAAGCTTGGCGTGGGCTACGAGTTCTTGGTTAATCCCATTGGCCACCAGCGTTGTCCCGGCCAGTTCTAGATCGGGCGCGAAGTATCCCGCTTGAAGGTCCTTGCTCGACCGCGGCCGGATGACGAGTGCCGTCTGACGGCTTGAGGGCAGCAGGAAAGCAGCCGCGTTAGCGATCCCGACACCCTCCCATTTCGGGTGGTCTGCACCAACTCCCAGCACGACTGGTTGATCGGTTGTTAGCAGTGTCCGACGCTGGAATCGGTAGATTGACCATTGACTGTCGTGAAGATAGAGACTCGTAGATCCGTGCAGCGACCTCACCGACTCAAGATGGTCACGGCTGTCTGGCATCAGGTCCGGCCCTGTTGGCTTCGTGAGGTCGCGCCACTCCCAATCCAACTCGGCATCTGAAAGGGTACGGCCCTCGGCTTGGTCGATCACCCGCCGCAAGCCTGGTTTACCCGAGATCCCGACGAGCAACCGAATCATTATCGCCATTTGCTGACACCAGACAGACGGATGTGCTCGGCTCTCAGGTATTGCAGTGCGATCCATGACGCCAGCGCTGCACGGTCATCGCCAACGAGCGGCCACTTGCCTCCGAGCATGGCCCGAAGTGCCTCAGCGGCGCTTTGTTCAATCTTGGCGAACGCTCGCTCGAACATGTCCGACTGACTGCCGTCGGGCATCGTGATGGTGTAGAAGTCGTTGATCACGGTGGCATCGGACGTCGAGATGGGATGGACTTTGTCGCCTGGCAGTACTACCCGACGCAGGACGTCCCGCTCATTGGCGAAGCCTTTAAGGTAGAACTGCGATACGATGTGCTGGCGGCGGGTGTGCTTGGCCATGACGGCCGCCTTTCCTCTCGTTGTCACCCGGACATGCGTTAGATGCCTTGACCGCCCGTTTTGAGGCGAGATTCAATCCGATCGAGCATGCGCATCAGCAGGCTAGCTGTCTGCACGGCCTCTGCCGCCTCAGTCACGTCATCGAATGACACTTCGCGGTGCCCTGAGGGGTTGCGGAGCACCCCGTAAGCCCCTGAGAAAAGCATCATCGTGCTATCGACCTCTCCTGAGGGTGCAGATGTGTCAGCAAGGGGACCATTCTTATTGAGCGCGCGTTGGATCATGTCGCGACCAACCATGTCATCACCAAAGCCAGCCAGCTTTCGCACCCGTACCTCAACCGCTTTCATCGACACAAAGATAGCGGTCTCGTACTCGCCGAGCAGGAACTGACGCCGGGCCTTTTGCTCGATGAGGGGATGAAGATTGGCTTGTAGGCGGTTGATTGCCCTTATTTCGCTGATCTTCTTCGTTAGTGCTTCATGGCCCCACCGGGTCACGAAAATGGCGCTATCCGAGCCTTTGTTAAGGTCCCGTGCGATCATGCCGTGCGCTCGTAGCCACCCCGTTGCTTCAGCGATTACGCGTTGGGCGGCGGCATTGTTGCCATATCCAGTGCCATGTTGGTCATGGTAGTAAGAGCGAAGGTAGTTGCCTTCGTTCTGCATGTTGAGGCCAAGGTGTGCCCAGTCTGCGAGTACGGTCATAGCGAGTTCGTCAACCGGAAGAGCAAGTGCATCGGCGGGCGCAAGAGCAATCATCGTAACAGTATCTCATGTACGGCCAAAGACGTCAGCTGATCGATAGACGAGCAGGGCGGAAAGTGTCTTGTCGTCAACAAGCTCACCCGCTTCTAGCAGCTTTCCCAGTTCAGGCAAAGAGAAGTATCGAGACAATTCGATCCCATCAGGATCAAACCGACGCGTACCTTCGTCATGGAGACCTTCGGCGAGAAAGAGGTGAGCTTCAAAATTCGTCGCATTCACTAGGCTTCGCACCTTGCCCAGCGGTGTCCATCGATCAGCGACAACGCCCGCCTCTTCCGCCAATTCGCGTTGCGCTGCCTCGATAGCTGTCTCTCCCGGCTCAATTCCGCCAGCTGGGATTTCCCAAAGATCCGCGCGGACCGGATGCCGATACTGACGCACCAAGCAGACTTCGCCCAAAGCGTTGACGGCCACCACGCGCACACCGGCGTGCTGAAAATCTAGATAGGTGTAATTTTGTGAACCGTTCGGCGTGGCGATCACGTCATGACGGAGTGAGAACCACGGCGAAGAGAAGATCACTTCGGTGGATATCTCCCTGTCGCCGCGTCGGTTCATATCGAGCATCTTATCACGGTTCGCCTATTATTTTCCCGTTTCGGTACTGTGCCGCCAGGTTGATCAATGGTACAAAATCGACCTTTGCGGCCGAGTCGTCCAAAAGGGGGTCGAAGAGTTTATCCTGGTCGGGAGCGAGGTGGAGGTGAAAATGTGACACTTTGACTTCACCTGAAACCCGGTCGCGATACTCGCTCCTAAGTCGCCAGAAGAATATGTACCGGTCTGCTCGTTCCGCTTCCGGGAGAAGGGGCTGCAAGTGATGCAAGACGGCCACAGCTTGGCCGTAGATGCTGAAAAGTTCGCCAACCTCCACGACCGATAGCTCGCACATCTCGATGCGATGGGCCTTCGGGATTAGCATGGTGTGGAAGCGCCAGTATGGAGCGCGGTTCAAGATCCAGAGCCAGTGGTCGGTGGACAGTAGAACGATCTGGTATCGCTGCCAGTTGCAGAGGGCGCAGTCATCAGCGCCTAGGGTCTGAAGCCAGTCGCTGTACTCAACTCTCGTCATCAGCGGTGGAATCATCATTTCAGCAGCCTCTCATTCTAGCGTAATCCGCTGATCGGATCGCGTATTTCGTTAGCTATCACGGGCTAATCAGCAGGTTCAGGGCGTCATCCACCAGCCCAGCCGTGAAGATGTGAACACCTAGGTCGCGTACTTGGGCAAGCCGGGTGAGGTACGTCGCGCGCGGCTCGTTCGGTACTAGCAGCAGCACCTTGGGAAAGACCGGTTCGTCCGGCCGGTCATGGTGGTAGTAGGCCAGGTACTGCGGCACCTTGTTCGCCACCTTGGCGCCCCACTGCGTGCCCCGGTCGATCTCGATGAAGAAGCTGCCTTTGCGGCGGCGGCCGTCGCGGACCAGCCCGAGTTGGACGTAGGCGTCGGGCTTGAGCACCTGTCCCCGGCCGAAGCGGCGCCAGCAGTACGGCTCGGCCTCGAAGGTGAGCAAGGTGAGGTGGCCGGCCCGATCCGCTTCGACCAGGCGGACGTACAGCTCGGTCACGGCCAGATAGTGAGCAATCGTCGGTTCATGCGATACGTAGGGACGGCGCGGACGGGAGCTGGTCAGCTGGGCGAGGTCTTGGCCCGCCACGTCGAGGGCGTAGAGGTAGCCGCGCGAGCCGCCGTTCGCCCCACCGCGGACTCGTTCGCCGACGCGGGCGAGCACGCGCTGATCGGTCAGGCGTTTGAGAACCGCTTGCCGGTTGCGCGCGCGGCTCGTGTCCGAGCAGTGGGCGAAGTGCAGCCGTTCCAGCTGGCCTGCGGTGGCCAGTTTGAAGCGGCCGACGTCGCGGATGATGGCGTGGTCGCGGTCCGACAGCTGCGGCTTGAGGGCGTCGAGCACGGTGCGGGTGATGTTCATTCCGGCCAGTCCTCCCAGCCGATCTGTGGCGTGCTGTCGGGCACGGCGGCAGGTGCCGCTGAGCGGGGACTACTTGCCACGTGCCGGGTAGCGATCTCGGCTTCGACTTCGGTCATGGGGCGGCCGTAGGTTTGGAGGGAGCGTCGGCGGGCCTCCGCGCCGATGGCCGCGATGACCGTCTCGCCGTCGCGCTGGTAAGGGAACAGGACGGGCTCGGAAGGCGGCAGCGTCCGGCCGGAGACGGCCCGCGAGGCCGCGCCGCCGACGGCCAGGCGGGCCATGACCTCCCAGGAGCCGAGGTGCTTGACGTCTTCCGGGGTAACCGGTTCACCGAGCTCCCGCGCCAGGATGCGGGCGTGGTCGTCACTGGTGGTCTGGAAGACCACCTTGCTGCTCATGTTGGAGAAGACGTCGGCCCGGAGGGCGGGGGTCAGGCGCCCCGGCTGCTGGTGGGCCAAGATGAGACCGACATCGTGGCCGCGGGCGCGAGACACCATGGCGGGGTAGGAGCCAGCGGCCATGTCATCGAACTCGTCGACATACCAGAAGAACGGTCGGTGCTGGCCGCCGTGACGGGCTTGGGCGGCCTGCCAGAACTTGGCCGTGATGAGCGAGCCAATGAGGGGCCGGAGTTCATCGCCGAGGGCGTGCTCGTTGAGCGGCACGAGCAGGATCTGATTGCGGTCGAGGACGTTGCTGATGCGGAAGCCGGACTGGCGTTGGCCGAGCGACAGCCGTAGACGCGGGTCAAACAGCAGCGCGTTGACGCGGTGGAGAATGGGGTCGGCCCGTTCGTCTTTGTCCTTGGCCTTCTCGTAGCTGTGCCAGGTCGCGCGTAGCGGGTGGTTGGACTCCACGAGCGGGACGACCTGCGCCCGGAACGCCACGCCGTCCGGGCCAGAGGCGAGGAGCAGCGGCAGGTCCGCCATGGTGTAACCGGCCACGGCCAGCGTTGCCACGGCTGCGCGCAGCAGATTGATAGCCCGTGGGGCGCCGGAGATGTTGTAGAGGGCGTCGAAGATGCGGACGATCTGGCCCGCCACGGCGTACGGGTTGCCGGCCAGCAAGTTGAAGCCGACCGAGTAATCCTCGTCGGCCGGGTCGTACAGCACCACGTCACCGAGCCGGCGTTCTGGGATGCGATCGAGGATGCGCGGCACCGAGTCGCCCTTGGGGTCGATGTAGGCCACGCCGAAGTTCTCGTTGATGTCATCAACGATGAGGTTCTCCAGCAGCGTGGTCTTGCCGCGGCCGGATGGGCCCACGACGTAGAGGTGGCGTTTGCGGTTTTCCGGGGACAGGGCCAGGACCCGCTCGTCGGTGGTTGTGTTGCTGATGAGAAGGCGGCGGCCGACACTCGTGATGGCCGCGTCGGCGGCCAGCTGCCGGGCGGTGCCGAGGCGCAGGCCCTGGACCCGTGGTGTGTCGAGGGGCAAAAGGCCGATGACGGCCAGCGAGCTGGCGGTGTAGGCACCGCGCCACTCGAAGCGCGACACCCCGCGCTCGTTGACCTGCTGGCTGGCGGTCCGGCGGGCGATGGGCTGCGGCAACTCGAACACGTGCAGGCTGCGGTACGCGGATTGGGCCGAGCGCAGGAGACGGTTGGCTACCTGGTCGGTCGGCGCCGCTGCGGCCAGCCTGGACGTGACGTAGAAGGCCAGGTCGTCGCCGGTGGTGGCGGGTCGACCAACCGGTGTCATGACGAGTTGAGCCATCACGGCTTGGTCGGGGCCGGACACGACCATGCTGCCGAGCAGCATGGTGATCAGCTGCGGGTCGGCCTGGAGGTCGCCTTCCTGCGGCCGGTGGAGCGTCACCACCTTGTTCCAGCGGCGAGGTCCAGGTGGCGAGGCGAGGTCCGTGATGGCGAGAGTAGGCAGAACACCGTGCAGACGTGTGCGGACGCCGTCGGCTTCGGCGGCCGGAAAGCTCAAGCTGTGGGTGATGGCCCGCGGCGTGGACAGCACCTCGAAGGTGAGCGTCGGCAGGGCACCGCAGCCGAACCGGCCGACGGGTCGGAACAACCCGCTCAGGACGGTAAACAGCCGGGCGGCCGTGGCATGGTCCAGGCCCTCCGGGAAGACGAGGCCGAAGGTGCGCCAGCTGTTGGCGGTAGGGTGCGGGCGGGTCATGGTTCGTGCCGCCGGTCGAGGACCGCCCGGACGGCCCGGAAGAGGTGATCCTCCAAGGCTTCGAGCCCTTTCAGATCTTCGTCGTACTGGTGGCGGAGCCGACGGCGCTCTTCCGCCTGCTGGGCAAACGCGGCCTCGATCTGGCGGTCGGCGGCTTCCAACCGGTCCTGCTGTTCGCGCCAGTCGTAGTACCGGTCGCACGTCACGGTGTAGAGCCAGCGCGCGGCGATGAGACCGAGGGCGACATAGAGCGTGATGTCGAGGTGGACGAGCAGCCACTCGATGCCACCGCCGAGGAGCATCGCGCCGATGAGCAGAACGGCTAGGCCGACTACCACAAGCATCGCGGCCCCCGTGCCTTAAAAGCCGTACTTGTCGAGGATGCGCTGGGTGCTGCGCTTCCACAGGTCGTACAGATGGAGCGCCATGTCTTCGGCGAACGCGTTCTCGGCTATGGCCAGGTCTTGGAGGATCTTGCCGAGCCGCTCCGAGCGCTGCGCCAGGTTGTTCACCAGGGCTTCGCCGTAGGCAAATTCGTCGGAGGCCAGCACCATGCGTCGGGCCGCGTCGAGCCGCTCCAGGTAGGTGCGCAGGTCGGCTTCGAAGGCGGCCATCCGAGCCTGTCGGGCGAGGTCGCGGCGTTCGAAGAAGCCAGCTTGTTCTAGGTGAGGCCGCACCAGCGCCATGGCGTGATCGAGGGCGTTGATGGCGTCGCGGCGGATGACCTCGGCTGACTTACGCGGGACGGGCTCAATCGCCATCTGACTCACCTTCCGCCCCTCGACCGGCAGGAGGTTCGTTGACCAGCTCGGCCTCCTCCGCTGGCACCAGCTCCTCAACCGTCCACAGGCCAAGGTCGTCCGGCTCGTCGAGCCGTTCCGACGCCCCCGTCACAAGGGGGGCCTCGCGGTGGCGGCGGGCCTGCCGCAGCCGGTCGCGGATCGTGTCGACCCCATCGGCAGCGTTCGCGGTATCAGCGGTCGGGCCGCGGACCTTCTCCCGGAGCTCGTCGGTCTCGGCTGCTTGAGCCTGTCGTGCCCGCGCCAACGACGCCCGGATGGCCTGGCGCTGGTCGTCGTCGGTTTGCCGGGCGTCATCCAGCCGTTGGGCGATCCGGTCCAGCGACGCGGCTTCGCGCTCGGCGCGGTATGCCTCCAGGGGTGACAGGAAAGGGCCATACAGCCCGTACGCGCCAGACGTCCATCCGCTCCACGGCACCGCTTCGTTCTCGTCCATGGGGTCTCCTTGCTTTGAGAGGGTGATCACCGGTTTGGCGGCGGCCACCCCGTGTACGACGCCAGTCGGTTGAAGAGCTGGTGGGCCTCGGCTCGTTGGTCGTCCAGTGCCTTCACCTGGCCGCCGCCACGCAGCCAGAACGTGCAGTCCTGGGCCAGTTGAGCGGGTGGCCACCAACCAGCCGCCTGCGGATCGGCCGCAGCTTCGACGATGGCTTGGCAGGTGGTCTTCAAGTTGTTCGCGAAGGCGTCGGTGGTGGTTTGGATCAGGGCGATGACGTTGGAGCACGGCTCCGGCGTGCCACCGGCGCAGGACTGCGGGTCGGGACCGGGCACCGCTGGTGCTTGCGAACCACCGCCGTGCGGCGCCGCAGCCAGCGACGCTTCGGGCGTATGCACCGTGGAACTCAGGTGGGCGCCCCACACCGCGAAGGCCGCAGCGGCGAAAGCCGCCAGGACGTACGTCGGCCAGGAGCCCAAGACGGGCCTGCCCAGTTCGGCTTTGCGCTCGCGGTAGCCGGTGTACCAGCCAGCTGCGGTGCAAAGGAGGAGTCCCGCGACGAGGTACGCCGGGACCGGGCCGATCGAGGGTGCGTCAGCGGGCTGGAAGATCGTCCAAGCACCGAGGGCTGCTCCGAGCGGCGCAGCAAAGAACAGGGCCAGCACCGTGGCAGTGAAGGTCTTCTCCGCACGCACCGCGGTCCAGCCGGACCGTCGCGGGCGATGCGGAATGTCGCCGTTGGTCGGCATCATCGTGTGCTTTCTCCCCTCGGCGCAGGTAGTTCAGGCCGTTACTTCGAGGTCTTCATCAGCGTCATCGTCAAGTGAGAAGACCGCGAGTACTCCAGGTTTGAAAAGTACGGCCAGACGTGTGTCTGAAAGAATCTGGGCGTCCGCTATGGAGCCTCCCGTACATTTGATCGCCGCCGCGAAGGTGCCATCTTTCCAGTTGTGGACATAGCAATCCGCGTTGTCCCATGAAGCGATGAGGCCGTCACCGGCGGTGAACCTCACCTTCTCATTGCCGTTGTCAGGCTGATGCCAGCTGTTGTCGGGATCGTCGATGTTGAAGGCCAGCAGGCTTCCACGCTCAGTTCCAGCAAGCAGAGTTTCACCGTAGACTCCGAGAAGCTTGGTGCATCGAGTTGGCAGTGCCCAGCGGAGATCACCATCCGAGTTGATGCGGTGGACCAGTCCGTCTTGAAGGAGAAAGTATCCATCGTCACTGAGTATCAAGGTATTTCGATCACCGCCGGTCCATTGTCGATCGTGATCTTCGAGGTCCAGTACCCATGTTTCGTCGGGTTTCGAACTGGTGATCGCGACACGATGTTTGCGTATCCCAATGAGGCTGTAGCTTGCGTTTTGATCAACACTTGGCGGTGCAAAGGTGATATGGGAAAACCTGTCCAACAGGGAGTTGAGCACGCCGTGTCGATCAACGGTGAGAAGCCAGTGGTCGTCGGGCTCAGTGGACCTGTTGCCAGCAAGATCGAACTCTTGCGTTTCGACACACCACGAGGACGGCTCGCGGTGTATGCCGGTCTCGGCCCAAGGTAGCTCGACGGTGAATACCGGTTGGCCATGATGTGGTGATCGAAATGTCAACGTACGTGTGCAGTCATGCGGATCATCTTCCATGATCACAAAGTAGCCCTGCCACTCTAGGGCGGCTGGACAGAAGTTCCCTATAGTGCTGATCGGACTCCACTCGGGAACAGTGCCATCGTCCATGGAGAACGCCATTAAGGCTCTCTTGTCGATTACGGCTACCGTGTCATCGGCGCGCGTAATACGAGCATCGTCAAGATGGACTGCGGTACTCACGTTGGACTGCCACTCGCTTGTTAGGCCGTGTAGTCGGACGTTCAGAGTGAGTTTGGCGGGTTCTGGCACCAAGGATGGCTGGAGGTCTGGGTCAAAGGCATGGCAGATCAGTGCAGCGTTGTTGCCTAGGAGCTCATAGCGCATGCTCATCGCTTCGGCTGCGGTGTTTCGGCCGAGGAGTCTGAGCAGTCTGCTGGCCTTGTCGAGAGTCTCTCGGCCGTGTGCGCGAGTACGCAGGTCATTGGCGTGAGCCCAGACATTGCGGGCATCTATAAGCTCCTTGGTCAACTCCTTGAACTTTTGATCGCGAATATTTAGGTCGATGTACCGCGAGTCGGTGAGAAGTCTCAGACTCAGGGCTAGTTCGGCGCTGCTTTGTATGCTTTCGTAGTCGCGGCTGACGCGATCCGCCCACCAAGAAGCGCCAGTGTGCTGTGTCAAATGTTGGTCAATAAGTGTGGCAAGTGTTTTCTCCAATGCGTTCAATCCGTCCCAAACGATACTGACCGGCTCAAGGGTGAGAGCGTCTCTGTGGTGACTTGTAAGATGGCTCATGTTTCGATCCGGGTAAGCAAAGCGTGACAAATGTAGTAATGTATGTTATGTTATGAATGTTTCCCTGGAACTTGCCTTCCGGTTTCCGGTCGGACTGCTGTTGGCTGTGCAAACGAAGTCGGCAGCGGTCTGGCACGGAAACGGGCGCCTGTCAGGTGTGAATGCAGTCCGGGAAAGCTGGTGAGGGTTATGACGGATTGGTGCGAAGCGGTGAGGCCTTTTTTCTCGGCAGAAGTCCGGGAAAAAGTCAGGCTATCCACTCTGCGGGCGATTCCTACTGCGGATGACGCTGCACGAGTGGAGGTGCTTTTGGTTGCGCCTGAGCGTGAAGCGGGCTCGGGTGAGCCGCCGAAGGTGACTACCATTCTCGTGGAACTAGAGCGACTCGTCCGACCTGTGCGGGCTGTCGTCACGCGGTCGGATGGTGTCGCTTTCCGCTGGGAGGAGAGCGATCCGTACTCCGTGGCAGCGATGGACGTAAAGGAGTTGCTTCGGGTGATCGCGAGGTTGCTGATCGAGCGTGAGCTCGAAGGCCAGCAGACATCCCAACCTCCCCCTACTTCTGCGTAGGAGGTTCGCCTCCTATGCAGGCCGCCGGAGCCCAGGTCACCTTGGGTTCCGGCATTGAACCAACAGCTCGACGCGTATGTGGAGCCGTTGGTTGAGTGACGGTGGGGAGAAGTGCGACTTATCGAGTACGTCAACAGACGGTCGCGGACCATTGTATCTTCTTTCGGGCGAAGCATACCCTTGTGTGAACAAATCGAATTGGCGGGCGTGGTCATCTCTGACGCGGGCTAAACGCAATACCGGTGACTTAGAGTGGTTTGCGCTGCTTGTTGGCGGAGACTGTGCGGTAGTGCGGTGCGATCCGGACTGCGTCGGCGGGGTCGCGGGTGGGCTGTGGCCAGGTCCGGTGCTGGGCACGTTTGAGCTTGTAGTTGGACATCTTGCGTTTGACCACGCGGGGGTTGCTGCGGAGTCGCCGTTTCGGCAGGAGTCGGGCCAGGATCTCGCGGACCCCGTCGAGCAGGGCGCCGGCTAATCGGTCAGGGGGAAAATGCGGCCTGCGCGGTGGTCTGGCGGCGGGCCAGGCGCAGGGTGCGGATGAACGAGAGCCGGTCGGGATCGAGGCCGGCATCGGTGGCGGCGGTGTGCATCAGCGACCGGATCGCGTGGTGCACCAGCAGGTGCGCCCAGACCTCCTGCTCGACACCGTCGGGCGAGCGCGAGCGCAGCACCTGCCCGGGACCACGTTGGTGGGTCTTGAGTTCGTCCAGCGCGGTCTCGATCTCCCAGCGTTGGCAGTACAACGCCGCCAACTCGCGTGCAGGAGCTTTGCGATGGTCCAGGATCGTGGTGATCAACCGGTACGGCGCGTCGTGTTCGGGGCGGGCGGGGTCGTCCACTGTGTACTCGACCACCCGCACCGTCACCGGATCCTTGCGGCGGTAGTGGTCATCGGTGGTCACGATCTCGGACAGGTACGACCCGTCGGGCAGCTCCTCGCGCACCGGCAGCACGACGTTCGCGCGCACCCGCCACAACAGATCGGCTCCGTTCGCGCAGGCGGCCCGCCACAACGGCAGTCCGGCGAACCCCCGGTCGGCGATCACCAGATCGCCCCGGCCCAGGCCGGGAAACAGGTCCCGGGAGAGGGTGGCCTCGGCCTTGGTGATCGGACCCAGGGTGGCCGCGACGATCGCGTGGGTGCCGCACTCGGCCACCGCCACCACCCGCACCTGCGGAAACGCCGCCCGATCACCCCGTGCCGCCGCCCGTCCACTGCCCGGCCGGCCGAACCGCTCCACGTTCTCCGGAGTGTCCGGCGCGTCGAAGGTCGTGCCGTCGACCGCCAGCACCCGCCAGGTCCGATACCACGACCCTCGAGTGACAGGGTCGGCCAACGGCCTCGCGGCCTGCTCGAACAGCACCTTCAACGGCGCCGCCCCCAGCTTGACCCGGGCCCTTGAGATCGCCGCTGTAGTGGGCACCCGCCACGGCTTGGACCACCGCGCCGCCCACGACAGACCCTCGGTCAACAACCGGGCCACCTCTTCATAGCCCTGACCGGAGAACAGGCACATCGCCAGCACGAAGTACACCACCACCCTCGGCGGCAGCAACCGGTCACGCTGACCCGTACGCCCGGTCTCGGCGATCACCCGATCCACCAACTCCGGCGGAAACGACCTGGTCAACAACCCGATCGCGATCCGATCCGACAACCGCGCATCCGTCTCCGGCTTGACCTGCCCAGGCCGTGGCATCCAGCACCTCCAGGACGCACAACCTACCGTAATCACGCTTAAGTCACTGGTATTGGGGCTAAACGATCTATCGACCCGTCGAGGTGTGAGCCAGCTCATGGCGAACGCTACGCCGGTCGGCTTAGTTAGGTCAACCCCAAGTTGGTATGGGTGTAAGCTCGGGGTGTGCCGCCCCAACCGGGCAAGACCGGTGATGCTCGTCAGCGCAGCGCCGCCACCAAGCGGGCGCGCAGCCGCGCCGCGCTGGAGACTGCGGCGGCCGAGGTCTTCGCTGAACGTGGCTGGCTCGGTGCCCGCATAGAGGACATCGCCCGCGCGGCCGGGGTCAGCTCCCCGACGGCCTACAACCACTTCCCCGGTGGCAAGCAACAGCTCATGGGGGTGGTCTACCGGCCGTTGGTCGATCCGCTACTTGCGGCGGCCGACGTCGCTATCCGATCAAGGGAGGATCCGTTCCAGGCGGTCAAAGCGCACGTCGAGGCACTAACGGCGCTGGCCCGCAGTCACCAGCGGCTGACCGAAGCCCTCGTCATGGCGGTGAGTGAGCAGACCATGCGGGTGGGACGACCGGCCAACCCGCCGCCAGGTGACATCCGGGTGCTGGTGCCAGTGACCGCGCCGCTGACGCAGCTCATCGAGTACGGCCAGCTCACCGGTGCCTTTCCGGCTTATCCACCCGCGGGCGAGGTGAGCTCGTACCACACCAACGCGATTTTGCTTCGCGTCTTCTCCCGGGCGACCGAGCCACCGGAGGAGACGGCGCGGATCGCGCTGAGTCAGCTCTTGCCTGCCTTGGCTACCTGAAATCTCGGCTGTTGGTTCGCCCGTGAAGCGGGTTGCGTCTTCGTGCCCAGGCGGTCATGGTCCGCGGTGGCCCGTTTGACGTCGTAACGGACCAACGACGGTGATCGATGCTGCGAGCATGCGCACCGCCACGGCCCTGCTTGCTCCGGTCACCATGCTCGCAGTCACGTGCTCTGCGTGCGCCACGACGACACCAGGGGTTCCGCAGCCCGCCCCCACGACCGTTACCGTCATCTCCACCGTCAGTGCCGTGCCCAATCCTCCCGCCCGGAAGGTGTTCAAGGCGGATTCGGTTGAGCGGGGCGTGGTCGGGGTCATGCGTGACGACTACAAGCTCTCGGACGTCAGTGCGGTCGAGTGCCCAGAGGATCAGCCGGTAGTGGTCGACACGTCGTTCCAGTGCACGGTGCAGGTCGGCGCGCGCGTCAAGGAAGTGACGATCACGGTCAAGACCACAGACGGCGAATACGAGGTCGGTCAACCTCGCGGATGAAATGTGTTGCAGGTGCGGAATCAGCGGTGGGCGGCCTCGAACGCCTCGATGACGTGGGCGGGGATACGGCCACGATCGGACAGCTCGTGGCCGTTGCTCCTGGCCCATTCGCGGATGGCCTTGGTCTGCTCCTTGGTGCGGGCTTCAGCTACCACTCGGCGTGTGCCGGTCGCGGTGCCACGCTTGGCTCGGCCACCGGTCTTCCTGGCACTGGCAACGAAGTCGGCCAGGCTGTTACGGAGCCTGGCCGCGTTCTCCGGGCGCAGGTCGATCTCGTAGGTCACACCGTCGAGGGCGAAGGAGACGGTCTGGCCGTTCTCTGTTGGGGCGCCATCGAGGTCGTCGAGGAGTTGGACGAGGACTTTCTGAGCCACGGGAGCCTCACGAACGATCAGCACTTATGGGTTGAGGTGCAGGTTACAAGATCGACGCTGTGCCCGCCGTTAGGCGCGGGTGTTTTGCGTTACCAGTTCGCTCGGCTCGCCCAAGGGCCGGCCGGGACTACGCGCCCCAGGGGTATTGCTCGCTGTGCCGGTCGAACTCGGCGTTGAGGTGGTGGTCGGCCGCGACGCTTTGTCAACCGATGCCGATGATGCTTTGGCTTAGCTAGCCGTGGTAGCGCGGTCGAGTTCGGTTCGGACGCGGGCCAATCGGTTGCGCCACCAGGTGGCCTGCTCGTCATCGGTGAGTTCGTAGGCGTCGAGCAGGGCAGGGTCGGGAATTGGTGGAGTGCGGGGTACCGGAAGGTAGCCGTTGACCGGTCGGAAGGAGGCGGTGTCAGCCACGACATCGCCTTCGAACAGCGACAGGGTGCCCAGTCCGCAGGCGAAGTCGAGTTCGGGCAGTGCTCCGGCGAGGGCGAGTTGGGCGGCCAATCCGACGCTGGTTTCCAACGCGGAGGACACCACGCAGGGCAGCCCGGCGGCTTCGGCGACTTGTAGTGCTCGGCGGACACCGCCGAGCGGGGTGCACTTGATCACCGCGATGTCGGCGGCACCCGCGACGGCTACACGTAGGGGGTCCTCGGCGCGGCGAATGGACTCGTCGGCCGCGATGCGCACGTCGACCTGGCGGCGGACGGCGGCCAGTTCCTCGATGGTCCGACAGGGCTGCTCGACGTACTCCAGGCCGCCCGCCGCTTTGTCGAGCTGGCGGATGTGGGAGACGGCGGTGTCGACGTCCCACACGCCGTTGGCGTCCACCCGGATCGCCCCGTCCGGTCCCAAGGCGTCGCGGACGGCTTCGACGCGGGCCAGGTCTTCGGCTAGGGACTCGGGGTGGTCGGCGACTTTGACCTTGGCGGTGCGGCAGCCCGAGCGGGCGGTGATGTCGTGGGCATGCTGGGGGCCGACCGCCGGGACGGTGCAGTTGATCGGGATGCGGTCACGGACCGGCTCCGGCCAGCCCAGCATGCACTGTTCGACGGTGGTGGCCAGCCACGAGGCGGACACGGTGTCGTCGTAGTCGGCGAAGGGGCAGAACTCGCCCCACCCGGCGGGACCTTCGATCAGCATGCCTTCGCGCACGGTGATGCCGCGGAACCTGGCCCGCATGGGAATGGCGTAGACACGGGCGGCGTCGAAGTCGAGAGCCGTGGTGTCGAGATGGCTGGTCATCAGGCGGTGGGGTCCTCGTTCTTGCGGGCGCGGTCGCGGGTGAGTAGGTCGGTGATCCGGTCGTCCAACTCGCCCAGATGCCGTGAGCCGGTCCGCAGCGGATGCAGCCGGCGTTGCAGGGTGCAGAGCCGGTCGAGGGTGCGGGTGGAGCTGACGTCGGCGGCCGTGCGCACGGCGTCGCGTCCGAGTGCGGCGGCCTGCTCGTAGTCGCCGCCGACGAGGTGGGCGGTGGCCAGGTCGGTCTGCACGAAGCAGCGGCTGCGGACCCGCCACGGTTCGTAGCTGTCCATCGCCCGTCGGATCAGGCGGGTGGCCTGCTCGGGTTCGCCGACGTCGCGCAGGCAGCGGCCGAGGTCGGCCGCCAACTCTGCTTCCGTGTAGAAGCTCAGCCAGCTTGGTTCGTCACCCGACTGGGCGCGGTCGTAGTGCTGCTCGGCCTCCCGTACCGCTGTGCGGGTCGGGTTGGCGTCGCCGAGCAGGGCGTGGCCGCGGGCCTCGACGGCGTGCAGGAGAGCGGACAGCAGCGGGGTGGCCTTGCCGCTTGCGACACTCTGCCCGGCTCGGGCCAGCGCGATGGCCTGCCGGGCGTGCCGCAGCCGGTCGTGGTCGGTGGCTGCGGCGTGACCGATCTGGACGGTGAGTCGGCTCATGTGGGACAACACGTTGGCGGCGTAGGGCCGGTCGCCCGCGCTCATGGCCAGGTTAAGAGTCTGTATGTAGTAGCGCTGGGCCAGTGAGTGGCGGCCCACGTCGGAGGCCATCGAGCCAGCCAGCCAGGAGGCTTGGGCCACCGCGCCGAGCAGCGCCTTACCCGTGCGTTCCGAGTAGCTGCCGTGCATGACGGTGTCCGCTTCGCGGTGCAGCAACTGCACGACTTGCTCGCGGACTCGGCCCGAGCCGTATCGATGGTCCAGCCGCCGCAGGTGGGCGATGTTCTCGGTGATGATTTCGACGTCGGCCATGCCGACGCGCCGGCCGGCGACCCGCGCGGTGTTCTCGGCGGGCGGCACCGTGAGCGCGAACAGCGCAGGCTCGGAGAAGGCCGCCGCCGTGAAAGCGGTGCCCAGGAGGAACTTGCGCCGATCCATATCCCGTCCCGACAACTTCACGACCGTCCGGATTGTGCCGTCCAGTGTGCCCGAGGAGTTGAGCCCGTCGTACCGATCATCGGCGGTAGGGCTTCGGTCGGCAAACCCGCAGTCGGTGACGCTGATCTCGCGTTGCAGGTGCCGCGACAGCACCTTGGCGACCAGGTGCGGCACCGGCCAGCGTGGTTGGGTGCCGTCGAGCATCCGCTTGACCGACGTGGTGTTGGTGCCAATGTGCACACCCTCCGCGGCACCGTCCGTGACCACGGCCCGAGCCAGCGCGGCGTTGCTCAGGTCGGCCTCATCGAGCAGTGCCCGGAGCGCGGCGTTGCCGTCGCGGGCGTGGCTGTCGCCGTCCATCTGCGTCACATCCTGCGTAAAGACTGGTCGCTGACCGTAGCCGATCGTGGCCTACCAGTTGTCGCCCTGTGAAGTCCTGGCCGCGAAGTGGGACCCAAGTGGGACCCCTGGGCGCTATGCGGAGCCAGTGCCACGTAACGCGACTGCCATAACGCTTGCGGCGGGCGTTTGCTTGGGATTGACGGACCGACCACGGACCGGTGACCAGGAGATAAGCATGGCGATGCCGATGATCGACGCGCTGCACGGCGGTGACGAACCACTACCGGCGCCGTCCTCGGAACAGGGCGAAGCCTTGGCCCGGTACGCGCAGTGGGGTGGTTGGTGCTGTCCGTCGGTGAGCGGCTGCTGCTGACGACCAACGCAGGCGTCAGCGCGGTCGAGCTGCCCGCCGCCTGCGGTGCTGAAGTGCAGCACTACCTGACCGTGCGGACGATGGCCGGACCGGTGATCGCCCTGCCGGGTGCGGCGCCCCGCCGTTGGCTGCTGCTCACCGAGTCCGCCGACGAGGCCGCGCCGGTCAACGTGGCCCGGTTGCATGCCCGAGGCGTGCAGACGCATCGCTGCGGCACGCTGGTCCCGCTGCCACCCAGCCATCTGGCGTCCGGGCTTGTGAAGTGGCAGGTTCCGCCGCCGCCAGGCGGTCCCGTGCTGCCGCCGTTTGACGCCGTGGTGACGGCAACTCGTGCCGTGACCGAGACGGTGGGGTTAGCGACCTGAAGGTGCGTTCTGCGATTAGCGATTGACGGCGACGGCCCTGGCTAGCGCCGACGGCCTGATCGAAGGCCAGCCACGCCACACCACCTGACCCACTCCGGTGACAGCGGGCGCGACCTCTCCCACACGCCCCGCCGCCCTGTCACCGGAGCCCCTGCGCGGCGGAAAGCGCAAGCTCACCCCGACGACGGCGTTCCTCGCCGCGCCCGGACCTGACACGCACCAGACCACTAACGGTGGACGGGATCTCCCATGCGATCGCCTCCGGCTCGCCAATCGACTCTGAAAGGGGTTCTCGCCGTGATGACCGCGCTGGGATCTTGGTCGGCCACCGTGCCGAGCCGACCGCCCCTGGTCTACGGCTACCTGCTCGCCGAGTCACCAGACGAGTTGGAGATCGCGGCCTGGCGGCGGGAGATCCGGCACTTCTGCCGGACCCAAGGCTTCGTCCTGGCGAACGTTTTCGTCGACCGCGGTGCCCTGGCCGACACGGTGCAACGGCCCGGTCTGTCGGGACTGCTCGACGTGTTGACCATGCCGGACGTGTACGGCGTCGTCGTGCCGAGTACGGACCACCTGTCGCGGTCCCAGGCGGCGCTCATGGTGTTGGCGCTGCGGTTCTCCCAGACGCAGGCGCAGATCATCGTCATCGACCAGGAGCCCGCCGACGGCGAACGAGAAAGTCTCCAGCCGTGACGGGCCGGGAGGACCCCCGGAGCGGTGCCCGCGGACTGGGTCCGGCGACGCCGGTCGTGACCGCGCCTTTCCGCCTCGTTTACGGCTACCTACGCGTAGGCGACGGCCCGCCCGATCAGGTACCAGCCCAACGTGCTGCCGTGGCTGCCGCCGCCGAGCAGCTGGGGTTCGTGCTCGACACCGTATTTGTCGACTACGTCGCGCGGCCCGCGCTCCAGCGGCCACGTTTGCGGGTTCTGGTCGATGTCGTGCGCACGCTGCGGCCCCACGGCGTCCTCATCCCGAGCCCGTGGCACCTGTCACCGTGGCCGGCTGAACGGACTGATCTGCTGGACCAATTCCGTGCGGCCGGATGCTCGGTACTGGCCGTGGGTGCGAGCCAGACCACTGTGTTGCTTGACGGACAAGGAGTTAGGCCATGAACCCAGTCGTCTGGCTCGGGCTGCTGCTCGTCCTGGTCGGGCTGGGTGTGGTCTGGTCCGTGGTCCATCGTGGGCGGTCCCGTGCCGTTCGTCGGGGCCCAGCGGCGGGTGGACACCCGGCCCCACCATCGGCTCCGTCCCGGATTGACGGCCCGCCTGGCCCGGCGCCGGACGAGAGCGAACCAGCCGGGTGGCTCGACGAGCCGGGGTCTCTTCGGCGAGTCCGACCGTACGCACAGGGCGAGGTGCCAACGGTGGTCCTGCCCGCGGTTAGGAGCTAGACCGCGCTTCACTGACGTCTTCGGTCACATGCGCGGCTTGCCCGGCGGGCGCGCTCGACCAGCGGCCTGGTGCGCCCTCCTCACAAGCCTGCAACGACGGACACCCGAAAGGGGGTGGAGATGAACGACGACACGAGCCTCGTGTTGGCGGTGAATGACCTGGCGGTCGTGCGCGGCCGGATGGACGCGGCGCACTCCGACAGCACGATCGACGGCGGCGGTGATGGCTGGGAAGGCGACGGACTGAACATTCCCGACGCCTGACGCGTCTGCGCCCGACCCATGCCACACCAGCAGACCGGCGTCGCCAGCGCCGGTCTGCTGGCCCCTTGGAATCAGGAGGACCCGTGGATCATCACCTGGTACGACACATCGAACAGGCTCTGGGCTGGGACGGCCCCGGCCCGATGGGACGAGGCTTCGCCTGCGGCACCATGGACGACGCCGACGTTTGCACCCGGTTGCTGACGCCGACGCGGCTGCTCGACACCGTCATGCGCCGCAGCCTGGCACCGCCGCAGTTCCGCTGCTTCCGTGGCGGCGACGAGCTGCACCCGCGCGACTTCCTCACGCCCATGGTCAGCCTGCGCGGGCAGAGCCTGTCCATGGCCAATATGGACCGGCTGTCGCACCTCATCCGCAACGGTTGCACACTGGTGCTCGACGCGATGGACGTCTTCGACCCCACGATGGAGATCGCCTGCCGGGCGTTGCAGTGGTGGTCGCACGAGCGGGTCCAGGTCAACACCTATCTCACGACCGCCGATGCGGCCGGCTTCAGCCTGCACTGGGACGACCACGACGTCATCGTGGTCCAGCTGGCGGGGGAGAAGTCCTGGGAGGTGCGCGGCGCTTCCCGGGTCGCGCCCATGCACCGGGACGCGGCCAAGAACAACCGGCCCAGCGACGAGATCGTCTGGACGGGCACGATGCGGCCGGGCGACGTCATGCACATCCCGCGCGGCTTCTGGCACCAGGCCACCCGCACCGACAAGGGCCGGCAGGGCTACAGCCTGCACGCGACGTTCGGGTTCGTGAAGCGCACGGGCGTCGACTGGCTGAGCTGGCTGGCCGACAACACCCGCCGTGACGAGCGGTTCCGCCACGACCTCAACCGCTGGGGCACCGAAGCGGACCGCACCGCCCAGTACGACCTGCTGACCCAGGCCTTCCAGGACCACCTCGACCAGTACGACCCCGACGCCTACCTGGCCGCCCGGGAGCAGGAGCAGCCGCCACCCCGCTACGTCCACACGGCCGGGGTGTTCGAGCCGCTGACCGACGTGGTCTGTGTGACGGCCTTCCCGCCGCACATCGAGGTGACCGACGACCGGGTGATCGTGCAGGCGGCCGGCAAACGGCTGGAGCTGGCCGGCCAGGCGGAAGGGGCGCTGCGCCTGCTGTTGAGTGGTCGTCCCGTGAACCTAGAACGAGTCAGCCAGAAGACCGGCGTGGACGCGCTGGAGCTGGCCGAGCTGCTGACGGAGGAGGGATTGTGCGCAGAGCTGACCGACGAGTTGTCCTCGGGCTGTACCGGACTCGTCCCACCCGCCAGCTTCTCGAAGACGCCCTCGGCCGTGGCGTGACGGCCGTCGACACCGCGTTCAACTACCAGCACTTCGGCTCGCACCGGGCACTGGCCCACGCGGCCAGCGAGCTCCTGGACGAGTTCGAGGTGTCCACCAGGGTCGGCTTCTTCCCCGGCCTGGACGGCGTCCGACACCTCCTCGACCCTGCGCGGCTGCGGGAGGCCATCTGGCGAACCGTTGACGACCTCGGCACCCCGCCTGCCGCCATCCTGTTGCACAACCCGGAACGCACGCTCACGGCAGTGACACCGTGGCACGGCCACGAGCTCTTGGCCACCGCCTGCGCCGTGCTGGCGGAGGCAACCGCCAGCGGGATGTGCGGCCAGTGGGGCATCGCCAGCTGGGAACCCGGCCCGGTGTTGGCGGCCCTGCGGCCCGGCGACGGCTGCCCGACGCCCCACGTCGTCATGACCCGCGCCGGCGTGACGTTGGACGGCCGTCAGCTGCGGGAGACCGAGCAGTTGGCCGAGCGGTTCGACGTCCCGGCAGAGAACCGGTGGGGCATGAGTCCGTTCGCCGGCAGCACCCGCCACCCGGTCTGGACCCAAACCGATCTGTCGGCCTTCTTCGAGCGCGAGGGGAACGGCGAGGACGACGGCCCCACGACGGTCCAGGCCGCCTTCCGGCTGGCCTTCGAGCTACCGGCCGTGACACGGATCGCGGTTGGTGCTGGCAGCGCCGACCATCTGCGGCAGCTGATCGACGCGATCCACCTGCGGGTGAGACCCGGCCAGCTCATCCGCTACCGGCAACTGGTCGACGCGGCGCCGATCCCGGAAGCGAGTCCGACATGATGCGACTGCGGTTCGTCGAGAGGAGTACGTCGGTCGTGGCAGGTACCGAGTCACCCCAGGTCCGGTCCATCACGGTGTTCGACACCCGGGTCAACCCGCACGAGGACGTGCTGGCCCACGTCGAGCGGGCTTTCGGGGTGGTGCTTGATCGCGACTCGGTCGTGCACGGTCTTGAAGGTGTCACCGAGGGCTTCCGCACCGACCGCGGTACGTGGGTCCGGATCGAGCAGCGGTTGCCCTGGCGCATCAAGAGCGCCGCCTGGATCGGGCTGGAGGCCAGCTCGGCGATCGAGGGCGTACCGAAACCGGCCTGGTTCCAGAGCGTCACCTGGACCGACCAGCCCCGGGACCGGGTGTGGCGAGCCGACGAAGTCGAGTTCGTGGCGACCCCCTCGGTGGCGGTGGCCGGTGGCTTGCAGGCCGCCGCAGCCCTGCCGCACCAGTGGTGGACCGGTCTGCGGCAGGCGCTCGACGTCCTGGCGGGCCACCGGACGGAACGCGTCGGCGTCACCCAGGCCCACCTGAGCACACGCATCGGCCAGGTCTTTCCAGACGTTGACACCACCATCGACGAATGGGTGACGGCGCACACCGACCTGCACTGGCGCAACGTCACCACGGACGGCGTGCTGCTGGACTGGGCGGACTGGGGCCTGGCACCCCGCGGCCACGACGTCGCCACTCTGTGGCAAGCCTCGCTGCCGCACCCAGAGTTGGCCGCCAGGGTCGAGCGCGAGTTCGCGGCTGACTTCGCCACCCGATCTGGGAAGCTGTCGCGGCTGCTGTTGTGCGCCAACGCGATTCGGATCGCCGACCAGCGCGGCGTCACGACGCCGTTCGTCGAGCCGGCCCGTACGGCGGCCCGCCAGCTCGTGGCCGAACTCATGCCGTAGGTAGTTCATGACCAAATCCGGCGGACTGACCGTATCCGCGAAGCCGTCCTGAACGCGTTGTCCACGAGTGTGGGGAGGGCTGGGAATCATCCGGCGGCGAGTTCGGTCGGTGCAGCGGGATGGTTCAGACCGGGACCAACCAAGCCAAAGCACGACCAAGCAGAGCTTGGCTGTGGACGGCGGGTTGAGCCTGCGGCACCCACCGGAAGTCTTCTCAAGCCTTTGAGAACCTCGGCTAACTAGCGTGCCAACGCGCGGCACATCACCGCAGCGGTTCTCGCCCCTAAAGGCATCGATTGGCAGTGAAGGCGCGCCCGAACCCAGCGCGGACTTGCGCACCCATGCTCATCATGACTTTGTGTACGGAGTGTCATGGAATTAACCACCAACATTGCCTTTGCCGGGCTGACTGCGGCAGGCAAGACGACTCACGCGAAACGCTTAGCCACGGCACTCGGCTACGACTACGTCTCAGCCACAGGCATCCTGCTGGAAATCGTGGGTATCGATGATCCGAGTGATCGGATCTGGTTCACCCGGTTTGAGGAGATTCAGGCCGCGCGCGAGGGGGACGCCGTCGATATCGAACTCGAAGCTCGCTTGATCGAATTAGCCCGGACCCGCCAGCGAACGGTCTTCGACACGTGGGCGCTCGCCTGGATCGGTGACAGCCCGTTGGTTCGTATCTGGATCGAGTCGGACTCCCCGTCGCGGGTTCGCAAATGCATCGTCTCCCAGCAGACGACGCAACTGGGGCCGGACGAGTGCCGGGCGTTGATCGAAGGCAAGGACCGGTCCACGCGGGCGATCTTCCAGCGGCGGCACGGGTTTGACCTGTTCGAGGACCGGCAGCGCTATGACGCCATCCTCTGCAACAGCCACCTCATCCCGGAGGCGACCACGGCAGCCGCCGAGGCTGGCATCGAGACGTTCGCTCCGGTGGTGTTGGCCGCCGCGGTCGCGATGCTCAGCGCCGACGTGGCCGGCTTCGACGCCGTGCGGGAGCGCTACCCCCAGGAGGTCCGGCGTATTGCGACGCCGAAGGACTTCTTGTTCCACCCCTAGAACGCGACATCAGCCAAGCCCGTAGCCCTCATGGAGGAGGTCGCGATCTACAGCCTGCTGCACGTCCATTTCGAGTCCGCGTTGAGGGCCTTGATGGTCACTTATCCTGATCGGCTCCATGATGTCAGGGCCGTCACCCACTCACCGGCGTACCACCACGCTCAGCCAGCCGAGCGGCTGGGGCTCCTGTGGCGCCAGGTCGCCAGTCTGACCGAGCACGAAGACATCTTCCACGAGCAGACCTTTCATGAGGTGGTCCGGCAGCTGCTGGCCGACATGACCGTGTCTCAGGTCGAGCACATCGATCTGCGCATCGGGCTCTCCACCAGACGGTGGCGCTGGATGCACAGGGCGGCCGACGGTCTGGACATCTTCCGGGAGGAGTTGGGCGGCCACCGCGGTCTATCGCTGGCCTTTCTTGCTGCAGTCAACCTGGCCAAGCCGGACGACCAGCTCGACGCCATCTTCGACGTGCTGCTGGACGACGGGGATGTCACTAGCCGCATCGCGGGCGTCGACCTCAACTTCCTGCCTCGTGATCTGCCGAAGCTCGATCACTACCTCGACCGTCTGCGGCACCTCCGGGCGGCCGGCCTGAAGCTCAACCTCCACCTCGGCGAGCTGTTCGACAACGAGGTCTCCCGCGACGTCTTGTCGCGCATCATCCCCGACCGCATCGGGCACGGCGTCCTGCTGCTGCGCGACCGGGCAATCGTCGACCTCATCCGAGACCACGGCATCTGTCTGGACATGTGCCCGACGAGCAACACGGTGCTCGGCGTGGTGGATTGGAACCGGGAGAGTCCGGCGCGCCACGCGCTCCGACTCGGCATCCCCGTCTCGATTAACACCGACGACCCGATGTTGTTCGGGAGCACCATCGCGCAGGAGCTGCGATTGGCCGGGCTGACGCCCGAGGAGCACGACGCGGTCGTGGTCAGCAGCAGGAAGCACCGCTATGGCACCCCCTAAGGTCGCGCTGCATGTGGTCTACGGCATTCCGTGCGTCGGCAAGTCGACTATGGCCGTGCAGTTCGCCTGTCACCACGACCTCAGGGCCATCATCCCGACCGACTACGTCAGGGAGGTGCAGCGGAGCTTCGTCTCCCCGGCGCAGGCACCGGCCCTGGCCAAGGTCACCCACACCGCCTGGGAGCTGCACGGGCCGCCGACCCGGTCCAACATCGAGGCGGGCTTCCTCGACCACGTGGCGGCGGTGGCGGCCGGGATCAGGACTGTTGCCCGGAAGCTGGTCAGCGACGGGCATGACGCGGTCATCGAGGGTGCGCACTTTCACGGTGGTGTCATCGCCGATCTGGCAGCCGGGAACCCCGGCGCCGACATCCACCCCACGCTGCTGATCGTCAGCTCAGCCGACGAACTCCGGCAACGCGTGATCGCCAAGGAACGCACGCGGGCTGCGGGCACCGCCCGGAAGCACTGGCAGGACCACCTGCCGATCATGCTCGCAATCCAAGACTTCCTGATCGCTGATGCTCATAGGCATGGCATCGCGGTCACCACCCCGGACGAATGGAGACGCTCGTGGCTGGCCGCACCGTCCCTCTGCTCGACCTCGACCACGTCGTGACGCGCGACGGCCGGATCTACCGCGTGGTGGGAAACCTGGACAGTCAAACACACTTCCTGGGCTACAACGTCTACTCGCCGAGTGCGGACGGGGACCGGTTGTACCGGGGCGAGCCCTACACGAAGAACTTCATCGAAGACCACAACCTGCCGGCCGACGTCTTCGACACGTACCAGCTGCTGCCCAAGGCGGCGGTCTTAGAACACTACGACCCGATCCAATCAGCCAGATCGGGCAGTACGACGTTTCAGTCGACCGTGTGGTTCGAGCTGTACCTGGAGCTCGTTCGGGTGTTCGGCGAGGAGTCGGTGGGTATCTTCGGCTCGTCGATGTTCGGGCTTCACCTCACGCCCGAGGGCACCGTCCGCAAGGACATCGACTTCGTCATCCAAGGCATCGGCAATGTGCCGGTGCTGCGGCAGCAGCTCCCCAAGCTCCGGGAAAAGCTCGGCTTCACCACGGTGACACCGGAGCGGCAGCTCCAGCAGTACGCCCGGTATCAGCGGGTGTTCCGTAACGAGAACAACTCGATTCGGTCCATCATCGCCCGCCGATGGACCAGCCTCCAGTTGTCACCAACCGTGGTGACCACCATCCGGCTCCGGGACACCTCGTTCACGACGCCACTCGAACTAGTGATACCGGCAGTGACCAGTGGTCGCGACGTGACGTTGTCCGGCGTGGTGGCCGACGCGGATACCAGCAATCTCTTTCCGAGGAGGTTCACGCTCGTCACCGACGACGGGCCAACGGACATCTCCATCTTCTGGTGGAAGTTCAGCACGCCGGTGCATGACGGGGATGTTGTAACGCTGCGTGGTAGCCTCATTCTGGTCGGAAGTTCCCCGGTTATCCGGCTGACGAGCTTTACTCGGCATTGGCTCCAGATCAATGATTGACCCAACCGTTCGAAAGGCGTGCAGGTGATCGACCGCATCTCACTTATTACCGGTAACGAGGGCAAAGCCCGCGAGTACGCCATGCTTCTCGGTATCGAAGTCGCCGCGGTCAAGGAAGACCTCGTCGAAATCCAGTCCCTCGATGTCGTCGAGGTGGTGCAACGGAAGGTCGAGGACGCGTATGCGAAGCTGCAACGTCCGGTCCTGGTCGACGACACCGGCCTCGTCCTGACCGCCTGGAACGGCCTGCCCGGCGCACTGGTGGCGTGGTTCCTGTCGACCGTGGGCGCCCAGGGCATCCTCGACATGGCAGCGGGCTTCGAGGATCGCAGCGCCACGGTCACGACGGCGCTGGGCTATGCCGACGCCGATGGTGTCCGCATCTTCACCGGCACGCTTGCGGGCACGCTGACCACGGAGCGGCGCGGCGACGGCGGCTTCGGGTACGACTCCATCTTCGTGCCGGCGGGCGGCGAGCTGACGTTCGCCGAGATGTCGAGTGAGCAGAAGAACGCCATCTCGCACCGGCGGCTGGCCGTCCACGAGCTGCGCAAGGGCCTGGGCCTCTCGGGCGACTGACTGCTGACCATGCAACGTCAGCGCCTACAAGGCCGAAGCGGTCTCCACCCGTACGAGGGCCGAGTGCGATCACGATGGGCGGGCGGCCATCGTTCTGACATGGTGCGCTCGGAGGCGCTGCGAGCTACCCCGGCCCGACGCTCACGCGTTGGGCCGGGGCTGGCGGACCAGACCAAGCGCAGATCCACATGATCCCCGCGCCGTTGGCGGCGGGGCTGGGTCGGCACAACTTCGAGTCGAATAGTCCAACAGGACTACTTTCATATCAATGCCCGGCCTTACCTGACATGCTCCGTAGCCGAGGGTGATGGTCTCAACTACCTATTCACAAGGGAGTTCAGTGGGATCACGCACGAAGAGTGGGGGATTACTGCTTCCCCTGGTCCTCATCGCCGGCGGCATCATCGCGTTCCAGAACGGCCTACTGGATGGCGTCCTCGGCGGCGGCCACGAGCTGGTCGAGACCGGCGACACGCAGGTTCTGGTGGCCAGCGACGCGGCCTCGGTGGTGAAGCGGTGCACGCCGGAGCAGCTCACGGTGGAGCGGTCCTGCGACGACCGCCGGGTGCTCGTGGTCGACGCCGCCAAGATGCCGTTCATTGCCCGGAACACGAAACTGGCCTGGGACGACGGGCATCCGGGAGTCCTGACGATGAACCGGAGTAAGCAGACGGCCAACCGGGCCGCCGCCTGTCCGCGGAGTTTCGCTCGACCGCACGGTGGATCGTGCGATGAATATCCGATGGCTAGTACTGATCAGGGTGGTGCCGGGGCACGCGCCGAAGAAGTGCCGAAGCGGGAGAATCTGTGTCAGGGCGGCTCCTACGGCGCCCAGTACCCCAAAGACGGTGATGAATTCTTGGTCGTCATCATCCACCCGGACAACGTTGCGACTACGCCGTTCACGGGGAAAGATATCGCGATGGAGCAGGGCGCGTGTTAGGAGGACCCGGCGTGACGGAGAGCTTGGCGGCCAAGTACGCCTGGGTCGACCAGATCGAGGCGTGGACGGTCGCGGTCGTGCGCGGGTGCGCGGCGGACGAGGTGCTGCGCATCTACGGTGGCGACCTGGCTAGCTCAGTCGGCGACTACCCGTTCGCGCAGATGGCTGATCTCCAAGGAGACGGGGTCGCCGACCTGAAGTTCCACGCCCAGCTCCTGGATGTCGCTGGCCGCGTGGTGGTGATCGAGAACAACGGCTGGAGCGGCAGCCTGCCCGAGATCGCCCGACGGTGCTCGGCGGACGGTGGCGAGTTCTTCAGCGTGTACTGGAACGTCAACGCCTTCGGCATGGTGACCGCCGCCGCCAGCGGCAAGGTGACCGCCCACTTCGAGCACCTGTACCCCTTCGCGCCGAACACAGAGCCCCATGAGGTTCGCCCGGACTGGGCTGTCGGCCCCGAGGTGGATGTCGCGTCGGCCCGGCGGGTGTGCTTCGCGCTCATGGAGCAGCAGACCGGGGTGGTGTTCGATGCCACCTGCCTGGCCGAGGCCAGGCCGACGTACCGGATTCCGGACCCTCACTGGCTGTACCGGGATGTCGACGATGCTGATCAACCCTGAGCTTGCGGACCGATGCGGCAGACGAGAACATCCCCCAAATAGGGTACCGGTGGCACCTTGTGAATCCCGCTGGGGCGCAGACACGCTTGAGTCTCATGAGCTATTGCCAGATCGCGGCCAAGCTGCCGCCTGATCTTTCTCCGGAGCGCTACGCGGCCATCACGCACCAGGGCGCACGCCTTGGCGGATGATCCTGAGTAGCCAGCGGCCAACTGGACGTCGTAGCTTTGGGTCGAGTAGTCAGACACGGCATTTCCGTACCGGTTGCCGGTCCTGCCTTGGCGCGCTTGGAGGTCGAGGGTGTGCGGGAAGATGCCGTTCATTGCCCGGAAACGAAGCTGATTTGCGTGCGACGGGCATCCGGCCCTCTGACGATGAACCGAGCCAAGCAGACTGACGACCAGTAGCCGTCAGTCTGCTTGGCTTCGTTCGCATGTGGAGTTGATCTGGGTGCCTGGTTGCGGTCCTCGGACGTGAAGTCGCGCCTATGTGGGTCATTGGCGTCCGCAGGCCCGGAAAGCTCGCATAGACCTGCGAATCTGGGAGCCAGAACGTACGTGATATATGTGGGCGTTCGATAGCGAACCCTACATGCGTATGCTTTGGTCGCTATAGGTGGCAGACGCTGCACCCCGGCGTGTCGTCGTCGTCATCCAGCGCATTCGACAGAATTTCGAGTAGGGGCTGGTTCGGCTTGATACGCCGAGCCGCGCGTTCGAGAGCTGCCTCATGCTTTGCTTTGACTTCGTCTCGGCGGTCGAGCAATTCGCGAAGTGACTCATTTTGTGACCAAGTGTAACCGCGTCCCTGCATCGCGGTGCTCTGGTACTGGACCTTATCTTCGTAGGCGACAGCCTGCTCGAACAACTCCGGGTGCCGCTCAGCAAGCCCTACCCACTCGTGCTTGCGTTGGAAGAAGCAGAAGTAGCATCCGGACCTGGTGCGCCACTGGTAGTAGTCGGGGAGTCCGATCCCAGCCTCGTCCAGGATGCGCATGACGCCATCCTTGTCGATATCAGCCTCTCGAAAGGGAAATACCGCCGTGATGTTCGGCTTAGTACTCACGTAGCCCAGGCGATTCTCGTCAGCCCGGATGGCGACGTATGAGATGGCGGGATCGTCGCCCAGCCACTCCTCAAGCGGCTTAATCTTGAGGTTCTTGGTGCACCACCGCATGTTGGGACTCGGAAGCGTGCCCTGATAGACCTGGAGCCAGTGATCGAAATCGCGCTCCGTGTTAAGCCGCGCGATCGGCTTGCCGAGCGCGGCCTCGAGCTTGTTCAGGTACTCGTACGTCTCTGGAAGCTCTGCGCCGGTGTCACAGAAGAAGTACTCCATCTGCGGCACGCGGTCCCGCATGTAGATTGCGAGGGCAGACGAGTCCTTTCCACCAGAGATACCCAGGACATGGCGCACGGTAGCGTCGGTGCCGGCCTCTGCCGTCTCGGTCACGAGATGGCCTCCTTCTGGGGACTTGTTGCAGCATCGCCGCCGTCGCCCGCGCTTTCGTGCGAGCCAAGTACGCGACGTGCCAGGGTTGCTAGCAAAATCCGACCACCGTCGGGTCCAAGCTTCTTCTCGGCTTCCCGTAGTACTGAGGACGCCACCGTGTCGGCAGTGCGTTTGGCGTCTTGCGGCATGTAGACCAGAGTTCGTTCTTCCTTACCGTCCGCTCCGGTCAGCGTGACGAGCTGCGCCTCGAACGGCTGTGCCGTTTCGTTGAGCTGAGCGACCTGATAGAGGTGGCTGACGCGGTCCAATGCGCGCGCGAGTTCCTGCGCTCGGCTTGCAAATCCCTGTGCCGTGGCATCGTCCCAATCGTTCAACGGCGTGCCAGCGATCCGGATGACGATGGGGTCGAGCCAGTCCTCATCTGCGAGCTGCTCGTTCAAAGCCAACGTCACGAGTCCCTTGATCCGGGGCTCGAGCAGTACGTCGGCGAACCCGCGGGCGCGGGCGGCGAGATCGCGACGAAGGGTCGACAAGTCGTTCGGTAGCCGAAACGCTTGCGCGATATCCTGTACAGCCGCGTCGCGCAACTTGGTGTCAGCCGTACGGACCTCTTCGAGCGCAGCGAGCAACGATGATACGTAGGTGTCCGCAGCCGCTTCGTCCCGCCGAGCCTGCACCGAAATCGGCTCACAGCCGACCGCTGAAGCAAGCGCCGCGAAGATCAGCTCGTCAGGCTCCCGCGCTGAAACCAGCTCGGCTCGGACAGCGATCGCGGCTTCGCTCATCCGTTTGGTGCGCCTGGCATACGAGCTCAAGGTACGGATGTAGTCGAGAAGAACCTGTGTGATTCCGAGGATTGCGGGATTGCGGTTCACACCACGCCGTCCCGCACGAGTGTCGACATTGAGCGCTACGGCAAGTTTGTCCATCACCAGCCGCCGCTGCCCCTTCGCGGCGCCGACCGATTTTATCGTGAATCGGTCGGGCGTCTTTACGAGGCGCTCAAGCAGATCTGGCGTCAGCCGAGGCTGATAGGTACCTTCCTCAAACAGCGCCACCTCGTCCCTGTGGATGATCAGCGCGGTCAGCACGATCACCGGCACCACTCCGGCTTTGACGCCGAATGGCGGCGCCATGAGCAGTTCGAAGACACTTCGAACCGGCGTCTGACGGCTCATGCCTAGTAGCGCTTCTGTCATTGCCTCCCATGCCGGATGCAGTGAATCGGCGGGGCCGGGAGCGACGTAGTCAAAAAGCACAAGTTCGCCATGCTCATCAGCGTGAGCGTCACGCGCGATGTCACGTAGCTTGAGGTAGCTCAGAACCCCGCTATACATCGCACGCTCAGGGCCGAAGCCTTCAATGCCAAGGAATTCGTCGTGCGGACGCGTCAGCATCGCGGTCAGAAGTTCGCGCCGCGCCTTGGCGCCTTGACTCGTCAGCTGGTGACGGCCAAGCATCTCGTTGCGGATTTCCGGCGTACGGGAATAAGCCGTCTCGCATGCCTCCGATACCACGCCGGCGAGGCTGCGTGCTGCGAGTCGGGTGCCATTCGCCAGTTGCCACTGCGTCCCGGGTCGCGTTGGGCTAAAAGCTCCGGCAAGCACGGCGGCCAGCTCGGCCGTGGCTTGGCCGAGACGCTCGCCGACCTCCCGTCGAGCGACTGCGTCGAGTGTGGCGTCCTGCTGGAGCTCCTCGAGAGCCAAAACCTGACGACCGGCGTCCAGCACGTCGCCAGCCGCGTCACTAATGCCGACCGCCACCGGAAGCACCGAGTCAAGCTGCGGTACGTCGGTCTCGCCGCCAAAGTGGAACAGAAGCAAGCCGTCCGCAGCGTCACCGACGGTCGGGCCGTCGAGACGTTTGCTGTCCCGCTCGCTAGCGGCCGTGACGAAATGGCGAAGCATGCCGGTCCGCTGGCTGTGACGGCCGGCGACCACGGCTACCGGCAGGTGTCGCCGCAGGACACCGAGCACGGCGTGATCGTCACAGCGATCTCGGATCTCGTCGATCCGAGCCCGAAGGTCGACGTCGCTTCCTTGCCACACGCGGAACTCATCGCTGAATTCGCGGTAGACCAGGAAGCCACGTTGGACGAGGTCATGAAGCCGATCGTGGAGCGGTTCCCGTGCCTTAGCGTCGTCGACTGTCTCGAGGGGATCACTCAATGCGAACAGGACTGTGTCTTCGCTAGCTCGAAGCGCACCGGACGAGTCGACGAGGTTCAACAACCCGACGGTCTTCAGGACGTCGATGTCCTCGTCGGCGAGGCCGTGAGCCTCGCTGATACGTGTGTCAATCTCAATCCAGCGACTCGCGTTGGCCGAAGCAAGCACGGTAGTCCGGCCTGATGCCAGGAAGTAGTCATAGAGCTGAGGCAAACGCACCGTCGTGGCGGCAGTCGCACGGGACTTCTCGTGGGTGAAGAGAAACCGGCGGACCGTGTGCGGTTCATCGCTTGCCAGGAAGCCGGTCAAACTGCGGTCATGCTGCCCAACCTGGGCCGCGAGCAACGGTGCCGCGACCGCAGTCAGAGGGTGGAGTGGATACAAGGCCATGAAGAGCTGTGGGTCGCTCGGCAGGATGCCGTCCAGGCCCCGACGTGACCAGGCCGCACTCGCTGCCTCCGCCTGTGACTTGATCAGGCGGAGACCAGCAGGCGACACACTCGACTGATCCAACGAGCGGCCGATAAGTTGAACGGCATCGCCGACATCCGGCGTGAACGTGACGTCCTCGAACCGCCCTTGGATCTTGGCCCACTCTCGCCGTTGAAGCGTCGTGGAGCGAGAGGCGTAGTCAAGGAACGACAAGTGCTGCAACGTGAGCACGTACAGCGGCAAGCCAGTCTTCCCGGCGCCGAGCTCGGCGAGCTCCTGGAGCAAGAACAGGTCATCGCTACCGTCAGCGAACTCACTGCGGGTCGCCAAGTGCTCAAGCGTCTTGCCGAACTCGTCGACGACCAGCAGCAGAGGCGCCACACTGCACAGAATCTCGACTGCATCAAGGACCTGCGCGCTGCCAGCGTCCGTGGCTTGCAGTGCCGAGAGCACCTCCGCCACGTTCTTCGGGCGACGGCTTGGCCAGCGGCGCTTGATCGCGTTGTGGAGCGCTCGGCTCAGCGTGTCGACAAGAGGTTCGCGCCGCGCGGCCGTGATCGCGCCAAGGAACCCATCCGGTGCACGGCGGGCCCGTGAGTCGTCAACGCGCTCAGCGAGCTCTGGGTTCGTAGCTGCCACCAGCTGAAGAGCCTGTTGGCGTCGGGTGACGTTCGTGCCGACAAGCGCATCGATAAGCAGGGCGAGCGTGGACTTCCCGGAGCCGTAGGGGCCGGTCAGTGACCAGGCGCGTGTACGGCCCGGGTCATCGAGGGCGGCGTTGATGCGCCCCAGCGTGTCCTGCGCGCGACTGCCGACGTACAAAGGCGGCAGCTCGCCCAGGACGTCACGTTCAAGGTTCGTTGATCGCAGTTGGGATGCAACCGTCGTGATGCCAGCAGGGACTTGGACCTGCTGCCGATTGGTGCCCCGGGAAGTGCGGAGGGCTTTGGTGCTCACGCGGTCTCCTCAACGAAGAGTAGCTCGTCCGCCGTCTGATCTCGCCGACGCAGCTCCGCGGCAAGCTCACGATGGTCTTCCAGCCACTGCTGCCTGGTCCGAAAGTCGGGTTTTTTGCTTATGCCACCGTAGTGAGAGTCGAGGACGTCCCAGGCGATATCGAAAGGATCTTCGAGGAAGACAAGGCTGCGTTGACCGACGGCGTCGGCGATCCGAATCGCATCATTGGTTTCACAAATCTCGGCCAGCGCAGCGGCGAGCTCAGGCTCTCGCATTCGGAACGCCCGGCCAGGCCCGCCCGGTTCGTTAGCGAGCCGGGCGAGCGACACAGAACCTGCCTGTCGGCCACTCCTGGCTGCGTAGTCCAGACACGCGTACGCAACAAGCCGGGGCGGTAGAGACGTCCGTGCAGTGGTTGTGAAGCGCCAGGTGCGACCAGAGCTCGCGCCGCTCTCAACGGACTCCAGCAAACCGAGTTCCCTGAAGGGACAATCGAGCAGGTCTTCGAAGCTGCCTGGTGATCCAGGGTTCGCCTTCCGCGGTGCGTACATCTTGGTCAGGCAATCGACGTCTTTGCTGATCGACGCGAGGGCAGGCGCGGGCCAGCCGGCAAGCCGTACGTGTCGGATGGTCAGATCAGCCAGGTCCTCCTCGGTAAAGCGGGAGGAGGCGGTCGCGTGGAAGGCCAGCCACCACGTGGGTGCGGTGCTCTTGGGGGAGAGCAGCCACCAGTGCAGCAACCAAAGACTCGCCGGATCCTCAAGGTAGGGATCCGCCCCACCTTCGTCCAGTAGCCAATACGCTTCCCATGTCGGTGAGGCGATGTTGGCGCGTGAGTTTCCACCCTTGGAGTGTTCAACTGTCAGCTTGAATGCCGCCGACCAATAGCGGATGGCGTTGACCATGTTCTTGCCAACGCCAAGCTTCACTGTAGCGTCCTTACGCAGGAACACTTCGCAGTCTTCGCGCACCGCACAGTAGGCCTTATGGAGCCACCCGAAGCGCGGGGCGAAGGTCTCGTGGCGCGCGAAACTTGGAACGGCAGCTTCGGCTAGACGACTGTCGAGCATGAGGGTTGGTGGCCTTTCAGGGTCCTGCTACGAGGCGGCTGGCGAAGTCTGGTTCGATGGAAAGGAGTTGCTCGGTGCTCCAATGCCGACGGCGAGCGATGAGCGCACACGGGCAACAGCGTCGATGACCGCGTCGATCGCCTGGTCGATGTCCGCCGCGGACGTCGCGTACCCTAAGGAGAAGCGCAGTGAGCAATTAGCCTCCTCGCGTGATCGTCCCATAGCCATGAGAACGTGGCTCGGCGTAGGTGCACCCGAGGAACAGGCACTTCCATCGGAGGCTGCGACAAGAGGCATGGCGGCCAGAACGGCGTCTGCCAGGGCTCCTGGGAACAACAGGTTGGTGACGCCTGGGAGCCGATACACGGGATGTCCGTTGAGCCGCGCACCTTCAATGCGACTAAGCAACTGTGCTTCAAGGTGATCTCGCAGAGTGCGAGTACGTTCGGCCTCCTCGCGAAGCGATCGCGCAGCGGCGGACGCGGCTGCACCGGCGCCGACGATCCCGGCCACGTTAAGTGTGCCCGCTCGCCATCCGCGCTCCTGGCCACCTCCATGCAGCAGCGGCTCATGCGGTAGCCGAGCACTCCGGCGGATGAACAGCACCCCGACACCTTGAGGGCCGCCGAACTTGTGGGCCGACAACGACAACAGATCAACGTCGAGCTCCGCGAGGTCAATCGGCAGACGGCCAACGAGTTGCGTCGCGTCGGTATGGAGGAGCGCACCGAAGTCACGGCAGATTGCCGTCACGGCCGCTAGATCGGTCAGCACGCCCGTCTCGTTGTTGGCAGCCATCACGGACACGAGCGAGGTCTGCCCCGACGACAGCACTCGCCGAAGCTCCTCAAGATCGAATAGGCCATTGTGATCGACATCAAGTACGTGCAGGGACCGGGCCGCCTGAGTTGTCAGAACACGCGCCGCGTGCAGCACCGCCGGATGCTCTACCGCGGTCGTGACGACGCCGCCACCGAGGCCGAGCCCTGCGCGCAGCGCAAGGTTATTCGCCTCTGTGGCGCCGGAGGTGAAGATCAGCTCTCCAGGGGCACACCCCAACAGTTCGGCCACCGCGCGTCGCCCGGCGTCGACACCGGTGGACGCTTGACGGCCAAGTGCGTGCGGGCTTGACGCGTTGCCAACACCCCGCAGGTGCGGAAGCATCGCCTCGAGCGCTTCCGGCCTCAACGGCGCGGTCGCGTTGTAGTCGAGGTAGACGACGTGGGCGGCATCCGCGTCCGGCGTGGTCATCGCTCCTCCCATCTGTTGGCGTGGTCGATCATAGCGGTCACTCCTGGATGGCTTGACGCGGCACGCCGCGCATCCGTCCAGGAGTGGAGGGTGATGCGTCTCTCGAACGTACGTGCCAACACCGACAAGATCGCGAATATGCCGAAGGCCGGCCGCGGGTTGCGGCCGGCCTTCGGGAGGGGCGGGTTCTGGCTGGGCTCAGTATCCGTGACATAGCGGCTATAACAGCAGGTCAGAGTCCGTTCTGGGCCTCCGAGTCAACCGACTTGGCATACCCGTTGCCGTGCGGTTCGTAAGCCCTCCAAGACGTCTGGCGACAGCAAACGCCGGAGTGTCGTGATCACGACACCAATGGGCACGGACCGGCCGGGTTGGCATCGGCCCAAGCTGCAAGAAGCTTGCGCCACTGGCAGTGTGGCTAGGGGAGATCCTTCAGCGCGGCGTTGAGGTAGGCAGCCGTCGACTGCCCCCAGTGCATCCTCAGCTCGCTGAAGTTCATGTCAGGCTCGCGATCCATGTTCTCAGCCTTGGCATACGCCATGAGCAGCAGCATGATCCCGACCTCAGCTCGCCGTAGGAGCCGCATGGCCTCCGCTGGCTCGATGTCGGACACGCTGTTGTCGATCGCCTCGTGGATCGGATCGTACACCTCGCGTAGCAGAGGGTGACCATGGTTGAGCTTGAGGATGGCCTTGCCGTTGAGGTGTGTGATGTCGAACAGTTCCTTGCCCGGCCACGTGGTATCAGCGACCGAAATTGGCAGCTGGCGGATGGACTCCCTGAGCTTCTCGATCTTGTCCGGCTCGGTCACAGGATCGAGTTGCAACTGCTCAATGACATCGCTGACCTTCTGATCTGCCTCTGCCGTGGTCAACTGCGTCCCGGCACGGCCACGAGGCGCAGTCTCCTCGACCTTGGCGACGGTCTTCATCGCGACGGAGTGGTCCTCGCCGATCTTGCGCTCAGCTTGCTCGAGTTCATTCCATCGATCTTGGTATCGCTTCCGGGCCGCAGTCAGCGGGCGCTCCAGAGCTTTCCTGAGTTCCTGCCGTAGTTTGTCAACTGGCATAACGCCACGCTTAACGTGTCGGACCTGGAAGTACTCATCGAGGGCGGCAGGAAACTCCACCTCGATACCAATGTATCGGTCACCCCATTTCTCGCCCTTGGGGAGAGTGTACGGCGGGAACTCGTAGTTGATTTCTCGTCCTTGACGGAGGAAGCTGACTTTCCCTTCGTTCTCCGGGATATGAAAATCCTTCGCGATCTGTGAATCGCCCTTACCGCGCCCTTCGTTGAGCTCTTCGGGAGCCATGGCCACGGTAACGACCACCTCATGGCCGTCCACCTTGATCACGTCTCGGGAGATCAACTCGCCGCGTACGTCACGCTTGAGTCGGTCCGTTAGTCGAGGATTCTCAAGCTGGAAGGTCGGATCGTGGAGAGTGATCACACGGCTATTGAGCTCGATCTCGACGCCCTTGTCGATGAATCGCCGGTAGGCGCGAGCGAGAAACTTCTGCAGCTCCGCCAGTCGCTGTTTGAGATCGGTTTTGAACTTTCCACCTGATTCGAGCCGATCGACCTTCGACCACACCACGAGCGTCCCCGACGGCAAGGGTTGGCCCTCGGCATCCGTCATAAGGTCGGCGTACTCCGACGGGAAGGACTCGAGCTGTTCCCGGGTGATGACCTTCTGCTCCTGGGCCGACACCATTTCGAGGTCCAGGAACGCCCGCCAGACTCCGGGACCATTATCGACCTTCGTGTAGATTTCGAGGCGCTGAGCGTGTGACAGCGCGGCCAGCTTGAGGCCGACGCCGAACCGGCCCAGACCGTTACGTTGGTTGTAGCGTGTACTGAATCCGAGTGAGAGCACATTCGCGAGGATCGTTGGGTCGATCCCAATTCCATTGTCCGCGAAAGCGATCGAATCGATCTTCTTAACGGCGTTTCCCTCGGGGTAGGTCTTGATCCGAATTCGGGTCGCGGCCGCTTCGACAGAGTTGTCGACGACCTCGCCAACTGCGGCAGTCAGGTCGAACCCGGCGTCACGCCACGATTCTAGGGCGGTGTCTACTTTGACGATCTGTGCCTGGCCGGCGTCCGTTTCCTGGTGTGAAAAAACGAGGGGCGCAATGTTCTGTTCCGGGGTAGTCATAATCTTCTCCTGTTCGAGGTCGACGCTCACGTGTCGGGTTGATCAGCTTTGGGGCGAATGTCGGTGCGGAACTTGCGCGCAAGCTCGACAGTCGAGGTGCAGTAGGGGCATAGCGCCGCCGAGCCCGTAGGCGAGGCGGGATGGATCTTGTTTTCAATACTCTCGCTCGGCGGCGCATGAAACAGAGCGCACTCCGCCTGGAAGGCGGTCGTCCCTGATTCGTACGTCTGGAATGTGAAGTACTCCCCGCGTTGGCTAGAGGCGTGTGCCAGGAGCCTGCGTCGAAGATCGACATCAGACCTGCCGATGTAGACCGGTTCGCCGCCGCGAAACAACATATAGGTTCCAGCAATACCAGTAGGAACCAGCATGCGGACCATCCATGGGCGCAGTCTGAAGCGGCGCCACGTAATCGTGCGCGTCACGCTGTTTGAAGCCATTCTGCGTGAGCCGCTGAACGTGCCCGAGCGATGCGTTCCCGCACGCGCGGGACAGAGACACGAAGAGTCTCGGCCAGCTCAGTCGTAGTTACGGAGTACAACTGCGCTCGCAGCACGAGCTGCTGCTCAGCACGGAGCGAACTGCGGCAGATCCAGTCGTCCAGCTCGATCACCGAGCGCCGCTCACGGTCCGTGGCTTCACCACCGGGCACCGAAGCTTCGTCGATCTTGTCGCTCGCGGCATCGATTACCTGGATGGACCGACGTCGACGCAGGTGGGTGCGGGCGTGTGCGAGAGCCCTGCCAAGGAGCAACCGCGGATCACCAGCGGCTTCCGGGTGTCGAAGAACCTCATCAAGGGCCAGTTCGACACACTCGTGCTCGTATGTGGACCTCATCCGGCACGACATCTGTTGACCAAGGCGCACAGCCTCGACCACGTCCTTGTTCATGACCATTGCTCCTTCGCGGTGACTCCGGTTGCCCTGTCGAGTCACGGCTTGTGGATGGTGCATCGATGTGGTTGTCGCTCAAGACTACCGGAACAAGGCACCTTGGTGGGGCGTTGATCGGCGTCTCTACCCGTAGAGGTGGATGAGACCTCGAAAAGTTGCGGCGACGCCGCGTCGGAGTTCTCGGGCCAAGCGTCGAACCACCTCTGACCTGCTACTTCCGAACGATCTCTCCCTGGTTCACACAGACCAAGCACAAGGACTCGTCGGTATGCCTCCCACCCTGCGAGGCTGCGAGTGCCTCGTGGCGGCGGAGCTATTTGACTCAGCCGCTGGCCTGCGGGCTCCAGACGAGCCGCTTGGTGAAGGCCCCGCGTTCTGCCGCCTTGACCGCCCTGATCGTCTCGAGGTCGCCAGCGCTCAGACCCACATCCTGCGCTAGGGCAAGCAGTACTTCGAGGATGTCGGCCAGCTCCTCTGGATCATCACCGTCGAGGAACTCGCGAACCTCCTCGGCGAGCTTCTGGCGAAGCAGGTGGTGATATTCATTAGGTTGCGCGACGCGGACACATGCTTGACGTCCTTCTCGCTCGATCAACTCCGGAATTCGGTCCCGGACTAGCTTCTCTCCGTTCTTTACAACCGGGAAGTCAGGAGAATCAGTCATAGTTTCATTCCTTGAGCGTTGTTTGAAGATGGATCGCGCGGGCACACGCGGATTCTGATGGGTATTGCCACTGGCAACCAGTCGGCACTGCTGAGCGTATCCCCCGGCCACCCTCAGCAGTGCCATACATGGTCAGTCTCTGGTGCCCCTCACGGAGTCTCGCGATGAGATCCTGCGGAATCCAGCAGGGGTCGGCGACGTCGTGCCGAATCGGGCGCACCCACTTACGAATAGCCTGGTTTTGCTCCCAGTCCACCGCCCAGCCTTGGCAACGGTGCTGGCGACTGCCGGCCCTATCCGGCGCGCTCAACCAGTGGCGTCCTCCGAAAGATTTATGGCATACGCGACAACGTTAAGGCCAAAAAACGCGATGCTCTCGTCGGCCTTGCCGCAGTCTAGGTCGTCAATAAGCTCGACGATCGCCTTCCGGCGTATGTCTTAGTGTTGCATCCTCGGAACTATTACTCGAGCAGCGGGTGCAGGGTATCCCATGCAAGTCCTGCCAGGCGCTCCGACCTTCGTTTCACTATGTCGACTTGCCACTCCTGGTCATAACGTGAAAGTGCAGCTACCAAGGGCAGGTGATGAGCACTCCGCGCTACTTGCTCCGATGCTTCGCCGAGAGATATGCCGCTTTCCCTGGCCTGCGCGAGTAGGCTGTCTGCCTCGTCGACCGTGGCCGCCGACAGAGCGCGATAGATGAGGCGTTTGAGCTGCCATGACCGATTCCCGGCACTGGCATTCTCAACTCGGGGCAGCAATGTCAAGTTGCCCAAGAGGTTGATGGTCTGTGGCGCCTCGTAGAGCTCTCCCTTCCAATCGTTGTCATTATTGATGCGCGGTGCAATGTGCTCCACGGTCAGCGTGGTTTGGTCTCTCCAGCGGTCCAGCGTCATCATGTCCAACAAGCCAGGACGGCCTCGAACGATGAGCCCAGGGTCGGCGTCGTCTGGAGTGCTGTTGTGACTTGCCGCCAGTAGTAGCAAACGTGTGAGCGGTTGAGAGATCGTATAGATCGGGTTCTCGGCGGCGCGACGAGTCCAAGCATCCCGATCCCATAGGGCCTCCTTTTGCAGCTGCTTTCGCAAGTAGAGCTTTACCAGTTCTGGCTCCGGAACATCCGTGAGATGCCTGTTATTCCGGGCAATACACAATCCCGAGTCTTCATCGCCCGACATTGCGCGCCGCCAGATGTCGTCAATGCCTGCAGTGCCGGAGTGGGCACCTCGCCACAAGGCATAGAAGGCAACGCATGCCTGTGTAACTTCGAGAAACTGAAGCCCTCGCTCGTACACGTTGTCGGACGCCAACCGGAATGACGCCCAATACCTGGCGAGCGGAGCGATTACGATGTCATGATTCCCCTCCCGTAGAGCGGCAAGAGCAAGACCTGAAATCGCGGCCGTGCGAGCCTCATTCGACTCCGGCAAACCTTCTTGCGTCCGCCACGGGCCGTCGATGAAGCGGCCGACCTGTGCAAGCAACTGAAGGAAATCGCGCGCTGCTTCTTGATCGACTTCCTCGTCGTACGCTCTGCGAAGGTAGCGCCGCTGGTCGTTTAGACGTTTGCTGAGTTTCTCTCCGCTCTGCGCTAGCGCGAAGGGTGTTAGCAGCGTACTTGTGGCACTTTGGCGCTTGTCGGCCGTCGAACTTCCCTCGCGATCCAGGAAAGCATCAACAAGATCGAACGACTTCTTCGACGGCGAGTTCTTCCAGTCGGACAGCCCTTCCGTCCTGATTGCCCGAGGCTTGAAGGTCTCGATAGCAGTGAGAGGTTCGCCGGTAGTATTGAGAGCCTCGAACATCTCGAAGCCGTACTCTTCTCGTTTCGCAGTCACTACTGCAACTGTAACTCGTTGCAGGAAGTAGTTTGCGAACACGATAAGCCTGGTCAATGGCTCGAAAGCTGGGTTCAGGAGTGCAATGCGAACCTCCTCGGACAGTTCACTGTTGAAGAGCGCATGCTGCATTATTTGGGAATCGATCAGTACTCGACTCGAGGGCAGTCGGGACTCTTCCTCTTCCTCCTCGCCGTCGGTCTGAACCTTGATGAGTTTCCGAATGATCTTGCGGAGGTCGTTTCGCACGCGCACCAAATGCCGATGAGCCTCAGCATTTGATTCGTCACTTTCTTCGGCCGTCAGTGGTTCATGCGTATAGGCCCTCGGGTTCCCTTCGCTTCTGCAGATCGCGCCATAGTGGTGCAAATAGTGCCCGATGGGCGACTTGTAATGTGCCTCTGATGAGTTTCTGGACCAGGCATCGTAGTATGCGCGGATCATGCGCGGGTAAAAACGGTATGACTCCTGTCCATACCGCATGTCTTCCTCGAAGCACATCTGCAATCGTGCGGCGACATCGATAGCCTGATCCTTGAGCCAGGCCGCCCCAGGGTCATTCCTATTTAGGCGATGTGCACGTACTCGCACTTCTTCGTGCAAGATAGTGGTGAGTACCAAGAGTGTTGTAAGTCGCTGTTGTCCGTCGATGATTGTCATCACCTTCGCGGGCACCTGCGGGCGATAGATCGGTTCGACGGTAATGTATTCGAGGTCTCGTAGCGCAATGACTGTGCCTAGAAAGCAGATGCTGTCTGACATCTCAGGGAGCTGGTTGAGGCCATGAGCTACGTCGTCTACAAGGCGTCGCGTCTTGCTGACATCCCAGGAATAGTTCCTCTGGTATGGTGGAATGTACAAGCCGAGGCCAGTCTCGCTCAGAAACTGAGACACTGCAAATGGGGCAGCGTCAAAGATTTCCCGAGTTTCCATTGGTTCCCTCCCTGTCGGTTGGGACAGTCTGCCTCATACGTAGCCCGAACGGGGTACGACACGCGCTTCAGCGTGTGACATCTCCCGTGGGGATGCTGGCCAGGCAAGCGACGTGAGGGTTCCTCGCGATGGACGGGTCGCTCTCGTACGCGACAGGCCGCCGCCGCGCCGTACGATGGGTCACACGTCGACCGGCGACAATGGAAGGATACTCCGGCCACTTGTTAGTTCAGTCTCGACAAGGTTTGCGACAGTATTCACTGTGCTGCACCAAATAGCAATTATTCCCACCAAAACGCTCAATCGTTGGTTCGGGGAGCCAAAAAACGACGTTTGAGTCGCGTGGTATTGAACCTCCAGCACCGGGTAAGACTCGCGAATGGCTGCAAGCCAGCTTTTGGCTTGCAGTTCAAGTTTTCCGTCTCGTAGTACGAGGTTCGAGTCTGGGCGTGCCATAGCCTGTAGAATGTGACGCTTTGTCTTTGGCTCTGCGCCTCGGAAGTCGTTATCCAGTCGGGCTAGGTCCTTGAAGACCTGCGCAGTTACGGATTGCGCCTTGTGCCGTATGGTGTCGCCGCGGTCGAGTTTCTGCTCCAGATGGGCGATCCGCTCACGGTACGACGATTGCTGCTTCCCGAAGGTTTCGGCGTCAATCTCGCCCGCAGCCCGCATGTCAACCAGTGAATCTAGCTTGGTCTTTAGCGCTACGACTTCTCGTCGCTGCGAATCGGAGATCTTCTCATCCTGCTCAACGCGGGTCTCATACCGCTCGTTCAGTGCAGCGAGTGCTAGGTCGCGGAACGGTGCGATCAGCCGATACGGAGAGACCGCCTCCTCGAAAGCTTGGTGAAGCTGAGGTTCGGAAAGTCTCGGCTGGTAGCACTTGTCGCGACGAGTGCTCTTTCGTGTGCAGTTGTAGTAGAGGTACCGGGCTGTACGGTTGGTACCGCGGTAATATTTTCGGATCTCTGTCGGCGTTATGGTGAGGCCGCAGGAGCACTTCATAAGACCGCTGTAGTGGATGTAGTCGCGTCGGGTGAGGCGGCGGCTTTTGTCGTCCCGCTTACGACCGAGAATGTGCTGGAGTTGCTCGTGTTCCTGCATAGTCAGGATGGCCGGATAGCTGCCCTTGTGGAGCTCGCCGTCATGTCGGAAGTAGCCGGTGTAGAAGACGCTGCGAAGCATCTTGTGCACCTGGGCATAGGTGACCGGTTGCGGCTTGCCGGCACGCCGAGGCGTGGTGAAGCCCCAACTGAGCATCTCTCGATGTATTTCGGCGGTCGTATAGCTACCGCTCAGGGCCAAATCAAAGGCACGGCGTACCAGTGGCAGACGATTCTTGTCGGCATAGATGTAGCGCTCGCCCTTGACTGACGTGGCGCCGGAGTTGACGTAGCCGGGCGGAGCCTTGTGTGGAGAGTGGCCTTGACGCAGTTTGGTGTCGATGCCGCGTTTGACCTCACGTCCGAGCTTGGCTGACTCGTATTGGGATTGCGACAGCCACATCTGGAGCATCCAGATTCCCTCGGGCGTGTTCTCGAACGTGTACGTGACGAACTGTAGGTCGCGCAACTTGCCACTGCGGATCAGGTAGATGATCCGGCCGGCATCAATCTCATTGCGCGACAATCGGTTCGGATGCCATGCGGTCAACCCTTGCGCTTCGCCGCGCTCAATCCGGTCCAGAACCTCATCGAAGGTGGGCCGGTTGTACGGCTTGAAGGCGCTCTTGCTCTCGGAGACGATGTCAATGACATCGAGACCGGCGAACTTGGTTTCAATGGCGTGTGTTTGGTCGTTGATCGACAGGATCTGTCGTTCGGCCGACTCACTCGATTTGCGGGCGTAGCCAATATACTTCAAGCATGGTTCCTCCGTTAAATGTTGAGCGGGTCCCCGGGTGGTGTGACCTTGTGTAATTACTATGATCCACTTTTCGTTTGTTTTCCATTGGTTCCTGCTGGTGCGGCGGCCTGTGCCTGCTGGCGGCGTTCCAGCTCGTCTCGGGCCTGCGGGTGGTAGATGAGGGCGACGAGGTAGACCAAACTGTGTAGCTCCTGGACGGCCGTCGCCTCGTCAACCTCCTCGTCAAAGTAGGTGCGGCATAGCTCTTGGTACTTGCCAATATCGTCGGGGGTGAATTGCATCGGAGCCTCCTGTAGTAAATGAAAAGAGGGTGCACGGCAAGCGCCGTACACCCCTGGAAAGGCAGGTGGTGCCTTTAGACAGATGGGTCGGGTGGAAGCAGTTCGGCGGTAAGCCGCAGGCTCCAGCCCGTTGAGAAACGTGCGACGAGCGTGTGGCCGTCGATGAGTTCGACCGTGAGAAGGCCGAAGCTTTCTTGCAGCTGGCTAGCGGTCAGGATGGCCTGGGCAAGGCCAGCGAGCACACCCTCTTCGTTGGGCTCGGCAGGCGGGAGCGGGTCGAGCCCGAGTTGGATGCGTGTGGTGGCGAGCGTGATGTCGTCGGTGGTGGTCCAGGTGCCGTCCTCGCGGCGGTAGACCGCGTTGGCAGGCGCGTGGTCCTCGCGGGCCAGCTGCACCTTGTCACGAATGTAGTAGTCGTAGGAGCCCATGAGACGGCCCCAGGCTCGGACGAACGGATAGTCGGCGGAACTCGGCATCGCGGTTGCTCCTTGAAGGCCGAGCCTTGGACCCACCACCTGGCGGGTCCAGGCGATGGGGAACGGGACGCGTGTGAAGCCGTTAGTCGGTCGGTAGCGCCAAGAGGCGAGCAGCGATGTCGCCAGCGCCAGCCACCAGTTCGTCCAGGCGGCTTGGGGGCAGCCCAAGGTTCAGCGCTTGCCGGAGAAAGCCGGACAGGCGGTGATCCGGATCAGCGGCCTCGGCAGCGTCCAGCGCGATGGCGCTGAAGGCACCGTTACCCCGGAGGTAGGCGGACAGGGCCAGGAGCGATGCGGGTTCTGCGCGGTACGGAGCCGGCACTGCCTTCGTGAGGGTGAGCCAGAGCTGTTCCGCGGCGGCTGCCCGCTCGTTTGTCGGCGCCATGACGCAGGCGTCGCGGGCGACATGGTCGGTGAGAGCCACGGCGAGCCTGGCAACGTTTGCGTCGCTGGGCGTGAAGGTGCCGCGGCGCATCGCGTCGACCGCGCCAAGCAGCTGCCGCAAGCTGCGGCTGATGACCTCGTCGGTGTGGGATAGCTCGATGTCAGCCGGCTGTTTGGCGAGCAACCGCTCGATGCGCGTCGCCCGGCGAGCCAGCGCCCGTTCGTCATCGGGAGTCAAGAGGTTGGCGAGCTCGGAGCGGTTCTCATACGTGACCCAGCCAGCGGCGACAGATTCGGCACCGAGCGTGGTTTGGTCGGGCGAAGGCAGGACGCCTGTGCAGGCCGGATCGTCGTAGCACTGCCAGCGGACACCAGCGGAGATGGCGGGCGTCCACAGGCGGTGGGTTACCGGCAGAGCGAGGCGGCGCATCGCGTCGCTGACGGTCTGTACGAGGTCGCGCTGTGGCGGCGGGTCGGATGGCGGTTCAGGTTGTTCATCGCGATGTCCGATGACGACCAGGAGGACGGCCGCGTCGTCATGTTGCCGGAGAATGTCAAGCAGCTGAACGGCGATCGAGCGCCGATGCTCAGCTGACGGCAGGTCGAGGCGAAGCGTCATCACGACGTGGTTGTGGTCGGGGCCGGTCAGGACCACGACGACGAGCGAATCGGTGGGGTAGAAGCCCAGAAGCGACGGAACGGCAGCGATCAGGTCGCTCAGGTTTCCGACGCGTACAACACGGTGCATGGGTGCTCCTTGAGAGAGGAGCCCGGATCAGCCGCCCGGCTGATCCGGGCGCGGTTAATCCGATGGCGGTGAACGTCTATGAGGCGGTATCGCCCGAGCGGTGGATGAACCACTCTGCGGCGAGGGCGACCTCCACGACGTCGGGGGCGATGACGTGGGGTGGCAATGCGGCGCCGAGGGCCATGTGCAGGAGCAGGATCAGGAGGTTGTCCGGGTCCGCTTCCTCGGCGCTGCTGAGTGCGACCCCGGCGAGGACACCGTCGCTGCGGAGGTAGGCGCTCATCGCCAGCAGGAGGGCCGGTTCGGCGCGGTACGGGGCGGGTAGTGCCTTCGTCAGGGCGATCCAGAGCTGTTCGGCCGCGTCGGCGCGGTCGGCTGGCGTGATCGCCAGATGTGCGTCACGGACGGCCTCGTCGCTGAGGGCGACGCCGAGTGACGTGAGGGTCGGTTCGTCCAGCGGGAGCCGCCCGTTGTGGGCGGCGTCAATGGCCGCTTGGACGACTCGGAAGGAGTCGCGCGTGGCGGCGTTGCCTGCCACGCGGCGTTCGGACGCCGTCTCGGCCAGCAGCTGGCTTATCCGGGCGGCGCGGGAACGGAGCGTGGGTTCGTCGTCGGGTGCCAGGAGGTTGAGGAGTTCGGCGCGACTAGCGAACGTCACCCGGCCGGCGGCGACGGTGGCGGCGGCGACAGAGGTTTGGCCCGGATCGGGTACAAGCCCAGAGCACTCGGCCGTGCCGTAGCAGCGCCATGGGCTAGCTGGCGCGGTGGCGGCGGCCCAGACGGTGTGGACGATGTCGAGGCCGTGGGCGCGCAGCTCGTGCGTCATCACGGCGATGAGGTCCTGCTCGGGCAGAACGGCCGGAAGATCTGGCTCGCCGTGGCCGACGACCACCAGCGCCGCAGCGGTGGCGTCACGTTGAACCGCGCTAACCGCGAACCGGTGGGCGACTCTGACGTGGTCCTCGGGCTGGGGCAAATCAATACCGGACACACCGAGCAGCCGGTAGGCGTCGTCCTCGTCCAGAAAGGTCACGAGGATGAAGGCCGTCGACGGGTGGAACCGGAGCAGGTAGGGGATGGCGGCAATGAGCTCGCCGGGGTCGGTCAGGTCGACTCGCTCGAACAGCGGCAGATCCATGGCATAGCTCCTTCAAGAGGAGCCCGGACCAGCCGCCCGGCTGGTCCGGGCGAGCGTGGACGGGGATAGATCAGGCGTTGGCCAGCTCACGGACGAGCGTTAGAGCCTTCGCCTTGAGGGGTTCGGGTCGGATCAAGGTGCGGCCGAGCTTGGTTTCCCAGCTGCGGGCGCGACGGACGTGGTCGAGGTACTCGCCAGCGGCCTGCACCAGGCCGTAGCCGGTGTCGGCGATGTCAGCTGTGGTGGGCGAGGCCAGGATGTCGCGGAGCGCCTTGCGGGCGTCCTCGACGTTGCGCACCACACGGTCGGTCACCAGACCGTCCGGCGGCATGGGAACGAACTCGGTGACGAACAGCTCCCGCTGCCGCGGCGTGATGCGGAGGTCGAGCAGCTGGCGGGCCAGCTCCACGTAGGCCGTCATCTCGCGGCGGGCACCGGTGACGGCCTGTCGGGCTTCGTCCAGCCGGTCGCGCCACCTCTTGGTGTGCTTGAAGCTGAACGTGGTACCGGTGCGATCGCCTTCGAGTTCGGCGGCCCGGAAGGTGTTGGCACAGACGATGCGTACGGCCGTGGCCCGCAGGGTGCAGGCGCCGGGTTTGCCGTGGCGGGTGGTCATGGCCAGGTAGGGCAGGGTGACCGTGTTGTCACCCGGCAGTTCGATCGGTTCATCGAGGAGGGCCAGCACCCAGACGGCGCGGCCCTCGTCGAGGACGCCGCCGGTTTCCCACTTGACGTTGGGCTGGGCCAGGACGGCTTCGACGATCTCGCCCATGGCGTCGTGGTTGATCAACTCGTAGCTGTCCTGGTTGATCCACAGCGTGGCGCGGGTGTTGTCCGAGCGGACGATGCGTTGCCAGCCCGCGATGGGCTCGTAGCGCGGTGTGCCGTCGTCGCTGATGCCGTCGAGCGCGAAGACCGGTTCGGTCTGCGGCTCCCAGTCGAGCCCGGCGAACTGGCGGGCTTCGGCCCAACTTGCCGGGTAATCCTCCAGCACCACGCCTTCGCGGTGCCAGGGCATTTCCCGAACACTGAACATTGACTCGATGTCACTAGACATGACGTAACTCCTGTGCGGTGTTGTGGGATTGGCGGCCTGGACCGCCGGAAACGGAAAAGTGAGTGGTCGTCCGGGCCGTCCGCCGATAGGTGCGGACGGCCAGGACATGGGCGCAGTGCGTCACGACTACGCGGGATCAGGGGCCTCGTTGTCGCTGAGTTCGAACGCGACCTGAAGGTCGTAGATCAGCGAGTCCGGCACCACGGCTGGCACCTGCGACACGTCCGGGGTAATCAGACGTTCCGCCTGGTTTTGAGCCCGCGTGCGGAAGGGGCTGCGGATCACCGCCTGGCCCGTGATGTCAAAACCGACATGTACGCGCAGGGTGGCGATCTGCGGCCGACGCACGGTTACTTCCGTAACGGCGACCCCGTAGGTGAGTGAATCCGGCACCAGATCGGCGATCCCGCCCGCGCCACCGACCGCCAAGGCCGTGGACGCGAACGTGTGGGCAGCCGTGGTGTCGGTGCTGGCCACCTCGTAACTGCCCGTCAGCTGAAAATGCATGTGCAGGTACGGCTCGTACGCAGCGAGGTCGAAGTGGGCCAGGAACTCGTCCAGCTTCTGCCGGCTGATGATGCCCTCACGGTGCTTGGTGATGGCGTAGGCGCGGATCGCACCCAGCGTGCGGGCCATGTCCGCATCCGTCTCGGCGCGCTGCTGGAGCGCGCGGATGCGCTGGTGGTTGAGGCCCAGCAGCGCCCGGCGGATGGCCAGGTGGCGACGATCCGAGCTGGCGACTTCGAACACCGGTGTGGTGGCCGGATGGGTGCTGGTCGTGCCGTCGTGCCACACCTCGACGGTGTCGGCCGTGGCCAGGATCAGCACCACGGCTTCGGCGTCGTGCAGATTGACGACGGTGGGCCGAGGGAACTCGTCGGTAGCGAACTCCCCGAGCGGGCGGGGAGTCATCGGCTCGTTCATGACAGGTGGTCTCTCTGGTGGACGGTCGCGACCTCGGCTGAGGCCACGCCCGCGCCCTCGCGGAGAGAGACGAGGACGCAGGCGTGACATCGCCAAAGGGCGGTCCGCGCAGCTCAAGAGAAGGTGCCTAGGGTTCCCGTGGACGAGAACCCTAGGCCTGGGGAGCGACTAGTCGTCGTAGTCGGCGGTGACGGCCTCGACGGTGAACCGGTTGGTACCGGTCACCAGACCCTTGATGTCGTCCAGATCCGGCCGCAGGTAACCCATGCAGTCGGTTCGGGCTTCATCAATGTCATCGTGGTCGACCACGTACGTGCCGTTGATGGCGTACGCAACGGTGAAGCCGATGCGGCCACCCTCCAGCGTGGTTGGTGTGATCAGGCGGAGCGTGACCTCGTGCTCGGCGGTTTCATCGTCGACGTCATCGACCTGTTCGAAGCTCGGACGGAGTCCGTCGGCGGGGTTCGTCAGAGCGTGATCCGCCGAGGTGGCGGCCACGGTGACCGTGCCGCCCAGGGTGTAGGCGACGCGGACCCGCGGGTAGTACTCCGGCAGATCGAACGAAACGAGAAAATCGTTGAGACCGTCCCGACAGATGGTGCCAGCCAGGTGCGCCTCGATGGCGTACGAACGGATCTCGTCCAGAATGGACATCTGATGGCCCCGGTGCGACCAGAGTGCTTGCGCGGCCTGCTGACGCAGCCTGTTGAGCGAAGCGATGGCCTGACGCAGCACCGTGTCCGCACGGTCGGGATCGGTCACCGGCACGACGGGGGTGCCAGCGGGCAAGGTCGTCACGGTGCCGTTCGTCCAGACCGACACGTCGGTTTGGCCGGTGGTGGTTAGTACGACGAGGTCGACGCCGTCCAGGTGGACGACGGCCGGGTCTGCCAGCGGTGAAGCGAAGGCGTCGAGTCGGTGGGTGGGAAGGGTGGTGAGTGTCTGGTCGGGCATGACCAGCCTCCTGGTGTCAAGGTGCGAATCGTGACCCGGCTGGGCCACGCCCACGCCATCTCGGGAGGCGTCCCGAAAGGGCGCGGGTGTGGCGGACTGGGTTCTCTTAAGCGCTGTAAAGGCCGTCTAGCAGACGCTGACCACAAAGGACACAGACATCGGAATCGCTGGTATCGCTCAGATACAGCGGCACAGGAAAGTCGTACGAGCTGTACAAGCCCTGGTCATGGCGGTTGAGGCCACGCTGATGCGCCACTTGATCGAGGATGTCCTCGGCCGACCGATCGGGGTCCGCGATCAGATCGAAGGGCACGAACAGGTCGTGGATACAGGTGGCGCAGTGGGTGTCGTCGCCGTAGAGATAGCCGGTGATAGTGGTGCCGTTCATCGCGCGTCCTCCGGTGCCATCCGTCGGGCGCGTCGACGCGGTTGCGGGTTGGCGGGCTGGCTGAGCACGAACCGGGTGAGGTTGGCGAGCCACTGACCCGCTTCGTCCGACCGCAGGTCGTGCAACCGAACCAGTTCGGCGTGCAGCTCGCTGCTGACGAGCCCGGTGGCGAGGAAGGTACGCAGGCCGGGGCCGCCGGCGTCGGCGAACCAGCTGGCCAGTTCGTGGGCGGCTTGGTAGCTGATCGGCCGGCCACGCAAGTCGGCTTGGGCGATCTCCTGCTGTAGACGAACGTGGTCAGGAACGAGGGGCTGAGGGTCGAACATGGGGTAACTCCTTATGGGTCAGTAATAGGCGTCTCCTCAGGAGGCGTGGAGTGTGGGCACGCGCCGGTTTGCTGGTTGCGGGGCTCGTGCACCGGAAAGCGGTACTTGTGCGTGTCAGGGCGCCGCCTCAAGTTCGGCCAGGGCGGCTAGCGTCTGGTCGTCACGGAGGACGCGAAACAGGGGTTGGACTTCGGGTGGCTGCCGGGCGATGACGGCGCGGATCTGGGCGGCTCGGGCGGCGCTCGGCACGATGAAGGCCACGCCGGGGAAGACGCCGTAGCGCCGCTGTTCCTGGCCGCTGGCCTCATACCGCTGGTAAGCCTGGCACTTGGCGGCGATGGTGGCGGCGCGCGTCTCCGTGTCCCGGTCTACCTCGATGAACCATGAGTTCTCGTGACCGTCCGCCAGCCCGAGCCGCACCAGCGCGTCCGGGCGCAGCACCAGCTGCTCTCCGGCCGGTCCCAGGTAGGACCGCCAGGCGTCCGGTTCGGCCAGGAACTCTCGCACGCCAGCGGCCTCCTGCTCCGACAACCGGGCAAACAGTTCCGAGATCGCCAACCGGTGAGCCAGGAACGTGGGCGTGGGGCGCCAGGCACGGCGCTGTCGATGACCGAGCGCGTGTTCGCCACCGGCCAACCGCAGACCGGCACCCGTCAGGGCGTAGATGTGGCCGGGGGTGCCGACCCAGCGGTCCCGTGACCGGTCGGCGAAGCGGCGCACCAGACCCGACGTGATGAGGCGGTGGAGATGACGGCGGGCGAGGCGCAGGGCGGACGGCTCACCGGGAAAGACGCAGCGTGCGACTTGATCGGTGGTAGCGGCATGCATGGTGGCCAGGCTGCGCAGCACCTGACGGTCGCGCGGGGTGAGGCGGTCGCCGAGCAGCGCCAGCCGCGAGCCGGTCAGACGTCGGGGGTGGGGCATGGCGGATCTCCGGTTAAGCAGGTGAAGCGAGTCAGGAAGGCAGCAGGGGAGGCAGCGAGAAACCAGGGGGATGAGTTGGAGAGTCGTACGCGTTGACGGGCCATTTTGAGCGTCGTGGAGCGCCAAACGGGCCGCGCCCCACGCCACCAGGGGACAGGGTTACGGACAGAGCGAGGTCTTCATGGCAGCCGCCGCGTTCGCCGGGGACCGGGCATGCCGTCGGTGCGGCGACGGTCTTGGATCTCTTGTTCGACATCACGACGGTCACGGCCGTACTGCGCTCGGGACGCCGCCCGGGCCGCGTCACCGCAGCCGGTGGCCTGGGGCGGCGGGAAGGTAGCGATGGTGACGGGTGGACTGACCCGCCCACTGGCGACCAGCGAGGCGAAGGCGGTTCGTGGAGCCAGGCCGAGCAGGTCTTCTGGCTTCACGCCGAGCAAGTGCCGGGCCAGCAGGTTCGCGTCGTCGGCGGCGGGCTGGAAGATGACCTTGTTGCGGGCTTCGCTCAGAAGTGCGGCTCGCAGCTGGCCGTCAACCTGGCCCAGGTGCTGGACGGCGGCGGTGAGGTCAAGGTCGTGGGACCGGGCGCGGGCCAACAGGTCCGTCAGGCCGACCCCGCCCCGGACGAACCGCGGCAACTCGTCGATGACGAGGCTGACGGGTCGGCGGGACTGGCGCAGCAGACTGGCCCGACCGAGAGCGGCGTTCCAGGCCATCTGCGCCACCATGCCGCCGATGAGGTCGGCGGCCACCGGGCCGACAACACCGCTGGGCAGGGAGACGACGAGGATTTTGCCCTCGTCAATGGCGCTGCGCATGCTCCAGGTCGGCTGGGCTTGGCCGAGCATGGCCCGGATGGGGCGCCGGTCCAGCAAGGGGGAGACCTTGTTGAGCACGGCGGCGGCATCCTGGGCTTGTTGCGCGGGGCTGCGGGTTTCGTAGCGGGCGAAGAACTCGCCGACCGTGGAGGCGAACACTGGATCGAGCTGGGACAGGAGGTGAGCGCGGAAGCTGGCGTTCAGCAGGACCGCCGGGATCTCCGTCAGGGCCATGCCGGGTGAGGCGGCCAGCAGCACGAGCGTGGCCTTGAGCGTTTCGTCGATCTGCACGCCCCAGCTGTCGGAGCGGTCGCGGATGAGTTCGAGCATCTGGTCGGCGACCAGCTCGGCGTCTTCCGGTGCACCGGCCAGCGGGTTGAGGGCGACGGCGTGGTCATCGGCCGGGTTGAGGTAGATCAGGTCGTTCGTGCGGTGCGCTGGCAGGCAGTTGATGAGGTCGGTGGCCAGGTCACCGCCCGGGTCGATCAGGATCAGCCCGTGACCGGCGTCCACGGTCTGCTTCATGCGGTTGAGCAGCAGCGTCGACTTGCCCGATCCCGTCGGACCGGTCACCAGCGTGTGCATGAGGGCATCAGCGCGGGAGACGGCGACCGGTCGTTCCAGACCGGGGTAGGTCGCCCGGCCGAGAACAAGACCGGCGGACGGCAGCTCGCGGGCTGGGGGGAAGTCGCGACCGGTGGCGCGCACCAGGTCCGGCACGTTGGTACCGGCCAGCCAGACCAGCAGCGTGGCCAGTTCCCGGGCGTTGACGTAGATCGGTGCCTGAGTAATGGGCGTGGTGGCGCGCCGCAGCCGTCCGGCGGCTCGCCACTGGGACAGCCAGCGGGTGGCGAACACGACGCCGGGCCGGTCGAGTTGGTGCACCGAGCCGATGACCTGACTAACGAGCTGGCGGCCGCGGCTCAGCCGGGTGGTGCGGGCACCGACGCGCAGGGTGACGCCGAACAGCGGTTCGCTCAGTTTCGTCCGCTGCGGCGCTGCGGGAGAAGAGCTGCGGGTCGGCTGCGGCCACGCCAGGGTGCGGGTGAGCGTTTGCCACCACCGCGGCCCGATCGGTGCGCCGCGCGGTTGGCTTGTCGGCAGGCTGGCTGGTGTCCCCAGCGGATAAACCACTAGCTGGTAGACCAGCTCCTCCTCCGGTGTGGTCGTCGCGACCGCGTGCAACAGACTGGAGGCGAACGACTCTGCCTGATCCGTGCGCAGTGGGGTACCGATGGCAGGCAGACGAAGTTCGCGGACCCACGTCGGTTCCAGCGTTGCTGGCTGGTTGAGGTGTTCGGCCCGGACACCGGGGATGAGACCGCGCAATTGCGCCAAGACATGAGCCGCGCGGCGCTGCGGCAGGCGGAGCCACTGGAGCGTGGTACCGCCGCGGCGGACGACCTCGAACACCACGCTGTCGCGGCCGAGAAGCGAACCGGCGGGCGGTCGCAAGGTCGTCAGGCTGCGGGCAAAAGCGGTCACCATGTCGAGGGACAGCTCAGACGGGAGCTCCACCCGATACGTGGTACGACCGGCGTCACGGGCGCGTTGATCACGGTGACGCACGTAGAAGACGAGGGCGACGGTGGCGCCGCCGAGTCCGCTCATGAGGATGAACGTGACGTCCCAGCTCATGACCGACCTCCGGTCAGCCTCGCACCGCCTTTCCTGACTGGGACCTGCGGTAGGCGCAGTATTAATTCATATTGAGGTGCATCGACCATCTGCCTCCTAACTTTGTTGACTGATTTCGCAACAGTGATGGCATGAAACCGCTCCGACCGATGTCGGCTGTATCGTTTATAACACGGATTTCCGATTAATGCAATAGGAAAATCCGTGGTCGGCGTAATAATGTGGATCGCTACGGGGCTTTTGGTCAGGTTGAAGTGCAATGCACGCGGCGGTTTAGCACTGCGCCGGGCATCGGACCGTATCCGTGGGCTGGTTAATGACGAGGTTGCTACGCGCCTTATTGTGTGATTGTGGAGGCCTTCTTGTGGACTTGCTTAATGCGTCTACTCCCATCTGGAGGATTGATTGACTTATCTGGTGGCAATCGTTACGATGGGAATGTATTACAGGAGTACTTACGTGGGTGGACCAATTACGCCCCCGAGCACTCATGTCGGGAAACTGATCGAGCGAGGATTGCAACAGTCTGGCGTGGCTGACCGCTCCGAACTGGCGGCCCGATGTGGTGTCCATAGGAGCTACATCACGCGGCTGAGTAGAGGTAAGATTCAGTATCTGAGCGAGCCTGTTCTAATCAGGCTGGCGGCCGTGCTTGATCAAGACCCCGAGGACTACCGCATCGCGATAATGATGGATCGCACCAGGTATGACAGCTGGGAGAGAGTGATGGTGAGCGAGTTGGCTCTCCACGAAGGCGTGCGGTTGAGGCCTGAGGATATCGTCTCGATTCGTCACTACGTCCTTGGCATAATGTGGCAACGTAGGCACTTGGCGCGATCGGGGTGAGCTGGATGGCAGGCGAGGGCTAGTCTTTTTCGGGTGGCTCCTTGTGGGTTAGCATCCGTGCCGGGGCCGTGCTGGCTACCCGCTGTTTCGTTTGAAGGATGAGAGTCCTTGCTTCATGCAGCGAACCCGATTGGTGTGTGTTCGCCAAACGTGGATTGGAGTATAATAGAACTAATGTAAACAGGTTCGTAAGAGCATGGCGGTCAGCAAGACTCCCACATCGTCCGAACGAAAAGCGGCAACGCGCACCGTGGTGTGGCTTGAGCAGTCAGTCAAAGTGAGTAGCGTCCCGCTCAAGGTCAAAGACAAGGACGTTCTTCGCCGCGTGGCCAAGCTGTTGCAGTAGGCACTTTAGGCCTTCCACCTTATTGCTACGCGGTTCGGGTCGAACCGGAACCGGCCCTCCAGGACCTCGCAGTCGTAGAACGGCTTGCCGCCGCCTGGCTGGATGACGATCTCGTCGATCAGGAGGCTGAGGATCTGGTGCTTCCACTGGAGGCTGTCAGTGGCGAACCACGTCTCCCTGACGGTGGCACCGACAGGGAGCAGTGCGGTTGCCTGGTAGCCGCGGCTGACCTGATCCAGCTTCTCGTTGATCTCATCGAGCTTGGCCTTGGCCTCGGCCTTGCTAAAGAGCATCTCGTTCCGCGTCAGGTCGCCCCGGCTGTAGTCCTTGAGGACGTCCTTCACCCGAAGCTCCTGGGTCGCCCGGTCGTCGAGAAGCTTCTTCAGACGGTCGGCGGACTCATCGTTGCCGCCCAGCAGGCGACCGAGATCGGGGGTGTCGAGCCGGTGGAACACGCTCGCGAGCACGAGGTCCTCAAGCGGTACGGCGCCGATCGTGACGCCGCCGCAGCCGCGCCGGCGCTCGGTGTCACCCTGAACCCGGCAGTAGTAGACGGGCCGGAGAGGTCTGTCGGGCTTGTCCCGCTTGGTCTCGCCGTTCAGGGTCATCCCGCAGCCGCCGCAAACCAGGTAGCCAGTAAGTAGGTACTTTTTGGCTCGCGGCCGGTCCTGGTACTTCTCGCGACCCAGCTTGTCGATGAGCTGGAGCTGTGCCCACTCCTCGGGTGTCCACACAGGCTTCCATTGCGCCTTGTAGTGAGTGCCGTTGTGCTCACGGGTGGCGTGCTCTGGATCATCCGGCCACGGCGCGTAGCGGACGCGGCGAAGCATGTTCCGGACCGTGAGCGCGTTGAACAGCCGACCCTCGGTGGTCTGGTAGCCCCGCTCGTTCAACCAGAAGGCGATCTCCTTGTGGGAGAACCCTTTGATGCGGAGCTTCCCGGCCTGACGTAGTCCCCGGTACTCGTGGCCCTCCTCGTCCAGTTCGGCGTTACCCCTCTTGAAGGCGTACGCGCGCCGGCTGCCGTGACTGAAGCCCTCCTTGGCCCGCTCCGCCTGCTTGCGCCGGGCGCGCTTGGAGAGCTTGTTCGACTCACGCTCGGCCAGGGCGACGGCTTGGCGGGCGCGGTAGATGCCGTTGTCCGTGGTCAGGTCGAACACGTCGTCAGACGTCAGGTTGATCTCGCGGAGATCACCCGAACCGCCGTCCCGGGTGGGGTCGGCATGGTCGATGAGCACGCTCATCTCGTTGGGCCGTCGGGTCAGACGCTCCATCTCGGTGCCGATGACCATGTCGACCCAGTTGCCCTGAACCAGACTGATGGTCCGGTCCCAGTACGGGCGCGGCTTCTTCGAGTACTTGCTCGCGCTGCGGTCGTCCTCCTGGAAGATGGCGACGATCACGATCTCGACGTTGCGGTCCTTGGCCAGATGCCTCAGCTCGCGCAGGCACTCCTCGACCTGGATGGCCGTGTTGGTGCTGTTGCTCTTCCCGATCTTGCTGATGCGGGTGTAGGCGACCACGCGCAAGATGCCCGGGGCTTTGCGAACCAGGATGGGGGCCGGGTCGGCCGGCTTCAGACTGATGGGTGCGGTAAGTAGCGCCGTCACGTACAGTAACCTTTCGCTACTGATTGTAACACAAACGGCGGGTTTGCGTTACTCTGACGGCGTGGAGCAACTGACCCGCTACCTCGAACTCCTCAACCGCGACCCGCTCCTGGCCCCGGTGCGCGGCGTGTTCGCGGCGCAGCAGATCAAGCCCCAGGCGCGGACGCTGGCGGAGGACCGCGGCATCCGCTGCGTCGTCCTGGACTACGACGAACTCCGCGGCATCGAACCCGACGAGTTCCGCTTGTTCTGACCTGCGGAAACCTCCCACAGGTCGCCCGATCGGGCGATGACACCGGCCCGCCTGTATCTGCGCGCCCTCCGCTGCCCCTTGTGGTTCAGCGGATTCGGCTGACCGGCGGAGGGCGTCATGGCGGCTCGGCTCGTGGTGGTGAGACCTGCCTCGTTGAAGGGCTCGGCGTTCGTCGTGGCCGCCGACCGGGCCGTGGTGGGGCGGGCAGGCGGGGTGGACATCCGGATTCCCGACCGGTCGGTCAGCTCGTGCCACGCGGCGATCGTGCGGCGGGGTGGCCGGGTGGTCGTCGAGGACCTGGGGTCGACGAACGGCACCGCCGTGAACGGGAGCACCGTCTCCGCGCCCCGGCCGCTGCGCAACGGTGACGTGATCGGGTTCGGCGGAGTGGAGCTGCGGTTCGAGGAGGCTTACGACGGCAGCGCCACCGGGCTGTACTCGCCGGTGGTCGAGGAGGGCGCGCGGTTCGACGTGTCCGAGCAGCGCGCGGACGTGATCAACAACGTCGGGCGCGACCAGTACGTCCTGCACCAGCGGGACGGGTTCCTGCGGGAGATCGCCGCGACCCGCACCCGGGCCACCCGGCTCATCTGGATCGGCGCGGTCCTGATCGTCGTCGGCGGCGCGGTGTTCGCGGGCATGGTGCTCAACTTCCTGAGCGACCTCGGCCCTCCGGCGCTGCCGCCGGAGCCCGGCGTGATGCCGGAACTCGGGTTCGACCTCCTGGGGCCCCGGGTCGGCGGCGTCCCGATCGGGCTCATCGGCTGGGCGGTCTGCGGGATCGGCAACGTGCTGCTGATCGCGGGCATCGTGCTCCACGTCGTCGCGACCGCGCGCAAACGGAAGGTGGACGCGCGTTTCCCCGTCCGCCAACACTGAGGAGGCAGCAATGGCCATCAACATCGGCAGCCAGCACGCCGGCGTGATCAACAACGCCGAAGGCGACCAGCACGTCTACATCGGCAGCGCCACCTACACCGCCTTGGTCGACCGGGTCCGCTCGGAGCTGCGGGACGTGACGTTGCCGGCGGCCGTGCGGGCCGAGGTGGACGCCGAACTCGAAGCGGTCGGCACCGCGACGGACGAGCAGGCGGTCGGGCGGGTCGGCCGGGTCATCGGTCTGCTCAGGTCGGCGGGGGCGCTGGCCGGTGCGGGCGGTGGGCTGGTGTCGGCGTTGTCCGCACTCGTCGGGTCTTTCGGCGCATTGGGTGAGCCGCTGGCCGCGATGCTGCCGTAGACATCGGCCGTTCGGGCGCGTGGCACGGGGAATTTCGCGATATACGCTTTACGCCCCCGCGAATTCCCCTGGAGCGTCCGCCGTGCGAAGACGAAGACGAAGATCCGGTCGGGTCGCGTTGATCTTTTCCGGAGTTCTCCTCGCGTCGGGTTGTGCCGTCGAGGACACCTTGCCGCCGCTCGTCCAGAGGTCCAGTCCGGCCGCCGTCTCGCCCGCCCACCTCGCGGCACAACCGTTGTCCGGCAAGGCGGGTGGCGAGGTTCGGCTCAGCGGTGAGGGGTATCCCGCGCACTCCCGAGTCGTGTTCACGTTCCACGGGCAGCGCGTCGGCGACGCCACCACGGACGGCGCCGGGCGCTTCGTCGACATCGCGGTGAAGGTGCCCGAATCATTCGACGGTTCCACGCCCGGCGCGCAATTCTTCATAGGCGCGACGGCGGGTCCGTACTACGCCGAAACCCCGTTCGTGCTCACCCGGTAGCGCTCGAACTCGGCCAATTCCACGTGGGCGGTGACCAGTCCGGCGTCGATGCGGCCGGGGTACACCCGGCGGTCGGTCCACTGGCGGAACGCGATGCCCTCGCGCATGGCGCCGGCCGGGCCGTGCAGCACGTAGCCGCCCGCCGCCGACCGTTCCTGCAACGCGTGCACCAGGTCCGGCGGGCCGGCGCACCACGTGCGCTCGAAGCCGGCCACGGACGCCGCGCCCTCCAGGTACTCAAGAGCCAAAGACCACGGCACGCCCGGCACCGTCGCGAGCACGAACACCAGCGGCAGGTTCTCGGGGTAGTCCTCGGCCGCCGCGTCGGTCACGGCGGCCAGCGCGTGCCCGTACCCGGCGTCCCGCCCGCCGCGCCCGTCGGCGTCACCGAGCCGGTGGTAGAGCAGGACGAGCCGCCCGGCGGCGCGGTGCCGGGCGAGCGCGCCCGGGTGGTGGCTGACGCAGCGCGGGTTCGTCGGGTAGCCGATGGGCCGGCACAGGAATCGCAGGTCGTAGCCGCCGGTCCGGGTGTACTCCGCCAACTCCCACGGAGCCAGCTCGCGGGCCGTGTAGTCGACGCCGTACGCAGTCGCTTCACCTGTTGAGGTCACGCCCGGGACTACGGGGTTCAGCCGTGGGTAGTTCAGATCGGCGAGATCCACTCCGGTGCACTACCGTCGGCTGATCGGGTGTGCGGTAGTGTCCGATGTTGTTCGACCTTGTTGAATGGGGAGGTGGGCCACGGTGCCCGTGCTCGCGCAGGCAGACCTCCGGCTCGACGCCGGGCCGCTCGACTACGCACTGGTCGCGGTCTACTTCGCGTTCGTGCTGGGCATCGGCTTCCTCGCCCGCCGCTCGGTGTCGTCGAGCCTGGACTTCCTGCTCTCCGGCCGCTCCCTGCCCGCGTGGGTCACCGGCCTGGCCTTCATCTCCGCCAACCTCGGCGCGATCGAGCTGCTCGGCATGGCGGCCAACGGCGCGCAGTACGGCATGGCGACCGTGCACTACTACTGGATCGGCGCGATCCCGGCCATGGTGTTCCTCGGCCTGGTGATGATGCCCTTCTACTACGGCTCCAAGGTCCGAAGCGTCCCCGAGTTCCTCCGCCGCCGCTTCGGTACGGGCGCGCACCTGGTCAACGCCCTCAGCTTCGCCGCCGCCCAGGTGCTGATCGCGGGCGTCAACCTGTACGCGCTGGCGTTCCTGCTCAACCTGATGCTCGGCTGGCCGATCCCGTTCTCGGTGGTCATCGCGGCGGCGATCGTGCTCACCTACACCACCCTCGGCGGCCTGTCCGCGGCGATCTACAACGAGGTGCTCCAGTTCTTCGTCATCGTCGCCGCGCTGCTGCCCCTCACGATCGTCGGCCTGCACAAGGTCGGCGGCTGGCAGGGCCTGGTGGACAAGGTGACCGCCGGGCCGGGCGGGTCGGAGCAGCTCTCGGCGTGGCCCGCGACCGAGCTGACCGGCATCCAGAACCCGGTGCTCAGCGTCGTCGGCATCGTGTTCGGCCTGGGCTTCGTGCTCTCGTTCGGCTACTGGACGACCAACTTCGCCGAGGTGCAGCGCGCGCTGTCGGCCAAGAGCATGTCCGCCGCCCGGCGCACGCCGATCATCGGCGCCTACCCCAAGGCGCTGATCCCGTTCGTGATCATCATCCCGGGCATCATCGCGGCCGTCGTGGTGCCCGAACTCGCGGCGCTGAAGGCCGGAGACGGCAGCTCCGGCATCGTCTACAACAACGCCCTGCCCGCGCTGATCGGCGAACTGCTGCCCAACGGCATGCTCGGCATCGCCATCACCGGTCTGCTGGCGTCGTTCATGGCCGGTGTCGCGGCCAACGTGTCCTCGTTCAACACGGTCTTCACCTACGACCTGTGGCAGGACTACGTCCGCAAGGACCGGCCCGACGAGTACTACCTGCGCGTCGGCCGGCTGGCCACCATCGGCGGCACGGTGGTCGCCATCGGCACCGCGTTCCTGGCCGCCGGCTACGGCAACATCATGGACTACATCCAGGCGCTGTTCTCGTTCTTCAACGCGCCCCTGTTCGCCACGTTCGTCCTGGGCATGTTCTGGAAGCGGATGTCGGCCGCGGCGGGGTGGACCGGCCTGGTCGCGGGCACCCTCACCGCCGTGGTGGTGTTCGTGCTCGCCGAGACCGGCGCGGTGGACCTGCCCGGCCAGGGCGCGAGCTTCGTCGGCGCGGGCGCGGCGTTCGTGGTGGACATCGTGGTGAGCGTCGCGGTGACCATGTGGACGCGGCCGGTGCCGGAGGAACGGCTGGTCGGGCTGGTGTGGAGCATGACCCCGAAGGAGAGCCGCCGGCACTCCACGACCGGCGAGGACGCCGGCTGGTACCGCTCGCCGGCGCTGCTGGGCATCGGGGTGCTGGTGCTGACCTTCGTCCTCAACATCATCTTCGGCTGACGCCGACGCTCGCCGGGAGGGTTCGTCATGGTGCGCAAGGCCGGTCTGTTCGACCTGCGGCTGGTGATCGCGATGCTGTTCGCGGTCTACGGGGTGGTCCTGGCGGTGGTCGGGTTGGGCTTCACCGACGAGGCGGACCTGGCCCGCGCGGACGGGTTGAACATCAACCTGTGGAGCGGGATCGGGATGGTGGTGCTGGCCGCGCTGTTCGCGCTGTGGGCGTTCCTGCGGCCGGTGGTGATTCCCGAAGACGTCGACGGTGACGTCGAAGCGGGGGACCAGGTGTAGTTCAGCGCCGGTGGTGGACGGCCCGCCGCCGCGACGGAGTCGCGGCCATCCAACACTGCGAGGCCGCCGTCGGCTTGTCGCGTCGTCTTTCTCGACGATCACGTTTTTCGATCGGCGGGAAGGGCGGCGTGACGAGCCGACCCTTCCGGGCGGCCCGCCGCCGCGACGGAGTCGCGGCCATCCAACACGGCCTCGCCATCCAACACAGGGTTCCTGCCACGGATGGCGCAGTCGATCGCTACCGTGCACTCCGTGCATCGACTCGTCGCCGTCCTGTGCGCGCTCTTCGTCGTCACCGGCTGCGCCGCCGGTTCCGACCTCGCCAAGCACAAGCCGTACCCGCGCTCGACCGTGAAGGCGAACGCGGAGGCGGTGTCCGAGTCGGGCACCCAGCCCAGCACGCCGGCCGACGGGCAGCCCGTGGACGCCGCGTTCGCGCCCGAGAAGCTGCGCCTGATCGACCCGTGCAAGCTGCTGGACCGCAAGCTGCTGGAGCAGGTCGGCAAGCCCGGCCAGGTGTCGCCGACCGGGTTCAGCCGCTGCTCCAACTTCATGGAGGACCAGTCGGGCAAGGACCTGGCGGTGACCATCGAGGTCGGCCAGACCATGACCACCGAACTCAAGAACGCCGACAAGACGCTGGCCGGGCTGAAGAGCCACGAGCAGACCCTCGACAACGACGCCTGCTTCGTCTCGGTCATCACCCAGGAGCGGCCCGCGCTGGGCATGACCGTGCAGATCGGCTACAAGAACGGCGACGCCTGCGCCCCCGGCCGGAAGGTCATGGAAGGTGCTTTGAAGACCATCCGGGAGCGTGGCGCGGTCCGTTCCCCGGCGAAGGACTCCCTGGTCACCGTGGCCCCGTGCACGCTGCCCGACAAGGCGGTGGTGGACGCGGCGGTGGTCGGTTCGCACCGGCAGTACCCGTACGGCCTGCACAGCTGCTCGTGGGTCGGCGACGCCCGCGAACTCACCTTCGACCTGCGCTCGACGTTCGTCCCGAACGACCGGAAGTTCGACGACAAGCAGACCGACGTCGACCTGGGCGGCGGGGTCAAGGGTTACCAGGTCGACAACACGGGCGCCTTCCCGTCCTGCACGGTGAAGTGGGTGCACCGGACGGACTCGGGCAACGACGGCGAGATCGTGGAGGTCAAGTCGGCCGGGCCGAAGAAGTCCGAGTTCGACCGGTGCGCGACGGCGGTGGCCTTCGCGAAGGGCGTCCTGCCCAAGCTGCCCAAGGCGTGAGACGCGGGAGGCTGAACGGGGGCTGACGGGAGCGCTTGTTACCCGTTACTCTCCAGTAACACCTCGCGCACCTTGGAGGGCCTCCATGACCCAGACCGCTCCCACCACGCCGTTGCGGGTCGAGGACGAGCAGAAGCGGTTCGCCTCGCTCGACCCGCGCACCGGCGAGGTGATCGCGCACCACCCCGTGCACGGCGAGACCGACGTGCGGGCGGCCGTGGAGCGCGCTCGGGCGGCGGCGGCCTTCTGGGACGAACTCGGGTTCGACGGGCGCAAGGCCCGGCTGGACGCCTGGCGGAAGGTGCTGGTCAAGCGGCTGGACGAGTTCCAGGCGCTGATCTGCGGGGAGACCGGCAAGTCCGCCGACGACGCGCGCACCGAACTCGCCCTGGTGATCGACCACCTGCACTGGGCGGCGAAGCAGGCGCCCAGGGTGCTGGGCAAGCGGCGCGTGTCGCCGGGGATGTTGATGTACAACCACGCCGCGACGCTGGAGTACCGGCCGCTGGGCGTGGTCGGGGTGATCGGGCCGTGGAACTACCCGGCGTTCACGCCGATGGGGTCGATCGCGTACGCGCTGGCCGCCGGCAACGCGGTGGTCTTCAAGCCCAGCGAGTTCACGCCCGGGGTCGGGGTGTTCCTGGAGGACACGTTCGCCGAGGTGGTGCCGGAGTACCCGGTGCTCCAGGTCGTGACCGGGTTCGGTGAGACCGGCGCGGCGCTGTGCGGGGCCGGGGTGGACAAGCTCGCGTTCACCGGGTCCACGCCGACCGGCAAGAAGGTCATGGCGGCGTGCGCGTCGTCGCTGACGCCGGTGCTGGTCGAGTGCGGCGGCAAGGACCCGCTGATCGTCGCCGAGGACGCGGACGTGGCCGCCGCCGCCGAGGGCGCGGTGTGGGGCGGGATCTTCAACTCCGGGCAGACGTGCGCCGGGGTGGAGCGGGTGTACGTGGCCGACGCCGTGTACGACGAGTTCGTGAAACTCGTGGTGGACAAGGCGAAGAAGCTGCGGCCCGGCGGCGAGCCGGACGCCGACTTCGGGCCGATCACCATGCCCAAGCAGGTGGACATCATCCAGTCCCACGTCGCCGACGCGCTGGAGAAGGGCGGCAAGGCGCTCGTGGGCGGGCTGGAGTCGATCCGGCCGCCGTACGTGGAGCCCGTGGTGCTGGTGGACGTGCCGGACGACTCCACGGCGGTGACCGACGAGACGTTCGGGCCGACCCTGGTCCTGACCCGGGTGGCCGACGCCGACGAGGCCGTGCGCAAGTCGAACTCGCTGGCCTACGGGCTGGGCGCGACGGTGTTCTCGCGCAACCGGGGCGAGGAGATCGCGGCGAAGCTGCGCTGCGGGATGGTGTCGATCAACTCGGTGCTGGCGTACGCGTCCGTGCCGGGGCTGCCGTTCGGCGGGGTCGGGGAGTCCGGGTTCGGCCGCATCCACGGCGAGGACGGGCTGCGCGAGTTCACCTACGCGCACTCGGTGACCCGCAAGAAGTTCGGCGGGCTGCTCAACCCGATGACCTACGAGCGCGGCGCGCGCACCATGCGCCACGTGCTGCGGTTGGTACGGGTCCTCTACGGTCGCTGAGGGCTTCAGCCGGGCCGTTCCCCCTCGGGTGGGGTAGGAATGTGGTGACCATCGGCGATGGAGGTCACCATGAAGAAGATCATCAACGATCCGGCGACCGTGGTTGCGGACGCGCTGCGTGGCATGGCCGCGGCGCACCCGGACCTGCTCGACGTCCAGTACGACCCCGCCGTGGTCGTCCGGGCGGACGCGCCGGTCTCCCGCAAGGTCGCCGTGATCTCCGGCGGCGGGTCGGGCCACGAGCCGCTGCACGGCGGGTTCGTCGGCCGCGGGATGCTCGACGCGGCCTGTCCCGGCGCGGTGTTCACCTCACCCACCCCGGACCAGGTGCAGGCGGCCATAGCGCGCACCGACGGCGGCGCGGGGGCGCTGCTGATCGTCAAGAACTACACCGGCGACGTGCTGAACTTCGAGACCGCCGCCGAGCTGGCCGCCGTCGACGGGGTCGAGGTCCGGTCGGTGGTGATCGACGACGACGTGGCGGTGAAGGACTCCCTGTACACGGCGGGCAGGCGCGGCGTCGGCGGGACGGTGCTGCTGGAGAAGGTCGTCGGCGCGGCGGCCGAGCGCGGGGTGGACCTGGACGGCTGCGAGGCGCTGGCGCGCAAGGTGATCGGCCAGGTGCGCTCGATGGGCCTGGCGCTGTCGGCGTGCACCGTGCCGCACGCGGGCGAGCCGAGCTTCACGCTGGCCGACGACGAGATGGAGCTGGGCATCGGCATCCACGGCGAACCCGGGCGGCACCGCGTGCCCGTGGGACCCGCGTCGGAGCTGGTGCCCGCGCTGCTGGACCCGATCGTGGAGGACCTGCCGTTCGCCGAGGGTGACCGGGTCCTGCTGTTCACCAACGGCATGGGCGGCACGCCGCTGATCGAGCTGTACCTGGCGCACGGGATCGCGGAGCGGCTGCTGGCCGAGCGCGGGATCGTGGTGGAGCGGCGGTTGGTCGGCCCGTACATCACCAGCCTGGAGATGCAGGGCATGAGCTTGACGCTGCTGAAGCTGGACGACGAACTGATCGACCTGTGGGACGCCCCCGTCCACACGCCCGCGCTGCGGTGGGGCGTCTGATGGCGGCGGGGTGCACCGCCGAGGGCCTGGCCGACGCCCTCCGCGCCGCGGCGCGCGTGATCGCCGAGCACCGCGACGAACTGATCCGCCTCGACCGTGAGGTCGGCGACGGCGACCACGGCGAGAACATGAACCGCGGCTTCACCGCTTTGGTGTCCAAGTTGGACAGTGCCGAGTTGGTTTCTCCGGGCGCTGTCCTGAAACTCGCCGCGTCCACTCTCATTTCGACGGTGGGCGGCGCGGCCGGGCCGTTGTACGGCACGGCTTTTCTCCGCGCAGCCGCTGCGGTGGGTGACGCTGTGGAGGTCGATCCTCCTTTGCTGGCAAAGGCTTTGCAGGCCGCATTGGAGGGTGTGGTGGCCCGCGGCAAGGCGGCCGTCGGCGACAAGACGATGGTCGACGCCTTGACTCCGGCGGTAGCGGCGGCGGAGTCGGTCGCCGTGACCGGCGGCGACGTGGCGGCCGTGTTGGCGTCGGCGGCCGAAGCGGCGGAGCAGGGCGCGGAGTCCACCGTGCCACTGGTCGCGCGCAAGGGTCGGGCGTCGTACCTGGGCGAACGCAGTGCCGGGCACTTGGACCCCGGTGCGCGGTCGACGGCGTTGTTGTTGCGGACGTTCGCGGGGAGTGCCCGGTGATCGGCTTGGTGGTGGTGTCGCACAGCCGCCGCTTGGCCGAAGGGGTGGCCGAGCTGGCCGGTCAGATGGCTCCGGACGTGACGATCGTGGCGTCCGGCGGGGATGGTGCGGGCGGTCTGGGCACGGACTTCCTGGCGGTGTCGGAGGCGATCGCCCAAGCCGGCCCGGATGGTGTGGTGGTGCTGTACGACCTGGGCAGTGCGCGGATGGTCGCTGATATGGCGGCCGAGGAGGCGTCGGTGGAGGTTCGCGTGGTCGACGCCCCTCTTGTCGAGGGTGCGGTTGCCGCAGCCGTTGCCGCGCAGGGGAAGGCGCCCTTGGAGGCGGTCGCCAGTGCTGCCACCCGTGCCGCCGAGGAAGCGGGTTGGGTGCGTTCTGACGCCGGCCTCCGGCCCCCGTCTCCATTGTCCCAGGGGGGACCGACAATTTCAGGTGGCGAGGGCGGGAGCGACCTCGGCGCCGGCGCTTCCCCGGCCGATGGCGCCGTTTTGTCGGTGCCCGGTGGGACAATGGAGACGGGGGCCGGAGGCCGCGCCGGCGCGGGCGGCGAGGGCAGTGCTTCCCGGGCCGATGGCGGGGTTTTGTCGGTGCCCGGTGGGACAATCGAGACGGGGGCCGGAGGCCGCGCTGGCGAGGGTGCGGGCGGCGCTGGTGGCGCCGGTGAGGGCGGCGCTGGTGGCGAGGGCGTGGGCGGCGAGGTGCGGGCGCAGGTCGTGTTGACCAACGATGTCGGGCTGCATGCCCGGCCGGCCGCATTGGTCGCGCGTTCGCTGGCGGGGCTGGATGCGCGGGTCGCGGTGCGGTTCGGCGATCAGGAGGCCGACGCCACCAGCGTGCTCGCGCTCATGGGTCTCGGCGCGCCCGGTGGGGGTCGGGTCGAGGTGGTCGCCTCCGGTGTCGACGCGGCCGAGGCGGTGCGGAGGGTTGAGGACCTCGCTGCCCGCAACTTCGACGAATGAGCTGTTGAGACGGGTCTTGACCGGTTTCTTGCTCGATACCGATGGTGAAGCTCACGCGAACGACGTGTGACCGCCGTGGGATAGTCGGGCGCAAGTTACCGTCCGGTAGCCACTCCGTTGAGTGGGAGGTATCGCAGTGACGCGCCAGTTCACCAAGGTGGGAATCGTCGGCCTCGGCACGATGGGCGCCGGCATCGCCGAAGTACTCGCCCGGACCGGCCTCACTGTCGTCGCGGTGGACGTCGACGAGGAGGGCCTGACCCGCGGTCGCGGCCACCTCGACCACTCCACCAGCCGCGCGGTCGCCAAGGGCAAGCTCGACGAGGCCGCCCGCGCCGAACTCCTCGGCCGCATCAGCTACGCGACGTCCCTGGACGCGCTTGAGGACGTCGACCTCGTCATCGAGGCCGTCCCCGAGAACATCGAGCTCAAGGCTCGCGTCTTCGCCGAGCTGGACCGCATCTGCCGCCCCGAGGTGGTGTTCGCGTCCAACACGTCCGCGCTGTCGATCACCGAGATCGGTGTTCACACCGGACGTCCCGGCAAGGTCGTCGGCATGCACTTCTTCAACCCGGCGCCGGTGCTCAAGCTGGTCGAGGTGGTGCGCACGGTCGTCACCGAGCCGGACGTGGTCACCGACGTCGTCGCGTTCGCCGAGAGCCTGGGCAAGTCCCCGGTCGTCATCGGCGACCGTGCCGGGTTCATCGCCAACGCGCTGCTGTTCGGCTACCTGAACCACGCCGTGCGGATGTACGAAACCCGTTACGCCACAAGGGAAGACCTCGACGCGGCGATGCGCTACGGCTGCGGCTACCCGATGGGTCCGCTGGCGCTGCTCGACCTGATCGGCCTGGACACCGCGTACGAGATCCTCGACACGATGTACCACCAGTCCCGCAACCGCCTGCACGCCCCGGCGCCGCTGCTCAAGCAGATGATCACCGCGGGCCTGCTGGGCCGCAAGAGCGGGCGCGGCTTCTACACCTACGACGGTCCCGACTCGCCGAACGTCGTGCCCGACGCGCTCACGCCCGCCGCCGCGTCCGCGGACGCGGCGACGCGCGAGATCCAGCGGGTCGGCGTCATCGGTACGGGCACCATGGCCACCGGCATCGTCGAGGTGTTCGCCAAGCGCGGCTACGACGTCGTGCTGCGCGCCCGGTCGCAGGACAAGGCCGAAGGCGCGGTCGGCAAGGTGCGCAAGTCGTTGGACAAGGCCGTGTCGCGCGGCAAGCTGTCCGAGGCCGACCGCGACGCCACGCTGGCTCGCATCACCCCGGCCGTCGAGTTCGAGCACCTCGCGGACTGCGACCTGGTCGTCGAAGCGGTCGCGGAGGAGCTGGAGATCAAGAAGGCCGTCTTCCAGGCGCTGGACGAGGTCTGCAAGCCGGGCGCCGTGCTCGCCACCACGACGTCCTCGCTGCCCGTGATCGAGTGCGCGGCGGCGACCTCGCGCCCCGGTGACGTGGTGGGCCTGCACTTCTTCAACCCGGCGCAGGTGATGAAGCTGGTGGAGATCGTGGAGACCATCGCCACCTCCGCCGACGTCGTCGCCACCGCCCGCCGGATCTGCCTGGACCTGGGCAAGGTGCCGGTGCACTGCGGCGACCGGGCGGGCTTCATCGTCAACGCGCTGCTGTTCCCGTACCTCAACGACGCGGTGAAGATGCTGGAGGCGCACTACGCGGACGCCGACGACATCGACAACGCGATGAAGGTCGGCTGCTCGCTGCCGATGGGCCCGTTCGAACTGCTGGACGTGGTCGGCCTCGACGTGTCGCTGGCGATCGAACGCACCCTGTACCTGGAGTTCCGCGAGGCCGGCTTCGCCCCCGCGCCGCTGCTGGAGCACCTGGTGACGGCCGGGCGACTGGGTCGCAAGACGGGCAAGGGGTTCCGGGACTACACCTGAGTCACGGGCCGTTGCGCGCGTTTGGCATCGTGGTGACCATGCGGCGTGTGGTTCTCTCGCTCTTGGTGGCGGCACTTGGCGTATCCGGTTGCGCCTACAAGGTGAACGGCACGCCGGTAGCCGGCGTGCTGGACATCGACCCACCCTTCTCGTCCGCTCCGCCGACGCCGACGTCGGGTTCGACGTCGGCGTCGGGCACACCGAAGCCGGACCGGAACGTCGGCGACATCTGCAAGCTGCTGACCTGGCGCGATCTCCCGTACGACGTGCGGGACAAGGCCGCACCGCCGACGGAGACCGGCTACGACCCGTCGTTCGACCAGTCGTGCAAGTGGCAGACCGCGGTCGACAAGCTGGACGTCGGCGTGACCTTGCGCTTCCGCGGCGGTCGACCGATCTCGCTGGACAGCAGCAACGGCTCGTTCGACGTGGGCGGCCGGAAGCTGACGTACTTCGACCGGACGACGGACACGTCGGTGCAGCCGTCCTGCGTGCTGGTGATGGACTACGCGGGCGGCGGCATCGGCATCATCGTGATCGACGGGTCTGCGCGGTTCGGGGCGATCTGCGATCAGGGGAAGAAGGTCGCGGAAGTCCTGCTGTCAAAGGAACCCAAGGGCTGACCCACACGCCGCGCGCCCGCACGCAGGGCTCGCACCCGATCACGGGGCGCCCGCCTGGCCGCGCCCGGCCGCAGAACCACGCCCGGTCGGCCGGTTCGGGCCAGGTCGGGTCGTGCCGGGCCAGGTCGGGTCGTGCCGGGCCAGGTCGGGTTGGGTGGCTGGGTCGGGTTGGGTGGCTGGGTCACGTTGGGCTGGCTCGGGCCGGGGCGGTTGCGATGTCTGGCGCGCTTGGCTTGAGCGGATGTGCCTCGCGTCGGTTGCCCGAAATGTCCCGAAGTGTTCCCGTTGTGCCCTTTGCGTGGTTTGGGCGGTTTGCCTGGATTTGACGGGTCAGCTGCAGCAGCCGCCGCCGCAGCAGCCTCCGCCTTGCGGGGCCGATTGGGTGGCTTTGCCCGAGAGGCCCACCATGGAGAGGAGTTTCACGGTGTCGTCGTGGCCCTGGGGGCATGGGGCGGGGGCGGAGGCTTCGGTCATGGGGCGCTTGACGTCGAAGGTGGCTCCACACGCCTTGCAGCGGAACTCGTAGGTCGGCACGTGCCTATTGTGGCTGCTTCGCGGGCAGCAGCACCAGCGCGGGCACCAGGGCCGCTGCCAGGCCCGCGACGAGGGTCAGGATCGGCAGGCCGTGGGCCCAGCCCAGGCCGGCTGCGGCGGCGTGGGCGCCGGAGAAGGTTGCCAGCCAGGTGCGGGACCGGGGGCGGCGACAGGCGGTGACCAGCGCTGAGCCGGAGGTGACCAGGAGGATCGTGCTGGCGGCCAGGAGCATGCCGGGGCGGTTGCCCAGGGCCAGGCCGTGGTGGCCCGGTCCGGTGCCGAGGCCTTCGCCGCCGCCGCCGACGCCCGCGCCGGCGCGGATGGCGGGGATCGCCAGGACCGCCATCTCGGCGAGTAGGACGGTGGTCACGGCACCCTGCTGCCACTTGTTCACGCCGTGGACCGTAAGGGATCACGGCCACCGCCTTCATTACCCTGGGACCTCGTGCCGCGTCGCAACCGTCCCCAGCGCCCCGCCGAACCGAGTCCGCCCGGTGGTGGCGCGTGGCCGCGTGCGGAGCGTGGGGCGGACGGGGAGTGGTTGGTTCGCAACGTGTCCGGGGCGGCGACCACGAAGACCTACCGGTGCCCGGGGTGTGATCACGAGATCCGGCCGGGGACGCCGCATGTCGTGGCTTGGCCGGCGGGGGATTACGGGTCGATCGAGGATCGGAGGCACTGGCACCAGGGGTGTTGGGGGTCTCGGGGGAGGCGAGGGCCGACCGCTCGGCGTTGGTGAGGGCGAGGGACGGGGCGTTCGGGGGTGGTGAGGGGGCGGGGCCGAGTTGGGGGCCGTCTTCCCGCGCTCCTTGTTTACGGGACGTTTGAGGTGGGGGTTGGTTTCAGATCTTGCATGTCGCACGATCGGGTGATTGGGGTTCTGGGTGTGAGTGAGGGTGTGCGGATCACCGGGAACACCTTGTTGCCGGCTCGTCGGGAGGCCGTCACGTTGGTGACCGGGGACGGGTTGCGGTTGGCCGGGGAGTTGGCCTTGCCGTTGGGGCGGGAGCCTGCGGCGACCCTGGTGATGTTGCACCCGTTGCCCACACACGGCGGCATGATGGACTCCCACCTGCTGCGCAAGGCGGCTTGGCGGTTGCCCGCGTTGGCGGGTGTGGCGGTGTTGCGGTTCAACACCCGGGGCACGGGCAGCGAGGCCGGGCGCAGTGAGGGCAGCTTCGACAACGCCAGGGGCGAGCGACTGGATGTCGCCGCCGCGCTGGCGTTCGTCGCCGACCGGGGACTGCCCGACGTCTGGCTGGTCGGGTGGTCCTTCGGCACGGATCTCGCGTTGATGCACGGGTGTGACCCGCGCGTTGTCGGGGCGATCCTGATCTCACCTCCCTTGCGTTGGAGCACGCCGGAACATCTCGTGCGCTGGGCGGACAAGCGGGTGGTGTGCCTGGTACCGGAGCACGACTCCTACCTGCCCCCGGCCGAGGCCAGGCGGCGGTTCGGTGCGGACCTGCCGACCGCGGACGTGATCGACTTCCCCGGCGCCAAGCACCTCTTCGTCGGGCAGTCCGACGAAGTGCTCGACGCGATCGTGTCCGCGGCCCTGCCCGAGGTGCCCACACCGCTGCCGCGCACCTGGTCCGGCCCCTGCGAGAAGCGTCAGGCCATCACCACCACCTCCTGACGCCGGTAGACCAGCACCGGACCCTCGGCGGTGACGCTGTCGCCCACGTGCGCGAAGCCCAGCTTCTCCGCGACGCGCTGGGAGGGCTTGTTACCGGGGTCGGTGATGATCACCACCGGACGGTGCGGACGCTCGCGCCGCGCCCACTCGACGGCCGCGCGTGCCATCTCGGGCGCGTAGCCCCGGCCCCAGTGGCGGGGCCGGAAGCGGTAGAACAGGTTGAGCGTCCGCTCACCGTCCAGCTCGTGGTGGCGCAGCCCGCCGAAGCCGATGACCTCCCCGGTCTCCGGCAGCGCCACCGCCCAGTACCCGATGCCTTCGTGCACCCAGTGCGCCTGCCACTGCGCCAGCAGGTCGGCCGCCTCCGCGGCGGACGGCGGACCTGACGGGTTGTGGCGGTTCGTCTCCGGGTCGGACAGGATGGCGATCGCGGCACGCAGGTCACCCGGGCCGACGCGCCTGAGGAGCAGGCGGTCGGTGCGGATCTCTTCCGGGTTCGAGGTCATGGGACGAAGGTAGCGACGGGGTACGACAATTTCGGGCATGGATCACTTGCCGCTGGTGTTGCTGCACGCGTTCCCGCTGGATTCGCGCATGTGGGACGGGGTGCGCGACCTGCTCGACCCGGTCACCCCGGACCTGCGCGGACGCGACCGGGAACCCGATCTCGGGGTCTTCGCGGACGACGTGCTGAGGGAACTGGACGCGCGCGGGCTGGAGCGGGTGGTGCTCGGCGGGTGCTCGATGGGCGGGTATGTCGCGATGTCGCTGCTGCGGCGCGATCCGTCGCGGGTGGCCGGGCTGGTGTTCGCGGACACGCGGTTCACGGCGGATGGGGACGAGGCGCGCGCGAACCGGCTGGTGATGGCGGACCGGGTGCTGGCGGAGGGCATGTCCTGGGTGCCGGACGTCGTCCTGGGTGGGCTCCTCGGGGCCGCGCCGGTGGACGGGGTGGTGGAGCGGGTGCGGGAGCTGATCCTGGCGCAGGAACCGGCCGACGTGGCGTGGGCGCAGCGGGCCATGGCGGCGCGGCCGGACTCGCGGGACGTGCTCGCGGGGGTCGACGTGCCGGCGTTGGTGCTGGTGGGGGCTCAGGACACGTTGACGCCGCCGACCGCCGCGCGGGAGTTGGCCGACGTGCTGCCCCGGGCCTCGTACGTGGAGCTGCCCGGGGCTGGGCACTTGTCGCCGGTCGAGGTGCCGCAAGCGTTTGCGGCGGCGGTGGACGACTGGCGGGTGCGGGTCGGGGTGTAGGGGCGAGTTGGGATCAGCGCTTGCCGGTGCGGGCCTTGGGGGCGGTCGGGCGGGCGATCTTCTGGGTCGGGCCGTCCGGGCCGCCGCTCTGCTGGGGCTTCGGCTGGTCGGGCTGGTGGCCAACCTGCTGGGCGGCAGGCGGCTGAGCGGCTGACTGCTGAGCGGCGGGCTGCTGGGCGGCAGGCGGCTGAGCGGCGGGCTGCTGAGCGGGCTGCTGGACGGCAGGAGGCTGAGCGGCTGACTGCTGAGCAGCGGAAGGCTGGGCGGCAGGCGGCTGGGCTGCGGCGGGGGGCTGAGTGGCGGGAGGCTGGGCCGCGGGGGGCTGGTGGCCGTCCTGGGCTGCCTTGGGGGCCTCCGGCGTGGCACCGGGTCCAGCAGCGGGTGGCACGGGGGTGGACTGAGCCGGGGGCTGGGGCTTCTCCTCCTCCAGCGGGTCCAGCAGCGGGACCACCTCGTGCAGGGCCGTCCGCACCGAGTGCAGCTGCTGCGACAACCGGTTGCGGAGCTGGCGCAGGGCCTCGACCTTCTGCGTGGCCTGCGTGACCCGCCGGTTGGACTCCTCCGTCGCCTCCCGCACCCGGCGGTTGGCCTCGTCGGTCGCTTCCTGCACCCGCGCGGTCGCCTCGCTGATCGAGTCGTGCCGGCGGCGGTTCGCCTCTTCGGTCGCCTCGCGGACCAGGCGCTGGGCCTCGGCGTTGGACGCGGCCTGCTCCTGGGCGATCTGGGCGCGCACCCGGGCGGCCTCCTCGGCGGCCTCGCGCACGCGCCGGTCCGCCTCGCCCTTGGACGCGGCCTCCTGCTCGGCGAGCAGCTTCATCGACTCCACGCGACGGGCCGCCATCGCGATCTCGAAGTCCTCTTCGACGGTGGTCCGCCGCTGCAGGGACTCCTCATCGAGCTTGGCGGCGGCGTCGCGTGCCTCGCCCACGATCCGCTCGGCCTCGGCGCGCGCCTTCTCCAGCACGCCCCGGTGCTCGGCCTCCATCTCGGTGCGCCGCTGGTCCAGCTCGGCGATCAGCTTCTCGTACCGGGTCCGCAGCACGGCCGCGTCGGCCTCGGCCTTGGCCCGGATGTGCCCGCCCTCGGCCTCGGCGCGCGCCTTGATCTCGTTGGCCTCGTCCTGCGCGAGGCGCAGCATCCGCTGCAGCCGCTCGCTCAGGCCCTCCAGCGTGGTGGGCGGCAGGGACAGGCGTTCGACCTGCCCGCGCAGCTCGGCGATCTCCGAACGGGCCGCTTCGAGCTGGCGGGACAGGTCGTTGGTCTGCGACACCGCCGCGTCCCGGTCGGCCGCGAGCAGCCGCAGGTCCGCGTCGAGGCGCTCCAGGTGGTCCTCGACCTGCGCGCGGTCGTAGCCGCGTTTGACGATGTCGAAGCCGGATCCCAGGGGGACGAGGTCACGGTCGTCGGCGAGGCCCATGACGTGCACGCTACCCGTTCCGGCCGTGCGAGGGGCACCCCGCCACCCGCACGGCCGGACACTTCCCTTTAGACGCCCCGGAAACGGTTGATCGCGTCCAGGTGCTGGGCGCGCTTCTCGTGATTCCGCACACCCAGGCCCTCCTCGGGCGCGAGCGTCAGCACGCCGACCTTGCCCTGGTGGGCGTTGCGGTGGACGTCGTGCGCCGCCTGGCCGACCTGGTCCAACGAGTACACCTTGGACAGTGTCGGGTGGATCTTCCCCTTGGCGATCAAGCGGTTGGCCTCCCACGCCTCGCGGTAGTTCGCGAAGTGCGAGCCGATGATCCGCTTCAGGCTCATCCACAGGTAGCGGTTGTCGTACTGGTGCATGTACCCGCTGGTGGACGCGCACGTGACGATCGTGCCGCCCTTCTTGGTCACGAACACCGACGCGCCGAACGTCTCACGGCCCGGGTGCTCGAACACGATGTCCGGGTCCTCGCCGCCGGTCAGCTCGCGGATCTTCGCCCCGAAGCGCTTCCACTCCTTCGGGTCCTGCTCGTGCTCGTCCTTCCAGAACCTGAAGCCCTCGGCGGACCGGTCGATGATCAGCTCCGCGCCCATCTTGCGGCAGATCTCCGCCTTCTCCGGCGAGGACACCACGCAGATCGGGGTGGCGCCGCCGTTGAGCGCGAACTGGGTGGCGTAGGAGCCGAGGCCGCCGGACGCGCCCCAGATCAGCACCGTGTCGCCCTGCTTCATGTTCGCGCCGTTGACCGACACCAGCTGCCGGTACGCGGTGGAGTTGACCAGACCGGGGGAGGCGGCCTCCTCCCAGGACAGGTGGTCGGGCATCGGCATCAGCTGGTTGGCCTTGACCAGGGCGATCTCGGCGAGGCCGCCGAAGTTGGTCTCGAAGCCCCAGATCCGCTGCTCCGGGTCGAGCATGGTGTCGCTGTGGCCGTCCGGGTGCTCCAGCTGGACGTCCAGGCAGTGCGCGACGACCCGGTCACCGGGCTTCCACGCGTTGACGCCCGGACCGGTGCGCAGCACGACGCCCGCCAGGTCGGAGCCGACCACGTGGTAGGGCAGGTCGTGCTTGGCGGCCTCGGGCGAGCTCTTGCCGTAGCGCTTGAGGAACCCGAACGTCGACAGCGGCTCGAAGATCGAGGTCCACACGGTGTTGTAGTTGATGGCGGACGCCATCACGGCGACCAGCGCCTCGCCCGGGCCCAGCTCGGGCACGGGGACCTCGTCGACGTGGAGCGACTTGCGCGGGTCCTTGTCCTTGGTCTCCAGGCCCTGGAACATGTCGACCTCGTCGGCGTGCACGGTGACGCCGCGGTAGGTCTGCGGTACGTCAAGCGATCCGATCGCGTCCAGTTCGTCGGCGAGGATCGCGTCGAGGATCTTCTGCACGGCGTGTGCCTCCCAATGGGTGATGCTCCGGGATTGTGGCGTTGGACGCAGGTCCACGCAGGTTGCCGGAGGTTACCCACCGGTAACCGATTCAGAACCCGACCTGTGAGGCATTGCACTGGTGTTGCACCCGATCGGTGCATCTTGACCGGGCGGCCAACCAAGCGGACCATCGGTGGTGTCCGCTTCACAGGACGGAGGTGCAGGTCATGACCAAGGCGTGGACCAGGTGGCAGGACTGGGCCGAAGTCGCAATCGGCGCGCTGGTGCTGCTGTCGCCGCTCGTGGTGGAGACGTCCACGGCGGCCATGTGGACGATGATCGTGCTCGGCGCGCTCATCGCCATCGACGGCCTCGCGTCGCTCGCGATGCCCGCCATGGTGTACGGCGAGTGGTTCCAGATGCTGCTCGGTGCGCTGCTGTTCATCTCCCCGTGGGTGATGGGCTACAGCGGCCTCATGGCGGCCTCGTGGGTGTCGTGGGTCGGTGGTGTGCTGACCGTCGCGATGGGTGCGATGGCCATGCCGGCGGCGAACGCGGCCCACTCGGGCCTGGCAGGTTCGCACTGAGTTGAATTGCCTCGGCTCCGCCGAGGCGGGCGAGGCCGCCTGAAAGTCGGTCGTCCGCCGCCCGCTTCCCGCCGATCGAAAAGCGTGATCGACCTGAAGCGGACCCCGGACGACCGACGCGGCCTCGCGTTGGTGGTCACCGACCTTGAAAGGCGGCACGCGTTGGCAGAGGACTCGTCGGCCAGGGAACGGATTCTCAACGCGGCCGAGGAGTTGTTCGCCGAGTCGGGGTTCGACGCCACGCCCACCTCGCGCATCGCCGAGCGGGCCGGGGTCCCCAAGGGGCTCGTGCACTACTACTTCCGCCGCAAGCAGGACCTGCTGTCCGCGCTCGTCGACCGGTTGCCCGACGGCACCGTGGACCAGCGCCGGGTGGTCGTCGTGGGCGACATCGCGGAGAGCCTGCGTCGGCTGGTGGCCGCGCTGGACGCCCGGCTCAACGCGTCACCGCTGCTCAGCCACCTGCTGTGGCGGGAGGCCGACACGCACAAGGCGGTGCGGGACGCCCTGCACGCCCGGTACCAGCTGGTCGCCGCGCAGATCCGGCAGGTGATCCTCGCCGCCGGTGGGGCGGCGGTGGCCAAGAAGGACGTGGACAGCGCGTCCGCGTTGGTCGCGCTGGCGGTCAGCTACCGCCACTCGGTCGCCCGGCACACGCCCGACGACGACCGAATGGACCAGGAACTCGCCTTCGTGGCCACCGCGCTTCAGTGAGATTCAGAGGCGGGTTCGACCAGTTCCACCAGAACGCCGCCGGCGTCCTTGGGGTGGATGAAGTTCACCCGGGAGTTGGACGTCCCGCGCTTGGCCGCGTCGTAGAGCAGCCGCAGACCCCGAGCGCGCAGAGCGTCCGCCGCGGCGTCCACATCGGACACCCGGTAGGCCAACTGCTGGAGGCCCGGACCGGAGCGGCCGATGAACTTCGCGATCGTGGATTCCGGCGTGAGAGGGGCCAGGAGCTGGATCGCGGTGCCGGAACCGGTGTCGCCCGGAGCGCGGAGCATGGCCTCGCGCACGCCCTGCTCCTCGTTGACCTCCTCGTGCGCCACCTCCAGCCCGAAGTTCTCGCGGTGGAACGCGATCGCGGCGTCGAGGTCCGGCACGGCGATCCCGACGTGGTCGATGGCGGTGACGAAACCGCGGAGTTGTTCTTGCATGACAAGGAGGGTAGGGGCGGAATCGGTGCAGCGGGAGTTGTGCGTCGTCTCACAGACTTACCCCCGGGTAACCCTGGGTATCGTGGCGAGTTAACAACCGCTTACACATGCTCGTGGAGGCCGATGTGTCCGGTTCCGTCATCGTCGCCGGGGCCCGTACCCCGATGGGGCGACTGCTCGGATCGTTGAAGGACTTCTCCGGCGCCCAGCTCGGCGGCGTCGCGATCAAGGCGGCGCTGGAGCGGGCCGGCGTCGCGCCCGAGCAGGTCCAGTACGTGATCATGGGCCAGGTGCTCACCGCGGGCGCCGGCCAGATCCCCGCGCGCCAGGCCGCGGTCCACGCCGGCATCCCGATGTCGGTCCCGGCGCTCACCATCAACAAGGTGTGCCTGTCCGGCATCGACGCCATCGCGCTGGCCGACCAGCTCATCCGCGCCGGCGAGTTCGACGTCGTCGTGGCCGGCGGCCAGGAGTCCATGACCCAGGCCCCGCACCTGCTGCCCAAGTCCCGCGGCGGCTACAAGTACGGCGACGTCACCCTCCAGGACCACATGGCCTACGACGGTCTGTTCTGCGCGTTCGACCAGGTCGCGATGGGTTCCTCGACCGAGAAGCACAACTCCCGCTACGGCCTGACCCGCGAGGAGCAGGACGCGTTCTCCGCGCGTTCCCACCAGCTCGCCGCCAAGGCCGCCGAGAACGGCGTGTTCGCCGAGGAGATCGCCCCGGTCGCGATCCCGCAGCGCAAGGGCGACCCGGTCCTGTTCAGCACCGACGAGGGCGTGCGCGGCGACACCACCGTGGACACCCTGGCCAAGCTGCGCCCGGCGTTCGCCTCGGACGGCACCATCACCGCGGGCTCGGCGTCGCAGATCTCCGACGGCGCGGCGGCCGTGGTCGTGATGAGCAAGGCCAAGGCCGAGGAGCTGGGCCTGGCCTGGCTGGCCGAGATCGGCGCGCACGGCGTGGTCGCGGGCCCCGACGCGAGCCTGCACGAGCAGCCCGCGAACGCCATCAAGGCCGCGTGCGCCAAGGAGGGCATCGACCCGGCCGACCTGGACCTGGTCGAGATCAACGAGGCGTTCGCCGCGGTCGGCGTCGTCTCCACCCGGCAGCTCGGGATCTCCGAGGACAAGGTCAACGTCAACGGCGGCGCCATCGCGCTGGGCCACCCGATCGGCATGTCGGGCGCCCGGATCGCGCTGCACCTCGCGCTGGAGCTGAAGCGCCGCGGCGGCGGCGTCGGCGCGGCGGCCCTGTGCGGCGGCGGCGGTCAGGGTGACGCCCTGATCGTGCGCGTGCCTAAGGTCTAGGGGTGTGACCCGCACCGTTGACGTGGCAGAGCTGGTCGACCGCGCGCGTGAGGGCCAACCGCGCGCGGTCGCCAGGCTGATCTCGCTGGTCGAGGACGCCAGTCCGCAGCTGCGGGAGGTCGCTGCCGCGCTGTCCCCGTTCACCGGGAACGCGCAGGTCATCGGCCTGACCGGGGCGCCGGGCGTGGGCAAGTCGACGTCCACGTCCGCGCTGATCCGGGCCTACCGGGAGCGCGGCGCGCGGGTCGGGGTGCTCGCGGTGGACCCGTCGTCCCCGTTCTCCGGCGGTGCGCTGCTCGGGGACCGGGTCCGGATGGGTGAACACGCCACCGATCCGGGTGTCTTCATCCGGTCGATGGCGACTCGCGGCCACCTGGGCGGGCTCTCCTGGGCCACCCCGCAGGCCCTGCGCGTCCTGGACGCCGCCGGCTGTGACGTCGTGCTGGTCGAGACGGTCGGCGTCGGCCAGTCCGAGGTCGAGGTGGTGTCGCTGGCCGACACCACGGTCGTGCTGCTCGCGCCCGGCATGGGCGACGGCATCCAGGCCGCCAAGGCGGGCATCCTGGAGATCGCCGACGTGTTCGTGGTCAACAAGGCCGACCGCGACGGCGCCGACCAGACCGCCCGCGACCTCAAGCACATGATCTCCCTGGGCCGCCGGGAACGCACAGAGGCGCTGTGGCGGCCCCCGGTGGTCAAGACGGTGGCGGCCCGGTGCGAGGGCGTGCAGGACGTCGTGGACGCCATCGACGCCCACCGCGCGTGGCTCCAGGAGAAGGGCGAGCTGGACCGGCGGCGCGCGCAGCGGGCCGAGGCCGAGATCGAGGCCATCGCCCTGGAGAGCCTGCGCTCCCGGATCGGCGACCTGCACGGCGGCAGCGCCCTCACCACGTTGGCCAAACGGGTCGTGGCGGGTGAGCTGGACCCCTACGCCGCGGCCGACCGACTGGTCGAGGGGGTGGGCGGGTGACTCCGGTCGTCATCGACATCGGCACGCGGGACACCCGGCGGGTGCTCATCGGCGGCACCGTGGCCGGCGTCCTGGGCCTGCTCGCGCTGTTCGGCGCGGTCTCCGGCTACGCCGGCGGTGAACCCGTCGGCGGCACGATCGCGCTGGTCATCGGCCTGCTGTTCACGTTCGTCGCGGTGGCCGCGATCGTGAACTGGAAGAAGGTCTCCCGGCCCCGCAAGCTCGTCTTCGAGGCCCCCGGGGTGCGGTGGGACGACCCGCAGGGCTCGCCGTGGGCGGTGCCGTGGCCGGACCTGGGCGCGGTGCGCGTCTCCCGCACCCGCGAACGGGCCGTGCAGCTCTCCGACGCCCTGACCCGCCGCACGATGGTCCGCCTCGACCTGCTGCCCGCCCACCCGCGGGCCTTCGCCGCCCGCCACCCCGGCCTGGCGCCCCTGGCCAGGCCGGACGGCACCTACCGGCTGCCGCTGGGCGACGCGGCCAACCTCGTCCCGGTCATCGAACGGGCGATGCTCACCTTCGCGCCCCAGCTGTACCGGGGCGTCCAGGACGAGGGGTTCACGGTCGGCTTGAGCTGACGTGCGCCTCGTGCTGGGCCAGCGCCTTGGTCCACAGCACGTCCCGCTCCTCTTCCGTGAACACCAGCCCGAACACGTCCGCCAGCGCGGCGAACCAGTCGTCGGGCGTCTCCAGCACGGTCTTCTTCGTCGTCACCTCGACCCGGGACAGGGTCAGCGCGCGCATCGAGTCCCAGCCCGAGCCGTCGGTGCGCTGCGCGCAGAACGTCTTCACGAACCCCGACTCCGGCGACGTGGACAGGTGCTCGTGCCGGTCGGCGAACACGGACAGCTCCACCGGCTCCGGGTCGAAGTCCACCCCGTGCAGGCTGCCGCGCGGGTCGTGGTCCAGCCGCCAGCCGCCGGGCGCGACCTCGGACGGCCGCAGCCCGAGGGTGAAGGGTCCCTGGGCGTAGGAGCCGGTGCGCAGCGGCAGTGGGGCGTGCAGGCCGTCACCCAGGCCCACGTCGACCAGCCACGGGTCGTCGCCCAGGTCGTGCACGAACAGCCCGACGTGGTTGCGGTTGATCGACGGGGTGTCCTCCGGCCGCATCTGCACACCGGCCTTGTGCCTGGTCACGCGGTACCCGAGCGCTTCGAGGAGCACGCCGAACGCCCCGTTGAGGTGGAAGCAGTAGCCGCCCCGGCCGGCCAGGATGCGCGCCACCGAGTCCGCCGGGTCCAGCGACGTCACCCGGCCGAGCTGCACCTCCACGTCCTCGTAGGGCACGTGCTCCACGAACGCCCGGTGCAGCCGCGCCAGCGCGTCCGGGCTCGGCGGCTCGACCTCGGCGCCGATGCGGCGGAGCAAAGCGGGTACGTCGGGCGCGCGCATGAAAAATCCCCCATCCGGGTGGGACGTCAAAGCCGGGACTTCCGACTCTAGGCAACGACGATCACGAGGAAGAACGATTTACTCCGGCAACTGGGGGAATGAAGAGGTGCGATGTACGACTCCGCTGGGCTCCAGGTGCTCCCCCGCGAGGAGTGCCTGCGGCTGTTGAGCACCGCGTCGATCGGGAGGCTCGTCTACACCGACCGGGCGCTGCCGGTCGTCCACCCGGTGGTCTACCTGCTGGACGGCGAGGCGGTGGTGCTGCGCGTCCCCGAGGGCAGCGCGACGCTGGTCGCCCGGGACACCATCGTGGCCTTCGAGATCGACGAGGTGGAGCCCGACCTGTCCAAGGGCTGGACCGTGATGGCCGTGGGCCACATCAGCGAGGTGCTCGACGAGCAGCGCCTGGCGCAGGTCCGGCGGCTCCCGCTGGCCTCCCGCGGGCACGGCGCCCGCGACCACTACCTGGAGGTCGAGCTGGAGGTCGTGTCGGGCCGTCGCATCCCCTGACCGGAGGCGCTAACCTCGGAATCCTCCCTGCTTGAGGGGTGGGTTTGCCTTGCCTGGAACGTCCCCGGACGCGAACGCCGCGCGCCTGGACGGCCTGCTGCGCCAGCTGACCGACCGGACCGCCGAGGTGATCGTCTCCCAGGAGCGGATGCACCGGCTCCTGGACGCGGTGGTGTCGCTGGCCAGCGACCTGTCGCTGCCCGACGTGCTGCGCCGGATCGTCGAGTCGTCGTGCAGCCTGGTCGACGCGCGCTACGGCGCGCTGGCCGTGGTCGGGCCGAACCGGCAGCTGCTGGAGTTCACCCACGGCGACGAGCCGCACCACACCGAGTTCGACGGCACCGCGTTCGACCCCGCCTCGGCGCGGTTCCTGGGCGTGCCCGTGCACGTGCGCGGCGACGTGTTCGGCAACCTGTACCTCACCGACAAGGTCGGCGGCGCCGACTTCACCCGCGCCGACCACGAGGTCGTGGAGGCGATCGCCGCGGCGGCCGGCATCGCCATCGAGAACGCCCGCCTCTACGAGCGGTCCAAGCAGCGCGAGGTGTGGCTGCGGGCGTCCAACGAGGTCACCAACGCCCTGCTCACCGGCACCCCGGACCGGGACGCGCTGCGCCTGGTCGCGGTGCGCGCCCGGCTGGCCGCCGACGCCGTGTGCGCCGCGCTGGCGCTGCCCGACGCCCACGGCGAGCTGGCCGTGCGGGTCATGGACGGCGAGCTGCGCGGCTTCACCGTGTCCCGCGAGGGCAGCGCGAGCCGCGAGGTGTACGCCACCGGCAAGACCAAGGTCCTCGACGGCCTGCCCGGCCACTTCGACCGCATCGGACCGGTCGTCGTGGTGCCGCTGGCCGCGGGCGACCGGGTCCTGGGCGTGCTCATGGTGGCCCGCGCCCGCGGCCACCGGGCGTTCGACGCCTCGGACGTGGCCCTGGTGGAGTCGTTCGCGCGGCAGGCGGCGCTGATCCTGGAGTTCACCCGGGCGACCGGCGCGGGTCGGCGGCTGGCCGTGCTGGAGGACCGCGACCGGATCGCCCGCGACCTGCACGACCTGGTCGTGCAGCGGCTGTTCGGCCTGGGCCTGGGGTTGCAGGGGCTCAACGGGCTGGTCGAGCAGCCGCTGGTGGCGCAGCGGCTCGGGGACTTCGTCAACGAGGTCGACCAGACCATCCGGGAGATCCGGCGGACCATCTTCTCGCTCCAGGAGCCGCCCACCGGCCAGGCCAGCCTGCGCATGCAGCTCATGCGGGTCGTGCAGGACTCCACCCGCCTGCTGGGCTTCGAACCGGCGCTGTCCACCGACGGCCCGGTCGACTCGCTGGTGCCCGACCCGGTCCGGCCGGACCTGCTCGCCACCCTGCGCGAGGCCCTGGCCAACGCGGCCCGCCACGCCTCGGCGCGCAAGGTCGACGTGGACCTCACCCTGGACCGGGACGGGACGTCCCTGGTGCTGGTGGTGCGCGACGACGGCGACGGCCTGCCCGACGGCCGTGCCCGGCACACCGGCGGTCTGGTGAACATGGCGGCCCGGGCCGCGCGGTGGGGCGGATCGTGCGAAGTTCAGTCGGAAGTGGGAAAGGGCGTAACGGTCACGTGGTCGGTGCCGTTGACAACTGGGTAGGGAGGCCGGCCATGTCCATCTCGGTACTGCTCGTGGACGACCACGAGATCGTGCGCAGGGGCCTGCACCAACTGCTCGACGTCGAGTCCGACATCGAAGTGGTAGGCGAGGCGGAGAGCGCGGCGGCGGCTATCGCCGCGGCGGTCGAGCACCGGCCCGACGTGGCTGTCATCGACGTCCGGCTGCCCGACGGCGACGGGGTGACGGTATGCCGCGAGATCCGCTCGACCGTCCAGCCGCCGCCGGCGTGCCTGATGCTGACGTCGTACTCGGACGACGAGGCCCTGTTCGGGGCGATCATGGCTGGTGCGGCGGGGTACATGCTCAAACAGGTGTCCGGCAACGACCTGGTGTCCGCGATCCGCACCCTGGCCGCCGGCGGGTCGCTGCTGCACTCGGGGGTGACCGCGACCGTGTTGCAGCGGCTGCGCGGCGGTCCGGTGGAGGACCCGCGGTACACGTCCCTGAGCCCGCAGGAGCGGCGCATCCTGGACCTGATCGCGGAGGGGCTGACCAACCGGCAGATCGCGCAGCGGCTGTACCTGGCGGAGAAGACGGTCAAGAACTACGTGTCGTCGCTGCTGCACAAGCTCGGCTTCGACCGGCGCACGGAGGCCGGGGTGTACGCGGCGAAGCGCCGCCAGTCAGGGGCGCAGGGGTACTAGGGCGCGGCGGATCGCGTCCCAGTCGGTGGGGCGGGGGCGCAGCGCCGGGGTCAGCTTGGTCTTCCGGTCCTCGTGCTCGCGGCGGAGGCCGTCGACGTCGAGGACCGTGCCGGGTGGGACGCCGTGCTGCTCGAAGTGGCGTACGCGCTGTTCCATCCCGGCCATCAGCGCGTGGTGGAAATCGGTCAGGGCGGTGCGGAACGTGTCCGCGGGCATGGTGACGTGGTGGTCCGGCCACTCGACGTGGAGCACGTCGCCGACCCGCCACCACTGGCAGCCGCCCGTGGCCTGCACGTACCCGAAGTCGAGGTAGTGGTCGGTGTGCCAGTGCAGGGCCGTCTCTTCGTCGGGAACCGCCGCGCCGCGCACGAGGTCCACCAGGTCGGGTGGCACGGGCTCCAGCGCCGCGGGGGCGAGCAGGAGCAGGTCCTCCCAGATGCGGGCCAGGTAGTAGTCGACCGCGAGGTCCGGGAACGCGTGGTCGCCGAAGTGGAGCCGGTAGGCGCCGTCGGTGAGCGCGAACCAGTGCAGACTTCCGTCGCCCCACGGCGCCACCCGGTCGAGCGGGGTCAGTGTGAAGTCGATGCGCATGGTGGTCAGATCTCGGCGATCACGGCCAGGGTGTCCACGTCGCCCAGGTCGTCCAAGCGGTCGTGCAGGGCGTCCGAGTGCAGCCACGCGCGGATCGGGGCGGCCGGGTCGTCGGGGAAGTACCAGAGGGTCGGCTCGTAGCCGGCGGCCACGTCGTCGGCCCAGTAGCGGGCCAGGCGGGCCACGCCGGGACCGGGCAGGCTGTGCAGGTGGTCCAGCCACGGGGTCAGGTCGCGGTCGGCGTGGGCCGCCGCGCAGACCAGGGTGTGCGTGTGGTCCGGCGGTTGGGTGTCGATCGCGCGGCCGATCATGGCGCGGAGCTCGGCGCGGACGGCGTCCTGCTCGGCCCGGGGCCACTCGGGGAAGTGGGCGAAGGTCAGGCCGTGCAGGAGGAGCTGGTCCGGGGACGACTCCAGGGCGGCGAGGATGCGCGGGGCCAGGCCCCGCCACAGCAGGCCGTACTGGTCCTCCGACCAGTGGTCGGTGACCTCGCGGGCGAACTGGGTGACGAGGTCGTCGGGGACCAGGGCCGGGTCGTCGCCGAGCAGGTCCAACTCGTGCCGCGGGTAGCAGTACGTGCACCCGTCGACCTCGCCGACGCGTGGCACGTCGGCGAAGACCTCGCGCAGATCCATGCCGCAACGGTAGAGGGGTCGGGGGCGAACCCCCGACCCCTTTACGTCACAGCCAGCCGTGCACCAGGGCCGGCTTCTTGGCCGCGAGCATCGCGGTCGGGTCGGGCAGCGGCTCGCCGGGGCACGTGGTGTCGCGCGGCGGGACCTTGCCGTCCACGATGAACGACTCCACCAGGTCGTTCACGCAGGCGTTGCCGAAGCCGTAGATGCCGTGGTCGCCCTCGTCCACCACGGTGATCATCCGGGAGCCGGCGAACCGGTCGTGCGCCCGCTGCGCGCCCTCGAGGGGCGTGGCCGGGTCGCGCACCGACTGCACCATCAGGATCGGCGGCACGCCCTTGCCGGTCGGCGCCTTGAGGTGCAGCGCCGGGCGGTTCCAGAACGCGCACGGCGCCAGGATCTGGTAGTAGCCGGCGAGCGGGTACTTCGCACCCAGCTCCCGCGCCTCGCGGTCCAGGAACTCACGACCGCCGCGGAACCGGGTGTCGTTGCACGTGATGGCGAACAGGGTGGCGTTGGACGCGTCCGGGTAGCGGACGTTGAACGCCGACAGCGTCTGCTGGTTCAGGTCCGACAGCAGTGACGCGGCGTCCGCGAACGCCCACTTGCTGTACTGGGCCTGCACCAGGACCAGGTCCAGCAGCACGCCGTCCAGCATCCGACCGTCGGGCAGCGGGATCGGGTTGGCGGCCAGCCGCGCCCGCGTCTTCTCGTAGACCGCCTTGACGTCCGCGGCCGTCGTGCCCAGGTGGAAGCGGCTGTCGTACTTGGCCACCCACGGCAGGAAGTCGACCTCGAACCGGCGCTGGAAGCCGCGGCCGAACTCGTCGAAGATCTCCTGGAACGTCGTGGTGAACTCGGTGTTCGAGTCGAGCACGAACTTGTCGACCCGGTTCGGGAAGTACGTGGCGTAGTACGCGCCCATCCACGTGCCGCCGGAGTAGCCGATCCAGCTGATCTTGTCCCGGCCCAGCAGGTGCCGCAGCAGGTCCAGGTCCCGCACGGTCTGCTCGGTGTTGACCACCTTGCCGAACTCGCCGGACTTCGCCTGGCACGCGGTGGCCTGCAGTTCGGCGGCGTCGTAGAGTAGGTCGACGTTCTCACGGCTGCGGTCGCGCGGGTCGGTCAGGGTGAGGAAGTCGAACCCGCCGCAGGTCACGTTCGTGCTGGCCCCGGTGCCGCGTGGGTCGACGCCGATGATGTCGTGGTCCTGGACGAGCTTGGCCCGGTCCACGTAGAGCGCGGGCAGCGTCCGCCCCGGGCCGCCCGGACCGCCCGGGTTGGTCAGCACGCTGGCCTTGGCCTGCCCGCTGCGCGCCTTGAGCCTGCTGATCGCGATGGTGATGGTCTTGCCGTTGCCCGGCGCCCGCCAGTCCTGCGGCGCGGTGTAGGTGGCGCACTCCAGCACCGGCACGTCCAGGTCCGTGCACGCGCCCCAGGTGATCGCCTGGTCGCGGAACGGGTCGGCCTGCGCCTGCGCCACCGCGGGCAGGCCCGCGGCCGTGAGCAGGGCGGCGGACACCGCAACTACCAGTCTGCGCATGGTTCCCCCTCCGATGTTCGTGCCATCCACCTCATCTGTGTGGTGGGGTGGGAAACAACGGCGGAAAGGCTTGCGTTCGGGTCTACGAAAGAACTACGCCGGTCGGAGTCGAGGGAAAGTAGGGTTGTCGGGGTGCGGATTTTCCGGAGGAAGCGGCCCGCCGCGGTGGCCCGTGAGGTGGTGCGGGACCACACGTACGACGACGCGATCCTGGACATCGCGGCCGAGGAGATGGACGCGGGCCACCTGCGGGCGGCCACGACCGTGCTCGCCGAGTGCCGCGACGAACCCGAGGTCCGGGCCTTGCGCGCGGAGGTGCTGGGCGAGCACGCCATCGGCCACGCCGACGAGCTGCTGGAGCTGGCGAAGGCCAATTCCGACCCGGACCTGTGGCTGCTGGCCGGCACCGCGTTCATCCGGGAGGCGTGGGCGATCCGGGGCTCGGGCCGGGCCGACACGGTGGGCAAGGACCGGTTCAAGGTCTTCTTCGGCACCCTCCGCAAGGCGGTCGGCCCCCTCCACGAGGCCGCGAAACTGCTGCCCGGGGACGCCGTGCCGTGGTCCCAGCTCCAGACGGCGGGCCTGGGCCTCCAGGTCGACCGGGACCAGAAGGACGAGGTGTGGCGCGAGATCGTCGCCCGGTGCCCGTCCCTCTACCCGGCGCACTGGACCCGGTTGCAGATCCTCGCCTCGAAGTGGGGCGGCTCGGCGGAGGAGATGATGGCCTTCGCCCACGGCAGCGTCGACGCGGCCCCGTTGGGTGATCCGGTGGTGGCCATGCTGCCTCTGGCGCACTTCGAGATCTTCCTGGAGCAGTTCGAGGACGCGGTGCAGGCGCGGAGCGCGTTCAAGATCGCGACCTTGAAGATGCGGTACTTCAGCCGGGTGCGGGACGAGATCGCCGAGGCGGCGGACAAGTGGGAGGCCCGGCCCGGCAAGGCCCACCCGAGGTCGTTGCAGGCGCACAACCTGTTCGCGGCGGCCTTCGCGTTGGCCGACGACGCGCCCAGGGCGAGGAAGCACCTGCTGGGGATGCGGGACCACGTGCACGACGTGCCGTGGTCGTACGTGGCTTATCTGGCGGACGACTTGGAGAAGGAGTACTCCGAGCTGGCCAACAAGTACCTCGACGCCTAGGCAGTCCGTCCATCCTTGGCGGCCTGCCCGCCGACGAGGCGCTTGTAATGTTTTGATCTTGAAAAGCTTAAAAGCGCCTCGCCGGCGGGCAGACCACCGATGGGGGAACCGAAGCCCTTCCCCTGGGCTGGGAGCCCTACCAAAGGCGAAAAGCAGCCGCCGCGCGCTCCACGCGGGCGCGCGGCGGCGGTCCCGGTCAGCACTTCTGCTTGTAGAAGAACTTCTGGTTGGCGTCCATGTCGGCCTTGGTCAACGCGACCAGGTCGGTCTCGATGTCCCGCTTCACCGTGCCGCCCTCCAGCGCCGCGATCGCCTGCTCGACACCGGTCCGGCCGATGGTGGCCGGGTCCTGCGCGATCAGGGCTTGCACCGCGCCGCCGCGGAGGTCCTCCACCTGCTTCGGGCTGGCGTCGAAGCCGACCAGGTTCACCGCCCCGGTCCTGCCCGCGTTGCGCAGCCCCGTCGCCGCGCCCTCACCCGTGTTCAGGTTGGTGGCGAAGACACCCACCAGGTCCGGGTTCGCGGCCAGGGTCGCCGTCACCTTCGAGGCGGCCTGGTCCGGCTCGTTGTCGGTGTACTGCTGGCCCACGTACTTCAGGTTCGGGAACTTCTTGATCTCGTCCTCGAAGCCCTTGGCCCGGGCGTCGGTCGTCGACGTGCCCGCCTTGGTGTTCAGGACCAGCACCGATCCGGACTTGCCGCCCACGAGCTTGGCCAGGGTCTGCGCGGCCAGCTGACCACCCTGCTCGTTGTTGGACGAGATCGTCGACACGGCGATGGACGTGTCCTCCAGCTTGGTGTCCACCTCCACGACCTTGATGCCCGCGTCCTTCAACTGCTTCATCGGGCCGGCCATCGCCTTGTCGTCGGTCGGGGCGATGAGGACCGCGCCCGGCTTGTTCGCCAGGACACCGGTGACGATCGGGGTCTGCAAGGTGGAGTCGAACTTGGCCGGCGCCTGGACTTCGACCTCGTACCCCTTGGCCTTGGCGGCCTCCCGGAAGCCGCACTCCATGGAGATGTAGAAGGGTTCGGCGGTCACACCGGGGATCAGGACCATCTTCTTGGAGTTCCCGGAGCTACCCGAGTCGCCGATCTGGCCGCCACCGCCGCACGCGGTGAGCAGCAGGGTCGCCCCGAGCAGGGCGGCTGTCCTCGTTGACATGTCTCCCGCACCTTTCGCCTAGCGTTGATTGCGCGCCCTTCGTCGTGACTGGTCGAACCACACCGCCGCGACCAGCACGATGGCCACGGCGACGGGCTGCCAGTACACGTTCACGCCGACGATCACGAACCCCTTGCGCAGCACGGCCGGGATGAACACGCCCAGCACCGTGCCGACGACCGAGCCCGAGCCACCGAACAGACTGGTGCCGCCGAGCACGACACCCGCGATGGCGTTGAGGTTGTCCGTGTCGTGCCCGGTGATGGACGCGACCCGGAAGTACGCGAGCGCCATGAACCCGGCGAGGCCGGCCAGGGTGCCCGCGAGCAGGTACACCTTGACCAGGTGGCCGGTGACGCCGATGCCGACCCGCCGCGCGGCCTCCTCGTTGGAGCCGACGGCGTAGGTGTAGCGGCCGAAGCGGGTGGTGGCCAGGACCAGCGCGCCGATCGCGGTCACCACCGCGGCCAGCAGGACCAGGTTGGGGATGCCGAACCAGGTCCCGGTGCCGAGGCTGTTGCTGAGCACGTTCGGCACGCCGGACACGTTGGAGCCGTTGGAGATCAGCTGTCCCGCGCCCAGAGCCGCGCCGAACGACCCGAGCGTGACGATCAGCGGCGGGATGCCGGTCTTGGCGATCAGGACGCCGTTGAGCAGGCCCCAGGCGGCGCCGGAGACCAGGGCGACGAGGAGGCCGACGAACACCGTTCCCCAGCCGGCTGTGGTGGCGTTGCCGTCGTTCAGGGCGTTCATGGTCATGGCGGACGTGACGCCGGAGAACACCAGGACCGAGCCGACGGACAGGTCGATGCCGGCGGTGATGATCACGTACGTCATGCCGACGCTGAGCACCAGCAGGACGGACGTCTCGACCAGCGTGGTCTGGAGGGTGAACGTGGTCAGCACGGCGTCCGGGCGGATCGCGCCGAACACCGCGATCAGGACGAGCAGGACCAGCCCGATCCACAGGGTGTTCGCGCCGAACAGCCGTTGCTTCAGCGTGCGGTCGGTCATGAGTCCTCCTGGGACAGGGCTCCGGTCATCGCGCCGACCAACTCCTCCACGGTCGTGTCCGCCGCCCGGAACCGGGCCACCCGGCGACCCAGGCGCAGCACCTCGACCCGGTCGGAGACGGCCAGCACCTCGGGCATGTTGTGGCTGATCAGCACGACCGCCATGCCCTGGTCGCGGACCCGCCGCACCACGTCCAGCACCCGTTCCCGCTGCACGACGCCCAGGGCTGCGGTCGGCTCGTCCATGAACACCAACCGACTCGCCCACACCACGCTGCGCGCCACCGCGACGCTCTGCCGCTGGCCGCCGGACAACGCCCCGATCGGGACGTCCACGCTTTGCAGGGTCACGCCGAGGTCGCGGAACGACTCGGTGGCGCGTCGCCGCATCTCTTTCTTGTCCAGCACGCCGAACCACCCGAGCGGGCCGGGCTTGGTGAGTTCGCGGCCGAGGTAGAGGTTGGCGGCCGGGTCCAGGTCCGGGGCCACGGCGAGGTCTTGGTAGACGGTCTCGATGCCTCGTGCGCGCGCGGCGACCGGGGAGGGGAGGGAGATCTCCGCTCCGTCGAAGGTGATCGTGCCCGAGTCGGGTTGTTCGGCTCCGGACAGGCACTTGACCAGGGTCGACTTGCCTGCGCCGTTGTCCCCGATCAGGGCCACGACTTCGCCCGCGTGCGCGGTGAAGGACGCGCCGCGCAGGGCTTCCACGCTGCCGTAGTGCTTCACCAGGTCACGGGCGTCCAGCAGGGGTTGGGCCATGGCGCCTCCCGACGGCGTTCCGACGGTGTTCCGTTGCAGACGGCGGTTCCGGACAGCGGTTCCGGACAGCGGTTCCGGACAGCGGTTCCAGACAGCGGTTCCGGACGTTGTTCCTGACGGTTCCGGCCGGGTGGTTCCGGCCGGTTCCGGATGGCGTTCCAGACGGTCGTTCCAGACGACGGAAATTTTTAGTTCAGTGGACTAAATATTTCAGTGGTGGGGGTGGGAATGGCGACAACGGGTGGATCTGGGTGGAGTTGGGCAGCGAATGGGCAGGTCGACGGCGGGCGGGCATTACGACGGCAGGTGGGTCGGTCTTGGGGTGGGCGCGGACTGGGGGCGGCTGGAGTGGGGTCATGGGAGGACGGGTGGGCGGCAGCGGATGGTGACTAGATCGCCGGACAGTTCGAGCGGGCCGGCGGCGTGGGGTACGACGACCGTGCTCCCGCGGCGCACGGGCAGGCCGTCCAGCGACCCCTCGCCCTCCAGCACCACCAGCACGGCGAAGGACTCCTCCAACACCACCCTCCCCGACACGTGCAGCCGGTCCGCCCGGAAGAACGGATCGGCCTGCGCACCCAGCAACTCCGCCGACGCCGACGTGCCCGTCCGCAACACCAAGTCCTCGACCCGCTGCGCCGACCGCTCCACGCATCCCAGCGCCGCGTCCTGCCCCATCCCGAGGTGCCAAGCGTCGGGGTCGTCCAGGAAACCTCGCCACTCCAACGTCACCGAGAAGTCCGTCGGCTGCTGGAGTTCGACGATGAACACCCCCTCGCCGATCGCGTGCGGCACCCCGGCAGGCACGAACACCGTGTCACCGGGCCGCACACCGACGGCGTTCAGCGACCCCAACATCGCCGAGGAGTCCTGAGTGGACACCCACTCCGCCACGACCGACGCCGGCACGTCCTCCCGGAACCCGATGTGCACCGTGGGAGAAGGCCCGTAAGTGCCGACCACGATCCACGCCTCGGTCTTGCCGTGCCGGCAGTCCAGGTGCTCCGAAGCAAACCCGTTGGACGGGTGGCAGTGCACCGGCAGCCGCTGCCCGGCGTCGAGCAGCTTCACCAGCAGCGCGGTGTCCGCGCCGAACTCCGCCACGTGCGCGTGTCCCAGCCAGGTCACCGGATCAGAGCGCACGGCGTCGCGCAGCCACCGGCCGTCGGGCAGCCGGGTCAACCCGTCGGGCTCCCGGCCGAACAGGGTCGTCGTGGACGCCACCCAGTCCTCGGGACCGAAGTCCGCCCCGGGCTCGCCCCGCAGCTCCGCGATGGCCGCCCCGCCCCGGTAGTACTGCCGGGGCTGGTTGGCGGGCAGCGCGACCGGTCGCTCACTCACGCGCGGACCTCCCCTGATCCTCGGGCCACCAGGCGCACCGGCAGCACCACGCGGCGGGGTGGTGACCCGTCGCCGTCCAAGCGGGCGTACAGCAGGTCCGCCGCCGCCTTGCCCAGCGCGCTCGCGTCGTGCGCGATCACGCTCACCGGAGGGGAGAGCAGGTCCGCCAGCTCGAAGTCGTCGAAGCCCACGAGAGCGGGCCGCCGGGACGCCCCGGCCAGGGCGCGCAGCGCGTGCACGGTGATCCGGTTGTTGCCGGTGACCACGGCGGTCGCCGGGTCGGCACCCGAAGTCAAGCCGTGCAACGCCTTTCGCACCGACGCTTCGTCGTGCGGCCCCATCACCACCAGCGATTCGTGGAACCCGATGCCCGCCCGCACGCACCCCTCGCGGTAGCCGCGCAGGCGCTCGTTGGCGGTGAAGATGTCCGGCGCGTCACCCAGGAACGCGATCCGCCGGTGCCCGAACGACGCCAGGTGCCGCACCGCCTCGGTGGTGCCGCCGACGTTGTCCACCAGCACGGTGTCCGCCACGACGTCACCCGCCGGCCGGTCCAGGAACACCACGGGCGTCCCCGCCCGCATCTCCGGCACCAGGTACCCGTGCTGCAACCCGGCGGGCACGATCAGCAGGCCGTCCACCCGGCGCGAGCAGAACTCCAGCGCCAGTTCCCGCTCCCGCACCGGGTCCTCGTCCGACGAGCCGGTGATGACCTGCCGCCCGCGCAGCCGGGAGACCTCCTCGACCGCCCGCGTCACGCCCGAGTAGAACGGGTTGCCCACGTCCTCCAGCACCAGCCCGACGGTCCCGGTCGACGAGCCGCGGCGCAGGTTGCGCGCGCTCAGGTTGCGCCGGAAGCCGAGCTGGTCGATCGCGGCGAGCACCCGCTCGGCGGTGGCCGGGTGCACGCCCGCCTCGTCGTTCACCACGCGGGAGACCGTCTTGATGCTGACGCCGGCCAGCCGCGCCACGTCGTTCATGGTGGCGCGGCGCACTTTGCGGCCGGCGGCTGCGGACAACGTTGTCATAGTGCGCGAATCACACACCCGAGGCCGGCCAAAGTCAATGAGCTGAGCTGTCTTGACCGAGACAAGACCCGCGATCAGCCTTGACGCCGACCTGCCACGCTCCGCAATGATGCGATTACTGGATGCCTTGGACAGCGTTGTCAACCGAGGAGGTCTCGTGAAGACGGCACTGGTCGCGGCGGCGGCCCTAGCGCTCGCGGCGCTCCACCCGGTCCAGGCACAGGCGCAGTCGGACGACCTGGCGCGGTGGGTGAACCCGTTCGTCGGCACCCAGCCGGGTGGACCCGACCACGGCACGGGCGGCGGCGCGGGCAACAACTTCCCGGGCGCGGACGTGCCCTTCGGGATGGTCCAGTGGAGCCCGGACACCGTCACCCGCCAGCACGGCGGCTACCACTACCCGGACAACCGGATCAAGGGGTTCAGCCTCACCCACCTGTCCGGCGCGGGCTGCTCGACCTACCAGGACGTCCCGATCATGCCGTTCGTCGGCGAGGTCACCACCTCCCCGGCGACCGACCCGGCCCGGTACGTCTCGACGTTCTCCCACGCGAACGAGTCCGCGACACCGGGCTACTACGGCGTCACCCTGGACAGCGGCGCGAAGGTCGAACTGACCGTCACCCAGCGCACCGGCGTCGGCCGCCTGGCCTACCCCGGCGGGGCGACCTCGACACTGCTGGTCAACACGTCCGGCTCGATCTCGGGCACGGACGACGCCGAGGTCACCATCGGCACGAACACCATCAGCGGCTGGGCCACCAGCGGCCGGTTCTGCGGCGCGGACCACCGCTACCGGGTCTACTTCCACGCCCAGTTCGACCAGCCCTTCGCCGCCCGCGGCACGTGGAAGAACGGTGCGGTCACACCGGGCCGGACGGCCGAACGCGGCGGCTCCGGCGTCCGCGACACCGGGGACGCGCCGAAGACCGTCGAGCAGAAGCGCACGGTCGCAGCCCAGGACACCACCGTCTCCGGCCCCGGTTCGGGCGCGTACGTGACCTTCGACGACCCGGACGTCACCATGCGCGTCGGCCTGTCGTTCGTCTCGATCGACGGCGCGAAGCGGAACCTGCGCGCCGAGAACGTGGGCAAGTCCTTCGACGCCGTCCGCGCCGCCGCCCGCAAGGCCTGGAACGACCGCCTCAACCAGGTCAAGGTCACCGGCGGCACGGACGCGCAGCGCACCACGTTCTACACCGCTCTCTACCACTCCCTGTTGCAGCCCAACGTGTTTTCCGACGTCGACGGCCGCTACCCGGGCTTCGACGGCCGCATCCACACCGCCGACCGGGGCCACGCCGTCTACACCAACTTCTCCGGCTGGGACGTCTACCGCTCGGAGATGCAACTGCTGTCCCTGTTGGCCCCCAAAGAATCTTCGGACATGGTCCGGTCCATGATGCTGTTCGCCGAGCAGGGCGGCAGTTGGGACCGGTGGACCGTGGCCAACGGCTACACCGGGGTCATGGTCGGCGACCCGTACCACGTGATGGTGGCGAGCGCGTACGCGTTCGGGGCCAAGGACTTCGACGCCGGCAAAGCGCTCTTGCTGATGCTTCGGGGCGCCACTCAACCCACGCAGGGCTACGAGGAACGGCCCGGCCTGACCGACTACCAGACGATGGGTTACGTCCCGATCGGCGCGCGCAACGTGTGGGGACCGCCGGCGACGACCCTGGAGTACACCACCGCGGACTTCTCCATCGCCGAACTGGCCCGCCGCCTCGGTGACGGCGCGACCTGGCAGACGTTCATGAAACGCGCCCAGTACTGGCAGAACCTCTACAACCCGGGCACCGGCTACCTCCAGGCGCGCAACCGGGACGGCTCGTTCGTCGAACCGTTCACGCCCGGCAACCCGGACACGTGGGTCGAGGGCAACGCCGCCCAGTACACGTGGATGGTCCCGTACAACGCGCGCGGCCTGTTCACCGCGATGGGCGGCGACGCCAAGGTCCGCGAACGGCTGGACTTCTTCTTCACCAAGCTCAACGCCGGACCGCACGAGCCGCACGCCTTCCTGGGCAACGAGCCGATCATGCACACCCTGTGGCTCTACAACTGGGCAGGCGCGCCCGACAAGACCCAGGCGGTGGTGCGCAAGGCGGTGGACGAGCTGTTCGGACCCGGCCCGAACGGGTTGATGGGCAACGACGACCTCGGGCAGATGTCGTCCTGGTACGTGTGGGCTGCGTTGGGCCTGTACCCGGTGATCCCCGGCCGGGCGGAACTGGTCGTCAACAGCCCGCTGTTTCGCGAGGTCACCATTACGCGGCCGAACGGGGCGCCGATCGTGATCAAGGCTTCCGGGGAGGGGAAGTACGTGTCGGCGCTGGCGTTGAACGGCCGTGCGCAGAGTCGGACTTGGCTGCCGGAGTCGTTCGTGACGGGCGGAGGGACGCTGGAGTTCGGGCTTTCTGGTACCCCGACAACCTGGGGCACGGGGGCCGCCGACGCGCCGCCGTCGTTTCGGGACGGCGAGATCGCCCAGCAGTCGTACGTCGAGCCCGGTCGGCTTGTGCTGCCCGCCGGCGGCAGCGGCACGGTCGTGGTTGGCGCGCAGGACTTTTCGGGGCGTGGCGGCAAAGTGGGCTGGTCGGCTCAGCCGCCGCCGGGGATCACGCTGAGCCCGGTGAGCGGTGAGGTGATCGTGCCGCCCGGGGAGAAGGCCGGGCAGAGCGTGACCGTGGCGGTGGCCGCGAACGCCGCCGAGCAGACCCACCGCGTGCCGGTGGTGTTCGGCAACGGCCAGCGCAGCACCGTTTCGGTGCTGGTCGCCGAACCGGGCAGCCTGCGGGCGGCGTTCGACAACGTGGGCACGTCGCCGGACGACGACCAGGCCATCGGGAACTTCGACGGCGGCGGGTGGAGCTACTCGCGCAAGGCGTTGGCGGAGCAAGGGGTGACACCGGGGGCGGTGCTGAGTTCGGACGGCATCACCTATGGCTGGCCGACCTCGCCGGTCGGGGAGCCGGACAACGTCAACGCCGTTGGCCAGACCGTGACGGTGAACGCCACCGGCACTCGGTTGGGTCTGCTGGGCAGTGGCGCGGGTGGGCGGTCGTCCGGGCGGCTCACCGTGACCTACGCCGACGGCACCACGCAGACCGCGGACGTCGGGTTCTCCGACTGGGCGCTGGGCGGCAACCCGTCCACGCCCCCGTCGTTCGACAACCGCATCGTGGTGACCACGCCGTACCGCAACCACACCAGCGGTGAGGCGCAGCAGCTCAAGGTGTTCGTGTTCGCCACCGCGCCGATCGTGGTGGAGAACAAGCCGATCCGGTCGGTGACGCTGCCCGCGTCGGTCACCGGCGGCACGTTCCACGTGTTCGCCATCGGTGTCGCCTGATTGGACCTGTTCAGCGGGTGCGGAATGGACCTGGAACCCCGTCGTGGCCGCCGAGCAGCATGGCGGTCATGACGGAGTTCGAGCGGTGGCTGGGTGAGGAGTTCGTCCAGCTCAACACGCGGTTCGAGGAGGCGTACTTCGCTGTTGGGCAGGAGTACGTGGCCGACCTGGGGCAGGAGGAGGTGCTGCACGAAGGGGCCAAGCGGTTGCCCGGGTTGGAGGGGGATGGGTACCGGCTGCTGGGGTCGGTCGGGTTGTACCTGGCGGCGTGCGCGCGGCACCGGGTGGAGGACGAGGAGGTGCTGGCCCCGGCCTGGGCGCTGGCGACCCGGCTCGGGACGTCCCTGGGGGTCGCGCCGCGGTACGTGTTCGCGCACCAGAGCTTGTACGGGTTCCGGACGTTCACGTCGTTGGCTGACGAGCAGGATTTCGTGCGGCTCAACGGGTTGGCGGTGGTCGGGTACGAGCGGGCGGCGCACGCCCTGCGGCTTGTCGCGACGATGGGTGTGCTCAGCCCGGTGGTGGAGCACTTGCTGGGGGAGGCTCGGGACGCGTTGGACGATGTCTTGGTCTTCAACCGGGCCGTGGCGGAAAGCGTTGACCCGCAACGGTTCTACCTGGGCATCCGGCCGTACTTCCGGTCGCACAGGGTGGGTTCGCAGGTGTACCGGGGGGTGAACGCCGGTGATTTCGCGGCGGTGAACGAGATCGACCTGTTGTTGGGTCTGTGTCGTGCGGACGACCCGTTCTACCAGCGGGTCGTGGCGGAGAAGCTGCCTTACGTGCCTCCGGACCACCAGGTCCGCTTGCGCCGGGCCGTGCTGGTTGAGCCACTGCTGCACCGGTTTCTGAGGGAGCCTTTGTATGGCGGGCTGTTTTTGGAGGTGTGTCGGGCGCATGGGGCGGCTTACGCGCTGCACCACGGGCGGCTGGTGAAGCCGTTTCTGGAGGCGCAGGCGGGGGCGGAACAGGACGTCACGGCGAGCGGTCCGCCGTTGAGCGTGGTCGTGGCGGAGCTGGCGCACCTGGTGGACCTGCGTACGGGTCGGGCGCGGGCGGGGGTGTTCGGTGCGTCTGAAGAACTGCGGCGGCTAGCGGAGCTGGTGTAGGGCCCTGGAGATCGCAGAGATGCCTTCGGTGAGGACGGTGGCGGGGTTCGCGGCGTAGCCCAGCACCAGGCCGGGGCGGGTGGGGCGTTGGGCGTGCCAGGAGAGGGGTTGGGCCTTGACCCCGAGGTCCAGGGCGGCGGCGGCGAGGGCGGTGTCCGGCACGTCGGTGTCGAAGGTGACGGTGAGGTAGAGACCGGCCGCCACGCCGTGTACGCGGGCCTCCGGGAGGTGGTCGGCGATGGCGCGGGTCATGGCGTCGCGGCGGCGGACGTGGCGGCGGCGGAGGAGGCGCAGGTGCCGTTCCAACTCGCCGGAGTCCATCAGCTCGGCCAGGACCAGTTGGGGGAGGGCGGTGCTGCCCAGGTCGGCGAACCTCTTGGCGGTGACGACGGTGTCGCGGTACCGCTCGGGGACCAGCAGCCAGCCCGTGCGGAGGGCGGGGGCCAGGAGTTTCGACACGCTGCCCGTGTAGCAGACCTGGTCTGGGAGGGTGGCTTTCAGTGCGGGGACGGGTGGGCGGTCGTAGCGGTGTTCGGCGTCGTAGTCGTCTTCGACGACCAGGCCGCCCCAGGCGGTCAGCTCGCGTCGCCGCTCAGGGGCCAGTACGACGCCGGTCGGGAACTGGTGGGCGGGGGTCACCAGGACGGCGTCTGTGCGGAGTTCGGCGACCTGGAGTCCCAGGTCGTCGACGGGTACGGGTGGGGTGGCCAGGCCGTGGTGGTTCAGGTGCTGGCGCACGCCTAGGGAGCCGGGGTCCTCGACGGCGATTTCGTTGATGTCGTGCTGGTGGCGGGCTTCGGCCAGCAGGGCCAAGGCCTGGGCCACCCCGGTCACCACGACGACGTCGGCGGGGTCGGCGACGATCCCGCGCGTGCGGGCCAGCCAGCGGGTGACGGCGGTGCGGAGGGCGGGCGTGCCGCGCGGGTCGCCGTACCTGAAGTCGGGGGAGGACAGGCGGGACAGGACGGCTCGTTCGGCGCGCAGCCAGGCGGCGCGGGGGAAGGCGGTGAGGTCCGGCACGCCTGGGGACAGGTCGATTCGGGCGGGGGCTTCGCGCAGCACGTCGAAGACGTCGGCGGCGGGGGTGCGCGGGAAGATCGGTTTGGTGGTCCGGGTGAGGCGGCTGGGAAGAGGGAGTGCGGGGACTGCGAGGACCACGGTGCCCGCGCGGCCTCGGCCGGCTACGTGGCCCTCTTCGGCCAGTCGGCGGTAGGCCTCGGTGACGACTCCGCGCGATACGTCTAGTTCGGCGGCCAGGACGCGGGTTGCGGGCAGGCGTTCGCCCACGGCCAAGCGGCGGTCGGCGATGGCTGCGCGCAGTTGCGCGGCCAGCCAGTCGGCTAGGCCGCGGGTGGGCGCGTTGGCGGGGTCCAGGAGGAGGAAGTCCGAGCCGGTCGACATCGGGACCAGGATAGGTGCGGTTCGGTCTCTTGACGCGGTGACGCGCTCGCAAGATCAAAAGATCACCAGCGCCTCGCCGGCGGGCAGGCCGCCAAGGGTGGACACAACCGCGAAGGCTTCGTGCTTGTGTCCTCACTCGGCGGCCCTGCCTGCCGGCGCTGCGCGCCGAAGAGCGGTGTTGAGCGGTGTGGAGCGGCCTAGGGTGGGAGGGTGATGACTGATCCGGTGCGGGCTGTGAACACGTTCATCGGGACCAAGGACGACGGCAACACGTTCCCGGGTGCGTCCATGCCGTTCGGGATGGCGCATTCCAGTCCCATCGGCTCGCACTACGCCGGGTACCGGTACGACGACCAGGTGATCCGGGGGATCGGCCACTTCTTCCTGTCCGGCGCGGGGTGCTGGGAGCAGGGTGGGCTGGTGTCGGTGTTGCCGGTCGCCGGGTTGCCGCGCGTCTTCGACCACCGGCGGTACGGGGCGCGGTACAGCCACGACGGTGAGGTCGGGGAGGCCGGGTACTACCGGGTTCGGCTCGACGGGGGCATCACGGTCGAGAGCACGGCCACGCTGCGCACCGGGGTCGAGAGGTTCACGTTCCCGGCCGGTGTCACGCCGCACGTGTTGGTGAACGTGGGGCAGGCCAACGACAAGGAGCCGGTGTTCGCCAGTTCGGTCCAGGTGGTGGACGACCGGACGCTGGTGGGATCGGTGACGTCGCAGGCGTTCTGCGGCGGCAAGCCGTACAAGACCTACTTCGCCACGTCCTTCGACCGACCGTTCGCGCGGACCGGGAACTGGGGTGGCGCGTCGGGTGGCGCGGGGCTGCGCGGGCAGTGGGTGGCGTTCGGGGACGGGCCGGTGACGGTGGCGACGGCGTTGTCCCACGTCGATGCCGAGGGTGCCCTGCGGAATCTGGTGGAGGCGCGGGGGAAGTCGTTCGATGCCCTTCGCGAGGCTGCTCAGGACGTGTGGCGGGAGGAGTTGTCGTCGGTGGAGGTCGCTGCCGCGTCCGACGACGACGCGACGGTCTTCTACACGGCGCTCTACCACGTGCTGCTGCAACCGTTGACGGGCAACGACATCGACGGTCGGTACCGGGGTTTCGACGACCGTGTCCACACGGCGGACGGGTGGACGTATTACGAGTACTTTTCGCTGTGGGACACCTACCGCGCCCACAATCAGCTCTTGGCACTTCTGAGGCCGGAGCGTGCGCGTGACGTGGCCCGGTCCTTGATTGCGATCCACGAGCAAGGGGGCTGGTTGCCCCGGTGGGCCTATGCCAATCAGGAGACCAACACGATGACCGGCGACCCGGTCACCCCGTTCCTGGTCGACCTGTGGCGGTTCGGCGCGCTGGAGGGGCTGGAGGAGCAGGCCTACCGCGCGCTGCTCCAGAACGCCACGCAGTTGCCGCCGGCCGCGTCGCCGTTCGAGGGGCGGGCGGGTGTCCGGTCGTACCTGGATGGCGGGTTCGTGCAGTTCGACCCCGGCTATCGGAAGAAGGGGCAGGACGTCGACCCGCACCATGGGGCGTCCGCGACCTTCGAGTACGCGCTGGCCGATGCGTCGTTGTCGATCATGGCAGAAGCGTTGGGGTATGAGGAGGATGCGGCGGCTCTGCGCCGGCGTGGGCGCAACTACCGGACGTTGTGGGACTCGACGGTCACCGATCGCGGGTTTACCGGGTTCCCGCGCCCGAAGACCGCCGACGGCCGGTGGTTGGAGGATTTCACGCCCCAGGGGCAGGACGGGTTCCACGAAGGTACGGCGTGGCAGTACCAGTGGCTGGTCCAGCAGGACGTTCCGGGGCTGGTGGAGTTGTTGGGCGGCAAGGAGGAGGCCGCCGCGCGGTTGGACGACTTCTTCGCTTATCCCGACCTGGTGGCTGACCCGGCGCGGACGGTCCGGGAGAAGTGGGTGGTCGGGCCGTACAACTACTACAACCAGTTCCGCTACAACCCCAACAACGAGCCGGACCTGCACGCGCCCTGGATGTACGTGCTGATCGGGCAGCCGTGGAAGACGTCGGCGGTCAACCGGGCCGCGCAGACCCTGTTCGTCAACGCCCCCAACGGGGTCACCGGCAACGACGACCTCGGCACCATGTCCGCCTGGTACGTGTTCAGCGCCCTGGGTCTGTACCCGGCGACGCCCGGCACCGGCCAGTTCCTCCTGCACGCGCCGCGCTACGCCGAGTCGACCATCCACCTGGCCGACGGTCGGTCCACCACGATCACCGCGCCGGACGCGACGCCTACGAAGCTCCAGTACATCCGCGCGGTCGCGCTGAACGGCGTCACCCACGACAACACGTGGATCGACCACGAGGACCTGGTGGCTGGGGCGGTCGTGGACGTGACGCTCACCGACGACCCCGCCGACGCCACGTGGGGCACGCCGCCGCCGTCACCGTGCGCGGGCGGTTGACCGCGCAGTGCGAGCGTTGTCATACGAAAGCATCGCGGACTGATCTACTTTGGTGGTGAGCACCCCGGAAAGGCCGTAGGAGGTCGTTCGCCGGCCTTACGGTCTTCGGCATGACTGGGGAGAGAGCGGCGGTCGTGGTCAGCGACATCCGCAAGCACTACGACGACCTCAAGGCGGTGGACGGGGTCTCGTTCACCGTCGCCGAAGGCGAGTTCTTCGGCATCCTCGGCCCGAACGGGGCGGGCAAGACCACGACCCTGGAGATCGTGGAGGGCCTGCGCAAACCGGACTCGGGACGGGTGCGCCTGCTGGATGAGGACCCGTGGCCGCGCAACCCGGCGCTGCTGCCCCGGATCGGCGTGCAGCTCCAGGCGTCCAGCTTCTTCGAGCGGCTCACCGCCAAGGAGCAGCTGGAGACGTTCGGCTCGCTCTACGGGGTGCCGGCGACCCGTGCCGCGGAGATGCTGGAGCTCGTCGGGCTCACCGACAAGGCGGACGTGCAGGAGAACAAGCTGTCCGGCGGCCAGCGGCAGCGGCTGTCCATCGCGTGCGCGCTCGTGCACGACCCGGACATCGTGTTCCTGGACGAGCCGACGGCCGCGCTGGACCCGCAGGCCCGGCGCAACCTGTGGGACGTGCTGCGCGCCATCCAGCAGCGCGGCAAGACCATCGTCTACACCACGCACTACCTCGACGAGGCCGAGATCCTGTGCGACCGCGTGGCGATCATGGACCGGGGTCGCATCCTCGCCATGGACGCGCCCGCGACCCTGGTGCGCGGCCTCGACGCGCCCACCCACGTCGTGCTCCAACGCGGTGCCTTGACGGTCGACGACGCCCGCGCCATCAGCGGTGTGGACCAGGTGCAGGAGGACGAGGTGTCGCTGACGATCGCGACCCGCCGCCCCGCGCCCGTCCTGTCCGCGCTGGCCGAACGGGGGACGCTCGACGGCCTCCAGGTGCGCACGGCGACGTTGGAGGACGTGTTCCTCAACCTGACCGGACGGGAGTACCGGGCGTGACCGCGTTCAAGAGCCTGTCCGCCGCGATGGTGAAGGGCTTCCTGCGCGACCGGATGACCCTGTTCTTCGTCTTCGTGTTCCCGCTGATGTTCCTGGTCGTCTTCGGCCTGCTGTTCAGGGATTCCGGCGCCGAGAAGACGAAGGTCGCGGTCGTCGGCGACGGCCCGGTGGTCAGCGCGCTGGCCGAGTCGGGCGCGCTGGAACTGGAGAGGCACGACGACTTCGAAGCGGCCCGGCGCAAGGTGAACGACGGCGACCTGCCGGCCGTGATCGTCGCGCGCGGTGGTGCGGTCGAGTTGACGTTCGCGGCCAGTGACCAGACCCAGGCGCAGACGGTGCTGGGCATCGTGTCGGGCACCGTGGACAAGGTGAATCTGGCGGCGACGGGTGTTTCGCCGGCGTTCACCTTTGCGGCGAAGCCGGTCGAGGACGCGTCGCTGAAGCCGATCCAGTACCTGACGCCGGGCATCCTGTCGTGGGCGGTGTCGATGTCCGGTGTCTTCGGGGCGGCGCTGACCTTGGTGTCGTGGCGCAAGAAGCAGGTGCTGCGGCGGGTCCGACTGGCGCCTGTCGGTCCGACGGTCGTGCTGTCGTCGCGAATCCTGGTCAGCATGGGGACGGCCGTGGCCCAGGGCGTGGTGTTCGTGGCGGTCGCGCTGACCCCGTTGTTCGGGCTCAAGCTGACCGGTTCGTGGTGGCTGGCGCTGCCGCTGCTGGTGCTGGGGACGACGGCGTTCTTCGCGATCGGGATGCTGGTGGGGGCGTTCTGCAAGACGGAGGAGGCGGCGAGCGGGGCGGCGAACATCGTGATCATGCCGATGGCCTTCCTGTCCGGGACGTTCTTCCCGCTGGAGAAGGCGCCCGGGTGGTTGCAGGCGGTGTCGAACGTGTTCCCGTTGCGGCACATGAACGACGGGATGCTGGACGTGCTGGTGCGGGGGAAGGGTGCGGAGGCGCTGGTGGTGCCGTCGGCGGTGCTGATCGCTTTCACGCTGGTGGTCGGCTTCATCGCGGCCCGGGTGTTCCGCTGGGAGGACTGAGCCTGCCGCCGCTCCACCTGCTGCCTGGGGTGGGTGGAGCGGCGGCCCCGGATTGTCGGTGGCTCGTGGGACAATGGAGACGGGGGCCGGAGGCTGGCCACAACACGTCTCACCTCGGCGAACCCGCCGCCGCGCCGCCGCCGCTGTTGCTCCTCGTAGCCGCCGCTGGCCACGTGTCGCCGCCGGCCGCCTGCTCGCTGGCCACCTGTCGCCACCGGCCGCCTGTCGCCGCCGGCCGCCTGCTCGCCGGCCACCTGCCTGTCTGCCGGCTGACCGCCTGCCCCGCTGCCTGCCCTCCCGCTCGTTCGCCGCCTGCTTGCTGCTGCCGCCCGCTGCCTGCCGCCCGCTGCCTGCCGCCCGCTGCCTGCCGCCCGCTGCCTGCCTGCCACTGGCCGCTGGCCGCCGGCCCCCGATCACCATTTTCCCAGCGACCACCGACAAAAACGGACCCAACGGACAGGTGACCGGGATCACTCACCACAATGGGTGACATGCTTAGCAGCCCCGTTGGCCGTTTCCGCCTCTTCGCGCTCGCCGAGGCCGTGTCCTGGGCCGGTCTGCTGATCGGCATGTTCTTCAAGTACGTCGTCGTCGGCAACGAGATCGGCGTGAAGATCTTCGGCCCGATCCACGGGGTCATCTTCGTCGGCTACGCGCTCGTCACCCTCATGCTCGCCCACCGCTGGAACAAGGCCACCACCGTCTGGGCCCTCGTCGCCGGCATCCCGCCGTTCGGCACCGTCGTCTTCGAGCGCTGGGCCGCCAAGAACGGGAAGCTCGACGACGAGGTTCAGACCGCGAACGACTGAGCCAGCGCCAACTGCTCCTCCGGGTCACCCCGGTGGTACACGCGCTCGCTCTCCTCGATGTTGTCGAGGAACTCCTGGTACACCTCCGCCCCCAGCAGGTGCGCCGCCGGCCGGGCGTGCCGCAGCGCGCTCGACGGGTCGCTGTCCGGGCGGTGGGTCAGCCACGCCTCGCACCACACGCGTTCGACCAGTGACCCCAGGTCCGGGCCGACGAAATCGACCAGCTTGGCCGCGTCCAGCGCCGGGTGACCCCAGTGCGCCTCGCCCCAGTCCAGCACGACCCCGCTCGACCGCCAGTTGCCCGGGTGGAAGTCACCGTGCAGCAACGAGTCCGGCAAGCCGAACGACGGCACGGTCACCCCGCGCCGGCGCAACGAAGCGCGACCGGCCAGGGCGTGCTGCATCGCGACCCAGCGGGGCACCATGCGTTCGACCATCTCCGGGCTCGGCGACCAGCAGTCCGTCCCGGGCACGTCCGCCAGCAGGATCCGCCTGGCCTCGGCCGCCAGCACGCTCGGCGCCAGCGTCGGGTCGACCGACCGGACCAGGTCGATCACCGGCCCCTCGGGCGCCAGGAACGGCGGCACCTCCTTCGCCCACACCACCCCCGCCTTGGTGCGCAACCGGTACAGGCACGACAGGTTCCACGTCTTCACCTGCACCGCCGGCTCGACGCGCCGCACGTGCCCGTCCGCCCACTCCACCAACGCCGCCGGCCCGCCCGGCCGCGCCCACGGCATCCGCAGGGGGTCATCCCCGAACCCAACCGGGTCCACAGTGGACAAATGAGCACCGGGCGCTTCGACCTGGTAGGTCACCGTCCCGCCGCGCATCCCCGATCCGGTCGCGGACACCAGCCGCAGCACGCTCGTCGGCACGCCCAGCACCCGGTCCAGGTGCGCGGTCACCGGCTCGACGTCGTTCCACCACGGGCTCTCCACGGTGAACTCCGGCACGGTCCCCGCGTGCCGGCCACCGACGGTCACCAACGCGATCACGGTTCGCACGGCGCACAGGGTGACCGACAGGCTTTGGTCCGGTCGAGCGAATTCAGTCCTTGAAGTCGCCGACCGCGCGGCGGACCTTGGCGAGCAGGTCGGTCAGCTGCTCGGTCTGCCGGTCGGTCAGCCCGCGCAGGCCGAACTCGACCTCGGTCACCGCCTCCGTCGCCGCCTCGCGCCGCGCGTGGCCGGCCTCGGTGATCTCCACCAGGGTGGTCCGCCGGTCGGTCGGGTGCGGGTTGCGGCGGACCAGGCCGTCGGCCTCCAAGCGGTCGACGATGTTGGTCACGCTCGTCGGGTGCAGTTGGAGCCGCTCGCCCATCACCCGCATGGGCAGGCTGCCGGTGCGCGAGAACGTCAGCAGCACCAGCGCCTCGAACCGGGCGAAGGTCAGGCCGTGCGGTTTGAGGGCGGCGTCCACCGAGGACTGGATGATCTGCTGTACTCGCATGACGCTCGTGACCGCCGCCATCGCCGTCGACGGTCCGATCCGCTTCTCCCACAGCTCGGCGGCGCGCGCGATGGGGTCGAACGGCAGCGGTTGGGACGTCATGCCGCCGAAGCTACCAGTGGGTACCCGACCAAGAGGAGGGAACTGTGCTCGTCGCGTTCAGCGTCAGCCCGCTCGGCGGGGAGTCCGACAGCGTGGCCGCGGCCGTCGCCGAGGCGGTGCGGGTGGTCCGGGAGTCCGGGCTGCCCAACCAGACCAATGCGATGTTCACGCTGGTCGAGGGCGAGTGGGACGAGGTGATGGCGGTGGTGAAGAAGGCGACCGAGGTCGTGCAGGCCACCGCGCCCCGGGTGAGCCTCGTGCTCAAGGCCGACATCCGCCCCGGGCACACCGGGCAGTTGACCGCCAAGGTCGACCGGGTCGAACAGCACCTGAACCCTTCCGAATAGTCGGACGTCCTACTAATTTGGCGGCATGGACCCCCGCGACCTGTGGCTGCGCTTCGAGACGTACCACGACGTCACGTACTTCACGCCGGAGTCCCGCGCGGTGACCGACGCGCTGGGCTGCAAGGGCGGCTGGATGGGCTACTTCGGCATGCGCGCGGCACCGCTGGGCGCGGCGGCGCCGCAGACCGTGACGGCCGCGTTCTACAGCTTCCACCCCCGGATGGTGGCCCGCGCCCTGCCCGACGCGTGGGAGGTCGCCCCGCCGGAGCGCTTCCTGGCCGCGCGGCTGGAGGGCGTCGACAGCGCCTTGCGGCGGATGCTGCCGACCCTGGACCTGGCGGAGGCCGCCGACCTCGCGCTGCGGGCGGCGGCTGCCGCGCCGATCGCCGGCCGGGTGCTGGGGGCGGCCAACGCGGCGCTCCCGGTGCCCGACCAGCCGCACCTGGCGCTTTGGCAGGCGTGCACGACCCTGCGCGAGTCGCGCGGGGACGGCCACGTGGCGGCGCTGGTCGCGGCCGACCTCACCCCGTGCGAAACGCTCGTCCTGTTCGGCGCCGACAAGGGCCTGGAGGCCTCCTACCTGCGACAAGCGCGCGGGTGGTCCGAGGAGGAGTGGGCACTGGCGGAGCGGTCCCTGACCGAACGCGGCCTCTTCGACCACGGCCTCACACCGGCCGGGCGCGCCCTCCGGGAGGAAGTCGAGCGCCGGACCGACGTGGCCGCCCGGCACCCCTGGGAGGCGCTCGGCGAGGAGGGCACGGCCCGGTTCGTGGAGCTGATGACACCGCTCGCGCTGGCCCTGGGCCGGCGGAACGACGCCATGCGGACCAACCCGATGGCGATCGACCCGGTCGCCCAGATCGCCGGGTGACGAGGGTTGGCGGGCACGGTGACCGCCAAGCGAGGCCGCGACTTTCAGGCGGCCTCGCCGCCTCGGCGGAGCCGAGGCGATCCAACACAGCCGGGCTGCCGTCGCGACCGGCCGGTGCCGTGCCAGGATGGGAGCGTGACAAGGCCAGACCCTCGCAAGTCCGCTGCACTGTCCGCCGCGCTCTCCGGGGCGGTCGACCTCGGCGCGCTGAAGGCGCGGGCCGACGCCGCCCGCCAGCGCGCCGCCACCCCGCCCCCGCCGCCGGTGGTCCGGCCGCCGAGGGGCCCAGCCCGTGGGTGCTCGACGTCACCGAGGCGACGTTCCAGTCGGTCGTGGAGCGCTCGCTGGAGGTCCCGGTCGTGGTCGAGCTGACCGCGTCCTGGAGCCCCGAGGCGGGTCAGCTGTCGCCGATCCTGGAGAAGGCAGCCCGCGCCGCCGGCGGCGCCTGGCTGCTCGCCCGGGTCGACCTCGACGCGAGCCCGCGCATCGGCCAGGTGTTCGGCGTGCAGTCGGTGCCGACCGTGGTCGCCGTCGCCGCCGGGCAGCCGGTCGACGCGTTCGCCGGTCCGCTGCCCGAAGCCGAGTTCACCAAGTGGATCGACCGCCTGCTGGACGCGCTGCGCGACCGCCTGCCCGGCATCCGCGCCGCCGAGGCCAACCAGACCGGCGAGCCGGTCGCGGAGCCCGAGGACGAGCGGTTCGCCGCCGCCGAGGACGCCTTCGAACGGGGCGACTTCGCCGCCGCCGAAGCCGCGTACGAGGCGATCCTGGCGACCGAGCCCGGCAACGCCGACGCCAAGGCCGCCCTCGCCCAGGTCCGCTTCACCGCCCGCGCGGAGAGCCTGAGCCCGGACGCGGTGGCCAAGGCCGACGCCAACCCGGACGACCTGGACGCCCAGCTGGCGGCGGCCGACGTCGAACTGGCCACCCAGGACGTCGAGGCCGCGTTCAAGCGGCTGATCGACACCGTCCGGCGCGTCTACGGCGACGACCGCGACCGCGTCCGCGAGCACCTGGTGGGCCTGTTCGAACTGTTCCCCGCCGACGACCAGCGCGTTTCCACCGCCCGCCGCTCCCTGGCCAGCGCCCTCTACTGACGCCGGACCGTGGGCGCTCCACCCGGAGCGCCCACGGGTCACCCGGAGTACTTCCGGGTGCAGAGCCCGCTGCCGTCGAAGAAGCCGTCCCGGAAGGCCTCGACGCGGGCGAAGCCCGACGGCACCACGGTGCCATTGACGTCGGCGGCGATCAGGCTCCGGTCGGCCAGCAGTTCCGCCACCGCCTCGTCCAGGTCGCCCGAGGACAGCCGGAGCTTGGCCTTGTCGTCCGTGGTCGTGCCGGCCCACGCCCCGGTCAGGCAGGCCGTGCGCAGCCCCGCCGCCGGCCCCTCCAACGGGTAGCCGGTGGCCTTCTGGATGGACAGCGCGAAGCGCGAGGCGATCTCGGCGAACGCCGCGAAGTCACCGATCCCGCCCTTCTGCCCCCTCTTCGGCGGCGTCCCGATCTTGGCCAGGTCCTGCAAGTCGATGCCCACGGTGTTGGTGGCCGGGCAGTAGGTGGCCGGCGAGGTCACCTTGGCGTCGGTGCAGGCGACGTCACCCTGCTTGAACGTCGGCGGGGTCGCGCCGCTCTGCTTGAAGGCGTCGCGGAGGCTTTCCTCCAGCAGTTGCAGGTACTTGCGGTCGTCGACCTTCAGGTTGCCCTTGCCCTGGCCGGTGTCGACGTCCTGGGCGTCGAACTTCTGCTGGGTGATGCGGTCCTTGATCTCCTGCTCGTCGATCTCCGCGCACCGCTTCGGGTCGCCCGCGAACCCGAACTGGAAGGCCGCCACCCGGTCGAACGCGCTGCCGTGCGCACCCTGCTTCTCGGCGGACGTGCCGGCCGCGTCGCGGATGAAGAACATGGTCGCGAGCACCTGGTTCAGGCCGGGACCGGTGGAGATGCGGAAGTGCTTGGACTTGCCCTCCGCGACCCACCGGAAGAAGTTGCCCGCGTAGCAGTCGGCCTGCTGCTCCTTGATGATCGAGGGGGTGCTCTGGTTGACCCCGCCCTGCGCGCCGAGCTTGTACTGCACGGCGTGGCCCATCTCGTGCGCCAGCACGGTCACCACGGACATCGGGCCGAACGCGTCGTCCAGCATGGGCAGCAGGTCGCCGCGATCCCAGGCGATGCTGTCGTCCAGCGAGCAGTAGAACGCGTTGGCGACACCGGCCGTGTTGGTCCGGCAGATCTCCACGCCCGCGCCGGTCGAGTCGTAGGACACCAGGCGCTTCACCGGCTCGAACTTCCGGCCGCCGAAGTGCTCGGGCATCTTCTCGGTCCAGTACTCCTCGACGTCGGCGAGGGTGTTGACCGCGAGCCGGTCCATCTCACCGCCGTCGGCGTTCTCGACGCGGAGGTCGGCGTCCGGCACACCCGGCTTGGGGCCGCTCTCCCCGGTGGTGATCTCCAACCCGGAGACCTTGGTGACGTCCGGCTGCACCGCCTTGGCGAGCCCGTCCACCGTCTGCGTGCACGCGCTGGTCAACGCCGAGACCAGGACGAGCGCCGCAACCCCCACCACCCGTCGACCCATGCCACGCCCCATCCACCACACAGAACCGCCAGCCGTCCGCCCGAACCCTACTTAACGACCCCACCCCACCGCGCCAGAACCACAGCAACCACCGCCCCACTCCCGCGCCGAAGGCGCGCCTTCAAAGGGCTGCCACCTCCAGGCGCGCTTTTGATCTTGAGAGCGCGAAGCGCGTTCGAGCGTGAAAGCGCGAAGCGCGTCTCAGAACCCACAGGCGGACACGCCGGTGAAAACGCCGTTGCGGAACACGTCGACCCGCTTGAACCCAGGGTCCACAGCGTTCTCCCCCGAAGCGTCCCGCGCCGCGAAGTCATAAGCCAGCAACACCTGCACCGCCTCATCCAGGTCCCCAGGCGACAACCCGAACCCCTGCTGCCGCGTGAACACCTCACGCGTGTAAGCCCCCGCCAAGCACAGCGCACCCTCCGCCGCCTCGGACCCCTCGACCTTCAACCCCACCGCCGCCCGCGCCGCCAACCCGTACCGGCTCGCCAGCAGCACACCGGTCGCGTAGTCGCCGATCTTCGCGTGCAGCTCGGGCAGGTCCTCGGCCACGTCCACCTCGACCGACTTGCTCGACGGGCAGAACGCCACCGGCCCCTGGTCGCCCGAGCACGTGGGCTCCTCGCGGACCGTGGTGGCCTTCGGCTCGGTCCACGTCTTGCCCTTGGCGCCCACCAGCGCCTTGTAGTAGTTGTTCAGGTCCGGCGCGATGGCGTCGAGCATCTCGTCGAACGGCAGGTTCCCGCCCCGCTCCTTGTCGTCGAGGCTGGTGAACGCCTGCTGGGTGAACGGCCGGTTCTGCACGGTCATCGCCGCGCAGAACTTCGCGTCCTTCAGGTAGCCGTCCTGGAAGGCCGACACCCGGTCGAACGCGTTGCCGTGGGCCGAGTTGTCCTCCGCCGACGTGCCGACCGGATCGCGGAACGTGATCAGCGCGCCCAGCGCCGAGTCCAGGGTGTCGGCGCCGATGTCCAGGTGCTCGGACTTGCCGTCGTTGACCCACTTGATGAACGCGCCGGCGAAGCAGTCGGCCATCGCCTCGGTGAGGATGGTCGGGTACTTGTCCGGGTCGCGCCGCTCGGCCTCGGGGGTGATGCCCATGCGCCGCTGCACCGCGTGCCCCATCTCGTGGGCCAGCACGATCACCACGGCGGCGTCGCCGAACCGGTCCTGGAGCACCGGCAGCAGCGCCGCCCGGTCCCAGGCGATGGCGTCCGCGCTCGGGCAGTAGAACGCGTTGCCCTCGACGTCGCTGGCCTTCTCGGTGCACGGCGGCGGCTTGGCGGCCGGGTCGGCGGTGTCCACCGAGTAGATGCCGCCCTCGATCGGCTGCCACTTCTTGCCGAACGTGGCCGGGAAGCTCTCCTGCCAGAACGCGTCCACGTCGGTGATCGCGGTGGCCGCGAGCTGGTCGATGGGTCCGCCGTCGGTGCCCCGGATGAACCCGGTGTCCACACCCTCCTTGGTCACGACCTTGCCCGCGACCGGGCGTCCGTCGACCAGTTGGGTGCACCCGGTGGCCACCAGGGCCACCGCCACGAGCAGGACCAGCCGAGCCGATGCGAGCCGCATCTGCCCATTGTGCCGCCTCCGGACCCCTAAGGGGCCGGTTACGGCACTTCCCGGTGGCACCGTTGACACCCCTGTTCAGCTCTCGTCAACCTGCGATCGTAAAGCTTCTTTACAAATGATGTTGACCGCATCACGAACCTTCCGGACCGCCGCCCCCGGACCGCGAGGAGCGACCCGAACTGCGTCCACCCCAAGACCGCCCGGCTCGTCGAGCAGATGAACCCGGTCGCGGTGATCGCCATGGGGACAACCAGTACGACGGCGCCCAAGTTGGTGTCTTCTGTCCTGTTTGGAGCGTTGTGGACGATCTGGGGAATGCAGACAGCGGTCCTGACTTCACAAGCAGACGTGGCAAGTCCAAGCGGATGGCATCGGCCGGCCCGTCCTGACCTGACTCGCGCGCGATACCGAGTGGGCGAGGGCTCGCTCCCTCAGGGGGCCGGGTTTACTGAGGTTTCGGTGTGGGGCAACCGCGCCATGATCTCCTCCGCGAGACGCTGGAAATGCCCATAGGCATCCCGTGCGGCCTGGAAGTGGCCTCCGAACGCGCCGTCCGCGGTCGTGAGGTTGAAGATCGGTTTCCGGGCTTCCTGAGCGAGTGGCATGAGGCTGTGGTAGTGCTTCAGCATGCCGAGGCATCGCGGGTCGTCGGAGATCTTCGGTGCGGGTTCATTGCTGTTCAGGACCGACTCCCGGAATTCGTGGGGAATCTGGTCCATCCAGCGTTGATACGCCTTGACCGGGCGATCCAGGCGGACGCCGTGTTGTAGCACCACGTAACCCAAAGGGTTCATGGAGCCGGTCGGCGAGACGGTGATGGCACTCGGTCGGCGGTGCAGGCGGTCATGCCATCCGGCACGCCAGTCTCGTAGTCGTGGCCCCAAGTTCCGCAACCCTTGCAGACTGAAGAGGTCCGGAGCGACGGGTATGACCACGTAATCGGAAGCGACCAGTGCGGCTCGGTTGATCGCGCCGAGGCTGGGGCCGACGTCTACCAGGACGACATCTGCCGAGTGGGCGGAGGCCGTGTTGTTCAGTATGGTCGAGAAGGCGGAAATGACCCGGAACGACCTGGGGTCGCCGTCCAGGCACTTCGGCCACGCAGAACTCAGTTCGTCTTCGAACGAGGAAAGTGCGAGATCGCCCGGGATCACGGCAAGTCGTCCATCGTCGAACATGCTCGGCTGAACGGTCGCGATGCCGCCCTCCCCGGTGTGGAACGGCTCAATCGCGGTCCAGATCGTTCGGTGTGCGGCACCTTCGCTCTGGTCGGTCCACAGCTTTTCCAGTTCGTCCTCGTCCAGGAACGCCGAAGTCAGGTTCGCCTGCGGATCAAGATCGGCCGCCACGACCCGATTGCCGAGTTCGGCGAGCATCCAGGCCAAGTGGTACACGAGCGAGGTCTTGCCGACTCCGCCCTTGTTGTTGAAGAAGGCAACGACCGGGGCGTTCACAGCCTGCTCCTCAGGGTAACTGCGACGTGGGACGGTGTCGGGGTGAACTCCGGTGCTGGATTGCCGTTCGCGGCGAGGCTGGACGTGGTGATCGGGATTCCGGCGCCGAACCGTTGTACGTAACCGAGGCCACGCATGACCTCTGCGATGGTCGGGTTCCGGTAGTCTGTTATCCCGGAGCCGAAACTCTCGACGGTGACCACACCGAACGGGCCGCCCGGGCTGATCACCTCTACCCGGTCGTCGTACCAGGTTATGCGCACCGGGGCATTGGTGCTTTCGTAGCTCCGGTGCATGATCGCATTGCGCACGACCTGCTGCAAAGCTGTAATGGGGTAGTCCGGCATTCGGGCTTCCGTGGCGCCCGACGTGAAATCTATCGTAGTGCTGATGTTCAGGGCGATTATCTCGTCGAGTTGACGAAGGGTCGCCGGAAGCGGGCCGTCCAGCCTCTTCTCATCGTGCAGCGGGTCGGCCAACGTTGTCCCGTCCACCCGGAGGAACTGGACCCACGCCCCGGGCAGCCAGGCCACAGGATCTTTGCCGATCGTGATCACACCAGCGGCGGTGGGGGTTCCGTCGGCGGTGGTCAAGCGCGACGCGGCCAGGCGTTGTGCGACTGTGCGCCCATTCGCAGCGAGCACTTTTGGAGGTACCAGTGATGGCACCAGTACATTCTCGAAAAGTGCCAGATCCAGGTCATCCAACGTTGCGCCGTGCAACGGACGGCTGTCGAACGGTAGGTCGAGGGATCGACGGCGTTCGTTGAGTTGGCGCTCGTCGTCAGCGTTGGCCAGACCTCGCCGGGGTCCAACGCGAATCCATACTTGACCCTTGTATCGGACTGGCGGCGAGTTGCTCGGTTGAACTTCGACCACCGCCACGTCATGGTCCGCAAGGGTGAACCTCCGAACCGACATCGACGGCGGTGGCAGGATATTGCCTTGATCTCGGAAGGAAGCCAGTTGCTGGAGCAGTTGGTCGGTGATGGGGGTGCGCGCTGGGCTCCCGTCGTCACGCTGTCCGACGACGAGCACGCCCGGAGCCCGGTGGCCCGGTAGGTCGTTGGCGAAGGCAGTGATCGCCTGGGCGATCTTGTCCGTGTTGCTTGTGGACTCCTTGCGTTCAACCCGGTCCGACTCCATGTCGGCGATCAGGCTGCGAAGTTCGTCGTCGGACAAGGCCATGATCCGATCCTAATCGCCCAGGCGATCCAACACCCTCGTCAGGCAGGCTTGGCCTTCTCCGGCACGAGCCACAGCACCCCGGCCGGAGGCAGTTGGACCACCGCTGAAGCCGGTCGGCCGTGCCAAGGCTCCTCCTCGGCCACCACGCCGCCCAGGTTCCCCACGCCCGACCCGCCGTACACCGCCGAGTCCGTGTTCACCACCTCGCGCCACCGCCCCGCCACCGGCAACCCGACCCGGTAGTCGTGGTGCGGCATCCCGGCGAAGTTGGCGATGCACGCGAGCAGCGACCCGTCCTCGCCGATCCGGACGAAGCTCAGCACGTTCCCCGCCGAGTCGTTCGCGTCGATCCACGAGAACCCCTCGGGCCGGTTGTCCTGGCTGTACAACGCCGGCGACTCCCGGTAGACCCCGTTCAAGTCCGCCACCAGCGACCGGACCCCCGCGTGGTACGGGTTCTCCAGCAGGTGCCAGTCCAGCGAGCGCGACTCGGACCACTCGCCCTGCTGCCCGAACTCGCCGCCCATGAACAACAACTGCTTGCCCGGGTGCGCCCACATGAACGCCAGCAGCGACCGCAGCCCGGCCGCCTTGTTCCAGTCGTCGCCGGGCATCCGGGCCCACAACGACCCCTTCCCGTGCACCACCTCGTCGTGCGACAGCGGCAGGACGAAGTTCTCGCTCCACGCGTACACCAGCGAGAACGTGATCTCGTTGTGGTGGTACGACCGGTGCACGGGCTCACGGGACAGGTAGTGCAGGGTGTCGTGCATCCACCCCATGTTCCACTTGAAGCCGAAGCCCAGGCCGCCCAGGTGGGTGGGGCGCGTGACGCCGGGCCACGCCGTCGACTCCTCCGCGACCATCACCACACCGGGGTGTCGCTTGTAGACGGTCGCGTTCAGCTCCTGCAAGAACCGTACGGCGTCCAGGTTCTCCCGGCCGCCGTACTGGTTGGGCAGCCACTGCCCCTCCTGCCGGGAGTAGTCCAGGTACAGCATCGAGGCCACGGCGTCGACCCGCAGGCCGTCGATGTGGAACTCCTCGATCCAGTACAGAGCGTTCGCGACCAGGAAGTTCCGGACCTCGTTGCGGCCGAAGTCGAAGACCAGCGTGCCCCAGTCGGGGTGCTCGCCGCGTCGGGGGTCCTCGTGCTCGTACAGGGCGGTGCCGTCGAAGCGGGCCAGGGCCCAGGAGTCGCGGGGGAAGTGCGCCGGGACCCAGTCCATGATCACGCCGATGCCGTGGCTGTGCAGCACGTCGACGAAGTACCGGAAGTCGTCCGGGGAGCCGAACCGCGACGTGGGGGCGTAGTACGACGTCACCTGGTAGCCCCACGACCCGCCGAACGGGTGCTCGGCGATCGGCATCAGCTCGACGTGCGTGAACCCGTTCTCCACCACGTACGACGCCAGCTCGTCCGCCAGCTCCCGGTACCCCAGTCCAGGCTTCCACGAACCCAGGTGCACCTCGTACACGCTCATCGGCGCGTTGATCCACGCCGTCGCGTCACGCCTCGCCGTCCACTCGGTGTCGCCCCACTCGTAGGTCGACCGGGTCACCACGGACGCGGTCTGCGGTGGGGTCTCGGTGGCGAACGCCATGGGGTCGGCCTTCTCGTGCCACGCCCCGTCCCGGCCGAGGATGCGGAACTTGTACCGGGTGCCCGCCGGGATGTTCGGGATGAACACCTCCCACACGCCCGAAGACCCCAGGGAGCGCAACGGGTTGGCCCGCCCGTCCCAGCCGTCGAAGTCGCCGCACACCCGCACCCCGCGCGCGGTCGGCGCCCACACGGCGAACGACACGCCGCTGACGGTCCCGGACGCGGTCTCGTACGTCCGCACCCGCGCGCCCAGCACGTCCCACAGCCGCTCGTGCCGGCCCTCGCCGATCAGGTGCAGGTCCAGCTCGCCCACGGTGGGCAGCCACCGGTACGGGTCGTCGACCTCGACCGTGGCGCCGGGGTAGGCGACCTCCAGCCGGTACTCGCCGGGGTGCTCGGGCAGGCCGCCCTCGAACAGGCCGTCGGTGACCCGGTCCAGGTCCCACGTCTTGTCCCCGGCCACCAGGGACACCGCCGTCGCTCCGGGCCGGAACGCCCGCGCCACCACCTCGCCGGACGCCAGGTGGTGCACGCCGAGCACCGAGTGCGGGTCGTGGTGCGCCCCCGCGAGCAGCCGGTCGATGTCCTCGGGGTTCATCGCTTTCCCTCTCCTGTGATCCGCGCGATCGACGACAGCGGCACCGTCAACCACTCCGGCCGGTTCGCGTGCTCGTAGGAAACCTCGTACACGGCCTTGTCCAGCTCGAAGGCCCGCAGCAGGTAGCCCCGCTTGCGCGGGTCGCCCACCGAGGACGCGGCGGCCTCCGCGTAGCCCTCGGTGAAGGCCGCCCGGTTGCGCCGCGACCACTCCAGCGCGCGCACCGCGAGCTGGTGGTCCTCCGGCTGCCCGACCAGCAGCTGGTGGGCCGCGTAGTCGAACGACCGCAGCATGCCCGCCACGTCGCGCAACGGCGAGCGCAACGCCGTGCGCTCGGCGATCGGCGCGCCCGGCTCGCCCTCGAAGTCGATCAGCAGCCAGCCTTGGACGGTCCGCAGCACCTGGCCCAGGTGCAGGTCACCGTGGATGTGCTGGATCGCGATCGCGCCCGGCGTGTCCCGGGCCGCCTCGAACGCCTCGCGCAGCGCCGGCACGAACGGCCGCAGGTCGGGCACGGCGGCCACCACCGAGTCCAGCCGCGCGGTCATCGCGCGCACGGTCTTGTCGATGTCGTCGGTGTCCGCGTGCTGGGTGCCCAGCGCCCGCTCCAGGTCGGCGTGCACGGTCGCCACCGCCTGGCCCAGCCGCTGCGCCTCGCCCGCGAAGTCGCCGCCCACCTCGTCGGCGTGCAGGTCACCCTCGGCCATCAGGTCCCGGACGCTGGTGGTGGCCATGGCCCAGCCGTCCACCGCGTCGGGCAGGAACTGCTGGAGCATCCCGACCGTGGTCACCTGGCCGTCCAGCCGACCGGTGATCGAGCCGAGCGGCCGGGCGATGTGGTCGCAGCCCACCCGGTGCAGGGCGCGTTGCAGCACCAGGTCCGGGTTCTCGCCCAGGGTCAGCTTGCGGAACAGCTTGAGGATGTACTGGCTGCCGAACACCAGCGACGTGTTGGACTGCTCGGCGGTGATCGGCCGGCCGCGCAGGCCCTTGGTCAGCGCCACGTCCGGCTCGTGCTCGAAGACCAGGTCGTCCACGGTCGCGCCGTCGGCCAGCAGGTCCAGCAGCCGCCCGGCCAGCTCCGGGTCGCCGGTCGCGTCGTGGTTGTCCACGGTGTCGCTGACCAGCAGCTGGTAGGGCTCGTGCCGGTCGGGCTGGGAGACCTCGACCACCAGGTGCACCAGCACCGGGTCGGCCTGGCTCAGCACGGTCGTCCGGAGTGGACGGACGCCGGTGACCGGCCGGTCCTTGCCGCCGAACCACCGCTGGGCGGGCAGCCACTCGGGCAGTTCGGCCACCACCTCGTCCACCAGCGCGCGGGGATCGGTGCTCGTCCACGGGTTCATGTCGGTGCTCACCTCGCCTCCCCCTCGTCGCTCGCGTCGGCCAACTGGAACCAGTAGAAGCCGTGGCCGGGCAGGGTCAGCAGGTAGGGCAGCTCGCCCACGGTCGGGAAGCGCACGCCGCCGGTCAGCTCCACCGGCCGGGACCCGATGTGCTCGGACAGGTCCAGCTCCACCGGCTGCGGGAACCGGGACAGGTTGTTCACGCACACCACGATGTCCTCTTGCCCGTCCGGCCGGCACCAGCGCCGCCGGTAGGCCAGCACGCTGGGGTTGGAGCCGCCCAGGTCGGTGAAGTCGCCCGCGGCGAACGCGTGGTGCTGCTTGCGCACCTCGATCATCCGGCGGGTCCAGTTGAGCAGCGACGACTGGTTGTTCAGCTGCGCCTCCACGTTGAGGCCCTGGTAGCCGTACACGGGGTCCATGATCACCGGCAGGTAGATCCGGCCGGGGTCGCAGGAGGAAAAACCTGCGTTACGGTCCGGGGTCCACTGCATCGGCGTGCGCACCGCGTCCCGGTCGCCGAGCCAGATGTTGTCGCCCATGCCGATCTCGTCACCGTAGTAGAGCACCGGCGACCCGGGCAGCGACAGCAGCATCGCGGTGAACAGCTCCTGCTGGTTGCGGTCGTTCTCCAGCAGCGGCGCCAAGCGCCTTCGGATGCCGATGTTCGCCTTCATCCGCGGGTCTTTCGCGTACTCGGCGTACATGTAGTCGCGCTCTTCGTCGGTGACCATCTCCAGCGTCAACTCGTCGTGGTTGCGCAGGAAGATGCCCCACTGGCAGCCGTCGGGGATCTGCGGCGTCTGGGCCAGGATCTCCGAGATCGGGAACCGGGACTCGCGGCGCACCGCCATGAAGATGCGCGGCATCAGCGGGAAGTGGAACGCCATGTGGCACTCGTCGCCGCCGATCTCGGCGTTGCCGAAGTACTCCACCACGTCCGACGGCCACTGGTTGGCCTCCGCGAGCAGCACCCGGCCCGGGTACTCGTCGTCGACGACCTTGCGGCAGCGCTTGAGGAAGTCGTGCGTGCGCGGCAGGTTCTCGCAGTTGGTGCCCTCCTGCTCGAACAGGTACGGCACGGCGTCCAGGCGGAACCCGTCGATGCCCAGGTCCAGCCAGAACCGCAGGGTGTCCAGCATCGCCTCCTGGACGTCGGGGTTCTCGTAGTTCAGGTCCGGCTGGTGGGAGAAGAACCGGTGCCAGAAGAACTGGCCGCGGACCGGGTCGTAGGTCCAGTTCGAGGTCTCGGTGTCGACGAAGATGATCCGGGCGTCCGGGTACTTCGAATCGTCGTCGCTCCACACGTAGTAGTCGCCGTACGGGCCGTCCGGGTCGGAGCGGGACTGCTGGAACCACGGGTGGGCGTCGGAGGTGTGGTTGAGGACCAGGTCGGTGATCACCCGGATGCCGCGCCGGTGGGCCTCGTCCAGCAGGTAGACGAAGTCCTCGACGGTGCCGAACTCGGGCAGCACGGAGCGGAAGTCGGAGATGTCGTACCCGCCGTCGCGCAGCGGCGAGGCGTAGAACGGCGGCAGCCACAGGCAGTCGACGCCGAGCCACTCCAGGTAGTCGAGCCGGGAGGCGAGCCCCCGCAGGTCCCCGGTGCCGTCGCCGTTGGAGTCGGTGAACGCGCGCACCAGCACCTCGTAGAACACCGCGCCCTTGAACCAGTCGCGCTCGCGCGGCACCAGCCGCGCGGAGCGGAAGTCCTCGGCCTGCGGTTCGACCAGCAGGCCGTCGGCGCCGATGGCCTCGCCGGTGTGCGGCACGCCCTCCAGTCCGGTCAGCGCGGCGTCGGGTCGGGGGTCTTCTGCCATGTGCTCCACCTCGTCCCACCTCGTCGGGGGTACGTTCGACCGTCCCCCGCGTGCGGCCGCGGGGGACTTGAGTAGACGGGCTTGCCCTGCTAGCTGCTGAACCTGCGCTGCACGCCCACGACGTGCGCCGGTGCACGCCACGGTTCGAGCCGGACGTAGTTGGCCTGCCCCCAGTCCCAGGTCTCCCCGGTGACCTCGTCGTGCGCGATCAGCCGTTCCGGCCAGTCGAAGCCGAGCGAGGGCAGGTCCAGCCACACGGTGCCGTCCTGCGCGTTGTGCGGGTCGAGGTTCACCACCACGACCACCGTGTCGCCGCTGCCCGGGTCCTGCTTGGAGTAGGCGATGAGCGCGGGGTTGTCGACGTGGTGGAAGCGGAGTGTTCGCATCTGCTGCAACGCCGGGTGCGCGCGGCGGATGGTGTTCAGCTTGCGCAGCCAGGGTTCCAGGGAGCGGCCCTCGGCCACGGCCTTGGCGTAGTCGCGGGGCCGCAGTTGGTACTTCTCCGAGTTGAGGTACTCCTCGCTGCCCTCCCGCACCGCCTGGTGCTCGAACAGCTCGTAGCCCGAGTACACGCCCCACGTCGGCGACATCGTCGCGGCCAGCGCGGCGCGCAGCGCGAACATGCCGGGGCCGCCGTGCTGGAGGGACGCGTGCAGGATGTCCGGGGTGTTGACGAAGAGGTTGGGCCGGGCCTCGTCCCAGTGCTCGACGAGTTCGGTGCCGAATTCGGTCAGCTCCTCCTTGGTGGTCCGCCAGGTGAAGTAGGTGTAGCTCTGCGTGAAGCCGAGCTTGGCCAGCCCGTAGAGGCGGGCGGGCCGGGTGAACGCCTCGGACAGGAACAGCACGTCCGGGTGGGCGTCCTTGACCGTCCAGATCAGCCACTGCCAGAAGTCCGGCGGCTTGGTGTGCGGGTTGTCGACCCGGAAGATCCGCACCCCGTGGTCCACCCAGTGCAGCACGACCCGCAGCACCTCGTTGTAGATGCCCTGGGGGTCGTTGTCGAAGTTGACGGGGTAGATGTCCTGGTACTTCTTCGGCGGGTTCTCCGCGTAGGCGATGGTCCCGTCGGGGCGCGTGGTGAACCACTCCGGGTGCTTGAGCACCCACGGGTGGTCCGGCGCGCACTGGAGGGCGAGGTCGAGCGCGACCTCCAGGCCCAGTTCGTGCGCGCGGGCCACGAAGGCGTCGAAGTCCTCGATGGTGCCCAGCTCGGGGTGGATCGCGTCGTGGCCGCCCTCGTCCGCGCCGATCGCCCACGTCGAGCCGGGGTCGTCCTCGGTGGCGGTGAGGGTGTTGTTGGGGCCCTTGCGGTTGACCCGGCCGATCGGGTGGACCGGCGGCAGGTACGCCACGTCGAAGCCCATGGCGGCGATGCGGTCGAGTTCCTTGGCCGCCGTGGTGAACGTGCCGTGCACCGGGACGCCGGACTCGTCGACGCCGCCGGTGGAGCGGGGGAAGAACTCGTACCAGGAGCCGAAGGAGGCGCGCGTGCGGTCCACCCAGACCTTCAGGGTCTTGCCCTTGGTGATCAGCTCGCGCACCGGGTGGTCGTGCATGACCTGCCGGACGTCCTGGGCGAGGGCGGGCGCGACCCGTTCGGGCAGCGGCCGGTCCTCGTCGCGCAGCGCGGCGGCGGCGTTGAGCAGCAGCGGCTTGTCCTTGCGGCGGTCGGGCCGGCGGGCGACGCGGTCCAGCAGCCGGGCGCCGTTCTCCAGGTCGTTCTCCAACTCGCCCGCGCCCTGGCCGGCGGCGATCTTGACCTCCACCGCGTGCAGCCACGTGGCCCACGGGTCCGACCAGGCGTCGACGCGGAACGTCCACGACCCCTCGGCGTCCGGGACGATGGTGGCGACCCACCGGTCCAGGCCGACGCCCAGCGGGGCCATGCGGGTCTGTCTGGCGACCCGGTCACCCGGTCCCCGCCACGTCACCGTGGCGGCGACGGCGTCGTGGCCCTCACGCCACACCGTCGCCTCGACCGGGACGTGCTCGCCGACCACCGCCTTGGCCGGGTACCGGCCCGCGCTCACGGTCGGGGTCACGTCGTCGATACCGAGTCGTCCGCTCATCGGCAGCGCCCCTCTCACCTGGTGTGACGCTTGCACGGTCAAGTTTGCCCGGCTCGGTCGCGCGCGCTGTCACCGGGGACTCCCACCAGGAGTTCCTACCCCGTCTGGTTGGATCGCACACTTGGGGACTTGATCGATTCCCGCGATGAGGACACCCGTCTCACTCCCCGGAACGTGTGTCACACGGCCGGGGGAGTGAACGTGAACTTCCCCTGCACTTGACTTCGTTGGTGCTCGCCAACCTCGGCTGGTCCGCCGCCCTGAGCACCCCCGTTGTCGCGGCGGTGCTGTTCATGCCCCGCGCGCTGTGGCGGCGGTGGCGTGACCGGATTGTCGAACGGGTGGATTGGCGGACACCGCCGTGGAGTGAGCCGGTTCGGTCGCCATTACCGGCGGTACATGTTGACCTCCTTCAGGTACGTCGACCTCAAGGGATTGTTCGTGGTCGGCTTCCACACGCCGAGGTTCGACGTTCCAGACCCGGGACTTCACCGACGAGCAGGTGACCCGGTTCGTGCGCGGCTGGTCGCGGCGACGGAACGGCTCAGCACGGGTTCACGCACCTGCCGGTGCGCGAGGGCGTGCCCGGGGCGGACTTCGTCTCGACCCTGCCCGCCATCCCGATCAACCGGCAGTCGATCCCGATGGCGATGGAGCTGCACCCGTTGTCGTTGGTGGACGAGGCGACCGTCGTGCCCGCGGAACCGGTGGTGTGGGACGTCGAGCTTCCCGCGCGGCTGCGTGCGGTCGCCGAACCGGTTTTCGCCGGCCGCCGGGCGGTTACCCCCGAGCCGGCGACGGCCATCCGGATGGGTGCGGCGCTGCCGGCGCTGGACCCGGGAGACGCGTCGCCCGACTCGCGCCGGTACGGGCGGCTTGCCGCCGGGGTCACGCTGCTGGAGCGGCGGGCGGCCGGGGACGAGCCGGCGGACGAGACGATCGTCCTGGGCGTGGATCGGCGGAACGGGTGACTCCGCACCCGTGCGTTGCCGCAAGCGCTGCCAACTGTGTACGAAAGAACACGCGCGGGGCCGTCTGTGCTGGTAGAGCTGGATCGGTACCTGCATCGGTTCGGGTGACCGTTGCTCGACACCGCTGGATGGGGGATAAGGTCCGACGCCATGCGAGCACTCCGCCGGTTCACCGTCCGAGCCAGCCTGCCAGAGCCGCTGTCCGCACTGGGCACGCTCGCCCTGAACCTGCGCTGGACCTGGCACCAGCCGACGCAGGACCTGTTCGCCTCGATCGACCCCGACCGGTGGGCGGACAGCGCCGACCCGTTGCGGCTGCTGTCCACGGTCGACCCGGAGCGGCTGGAGGGGTTGGCGCGGGACGAGCAGTTCCTCGCGCACACCCGCGCGCTCGCCGACGACCTGCACCGCTACCGCACCGGGCCCCGGTGGTTCCAGCGGCGGCAGGACGAGGTGCAGCAGCGGCGTGAGCACGGCAACTACGACCTGAGCCCGCTGCCGTCGGCCATCGCCTACTTCTCGATGGAGTTCGGCGTCACCGAGGCCCTGCCGAACTACTCCGGCGGCCTCGGCGTGCTCGCGGGCGACCACCTGAAGGCGGCCTCGGACCTCGGCGTCCCGCTGATCGCGGTCGGCCTGCTCTACCGGTCCGGCTACTTCCGCCAGGCCCTGTCCCTGGACGGCTGGCAGATCGAGCACTACCCGGTGCTCGACCCGCGCGGCCTGCCGCTGGAGCTGCTCACCGAGCCGTCCGGCGCGCCGATCCTGGTGCACGTGGCCATGCCCGGCGACCGGGTCCTGCGCGCCAAGATCTGGAAGGCCCAGGTCGGCCGCATCCCGCTGCTCCTGCTCGACTCCGACGTCGAGGAGAACGACGAGGACCTGCGCGGCGTCACCGACCGGCTCTACGGCGGCGACCAGGACCACCGCATCCGCCAGGAGATCCTGGCCGGCATCGGCGGCGTGCGCGCGGTGCGGACGTTCTGCGACCTCACCGGCCACCAGAGCCCCGAGGTGTTCCACACCAACGAGGGCCACGCCGGGTTCCTCGGCCTGGAGCGCATCCGCGAGCTGGTCACCGGCGAGGGCCTCGACTTCGACCAGGCGCTGGCCGCGGTCCGCGCGGGCACCGTGTTCACCACGCACACCCCGGTCCCGGCGGGCATCGACCGGTTCCCGGTGGACCTCGTGCAGCACTACTTCGGCCCCGAGACCCTCCTGCCTGGCGTGAACACCCAGCGCGTCCTCGCGCTCGGCGCCGAGGAGAACCCGGGCCTGTTCAACATGGCGCACATGGGCCTGCGGCTCGCCCAGCGCGCGAACGGCGTGTCCAAGCTGCACGGCAAGGTCAGCCGGGACATGTTCCGCGGCCTGTGGCCGGGCTTCGACGTCACCGAGGTGCCGATCGGGTCGGTCACCAACGGCGTCCACGGGCCGACGTGGGCGGCCACCGAGATGAGCCGGCTGCTCGGCGAGTCCGACGACGCGGGCGTGGGCCTGCGCGGCTTCGAACCGGTCACCGACCAGCGGCTGTGGGAGCTGCGCAACGACCTGCGCGGCAAGCTGGTGGACGAGGTGCGCAGGCGTACCCGCGCGTCGTGGTTGCAGCGCGGCGCGTCGGCGCTGGAGCTGGGCTGGACGGACTCGGTGTTCGACCCGGACGTGCTCACCGTCGGCTTCGCCCGCCGCGTCCCCACCTACAAGCGCCTGACGCTGATGCTGCGCGACCCGGAGCGGCTGCGGACCCTGCTGCTGCACCCGGAGCGCCCGGTGCAGCTCGTGGTGGCGGGCAAGTCGCACCCGGCCGACGACGGCGGCAAGGCGCTGATCCAGCAGATCGTCCGGTTCGCCGACGACGCGGGCGTGCGGCACCGGATCGTGTTCCTGCCCGACTACGACATGTCCATGGCGCGGTACCTGTACTGGGGCTGCGACGTGTGGCTGAACAACCCGATGCGCCCGCTGGAGGCGTGCGGCACGTCCGGCATGAAGTCCGCGTTGAACGGCGGCCTCAACCTGTCCATCCGGGACGGCTGGTGGGACGAGCTGTACGACGGCAGCAACGGCTGGGCCATCCCCACCGCGGACGGCGTCACCGACCCGACCCGCCGCGACGACCTGGAGGCGGCGGCCCTCTACGACCTGCTGGGCAACCAGGTCGCGCCGCTGTTCTACGACCGCGGCGAGAACGGCGTGCCGACGCGGTGGCTGTCCATGGTGCGGCACACGCTGGCGTCGCTCGGCCCGGCCGTGCAGGCGTCGCGGATGGTGCGGGAGTACGTGGAGAGCCTGTACGCGCCCGCCGCGTCGTCCGCCGCGTCCGTGGTGGGCGACGGTTTCCGGGGTGCCAAGGAGCTGGCGGCCTACCGGCAGCGGCTGCGCGCGTCGTGGACCAGGGTGCGCGTGCTGGACTCGGACCTGACGCTGAACGGGTCCGCCGCGCCGCTGCTGGGCACGCCGGTCGGGGTGCGGGCGCGGATCGAGCTGGCCGGGCTGGAGCCGTCCGAGGTGGACGTGCAGGTGGTGCTGGGCAAGGTCGGCGACTCCGACGAGCTGTACGACGTGGTCACGCACGCCATGCACTACTCGGGCAACGGCAACTACGACATCGAGGTGCCGCTGCCGCACGCGGGTGCGGTGGGCTACACCGTGCGCGTGCTGCCGCGCCACGACCTGCTCGCGTCACCGGCTGAGCTGGGCCGGGTCGTCCTCGCCGGCTGAATCACCTGGTCGGATGACCGCCGGCGGTGACCGGCGGTCATCCGAGCCGTGCTCGCTTTCATCCGTCGGTGCCGCGTTATGCCATCCGGTGAACTCGTGGTGGTGCCGGGGTCGGGACGACATGAACGGGCTTACGCTTTTTTCGCGTGGAATAGCACTTTGGTTCGCCCCGGTGCAGCCCTGGTCCCCCGGTGCAGTGCAGAACCGCGAGAGGAAGCGTGGGCCCGGTGAAGAAATTTGTGTCAACCGCCTCGTTGCTCGTCGTCCTGGCCGCCGCGGCGGTCGTTCCGGCCGCGACGGCCGAAGAGTCGCCCGCGCCGGCGCCACCCGTCGCGTGCGCCGGTCTGGTGCAGCAGTTGTCGGACACCTTGAAGAAAGTCGTCAGCGCGCTGACAGGCGTGCCGCCCGCCCCGACCGCGACCGCCGTGCCGCTGGGCGAGGCACTGGGGCTGCTTTCGGCGTTGCAGGGCGCGAAGTGCCTGCCGACCCCGGCGGTGGGTTCGGCGGCGGCCGTCCCGGTCGCGCACCCGGCGTCCGAGCAGTGCCTGTCCAACACGATGAACGTGTTCGCCGCCGTGTTCGGCACCCTGTCTGCCGTGGTGCCCGGCGCCCCCGCGGTGGCGGACGTCCCGGCCCTGCTCAAGCAGGTGAGCGCGCTGCTGAAGAACCTCGGCGACGCCTTGCAGAACTGTGGGCTGCCGGAGCCCGCGGGCGGCCTGCCGACCGTCCCCAGCCTGCCCGTCTAGTTCGTGGTGGTGGAAGTGGCATCCGCCCGGTGCCACTTCCACGATCACCTCTCGTGATCGACGAGCCCTGTCGTCACCCGACGATCACCGCGCATCGGCGGCCAATCCCACCCGAGCCGCGCGCACACCGCTCGCGATATGTGAGCGGAACCTTTGCGCGCCACTCCTCCGGGCGATAGTTCACCCCGTACCCGTAATTTGTGAGTAATGTCTGGTGGACCGGTCGGCTTGTGCAGGACCGGGGCGCGGGGGCCGGGGACACGCGCCGTCCCCGGCCCATCCCCATTCGCATTCCTCCATTCCCGGTACGCCTGAAATTGTCGTACCCGGGTGGGAGAATGGAAACCGGGGGCCGGAGGCCGGCCCGCGAGGCGCGGTGAGGCCGGCGCGCGAGGCGCGGTGAGGCCGGCCCGCGAGGCGCGGTGAGGCCGGCCCGCGAGGCGCGGTGAGGCCGGCCCGCGAGGCGCGGTGAGGCCGGCGTGGCGTGGCTGGCGCGACCCAGTCTGGCGCGGCGCGGCCGGTGGGTGATCGGCTTCTGGCGTTGCAGGGTGGCGTCAGGTGATGTCGAGGCGTGCGCTGACCTCGGCCACCCGCGGCATCCAGCCCGCCAGCGCGCGAGCCTCCTCCAAGGTCCGCCGCGCCGCCGCGTTGTCACCGGAAGCCATCTGCGCCCGAGCGAGCGTCGCCAGCGCGTCGGCCCGGCTCAAAGACGTCTCCGCGGTCTGCCGGGCCTGCCCGGCCAGCACGATCGCCCGCGGCAGGTCGTCCTCCAGCAGAGCGAGCTGCGCGAGAGTCGCCGTCGCCCGGTACCGGGGATACCCGAGCTGCACCGCGCCGTCGGACGCGCGCTTCGCCGCACCCAGCCCGACCTCCAGCGGCAACTGCCCGGCCTCCATGGCGTTCGCGGTCGAACTGGCCATCTGCGCCATCACGAACGCCATGTCCCGCTGGTCCAGATCGGTCCGCCCGACCAGGTTGCTCACCATGTGCAGCGCCTCGGCGTACCGGGTCCGCATCGTCAGCACGGACACCTTCGTCCCGATCGCGGACAGCAGCGTCGGGTGCGCGGCTATCAGGCGCTCCGCCACCTCCTCCGCGCGTTCCAGGTCCCCGGCCTCCAGGGCGTCCGACGCGGCGGTCACCAGCGGCGCGGCCTCCAGTTCGGCGACCACCCGGCCCTTCAGGCGCGGCAGGGTGAACAGGAACCAGCCCGCGGACGTCCCACCGGCACCCCGGCGCGGCACCAGGGCGTTGGCCAGCACGGCCGTCCCGGCCACGGCCAGACCCCGGGCGAACGGCCCGGCGAGGAACACCCACCCCGCGGCCACGATCGCAGCCGTCAGTAGCACGGAGGTGCACGACGTCAGCCAAAGCCGCCGTCGGACGGGTGCACGTCCGGCGGTGATGCCCACGGACATGAGGACGGGGACGTTCCGCAGCACCACCCGCAGCCCCGGCCGGTTCCACGTGCGGACCTCGCCGCCGACCCCGATCACCACCGCCGTCACCCGCGTGCGCCACACCAGCGCCCCGAGCAGCAGCCCGATCTCCAGCAACGCCATCGCGGCGAGCGCACCGCACGCGGCACCCGCGAGGCCGAGCGGGGCCGAGCGGTAGTCCCAGACCACCAGGACGAGGACGACGACCGCCGTCAGCACCTTCCACACAAGCCTGAAGACGCTACCGCCCCACCGCCGGTTCCACGGTCACACGACGGCTTCGCTCGCCCCTTCGCGGACCGGCAACCCGGCGGCGGCGTACGCGCGGAACCCGCCGACGAGGTCGGTCGCGTTGGGCAGTCCGACGCGCTGGAGGTCGCGGGCGGCGAGGCTGGAGGCGTAACCCTCGTTGCACAGCACGACGACCGTGGTGTCGGCGTCGAACCCGGGGATGCGGTGGTCGCCGTTGGGGTCCAGCCGCCACTCCAGCACGATCCGCTCGACCGGCACCGATCCGGGGATCTCGCCTTCGGCCGCGCGGTTGTGGCGCGGGCGGATGTCGATGACGAGTGCGTTGTCCAGGTTCGCGAGTTCGGTCGGGGTGACCCGGCGCAGACCGCGCCTCGCTTCTTCGAGCAACGCTTCGGCGCTCACGGGCCCTCCTGGTCGGCCAGTTCCCGCAGCCGTTCCAGCGGCAGGCGGCGCGCGGGCAGCGGCGGGATCTCGGGTGGGATGTCGAGCAGGCTCGGGTATTCGCGGGTGGGGACGAGCGGCGGCGAGTAGGCGTGGACGCTGGCCGCGCCGACGGTGCCGAGGTTCCTGACCTGGTGCGCGCGTCCGGCGCCGAACCCGATGGCGTCCCCGACTTCCCGGGTGACGGAGCGGATCGGGCCGCCGGGGTAGCGGTAGTCCTCGGCGAGTCGGCCGGTGAGGACGGTGAACGAGCCGGCCGCGCCGCCGTGGTCGTGCGGTTCGGTGCCCTGGTTCGGGAGCCAGGAGAGGAGCCAGAGTTCGACGCCTTCGGTGAGGCCGAGGCGTGCCCACCAGCGGCGGGCGGGGTCGTACTCGAGGATCGACAGGAGTGGGGTGGTCAGTTCGCCGGCCACGACGGAGGTCAGTTCGCGCAGTTCGCGCGGGGTCCAGAGGGCGCGGTCGGGGTAGATGAGGTCGCGCAGGAGGGGCACGTCGAGCGCTGGGTGCAGGTCGGCACGTGCGAGTGCGGAAGTCACGGGCGGTCGCTCCTGATGGCTGCGGTCGGGCTTGGGTAGCGATGCAGCGATCACGACGCGACGTGGCGGAGCGGGATCAACCCACCGGGATGTCTGGAGACGGGCCGCCACGCCGCGTCCGGCTACACCCGCACGAGGCGACCAGGAGGAGGTCGATCGTGCGGTCACACCAGGTGAGCAACGGACGGTCCACGCCCGCATGGTGCCACGAGGAGCGCCTCATCGCACCCGCTCCCACCAGCCAAGATTCCCTCTGCCCCCGACACACTCGGCGCCACGCCCTTCACTCCCGGCGGCCCGCCGATCACTGACCGCAACCACGGCTGCCGCGGCGGACTCACGGCTGCGGTGGACTGACGGCTGCGGTGGACTGACGGCTGCGGCGGACTGACGGCTGCGGCGGATCTGCGAGTGGCGGACCTGCGGGTGGGGCCGGAATCGCGGGTACGGCGGGTGGGCGTCGCGGGTGGTGTGGCGTGTGGGGCACGCAGCGTGGGTGATAGCGGGCGGGCGTGGGCGGGCTGCTGGGCGGGCGGCTCGCTGGGCGCCAGGGCGCGGGTTGCGAGCGCCGAGGGCCGAGGGCGGACGCGGCGTGGGCGGACGCGGCGTGGGCGGATGCGGCGTGGGCGGATGCGGCGTGGGCGGATGCGGCGTGGGCGGATGCGGCGTGGGCGGATGCGGCGTGGGCCGATGCGGCGTGGGCCGATGCGGCGTGGGCCGATGCGGCGTGGGCGGTTGGCCGTGAGCCAGGGGCGGTTGGTCGGGAGGCGGTGAGCTGGCTGGCAGGCAGGCCCGGGGCTGCGGGTTGCCGCCAGGGCGGGAGCACCGAGGGCCGACGGGAGCGGCGGGCGGGCTGGCTGGGGCGGGAGGCGGACGGTTGGCCGGGAGGCGGGTTTGGGGCGGCTGGGTGGGAGGCGGGCCAGATTGGGTGGCGGGGTGGCTGGTGGTCTGGGGGTGCGGTGAGGGCTGTGGGACTGGGGTGGGTGGTTGGGGGTGTGGGACTGGGGTGGGACTGGGGTGGGCGGTGGGGCCGGCCCGCGGGTTCCTCATATCTCGGGACGCGCGAGGCGGGCGTTGGTCGCGGATTCTGTATGTCGCTCGATCGGGTGATTGCCGTCCCGGCCCCATTTCAGCAGGTCAGGGGGTGTGATTGGGGATCTTGAGGAGGAGGAGTGAGCGGGGGGAGAGGGTTAGGTGGGTGGTGGGGGAGCGGGGGTTGGGGATTTGGGGGTGCCGTCCGGGGTGGTGGTGTCCAGGGCTGGGATGTAGTGGGTGCCGTATTCGGGGCCGGGGAGGGTTACGTCTTGGCGGGTCGGGTTGGCGTTGAGGAGTAGGAGCCAGGAGTCGTCTCGGACCAGCTCGCCCTCGCGGGTCCGCGAAAGGGACGTCGAGCCGTCGATCCACATGCCCAGGAAGCGCCGGCTGTCGTCGAACCAGTCGGTTTCGGCCATCTCCTCGCCGTCCGCCCGGAACCACACCAGGTCCGGCGCCCCGGACGGGGTCGGGCGGCCGTCGAAGAACTCGGGCTGGCGCAGGGCCGGGCTGTGCGCGCGCAGGCTGATCACGCGGCGGGCGAAGGCGAGCATCGACTCCGCCTCCGTCGACAGCTTCCACTCCACCCACGACGTCTCGTCGTCCAGGCAGTAGGCGTTGTTGTTGCCGCCCTGCGTCCGCCACAGCTCGTCGCCGGCGGTGAGCATGGGTGTCCCCGTGGAGAACAGCAGGGTCGCCAACAGGTTCCGGGCCTGCTTCGAACGCAGCGCGAGAATGCCGGCGTCGGTGGTCTCGCCCTCGGCACCGCAGTTCCACGAACGGTTGTCGTTGGTGCCGTCGCGGTTGTCCTCGCCGTTGGCCTCGTTGTGCTTCTCGTTGTACGACACCAGGTCCCGCAACGTGAAGCCGTCGTGCGCGGTGATGAAGTTGATCGACTGCCACGGGCGCCGCAGGTCGTCGGCATAAAGGTCAGACGAGCCCGACAGGCGGTAGGCCAGGTCCCGCACGCCGGTGTGGCCGCGCCAGAAGTCCCGGACCGTGTCGCGGTAGCGGCCATTCCACTCCGCCCACTGCACGCCGAAATCGCCCACCCGGTAGCCGTCGCCGGTGGCGTCCCACGGTTCGGCGATGAGCTTGCACCGGGACAGGACCGGGTCCGTGGTGATCGCGGTGAGCATGGCCGACGCGCGGTCGAAGCGGCCACCGTGGGGCCGTCCGAGGGTGGAGGCCAGGTCGAAGCGGAAGCCGTCCACGCCCAGTTCGGTGGTCCAGTAACGAAGACTGTCGGTGACCAGGCGGACGACCTGGGGGAACCGGCCTCCAGGGTGTTGCCGCAGCCGGTGATGTCCAGGGTGCTGCCGCCGCCCTCGATGTGCAGGTAGTACCCCGGCGCGTCGAAGCCTCGGTACGAGAGCGTGGGACCCTCCGGACCGCCCTCGCAGGTGTGGTTGAACACCACGTCGATCACGACCTCGATGCCCGCCGCGTGCAGGGCGGCGACCATGGTCCGGAACTCCTCGATCTCCCTCCCCGGCTCGCTGGCGTAACCGGGGTGCGGCGCGAAGTAGCTCAGCGGCGAGTAGCCCCAGTAGTTGTGCCGGCCGCCCCGGATCAGGGCCGGTTCGTCGACGAACGCGTGGACCGGCAGCAGCTCCACCGTGGTGACGCCCAGCCGGACCAGGTGCTCGACCACCGCCGGGTGCGCCAGCCCCAGGTACGTGCCGCGCAGGTGCGGCGGCACGGCCGGGTGGCGCTTGGTGAACCCCCGCACGTGCAGCTCGTAGACCACCGCCTCCTCGAACGGCACCTCCGGCTTCACGCCCGTGTCCGGCCCGCCCGGCGAGGTCACCACCGACAGCGGCACGCTGCCCAGCGAGTCGACCGACGACGGCGGCCCGTGCATCGGGTCGACCGCGTACCCCAGGGCCGCCTCCAGGTCGGTGAACGCCCCGGTGATCCGCGTCGCGTACGGGTCGACCAGGAGCTTGGCCGGGTTGCACCGCAGCCCGCGCGCCGGGTCGTACGGGCCGTGGACGCGGTAGCCGTAGCGCTGGCCCGGTGTGACGCCCGCCACCAACCCGTGCCACACGCCGAACGTGCGCTCGGTCAGCTGCACCCGCCGCTCGGTGCCGTCCTCGCTGATCAGGCACACTTCGACCGCGTCGGCGGGCGGCGCGGACACCGCGAACCGCACACCACCGGCTTCGGGGTGCGCGCCCAGCGGGAACGGCCGGCCGGCGAGCGGGGACGAGTCGAGTGCCATGCCCCCGATCTTCCCAGGGACCACCGACAAAGTGGGGATGGCCGCCCTGCCGCCCCCGCGCGTCGGCCGGTGCACAAGAATGTCGACAGCTGGGCATCGACGGGGCGAGGGTAGCGTGGAAAACGAAGATCTGGTCATCCACATGCAGGGTGTTTCGGTTCGACGGGGCAAGACCACGCTGGTGGGGGACGTCGACTGGAGCGTGGAGCTGGACGAGCGGTGGGTCGTGCTCGGGCCGAACGGCGCGGGCAAGACGACCCTGCTCCGGCTGGCCGCCGCCGAACTGCACCCCACCAAGGGCAAGGTCCACCTGCTGGGCGAGCGCATCGGCAAGACCGACGTGTTCGAGCTGCGCCCGCGCATCGGCCTGTCGTCGGCGGCGCTCAACGGGCGCATCCCGGCCGACGAGAAGGTGTCCGACCTGGTCGTGAGCGCCGGGTACGCGGTGCTGGGCCGCTGGCGCGAGGAGTACGACCAGCTCGACACGGGCCGCGCGAAGGAGCTGCTGGCGCAGTTCGGCATCGACCACCTGGCGGACCGCACGTTCGGCACCCTGTCCGAGGGCGAGCGCAAGCGCACGCTGATCGCGCGGTCCCTGATGACCGACCCGGAGATGCTGCTGCTCGACGAGCCGGCCGCCGGGTTGGACCTGGGCGGCCGGGAGGACCTGGTGGCGCGGCTGTCCGAGCTGGCCATGGACCCGGACGCGCCGGCGACGGTGCTGGTCACGCACCACGTGGAGGAGATCCCGCCGGGCTTCACCCACGTGCTGCTGTTGCGCGATGGTGCGATCGTTGCTCAAGGCCTGCTGGACGAGGTGCTCACCGAGGAGAACCTGTCCAAGACGTTCGACCAGCCCCTTGAGCTGCAGAAGGCGGGCGACCGGTACTTCGCGCGCCGCAAAGCTACCCAGGGGTAACCTCCTATTGGCCCATCGACGCGACGCGGCGTCGGCAGACGACACGGAGGATGTTCTGTGGCTGAGTTCGTGAACCTCGAGGTCGAGGACGGGATCGGCACCATCCGGCTGAACCGGCCGCCGATGAACGCGCTGAACCGGCAGGTCCAGGAGGAGATCCGGGCCGCCGCGCAGGAGGCCGCGCGGCGCGCCGACGTCTACTCGGTGATCGTCTACGGCGGGCCGAAGGTGTTCGCGGCCGGCGCGGACATCAAGGAGATGGCCGACCAGTCCTACGTCGACATGGCGGCCAAGGTCAGCGCCTTCCAGTCGTCGCTGCGCGCGGTCGAGGAGATCCCCAAGCCGACCGTGGCCGCGATCACCGGGTACGCGCTGGGCGGCGGGTTCGAGCTGGCCCTGTGCGCCGACCGGCGGATCGCGGGCGACAACGCCAAGGTGGGCCAGCCGGAGATCCTGCTCGGCGTCATCCCGGGCATGGGCGGCACGCAGCGCCTGCCCCGGCTGATCGGCCCGTCCAAGGCCAAGGACCTGATCTACACCGGCCGGTTCGTCGGCGCCGAGGAGGCCCTGCGCATCGGCATGGTGGACGAGGTCGTCGCGCCGGACGACGTGTACGAGGCGGCCAAGCGGTGGGCCGGCCAGTTCGTCAACGGTCCCGTGGTCGCCTACGCCGCCGCCAAGGCCGCGATCGACGGCGGGCTGGACACCGACCTCGGCAACGGGCTCAAGCTGGAGAGCCAGCTGTTCGCCGCGATGTTCGCGACCGAGGACCAGAAGACCGGCATGGCGTCGTTCATCGAGAACGGCCCGGGGAAGGCGAAGTTCAGTGGCCGTTGATCCCAAGCCGAACCCGCACGCCACCGCCGAAGAGGTCCAGGCGGCGTACCGGGACCCCAAGCTCGCCAACGTGCTCTACCACGACTGGGAAGCCGGCACGTACGACGAGAAGTGGTCGATCTCCTACGACGAGCGCTGCATCACCTACGCCAAGGACCGCTTCAAGGCGGTCGCGGGCGAGGCCGGACCCTACGAGCACGCCCTGGAACTGGGCTGCGGCACCGGCTTCTTCCTGCTCAACCTGATGCAGGGCGACGTGATCCGCAAGGGCTCGGTGACCGACCTGTCGCCGGGCATGGTCGAGGTGGCGCTGCGCAACGCCGAGAACCTGGGCCTGGACGTGGACGGCCGGGTCGCCGACGCCGAGCGCATCCCGTACGACGACAACACGTTCGACCTGGTCGTCGGGCACGCCGTGCTGCACCACATCCCCGACATCCCCGCCGCCATGCGCGAGGTGCTGCGGGTGCTCAAGCCGGGCGGGAAGTTCGTGTTCGCGGGCGACCCGACGAACATCGGCAACTTCTACGCCCGCAAGCTGGGCCAGTTGACCTGGTGGCTGACCACCAACGTCACCAGGCTCGCCCCGCTCAACGACTGGCGGCGCCCGCAGGAGGAGCTGGACGAGTCGTCCCGCGCGGCGGCCCTGGAAGCCGTGGTGGACCTGCACACGTTCGACCCGTCCGACCTGGAGCGGGTGGCGCGCGGCGCGGGCGCGGTGCACGTCAAGGCGGTCACCGAGGAGCTGTCGGCGGCGCTGTTCGGCTGGCCGGTGCGCACGTTCGAGGCGGCCGTGCCGCGCGAGAAGCTGGGGTTCGGCTGGGCGATGTTCGCCTACCGCACCTGGCAGCGGCTGTCGTGGGTGGACGAGAACGTGCTGTCGAAGGTCCTGCCGCGGGAGGTCTTCTACAACGTGTCGGTGACGGGCCGCAAGCCGGTCTCCTGACATGGGCTACGCGTTCAGCCTGGACGACGTGGCGTACCTGCGTTCCGACGCCGGGTGCGCCGCGTTGTCGGCGTTGGCGGACCTGCCGCTGACGCCCGCGTCCCGGCTGGACGACGTGCGGCGGGCCAAGCAGGTGTCCCCGGACCACTCGGGCGCGGTGCTGGAAACCGTGCTGCTGCGCCGCAAAGCCGTGTCCAAAGTGGACTTCGACGGGGGCCTGTTCACCGACGACGCGCTCCAGCAGGCCACCCCGCGCGAGGTCGCCGCGCACCGGGCGCGGCGGTTCGCCGGGCGGGTCGCGCACGACGTGACGTGCTCGATCGGGGCGGACCTCGCCGCGCTGCCCGAGGGGTCGTTCGGCTCCGACCTGGACCCGGTGCGGGTGGCCATGGCCCGGCACAACATGGCCGGGACGCGGGTCGTCCTGCGCGCGGACGCCCTCAAGCCGGTCTCGCGGGACGTGCCCGTGGTGGCCGACCCGGCGCGCCGGGACGCCGGCGGGCGCCGGACGTGGCGACCGTCGGACTTCGCCCCGCCGCTGGACGAGCTGGCCGCCGCCTACGCCGACCGGGACCTGGCGGTGAAGTGCGCGCCGGGCGTGGACTTCGCGGTGGCGCCGTGGGCCGACGAGGTCGAGCTGGTGTCACTGGACGGGCACGTGCGCGAGGCGTGCCTGTGGACCCGGGGCCTGGCCACACCGGGCGTGACGCGGCGGGCGTCCGTGCTGCGCTCCACCGGCGAGCACTGGACCATCACCGACGCCGAACCCGACGACTGCCCGGTGACCGAGCCGCAGGAGTGGCTGATCGACCCGGACGGCGCGGTCGTGCGAGCCGGTCTGGTGCGGCAGTACGCCCACCAGCACGGCCTCGCACAGCTCGACGAGCGGATCGCCTACCTCACCGGACCGACGCCACCGCCCGGCATCCGCGCGTTCCGGGTCGTGGAGCACGGCCACTACAGCGAGAAGGCGCTGCGGGCCGTGCTGCGCGCGCACGACGTGGGCAAGCTGGAGATCCTGGTGCGCGGCCTGGACGTCGACCCGAACGCGCTGCGGCCCCGCCTGAAGCTGTCCGGTGGCGGCTCGATGACGGTGGTGCTGACCCGCATCGGCCGCCGGCCGGTGTACCTACTGGCGCACGCCGAACGCACTTAGGCGCTCGAAGAGGAACCCGCGCAGGGCGTCCAGGTCGGTGTCCACGGCGATGTCGACCCCGTTCTCCTTGGGCGTCTCCAGCCGTTCGTCGACCAGCAGCCCGCCCCGACCGGGCCCGAACGCGCACTCCACCTCGACCGGGAACCGTTGCGTGGTCAGGATTCCGGGTTTCACGGCCTCCGCCACCGCCACCGCGTCGTGCACGGCCATGCCGTCCCAGCCCAGGAACCGGCGGTAGGTCGCCAGGTAGTCCGGGGTGAGCCCGACCAGCCGGGCCCCGACCTCCGACGACGCGCCGACCCGTTGGAGCCACTCGGCGCTCACCGCGCACCGCTTGGTGAGGTCCATGGTGACCAGCGTGGTCGGGACCCGTTCCTCGACCAGCACGCGCCGCGCCGCCTCCGGGTCGCACCAAAGGTTGAACTCGGCGGCAGCGGTGATGTTGCCGCCCCTGATGCCGCCTCCCATGACCACCAGGCGCGCGATGCGCTCTTTAAGACGCGGGTGTGCCGCCAAGAGGAGGGCGATGTTCGTCAAGGGTCCGACGGGGACGATGGTCACCGGCTCTGGTGAGGCCTCCAGCAGGTCCTTCAGCAACGTCACCGCGTCCCTCGGGTCGGGTTTCGCGGTCGCCTCGGGCAGGGTGTCGGCGAACCCGGACAGCCCGTCCGCGCCGTGCGCGCGGGAGACGTGCGGCTGGGGGTGCACCAACGGCCGTTCCGCGCCCACCGCCACCGGGACGTCGTCGCGGCCGAGCAGGGTCATCAGGCGCAGGGCGTTGCGGGTGGTCTTGTCCAGCCCGACGTTGCCGAACACGGTCGTCACGCCGAGCAGGTCCACCTCCGGGCTTGCCACGGCCACGGCGAGTGCGAGGGCGTCGTCCACGCCCGGGTCGGTGTCGATGATCAGGGGGATCGTCACGCCACCCATCCTGCCCCGCGGGTTACAGTGCGGGCGTGACGAGCATGTGGGGTGCGCCGATGTGGACGAGGTGGCGTCGGAACCGACGTGACCCGGCGCAGGCGCGGTTCCTCACGGTGGCCTCCCTGAAGTGGGTCCTGCGCCACCGGGCCTACACCCCGTGGTACCTGGTGCGCTACTGGCGCCTGCTCCGGTTCCGCATGGCCAACCCGCACGTGGTGCTCCGGGGCATGGTCTTCCTCGGCAAGAAGGTGGAACTGCACTGCCGGCCCGGCTACGGCCGCCTGGAGATCGGCCGCTGGGTCCACATCGGCGACGGCAACGCCATCCGCTGCCACGAGGGTTCGCTGCGGATCGGCGACAAGGTCGTGTTCGGCAAGGACAACACGGTCAACTGCTACCTCGACGTGGAGATCGGCGCGGCCACGCTGGTCGCCGACTGGGTCTACATCTGCGACTTCGACCACGTGACCACGGACATCAACCTGCCCATCAAGGACCAGGGCATCGTGAAGTCCCCGGTCCGCATCGGTCCGGACTGCTGGCTGGGCACGAAGGTCACGGTGACCAGGGGGACGCGGATCGGCCGGGGATGCGTGCTGGGCGCGCACGCGGTGGTGCGCGGGGACGTGCCGGACTTCAAGATCGCGGTCGGCATCCCGGCCAGGGTCGTGAAGGACCGCCGTGAGGACTACGAGGCGGACGCGGTCCGCCGAGCGGCCGTGGCCGACATGGCCCGCAAGGCCCGCGAGGCCCTCGAAAAGTCCCAGAACGCCTAGACGGGCTGGAGTTCTTCGCCGGCCTTGGCGTCGTAAGCGACCTGGGCGCTGCGGATGTCCTCGATGTGGTCCTCCGCCCACACCCGGATCGCGTCCATCAGCACACCCACGTCCTGCCCCAACGGTGTCAGGCTGTACTCGACCTTCGGCGGCACACTCGGGTACAGGTCCCGGTGCACCAGGCCCGCCCGTTCCAGCTCGCGCAACGTCTGGGTGAGCATCTTCTGGGTGATGCCGTCCAGCCGCCGCCGCAGTTCGCCGAAGCGCATGGTGCCCGGGCGCAGGGCGCCGATGACCAGGCACACCCACTTGTTGGTCAGCAGGTCCAGCACCGCGCGGGACGCGCAGCCGCGGAGGAAGGCGTCGGCACCGCCGTGGGCGCGCAGGTCGGGGACGGTATACATGAGGTACCTATATACCTTTCAGGTGCCTTCTTCACAACGGGTACCACCCTGGATGATCCTTTTCGGCATGACGAAGATGCGAGCGATCCTCCAGAACGGCGTGGGCGGCACCGAGGTCCTGGAGCAGGTAGAGGTGGACCGGCCGACCGCCGGCCCCGGCAAGATCGTGGTCAAGGTGCACGCCGTGGGGATCAACCCGGTCGACTGGAAGGTCCGCCAGAACGGCTACTGGTACACCACGCCCCTGATCCCGGGTTGGGACGTGTCCGGTGTGGTGACGGAGGTGTTCCCCGGCGAGAACCGGTTCAAGGTCGGTGACGAGGTGTTCGGCCTGCCGGGCTTCCCCGACGTCGGCGGCGGCTACGCCGAGTACGTCACCGCTCCCGCTCGCCACTTCGCCCGCAAGCCGGACCGGCTCGACCACGTCGAGGCCGCCGCGCTGCCCCTGGCGGTGCTGACCGCGTGGCAGTCCTTGCGGGAGGCGGCGGAGGCTCGGGCTGGGCAGCGGGTCTTGGTGCACGCCGCAGCGGGTGGGGTGGGGCACCTCGCGGTCCAGTTGGCCAAGTCGCTCGGTGCGCACGTCATCGGGACCGCGAGTGCGGGCAAGCACGAGCTGCTGCGCGACCTGGGCGCGGACGAGTTGGTGGACTACCGGACCGAGGACTTCACGACGATGGAGCCGGTGGACGTGGTGCTGGACCTCATCGGTGGCGACGACTACGTGGAGCGGTCGCTGCGCGTGCTCAAGCGTGGTGGGACGTACGTGTCTGTCGTGAACCCGTTCGTGCTCGATGAGGTGCGCCCGAAGGCCGAGCCGCTTGGTGTGCGGGTCGAGGCGGTGATGGTGACCGCTGACCATGCGGTGTTGGAGCACGTGGCGGACTTGGTCGACAAGGGGGAGCTGCGGGTGATCGTGGCGGAGACGTTCCCGCTGGATGAGGTCGCCAAGGCGCACGAATTGGGTGAGGCGGGCCGCACGACGGGCAAGATCGTCCTGACCGTGTAGCCGCGCAGCGGCTGCTTTTGGCTTTTGGCAGGGCTCCGGGCCCAGGGGAACCGAAGCCCTTCCCTCCCCCCATCGGTGGTCTCCAGCCGCTTTTGATCTTGAGAGCGCGAAGCGCGTTCGAGCTTGCGAGCGCGGAGCGCGTCCAGAGAGCTGCGCGCAGCGTGGACTCGTGAAGCGAAGCGCGAGTTCAAAGATTGAAAGAGCCTCGCCGGCGGGCAGGCTGCCAAGGATGGACACAAGCAAGAAGCCCAGCGTTGCGCTGTGTCCTCCTCGGCGGCCCTGCCCGCGCGGCTTACAGGAACGCGTTTCCCGTGGCGATCTTCGGTCGGCCCAACGGGCCGTGTTCGCGGACTACGGCGCGTTCGTAAACGGCTGCGGTGTCGGTGGCGATGCGGGTCCAGTCGAAGTCGGTGGCCAGGCGGGCCTTTGCGGCCTTTGCCCGGCGCACCGCCGACGGGCGGTCGTCCAGGACCGACCGGACGGCCCTCGCCAGGGCCTCCACGTCACCTGGCGCGAACGACAAGCCAGTGGTCCCGTCCAGGACGACCTCGCCGAGGCCGCCGGCCGTGGACGCCACCAGCGGGGTCCCGGCGGCGGCGGCTTCCAGGGCGACGATCCCGAAGGGTTCGTACCGGCTGGGGAGGACTACTGCGTCGGCCGCCGCTAGCACGCCTGCCAGCTCTCGGTCGGACAGGTGGCCTACGAAGTCCACCGCGCGTCGGACCTTGTGCTTGCGGGCCTGCTCGACCAGCCACTGGCCGTGGGTGCCCTCACCGGCTACGACCAAGCGTGCGCCCCGGTGTGCGCGACGGATGCGGGGCAGGGCGGCGATCAGGTCCTGTACGCCCTTCTCCCACTCCAACCGGCCGAAGAACAGCAGCAGTGGCGCGCCGTCGGGGCTGTACTTGGCGCGGGCGGCGGTCACGTCGTCGGAACGGACGCGCCAGCGGCGCGGCTCGATCCCGTTGTGCAGCACGGTGACCTGGTCGGCGTCCACTTCGAACAGGTGCGCCACCTCGGTGCGCATCGCCGACGAGCACGTGATCAGCGAGTCGGCGCGGTTGGCCAGCCACCACTCGACCGAGTGGACCTGCTGGTTGAGCGTCTGCGACAGCCACCCGCTGTGCCGGCCCGCCTCGGTCGCGTGCACGGTCGCCACCAGGGGCGCGCCGGACGCCTCGGCCAAGGCGATCGCGGGGTGCGTGACCAGCCAGTCGTGGGCGTGCACGACGTCCGGCCGCCAGCCGCGCAGCAGCGCCAGGCCGGCGCGGGTCATGGCGTGGCCCATGGCGAGCGTCCAGGCCACCAGGTCGCGCTCGAACACCAGGTGCGCGGGGTCCTCGGCGACCCGGATCAGGCGGACGCCCTCGACCGCCTCGTCCAGGGTCGGGTGGGTGATCGCGTCGGTGCCGGCGGGCTGGCGGCACAGCACCACGACGTCGTGGCCCTGCGACGCGAGTTGGGTTGCGAGGGCGTGCACGTGGCGGCCGAGACCCCCGACGACGACCGGCGGGTATTCCCAGGACAACATCAGCACGCGCATGCCGCATCCTCGCATTTCCTGGATACCATCGGGTTGACGGAGGGGAGGTCTGTCATGCAGACATGGGTGTACGCGGTCTTGTTCTGCGCGCTGCTGGCCGGGATCGGCCTGCTGGTCGACCGGCGGGCGCGGGCGGTGCGGAAGGGTTTGGAACGGCCGGCCGACACGCGTGGTCGGTCGAAGGCGGAACCGGTGGGGCAGGCCCGGGTCGACAACCCCGGTGCGGCCGGGATCGCCCAGCGCATGGAAGGGGGCACGGGCGGCAGCAGCTGAGTCATCGGGCCAGGTCCCGTGCGTCGAGGTGGCCGAACGGACCGTCGAGGAGGCGGAGTTCGGCCGCCCGCGCGCGGCCCCGGCCGTGGCGCAGGGCGGCGGCCAGTTCGGCGAAGCGGTCCGCGTGCACCTTGGCGCGGTAGCGGGCGTAGTCGGCGGCGGAGTCCTTGGTGACCATGAACGCCCAGTCGCTGGACAACGCCAGCAGGGCCTCCCGCACGGCCTGGTCGGCGACCGGGTTCCGGGTCGTGTTCCGTAGGTCCAGGGCGAGCAGTTCCTGCTGCACGCGGGCGTTGAGGTCGACGACGTCGGAAACCTGCGGGCCGTTCCACACGTGCCAGTCCTTGCCCGCGCCCCACGACGACGGCGGGATCTCGACCGGCGCGCCCACGTGTCCGGCCTCCACCGCGCCGCGCAGCGTGGTCACCCGCACGCCCGCCTCCGGCAGTGCCCGCAGCACCGCCTCCAGCCACAGCGGACCCTCGTGCCACCAGTGCCCGTACAGCTCGGTGTCGTACGCGGCCACCACCAGCGACGGCTTCCCGTGGCGCTCCCGCAGTTCGCGCAGCCGGTCGACGACGTGCTCGACGAAGTCGGCGGCGTGCCGGCGCACGGCGTCCGCGGCGGCCTCGGGCTCGTAGGGCTTCTTGTCCTCGGGTGCGACGCCCTTGCCGGTCACCCGGGACGGCTTGAGCCCGCTGGGGTGGTCGTAGGTGTGGAAGTCCCGGTACGCCGGGTCGCCGGGGTAGCCGACCTTGGGCGACCAGACCCGGTAGGACACCTCCAGGTCCCGCCCGAACGCCAGCACGTCCGAGCCGCCGACCGGGCGGGCCGCGGCGGTGTCGCCGTGCAGGGACGGGCCGTCCACCAGGAACCGCCGCACGCCCGCCGCCGCGTAGCCGTCCTCCAGGCCCGGCGCGTAGGCGCACTCCGGCGCCCAGATGCCCTCGGGCGCGGAGCCGATCCGGTGCCGCGTGTCGGCCAGTCCGGTGCGCAGCGAGAACGCTCGCAGCCCGGGGTCGAGCAGCGGCTGGAACGGGTGCGCCGCCGGGCCGCCCAGCAGCTCGATCACCCGACTGTCCACAAGGGACCGCAGCAGCGGCGAGAACCCGTGCCGCCACTTGGTCTCGAACGTCTCCAACGCCCACTTCGACGCCCGGTGCTCGCGCGCGGCCAGGTCGGGCAGGCGCGGGCTCGCGCTGTGCGCGCGGAGCTGCCAGTTGCCCAGCCAGTCGTGGGCGCCGCGCAGGCAGTACGGGTCGTCCAGCTGCGCGGCCAGGATCGGCGTGACGCCCAACGTCAGCACGTCCTCGCGGCCCTCGGCGGCGAAGCGCTCCAGCAGGTCCACCACGGGCAGGTACGAGTGCGCCCACGCCTGGTAGAGCCACTCCTCGCCGACCGGCCACGCACCGTGGTGCGCGAGCCAGGGCAGGTGGCTGTGCAGGACCAGGCAGAACGTCCCCTCGGTGGTCATCTGCGCACCGCCACGGCCACCAGGTCCAGGCTGGCGTCCAGGTCGTCCGTGGTGATCTCGAAGTCCTCGCTGCGCACGTCCGCCACGGCCGCGAGCAGGTCCGCCGGCCACTCGTTCCCCTCGACCACCACGGCGACCTGCGCGTCGATGATCGACCCGCCGAACCGGGCGTCCAGCTCGCGCAGCCGGGGGCCGTGCCGCAGCCCGGCCAGCAGCTCCAGCTCCAGCCCGGCGTCGACCACCAGTCCGGCCAGCTCGGCCGGGTTCAGCTCGCGGGTGTGGAACGGGTTGAGCGGGGTGTCGCGGCCGGGGGAGAAGGTGATCCGGTTCGGCGTGGTGACGATGAGCCGCCCGCCGGGCCGCAGCACCCGCGCGCACTCGGCCAGGAAGCCCGCCTGGTCCCACAGGTGCTCGATCACCTGGAGGTTCGCCACGACGTCCACGCTCGCGCCGCGCAGCGGCAGGGACGCCAGGTTGCCGCGCAGCACGGCCAGCTCCGGGTACGCGCGGGCCGCGTGCTCGGCGGTGAGCTGGTCGTAGTCCAGCGCCACCACCCGGGCGGCGTGCCGGGCGATCAGCGCGGCGCCGTAGCCTTCGCCGCACCCGGCCTCCAGCACCACCGCGCCCGCGCAGTGGTGCACAAGATCGAGATATGCGGCCTCGTGGCGCCGGAACCAGTAGTTCTCCTCGGCGATCCCGGGCACGGTGCGCTCACCGGTGAGGGGCAGTGGCTCGACGGTCACCCGGCCAGCGTAGTCGCTGGTTACTCGCGGGTAGCCATCGGCTCTCCGGATCGGGTGTCACTATTTCGGGTTAACTGATCGGGAGCTGATTACCGGATGCCGTGTCGTGCGCGCATTGTCGAAAAGCCGCGGTTCAAACTCGAAATGACACTATCGGGTGACGCGACCCCGCGTTCTGTTGATCTTTGGGTGGAATATTTGCGCTGCGTAGTAGCCGCACGGCACTGCCCGGAAGCCCTTCGACTGGCCCTCTAACGTGCTGGTTCGGCACTCTCACGCTGGGTATCCTCGGGCGAATCTTCAAGCGAGTGGGGCGGCCATGGGTGCGAAAGAGCCGGAGATTGTTCCGCTGCACGCCGATTTCGACGTGGTGTACCGCGGATTCCACCGCCGTCAGGTGATCGAGCAGCTCGAACACCTCGAGGAGCAGTTGCGCTACACCAGCATGGACCGCGAGGAAGCCCTGGCCCAAGCCGCGGACCTGCGCAAACTGCTGGAGATCACGCGCCGGGACCTCGACGACGCGCGGGCGCGCGTGGAACGCCTGGAGATGTCGCCGAACACCACCACCGGCGCGGCCGAGCGGCTGCACCGGATGCTGGTGCTCGCCGAGGACGAGGCGTCCGAGCTGCGGCTGCGCGCCGAACGCGAGGTCGAGTCGCTGCGCGCCCGCACCGACGTGGAGCTGGCCGAGCAGCGCCGGGCCGCCGAGGAGGAGGTCGCCGCGCTGCACGCGGAGGCGCAGGCCCACGCCCGCGAGCTGCGCGAGGCCGCCGCGCGCCGGGCCGCCGAGCTGGACCAGCGCGAGGTCGACGTGGAGCGCCGCCGGGTGGAGACCGAGCACCACCTGCGGGAGCGGATCGCCGAGGTGGAGGCCGAGTGCGCCGCCGCGGTGGCCCAGGCCCAGGAGGACGCCGACCGCCTGCTGCGCGAGACCGCCGAGCAGTGCAACCAGCTGGAGGCCGAGTCCGAGGCCAAGCGCGTCAAGGCGCAGAACTACTTCGAGCTCCAGATGACCCGCCGGCGCAACGAGGCCGCCCTGCACTTCACCGAGCAGGAGGAGCTGTCCAAGGCGCGGGCCGAGTTCGTGATCAAGATGGCGTGCCGGGAGGCGCAGCGCCGGATCGCCGAGGTCCAGGAGCGCACCGACGAGCTGCACGACCTGCGCCGCACCGTCGTCGCCCAGCTCAACGCCGCCCGCGCGGCCCTGGCCGCCGCCGCCGATCGCGTGCCCGGGTTGATCCCCGAGCAGGACCGGGTCGAGCAGGTGGCCTCCGACGAGCGGATGGGCGCCTGATGGCCCGTCGCCCGGTCCTGCCGCTGGTGGCCGCCGGCATCCTCGTGCCGACGGCCGTCACCGCGTTCGGGTTCACCGTCTACGGCGACGAGATCACCGGCGCGCTGCCGTTCAGCTCCTCGCCCGCGCCGCCGAGCCACCTGGTGAAGCCGCCCTCGAAGCTGCCGATCCCGTCCCGGCCGACGCCCACACCGGTCGAGGTCGTCGCACCGCCGCCGCCACCGTCGCTTGAGTTGACGCGGCAGAACGTGGCCAGCCTGTTCGCCGGCAACGCGGTCAAGGGGATCACGTTCGCGCCCGGCACCACCGACCACATCGGACGCGGCGAGGCCGTGCAGACCGGGGTGGGCAACCTGCTGGGCGGTGTGCCCGGCGCGGTGGTGACGCTGGTGGCGCACGCGTGGAACGGCGAGACCGTCTCGCACCGCTGCGACGTGCTCGCGATGCAGCGGGCGCTGCTGGTGCGGGACTACCTGGTCGCCCGCGGGGTGCCCGCGGCGGCGATCAGCACGCGGGTCGTGGTGGACCCGGTGTGGGGGCCGCCGTCCGAGGGCGGTCCGCAAGTCGACGTGCTCGTCGGGTAGGAGCGATATGTCAGGTGCGGTCGCGTTCGTGTTCGGGTTGTGCGCCTTGTCGTTCGCGGCGGGCTGCGTGCTGACGGCGTACATGCTCAGACGCGAGCCGGAGCCGGAGCGACCGCCCGCACCGGCCCCGGAGCTGCCGCCGGTGGAGCTGAAGCTGGACGTGGTGTGGCCGCCGGAGGACTACGCGACCAAGCCGATCCACCGCAACCCGGTGATGGGGCTGCCGGTGACCGAGCGCCCGGCCGAGCCGGCGCGCCCGGCGCTGACCCTGGTGCCCGAGTTGGAACCGGTGGTGGACGAGCCCGAGCCCGAGGCCGCGGAGCCGGACATCGCACCAGGCCTCGACATCGCGCCGGAGCCCGAGGCCGAGGCCGAGGCTGCGGAGCCCGAGGCTGCGGAGCCCGAGGCCGCGGAGCCCGAGGCCGCGGAGCCCGAGGCCGCGGAGCCCGAGGCCGCGGAGCCCGAGGCCGCGGAGCCCGAGGCCGCGGAGCCCGTGGTCGGGGAGTCCGAGGTCGCGCCGGAGCCGGTCGTGGTCGAGGTGCCCGCGCAGCCGGAACCGGTCGTGGTCGAGTGCCCGGAGCCGGAGCCCGTCGCGGAAGTGCCCGTGCGGGCAGAGCCCCAAGTGCCCGCGCAGCCGCTCCACCTGCCGGACCCCAGCGAGTTCCGGCAGCGCTACCTGCGCAGCTTCGAGGCGGCCCGCAAGCGCACCAGCACCTAGCGGTGACCGGGCCGCCTGCCGCGGAACTTGCGCAGCAGCTCCTGCGCCTTGGCCTTGGCGCGCGGGTCGCGGGCCGCGTGCTTGATCTGCTCGGTGAGCCGCCGCCCCTGCGGGCTGCGGGTGAACGCACTGATCCTGCTGAACAGCGATGCCATGACCATCACCTTCCCTGTCCAGCCAACGGGCAAACGCCGCCGCGGGTTCCTAGACGGGCGAAACGGTCACGCCCAGGGCACCCGGACCGACGTGCGCCCCGATGGCCGAGCTGACCTGGGTCACCAGGAACCGCCGCAGGTTCGGCAGCTGCGTCCGCAACTGCTCCAGCACCGACTCCGCCCGTTCCCGCGCGTCGAAGTGCTCCACGGCGATGTCCACCGGCGCGTCACCGGCCCGCTTGACCGCGAGCTCCACCAGCTTGCGCACCGCCCGTTCCGTCCCGAGCACCTTGTCCAGCGGCGCGATGCGACCGTCCACCATGGTCAGCAGCGGCTTCATGGACAGCGCCGACCCGAGCAGGGCCGCCGCCGCGCCGATGCGACCGCCGCGTCTCAGGTACTCCAGGGTGTCCACGTAGATCAGCTCGGTGCTGCGGTGGAAGCTGTGCTGCGCCGCCGACAGCACCCGCTGCACGTCACCGCCCGCCGCCGCCGCGGTGGCCGCCGCCACGACCGCGTACCCCAGCGACATGCCGCACGTCCGGGTGTCCACGACGTGCACCGGCGCGGCAACCTGCCCGGCCGCCTGCCGCGCCATCTCCACGGTCTGCGACAGCCCGGTGGACACGTGCAGCGACACGATCGCCTCCACCCCGGAGGCCGCCGCGTCGGCGTAGGCCCAGAAGAACGCGCCGGGGTCGGGCGGGGAGGTCGCCACCTCGACCGAATCGCGCATGGCATCCACGAGCTTGGGGACGGGTACCCGCGCTTCGTCGTCCACCCAGTCGCCGATGCGGACCTGGATCTGCGCGACGGTGATCCCGAGCTTCTCGGTCAACTGCGGCGGGAGGCACGCGGTGGAATCCGTGACGATCGCTACCCGTCGGATCATTGTTCCGACCCTAGCCGAGTAGGGGAGGGCCTGTAACGCCGCCACCAGGCCGTACGATGCCAACCAATTGGGCGCGAAGGGGTTTGTGTCCATCATCACGCGGCACACGTGCTTGCTGTCGTTTGCACCCCTGCTACTGGTGGGTAACATACGGGTGGCCGACACCACCATGCCAACGCGGCGAGGACATGGCAGGGTCACCACATCTGGTAACACCCGGATCGCACGCGAAAAGCGTCGCCTGATCCGTCGCCGCCCCGTCCGCAGGAGGTCGAAGAGGACCCATGAACATTGTCGTCCTGGTCAAGCAGGTGCCCGACACCTGGTCCGAGCGCAAGCTCACCGACGCCGACCACACCCTCGACCGCGAATCCGCGGACGCCGTGCTCGACGAGATCAACGAGCGCGCGGTGGAAGAAGCGCTGCTGCTCCAGGAGGCGCACGGCGGTGAGGTGACCGTCGTGGCGATGGGTCCCGACCGGGCCACCGACGCGATCCGCAAGGCGCTGTCGATGGGCGCGGACAAGGCCGTCCACGTCTCCGACGAGGCCCTGCACGGCTCCGACGTGCTGACCACCGCCAAGGTGCTGGCCAAGGCCATCGGCACCGTCGAGGGCTTCGACCTGGTCATCGCGGGCAACGAGGCCACCGACGGCCGCGCGGGCGCCGTGCCCGCCATCCTGGCCGAGCTGCTGGGCCTGCCGCAGGTCACCCAGGTCCGCAAGCTGACGGTCGAGGGCGGCACCATCAAGGCCGAGCGCGAGACCGACGAGGGCGTGGCGCACCTGGAGGCGAGCCTGCCGGCCGTCGTCTCGGTGACCGAGAAGATCAACGAGCCGCGGTACCCGTCCTTCAAGGGCATCATGGCGGCGAAGAAGAAGCCCGTGTCCACGCTCACCGTGGGCGACCTCGGGCTGGACGCGGGCGAGGTCGGTCTCGGCGCCGCGTGGTCCACGGTGCTGGAGGCGGCCCCGAAGCCGCCGCGCAGCGCCGGTCAGCGCGTCGAGGACTCGGGTGACGGCGGTCGGAAGATCGCCGAGTACCTGGTCGGCCAGAAGCTCATCTGAAGGCGAGGAGGGAACAAATGTCTGAGGTCCTGGTCCTCGTCGACCACGTCGACGGCGAGGTCAAGAAGGTCACCTATGAGCTTCTATCCGCCGCGCGCCGTCTCGGCGAGCCGTCCGCGGTGGTGGTCGGATCGCCCGGCACCGCGGGCAAGGTGAGGGAGTCCCTGGCGCGCTACGGCGCGGCCAAGGTCTACGCGGTCGAGTCCGAGGACGCGGCCACCTTCCTGGTCACCCCGAAGGTCGACGCCCTGGCGACGATCGCGGGCTCCAAGTCCCCGGCCGCCGTGCTGGTGTCCGCCACGCTGGAGGGCAAGGAGGTCGCGGGCCGCCTCGCCGTGCGCCTGGGCTCCGGTCTGCTCTACGACGTGGTCGACCTCGACGGCGAGGGCGTCGGCACGCAGTCCATCTTCGGTGGCGCGTACGTCGTCAAGTCCAAGGTCACCAACGGCACGCCGGTCATCGCGGTGCGCCCCGGCGGCGTGGAGGCCGAGGAGGCCCCCGGCGACGCCGTCGAGGAGGCCGTGGAGCTGCCCGCCACCGACGCGGCCAAGGCGACCCGGGTCACCGGCCGCGAGGCCGTCGTGGGCGGCGACCGCCCGGAGCTGACCGAGGCGTCGGTCGTCGTCTCCGGTGGCCGCGGCGTCGGCTCGGCGGAGAGCTTCGCCGTGGTCGAGAAGCTGGCGGACAGCCTGGGCGCGGCCGTCGGCGCGTCGCGCGCCGCGGTGGACTCCGGCTACTACCCGCACCAGTTCCAGGTCGGCCAGACCGGCAAGACCGTGTCGCCGCAGCTCTACATCGCGCTGGGCATCTCGGGCGCGATCCAGCACCGCGCCGGTATGCAGACGTCCAAGACGATCGTCGCGGTCAACAAGGACCCGGAGGCGCCGATCTTCGAGATCGCCGACTTCGGCGTGGTGGGCGACCTGTTCAACGTCGCCCCGCAGCTGACCGACGAGGTCGACCAGCGCAAGGGCTGATCACCAGCGCTTTTGCCGGCGAGGGCCGTCCCCGATCTTGGGGGCGGCCCTCGCCGTATTCGCCCACACCAGGGTTTAACCGACCTGCCACTAATGCGTCATCGGAACGACCTGCTGTAGGTCGCCATCCGGTCGGTAGACCAGACCCCATGACGCAGCCTCAACTGCTTGTCAGCACCGGGGAAGCCACCGGACCGCGCTACTCGCTGCTCGTCGCACGCGACAGCGCCGAGGTGGTGGCCGCGCAGAAGCTGCGCCACCAGGTCTTCGCCGGCGAGATGGGCGCCACCCTCCACTCGCCCGTGGCGGGCCACGACGTCGACGAGTTCGACGAGCACTGCGACCACCTCGTGGTCCGCGACGACCGGACCGGCGAGATCGTCGGCACCTACCGGATGCTCCCGCCGGAGCGGGCCGCCGGCGCGGGCCGGCTGTACTCCGACACGGAGTTCGACCTGACCAACCTGGCCGGGCTGCGCCCGAGCGTGGTGGAGACGGGCCGCTCCTGCGTGCACCCCGACCACCGCAACGGCGCCGTCGTGTCGCTGGTGTGGGCGGGCATCGCCCGGTACATGCTGCTGTCCGGCCACTCGTGGCTGGTGGGCTGCGCGTCCGTGCCGCTGCACGACGGCGGCTCGTACGCGGCGGGCGTGTGGGACGCGGTGCACGCCAAGCACTACGCGCCCGAGGAGTACCGGGTGACGCCGCTGCGGCCGTGGGACGTGGACGCTGTTCCGCGTCCGCCTCGCACGGTCCTGCCGCCGCTGTTGAAGGGTTACCTGCGGCTGGGCGCGTGGGTGTGCGGGCGGCCGGCGCTGGACTCGGACTTCGGCGTGGCGGACCTGTTCGTGCTGCTGGGCATGGAGCACGTGGACCAGCGGTACCTGAAGTTCTTCCTGGGGGAGACGGCGTGAGCGCCCACCCGTGGATGCCGGTGTCGCCGTGCGGGGACGGGTGCGTGGACCACTCGTCGGCGCGGGTCGGCGCCGTCCGCGTGGTGCTGCGGGTGGTCGCCGCGCTTGCCGTGCTGTTGAGCGGGGTCCTGGTGGTCCTGGTGGTGCTGGTGTCCCGGGGGCGGGTGCGCGGTGTGCTGCTGCGCTCGTGGTTCCGGACCCTGCTGCGCGCGTTCGGGGCCCGGCTGCGGGTGGTGGGCAGCCCGGTGTTCCAGGCGACGCCCGGCCGCGGGGTGCTCGTGGTGAGCAACCACGTGTCGTGGCTGGACGAGTTGGCCATCGACGCGGTTCAGCCGATCCGCATGGTGGCCAAGCTGGACATCCGGTCGTGGCCGGTCCTGGGGTGGCTCATCACGGCGGCCCGGACGGTGTACCTGGACCGGGAGCGGTTGTCGCGGCTGCCGGGGACGGTGGCCGAGCTGGCTGCGGCGCTGCGGGCGGGTGCGGCGGTCGGTGTTCACGCGGAGGGGACCACGTGGTGCGGGATGGCGTCCGGTCGGTACCGGCCGGCGTTGTTCCAGGCGGCTTTGGATGCCGGTGTGCCGGTTCGGCCTGTGGTGCTGCGGTACGTGCAGGACGGGCGGACCACCACGGGGGCGGCGTTCATCGGGTCGGACACGCTGGTCGACTCGATGCGGCGGGTGCTGCGGTTGCGCGGGTTGGTGGTGGAGGTGCACGTGCTGGACGAGGTGGCTCCGGGGCGTGCGGCGGGGCGGCGGGAATTGGCGGAGATGGTGCAGCAGGAGTCGGAGCGGGCTTTGTACGGGGATGTGCTGGTGCCGGCTCAGCGGGTGCATGTGCCGTTGAGGGCTCGGCAGGAGGCCGCCTAGGACCACGGCGGGGGGTGCGGTCGCCTACGCACCCTCCGCCCTGCCTGCGGTTCTGGCCCTGAATTGTCAGTGCCTCATGAGATGATCGACTCGGGGGCCGGAGGCCACGCCGCCGCACATTCCGCTCGATCTACGGCCGTCCGGACACGCGGTGGGTCGCCAGATCGAACTGGGCACAGGCCCGGCGGCGCTGCCGCCGCTGTGCTGCCGCCGCTGTGCTGCCGCCGCTGTGCTGCCGCCGCTGTGCTGCCGCCGCTGTGCTGCCGCCGCTGTGCTGCCGCCGCTGTGCTGCCGCCGCTGCGCGGCTTCGCCGCGAGCGACTTCGTCGCCGGCGGGCGCCGATCGGCTTGGTTGGCGTGCGGCACGTGCCGGTTGGCGCGCGGGCCCGTGCCGGTTGGCGTGCGGCCCGTGCCGGTTGGCGCGCGGGCCCGTGGTGGTTGGCGCGCGGCCCGTGCGAGCGGGGTCGGTACGGGCGTGCCAGTTTTGTGTCATAAAGCCTTGACCTCGACCCCGCTGGAGGTTGAACCATTGACCCGTGACCTCGACTGAGCAGCGCGAATCGCCGAAGGGCGATCTGTGGACCGCCGACCGGCGCGGCCCGACGATCGGCATCATCCTCCTCGTCACCCTCCTGGCGTTCGAGAACATGGGCGTCAGCACCGCGATGCCCAGCATGGTCGCCGAACTGGACGGCAACGACCTCTACGCCTGGCCGTTCCTGTCCTTCCTCGCCGCGAGCGTCATCGCCACCGTCCTCTCCGGCCGGCTGAGCGACCTGCGCGGACCCCGGCCCAGCCTGCTCTTCGGGCCCGCGCTGTTCCTGGTCGGCCTCCTCGTCGCGGGTACCGCGCAGGAGATGGGTCAGCTCATCCTCGGGCGCGTCCTCCAAGGGCTCGGCGGCGGCGCGCAGGTGGTGGCGGTCTACGTGCTCATCGCGCTGGTCTACCCCGAGCGCTCCCGACCCGCCGTGTTCGGGCTGCTGGCCAGCGCGTGGGTGGTGCCGTCGCTGGTCGGGCCCGCGTTGTCCGGGTGGCTGACCGAGACGCTGTCCTGGCGCTGGGTGTTCCTGGGGCTGGCGCCGTTCGTCCTCATCGGGGTCCTGCTGCTGGTCCCGGTCCTGAAGAACCTGCCGGCGCACACGCCCGACCAGGGGACTCGCAAGGGGCTGCCGCTGGCGGCCCTCGCGGCCGGGTTCGGCGTCGTCGGGCTGAGCTGGGCCGCGCAGCACCCGAACGGGGTCAACCTGCTGATCGGCGCGGCGGGGCTCGCCGTGCTCGTCCCCGCGCTGCGCATCCTGCTGCCGAAGGGCACCCTCCGGGCGAAGGCCGGCCTGCCCGCGACGATCCTGTCCCGCGGCCTGCTCGCGGGCTCGTTCTTCGCGGCGGAGGCGTTCATCCCGCTGACCCTGACCTCCGTGCACGGCTACTCGGCGATCTGGGCGGGCATCCCGCTCACGCTCAGCGCCCTGGGCTGGTCGTCGGCCGCCTGGTGGCAGGGCCGCAACCCGCACATCCCGCGCGAGAAGCTGGTCCGCTGGGGCTTCGTGCTCAACGCCACGGGCATCGCGGGAGTGACGCTCATCGCACCTTCGTGGGGCCCGGCGTGGCTGACGCCCGTCCTGTGGGCGGTCGCCGGCGCGGGCATGGGGATCGCGATGTCGAGCCTGAGCGTGCTCACGCTGGGCGCGTCCAGCGACGTCGACCGGGGTTTCAACTCGTCGGCGCTGCAGATCAGCGACATGCTCGGCTCGGCACTGCTGGTCGGCCTGGGCGGGGTGCTGGTGTCGGCGCTCGCCTCGACCGCCGCGCCGACCGCCGCCGTGGTGCCGTTCGACCTGCTGATGGCCGGGATCGCGGTGCTCGGTGCCGTGCTCACCCGCAGGCTGGGCCGGGCTACCCTGGAAGACTGATGGCCTACTTCGACCATGCCGCCACGACCCCCATGCTCCCCGAGGCGATCGAGGCGATGACCAAGGCGTTGTCCACCACGGGCAACGCCTCGTCGCTGCACACCTCCGGCCGCAAGGCGCGTCGCGCGGTCGAGGAGGCCCGGGAGGACATCGCCGACGCGCTCGGCACCCGGCCCTCCGAGGTGATCTTCACCAGCGGCGGCACGGAGAGCGACAACCTGGCCGTCAAGGGCGTCTACTGGGCGCGCCGCACGGACCGGCGCCGGCGGGTGGTGGCCTCCAGCGTCGAGCACCACGCGGTGCTGGACACCGTGCAGTGGCTGGCCGACCACGAGGGCGCCGAGGTCACCTGGCTGGAGCCGGACCGGCACGGCCGCATCCACCCCGACGCGCTGGCCGAGGCGCTCGACGACGACGTGGCGCTGGCCACCGTGATGTGGGCGAACAACGAGGTCGGCACCATCAACCCGGTGCGCGAGCTGGCCGAGCTGGCCGCCGGGGCGGGTGTCCCGTTCCACACCGACGCCGTCCAGGCGGTCGGGGCGGTGCCGGTGGACTTCACGGAGTCCGGCGCGGGCGCGCTCACCCTGACCGGGCACAAGCTGGGCGGCCCCTACGGTGTGGGCGTGCTGCTGCTGGGCCGGGACGTGTCGACCACGCCGGTGCTGCACGGCGGTGGCCAGGAGCGGGACGTGCGCTCGGGGACCCTCGACGTGCCGGCGATCGTCGGCCTGGCCGCGGCGGTGCGCCACGCGGTCACCGAACAGTTGGCGGCGGCCGAGGAGCTGGCCGCGCTGCGCGACGAGCTGGTGGCGTCGGTGCGGCGGGCCGTGCCGGACGTGGTGCTCAACGGCGACCCCGTGCACCGGCTGCCCGGCAACGCGCACCTGACCTTCCCCGGCTGCGAGGGCGACAGCCTGCTGATGCTGTTGGACGCCAAGGGGATCGAGTGCTCGACCGGCTCCGCGTGCACGGCGGGTGTGGCCCAGCCGAGCCACGTGCTGCTGGCGATGGACGTGGACCCGGTGCTCGCGCGCGGGTCGCTGAGGTTCTCCCTGGGCCACACCTCGACGTTGGACGACGTCCGGGAGCTGGCCGGGGCGATCGGACCGGTGGTGGAGCGCGCCCGCACGGCGGGCATCGCGGGGATGAAGCGGATGAAGGCGGGGGTGTGACCGGGATGCGGGTGCTGGCGGCGATGAGCGGCGGCGTGGACTCCGCCGTGGCCGCGGCGCGGGCCGTGGCGGCGGGGCACGACGTGACGGGTGTGCACCTGGCGCTGTCGGCCAAGCCGGGCACGCTGCGCACCGGCGCGCGCGGGTGCTGCACGATCGAGGACGCCCGCGACGCCCGCCGGGCCGCCGACGTCCTGGGCATCCCGTTCTACGTCTGGGACTTCGCGGAGCGCTTCACCGAGGACGTGGTCGAGGACTTCGTGGCCGAGTACGCCGCAGGCCGCACGCCGAACCCGTGCCTGCGCTGCAACGAGCGGATCAAGTTCGAGGCCCTGCTGGACAAGGCCGTCGGCCTGGGCTTCGACGCCGTGTGCACCGGCCACTACGCCCGACTGTCCACTGTGGACGGACGCCTGGAGCTGCGCCGCTCGGCCGACGACGGCAAGGACCAGTCCTACGTCCTGTCGTCGCTGACCAACGAGCAGCTTTCGCACGCCATGTTCCCGCTGGGCGACTCGACCAAGGCCGACGTCCGGGTCGAGGCGGCCGAGCGCGGCCTCCAGGTGGCCGAGAAGCCGGACAGCCACGACATCTGCTTCATCCCGGACGGCGACACCCGCGGCTTCCTGACCAAGCGCCTGGGCGAGCAGCCCGGCGTGCTGGTGGACGACGAGACCGGTGCGGTGCTGGGCCGGCACGTGGGCGTGCACGAGTTCACCGTGGGCCAGCGCCGGGGCCTGGGCATCGACGCGCCCGCGCCGGACGGTCGGCCCCGGTACGTGCTGTCGCTGGAGCCGGTGAGCGGGACCGTGCGGGTCGGGTCGGCGGAGAAGCTGGCGGTGACCGAGATCGTGGCGCGGACCCCGGTGACCCGCATCCCGTTCGACGGTCCGGTGGAGTGCGTGGCCCAGGTCCGGGCGCACGGCGGCCTGGCCCCGGCGGTGGCCGAGCTGGTGGACGGCGAACTGCGCGTCCACCTGCGCGAGCCGCTGAGCGGCGTGGCCCCGGGCCAGGCGGTGGCGGTGTACCGCCCGGACCCGGCCGGCGACCTGGTCCTGGCCAGCGCCACCATCGACGCCACCCGGTAACTCACGCGGGGGCGTCTCACCGACGTACGTGGCTACGGCGTCCAGTCCGTGTTCGCCCCGCACAGCACCACGCACGCCGTCCCCGGCACCCGCCCGTGCAGCCACGCCGCGAAGGGCACCGCCGCCGCCGGCTCGACCGCCAGCCGGAACTCCTCCCACAACCGGTCCCGGGCGGACACCAGTTCGGCCTCGCTCACCAACGTCGAAGTCACCGACGACGACCGCAGCACCGAGAACGGCACGTCACCCACCCGCGTGGCCCCCAACGCCGACGCGGCCAGGGAGTCGACCGGCGAGTCCACGGGCTCACCGGCCACCAGGGCGTTGTGCACGCAGCAGCACCCCTCCGGCTCGCAGGTGACCACGTGCCGGCCGGACAACGCCGTCCCCGCCGCCAACCCGCCACCACCGGCGGCCACCGCGATGACGTCCACGTCCGGCGCCTCCTCCACCACCTCCAGCGCCACGGTGCCCTGCCCGGCGATGACGGCCGGGTCGTTGTAGGCCTCCACGTAGAAGCCCGCGGCCGACTTCGCGGCGACCACGGCCTCCGCGTACGTGTCCCCGGCGCGGATCAGCTTCGCGCCCGCCGCCTCGATCCGCCGCACCTTGCCCTCCGGCGCGCTCACCGGCACGTACACGGTCGCCTGCGTGCCCAGCAGCCGGGCGGCCATCGCGACGCCGAGGCCGTGGTTGCCGCCGGACGCGGTGACGACCCGGTCGGGGACGTCCGCGAGCAGGAGCGTGTTCACCGCCCCGCGCAGCTTGAACGAGCCGGTGAGCTGGAGGTGTTCGAGCTTGAGCACGAGCGGGCGGCCGTCGACGGCGACGCGCCACAACGGGGTGCGGCGGACGTGGGGGCGGATGCGGTCGGCTGCTGCGGTGACGTCCATGTCTCCAGGATGCGCCCACTCAGCCCGCGAACCACCGGTACACCCACACCACCACGGTCACCGCGCCGATCACGAAGCACAGCAGGACGACCACGAGCCCGAGCAGGACCAGCGCGTTGGCCACCCACGACGAGTCGCGGTCGTCGGCCACGGCCAGCCGCGCCCGGAGGTCCTCCGACACCGCGCTCTGCAACGCCGCCAGCCGCACCCGCGCGGTCTCGGTGGTGTGCTCGCCGCTGACCCAGTTCAACGCGGCCAGCCGGGCCTGCGGCGTGCGGTAGGCGCGTTCGAAGGCCGCCACCTCCGCGTCGACCCGCTCCTGCGCCAGGTAGCTCCACCGGCCCGCCTGGACCGGGTCGCCGAGCACCCGGTACACCGCCGCCAGCCGCTCCCGCAGGTCCAGCCGGTCGGGGTAGGTGGTGACCAGCCCGACGAGGCGCTGCCTGGCGCGCAGCACGCTGGCCAGATCACCGCGTCGCAGCTCCTCGGCGGCCTTGCGCAGCGTCAGCTCCACCGGCATGACGCTCATGTTCCCAGTCGACGCAACCGTAGGATCGGCGGGTGATCGGGGTGTCCGTAGTCGCCTTCGGCCTGGCCTGGTGGCTGGGCCTGTACCTGCTGCTGCGCGACCCGCGCAAGCCGCTGCTGCAACGCACGGCGGCGGGCCTGCTGGCCTACGCGGCGGCGCTGGCGCTGCCCGTGCCGCCGGTGGTCCTGGCGCTGCCCGCGGTCGCGTGGACGGGGGCCATCGCGTGCTGGCTGCCCGAGCGCTACGACCGGTGGTGGCGGCTGTCCGCGGTGCCGCTGGTGGCGGCGGCGTGGTTCTTCCCGCCCGTCGTGCTCGTGCCGCTGGTCGCCGCCCTGGTGCTCTACCAGCGCGAACACCGGACCCTGGTGGGCGCGGCGACGCTGATGTTCCTGCTCGGGTCGGGCGCGGTGCTGCTGAACTTCGTGCCGACGGTGTGGCTGGTCGGCGCGATCGGCGTGGACCTCATGCTGTTCGGCGTGCTCGTCGCGGTGCGGGACGCGTTCGACGAGGGCGAGGCGATCCGCGCGGACATGGTGCGGTCGCTGCTGGTGTCGGCGGGCATGGCGGCGGTGTTCGGCGGGCAGGTGGCGCTGTTCCTCGACGACCGGCTCACGCCCCTGCTCTACGGGACGGTCGCGGCGGCGGTCGCGCTCCAGGTGCTGGCCAACCCGCTCGCGGCGGTCGTGGACCGGGTCGCCGTGCCCGAAGTCGCGGAGGAACGGGCCGAACTGCGGGAGGCCGCCGACGCCCTGCCGCGCCGCGCGCCGCTGGCCGCCGACGCCGATTTCGTGAAACTGACCCGGCGGGCGCTGAGCAGTTACGGCGACCTCGGGAAACTGGTCGCGAGCCCGTTGACGGAACTCCCGGTGATCTCCGCGCGCCTGGCCGCCCGGGGCGTGTCCGACCAACCGCTGGAACGCGCCGCCGAATTGAAGTCGTTGTTGTTGGAGAGCATCCAGCGGCTCAAGCCGAAGGACGGCGATTTCGGCACCAGCGACGAATGGCGGCATTACAACGCGCTGTACTTCTACTACGTGGTGGGAATCCGGCCGTATTCACGCCGGACGAAGCGGGAGGACCTCGACCCGGACGCCCGCAAGGCGCTCGCGTGGTTCGTCAACCAGGTCCCCGAGCGGACCCTCCACAACTGGCAGAACGCGGGGGCCAAGTTGGTGGCCGCGGACCTGTCCGCCCAGGTCGCGGGCTGAGAACTGGCAGCCGTTGGCAGCGTTTGACGTCGTGCCGGCAGTGGTCGCGGCCCTAACTTCAGGGCCATGACGACGACTCAGGTTCGCAACGACGGTTTCCTCCGCTTCGCCCTCAAGCTCGACGGTGTCGCCTCGGGCGGGTTGGGCCTCATGGCCCTTCTGATCGACCTGCCGCTGGGCCTGCCGCGCGGTCTCGTGCTCGGGCTCGGCGCATTCCTCGTCGCTTACGGCGTGGGTGTTTTCATGCTCGGCATGCGCCCCGTCCGGGCACTGGTCGGCGTGGTGGTGGTCGGCAATTTCGTGTGGGTGGTGGACAGCTTCCTGACCGCTTTCGCCGGGTGGTACCCGGTGACCGGGCTGGGGGTGTTCCTGATCGTCGCCCAGGCGGTCGCGGTGCTCGGCTTCATCACCCTCCAGGTGATCGGCCTGCGCCGCTCGGCGTGACGTCCGAGTAGACCCAAGGCGCGCGGCTCACGGGCCGCGCGCCTTTACTGCGCGAGCGTCCGGCTGCGACCCCGGAACTCCGCCACGACCTCGTCCCCGCGCCGAACGGTGATGTCGTAGATGCCGCTGCGGCCCCGCCGGACCCGCTCCACGGCGGTGGCGACCAGCTCGTCACCCAACTGGACCGGTGCCAGGAAGTCGATCTCCGCCTGCGCGGCGACCGTCACCGAACCGGGGCGGTTGCAGGCGCAGGCGAACGCGGTGTCGGCGAGCAGGAAGACGTACCCGCCGTGCGCGATGCCGTGGCCGTTGATCATGCGGTCCGTGACGGTCATCGCGAGCGTCGCGGAACCGTCCGCCAGCTCCAGGGGTCTGATCCCGAGCGCGGTCGACGCGAGGTCGTTCGCGAGCATCTCCGCGGGTCCGTTCATCCCTGCACTGTAGGTGTTCCGCCGACGGGGGTGGCGCCGCAGGGCCGCCACCCCCGTCGATCCGAGGGGCCGCTACGCGGTGAACCCCTTGAACAGGTTGGTGAACTCGTACTGCGACTGGGGGATGCTGCTGCACGTCGGCGAGATGCCGCCGCCGGGGCAGGACCCGTTGTCGCGGCCCACCGACCAGAAGCCGAGCAGCCCGATCCGGTTGGTGTTCGCCCAGGCCACCAGCTTGCGGGCGTGGTCCTGGGTGAAGACCTTGCCGTTGAAGTTGCGGCCGATCATCGGGGTCACGCCGAGCAGCCGCTTGAGTTCCGCGTCGGACTTGCCCGGCCAGATCTGCTTCATCTGCCGCAGGGTGCTCTCCGCCGCCGCGATCACCGCGTCGCCCCAGTCCGGCCTGGACGTGCCGAACTCCATGGTCATCGGGTTGACCAGCACGGTCAGGCCCTTGGCGGCGGCGTTCTGCAGGACCTGCACCGAGTACGGGTCCATGCCGTAGTCGTCGCCCTGGACGCGCATGGTGTAGCTGATGGACGTGCCGCGCTCGGTCTGGAGGCGCTTGAGGGCGGTGTTGACCATGTCGTGCGGGATGGTCGCCTCGACGTCCACGTCCAGGTGGTTGCTGCCGACCGCGTCGAGCACCTTCTTGTACGCGCCGAGCAGGGCGTCGGCGGTGGAGCAGGTGTATTCGAGGTACGGGCCGGCCGCGCCGCCGGTCGCCACGACCACGTCACCGCCGAGCGCCTTGAGCGCGCGGACGTCGTTGATGATCCGGCTTTCGTGCAACGGGATCGTGCCGCCCCACGACGGGTTGCAGCCCGAGCTGTCGGCCAGCGCGAAGGCGAGCGTGAACACCTTCTGCCCGGTCGCGCGCGCCACCGACTCCAGGGACGGGCTGGGCATCGTGATGTCGATGTACGGGGCCGACTTGATGCTCCCCGGCGGGGGAGTGGTGGTGGTCGTGGAAGTCGTGGTCGTGGTGGTTGTCGTCGACGTCGACGTGGTGGTTGTCGTCGTTGTGGTGGTGGTCGTGCCGCCGGTGCAGGGTTGGCCGTTGAGCTTGCAGTTGACCGGCAGGCCGGTGCCGTTGACCAGGAAGCCGAACGACGTGGACGCGCCCGCCGCGAGGTTGCCGTTGTACTCGCGGTTGGTGAAGGTGTGGCGGTTGCCGCTGCTGGCCAGGGTCGCGTCCCAGTAGGAACCGGGCGTGCTGCCGGCGGGCAGGTCGAACTCCAGCTTCCAGCCGGTCAGCGCGGTGCTGCCGGCGGTGATCGTGTACTTGCCCTGGTAGCCCGAACCCCACGCGGAGTCCTGGGTGAACGCGGCGGTCGGGGTGGGCGCGGCGCCCGCCGGGGCGGCCAACAGCAGACCGGCGGTCACGACGGCGGCGAGGCCGGCCGCCAGTGCGGCCAAGCGCTTGTTCGACATTGAACTCGCTCCCGTGGCAGGGGGACGGGGGAGGTGGTGTGGGAGCGCGGGGCGCGGCACGCCCCCACACCACGTCGTGTGCGGTGCCGTCGCAACTCTCAGCACCGACACAGTGACCGTAGGTGGACTGGACCACCTCGTCAATGGGTCTAGACCTTTTCCGTCCGGAACGGGTCGAAACCCAGGATGGGAGACTGTGCGCGTGGAACACGCACCCTGGTCCGAAGGCAGCGCGACCGGCATCGGCTCCCTGCCCGGGACGGACCCGCTCGAAGCCGCGCGGGTCGTGCTCGGCGAGCTGCCCACCTTCCCCCACCTGCCCGAACTGCCCGCGCGCGGGGTCGGCGCGGACATCATCGGCCGCACCGCCGCGCTGCTGGTCGACCTGCCGGTCGAGGTGGTCACCTCCGGCTACCGGACCGCCTCGCACGTCGGCAAGGACCACCGCCGCGCGGTGGACCTGCTGCGCCGCGACCTCGACGCGTTCGAGGAGGCGGCGGACGGCCTGACCCCGTCCGTGGTCAAGGTCCAGGCGGCCGGCCCGTGGACGCTGACGGCGGGCATCGAGCTGATGCGCGGCCACCGGGTGCTGACCGACAAGGGCGCGCTGCGCGAGTTCGCCGCGTCGTTGACCGAGGGCCTGGCCCGGCACGTCGCCGAGGTGGGCAAGCGGACCGGCGCGAAGGTCGTCGTGCAGCTGGACGAGCCCACGCTGCCCGCCGTGCTGCGCGGCCTGCTGCCGACGCCGTCCAAGCTGGGCACGGTGGCCCCCGTGCCCGAGCCGGACGCGCGGGCCGTGCTGCAGACCGTGATCGAGGGCGTCGGCGCGGACGTGGTCGTGCACTGCTGCGCGCCCCGCCCGCCGCTGACCCTGTTGCGCGAGGCGGGCGCGAAGGCGATCGCGTTCGACGTGACCGCGCTGGACGAGGACATGTGGGACCAGGTCGGCGAGGCCTGGGAGGAGCGCACGACCCTGTTCCTCGGCGTCGTGCCGAGCACCGACCCGGGCCGGCCGCTGAAGCTGCGCGAGGCGGCCAAACCCGCGCTGGACCTGGTGGACCGCCTCGGTTTCCCGCGCTCGATCCTGGCCTCGCACGCCGTGCCGACACCGACGTGCGGGCTGGCCGGGGCGGGCGCGTCCTGGGTCCGCCGGGCGCTCGCGCTGACCCGCGACGTGGGCAAGGCGTTCGTGGAACCGCCCGAGGGCTGGTAACCGGCCCGGCCGGCGGCTACCCTTCCTGCTCAATTAGGGAAGGTTCTTTACTAAGGCCACCGCCGCCGGCCTGGAGCGGAGGTTCCATGCGGTTCCCACGGTGGGCGTTGGCGCTCGCCCTCGTCGGGTCGGTGTCGACGGCACTGCCCGCGCAGGCGGCCCCGGGCGGGCACGTGCGGCTGGACCAGGTCGGCTACGGGACGGCGGAGAGCAAGCAGGCGCACCTGCTCGCGAAGGCACCCGTGACCGGCCGGTTCTCGGTGGTGGACGGCCAGGGCCGGACGGTGCTGACCGGCCGGATCGGCGCGTCCCGGGGCGGGTGGAGCGAGGCCTTCACGGCCGTGCACCCGCTCGACTTCACCGCGCTGACCAGGCCCGGCACGTACCGGATCAAGGCGGCCGGCACCACCTCACCGCCCTTCAAGATCGGCGGCGACCTGTTCTCGTCGGTCACCGACCGCACGGTGGAGTTCTTCCAGGCCCAGCGCGACGGCCAGGACGTCATCCCGGGCCGGCTCGACCGCAAGCCCGCCCACCTCGCCGATCGGACCGCGACCGTGTACGACACCCCGGTGTTCAGCGGCGACGGCGGCGACGAACTGGCCGAGCCGCTGAAACCGTTGGGGCACACCGTGGACGTCGAGGGCGGCTGGTTCGACGCGGGCGACTTCGTGAAGTTCACCCACGCCACCGCCTACTCGACCGCGTCCATGCTGTTCGCCCACCGCGCGGAACCGAAGGACGCGCTGCGCGCCGAGGCCGAGTTCGGCCTGCGGTGGCTGGACAAGGTCTGGGACGCCGAAAGCGGCGTCCTGCACGCCCAGGTCGGCATCGGCACGGGCAGCGAGAAGCACGGCTTCCTCGGCGACCACGACGTGTGGCGACTGCCCGAGGACGACGACAAGCTCACCGTGGCGCCCGGCGACGAGAAGTACTTCATCAAGCACCGCCCGGTGTTCCGCGCGAACCAGCCCGGCGAGCGGATCAGCCCCAACCTGGTGGGTCGGGTGACGGCGTCCTTCGCCCTCGCCGCCCAGCTGGAGCGCGACCCGCGCACGGCCCGCCGGTACCTCGACCAGGCGGCATCCCTGTTCGCCCGGGCCAAGACGACGGACGTGGGCGAGCTGGTCACCGCGTTCCCGCACGCCTACTACCCCGAGGACTCCTGGGCCGACGACATGGAGTTCGGCGCGACCCAACTGGCCCTGGCCGGCAAGGCCCTGCGCGACCCGCGTGCTTCTCAATGGGCGCGGGCGGCCACCCACTGGGCGGCGGTCTACCTAAAGAGTGGCGACACCGACACCCTGAACGTCTACAACACCAGCGCCTTGGCCCACTACGACCTGGCGAAGCTCCTGCGCTCCGGCATTCCGGGCGCGGAGGTGACGGAAGCCCAAGTGGTCTCTGACCTGCGCCGCCAGCTCCAGTCCGGTGTGGACAGTGCGGCGACCAGCCCGTTCCGCACGGCGGCGAGCGTGACCGAGTTCGACGTGGCCACCCGGAGCCTCGGCCACGCCACCACGGCCCGCCTCTACCGGCACCTCACCGGTGACCGGGCGTTCGACGCTTTCGGGGTGCAGCAGCGGAACTTCACCCTGGGCGCGAACGCCTGGGGCACCACCCTGGTCATCGGCGTGGGCACGAAGTTCCCCGAGTGCCCGCACCACCAGGCGGCGAACCTGTCCGGCGACCCGAACGGGGGTCGGCGGGTGCTCGCCGGCGGCGTGATCAACGGGCCGAACGAGAAGTCGCTGTTCGACGGCCTGGGCGAGATGCCGGCCGGGGCGATCCCCTGCGCCAAGCCCTACACGAAGGAGTTCGACTCGGCCACGTCGAGGTTCGTGGACGAGCTGACCTCATGGCCCAGCTCCGAACCCGCGATCGACTTCACCGCGACCGCCGTTCTGGCCTTCACCCTGTCCTAGAGGCGGTTGAACGGTTCGGCGTAGTGGAACGGGCCCCGTACTTCCGGTCGGTAGGCGTGCAGCGCGCGGACCTGGAAGTACCGGGCCCACTCCGGGTCCGGCGGCACGACGCCCAACTCGTCGGCGGGCCGGAAACCGAAACGCGAGTAGTACGCCGGGTCGCCCAGCAGCGCCACCAAGGGCTCGTCGAGCGCGTCGGCCGCGCCCAGCACGGCGTGCATCAGGGCCTTGCCGACCCCGCGCCGCTGGAAATCGGGCCGGACGCTCAACGGGCCCAAACCCAGCGCGGGCGTGCCGTCGACATGGCCCCGCGTGCACACCACGTGGCCGACGACCTCGCCCGCCACCTCCGCCACCAACGACAACGCCGGGAGCCAGCCCTCGTCCGCGCGCAGCGCGCCCACCAGCCACACCTCGCCGCCGGGGCGCTCCGCGAAGGCCGCCTCGGTGACGGCCGCGATCGCCTCGACGTCCGCCGCCGTCTCCCGTCGGATGATCATGCGCGCGACCCTACCGCTCCACCAGGTGAACCCCGGCGGGCATTTCCGCGCCCCTGAGGAAGCCGAGGAGCACGTTCTGGAACGCGCGCGCGGCCGACGTGGGGGCGACGTCCGCCCGGTGGGCCAGGCCGACGGTCCGGGACGTGCCCGGCGTGAGGGGCGTGCCGTGCAGGGACCGCGTCGCCAGCACCGTGCTCGGCACGATCGCCACGCCCAAGCCCACCTCGACGAACCGCAGCACCGCGTCCATCTCGCCGCCCTCGACCGCGAACGTGGGCTCGAACCCCGCGCCCCGGCACGCGGCCAGGGTGGTTTCCCGCAGGTCGTAGCCGGGTCGGAACATCACCAGCGGGTGCGACCGCAGGTCCAGCAGCGACATGCGGTCGACGCCCAGCGGGGCGGCGGAGGCGACCACCAACTCCTCCCGCAGCACCGGCACCACGGTCAGCGCCCGGTGCGCGTCCACGGGCGAGACGATGACCAGCGCCAGGTCCAGCGACCCCGCCTCCAGCGCCTGCACGAGGTCCCGCGACCCGCCCTCGGTCACCGACACGTGGATGCCGGGGTAGGCGTCGTGGTACCGCTTGATCACGTCGGCGAAGATGCTGCCGCACAGGCTCGGCGTCGCGCCCACCCGGACCCGGCCGCGCCGCAGCCCGACCAGCTCGGCGACCTCCAGCCGGGCGGTGTCCACGTCGGACAGGATGCGGCTCGCCACCGGCAGCAGGGCCTCGCCGGCAGGGGTGAGCGTGACGTTGCCGCGCGCCCGGCTGAACAGCTCCGCCCCGAGTTCCTTCTCCAGCGCGTGGATCTGCTTGGACAGTGAGGGCTGCGCCACACGCACCTCCTCGGCGGCCCGCGTGAAGTGCCGCGTCCGGGCCACAGCCAGGAAGTACACGAGCTGCTGGAGCGTCATAGCCCCAGGCTATCCTCAGCCAGCTCACGATGTATTGGACGACTTGTCGCGCCCGTTCCTAGCGTCGTCCCCGTGGACACGATGCGGCTCTACCGCAGCACGATCGGCAAGAAGGCCGTCATGGCGGTCACCGGCGCGGTGATGTTCCTCTACGTCGTCGTGCACATGCTCGGCAACCTGTCGATCTTCGCCGGCCCCGGGGCGCTCGACGCCTACGGGAAGTTCCTGCGCGACATCAACGTCGTGTGGCCGACGCGGTTCGGCCTGCTCGTCGCGGTGGTTCTGCACTTCGTCGCGGCCTACCAACTCACCGCGAAGGCCCGCAAGGCCAGTGGCCGGTACGAGCACCGGCGGCCGGTGCAGGGGTCCTACGCGGCCCGCACGATGCGCTGGGGCGGCGTGATCATCGGCCTGTTCGTGGTCTACCACCTGCTGGACCTGACCGCCGGCGTGCTCAACCCGCACGGGGTGCACGGCGAGATCCACGCCAACGTCGTCGCGGACTTCCAGCACTGGTACGTGGTGCTGGCCTACACGGTCGCGGTCGTCGCGCTGGGCTTCCACATCCGGCACGGCGTGTGGAGCGCGACCCGCACGCTGGGCGTGGTGACCTCCCGGACCATCGGGCTGGCCGTGGCGCTCGTCGTCTGCGCCGGCTTCCTCTCCGTTCCCTTCGCCGTCTTCACCGGATTGGTGAGCTGACAAATGAGCTTCTACACCGAAGGCCCGCCGATCGCCGACCAGCGCGTCCCGGACGGCCCGATCGAGACCCGCTGGGACCGCCGCCGCTTCTCCGCGCGCCTGGTCAACCCGGCCAACCGCCGCAACCGCACGGTCATCGTGGTCGGCACCGGCCTGGCCGGCGGGTCGGCCGCCGCGACCCTGGGCGAACTCGGGTACAACGTGAAGACCTTCTGCTACCAGGACTCCCCGCGCCGCGCGCACAGCATCGCCGCACAGGGCGGCATCAACGCGGCCAAGAACTACCGCAACGACGGCGATTCCGTGCACCGCCTGTTCTACGACACGGTGAAGGGCGGCGACTTTCGCTCCCGCGAGTCCAACGTGCACCGGTTGGCGCAGATCAGCGTGGAGATCATCGACCAGTGCGTGGCGCAGGGCGTGCCGTTCGCCCGCGAGTACGGCGGCCTGCTGGACACCAGGTCTTTCGGCGGGGCGCAGGTTTCCCGCACGTTCTACGCCCGGGGGCAGACCGGGCAGCAACTCCTCCTGGGCGCCTACCAGGCCCTGGAACGCCAGGTCAACGCCGGTCGCGTCGAGATGCACGCGCGTCACGAGATGCTGGACCTGGTCGTGGTCGACGGCCGGGCGCGCGGCGTCGTCGTCCGGGACCTGGTGTCCGGCGAGATCGCCACCCACTTCGCCGACGCCGTCGTGCTGGCCACCGGCGGGTACGGCAACGTGTTCCACCTGTCCACCAACGCCAAGGGCTGCAACACCACCGCCATCTGGCGGGCGCACCGCCGGGGCGCGCTGTTCGCCAACCCGTGCTTCACCCAGATCCACCCGACGTGCATCCCGATCAGCGGCGACCACCAGTCGAAGCTGACCCTGATGAGCGAGTCGCTGCGCAACGACGGCCGCGTGTGGGTCCCGAAGAACCCGCAGGACTCCCGTCGGCCCAACGACATCCCCGAAGCCGAGCGCGACTACTTCCTGGAGCGCATGTACCCGAGCTTCGGCAACCTGGTGCCGCGCGACATCGCGTCCCGGGCGGCGAAGAACATCTCCGACGAGAAGCGCGGTGTCTACCTGGACTTCGCGGACGCCCTCAAGCACCTCGGCCCGCTTGCGGTGGAAGAGCGTTACGGGAACCTCTTCGAGATGTACCAGCGCATCACGGGTGACGACCCGTATCAGGTGCCGATGCGCATCTACCCGGCTGTCCACTACACGATGGGCGGACTCTGGGTGGACTACGACCTGCGCTCGACCATACCCGGCCTCTACGTGATCGGCGAGGCGAACTTCTCCGACCACGGCGCGAACCGGCTGGGCGCGAGCGCGTTGATGCAGGGCCTGGCGGACGGGTACTTCGTGCTGCCCGGCGTGATCGGCGACTACCTGGCGGACGGGCCGTTCGAGGCCTTGGACGACACACACCCCGCCGTCGCCGACGCGGTGTCCGAGGTGCGCGGCCGGATCAAGACGTTGTTGGCCGTGGACGGTGACCGGACCGTGGAGTCGTTCCACCGCGAGCTGGGCCGGCTGATGTGGGACGAGTGCGGCATGGAGCGCAACGAGGCCGGGCTGCGCAAGGCGCTGGAGCGGATTCCCGAGCTGCGCGAGGAGTTCTGGCAGCGGGTGAAGGTGCCCGGCACCGGCGCGGAGCTGAACCAGCAGTTGGAGAAGGCGGGCCGGGTGGCGGACTTCTTCGAGCTGGCCGAGCTGATGTGCGTGGACGCGCTGCACCGCGAGGAGTCCTGCGGCGGCCACTTCCGGTCCGAGAGCCAGACCCCGGACGGGGAGGCCCTGCGCGACGACGCCCGGTTCTCCTACGTCGCCGCGTGGGAGTTCACCGGCGACAAACCCGTGCTGCACAAGGAAGAGCTGGTGTTCGAACACGTCCAGCCGACGACCCGGAGCTACGCGTGAAACTGACCTTGCGGATCTGGCGGCAGCACGGCTCGTCGGGGCGGCTCGTCGAGTACGCGATGGACGACCTGTCGCCGGACATGTCGTTCCTGGAAGCGCTGGACGTGCTCAACGAGAAGCTCATCCTGGCCGGCGAGGAGCCGGTGGCGTTCGACCACGACTGCCGTGAGGGCATCTGCGGCATGTGCGGGGTGATGATCAACGGTGTGGCACACGGGCCGCAGAAGGCGACCACGGCGTGTCAGTTGCACCTGCGGCACTTTAAAGACGGTGACGTGCTCACGGTGGAGCCGTGGCGGGCGGACCCGTTCCCCGTGGTGCGGGACCTGGTGGTGGACCGGTCGGCGTTCGACCGGATCATCGCCGCCGGCGGGTACGTCAGCGTGCCGACCGGCAGCGCGCCGGACGCCCACGCCCTGCCCGTGCCCAAGCCGGACGCGGACACCGCGTTCGAGGCGGCGGCGTGCATCGGGTGCGGCGCGTGCGTGGCGGCGTGCCCGAACGGGTCGGCGATGCTGTTCACCGCCGCCAAGGCCACCCACCTGGGCGTTCTGCCGCAGGGGCAGCCCGAGCGGTACCAGCGGGCGCGCAACATGGTCGCCGAGCACGACGCGCTGGGGTTCGGCGGCTGCACCAACACCGGCGAGTGCACTTCGGTGTGCCCCAAGGGGATTCCGCTGACCACCATCGCGCGGTTGAACGCGGACCTGTTGAAGGCTCACACGACCCGCAGCGACAGGTAGGCCACCGAGCACACCAGGAGCGTCGCCAGCAACCCGAGCAGCATGGCCCGCGGTCCGGTCGCGAGCAGTCGCCGCGGCCGGACCGCCGTACCCAGCCCGAACATGGCGGCGGCGAACAGCACCGTCGTCAGGGTCTTGGTGACGCTGAGAACGTCCTCGGGGACCAGCCCGGTCGAGCGGACGGCCACCATCCCCAGGAACCCGAGGAGGAACAGCGGCACCAGCGGCGTGTCCCGCTGCCGACCCACCAGGGCCGCGACCGGGGCCAGGAGCGCCACCCGGCTCAGCTTGACCGCCATCGCGGTGGCCGCGCCCGCCGCCGGCGCGGCCACCGCGACCTGCGCCACCTCGTGCACGCTCAACCCGATCCACTCCGGCGACGCCCCGAGCAGCGGCAGGGCGATCATGGTCAGCGTCCCGTAGAGCGTCACCAGCGCCACGCTGGTGGCCACGTGGTCATCGTCCTTGTCGGAGGCCACGGCCGCGATCGCCGACGCGCCGCAGATCGAGAACCCGCAGGCCATCAGCACGGTCAGCTCGCGCGGCACTCGCAAACGCTTGCCCAGCCAGAGCGTGCCGGTGAACGTGACCGCGACGGTGAGGACGGCGGCGACCAGGATGCCGGGCCCGAGTTCGACGAGCTGCGGCAGCGACAACTGCAAGCCCAGGAGCACGACACCGGCACGCAGCAGCCGCCGGGTCACGGCGGCGAGCGGCGGCAGGTGTCCACCCAGGACGACCCCCAGGACCAACGCGCAGATCAGCACGTTCACCAGCCTGCGGGTGTGCCGAGGGCCGCGGTAGGCGGCAACCCGCGATGAAGTCATACCCTGGGGCTATGACCGACCTGGAGTCGCTGCGGCTGTTGGTGCTGGTCGGCGAGCTGGGCAGCCTGGGCCGGGCGGCCCGGGAGCTGGGCATCGCGCAGCCGTCGGCGAGCAAGCGCCTGGCCACGCTGGAACGCGGCCTCGGCCTGGCCCTGGTCGACCGGGGCCGCCGGGGCTCCGCGCTCACCCCGGCGGGCGTGGTCGTCACCGAACGCGCCCGCGTGGTGCTGGACGAACTGGACCGGCTGACCGAGAGCGCCCGCGCGCTGCGGTCGGCGCAGCAGGCGGAGCTGCGGGTCGCCGCGAGCATGACCGTGGCCGAGCACCTCGCGCCGGGCTGGATCGGCGAGCTGCGCCGCACCCGTCCCGAGCTGCACGTGGGCCTGCGCGTGACCAACTCGGAGACCGTCGGCCGCCTGGTCCGGGAGGGCTCGGTGGACCTCGGTTTCGTCGAGACGCCCGGACCGCTCGACGGCCTGTCCACCCGCAAGGTCGCCGTGGACCGGTTGGCCGTGGTCGTCCCCCCGGGCCACCGCTGGGTCCGCCGCCGCCCGACCACCCGCGACCTGGCCGCCACCCCGCTGGTCGTGCGCGAACGCGGCTCCGGCACCCGCGACACCCTGGACCGCGCCCTCCCCGACGCCTGCCCGCCCGCCCTGGAACTCGGCTCCACCACGGCGGTTCGCGGAGCGGTCGTCGCAGGTGTCGCACCGGCAGTCTTGAGCGTGCTGGCCGTGGCCCTGGACCTAGCCGACGGGCGCTTGGTGGAGGTACCGGTGGAGGGCTTGGACCTGCGACGCGTGCTGCGGGCTGTGTGGCCAGCTGGTCGCAAGCTCGTGGGACCTGCCGCAGAACTCCTCGCCGTAGCTGTTAGACGTAGTTCAATGGGTGCATGAGCTGGTTCCGCGTTGGATTGCGCCGCCTCCGGCGTCGCGGCGAGGCCGCCGGGGAGGTCGGCTCGTCGCGTCGTTCCCCCCGATCGAAGAACGTGATCGGCGGGAACGACGCGACAAGCCGACGCGGCCTCGCGAGCACCGAGCCCACCCCCGCCCCGCGCCACCTGCCCAACCCGGAGGAAGCGGCGGCGGAGTTCTGGCGGCGGTGGTTCGAGCTGCTGCCCGAGGTCAACGCGGCCCTGGGCGAGCGCGAGCCGCACCGGCTGGAGAACGAGCTGTGCGAACTGGTCGCCGGCATCCACCCCGACCTGCACTTCTCCCTGGACCGCGGGCAGCAGGCGATCTACTCGCTGGTGGTCAGCGGCCAGGAGGACCCGCGGCTGCGGCCCTACACCGACGCCTGGAAGGCCGCCGCGCCGGCGGACGACATGATCTGGGAGTTCCACGACTCCGTCCCGCCCGTGCCCGACCCGACCCAGGTGACCGTGAACCTGGGCGCGAAGCGCGTGCCGCTGGCCGACGTGCGGGTGGTGGCGCAGCTCGGCGAGGGCCTGGTGGACGTCGCCGTCTACCACCCGGAGTTCGCGGCGCTGTCGGACGAGCAGCGGCGGACGATGACGTTCCTGTCCCTGGACGTCACCCTGGGTGAGCGCCTGGCGGGGGAGCGGCTGGGCCGCGTGGAGACCGCGGTGGCGGAACCGGCGAGCACCATCGGCCTGCTGGAGCTGCGCGACCTGGTCCGGTCCCTGGTGGACTGAAATTGTCGTACCCGCTGGTTAACATCCTCCCCGTGACCAGCGAACCACTCGACCAGCCCAACGCCGCCGCGGAAGGCGTGGAGGACGTGCCCGCCCCGGTGCGGGAGCGTCATGCCGCGCTGGCCGAGGAGGTCCGGGGGCACCAGTTCCGGTACTACGTCCTCGACGCGCCCACGATCAGTGACGGCGAGTTCGACTCGCTGCTGCGCGCGCTGGAGGCGCTGGAGGTCGAGCACCCCGGCCTGGCCACACCGGACTCGCCCACCCAGCTCGTCGGCGGCACGTTCTCCACGGAGTTCCGGGCGGTCGACCACCTGGAGCGGATGCTCAGCCTGGACAACGTGTTCTCCGCCGACGAGCTGCGCGCGTGGTGCGAGCGGGTGGAGAAGGAGGTCGGGTCCGGGGCGCACTACCTGTGCGAGCTGAAGATCGACGGCCTGGCGGTCAACCTGCTCTACGAGAACGGGCGCTTGGTGCGGGGCCTGACCCGGGGCGACGGTCGGACCGGCGAGGACGTCACGCTGAACGTGCGGACGTTGGAGAACGTGCCGGAGGTGCTGACCGGGACCGACGAGTACCCCGTGCCGGCGCTGGTCGAGGTGCGCGGCGAGGTGTTCTTCGCGGTCGAGGACTTCCTGGAGCTGAACGCGCGGCTGGTGGAGGCCGGGAAGCCGCCGTTCGCGAACCCGCGCAACACGGCGGCGGGGTCGTTGCGGCAGAAGGACCCGAAGGTGACGGCGTCCCGGCGGCTGCGGATGATCTGCCACGGTTTGGGCAAGCGCGAGGGTTTCGAGCTGACACGGCAGTCCGAGGCGTACGAGGCGCTGCGGGCGTGGGGGCTGCCGGTGTCGTCGCACACGAAGGTGCTGACGACGTTCGACGAGCTTCGCGGCCACGTCGAGTACTGGGGTGCCCACCGGCACGACGCCGTCCACGAGATCGACGGCGTCGTGGTGAAGGTCGACGAGGTCGCCCTCCAGCGCCGCCTGGGTTCCACATCGCGTGCTCCCCGGTGGGCCATCGCCTTCAAGTACCCGCCGGAGGAGGCGACGACGACCCTCCTGGACATCAAGGTGCAGGTGGGCCGGACCGGTCGGGTCACACCGTTCGCCGTGATGGAACCGGTGAAGGTGGCCGGCTCCACGGTGGCGCGCGCGACCCTCCACAACGCGAGCGAGGTCAAGCGCAAGGGCGTCCTCATCGGCGACCGCATCGTCATCCGCAAGGCCGGCGACGTCATCCCGGAGGTCCTGGGGCCGGTGATCGACGCCCGGCCGGCCGACGCGCGCGAGTTCGAGATGCCCGCGTCGTGCCCGTCGTGCGGCACCGTGCTGCGCCCGATGAAGGAGGGCGACGTCGACATCCGCTGCCCCAACGCTTCGTCGTGCCCGGCGCAGTTGAAGGAACGCCTGGCCTACCTGGCGTCCCGCGCGGCCCTGGACATCGAGGTTCTCGGCTTCGAGGGCGCGGCGGCACTGGTCGACTCGGACGTGTACGGCGACGAGGGCGACCTGTTCGCGCTGACCCCCGGGACACTGGTCTCCGTCGACCTCTTCCGCACCATGTCCGGTGAGCTGAGCGCCAACGCGGTGAAGCTGCTGGAGAACCTGGAGACCGTCAAGGAACGTCCACTGTGGAGGGTCCTGGTCGCGCTGTCCATCCGCCACGTGGGCCCGACAGCCGCGCGGGCGCTGGCCCAGGAGTTCGGCTCCATCGACCGCATCAAGTCCGCTTCGGAGGAGGAGTTGGCGGCGGCCGAGGGCGTGGGCCCGACCATCGCGACCGCCGTCCGCGAGTGGGTGGAAACCCCGTGGCGGCAGGAGATCGTGCGCAAGTGGGCCGCGTCGGGCGTGCGCATGGCGGAGGAGCGCGACACCTCCATCCCGCGCAACCTGGAGGGGTTGTCGATCGTGGTCACGGGTTCGCTGGAGGGTTTCTCCCGTGACGAGGCCAAGGAGGCGATCCTGTCCCGGGGCGGGAAGGCCGCGGGTTCGGTGTCGAAGAAGACCGCTTTCGTGGTCGTGGGAGAGGCCGCGGGCGCCAAGGCCGACAAGGCCCTGCAACTGAAGGTCCCGGTCCTGGACGAGGCAGGCTTCCGAACCCTCCTGACCTCCGGCCCGGAAGCCGCCCGAGCGGTCGCCACACTGGCCCCCGACGAAGATCACCCCAAGGAGTGACGCCTCGAAACCCTCATTTCCGCCACCTCGCGCGTCCCGGTAAACAAGGAGCGGCGGCACCCCGGCCCGAACGTCAGTTTTGGTGCTCGACCGGGAACCGCCGCACCCACCGCTTCTGCCACGGCGTCTCCACCGCGTGCTTCCGGTAGTGCGCCCGCGTCCAAGCGACCGCCTCCTCGGCCGGCACCCCGGCCAGCACCGCCAGGCACGCGATGACCGTCCCGGTCCGCCCGACCCCGCCACCGCACGCGACCTCGACGTCCTCCCCCGCGAGCGCGCGGGCGTGCAGGGCGCGGATCTGGGCGATCGCCGTCTCGCGGGAGCGCGGGAGCCGGAAGTCCGGCCAGTCGACCCACTCGTGCGGCCACGGCATCTCGCGGTGTGAAGTGCCCAGGTACAGGCCGAACTGCGGGACGTCCGCCACGTCGTGCCCGTGCCGCAATCCACGTCCGCGCACCCGCGAACCGTCCGGAAGCTCGATCGCGCCACTCAACATGATCCCGATGCTAGACACCCGACGTTCACCGGTGCCCGACGTTCGCGGTCGGCGATGCGCAATGATCCCGATGCTAGACACCCGACGTTCGCCGGTGCCCGGCGTTCGCGGTCGGCGATGCGCAATGATCCCGATGCTAGACACCCGACGTTCGCCGGTGCCCGGCGTTCGCGGTCGGCGATGCGCAATGATCCCGATGCTAGGCACCCGACGTTCATCGGTGCCCGGCGTTCGCGGTCGGCGATGCGCAGGTCGGACGAAGCCCGTGACCCGCAGATGTGCGGGTCACTCACGGTTGCGCCTTGATCGAACCCCGCCCGCAGGGTTGCCTGGACCCGACCAGAGCGGGAGGGGAAGCAGATGGCCGATGTCGTGGTGAGGACCGCGCGCGAGGACGAGTGGGCCGCGGCCGGTGCGATCACGGTGGCGGCCTACCACGCCGACCAGTACATCGAGAGCCGGACCGGCGGGTACGCGGACGAGTTGGCCGACACCCGGGCCCGAGCGCGGGACGCCGAACTGCTGGTCGCCGTCGACACCGAGGACAACCTGCTGGGCACCGTCACCATCGCCCTGCCCGGCACCCCGTACGCCGAGGTCAGCCGGTCGGGCGAACTGGAGTTCCGGATGCTCGCGGTGCACCCGGACGCCCGTGGTCGCGGGGTCGGGGAGGCGTTGGTGCGCGCCGTGGTGGCGCGGGCGCGCGAGGTGGGGGTCAAGCGGGTGGTGATGAGCACTGGTGAGCACATGACCGGTGCGCACCGGCTCTACCAGCGACTCGGGTTCCAGCGGTTCCCCGAGCGGGACTGGAACCCGGTGCCGGGCGTGCACCTGATCGCCTACGGGTTCAGCCTCGAGTTGACCTGATCGGGTGCGCGGCCGACCGGGGTGCGCGGGCTCGCCGGAAACCGGGCCGCGTGCCACGCTGGGACCCGTGCTCCAGGCCTGCCTGAACGGTGCCCGCAAGCCCGACAGCCACCCGGCGCTGCCGGTCACCCCGCAGCAACTCGCCGCCGACGCCGCCGCGCTGGCCGAACTCGGCGTCACCCACTTCCACCTGCACCCGCGCGACGTCGTCGGCCTGGAGGTCATCGCCGGACCGGAGGTCGCGACCACCGTGGCCGTGGTCTGGTCCGCCGTGCCGCACGCCGAACTGGGCGTCACCACCGCGGCCTGGATCCAGCCGAACCCGGTGCGCCGCGCGGAACTGGTCCGCGGTTGGGCGGGTCTGGCGGCGGGGCGCCCGGACGTCGCCTCGGTGAACGTCCACGAAGGCGGCTGGCGCGAGGTGGTCCGGGCCCTCCAGGACGCGAACATCGGCATCGAACTGGGCATATTCAACCCAGAAGCCGCCCGCACCCTGGCCGCCGAGGGCGTGCCGACGGGCACCCGCCGCATCCTCGCCGAGGTCCAGCCGGGGGAGACGATCAAGCACGCCGAGGCCCTGCTCGAAATCCTCGAACCCCTGGCCACGCCCATCCTGCTGCACGGCGAGGACGACAGCGCCTGGCCCGTCCTCCAGTACGCCGCCCGCCTCGAACTCGACACCCGGATCGGCCTGGAGGACACCCTCCACAACCCCGACGGCACCCGCACGGCGGACAACGCCGACCTGGTCACCTACGCCCAACGCACGCTGCGAGCCAACGCCGTCCGCTAACCGCCCGGCAGTCGTCCGCGAGCCGCCCGCGGCCTCCGGCCCCCACTTCCATGATCCCACGACCCACCGACAATTCCGCCGCCGAGCCGCCGGCAGAACGATCCCCAAGGCGAGCTTCACCTGGGATTGTCGTACCCCCGTGAGATCATGGAGACGGGGGCCGGAGGCCACGCCTCGCCAGGCCGGTAGCATCCGACCGGCCGGGCAGCGTCCGACCAGCCGACCAGCCGGGCAGCGTCCGACCAGCCGACCAGCCGGGCAGCGTCCAGGCGCCGGGACCCGCTAATCCGGCAGAACCACAGCCACGATCCCGGCCAAGTGCGCCAGCCGAGCCACCTCCGCCGCCCGGAACATCGGCCCACCCGGACGACCGACCAGCAGCACCCGGTCCGGCTTGCCCAACGGCGTGGCCGCCAGCTCCGTCCCCAGCTCCCGCCACGTCTCCGGAACCCACCCCTCCTCGCCGTCCAGCACGGTCGCCCGCGCCAACGGCATCCAAGGCGGGTTCTGCATGCGGGTCTCGGGGGCCGCAGCCGACGCGGTCAGCCGGTGGACGCCGGCCCCGTCGTAAGCCACCACGACCGCCCAACCGGCCCGGATGATCTTCGGCACGCCCTCGGTGAAGATCTCCAAACCCCGAGCCGGCTCCTCCGCGACCTCCTCGACCAGCTCCAGCTCGCGGTGGGTGTCCAGGACCCCCGCGTACGGGCGGACCGCGTCGACCTCCACGCCCTCGATGGACTCCGCGGCGGTGATGAGCGTGTCCGGCAGCCGGCCGGACGGCAGCTCCACCACCAGGTCGTCGATGGCCACGCCGGAACCGCGCTCCACCACGTCCACGCTGAGGATGTCGGCCCCGATCTCACCGAGCGCGCTGGCGACCGCGCCCAGGGTGCCGGGACGGTCCGGGAGCTGGACCCGGAGCAGGAAGGACACGGTGCACGCCTCCATGGGCTGGTGTTCGACAACTGTCCGGCCGATGATTCTCGCAGACGCAGCTTCGCTTTCCGACCCACCAGCCGCGTTGCACAGCGGTAAAATCCCCCGCCCCCGCCCCACGCCTCCGCCTAACCCGGTCGGACCTCGCCCTGACCAGCCAATAGACTCGGCGGGTCCAATCCGAGAGAAACCGACCCACGGGGGTTGACGAGGTGCCCAGCATCTCCCGCGACGAGGTCGCGCACCTGGCCCGCCTGGCCAGGCTCGCCGTCACCGACGACGAGCTTGACCTGTTCGCCGGCCAGTTGGACGTGATCCTCCAGTCGGTGGCCACGGTCGGCGACATCGCCACCGCGGACATCCCGCCCACTTCGCACGCCGTTCCGCTGACCAACGTGTTCCGCGAGGACGTGGTGCGTCCCAGCCTCGGTCAGCAGCAGGCGCTCGCGGGCGCCCCCGCCGCCGAGGACGGCCGCTTCCGCGTGCCGCGCATCCTTGGGGAAGAAGCATGACCGACATCATCCGCAGCACCGCCGCCGAGCTGGCGGCGAAGATCGCAGCCCGCGAGGTCTCGGCGGTCGAGGTGGCGCAGGCGCACCTGGACCGCATCGCCGAGGTCGACGGCGCGGTGAACGCGTTCCTGCACGTCGACACCGAGGGCGCGCTGGCCGCGGCCAAGAAGGTGGACGACGACCTGGCGTCCGGCCAGGCCCCGGCGAGCCCGCTCGCGGGTGTGCCGCTGGCCCTGAAGGACGTCTTCGCCACCGAGGGCGTGCCCACCACGTGCGGCTCCAAGATCCTCCAGGGCTGGGTCCCGCCCTACGACGCCACGGTCACCCGCCGGCTGCGCGAGGCCGGCGTGGTGATCCTCGGCAAGACCAACATGGACGAGTTCGCGATGGGCTCCTCCACCGAGAACTCCGCCTACGGCCCGACCCGCAACCCGTGGGACCTGGACCGCATCCCGGGCGGCTCGGGCGGCGGCTCGTCGGCGAGCCTCGCGGCGTTCCAGGCGCCGCTGGCGATCGGCACCGACACCGGCGGCTCGATCCGGCAGCCCGGCGCGGTCACCGGCACGGTCGGCGTCAAGCCCACCTACGGCGGTGTCTCCCGCTACGGCCTGGTCGCCTTCTCCAGCTCCCTGGACCAGGGCGGCCCGTGCGCCCGGACGGTGCTGGACGCGGCCCTGCTGCACGAGGTCATCGGCGGCTACGACCCGCTGGACTCCACCTCGATCAACGCCCCCGTGCCGCCGGTGGTCGCCGCCGCCCGCGAGGGCGCGAACGGCGACCTGACCGGCGTGAGGGTCGGCGTGGTCACCCAGTTCAGCGGTGACGGCTACCAGCCGGGCGTGCTGCGGTCGTTCGAGGCCGCGGTGGCGCAGCTCAAGCAGCTCGGCGCGGAGATCGTCGAGGTCTCGTGCCCGAGCTTCGACTACGCGCTGCCCGCCTACTACCTGATCGCGCCCAGCGAGGCGTCGTCGAACCTGGCCCGGTTCGACGCGATGCGCTACGGCCTGCGGGTGGGCGACGACGCGACGCGCAGCGCCGAGGAGGTCATGTCGCTGACCCGCGAGGCCGGTTTCGGCGCGGAGGTCAAGCGGCGCATCATGATCGGCACCTACGCGCTGTCGTCGGGCTACTACGACGCCTACTACGGCTCGGCGCAGAAGGTGCGGACGCTGATCACCCGCGACTTCGAGCAGGCGTTCGCGGGCGTGGACGTGCTGGTCTCGCCGACCACGCCGACCACGGCGTTCCGCATCGGCGAGCGCGCGAACGACCCGATGGCCATGTACAAGGCGGACCTGTGCACCATCCCGGCCAACCTGGCCGGCACGCCCGCCATGTCCGTCCCGAGTGGACTGTCCGACGAGGACGGTCTGCCGGTGGGCCTGCAGATCATGGCCCCGGCGTTGCAGGAGCACCGGATGTACCGGATCGCGGCGGCCTACGAGGCGGCCCGCGGCACGGTCTACCACGACGTCCCGGAACTGGCGGTGGCGCGGTGAAGAAGGCACGTGGCGCGTTCGCGCTCCTCGGTGCGGCGGGCGCGGCGACCAGCGCGTTCTCCACGCTGAAGGCCGCGCGGGGCAAGAACGACAAGCTCGCGCTGGCCAACGCGGTCGCGAGCATCCTGGTGGCGATCACCGGCGCGGCGCTGGCCGTGCGCAGCATGCGGAAGGGCGGCGAGTGATGACGTCGGTGGACGAGCTGATGGACTACGCCGAGGTCATCGAGCGCTTCGACCCGGTGCTGGGCCTGGAAGTGCACGTCGAGCTGCACACCAACACGAAGATGTTCTGCGGCTGCGCCAACCTGTTCGGCGGCGAGCCCAACACGCACGTCTGCCCGACGTGCCTGGGCCTGCCCGGGTCCCTGCCGGTGGTCAACGGCAAGGCGGTCGAGTCGGCCATCCGCATCGGCCTCGCGCTCAACTGCGAGATCGCCGAGTGGTGCCGGTTCGCCCGGAAGAACTACTTCTACCCGGACATGCCGAAGAACTTCCAGACCTCGCAGTACGACGAGCCGATCGCGTTCAACGGCTGGCTCGACGTGACGCTGGACGACGGCGAAGTCGTGCGGGTGGAGATCGAGCGCGCGCACATGGAGGAGGACACCGGCAAGTCGCTGCACGTGGGCGGCGCGACGGGCCGCATCCACGGCGCCGAGCACTCGCTGCTGGACTACAACCGGGCGGGCGTGCCGCTGATCGAGATCGTCACCAAGCCGATCTCGGGCACCGGCGAGCGCGCGCCCGAGGTGGCCCGCGCCTACGTCACCGCGCTGCGGGACCTGTTGAAGGCGCTGGACGTCTCCGACGTGCGCATGGACCAGGGTTCGCTGCGCTGCGACGCGAACGTGTCGCTGATGGCCAAGGACGCCACCGAGTTCGGCACCCGCACCGAGACCAAGAACGTCAACTCGCTGCGCAGCGTCGAGCGCGCCGTGCGGTTCGAGATGACGCGGCAGGCCGCGGTGCTGGTGAACGGCGGCAAGGTCATCCAGGAGACCCGGCACTTCGACGAGTCGACCGGCTCCACGTCGTCGGGCCGCACCAAGGAGACCGCCGAGGACTACCGGTACTTCCCGGAGCCCGACCTGGTCCCGATCGCACCGTCCCGCGAGTGGGTCGAGGAGCTGCGCGGCACGCTGCCCGAGCTGCCGTGGGAGCGCCGCAAGCGCATCCAGCAGGAGTGGAGCCTCACCGACGCCGAGCTGCGCGACCTGGACAACGCCGGCGCGGTGGACCTGGTGGCGGCGACGGTCGACGCGGGCGCGACGCCCGCCGAGGCCCGCTCGTGGTGGGTGGCCTACCTGACCAAGGAGGCCAACGCCCGCGGTGTCGAGCTGGGCGAGCTGGCCATCACGCCCGCGCAGATTGCCCGGGTGGTGGCCCTGGTGAACTCCGGCGAGCTGACCAACAAGCTCGCCCGCGAGGTCGTCACCGGCGTGCTGTCCGGCGAGGGCGAGCCGGAGGCGGTCATCGAGGCCCGCGGGCTGAAGGTGGTGTCCGACGACTCGGCGCTGGAGAAGGCCGTGGACGAGGCGCTGGCCGCACAGCCCGACGTCGCGGCGAAGATCCGCGACGGCAAGGTCGCCGCGGCGGGCGCCATCGTCGGCGCGGTCATGAAGGCGACCAAGGGCCAGGCGGACGCGAAGAAGGTCCGCGACCTGATCATCGCCCGCTGCTCGTAAGCACGTCCCGCACGCAAGGCCCGGCCGCTCTGGTGGTCGGGCCTTGCGCGTGTCTGCGGAACGCGCCAGTTCTGTGAACGTGATCATCGGCACGCCGGAACGCGTATCTGCGGGGCCGTCCGCCGTTCTCATAGGGCGAGCCCCGTGAATGGCGGTGGCGATCCGTGACGAGAGGGGTGCCGACGGTGGCTATTCCACGCGGCGGGTCTGCGCGAATGTCCTCTTATTGCGGGTCCCGACCCGCCATCTCTGTGTCAACACGTTCGCCCATTCGAGTGGTAACGTCCGTCGAAACGCCTCTTTCGTGCTGGTCAGAGCCTCCCGGTATCCGGGAAGTGATTGCTCAGCGTGAATTTCCCCCGCACAGGTGCGTCCATCTGTGTCAGGCTTGAGCCGTTCGGTCGGCGGGGGCCGCCGAAATGATCGCCGATCCCACTGGACTTACCCCTTATCAGGGGCCCGTTGTAGGGGAGGACAACAAGATGACCGCCGGAACCAACCGCAAGCGCGTCGCCGAGGTCGAGGGCGCGGAACTGGCCGACGAGTCGGCCGTCACCCTCACCGCCGCGAAGGCGAAGCCCGCGGACGACGAGGCCAAGGACAAGGCGAAGGGCAAGCCCGGCAAGGGCAAGCGCAAGGGCGGCGGCGGCTCGGGCCCCGAGGGCGGTCCGTACACCACGCACAGCGTGCCGACCACGGAACCCGCCGTGGAGCCCGAGCCGACCGAGCCGGTGCCGACCGGCGGGCCCTACACCACCCACGGGGACCCGGTCGCCACGAAGTAACCGGATCGCCGGTACTCGATCACCGTTCGCCGGGGCGGTTTCGCACCGTCCGGCGGGCGGTGTGGCCCCATTACATGTGCTCTCATGTATGCGTGCCCGCCACGCCGAACACCGATCCGCCGCCCCGCGGGTCGAAGATCGACCCCGCCGAGGCGGTGGTCCGGGCCCGCGAGGCGCATCGGCTGGCCAAGGAAGCGGCCAACGCCGCCCGCCCGGTCCGCGCGATCCGGCACCTCCACCGCGCGTTGGACCTGCTGGAACTGCCCGGGGTCGACCCGATCGCCCGCCTGGAGGTGCGCGCCCGGGTCCTGTTCACCCTGTCGTACTGCCTGGCCGAGACGGGCAGCCTGGACGACGGCCTGCGCCAACTGGAAGTCGCCCGCACCGAACTGGCCGACCTGCCGGACGTGGCGCTGCGCGACGAACTGGTCAGCCTGCTCAACGGGACCCAGGGCGTGCTGCTGCTGCGGGTGGGCCGCATCGAGGAAGGCATCTCCTACGTCGACCTCGACGTCGAGCACCACGAGCGCAGGTTGGCCGCCGGACACGTGTCCGCCGTGCCGTTCCTAGTGAACACGCTGCACAACCGGGGCACCGCCTACGGCGAGATCGACCAGCCGGCGGCGGCGATCCGCGACCTCGACCGGGTGGTGGAGCTGTCCAAGCAGTACGACATCCCGCTGCGCGTCGGCATCTCCACCCACGCCCTGGGCAACGTGCTGCGGCGCGCGGGAGACATCCCAGAGGCCCTGCGGCGCTACTCCGAGGCGAACCGGGTCTTCCAGGAACTCGAACCCGGTCTGCTGCTGCGGCTGCGGATCGACCAGTCCGAGGCGCTGATCAGTGTCGGCCTCGCCGACGAAGCCGGTCGGCTGCTGGACGAGGTGCTGCCGGACCTGCGCCGGCAGAAGGTCGGGCAGGACGTCGCCGAGGCCGAGCTGTACCGGGCGGCGGCGGCGTTGCTGGACGGGGACCTCACGCTGGCCAAGCGGATGGCGAACTCCGCGCAGCGCAGGCTGGTCCGGCGGGGCAGCCCGGGGTGGGCGGCCGTGGCGGCGTTGATCGCGTTGCGGGTGGACGCCACCAAGGCGCTGGAGTCCCGGCGGCCGTCGGAGAAGGTCGTCGCACGGGCGATGGAGCTGGCCACCGAGCTGGCCGCGCGCGGCCTGTACGACCAGGCGGCGTTCGCGCAGATCCTCGCCGCCCGGCTGGAGGTGCGGCGCGGCGACCCGACGCGGGCCGAGCGGCTGCTGCGCAGCGTGCCCAAGTCGCGCCGGATCGAGCCGATCGACCACCGGATGGTGCTGCGGCTGTGCCGGGCGGAGATCGCGTTGGCGCGCGGGAACCGGCGGGTCGCGCTGGCGCAGGCCAAGGCCGGGCTGGCCGAACTCGGTCAGCTGCGGGACAAGCTGGGCGGGCTGGAGCTGGTGTCCGGCGCGGCCCTGCACGGCCGGGAACTCGGTGAGCTGGCGGTGCGCCTGGTGCTGGAGGGCGGCGACTCGTCGGCCAGCGCCAAGCGGCTGTTCACCTGGCTGGAGCGCACCCGCGCGCAGATGTACCGGTACGACCCGGTCGAGTCCACGTTGGACTCCGAGCTGGGCGAGCGGATCACCGAGGTGCGCAGGCTCAGCCGCTCGCTGCTGCTGGCCCGCCTGGACGGCGCGCCGACCGCGGCGCTGGAGGCCCGGCTGGCGGCCAGCCAGCGGTCCGCGATGCGCCTGGGCTGGAGCGCGAGCCCGTGGGGCACCCCGCGCCCGGTGGCCACGTCGGCCGACGTGATGGACCGCCTGGACGGTCGCGCGATGGTGAGCTTCGCGGCCTCCGGCGACGAGCTGATCGCCCTCGCCCTGGTCGGCGGCCGGGTGCGCATGGTGCGGCTGGGTTCGGCGGCGCAGGCCACCGAGTCCGCGCGCCGGCTGCACGCCGACCTCAACGCCCTGGCCCCCGACCACCTGCCGCCGCCGCTGCGCGAGGTGATCGGCGCGTCCGCCCGGCGGCAGGCCGAGGAACTGGACCGGATGCTGCTGCGCCCCCTCGCGGGCGTGCTCGGCGACCGGGAACTGGTGGTGGTGCCGACCGGCGCCCTGCACGTGGTGCCGTGGGGCGTGCTGCCGACGTGCGCGGGCCGGCCCGTCGTGGCCGCGCCGTCGGCGACGTCGTGGCTGGGCGCCACCCGGCGCGACCGCGAGGACGGGGCCGGCGTGCTGCTGGTGCGCGGACCGGGGTTGCAGGCCGCGCAGGCCGAGATCGACCGGCTCGCGGGCTACCACGTCGACGCGAAGCTCCTCGGCGTCGGCGACGCCCGCGTGGGCACGGTGCTGGAGGCGCTGGACGGCGTCGAGATCGCGCACATCGCCGCGCACGGCGAGCACGAGCCGGAGAACGCCCTGTTCTCCCGGCTGGAACTTCTCGACGGGGCGCTGTTCGCGCACGAGGTGGGCCGGGTCCGCCGCCCGCCGCACCAGGTGGTGCTGGCCGCGTGCGAACTCGCGCTCAACCGCGTGCGGCCCGGCGACGAGCCGCTGGGTTTCGCGGGCGCGCTGCTCGCGGGCGGTGCGCGCACGGTGATCGCGGCGTCGAGCAAGGTCGGCGACCAGCCCTCCGCCGAGGCGATGGCGGACTTCCACGACGGCCTCGCGGTCGGCCGGTCCCCGGCGGTGGCCCTGGCCGAGGCCGTCGCCGCCGACCCGTTCCGGCGGCCGTTCGTGTGCCTCGGGTCGGGTTGACGTCCTGATCTGTTGACCGCGCCCTACCGGAACCACTAGTCACATCAGGTGGTGTCCGGTGAACGGAGGGGCGTACGGATGCGGTCGACACTGCTCGCCTTGCTGTTGGTGATCACCTCCGTGGTGCCGGCCCAGGCCGCGCAGGCCACCGGACGCGCCGCGGAACCGGGCAACGGCCCGGAGCGCAACGAGGTCGCCGCCGTCGACCCGCCGCTGTCCGCCGCCGCGCGCGGCGACAACCGGCCCGAGGTCGCCCAGGGCTACCCGCGCCGCACGCTGCTGCGCGTCTACCCCGAGGACACCGCCGACCGGTCGGCCAAGCTCGGCCTCGCGACCTACCACTCGCTCGCGCCCCGCCTCAACGACCTCCAGAAGCGCAGCGACCGGGTGTCGGTCGAGGTGATCGGCCAGTCCACCGCGGGCCGCGACCTGTACCTGGTGACGCTGACCGCGCCCGAGACGCCCCGCGAGACCCACCGGCAGGAGGCGTGGCGGTCCCGGATCGAGGACGACCCGGTGGCCGCACGCCGCGATCCGTTGTTGCGCAACGCCTACAAGGCCCCGGTGTGGATCAACGCGAACATCCACGGCGACGAGTGGGAGGGCACCGACGGCGCCCTGCGCGTGATCGAGGACCTGGCCACGACGTCCGACCCGGCGAAGCTGGACCTGTTGCGCCGCAGCCGGGTGTACGTGAACCTCACCGCGAACCCGGACGGCCGCGTCGCCGGGACCCGCGCCAACGCGGCCGGGTTCGACCTGAACCGCGACTTCGTCACCTCCTCCCAACCGGAGACCCGGGCCATGCGGGACGTGGTGAAGCGCGTCCAGCCGCTGGTGATGCTCGACGAGCACGGGTACGTCGCCAACACGCTCATCGAGCCGACGACCCCGCCGCACGGCCAGAACTACGACTTCGACCTGTACATCAAGCACGGCTACGCGGGCGGCCTGCGCATGGAGGCGGCCGTCGCGGCACTCGGGCACCCGGAGGCGGCGCAGCCGGAGATCCCGTTCCGCGACTACGAACCCGGCGTCTGGGACGGCTGGGCCCCGATCTACACCGCGCAGTACTCGATGTTCCACGGCGCGGTGTCCTACACGATCGAGGTGCCCATGCGGGTCAACCGGGCCGACTACACGACGCTGCCGGCGGAGGAGCTGCGCCGGCGGTCCCGGATCAACACCGACGTGGTCGAGGCGACCGTCCGCAGCGCCCTGGCCTACGTGCGAGAGCATCGGAGTGCGTTGGTGGACAACCAGATCGAGATCTTCCGGAGGGGCGACGCGGGCGAGCCGCAACGCCCGGTCCCCGACGGCTACGTACCCGGCTTCGGCCCCGAAGACCGCTACACGACCGAATTCCCCCGGGCCTACGTGATCCCGGTCGGCGTCGGCCAGCGCTCCGGTCCCGCCGCCGCCCGGCTGGTGGACCACCTGGTGGCCCACGACGTCCGGGTGTCCCGCGCGGACCGGCCGTTCGCGCTGGGTGGGCGGTCGTACCCGGCCGGGTCGTACGTGGTCGACATGCACCAGCCCAAGCGGGCCTTGGCGAACGTGATGCTGGAGGCCGGTCGCGACCTGTCCGCGGACGTGCCGGTGATGTACGACATCTCCGGCTGGAGCCACCGGTTGCTGTGGGGCGCGTCGGTGGACGTGGTCCGTTCCGGGCGCTTGGACGTGCCTGCGCGGGACGTGGTCGCCGCGTCCCCGACGGGTTCCGTGGACGTCCCGGTGGGGCGTGACCTGGCTTTGCGGCTGGCCGACGGGAAGGACGCGGCGGCGGTCAACGACCTGCTGGCGCGGGGGATCGAGGTGCGCCGACAGGACGACGGGACTTTGGTGGTCCCGGCGAGTGCGCGGGCGTTGGCGGTGGAGGTGTCCGACCGGTACGGGGTGCGGTTCACCGAGGGGTCCGCGGGTGGCGTGGTCCTGCACCGGCCTGTGATCGCGGCGGCGGTGGCGTCGGACGAGCTGAAGGCGTTGCGGGACATGGGGTTCGAGGTGCGGCCCGTGTCGAACGCGGTGCTGGACGGCGGTTTCGACCTGACGCGGGTGGATGTGTTGTTCGTGTCGTCCGGCCTGCGGTACTCGTCGTTGACGCCGAGTGCGCGGGCGGCCGTGGACGCTTTCCTGACGCGTGGCGGGTTGGTGACGCGGGGCGCGACCGGGGCGCGGTTCAACGCCGAGGCGGGCGTGTTGGCGGCTCGGGCGGTGGCGGGCAAGGAGGACGCGAACGGGGTCGTGTCGGTGGTGGACGCGAGGGGCGAGGCCGGCCACTCGTTCGTGTACGCGCCGCACTGGTTCACCGACCTGGGGCCCGGTGTGGCGGTCGAGCAGACCTACGGGGGCCTGGTGGCCGGGCACTGGATCGCGCGGGCGGACGGGACAGGCGGACAGGAGGCGGCGGCGGGCCAGGCGGCGGTCGTGTCGGGCACGTCGGCGCGCGGCGGCAAGGCGGTCCTCTTCGGTACCGAACCGCTCTTCCGGGATCACCCGAAGGGCTTGTACTGGCAGGTCGCAGCCGCCATCTACACCTGCTCGAAGGCCTGACGGCGGACTCAGGCCGGCGGTTTGTCGGTTCCCGATGAGACAGCGGTTTTGTCGGTACCCGATGAGACAATGGAAGCGGGGGCCGGAGGCCGGCCCTAGTCGCGGCTGCCGTTGCCGCCCTGCGGCCGGACGAGGATCACCACGCGGTCGTCGCTGGACACCGGCGCCCCGCCCGGGACCTTGTTGACCGTCCCGGCCAGCGCCGTCCGGTCGTCCAGCGCCAGCATCGGACCCAGCCGGCCGAAACCGTCTTCGCCGGTCAGCGTCGCCTCGGGCTTGCCGGTGAAGCTGCCGTCCTGGTTCATCGGCAGGGTCAGCGTCCCGGGCGTGTTCGCGGTCGTCAGCCACACCGCGTCCGACAGGGACGAGCAGCCGCTGACGCCCGGCTTGTCCGGCCACGACCACGCCGGGTTGGCCAGCGCCTTCCCCGCCTCCACCCGGTAGAGGACGTCGGCGGACGACGTCCAGTCCGTCACCCACGTCTTCGTGCCGTCCAGGGACGCGCACAGCCCGCCCGGCGAGCGCAGGCCGGACGCGAGCACGCGCGAGCCCTGGGTCGGGTTGCCGCGCGCCGGCTGGCCGGAGGCGTCGATGCGGAGGACCTTGCCCGCCAGCGAGTTCGGGTCGGACGCGAGGGCCGGGTTGCCCGCGTCGCCGGTCGCGACCAGGAGGGCGCCGGTGCGGTCGTAGGCCAGGACGCCCCGGTTGCCGGTCGGGCCCTTGGGGATGCCGGTGAGGACCGGCTTGGGGACGTCGCCGGGCGCGATCCGGAGCACGCGGTTGTCGGTCGCGGTGGTCGCGAAGACGTAGATCAGCTGGTCCTCGGCGTACGTGGGGGACAGGGTCAGGCCGGTCAGCCCGCCGTCCGAGGACGCGTCGACGTCGAACGTGTGCACCACGACCGGGTCGGCGTCCTTGGTGACCCGCACGAGCCGGCCGGTGCTGCGTTCGGTGGCGAGTGCGGTGACCGCGCCGGTGGTCTCGTTGACGTCGGCGAGCGCCACCCCGGAGACGGGGGACAGGCACGTCCCGACGACCGCCGGGTGGAAGTCCTTGCACCCCTGCGGCGGCGGCACCGGAGTGGGCTGCTGGCCCGGCTGCTGGCCCTGGCCCGGCCCCTTCGGCAGTTCCCCGGGCAGCTCCGGACGGGGGCCGGCCTGGGGGGTGAGCTGGGGCGCGGGGCTCCAACCGGCGGGCGCCGGCTGCTCGGGGAAGCTCGCGCAACCGACGGCCAGCAGGCCGACGGCGGACCCGATGAGCACCGCACGCAGTCGAGACACGACGTCCAGGCTAGGCGCGCAGCCGTGAACGTGAGGTGAGCAGGTCTTGGACGGCGTCCTCGACGCCCGCGACCCGCTCCAGCAGCAGCGCCAGTTCCGCGACCACCAGGGCCGGGTTCTCCAGGAGCAGGAAATGGGTGTTCGGCAGCACCCGCACCCTGGCCTGCGGCAGGCCGGCGACCGGGCCGAGCAGGCTGTCCGGGGATGCCAGCCAGTCGTACCGACCGGCCAGCACGGTCGTGGGGCACGTCACACCGGTCAGGTCGAGGCGGGGCGTGCGGCCCAGGGCGAGGGCCAGCGTGAAGTACCAGCGCCAGTCGTGCGACAGGAGCCGCCGCAGCGTGCCGACCAGCGGTGACGGCAGGTCCGGCACGGGCACGCGGTGCAGCACGGCGTCCAGCAGGGGACCGGCGAGCCGCAGCGCGGTCGCCGAGGACATCCCGACCAGGCGGCGCAGGTCCTCGGGCACCCCCGGCACGCCGAGCACGCTCGCGAACGGGTCACCCGCCGCGCCCGCGACCAGCATCAGCCCGGACACCCGCTCGGGGTGCCGCAACGCCAGTTCGGCCGCGACCGTGACGCCCATGGACCAGCCCAGCACCGCGCACCGCTCGACCCCGGCGTCGTCCAGCACGGCGACGGCGTCGGCGACGTGGTCGGCGACGGTGATCCGCGCCGGGTCGTCGGGGCGGGCCGAGCCCCGGGTGCCGCGGTGGTACCAGCCGAGGACCCGCGCGTCGGGGAGGTCGGGTGTGTGCACCGCGCCTAGTCCGGGGCTCAAGAGCACGTCCGGTCCGTCGGAGTCGGCGCGCCACACCCTGATCCGCGTGCCGTCCGCGGAGAAGACGTCGTGCTCCCGCATGGCGGCCAGTGTGCCGTAACGTGCGATGTCGTGACATTCACCGTTCTGGTGCCCGACGACCTCGGTGTCCGCGTGCTGTCCGACGTGGAGGGTGTGCGGGCGGTCAAGTACCAGGTGGGCGCGCCGCTGCCGCCCGAGGCCGCGCACGCCGAGGTGCTGGTGCCGAAGTTCCTGCAGAGCACCGACCCCTCCGAGTTCTTCGCGCAGTTGCCCGCGTTGCGGCTGGTGCAGTTGCTGTCCGCCGGGGCGGAGCGGTTCATCGGCACGGTGCCCGACGGGGTGATGCTGTCGACGTGCCGGGGCGCGCACGGCGGGTCGACGGCGGAGTGGGCCATCGGCGCGCTGCTGGCGATCTACCGGGACTTCCCGGTGTTCGAACGGGCGCGGCAGGAGCGCCGGTGGGACTACCACGTGACGGACACGTTGCAGGGCAAGCAGGTTCTCGTGGTCGGCGCGGGTGACCTGGGCGAGCAGTTCCGGCGGCGGCTGGAGCCGTTCGACGCGTCGGCGACGCTGGTGGGGCGGACCGCGCGGGACGGCGTGCACGGGGTGGACGAGCTGCCCGAGTTGCTGCCGCACTACGACGCCGTGCTGGTGGTGGTGCCGCTGACCGACGAGACGACCGGGATGGTGGACGCGAAGTTCCTGTCCCTGATGAAGGACGGGGCGATCCTGGTCAACGGGGCACGCGGTCCGGTGGTGGACACGGACGCCTTGGTGGCCGAGCTGTCGTCCGGCCGGCTGCGGGCGGCGCTGGACGTGACCGACCCCGAGCCGCTGCCCGCCGACCATCCACTGTGGACGGTGCCGGGGCTGTTCCTGACGCCGCACGTGGCGGGTTCGTGCACCGGTCACGCCGAGCGGGCCTACGCGGTGGTGGCGTCGGAGGTGGCGCGCTTCGCGCGGGGCGAGAAGCCTCGAAACCTGGTGCGCGGGGCGTACTAACCACTCTTCCGGACCATTAAACTACTCCATTCGGGTGAGTGTCGGCGGCGGTTCGGACGCTCGCGGTCCTCCTCCGAACCTCCTAACGTGCGGGTGCGTGGCTACCCACGACGACCGCTCGAAGGCTTCGGGTTCGAGCGGCTACTCCGACGACGGTTTCTACTCGACCTCGACATCGAGCGGAGGGGCGCACCACTTCGACGCCGGGACGCAGGCGTACGGGAAGGACACGACGGCGTTCACCGCCCCCAGCGCTTTCGACAAGGACACCAACACCTTCGACACCTCGGGCTACACCCCGGTCACCGACTACGACGACACCCCGGCCACCTCGCACTTCGACGACGAGGACGAGCGCAAGCCGTTCGGCTGGTCCGGCAGCGCCGACCTGGGCCTGCTGGTGCTGCGGCTCGCGCTGGGCGGCGCGTTCGTCGCGCACGGGCTACAGAAGGTGTTCGGCCTGTTCGGCGGGCCGGGCATCGACGGCTTCACGGAAGTCCTCCAGGAGGCGGGCTACCGGGAGGCGCGCATCCTGGCGTGGGTCACCGGGATCACCGAACTGGCCGGCGGCGGCCTGCTGGTCCTGGGCCTGTTCACCCCGCTGGCGGCGGCCGGTCTGCTGGGCGTGATGGCCAACGCCATCGCCCTGAAGTACCGCGGCGGCTTCTTCGCGCCGGGCGGCGTCGAACTGGAGGCCGCGTTCGCCGCGATGGCCTTCGCGGTGCTGTTCGCGGGCCCCGGTCGAGCGGCGTTCGACTACAACCGGAGCTGGTTCCGCCACCCCCTGCTGTCCGGCTTCCTGTGCCTCCTGGTCGCCGCCGGCGCGACCGCGGCGACCCTCTACGTCTTCCGCTGACCACCCCGCGAACGCGAAATCGGCCCGCTCCCGATCGGGGGAGCGGGCCGATTCGCGCGAGTCAGCGGTTGACGTCCCGGACCGCGCCCATGGACGCGTCCGTCGCCATCCGGGCGTAGGCGCGCAGGGCGGACGTCACCGGCCGGACGCGGTCGGCGGGCTGCCACGGGTGCTCCGAGGCCTCCATCTTCGCCCGCCGCTCGGCCAGCACCTCGTCCGGCACCAGCAGCTCCAACCGGCGCTCGTGGACGTCGATCACGATCCGGTCGCCGTCCTCGACCAGGCCGATCACGCCACCACCGGCCGCCTCGGGGGACACGTGCCCGATGGACAGGCCCGACGTGCCGCCGGAGAACCGGCCGTCCGTGATCAGCGCGCACTTCTTGCCCAGGCCGGCGCCCTTCAGGAACGCGGTCGGGTGCAGCATCTCCTGCATGCCCGGACCGCCCGCCGGCCCCTCGTAGCGGACGACGAGCACGTCACCGGGCTGGATCTCCTTGTTCAGGATCACCGACACGGCCTGCTCCTGCGACTCCACCACCCGCGCCGGCCCCTCGAAGTGCCACAGGTCCTCGTCGATGCCGGCCGCCTTGATCACCGCGCCCCGGGTGGCCAGGTTGCCGTGCAGCACCGCCAGGCCGCCGTCCTTGGTGTACGCGTGCTCGACGTCCCGGATGCAGCCGCCGGCCGCGTCGGTGTCCAGCTTCGACCAGCGGTTGGTCGTGGAGAACGCCTGCGTCGTGCGCACGCCGCCGGGCGCGGCGTGGAAAAGCTCGACCGCGGCATCCGAAGGCGACGAAGCGCGAACGTCCCACGCGGACAGCCAGGACGCCAGGTCCGGGCTGTGCACCGACCACACGTCCTCGTTGAGCAGCCCCGCCCGCCACAGCTCGCCGAGCAGCGCCGGGATGCCGCCCGCCCGGTGGACGTCCTCCATGTGGTAGTCCGAGTTCGGCGACACCTTCGACAGGCACGGCACCCGCCGGCTCAGCGCGTCGATGTCCGCCAGCGAGAACTCGATCTCGCCCTCCTGCGCGGCGGCCAGGATGTGCAGCACCGTGTTCGTCGAGCCGCCCATGGCCATGTCCAGCGCCATCGCGTTCTCGAACGCGGCCCGGGACGCGATCGAGCGCGGCAGCACCGACTCGTCGTCGTCGCCGTAGTACCGCCGGCACAGCTCCACGACCGTGCGGCCGGCCTCCGCGAACAGCTCGCGCCGCGCCGCGTGCGTGGCCAGGGTCGAGCCGTTGCCGGGCAGCGCCAGGCCCAGGGCCTCGGTGAGGCAGTTCATGGAGTTCGCGGTGAACATGCCCGAGCACGACCCGCACGTCGGGCACGCCGACCGCTCGACCACGGCCAGGCCCTCGTCGTCCACCTCGGGGGACGCCGACGCGGAGATCGCGGTGATCAGGTCAGTCGGCGCGACGGCCACGCCGTCCACCACGACGGCCTTGCCGGCCTCCATCGGACCGCCGGAGACGAACACGACCGGGATGTTGAGCCGCATCGCGGCGTTGAGCATGCCCGGGGTGATCTTGTCGCAGTTGGAGATGCACACGATCGCGTCGGCCTGGTGCGCGTTGACCATGTACTCGACCGAGTCGGCGATGATCTCGCGCGACGGCAGCGAGTACAGCATCCCGCTGTGCCCCATGGCGATGCCGTCGTCCACCGCGATCGTGTGGAACTCGCGCGGCACGCCGCCCGCCTCGCGCACCGCCTCCGCCACGATGTCGCCGAGGTCGCGCAGGTGCACGTGACCGGGCACGAACTGCGTGTACGAGTTGGCGATGGCCACGATCGGCTTGCCGAAGTCGGAGTCGGTCATGCCGGTCGCGCGCCACAGCGCGCGAGCGCCCGCGGCGTTGCGGCCGTGGGTCGTGGTCCGGGAACGGAGCGGTGGCAAGGCTCCTCCAAGAGAGAGGTACTGCGAAGAACGTGTCCGAAGCGATCCAGTGCGCGGGTGGGCACCGGGCGTGACAGGGGGAGCGGTGACCTAGAGGCTACTCCGCCGCAACGCGTCGGTGACCAGCACGCCGGCCAGCGCGAGTGTGATCACGTGCACGGCCGTGCACCACAGGCAGATCTTGCCGATCAGCAGGAACTCCGCCGCGACCAGGTACACCACGAACAGCACGCCGACGGCCACCGACCCGAGCCGCGCCCAGTGCAGCCGCCGGTCCCGCCACGCGAACGGCAGGCACAGCACCGTCACGAACGCGAAGAACGCGAGGCCGAGGACCGCGACCGGGATGCCGAGCAGTTCGGACTGCTCACTGGTGGTGACCGTCCCGCAGTCGACGACCGCGCCCTCCGCGCACAGCAGCGCGCCCGCCGAGAAGTGGGCGACGGTGAGGTAGGCGGAGACGGCGAGCCCGGCCAGCGCCAGCGCCAGGCCGGCCCAACGCGTGGTGGAAGTCACTCCGATGACTCTACGGAGCCGGGTGTCGCGTTCGGGTCAGGGACCCGGCCGCCGCTGATCTTGGACAGCGCGCTCAGGTGCAGGGCCCGGACGGCGGGCAGGCGCACCAGCGAGTCGTCCGTGAGCACCGCGCTCAGCCAGCCCCGGCGCACCACCTTGATGGCCTTCACCTCCTCCCACGCCACGACCCGCTTGCCGAACGTGCTGCGGGCCACGAGCTGGGACGAGTCCACCGTGGTCCGGTTGCGCACCACCCAGAACGCGTACCCGGCGGGCACCGCGTAGAGGACCTGGAGGCCGGGCACCGTCCAGGCGACCGGCGTCACGCAGATCGCGGTCGTGAGGGCGGCCAGCAGGGCGGGCGCGGGGATCCGGAACACGAGCTTCTCCACGTCACGTGATGCTGCCACCGTGCCACCGGACGGGTGACTCCGCCCCTCGTTCACGCACGGAGAGGCGCCCACCATCCGGGAGTGCCGTCCCGCACAGTTGACGCCCCTCGCGGTTGACGGTTAACGTCACCGGCATGCAGCGCAACCTCGTTCTCGTACTTCCCAGGCGCGTCGACGCCTAGGCAGTAGCAAGGCTGCGTCGACGCGCGACCCTCGTACGACCCGTCCAGATCGGGTTGGCGAGGGTTTTTTCGTGCCCGGACCGTGCATTCTCCACACCCACGAGGCAGACAGATGACCAGCGCAACCTCGCGACCGGCTCCCGGTGAGTCGCCGTCGCCCCGCCCTGGACCGCGACCGAAACCGGCCCCGCCCAGCGGTGCCCCCGTCCGCGTGACCGGCGCCCAGTCCCTCGTCCGCTCGCTCGAAGCGGTGGGCTGCGAGGTGGTGTTCGGCATCCCCGGCGGCACGATCCTGCCTGCCTACGACCCGCTCCTGGACTCCACCAAGGTCCGCCACGTCCTGGTCCGCCACGAGCAGGGCGCGGGCCACGCCGCGACCGGCTACGCGCAGGCCACCGGCAAGGTCGGCGTCTGCATGGCGACCTCCGGGCCGGGTGCGACGAACCTGGTCACGCCGCTGGCCGACGCGCACATGGACTCGGTGCCGGTGGTCGCCATCACCGGTCAGCAGTCCCGCGCGCTGATCGGCACGGACGCGTTCCAGGAAGCCGACATCTGCGGCATCACGATGCCGATCACCAAGCACAACTTCCTGGTCACCGACCCGGCCGAGATCCCGCGCGCGGTCGCCGAGGCGTTCCACCTGGCCTCGACCGGCCGCCCCGGCCCGGTCCTGGTGGACATCCCCAAGGACGTCCTCCAGGAGATGACGTCGTTCTCCTGGCCGCCGGAGCTGCGCCTGCCCGGCTACCGGCCGACGACCCGGCCGCACGGCAAGCAGGTCCGCGAGGCCGCCAAGCTCATCGCCGCGGCCAAGCGCCCGGTGCTGTACGTCGGCGGCGGCGTCATCAAGGCCGAGGCGTCGGCCGAGCTGCTGCGCCTGGCCGAGGAGACGAAGATCCCGGTCGTCACCACGCTGATGGCGCGCGGCGCGTTCCCCGACTCGCACCCGCAGCACCTGGGCATGCCCGGCATGCACGGCACCGTCTCGGCGGTCGCGGCGATGCAGAAGTCGGACCTGCTGGTCGCCCTGGGCGCCCGGTTCGACGACCGGGTCACCGGCCAGCTGTCCACGTTCGCGCCGGACGCGCAGATCGTGCACGCCGACATCGACCCGGCCGAGATCTCCAAGAACCGCCGCGCGGACGTCCCGATCGTGGGCGACTGCAAGGAGATCATCACCGAGCTGATCGACGCCGTCCGCACCGAGAAGGAGAACTCGAAGCGGACCGTCGACCTCGCCCCGTGGTGGGAGCAGCTCGACGCGCTGCGCGGCACGTTCCCGCTGGGCTACGACTGGCCCGAGGACGGCACGCTGTCCCCGCAGTACGTGATCGAGCGGATCGGCGCATTGACCCCGGCGGACACCCTGTTCACCGCGGGCGTCGGCCAGCACCAGATGTGGGCGGCGCAGTTCATCAAGTACGAGTCGCCGCGCACGTGGATCAACTCCGGCGGCCTGGGCACGATGGGCTACGCGGTGCCCGCGGCGATGGGCGCGAAGGCGGGCGTGCCGGACGTCCAGGTATGGGCGATCGACGGCGACGGCTGCTTCCAGATGACCAACCAGGAGCTGGCCACCTGCGCCATCGAGGGCATCCCGATCAAGGTCGCCGTCATCAACAACGGCAACCTGGGCATGGTCCGCCAGTGGCAGACCCTGTTCTACGGCGAGCGCTACTCCAACACCGACCTGGGCACCCACAAGCACCGCATCCCGGACTTCGTGCTGCTGGCCGAGGCGCTGGGCTGCGCCGGGCTGCGCGCCGAGTCCAAGGACGAGGTCGACGCGGTGATCGGGCAGGCGATGGAGATCAACGACCGCCCGGTGGTCATCGACTTCGTCGTGGGCAAGGACGCGCAGGTGTGGCCGATGGTCGCGGCGGGCACCGGCAACAGCGAGATCATGGCCGCGCGGGGCATCCGCCCGCTGTTCGACGAGGACGAGTGATGACTAGGCACACCCTGAGCGTTCTGGTCGAGGACAAGCCCGGTGTCCTCGCACGGGTGGCGGGCCTGTTCTCCCGCCGCGGCTTCAACATCGAGTCGCTCGCCGTCGGGCGCACCGAGCACCCCGACATCTCCCGGATGACCATCGTGGTGTCCGTGGACGAGCTGCCCCTGGAGCAGGTCACCAAGCAGCTCAACAAGCTCGTCAACGTCATCAAGATCGTGGAGCTGGAGCCGGCGGCGTCCGTGCAGCGCCAGCTCCTGCTGGTGAAGGTGCGCGCCGACGCCACCGTCCGCAGCCAGGTCCTGGAGACGGTGCAGCTGTTCCGCGCGAAGGTCGTCGACGTGTCACCCGAAGCGGTGACGGTCGAGGCCACCGGCACGTCCGAGAAGCTCGACGCGCTGTTGCGGATGCTGGAGCCCTACGGGCTCCGTGAGATCGTCCAGTCCGGCATGGTCGCCATCGGCCGTGGCGCCCGCTCCATCACCGCGACCGCGGTGCGCTGAATTTCCAGATCCACGAAGGGAAGTACTGAACAGTGAGCGTCGAGATCTTCTACGACGACGATGCCGACCTGAGCATCATCCAGGGGCGCAAGGTCGCGGTCATCGGTTACGGCAGCCAGGGCCACGCCCACGCGCTGAGCCTGCGCGACTCCGGCGTCGACGTGCGGATCGGTCTCCGCGAGGGCTCGAAGTCCGCGGCCAAGGCGGAGGAGGAGGGCCTGCGCGTCCTGTCCAACGCCGACGCGGCGGCCGAGGCCGACGTGATCATGATCCTGGCGCCGGACACCGCGCAGCGGCACATCTACGCCCAGGACATCGCGCCGAACCTCAAGGACGGCGACGCGCTGTTCTTCGGCCACGGCTTCAACATCCGCTACGGCCTCATCGAGGCGCCGTCCAACGTGGACGTGGCCATGGTCGCCCCGAAGGGCCCGGGCCACCTGGTGCGCCGCCAGTTCGTCGACGGCAAGGGCGTGCCCGCGCTGATCGCGGTCGAGCAGGACGCCTCCGGCGGCGCGCAGGCGCTGGCGCTGTCGTACGCCAAGGCCATCGGCGGCACCCGCGCGGGCGTCATCAAGACGACGTTCAAGGAAGAGACCGAGACCGACCTGTTCGGCGAGCAGGCGGTGCTCTGCGGCGGCGCGTCGGCGCTGGTGCAGGCGGGCTTCGAGGTGCTGACCGAGGCGGGCTACGCCCCCGAGGTCGCGTACTTCGAGTGCCTGCACGAGCTGAAGCTCATCGTGGACCTGATGTACGAGGGCGGCATCGCCCGCATGCGCTACTCCATTTCGGACACCGCCGAGTACGGCGACCTCACCCGCGGCCCGCGCGTCATCACGCCGGCCGTGAAGGAGGAGATGCGCAAGATCCTCGGCGAGATCCAGAACGGCACCTTCGCCACCGAGTGGGTCAACGAGGACGACGCCGGCCGCGGCAACTACAAGAAGTTGCAGCAGGAGGGCGAGCAGCACCCGATCGAGGAGGTCGGCAAGAAGCTGCGCGACCTGATGTCCTGGGTCGACCGGCCGATCACCGAAACGGCCTAGGCTTTTCACCTGAATGCGGAGCCCGCGGTGTGTTCCTTGCCACCGCGGGCTCCGGTATATCTAGCCCATGACGGACAGCGCGCCGATCTACGACGGCAAGGCCCACGTGCGCGGCAACCTGGCCCTGAGCGGCGCGTCGTGGATTCGCAGCGACGAGGGCGCGGAGGACGAGGACGAACACGTCGAGATCGCGTTCGTCGAGCACACCGACGGCGTGACGTACACGGCCATGCGCAACTCCGCCCACCCCGAGGGTCCCGTGCTGGTGTTCACGCCGGCGGAGTGGGAAGCGTTCATCCTCGGCGTGAAGGACGGCGAGTTCGACTTGGACGAACCCTGGTGACCACCCCGTCCGAGTAGCACGCTCGTACCGGAAACCAGCAGGTGGGACAGGGCACCCGGGTTCACCGAAGCCGGCGCCTGCTGACTATGCTCGTTAACAACCCGGACACATTGCCGTGGCCGGCCGGCGCGGGTCTCGGCTCGCTGGATACGGCCCCGCGCTCCCCACCCGTCTTGCACACCACCGGGAGCACGTCCGTGACCAAACCCGTTGTCCTGATCGCCGAGAAGCTCGCCGCGTCCGTGCTCGACGTGTTCGGCGACGGTCTCGAAGTGCGCCACGTCGACGGGACCGACCGTCCCGCCCTGCTCGCCGCCGTGGCCGACGCCGACGCGCTGCTGGTGCGCTCCGCCACCAAGGTGGACCGCGAGGTGTTCGAGGCGACCACGAAGCTCAAGGTCGTGGCGCGCGCGGGTGTCGGTCTGGACAACGTCGAGGTGCCGGTGGCGACCGAGCGCGGCGTGATGGTGGTGAACGCGCCGACGTCCAACATCGTCAGCGCCGCCGAGCACGCCGTGGCGCTGCTGCTGGCCACCGCCCGCCAGGTCCCGGCCGCGCACGCGACCCTCCAGAACCACGAGTGGAAGCGCAGCAAGTTCAACGGCGTCGAGGTCCACGGCAAGACCGTCGGCGTGGTCGGCCTGGGCAAGATCGGGCAGCTGTTCGCGGCGCGCCTGGCCGCGTTCGGCACCACGCTCATCGCCTACGACCCCTACGTGAGCGCGCAGCGCGCCGCCCAGTTGGGCATCGAGCTGGTGACGCTGGACGAGCTGCTGGAGCGCGCCGACTTCATCTCGATCCACCTGCCCAAGACGCCGGAGACCAAGGGCCTCATCGGCGCGGCGCAGCTGGCGAAGGCCAAGCGGGGCGTGATCATCGTCAACGCGGCGCGCGGTGGGCTGGTGGACGAGCAGGCACTGGCCGACGCCATCCGGGAGGGCCAGGTCGGCGGCGCGGGCATCGACGTGTTCAGCACCGAGCCGACCACCGAGTCGCCGCTGTTCGGCCTGGAGAACGTCGTCGTCACCCCGCACCTGGGCGCGTCCACGTCCGAGGCGCAGGACCGGGCGGGCACGGACGTGGCCAAGTCGGTGCTGCTGGCGCTGCAGGGCGAGTTCGTGCCGGACGCGGTGAACGTGCAGGGCGGCGGCGTGGTCGGTGAAGAGGTCCGGCCGTACCTGCCGCTGGTGCAGAAGCTGGGCACGGTCGTGTCGGCGCTCAGCGCCAAGGCCCCGACCAGCGTGACCATCGAGGTGCGCGGCGAACTGTCCAACGAGGACGTCGCGGTCCTGCCGCTGGCCGCGCTGCGCGGGGTGTTCGCGAAGGTGGTCGAGGAGCAGGTCACCTTCGTCAACGCGCCGAGCCTCGCCGCGTCGCTGGGCGTGACCGTCGACTTGGTGAAGGAGCCGGAGAGCGCCAACCACCGCAGCCTGGTGACGGTGCGCGCGGTGCACGCCGACGGTTCGGCCACCACCGTGTCGGGCACGCTCACCGGCCTGGACCAGGTGGAGAAGCTGGTCGGCATCAACGGCCGCAGCTTCGACCTCCGTGCCGAGGGCAACGTGCTGCTGCTGGAGTACCCCGACCGGCCGGGCGTGATGGGCACCGTCGGCACCCTGCTCGGCGAGGCCGGCGTGAACGTCGAGGCGGCCCAGATCAGCCAGACCAAGGACGGCGCGGACGCCTTCATGCTGCTGCGCGTCGACCGCCCGGTGGACACCGCCGTGCTGGACCCGATCGGCGCCGCCGTGGGCGCCCGCACGGTCCGCGCGGTCGACTTCGAGTGACGATCGGTGCATGATCACCGCCGGGACCCCGTTAGAGGTATATCGCCGCAGGTCCCGGCGGTGTCACAGTTCACCGTTGATTGTCAAATCTGTGGTTGTCGTCACTCCTTCGGAGTAATCGATCAGCTCTCTAGAGCGATTAGGTTCCCCACACGAGGTTGACCCGGTGCCGTAGAGGGCACGGCACCACGCGGGCGGCTGCCCCCTGACCGGACGTGGCTGGGCCGCCCGAGGGTCGTATCCGACCTCACTTGGGGCACGTTGTGAGCCGATCTCGCGTTGTCGCCAGGTCCGCCGCACCGGTGCTGGCCGCGATCCTCCTCGCGGCTTCCACCGGCACGGCGCTGGCCGCCGAAGATCAGCCGGCCGAGTCCGTCGCGACCGCGACCGGGCTCGACGCCGGCAAGTTGCAGTTGAAGGTGGGCAAGCGGCTGTCGTCCGCGCAGGGCAAGGTCACCGCGTTCGTCGAGCTGGAGGCCAAGCCGGCCGTCGACACCTACGCGGAGAAGACCAGCCAGGGCGCGTCCAAGCAGCAGGCCAAGGACGCGGCCAAGGCCACCAAGAGCGACACCGGCCGCAAGGCCGACCAGGTCGTCGGTGCGCTGAAGACCAAGGACTCCGGCACGAAGGAGCTGTACCGGACGTCGAACGGCGTGCCGGGCGTGGTCGTCACGGCCGACGCGGACAAGGTGCGCGAGCTGGCGCAGCGCCCGGACGTGAAGGCCGTGCGCACGGTCGTGCCCAAGTCGCGGCAGAACTCCAGCGCCGTGCAGCTGACCAACACGCTCAAGTCGTGGCAGCAGTACGGCAAGCTCGGTGACGACGTCCGCGTCGGCATCATCGACACCGGCATCGACTACACCCACGCCGACTTCGCCGGTCCGGGCACCATCGAGGCCTTCCAGGCCATCGACGAGACCAAGGTCGACGCGAGCTACTTCCCGACCGCCAAGGTCGTCGGCGGCTACGACTTCGTGGGCAACGCCTACGACGGCAGCAGCACCGACCCGGCGGTCAACACGCCGAAGCCGGACCCGAACCCGATCGACTGCAACGGCCACGGCTCGCACGTCGCCGGCACCGCCGCGGGTTTCGGCGTCAACGCCGACGGCACCACGTTCGAGGGTGACTACACCAAGCTCACCGAGGACTCGCTCAACGCGATGCGCATCGGCCCCGGCACCGCGCCGAAGGCCCTGCTGTACGCGCTGAAGGTGTTCGGCTGCGACGGTTCGACCAACGTCACCGCGCAGGCCCTGGACTGGTCGCTCGACCCCGACGGCGACGGCGACTTCTCCGACCACCTCGACGTGGTCAACCTGTCGCTGGGCTCGGACTACGGCGCCCCGGACGACCCGGACAGCCTGTTCGTCCGCAAGCTCAACGCCTCCGGCGTGGTGACCGTGTTCTCCGCGGGCAACGGCGGCGACCTGTACGACATCGGCGGCTCGCCGGGCAGCACCCCCGAGGCGCTGACCGTGGCCAGCACGCGCGACTCCTTCGTGCTGCGCGACGCGGCCGAGGTCGTCGCGCCGACGCCGGGCCGCCAGGCCGGCCAGTACAGCCAGAACTTCAACTACGAGGGCAAGTCCGTCACGGGCGCCGTCGTGCCGCTGAGCGACCCGAACAACAAGGACGGCTGCCTCCCGCTGTCGGCCGCCGACAAGGCCGCCGTCGCGGGCAAGATCGCCTGGCTGGAGTGGGACGACAACGACGCCAGCCGCCGCTGCGGCTCCGGTGGCCGGTCGAACAACGTGACCGCCGCGGGCGCGGTCGGCGCGGTGCTCTCCTCCACCCTGGAGCACTTCAGCGCGGGCATCGCGGGCAACACCGCCATCCCGGTGCTGCAGTTCACCGGTTCGGCGACCAACGCGCTGCGCCCGGCCGTCACCGCGGGCACGCTGACCGTCCGCCTCGCGGGCGACCTGCGCACCGTGCTGCCGACCTACGACCAGTCGATCACCGACACGCCCAGCTCGTTCACCTCGCGCGGCGTGCGCGGCCCGGTCGTCAAGCCCGACGTGGCGGCCCCCGGCGACTCCATCGCCTCCGCACAGGTCGGCTCCGGCAACAAGACCCTGGTGATCAGCGGCACGTCCATGGCCGCCCCGCACACCACGGGCATCGCGGCGCTGGTCCGCCAGGCGCACCCGGACTGGACCCCGGAAGAGGTCAAGGCCGCGGTGATGAACAGCGCGTCCGCGGACGTGAAGGCGGACGGCAAGACCTACGCGCCCAACCGCGTCGGTTCCGGCCGCATCGACGGCAAGGCCGCCCTGGAGAACCAGGTGCTGGCCATGGTGCAGGACGACCCGGGCTCGGTGAGCGCGTCGTTCGGCACGGTCGAGGTGACCGGGCCGGTGTCGCTGACCAAGACCATCAAGGTGGTCAACAAGTCCACCAAGTGGGTCGACTACACCGTCGACTACCAGGCCCTGACCACGATCCCGGGCGTGCGCTACGAGCTGTCCGCCAAGACGGTCCGGCTCAGCCCACGCGGCATCGCGCGGGTCCAGGTCACGCTGAAGATCGACAAGCCGGGCGACCTGCGCAAGACGGTCGACCCGACGATCGAGGCCACCCACCTCGACGTGCCGCGCCAGTTCCTGGCCGACGCGTCCGGACGGGTCGTGTTCACGCCGAAGAGCGGCAGCACGGTCCCGCTGCGGGTGCCGGTGTACTCGGCGCCGAAGCCGGCCGCCGACATCGCCGTGCCGAGCCGCCTGACCTTCCGCGACTCGCAGGCGGTGCTGAACCTGACCGGCCGCGGTGTCAACCAGGGCGCCTACCGGTCGCTGGTGAGCGTGCTGGAGCTACAGCAGACCTCGCCGAAGCTGCGCGAGTGCCGCCGGTCGGTGACGACCAACTGCACGCTCAACGACACCGCCAAGGGCGGCGACCTGCGGTACGTGGGCGTGACGTCCACCGCGCCGCTGGCCAAGCAGCAGGGCGCCCCGGAGCAGGCGCTGCTCGCGTTCGGCATCGCGACCTGGGGCAACTGGTACAACCTGGGCAACAACACGATCCCGTTCGTCGACATCGACACCACGGGCGACGGCACGCCGGACTACGAGGTCTACGCCAGCAAGCTGACCGACACCGACCTGCTGGTCGCGGTCACGGTGGACCTGAAGACCGGCCGGACCGTCGACATCCAGGGCGTGAACGGCCAGTTCGGCGACGTGGACACCAACGTGTTCGACACCAACGTCGTGGTCCTGCCGGTGCTGCTGTCGGCGCTGGGCATCGACGCCAACGCCGACACCTCTCGTATCTCATATACGACCGGTGTGGCGGGCTTCTACGTCGCGCCGGGCACGAAGAACGGCCTGGTCGACTCGATCGACACGCCGGCGTCGTTCGACCCGCTCAAGCCGGGCCTGTGGGTGCAGGGCGGCGGCGACGCCGCGCTGTCCTACCTGGCGCGGCCGGGCACGGCGCTCGTGGTGAACCGCGACGCCGAGGCCCTGGCGGCGGACGGCTCCGACAGCCTGCTCGTCCTGCACCACCACAACACCACGGGTGACAAGGTGGACGTGGTCAAGACGCGGGCGCGGACCTCGTCGCAGGTCTCGTGATCGGGGACTGAGGGGTTGGTCGCTCTGGCCGGTCGGGACTGCTCCCGACCGGCCAGAGCCGTTTAAGACCATCGGGTGACGGCCGATCGGGGGCACTGAACCGTTCGGGTGTCCCGCAGTACGGGAGAAACGGCCACAGAAGGGTGTTCCGAGTGCGGCGAACGGGGTGTCGACCGGTAGCCTTTCGCAAAGGAAACTAGTCCCGCGCAATGGGACTGATACCTGGGAGGTGTGTGGATGCGGCTCGCAGTGATCCCAGGAGACGGGATCGGGCCCGAGGTCGTCGCCGAGGCCCTGAAGGTGCTCGGTGAGGTCGTTCCAGCGGCTGAGATCACCCGCTACGACCTCGGCGCGGCGCGCTGGCACGCCACAGGTGAGCTGTTGCCGGAGTCGGTGCTGGGTGAACTCCGCCAGCACGACGCGATCCTGCTCGGCGCCGTGGGGGACCCGTCGGTCCCCAGCGGCATCCTGGAGCGCGGCCTCCTGCTCCGGCTGAGGTTCGAACTCGACCACCACGTGAACCTGCGCCCGGCCCGGCTGTACCCCGGCGTGCGCAGCCCGATCGCCGACCCGCCGGAGATCGACATGGTGGTCGTGCGCGAGGGCACGGAGGGTCTGTACGCGGGCAACGGCGGGTTGCTCCGCAAGGACACCCCGCACGAGATCGCGACCGAGGTGTCCATCAACACGTCGTTCGGCGTCGAGCGCGTGGTGCGGGACGCTTTCGCGCGGGCGGCCAACCGGCCGCGCAAGCACCTGACCCTGGTGCACAAGACCAACGTGCTGACGCACGCGGGTTCGTTGTGGTCGCGGGTGGTGGAGGAGGTCTCGCTCCAGCACCCGGACGTGACGGTGGCGTACCAGCACGTGGACGCGGCGACGATCCACCTGGTGACAGACCCGGCGCGGTACGACGTGATCGTGACGGACAACCTGTTCGGCGACATCCTGACCGACCTGGCGGCGGCGGTCACCGGCGGAATCGGTTTGGCGGCGAGCGGCAACCTCGACGTGACCCGCCGCAACCCGAGCATGTTCGAGCCGGTCCACGGCAGTGCCCCCGACATCGCCGGCCAGGGCATCGCCGACCCGACCGCGGCGGTCCTCAGCGTCGCCCTCATGCTCGACCACCTGGGCGAACACGAGGCGGCGCGCCGGATCGAGGCCTCGGTGGCCTTCGACCTGGCCACCCGCGACCACTCGTCCCCCGGCGCGACCTACGCGGTAGGCGACCGCCTGGCCGCTCTGGTCAGCAGCAACGCCCGCGCCGGCGCCTGACCCCTTCCCACCACGCACCCTCCCGAAGGCCGCCCCACTCCCCGGGGCGGCCTTCGCATTTCGCCCCCAAAGCTTTGCTGGCCCGCCCGCCCGCTGCGCCCGTCGCCCGCCCGCTGCGCCCGTCGCCCGCCCGCTGCGCCCGTCGCCCGCCCGCTGCGCCCGTCGCCCGCCCGCTGCGCCCGTCGCCCGCCCACCGACTGCGCCCGCCAGCCCCGCCCACCGACTGCGCCCGCCCGCCCCGCTCGCCGCCAGCCCACCCCGCCGCGCTCACTCGCCCGCCCACCCCGCCGCGCTCGCCGCGAGCCCACCCCGCCGCGCTCAACCGGCCGCCAACGCCGGCTGCTACCCCGCCGCTGGCCGCCACCCGCTGCCGGCCGGGTGCCCGCCCACCGCCGGCCGCCACCCCGCCCGCCGCCGGCCGCCACCCCGCCCGCCGCTGGCCGCCACCCGCCGCCGGCCGGGTGCCCGCCTGCCGCTGCCCGTCCGCCCGCCCATCACCAGCCGCCCATGGACCGCCCGCAGCGAGCCCTCTGCTTGTGCGCCGCCCGCCCGCCACGAGCCGCCTGCCGCCCTGCTCGCCCGAGTCGCCCGCTGGCCGCCTGACCGCTGCCCTCCTGCCCCGCCCAGACCGCGGGGCTGCTGCCCGCCCGCCACGAGCCACCCGCCCGCCGCCTGACCCCCGCTCACCCGCCGCGAGTCGCCCGCCCGCCGCTCACCCGCCGCGAGTCGCCTGCCCGCCGCCTGACCGCCGCTCACCCGCCGCGAGTCGCCCGCCCACCCGCCGCTTCCCAGCCGCGTTACCAACCACCCGAGGCCCCGGTCGTCGGCCGCGCGTTCCTCTGATCACGGGACGCGCGAGCCCGCACTTGGTGCCGAATCCGGCATGTCACTCGATCGAGTGGTCCCGCTGACCAGCCAAAACACCCACCCGGCACGCGACCAACACCATACCGACCCCTGTGGCCACCGCCACTCGACTGGATCACCGCGCCGGCCACCCCGTAGGGTCCCCCTCAGCCACCTGACGGGGGAAGTCCGGTCGAAATCCGGCGCTGACCCGCAACGGTAGGCCCGCAAGGGCGAGCCCGATCACCCGCAGGCGGCGGTAGTGCTCCTATTCCTGCCGTGGTCTGCGGGACGGATGCGCGGGCTTCGGGCTGCGTTCCGCACGGCCACCTGTCCGAAGACCGAGGTGGCGGTGACGTCCAGGATCTGCGCGGCGCTGGGCACCGTGTTGGTGCTGTCGATCGTGTGCGGTGTGGCGTTGGGGCCGGTTTCGGTGCCATTCGGGGACGTGCTCCGCCTCCTGCGAGCCGGGGTCACCGGGGGCACCATCACCACGCCGGACGTCGGGCACTACCGGATCGTCTGGGACATCCGGCTGCCGCGGGTCCTCCTCGCCGCCGTCGTGGGTGCCGGGCTGGCCGTCGTGGGCGTGGCGATCCAGGCCATGGTCCGCAACGCCCTCGCCGACCCCTACGTCCTCGGCATCTCCAGTGGCGCGAGCGTGGGAGCCACCGCCGTCGCCACGACGGGGCTGTTCGCCTCGCTGGGCGTCTACGCGCTCTCCACCGCCGCCTTCCTCTCCGCCCTCGCCGCGATGGCCCTGGTCTACCTCGCCGCGCACAAGAACGGGCTCAACCCGCTCCGGCTCGTCCTCACCGGAACGGCCTGCGCGTACGGCTTCTCCGCCATCGCCATGCTCCTGGTCTTCCAGTCCCCCCGCGGCGAAGCGGCACGGGCCGCGATGTTCTGGCTCCTCGGCAGCCTCGGCGGCGTGACCTGGACCTCCCTCCCCGTGGCCGCGGCGACCGTCACGGCGGGCGTCCTCTACCTCCAGACCCAGGCCAAGCGCCTCAACGCCATGTCGATGGGCGATGAAACCGCGACGACACTCGGCGTGGACGTGACCAACCTCCGCAAAGCCCTGTTCGTCGTCACCGCCGCGATGACCGGGGTGCTCGTCGCCGTGAGCGGCGCGGTCGGGTTCGTGGGGCTCATGCTCCCGCACCTGGTCCGGCTGGTCGTCGGCGCGGACCACCGGAAGGTGCTCGCGGTCGCGCCGCTGGCCGGCGCCTGCTTCCTGATCTGGGTGGATGTCGCGGCCCGCCTGCTCGCCGCGCCCGAGGAACTGCCGCTGGGCGTCATCACGGCCGCGCTCGGCGTGCCCTGCTTCGTCTTCCTCATGCGTGGCCGCGGTTACGTGTTCGGGGGTCGCTGATGGACCTCGCCATCGACAACCTCGCCGTCGACCGCATCCTCCACGACGTCACGCTCACCGTCTCCTCCGGCGAAGTGCACGGCATCGTCGGACCCAACGGCAGCGGCAAGTCCACCACCCTCCGGTGCGTCTACCGGGCGCTCACACCGTCCAAAGGGGCCGTCCTGCTCGACGGCGCACCGCTGGACCGCATACCGGTCAAGGAATCCGCGAAGACCCTCGCCGCCCTCACCCAGGACAGCCACGTCGAGTTCGACTTCACGGTCGCCGAAGTGGTCGCGATGGGCCGACTCCCGCACCAGACCGGCTTCGACCGGGAAAGCCCGCGAGACCGCGAGATCTGCGCCGAGGCACTGTCCAGGATGGACGCGGGCCACCTCGCGGCACGCAGCTTCCTCAGCCTGTCCGGCGGCGAACGCCAACGCGTCCTGATCGCCCGCGCCCTGGCCCAGCAGCCGCGCGTCCTGGTGCTGGACGAACCCACCAACCACCTCGACATCAGCCACCAGCTCGCCGTCCTGCGCCTGGTCCGCTCGCTGGGAACCACCGTCCTCACCGTCCTGCACGACCTGAACCTCGCCGCCGCCCACTGCGACCGCCTCCACGTGCTCCACGACGGACGCGTCCACACCAGCGGCACACCGCAAGAAGTCCTCACCAAAGACGTCCTGCGCGAGGTGTTCCAGGTCGAAGCCCACGTCGTCCCGCACCCCACGAGCGGGGTGCCGCAGTTGCTGTTCGAACACTCGGAGGTCCGTTCGTGAAGAGGCTCATCGCACTGGTCGCGTTGCTCGCCACGGGGTGCGGCGCGACCGTCGCCGCACCGGAGGGCGGCGGCACCGCGGTCACGGTGGAGAACTGCGGCCAGAAGGTCACCTACGACCGCACCCCGTCCAAGGTGGTCACCAACGACACGGGCATCACCGAGCTGATGTTCGCGCTCGGCCTCGCCGACCGGATGGCGGGCTACGTCGTCGGCGACAGCCAGAAGGGCGACATCGACAGCTCTCCGTGGAAGGCCGATTACGCCAAGGTGCCCAAGCTGTCCGAGGAGATCAGCAAGGAGGTCGTCCAGGGTGCGGGCGCGGACCTGGTGTTCGCGGGCTGGAACTACGGGTTCTCGGAGAGCAGCGGGTTCACGCCGGACGCCCTCAAGCAGCTCGGCGTCGCCACCTACCAGCTCACCGAGGCGTGCCGAAACGGCATCGGCAAGCAGCGCGGCATCATGCCGCCGCTGGAAGCCCTCTACACCGACCTCAAGAACCTCGGCGCCATCTTCAAGGTCGAGGACCGCGCGGACGCCCTCGTCGCCCAGTACCGCAAGCAGGTCGCGGACGCGGAGAAACTGGTGGCAGGCAAGCCCAGGCCGAAGGTTTTCCTGTACGACAGCGGCCTGGACCAGCCTTTTACGGCCGGGCGGAACGCCGCGCCGCAGGACGTGATCGGGAAGTCCGGCGGGGACAACATCTTCGGCGACCTCGACGACAGCTGGACCACCGTCGGCTGGGAGGCCGTCGTCGCCCGCGCGCCCGAGGTCATCCTGATCAACGACTACGCCGACGGCGACGCCACCACGCCGGAGCAGAAGCGGGCGTTCCTGGAGTCGTACGCACCTCTGAAGGAAGTTCCGGCCATCAAGGACAAGCGGTTCTTCGTGCTGCCCTACGCGGCCCTCGTGGAGAGCCCCCGCAACCCGGCGGCCATCGAGGCCTTCGCCCGCTACCTGGCGGGCTGAGCGCCCAGACTGTGGGAACACCCGTCCGTGGCTTGGTATGTCGCGGACGGGTGTGGCAGTATCGCCAACGTGGCTCTCCACGCCGTGATCATTATTTCCCAGCGCGCCGGGTAAGTGCTCCCTCAGCACCCGGCGCGCCGACCTCTCGCATCCTGCGGGGGGTCTTTTTGTTTTCCAAGATCCTCATAGGAGACCCCGGTGACCACGCTCGGTGATTCCTTCCACGTCTACGACACGACTCTGCGGGACGGTGCCCAGCGCGAGGGCATCTCCTACTCCGTCACGGACAAGCTGGCCGTGGCGCGCCTGCTGGACTCGCTGGGGGTCGGGTTCATCGAGGGCGGCTGGCCCGGCGCGCTGCCCAAGGACACCGAGTTCTTCGCCCGCGCCGCCGCCGGCGACCTCACGCTGAAGCACGCGCAGCTCGTGGCGTTCGGCGCGACGCGCAAGGCCGGGGTCAAAGTCCACGAAGACGCCCAGGTCAGGGCGTTGCTCGACGCCCACGCCCCGGTCGTGACGCTGGTGGCCAAGTCGGACCGCCGGCACATCGAACGGGCGCTGCGCACCGACGTCGACGAGAACTGCGCGATGGTGCGCGACACCGTCCGGTTCCTGGTCGACGAGGGCCGCCGCGTGTTCCTCGACGCCGAGCACTTCTTCGACGGCTTCGCGTTCGACCCGGACACCTCGCTGCGCGTGCTGGAGTCCGCTGTGGAGGGTGGCGCGGACGTCGTCGTCCTCTGCGACACCAACGGGGGACAGCTGCCGCTGGGCCTGTCCGAGACCGTCGCCGACGTCATCGCCCGCACGGGCTTCCGCGTCGGCATCCACTGCCAGGACGACACGTCCTGCGCGGTGGCCAACACCGTCGCGGCGGTGCAGGCGGGGGCGACCCACGTCCAGTGCACCGCGAACGGCTACGGCGAGCGAGCGGGCAACGCGGACCTGTTCGCCGTCGTCGGGAACCTCGTGACCAAGCTCGGCCTGCCGGTGCTACCGCACGAATCGCTGGCCGAGCTGACCCGGGTCTCCCATGCCCTTGCCGAGATCGCGAACATCGCACCCGACACCCACCAGGCCTACGTCGGGTCGTCGGCCTTCGCCCACAAGGCGGGGCTGCACGCGAGCGCGATCAAGGTGGACCCGGAGCTGTACAACCACATCGATCCGGACACCGTCGGCAACGACATGCGGGTGCTGGTCACCGAGATGGCGGGTCGGGCCAGTCTCGAACTCAAGGGACGTGAGTTCGGGATCGACCTGACCCGCCGGCCCGAGGCGCTGACCAACGTCGTGCGCACGGTGAAGGAGATGGAGGCGGGCGGCTGGTCGTTCGAGGCCGCCGACGCCTCCCTGGAGCTGCTGATCAAGCGCGAGCTGTCCGAACTGGACGAGCCGCCGTTCACGCTGGAGTCCTACCGGGCGGTGCTCGACCACCGGCAGGACGGGGCGATCGTGTCCGAGGCCACGGTCAAGGTGCACGTGGCGGGGGAGCGGGTCATCGCCACCGCCGAGGGCAACGGCCCGGTGCACGCGCTGGACGCGGCGCTGCGCAAGGCGCTGCTGCCTCACCTGTCCTGGTTGGACAGTGTGGAGCTGAACGACTACAAGGTGCGCATCCTGACCGACCAGCACGGCACCGACGCCGTCACCCGCGTCCTGGTGGAGTCCACCGACGGCGAGCGCGAGTGGACCACCGTGGGCGTGCACGGGAACATCGTCGAGGCCAGTTGGCTCGCCCTGTGCGACGCGCTGGTGCACAAGGCTTCCCGCGTCACCAGGTGAGCAGGGTGAGTCCTTCGGCGGCGAGGATTCGGTTGATCGGCTGGAAGTAGGTCGAGCAGCCGGAGCCGCCGAGGACGTGCCCCTGGGCTTGAGTGCCGCTGGTCAGGGCGGCCCACTGGTCGCCGGTCTGGGCGCAGAGGTTCACGCGGGTGAGCCCGGAGATGGTGCCTTGCGGGAACGTGACCGTCGCGTTCTTGGCGGTGACGGTGCCGCAGCGGCGGCCGGTGGTTGGGCTCACCATGCAGACCGTGCCGCCGACCGGGGTTTCGACGCTGCCGGTGATGGTCGTGCCGGCGGCGCGGGGGAGTTGGTCCCACTGGCTCGGGTCGACGACCTTGACGATCGAGTAGGTCGGGCGGGCGGAGACGACGGGCCCGATGGTCCCGCCGCCGGGCCCTTTGACGGTCGTGTTCTCACCGGCGCAGGACGGGTGGAGCATCAGGTAGCCGTCGGCGTTGAAGCCGTTGACGCACCGGGCGCCGGTGCTGGAGGTGAGGGGCGTGCCCGCTTCGAGCGGGATCGCCGCCGTGGTGGCCGCGGTCGCCGGCGTGGTCGCGGTCGTGCCCAGCAGGGTGAGGGCGATGAGCAGGGTTCGCATGCCTTCGACGCTAGGGACGGCGGGTGGCCGCACAAGCCGCCGGTTAGGGTGATCGGCGTGCGCATTGCCCGTATCGCCCAGCCGGATGGCCTCGCTTTCGCCGCGATCGAAGGCGACGGCGACGACCTGACCGCCGTCGAGATCGCCGACGAGCCGTTCGCCAACCCCACGTTCACCGGCCGGAAGTGGCCGCTGGCCGACGTCCGCCTGCTGGCCCCGTTCCTGCCGCCCAAGATCGTGTGCGTGGGCCGCAACTACGCCGAGCACGCGGCCGAACTCGGCAACGAGGTGCCGGAGAACCCGCTGATCTTCCTCAAGCCGAACACGGCGGTGATCGGGCCGAACGCGGAGATCAAGCTGCCCGCCGTGTCCGAACGGGTGGACTTCGAGGGCGAGCTGGCGGTGGTCATCGGCGTCGGCGGTCGGGACATCCCGGCGTCGCGGGCGCGCCAGTCGGTGCTGGGCTACACGATCGCCAACGACGTCACCGCGCGCGACCTCCAGAAGGCCGACGGCCAGTGGACGCGCGCGAAGGGCTTCGACACGTTCTGCCCGCTGGGTCCGTGGGTGGAGACCGAGTTCGACCCGACCGACGTGGCGATCCGGACCTCGGTGGACGGCGAGCTGAAGCAGGACTCGCGGACCTCGATGCTGGTGCACGACATCCCGGCGCTGATCGAGTACATCTCGTCGGTGATGACCCTGCGCCCGCTGGACGTGATCCTGACCGGGACGCCGGCTGGGGTGGGGCCGATCACGGCCGGCCAGTCGGTGTCGGTGACGGTCGAGGGCCTGGGCACCCTGACCAACCCGGTCGCCAACCGCTGACCGACGACGGACTGCGTGGCTCCGGGCGGCTCCCCGGTCGATGGGGAGCCGCCCGCTGTCGTTTCCGGCTACGCCCGCTGTGGTTTCCGGCTACGCCCGCTGTGGTTTCCGGCTACGCCCGCTGTGGTTTCCGGCTACGCCCGCTGTCGTTTCCGGCTAGTGGCGCACACCCGGGCTTGCGGCCTTCGCGCCGCGCTCAGTCGACTGGCCTCGGGCCACTTCACCGCACTCGTGCCGCGCGTAGCCCGCCGGTCGCTGCGCCACATCCGAACCGTCGGCTGCCGCATGAGATGGATGTCGCCGGCCCGTCCGCGCGCACTGCCCGCCAGCCGTCGACCCCCGCGCGCTGCCCGCCGGAGCCTCCGCACACCCGCGCGTGGACTGCCCGCCCGAGCCTCCGCACACTCGCGCGCTGCCCGCCGGAGCCTCCGCACACCCGCGCGTGGACTGCCCGCCCGAGCCTCCGCACACTCGCGCGCTGCCCGCCGGAGCCTCCGCACACCCGCGCGCGTTGCCCGCCGGGGCCTCCGCACACCCGCGCATCCTGCCCGCCCGAGCCTCCGCACACCCGCGCGTGCACTGCCCGCCCCAGCCTCCGCATACTCGCGCGTGCACTGCCCGCCGGAGCCTCCGCGCGCACGGCCCGCCGGCCTCCGGCCCCCGTCTCCATTGTCCCACGCACCACCGACAATCACGGGCGAGCGCCCCTGGGGAGATCCTCCCACCCACCCCCGACAATCAGCCGCGTGCGATCCGCTGAGGCGCGCGCCGAGCGAAGTCCGGAGCGTGTTCGGGCAGCAGCCCGATCGCCACCAGGTAGGCGGGGATCGCTTGCAGCACCGGGAACCGCTGCATCACCGCGATCGGCCGGGGCATCTCGGTCGTCCCCGCCGACTCGCCGTCCAGCGTCCGCCGCAGGAACGAGTCCTGGATCTTCCGCTGGAACGCCTGGGTCACCGCGGTCGGGAACCACCGCCGGCGCTGGACGCGGGCCAGCACGGCCGGAGTCAACTGTCCCCGCCGGGCCGGAGCGGCCAGGACGCGGGCGGCGGCCACGGCGTCCTGAACCGCCAGGTTGATGCCCACGCCGCCGATCGGGGACATGGCGTGCGCCGCGTCACCGATGCACAGCACGCCCTCGCCGTGCCAGCGGGGAAGGCGATCGAGCTTCACGTCCAGCAGCTTCACGTCGTCCAGCGACTCGATCGTCCCCACCCGATCCGCGATCCACGGGGCCAGGTCCGCCACCCGCCGCCGGAAGGACTCGATGCCCTCCGCCCGCAGCTGCTGGTCCGTCCCCTTCCGGATCAGGAAAGCGCACTGGTAGTAGTCCTCGCGCGGGATCATCGCCAGGCCCACGCCCCGGGAGAACCGGCCCAGGCCGTTGGCCGGCTCGTCCGCGTGCCGGGGAATCCGGAACCACCACACGTCCATGGGCGCGCCGAACTCGCGCACGGCCAACCCCGCCTCCCGGCGCACCAACGAACCGCGCCCGTCGGCGGCGACCACGAGGTCCGCGCCGAGCGTGCGTTCGCCGTCCCGCGTGCGGTAGCGGACGCCGGTGACTCGCGTGCCGGACTTCTCCACGCCGACCACTTCCGCGTTCATCGCCAACGTGAACGCCTCCTCGCGCTTGCCCGCGTCGGCGAGCAGGTCGAGGAAGTCCCACTGGGGCACCATCGCGATGTGCTTGTGCGCGCCGGGCAGCCGTGACATGTCGGCCATCGTGGCGATCCCGCCGTCCGTGACCACCTGCACCTTGTCCACCAGCTGGTGCGGCACGTCCGCGAACGACGGCCCCAGGCCCAGCTCGTCCAGCAGCGTCAGCGTGGACGCGTGCACCGTGTCCCCGCGGAAGTCGCGCAGGAAGTCCCCGTGCTTCTCCAGCACGGTCACCGACACACCCGCCCGCGCCAGCAGCAGCCCCAGCACCATGCCCGCCGGCCCGCCGCCGACGACCGCGATCGTGGTCCTCTCCATCGTCCCCACCTCGTTTTCAACACCGGTTGAATAACTTGAGGATGCTCCTGTCGGGCCTGCCGGTCAAGGCGGATACGCTGATCGGGTCATGAGCGCATCCGCAGTCACCCCAGAGGTCCGTGTCCGCTTCTGCCCGTCGCCGACCGGCACGCCGCACGTGGGCCTGATCCGCACCGCCCTGTTCAACTGGGCGTACGCGCGGCACACCGGCGGCAAGATGGTGTTCCGGATCGAGGACACCGACGCGGCACGGGACTCCCAGGAGTCCTACGAGCAGTTGCTCGAAGCGATGGCCTGGCTCGGCCTCGACTGGGACGAGGGCCCCGAGGTCGGCGGCCCGCACGCGCCCTACCGGCAGAGCGAGCGCCGCGACATCTACGCGGACATCGCCAAGAAGCTGCTCGACGCGGGTGAGCTGTACGAGTCGTTCTCCACGCCGGAGGAGGTCGAGGCGCGCCGCAAGGCCGCGGGCCAGGACCCCAAGCTGGGCTACGACAACTTCGACCGCTCGCTCACCGACGAGCAGAAGGCCGCGTTCCGGGCCGACGGCCGCGAGCCCGTGCTGCGGCTGCGCCTGGCCGACGAGGACTTCACGTGGGTCGACCTGATCCGCGGCGAGATCACGTTCAAGGCCGGCGCGACGCCCGACCCGGTCCTGGTGCGCGCCAACGGCGACCCGCTCTACACGTTCACCAACCCCGTCGACGACGCGCTCATGCGCATCACGCACGTGCTGCGCGGAGAAGACCTCCTGCCGTCCACCCCGCGCCAGCTCGGCCTTTATGCGGCTTTGCAGCGAATCGGCGTGACCGATTTCACCCCGCAGTTCGGGCACATGCCCTACGTGATGGGCGAGGGCAACAAGAAGCTGTCCAAGCGGGACCCGCAGTCGAACCTTTTCCTCTACCGCGACCGCGGATTCCTGCGCGAGGGTCTGCTGAACTACCTCGCGCTGCTCGGTTGGTCCATCGCGGACGACCGCGACATCTTCTCGGTCGAGGAGATGGTGGCCGCGTTCTCGCTGGAGAAGATCAGCGCGAACCCCGCGCGGTTCGACCTGAAGAAGGCCGAGGCGATCAACGCCACGCACCTGCGCGCGCTGTCCGTCGAGGACTTCGTGAGCCGCGTGCTGCCGCACCTGGCGGCGGACGGCGTCCTGGTGGACCCGTCCGAGGAGCAGCTCGCGACGCTGCGCGGCGTGGCGCCGCTGGTGCAGGAGCGACTGGTGGTGCTGTCGGAGGCCGCCGGGATGGTGCGCTTCCTGTTCACCGACGAGGAGTCCTTCCGGCCGGAGGAGGAGTCCGCGGCCAAGGCGCTCGGCGCGGACGCGCGGCCGGTGCTCGAGGCGAGTATCAGTGCCCTGGAATCGTTGCCGGACTGGACGACCGCCGCGATCGAGGACGCTTTGAAGGTGTCCCTTGTGGACGGTTTGGGCCTCAAGCCGCGCAAGGCGTTCGCCCCGGTGCGGGTTGCCGTGACGGGCCGTACCGTCTCGCCTCCGCTGTACGAATCGATGGAGTTGCTCGGTCGGGATCGCTCGATCGGGCGATTGCGCCGCGCGTTGGGGTCAATCTGACTGGTGCGATCGGGCGGTTGCACGGTGCTTGACCGTGCAAGAATCGCCAGATATCACCTCTCTGGTCGAGTCGGACGGGGGCTGCGCGCACCTAGCCTCACTGGGTGACAACCGCAGCCCCGACTTTCACCCCCCGGAGAACCGGCGAGATCCGCGCGGTGAGCCTCGATGTGGACGACACGCTCGTCGACTACAGCACCTCCTCCCGCGCCGCGCTGGCCGCGATGGTCGGCAGCGCCGACAACTGGACGCTGTGGCAGCGCATCACCGACGAGCACTGTTCCCGGCTGCTCGCGGGCGAACTCGAGTACGAGTCCATGCGCAACATCCGCACCCGCGCCTTCTTCGCCGCGCTGGGTGAAGAACTCAGCCTCGCCGAGGCGACCCGTCGCGAGCTGCACCGCCAAGAGGTGCTCGCGTCGGGCTGGCGGCTGTTCCCGGACGTGGTGCCGTGCCTGGAATGGCTGCGCGCCGCCGGATTGCCGCTCGCCGCGGTGAGCAACGCCTCAGGCCGCCACCAGCGCGTGAAGATCGCCGCGCTCGGCCTGGCCCAGTATTTCGACACGGTCCTCATCGCGGGCGAAGTCGGCGCCGCGAAACCGGACCGCGTGATCTTCGACACCGCCTGTCACGACCTGGGTGTCTCTTTGGGTGACACCGTCCACGTCGGTGACCGCCTGCACGCCGACGCGATAGGCGCCCGCGACGCCGGCATGCACGGCGTGTGGTTGAACCGCCAAGGTCCGCGCGAAGGCGCGCTGCCGACCGGCGTGCGGGCCATCAGCAGCCTCGCTGAGCTGCCCGAACTCCTCGTCTGCGAGCTGTCGGCCGCCTCCGCGTGACCCCCGATTTCCGTTCCGCCGGGGGCTTGGTCTAGTATTCTCTCCGGCGGAACGGACAGCCCCCCGAAGCAAGGCGACGGGGAAGTTGATCGGGAAAGCCAATGGGGTATGGTGTAATTGGCAGCACGACTGATTCTGGTTCAGTTAGTCTAGGTTCGAGTCCTGGTACCCCAGCTGCAAGCGGTGGAAAAGAGATGTGCTAAGCTACCGCAGGCAAGCAGGACGGCAAGACGAAAAACTGAATGACTTGATCTGGTAAGATGCGGATCAACACCTAGGGCCCCGTCGTCTAGCGGCCTAGGACGCCGCCCTCTCAAGGCGGTAGCGAGGGTTCGAATCCCTTCGGGGCTACTCACCTGGAACACCCCTGTGCCGGTAAAGCTGGCACGGGGGTGTTCCGCATTGTCCTTTGGGGCCGAGCCCCCAAACCCCAGCCGGGGGCTCGCCCCCGGACCCCCTGCCGGGTGCGTGCCCCAAACTCCTGCCGGGTGCGAGCCCCGGACCCCAGCCGGGTGCGTGCCCCAAATTCCAGCCGGGTGCGAGCCTCGGACCCCGGCCGGGTGCGTGCCCCAAATTCCAGCCGGGGGCTCGCCCCCGGACCCCAGCCGAGGGCTAGCCCCCGGACCCCGGCCGGGTGTGCGTGTGGAGAGCCCCGAAGCGGCACCACCGGGGTGGTGGGTCGCTTTGGGGCTCTCGAACGTTCAGAGGCGCGACTGGAGGGCTTCGGCGGCGGCCAGGAGGTCGGCCGCCCAGCGGGCTCCCGGACGGCGGCCCATGCGGTCGATGGGGCCCGACACGGAGACCGCCGCCACGACCGAGCCCGTGCTGTCGCGCACCGGCGCCGAGACGCTCGCCACGCCCGGTTCCCGTTCGGCCACGGACTGCGCCCAACCACGCCGGCGGACCTCCAGCAGGGTGCGCTCCCCGTACACCGCGTCGGCCAACACCGAACGCTGCGTGCCCGGGTCCGCCCACGCCGCCAACACCTTCGCGCCCGAGCCCGCCGTCATGGGCAGCCTCGCTCCCACCGGGACGGTGTCGCGCAGGCCACTCGGCGGCTCCGCCGAGGACACGCAGATGCGCTGCATCCCGTCCCGCCGGTAGAGCTGCACGCTCTCGCCTGTGATGTCGCGCAACCTCGGCAGCACCGAGGACGCCGCGTCGAGCAGCGGGTCGGTGGCCCCGCCCGCCAATTCCGCCAATGCCGCGCCCGGACGCCAGCGGCCGTCGGAACCCCGTCGCAGCAACCGGTGCACCTCAAGGCCGACCGCCAACCGGTGCGCGGTTGCCCGAGGCAAGCCCGTCCGGTTGCACAGCTCGGCGAGCCCACACGGATCTTTTGCGACGGCGTTCAAGACGGCCACTGCCTTGTCCAGCACGCCGATCCCGCTATGCTGTCCCACAAGCCGATACTAACTTCCCACTGTCTGGGAAGTCCAGATCTATCGACTGTCCAGATCCTGGGAGATAGCGATGAGCCGCACGCTCGCGGAGAAGGTGTGGGAAGCACACGTCGTGCGCCACGGGAGTGGCGCGGAGCCGGACCTGCTCTACATCGACCTCCACCTGCTGCACGAAGTGACCAGCCCGCAGGCCTTCGACGGGCTGCGCCTGGCGGGCCGCCAGGTCCGCCGCCCCGACCTGACGATCGCCACCGAGGACCACAACGTCCCGACGGTCGACATCGAGCTGCCGATCGCCGACCCGGTGTCGCGCACCCAGGTCGAGACGCTGCGCAAGAACTGCGCCGAGTTCGGCGTGCGGCTGCACCCGATGGGCGACGTGGAGCAGGGCATCGTCCACGTGGTCGGTCCGCAGCTCGGTCTCACGCAGCCCGGCATGACCGTCGTGTGCGGTGACAGCCACACCTCCACGCACGGCGCGTTCGGCGCGCTGGCGTTCGGCATCGGCACGTCCGAGGTCGAGCACGTGATGGCCACCCAGACGCTGCCGTTGAAACCCTTCAAGACCATGGCGATCACCGTCGAGGGCACCCTCAAGCCCGGCGTGACGGCCAAGGACGTCATCCTCGCGGTCATCGCGAAGATCGGCACCGGCGGCGGCCAGGGCTACGTCCTGGAGTACCGGGGCAGCGCGATCGAGGCGCTGTCCATGGAAGCCCGCATGACCGTCTGCAACATGTCGATCGAAGCCGGCGCCCGCGCCGGGATGATCGCCCCGGACCAGACGACGTTCGACTACCTGAAGGGCCGCCCGCACGCGCCGGAAGGCGCCGACTGGGACACCGCGGTCGAGTACTGGAAGTCGCTGCGCACCGACGACGACGCCACCTTCGACGCCGAAGTCTTCCTGAACGCCGACGAGCTGACCCCGTTCGTCACGTGGGGCACCAACCCGGGCCAGGGCCTGCCGCTGGGCGACAAGGTCCCCGACCCGGAGACCATCGTCGACGAGAACGAGCGCGTGGCCGCCGAGAAGGCGCTGGCGTACATGGGCCTGGAGGCGGGCACCCCGCTGCGCGACATCCACGTCGACACCGTCTTCCTCGGCTCGTGCACCAACGGCCGCATCGAGGACCTCCGCGCCGCCGCGGACGTGCTGAAGGGCCACAAGGTGGCCGACGGCGTCCGGATGCTCGTGGTGCCCGGGTCCATGCGGGTGCGCGCACAGGCCGAATCCGAGGGACTGCACGAGGTGTTCATCGCGGCGGGCGCCGAGTGGCGGCAGGCCGGGTGCTCGATGTGCCTGGGCATGAACCCGGATCAGCTCAAGCCGGGCGAGCGCAGCGCGTCCACCTCCAACCGCAACTTCGAGGGCCGGCAGGGCAAGGGTGGCCGCACCCACCTGGTTTCGCCACTCGTGGCCGCCGCCACGGCCGTGCGCGGCACCCTGTCCTCGCCCGCCGACCTGGTCTGAGGAGCCCAAGCGACATGGAAGCGTTCACCACCCACACCGGCGTCGGCGTCCCCCTGCGCAGGTCCAACGTGGACACCGACCAGATCATCCCGGCCGTCTACCTCAAGCGCGTGACCCGCACCGGGTTCGAGGACGGCCTGTTCGCCGCCTGGCGCGGGGACGAGCAGTTCGTGCTCAACCAGGAACCGTTCCGGGCCGGCAGCGTGCTCGTCGCGGGCCCCGACTTCGGCACCGGCTCGTCCCGCGAGCACGCCGTCTGGGCGTTGATGGACTACGGCTTCCGGGTGGTCGTCTCCTCCCGGTTCGCCGACATCTTCCGGGGCAACGCCGGCAAGCAGGGCCTCGTGGCCGCCCAGTGCGAGCAGTCCGATGTCGAATTGCTGTGGAAGGTGCTCGAGAACGACCCGGGCACCGAGGTGACCGTCGACCTGGCCGAGAAGACGGTTGTGGCGAAGGACTTCACCGCCCCCTTCACCATCGACGAGTACACCCGCTGGCGGCTGCTGGAGGGTTTGGACGACATCGCCCTGACCCTGCGGCACGCCGATGACATCACCACGTTCGAGCGGAACCGGGCGGCTTGGTTGCCCACCACCGTTCCGGCTCCCGCGAGGTGACTTTCCGGGCCGGATTCCCCCTTCTATCAGCGGGAATCCGGCCCGGCCCGCCCCCGGCGGGCACCCCGGACCCCTCCCTCGACCGGACGTAATTGCCCACGCCACAACGAAAAATCTGGCGTGGCGATTGGTATTTCCTTGCATTTGGGCTTACCGTGGCCTTCAGTCGGCCCGACTAGGGCCGTGAGCGTCCTGGGAGGGACTGAAGGTGAACAAGGCCCAGCTCATCGAGGCGCTCGCCGAGCGCCTTGGCGACAAGAAGAACGCCGCCGCTGCCGTCGACGGTCTGGTCGACGTCATCGTCCGCAGCGTCCACAAGGGCGAGAAGGTCAACATCACCGGCTTCGGTGTCTTCGAGAAGCGTGCCCGTGCGGCCCGCACCGCTCGCAACCCGCGCACCGGTGAGACCGTGAAGGTCAAGAAGACCAACGTTCCCGCGTTCCGCGCGGGTTCGACGTTCAAGGACGTCATCAGCGGCACGAAGAAGCTGCCGAAGGTGGCCGCGGCCAAGCCCGCCGCGTCCGCCGCGGCCAAGTCGGCCGCGTCGACCAAGGCCCCGGCCACCCGCAGCACCACCGCGCGCACCACCACCACGCGCGCCACGCGCAGCACCACCGCGCGTACCGCTGCGGCGGCCACGAAGGCCCCGGCCACGCGCCGGACCACCGCGACGGCCACCAAGGCCGCCGCCGCCAAGGCCCCGGCTGCCAAGAGCACCGCGGCCAAGGCGACCCCGGCCAAGGCGTCGACGGCGAAGGCGTCGACGGCGAAGTCCACCACCGCGGCGAAGAAGCCGGCCGCCACCAGGGCGACGGCGGCGAAGTCGACCACGACGGCCGCCGCCAAGAAGCCGGCCGCTCGGAAGACCGCGGCCAAGAAGTGAAAACCGGCCGGGCGCGCGCCCGGCCGGCGAAGTGGACGAACGCCCCCGGGGCCGGTGCGGACGCGCACCGGCCCCAGGGCTTTTACCGTCTTTCGGTGCCACCCTTTCGGCGCAGTGCCGTGGGACGGGGCGTGGATGGCCCTGTGCCGGCCGCCGAAGCCGGGATGTGGCCATACCGGTGTGAGTGAGCGGGACCGATCCGGCAGGCCCGCAGAAGGCCCTTCAGGCACGAAAAAGGGCCGCCCCGGACTACCGGACGACCCTGTTTTCCGCGAAAGGGCGGTTTCCCGGTCAGGGCACGGGGGTGGCCAAAGGGGTCGGGAGGTAGTGGGCCGAGACCAGGCGGGGCCACGTGGCGGTCGTGTCCGATGTGGACCAACCCGGCTTCGGCCGGTGGAACGACAGGACCCACACGCTGCCCTTCTTGCACGGCACGTTCCCGCCCAGCGGCAGCCCGGACAGCGACGCCAGGGTCGACACCACGTCCGGGATGACCTCCCCCTGGCTGCACACCACCGGCACGCCCGCCCCGTCGGCGATCTCCAGCAGCCGCACCAGCCCCGCCTCGCGGTCGGGCCAGTAGCCCTCCTCGGCCAGCCGGGGCTCCAGCAGCACGCCCAGCCCGAGGTCCTCGGCGACCCCCTGCACCGTCTCCACGCACCGCACGCGCGGCGCGGAGTGCACGCGGGACGGCCCCCACAGGGGCAGCAGGGCGCGCAGCCCGGCGGCCTGCCGCCACCCGGCGGAGCTGAGCGGGCGCAGGTCGTCGTCGCCCTCCCAGTGGTCCCGCTTGCCCGCCTTCGCGTGGCGCACCAGCAGCAGCGTGGCCAGGTCCGGCGGGGACGCGGCGAACACGTCCAGCACCTCGCGGTCGCCGTCCCGGGTCACCAGCGCGGCGGCCTCGGCGACCGGCAGCCAGCGCAGCTCGTCCACCTCTTCATTGGGCGTGAACGCGCCCGAGACCGCCCGCGCGCTGAAGAAGTCGACCTCCTTCGGCTCGCCGAACGCGGTGTAGGACAGGGTGTGCAGGTACCGCCCGAGGACGGCGGTGAACCCGGTCTCCTCCAGCACCTCCCGCACCGCCGCCGCGGGCACGGTCTCGCCCGCGTCCAGCTTCCCCTTCGGCAGCGACCAGTCGTCGTAGCGCGGCCGGTGCACGACGGCGACCAAGCCGTCGCGCCACAGGACGGCGCCGGCAGCCCGGATCACCCGCATCACCCCACCGCGCGGTGCGCGCGCAGCAGCTCGGTCTGGTGGTCCCGCACGCGCCCGCCGTCGGTCGGGGACGCCTCCCACTCGCCGTCGGGCTGCAACACCCAGCAGCGCGTGCTGGGCTCCAGCGCCGAGTCGAGCATGTCGTCGAGCTGGTTGGTCAGCTTCGGGTCGGTCACCCGCACCTGCACCTCCACCCGGCGGTCGAGGTTGCGGTGCATCATGTCCGCGCTGCCGATCCAGTGCTCGCCGCAGCCGACGAAGTGGAACACCCGCGAGTGCTCCAGGAACCGGCCCAGGATCGAGCGCACGTGGATGTTCTCCGACAGTCCCGGCAAGCCCGGCTTGAGCGTGCACACGCCCCGCACGACCACCTGCACCGGCACGCCCGCCTGGGACGCCCGGTATAGCGCGTCGATGACCTGTTCGTCCACCAGCGAGTTCACCTTGATGCGCAGCCCGGCCCGCTCACCCGCGCGCGCCAGCTCGATCTCGCGCTCGATGCGCTCCACGATGCCGCGCCGCACGCCCTTGGGCGCCACCATGAGGCTGCGGTAGTGGTCCTGCCGGGCGTAGCCGGTGAGGACGTTGAACAGGTCGGTGAGGTCCGCGCCGATGGTCGGCTCGGCGGTCAGGATGCCGATGTCCTCGTACAGGCGGGCGGTCTTCGGGTTGTAGTTGCCGGTGCCGATGTGGCAGTAGCGCTGGATGCGCGAACCCTCCTGCCGGACCACCAGCGAGGTCTTGCAGTGCGTCTTGAGGCCCATGAGGCCGTAGACGACGTGCACGCCCGCCTTCTCCAGCGCCCGCGCCCACTTGATGTTCGCCTGCTCGTCGAACCGGGCCTTGATCTCCACCAGCGCCACGACCTGCTTGCCCGCCTCGGCCGCGTCGATCAGCGCGTCCACTATCGGGGAGTCACCCGATGTGCGGTACAGCGTCTGCTTGATGGCCAGCACGCGCGGGTCCGCGGCGGCCTGCTCGATGAACCGCTGCACGGACGTGGAGAACGAGTCGTACGGGTGGTGCACGAGCACGTCGCCCTCGCGCAGGGTGGCGAAGATGCTCTTGGGCGTCTCCCGCTCGCCGAACGCCGGGTGCGTGGCCGGCACGAACGGCGCGTCCTTGAGCTGCTTGCGGTCCACGCTGTAGAGCTGCCACAGGCACGACAGGTCCAGCAGGCCGGGCACCTGGACCACGTCGTGCGGGTCGACCTCCAGCTCCCGCAGCAGCCGCTCCAGCATGTGCTCGGTCATGTCCCCGGCGATCTCCAGCCGGACCGGCGGACCGAACCGGCGGCGCACCAGTTCGCGCTCCAGGGACTTCAGGAGGTCCTCGTCCTGGTCCTCCTCGACCTCCAGGTCGGCGTTGCGGGTGACCCGGAAGGCGTGGCACTCGATGACTTCCATGCCCGCGAACAGCTCGCCCAGGTGGGCGGAGATGAGTTCTTCCAGCGGCAGGAACGTGGCCGTCTCACTGGTGCGGTCGGCCTCCACCCGGACCAGCCGCGGCACGTTGTCCGGCACCTTGATGCGCGCGAACCGCTCCGCCCCGCCTTCGGGGTCGCGCACGGTCACGGCCAGGTTCAGCGACAGGCCGGAGATGTAGGGGAACGGGTGCGCGGCGTCCACGGCGAGCGGCGTGAGCACCGGGAACACCTGGTCGGTGAAGTAGTTCGACAGCCGCAGCTTCTCGAAGTCGGTCAGCTGCGCCCAGTTGACGATGCTGATGCCGTGCTTCTCCAGGTCCGGCTGGATGTGGTCGAGGAACGCGCGGGCGTGCTGCTCCACCAGTTCCTGCGTGCGCTTGGACACCGCGGCCAGCTGCTCGCGCGGGGTGAGCCCGTCCGCGCTGCGCACCGACAGGCCGGTCTCGTCGCGGCGCTTGAGGCCGGCGACCCGGACCATCCAGAACTCGTCGAGGTTGGACGCGAAGATCGCGAGGAACTTGGCGCGCTCCAGCAGCGGCTGGGAGGAGTCCTCGGCCAGGGCGAGCACGCGGGCGTTGAAGTCCAGCCAGGACAGCTCCCGGTTGAAGTACCGGTCGTCGGGCAGGTCCGGGGTCTCCAGGCTGTCCGTGACGGCGGGCGGGGAGCTGGGGAAGGGGCGCTGCGGGGTGTCGGCCTGGGGCGCGCCCCGCGTGGTGCGACGGACTGCCGGACGTGGGCGGCGGCGGGGAGCGCTCGCGGCCGGCTGGGTCCGCGGTGTCCTCGTGCGTCGCTTGGGCTGCTCGGGAGTGTTGTCCGTGCTCACGGTAGGCATTGTTCCGCACAAAGTGCGGCTTCGCGCTGATCGTGGTCGGCGCGGAGATGAACTCCACGTCACACCGGTGGTTCAGGCCGGACGGCGCAGAACCCGGATTCCGCCGTCGCCCGCGCGCTCGACCGTCACCCGTTGCCCGGGCCGCAGGACCCGCCACCCGCCTTCGGCGACGGCCGCCGCCGGGACGTCCACGAGCACGCCGTCATCCCGCAGCACGGTCGCCGAACCGTCCGCGTGGTGCGCGCTCACCGTCGCCTGCTCGACCACGGCGGCAACGCTAGCCGATCGGGGGTGGTGGCGCCGTCCCGCCGGCTGCCACGCTCCGCGATGACCCCATTACCGAAAGGAGTGGCGGGCATGAGGGTTGTGGCAGGGGCCGTCGTCGCCCTGATGATCGGCTTCGCCGGACAGAGCACCGCTTCGGCGGCGCCCGTCGTGTTCTCCGACGAGGGCAAGGAGCCGCTGCCGGCGGCGGCGGCCAACGTCGAGCTGCGCGCGGCGATCCCGGAGACCGAGGGCGCGATCTCCATCAACTTCGTGCAGTACCGGAACCGGGACGTGATGTTCGTCAGCGGCACGTGGGGTCTCAAGACCTACGACGTGACCGACACCGACCACCCGAAGTTCCTCGACCACGTGACCAAGCAGGAACTGGCACTGCCCGGCGACGACCCGGCCCAGCGCTTCTGGGAGAACGAGGACGTCACCGTCGACGCCAAGCGCAAACTGGTCTTCCTGGCCCGTGAGCGCAGCGCGTTCGGCCGCAAACCGGGCAACGAGCGGCCCACCGGGGTGTACCTCATCTCGGCGGCCGACCCGGCGAACCTGGAACTGCTGAACTTCGCTCCCATGGGCACCGGCCACATCACCACGTGCATCAACGACTGCACGTACCTGTGGACCACCGGCTACGACGGCACTCCGTCCACCGACCCCGACACCTACCGGAGGTCCGGCAAGGTTTTCGTGACGGACATTCGCGACCCACGCAACCCGAAGACCCTGCCGACGTACGTGGACCTCAACCGAAACCAGGGCGAGACCCACATGACCCACGACGTCCAGGTGGACGCCGCGGGCGTGGCGTGGGTGGCCGGCACCGGCGGCACGCGGGGTTATTGGACGCGCGGTTGGCACCACGACCCGCTCACCAACCGCTGGCGCGAGGCGACCCCCGTGGACCCGATCCCGTACGCGGGCGGCGCCGCCCCGAAGCTCGACATGCCGACGTCGTTCTCCCACAACTCGTTCCGTCCCGTAGGCCGAACCCTGGCCGACGGCCCCAAGCCCACCCGTGAGCACCCAGCGGGCAGCCTCCTCCTGCACACGGAGGAAGCCTTCGAGTCGGCCACGTGCAAGGACCAGGGCCGGTTCGTGATCTCGTCGCTGGAGGGCTCGACCGGCGGCGAGTCGTGGCGGGCGAGCCCGGACAAGCCGTTCACCCTCAAGACGGTCGGCATCTGGAGCCCGGACGACCAGGAGGGCACCCTGCCCGGTCCGGACGTGTTCTGCTCGGCGCACTACTTCGACGTGCAGAAGCGGGTCGTCGCGTACTCCTGGTACGAGCAGGGGACGCGCTTCCTGGACATCACCGACCCGACGAAGCCCATCCAGATCGCCTACTGGCGACCGGAGGGCGCGGTGTCGTGGGCCCCGTACTTCCACCGGGACCGGGTGTTCCTGGCCGACTTCGCGCGCGGCGTGGAGATCTTGAAGCTGTCGAAGGCCGCGTACGAGGCGCAGGAGACCCACACCAACGTCCAGTTGAAGACCACGGCGAACCCGGAGTCGGTCCGACCGGCGGAGCCACCACGCAAACGCCTGCCGCTGGCTCCCGACCCGGACTACGGCTACGGCTGCCCGATGCTCTTCGGCCGAGGCTGCGGTGACGGCTCCGCCTGCTGCTAAACGCTCTTCGTCGGCGCGCGGGGCCGGCGGGGCGGGGCCGGCGGGGCGGGGCCGGCAGGGCAGCGCTGGCAGGGCAGGGCCGGCGGGGCAGGGCCGGCGGGGCAGGGCCGGCGGCTAAAGCGGCTGTGGTGGTGGGTTAGCCGCACACAGGGGTGAGAGCCGCACAGGTGCGTGGGCCTAGGCCCAACTCGGTGGCGAGATCCAGGTCCTCGGCGGTGTCCACGTCGTTGCGGAGTGACGGCCACGGGCCGACCAACGTCCGGGCATCCCGCGCGTGCGCCTCGGCCGACCCCACGCCGAAGCGCGGCATGAGATCACCGCCTGGCGCGGACAGCAGAAGCGTGGTGCCGGTTCCCTGGCGGTCGGGGCAGAACGCGCGGCCCTCGACTGCGGCCAGGGCCAGCTTCAGCTCATCAGTCCGCAGAGCGGGCAGGTCGGCTTGGAGGGCGCCCACCACGGACCGTCGATCACGGGACCGGAGCACCGCCGCCCCGTGCCGCAGCGCTTCGTTGAGACCTTCCGGCCCCGGCACGGACTCGACGCCCAGAGCCGCCAATTCCGCCGCCACCGACGGGTCGTCTGTGATGGCAAGCACACTCCGGACGACCGGCAGCGCGGCGGAGATGGTGTCCAGGGCGAACGCCAGCGCCAGCGCCGGACGGTCGTCGGTCACCCCGACCAAGCGGGTCTTCGCACGTCGCAGGGCCTTCACCGGCACCACGAGGTCCACGTCGGCACGCACACCAGCCATACTCCCCGATATCCGACGCCGACGAGCGCGAGGCACGACTGGACCCGGGACCGACCCGGGGGAAGACTCCAGGCGTCCGGCAGGTGACGAGAGGGAGTACAGGTGGCCAAGGAGAAAGGCGGCTTCTGGGTGGGGTTCGCCGCGGCGGTCTTCTACCCGGTGACCGCGCTGCTCGCGCGGCGGCGCAACGAGGGTGGGGAGAACGTCCCCAAGACCGGCGGCGCGCTCCTCGTGATGAACCACGTGTCCCACCTCGACCCGGTCTACGACGCCGTCTTCACCCACAAGCAGGGCCGGGTGCCGCACTTCCTGGCCAAGCACAGCCTGTGGAACGTCCCGTTCGTCGGCACCGTCGTCAAGGGCGCGAAGCAGATCCCGGTCTACCGGGGCACCACCGACGCCCAGCAGAGCCTCCGCGCCGCCCACGACGCCCTGGAGCAGGGCCTGGTCGTGGTCATCTACCCGGAGGGCACGATCACCAAGGACCCGGACGGCTGGCCGATGACGTGCCGCACCGGCGTGGCCCGGCTCGCGCTGGAGCACGACGTCCCGGTGCTGCCCGCCGCCCGCTGGGGCACCCGCGAGATCTACGACCACTACCGCAGGAAGTTCCGGCCGTTCCCGCGCAAGACGATCGTGACCAAGGTCGGCCCGCCGGTGGACCTGTCGGGCTACCGGGGCAAGCCGGAGACCCTGCCGCTGCTGCGCGAGGTCACCGACGTGATCATGGGCGAGGTCAAGGAGCTGCTGGCGGACGTGCGCCAGGAGACCGCGCCCGACGGCTTCTACACCGCGAAGAAGAGCTGACCGTGGAGCGCGTCGCGGTGATGGGTGCGGGGTCGTGGGGCACGGCCTTCGCGAAGGTGCTCGCGGACGCGGGCACGGACGTCGTCCTGTGGGCCCGGCGGGCGGAGGTGGCCGACGAGATCACCCGGTCCCGGGTGAACTCCGGGTACCTGCCGTCGACCAGGCTGCCGGAGAACCTGGTGGCCACGCACGACGCCGAGAAGGCGTTGGCCGGTGCGCAGGCCGTGGTGCTGGGCGTCCCCAGCCAGACCCTGCGGGCCAACCTCGCCGAGTGGCAGCCGCTGCTGCCGGCCGGCGCCACCCTGGTCAGCCTGGCCAAGGGCGTCGAACTGGGCACGCTCAAGCGGATGAGCGAGGTCGTGCGCGAGGTCGCGGGCGTGCCGGAGGACCAGGTGGCCGTGGTGACCGGGCCGAACCTGGCCAAGGAGATCGCGGCCGAGCAGCCCACCGCCACGGTGATCGCGTGCACCGACCACGACCGGGCGGTGGACCTCCAGCACGCGTGCTCCACCTCCTACTTCCGGCCCTACACCAACGTCGACGTGGTCGGCTGCGAGCTGGGCGGTGCGTGCAAGAACGTCATCGCGCTGGCGTGCGGCATGGCGGCGGGGCTCGGGTTCGGCGACAACACGATGGCGTCGATCATCACCCGCGGCCTGGCGGAGACCGCGCGGCTGGGCGCGGCGCTGGGCGCGGACCCGTTGACGTTCGCCGGGTTGGCCGGACTGGGCGACCTGGTGGCCACCTGTGCGTCGCCGTTGTCGCGCAACCGGACTTTCGGGGAGCGGCTCGGGCGCGGCGACACCGTGGCGCAGGCGCAGGAGGCCGCGCACGGGCAGGTCGCCGAGGGCGTGAAGTCGTGCTCGTCGATCCGCGAGCTGGCGGCGCGGCTGGGCGTGGACATGCCGATCACCGACGGCGTGCACCGGGTGTGCCACGAAGGGCTGGACCCGCGGCTGCTGACGGCCGCGTTGCTGGAGCGGGAGCGGAAGGCGGAGCGGCAGTGACCTGGGGTGACGGCACGCGGGTGGTGCATTCGGTTCCGCCCGTGGAGGGAGGGCCGTTCAACGCCAACCCGGTGTTCGCTTCGGCCTACCACCTGGGCGGCGACGACACCTACGGCCGGCCGCACAACCCGACCTGGCGGGCGTTGGAAGCGGCGCTGGGGTCGTTGGACGGCGGAGAGGCTGTCTTGTTCCCGTCCGGGATGGCGGCGATCTCGACCGTGCTGCGGGTCGTGCTGGCGCCCGGCGACACCGCGGTCGTGCCGAGCGACGGGTACTACCTGACCCGGACGCTGGTCGCGGAGATGCCGGTGAAGGTGGTCGAAGCGCCCACCGCCGGCCCGTACCCGTCGTTCGAGGGCGTGCGGCTGGTTCTGCTGGAATCGCCGTCCAACCCGGGGCTGGACGTGTGCGACATCACGGCGCTGGCCGAAGCCGCGCACGCGGCCGGTGCGCTCGTCGCGGTGGACAACACGACGGCGACGCCGTTGGGGCAGCGGCCGTTGGAGCTGGGCGCGGACATCGTGGTGAGCAGTGACACGAAGGCCGTGGCCGGGCACAGCGACGTCCTCATGGGGCACGTGTCCACGGCGGACCCGGAGCTGGCGGAGAAGGTCCGCACCGCGCGGACGGTCAACGGCGCGATCCCCGGCCCGTTCGAGGCGTGGCTGGTCCACCGGGGACTGGGGACGCTGGACCTGAGGCTGAGCCGGCAGGCGGAGAACGCGGCGGCGCTCTACGACGCCCTGAAGACCCACCCGGCGGTGCGGAACCTGCGGTGGCCGGGGAGTCCCGAGGACCCCGCGCACGCCGTGGCGAGCAAGCAGATGCGGCGGTTCGGCGGGGTGCTGACGTTCGAGCTGGCCGACGCGGAGGCGGTGGCCGCTTTCCTGAAGCGGTCGGCGTTGGTGGCGGCTTCGACGAGTTTCGGCGGGCTGCACACGTCGTGCGACCGGCGGGCGCAGTGGGGTGACCCGGTGCCGGAAGGGCTCGTGCGACTGTCCGCCGGGTGTGAGGACACGGCGGACCTGGTGGCGGACGTGCTCGCCGCTCTTGATCACTCGGCTGGCTGAAAGAAGCTCCCACGGCGTGGGAGGGCTTGCCCGGGAGGGCCCGTGCTGTCACCCTCTCTGGCATGTCCTTCCGCGCCATGAGCCACGGGCGGGGTCACATCGACCTCAGCCTGGTCGCCAGCGCGCTCTGTTCCTGTCGGTGATCGATTCGCGTCCTGTGAGCCGGCGGCTCACGCTTCCGCACATCACCGAAGAAGAAGGAACCATGTTCGCCGTTCCGGAGAACACCATCGCACTGCCCCAGACGCACGCCGCCCTGCACCCGGTGCGGATCGCGCTCGACGTGGCGGCGCGGCGGGAGCGCTGGGCCCACCTGCTGCGCTACGACCCCGACACCCGCTTCGCCGCGCTGGTCGAGAAGACCGAGCGGCAGGAGGTGTGGCTGATGAGCTGGCTGCCCGGCCAGTCCGCCGACCTGCACGACCACGGCGCCACCAGCGGGGCGTTCACGCTGGTCAGCGGGGCGCTGACGGAGGTCGTCGCGCCCGGTCCGACCCAGGTGCTGCACCACCTGGTGGCCGGCCAGTCCCGCGTCTTCGGCCCGAACTACGTCCACCAGGTGCGCAACGACGGGGCGGACCCCGCCGTCACGATCCACGTGTACCGCGACGGCGAGCGGACCATGCGGCCGTTCCGGTTCGACCCGGTGGCCGGCCCGGTGTCGCTCTAGGGCTGCGGGGTGCCGGCCCGCCGCACGACGTGCGGCGGCACCTCCCACTCGCCGACCAGCGACGGGTCCGCCACCGGCTTGCCCCACTCGGCGTGCAGGGGCAGGACGCCGGCCCACTTCTCGTTGGCCAGGACGTCGTCCTCCTCGTCGCCGGGCGGGCCGGATCGGATCTTCACCGACGCCTCGGTGAGGTCCAGCGCCAGCACGGAGGTCGCGGCGAGTTCCTTGGCGGTGGGGCGGCGGGCGTAGTCCCACGAGCCGGGCGCGATGTGCTCGGTGAGGACGCGCAGCGCGTAGCTCTTCTCCTCCGGGTCGGTCACCGGGACGGCGGTGCCGTGGATGACGGCGGCGCGGTAGTTCATCGAGTGGTCGAACACCGAGCGCGCGTAGACCACGCCGTCCAGGACGGTCACCGCGACGCACACCGGCACGCCGGTCGCGGCCTCGCGCAGGCTGCGCGCGCCGGTGGAGCCGTGCAGGAAGATCCGGTCGCCGTCGCGGCCGAAGCCGGTCGGCAGCACCAGCGGCGCGCCGTCGACGACCACGGCGAGGTGGCACACGAGGGCGGCGTCCAGGACGGCGTGCAGCGCGGACCGGTCGGTGACCGCGCGGTGCTTGCCGCGCTTGACGGTGCTGCGGTCGGTGGGGGACAACGGCGTGGTCATGGGTCGAGGTTGGCCGCTAAAGTGGCATTCCTCAAGGGCCAATTTCGAGGTGATCCAGGAGGCCACTTGTGGCCGAGACCGCGCTTCCCGTGACATTGGACCGCGCCTCCGCCGAGCCGCTGGCCGTGCAGCTCGCCGACGCCCTGCGCGCGGCGGCGGCCGACGGTCGGCTGCGGCTGGGCGACCGGCTGCCGTCCACCCGGGCGCTGGCCGAGCGGCTGGGCGTGAGCCGGACCGTGACGGCAGCAGCATACGAGCAGTTGCACGCCGAGGGCTGGATCGCCGGGCGGCACGGCTCGGGGACCTACGTCACGACCACCCCGCCGGGCGCGCTGAAGTCCCGGCCGCGCAAGGCGCCGGTGTCCGCCGCGCCCGCCGACGTGCTCGACCTGGCCCCCGGCGCGCCGTGGGCCGAGGGCCTGGACCGGGCGGCGTGGCGGCGCGCGTGGCGGGCGGCGGCGGACGCCCTGCCGCTGTTCCGGCCGCAGCGCGCGGGCCTGCCCGAGTACCGGGGGGTCGTCGCCGAACACCTGCTGCGGCACCGGGGACTGGCCGTGCGCGGCGGGTTGCGCGACGAGCAGGTGCTCGCGACCGGCGGCACCACGGCCGCCCTGGTGGAGCTGGCGGCGGCCGTGTTCAAGCCCGGTGACGCGGTGGCCGTCGAGGAACCCGGCTACCAGCGGGCGGTGTGGGCGCTGCGGTCGGCGGGCGTGAAGGTCGTGCAGGCGCCGGTCGACGAAGAGGGGTTGTTGGTCGAGGGCGTGCCGTCGGGCGTGCGGGGCGTGTACTGCTCGCCGGCCCACCAGTACCCGATGGGCGGCCGGATGTCGGCGGCGCGGCGGGTCGCGCTGGTGGAGCGGGCGCGGGCGGAGAAGTGGCTGGTGGTCGAGGACGACTACGACGGCGAGCTGCGGTTCGACGTGGCCCCGCTGCCGTTGCTGGCCGCGTTGGCGCCGGACGTGGTGGTGCACCTGGGGACCACGAGCAAGATCCTCACGCCGACGCTGGGCGCCGGGTGGATGGTCGCGCCGGAGCGGATCGCCGCCGACGTGCTGGCCCACCGGGACCGGACGGGCACCAGCCCGTCGGCCGCCGGGCAGCGGGTCCTGGTCGAGCTGGCGCGGCACGGGGACCTGGGCCGGCACCTGCGGAAGCTGCGGCGGGAGCTGGCGGAGCGGCGTGCCCTGGTGGCCTCGACGTTGGCCGAGGCGGGTGTGCCGGTGCTGGGCGACGATGCCGGCGCGCACGTCGTGGTGCTGCTGGAGAACGCCGCCGCGGAGAAGGAGTTGCTGGCCGAGGCCGAGGCGCGTGGGTTCCGGCTGGACGGCCTGGCGCGGCACCACGCGGGCCGGCCCAAGGTGTTCGGGGTGGCGATCGGGTACGGGGCGTGCTCGCGGGAGCAGCTCGACCGGGCGCTGCCGGTGTTGGTGGAGCTGTTGGGATCGCGCGTTACGCCATCCGGGTAGGGTCGCTGACCATGACACGAAAGACCAAGGTCGCCGTCGTGTTCGGCGGGCGCAGCAGCGAGCACACGGTCTCCTGCCTGTCCGCCGGCAGCATCCTCCCGCACCTGGACCGCGAGCGGTTCGAGGTGGTGCCGGTCGGCATCACCCACGAGGACGGCCGGTGGGTGATCGGCGCCGACGACACCAAGGCGCTGGAGGTGCGCGACCGCCGGCTGCCGTCGGTGAACTCGCTGGTGCCGGTGTCCGGCGGTGAGCTGGTGCCGGTGTCGCCGGACGAGGTGCTGTCCGACGTGGACGTGGTGTTCCCCGTGCTGCACGGCGCTTGGGGTGAGGACGGGACCATCCAGGGCCTGCTGGAGCTGGCGTCCATCCCGTACGTGGGTCCGGGCGTGCTGGCCTCCGCCGTGGCGATGGACAAGGAGTTCACCAAGCGGCTGCTCCAGGGAGCGGGCCTGCCGGTGGGCGAGTTCGTGGTGCTGCGCCGCGACCAGGACACGCTGTCGGCGGAGGACCGGGACCGGTTGGGGTTGCCGGTGTTCGTGAAGCCGGCGCGGGCCGGGTCGTCGGTGGGGATCTCCAAGGTGGTGGACTGGTCGCACCTGGACAGCGCCATCGCGCTGGCCCGCAAGACCGACCCGAAGGTGATCGTCGAGGCGGCCGTGTCGGGCCGCGAGGTCGAGTGCGGGGTCCTGGAGTTCCCGGACGGGCGGGTGGCGGCCTCCCTGCCGGCGGAGCTGCGGGTCGTCGGTGGCGCCGTGGACTGGTACGACTTCGACGCGAAGTACCTGGACGACGTGTGCGAGTTCGACATCCCGGCGCGGCTGGAGCCCCACGTGGCGGACGCCCTGCGCGAGATGGCGATCACCGCCTTCCGGGCGCTGGACTGCCAAGGGCTGGCCCGGGTCGACTTCTTCGTCACCGACTACGACGAGCTGGTCGTGAACGAGGTCAACACCATGCCCGGGTTCACGCCGATCTCCATGTACCCCCGGATGTGGGCGGAGACCGGGGTGGACTACCCGACGCTGCTGACCACGCTCATCGACACCGCGCTGGCCCGGGGCACCGGCCTGCGCTGAGGTCAGCCCTTGGTGTCCACCGGGACCGCGGGCAGGGTGTCCCGGATCGTCGTCGAGACGTCCTGGAGGGGCCCGGTGCCCGCGTCCGCGGGGACGGTCAGGGCCACGTAGGCGGGGCGGTCGACCACGTACCAGGTCGACGAGCCCGCCTGGGTGACCTCCAGCCACTGCACGTCGGAGATGACGCGGAGCTGGGACGTCTGGGTCAGCTCGCCCGGCCGGTCCAGGCCGCAGCGCAGGACGATCGGGTCGTGCTTCGCGTCACCCCACGCCAGGGCGCCCGCCGGGGCCGGTGCGGCCAGTTCCCGCCGGGGCATCGGGGTGCTGTTCGAGACCAGCTGCATGGGGAGCTTGCTCAGCAGGGCCTTGCACTCCTCGGACTCCGCCTTCGGCGCGGGCACGGGGACCAGGGCCACCGGGCCCGAGCGGTCCGCGGTGGGCCCGGCGGGGTCTTCCTTGCCGCTCGCGCCGAGGAAGAGGCCCACGGCCGCCACGCCCGCCGCGAGCAGCGCGGGCAGGCCGATGGCCACCGCGAGCAGCGGGCGGGAGAGCAGGGACGTGGGTTCCGGTTCCTGTGCCACCCCGTTATGACAGCACGGGCCTACAGGTGGACCACCGGGCAGGTCAGTGTTCGGGTGATGCCCTCCACGTTCTGGATGCGGGCGACCACGAGCTGTCCCAACTGGTCCACGGTGTCGGCCTCGGCGCGGACGATCACGTCGTACGGGCCGGTGACGTCCTCCGCGGTCGCGACGCCGGGGATGCCGGAAATCTCTGCCGCGACGGCGGCTGCCTTGCCGACCTCGGTCTGGATGAGGATGTATGCGTGCACCACGGCGTGCCCCTTCGTCGCGACAGGTTAGGTCGAGGTAGGAACGTGGTCAGCAACGTACCCCAGTTGGGGTTCCGAATGCTCAGAACGGGAGGCAATCTTGCGTCCGGACCCGCCGCGCAACGCGGACACGGTCGCTGAAGTGGGTGAGTTCGGTCTCATCCGCCGGGTGACGGCCGGTCGGACGCAGCCGCCGACGACGCTCCTCGGACCCGGTGACGACGCGGCCGTCGTGGCCGCGCCGGACGGGCGTGTCGTGGTGTCCACCGACGTGCTCGTGGAGGGTGTCCACTTCAGACTCGACTGGTCGTCTCCCGAGCAGGTCGGCCGCAAGGCGGCGGCCGTCAACCTGGCCGACGTGGCGGCCATGGGAGCCGTGCCCACGGCCCTCACCGTGGGCCTGGCCTGCCCGGCCGACACGCCCTCCGCGGTGGTGGAGGGGATCACCGCCGGGCTGTGGCAGGAAGCCGCCGCCGCGGGGGCCGGTGTGGTGGGCGGGGACATGGTGTCCTCGGCAACACTGGTGATCTCCGTTACGGCGATGGGCGACATGAACGGATTGGAGCCCGTCACCCGGTCGGGCGCCCAAGTGGGTGATGTCGTGGCGGTCTGCGGACGGCTCGGCTGGGCGGCCGGCGGACTGGCGGTGTTGCAGCGCGGTTTCCGGTCGCCGGTGGCGGTCGTCGGGGCGCAGCGGAACCCCGAACCCCCGTACGCGGCCGGGCCGCAGGCGGCGGCGTCCGGTGCGACGGCGATGATCGACGTCTCGGACGGCCTGCTGGCCGATCTCGGGCACATCGCGGACGAGTCGGGCATCGGCATCGACATCCGCACCGAGCTGCTGGAGGTCCACCCGCGACTGCTCGACGTGGCGTCGGCGCTGGGCGCGGACGCGCGGCACTGGGTGCTCACCGGGGGCGAGGACCACGCGCTGGCGGCCACGTTCCCGGACCCCCGGGCGGTGCCGGAGGGGTGGCGCACGATCGGCACCGTGCGGCACGGGAGCGGGGTGACCGTCGACGGCCGGGTCTACGAGAAGCCGCCGGGGTGGGAGCATTGGCGATAACGCCTGGACGGCCGGGTTAGCCTGGTCGGTGTGGAACTATTCACACGGGCGTATGACCATCCAGATTCGGTGAAGCTGATCGCGGACCTCCAGGAGGTCTACGTGGTCCGCTACGGCGACGAGGACGTCACCCCGGTCGACCCCGCGCAGTTCGCCGCGCCCTTGGGCCATTTCGTCGTGGGCTACCTCGACGGCGTGCCGGTGGCGTGCGGCGGCTGGCGGGCGCACGACGTGGCCGACGGTTCCGTGCGGCCTGGTGACGCCGAGATCAAGCGCATGTACACGGTGGACTCGGTGCGGGGGCGGGGATTGTCCCGGGTGGTCCTGGCCGGGTTGGAGTCTTCCGCGCGGACGGCCGGGCGCAGGCGCATGATCCTGGAGACGGGGACCCGCCAGCCGGAGGCGATCCGGCTCTACACGACGAGCGGGTACGAGCGCATCGACAACTTCGGTGTCTACCGGCATCATCCGGACAGCCTTTGCTTCGCGAAGGAGTTGTCGTAGGAGGAGCGCTGTGCCGATCTACGCGTTGGGCGACTACGAGCCGGTGATCCACCCGGACGCCTACGTGCACCCCGACGCCACCGTCATCGGCGACGTCCACATCCGCGCGCAGGCCTCCGTGTGGCCGCAGGCGGTGCTGCGCGGTGATTCCGGGCGCATCGAGATCGGCGCGCGGACGTCGGTGCAGGACGGCACGGTGATCCACTGCACCGAGGTGCACCCGACGCTGATCGGCGAGGAGTGCGTCATCGGCCACAACGTCCACATCGAGGGCGCGACCATTGCGGACCGGTGCCTCATCGCGTCGGGTTCGGTGGTGCTCAACGGGGCCGTGGTGGAGACCGGTGCGATCGTCGGTGCCGGGGCGGTGGTGTCGTTCAACGGCCACGTGCCCTCGCGGGCGATGGCCCTGGGCGTCCCGGCGCGCGTGCGCGAGGGGTACACGGTGCCGGAGGGCGCGTGGCAGTTCGCGGTGGACAAGTACGTGAACAACATCGTGACCTACCGCAAAGATCTTCGCCGGATCGACTGAGATAGGGTCCACCGCCGTGGCACGTCCCCTTGAGGAAGTAGTTGAGGCCGGATGGGCGCGCGCTCTCGCGCCGGTGGCCGACCAGATCGCGAAGATGGGCGAGTTCCTGCGCGCGGAGGTGGCCGCCGGGCGGACCTACCTGCCGGCCGGGGAGAACGTGCTGAGGGCGTTCCAGCAGCCGTTCCACGGGGTGCGGGTGCTGATCGTCGGGCAGGACCCGTACCCGACGCCGGGGCACGCGGTGGGGTTGTCGTTCTCGGTGTCGCCGGAGACGCGGCCGATCCCGAAGTCGTTGATCAACATCTACCGGGAGTACGTGGACGACCTGGGGCACCCCAAGCCGTCCAACGGTGACCTGACGCCGTGGACCGAGCAGGGCGTGCTGTTGTTGAACAGGGCGCTGACCGTGCAGCCGGGCAAGTCGAACTCCCACCAGGGCAAGGGGTGGGAGGCGGTGACCGAGCAGGCGATCAAGGCGCTGGCGGAGCGGTCGGAGCCGTTGGTGGCGATCTTGTGGGGGCGCAACGCGCGGAACCTGCGGCCGATGCTGGAGCCGTTCCCGTGCATCGAGTCGGCGCACCCGTCGCCGCTGTCGGCGGCTGCGGGGTTCTTCGGGTCCAAGCCGTTCTCGCGGGCGAACGAGCTGCTGGTCAAGCAGGGCGCCGAGCCGATCGACTGGAAGCTGCCTTAGGCCGGAGCGGGCCGGCTCGTAGCTTCAGGGGTCTCCCTGCGTTGGGGATCTCAGCCCACGCAGTTGGCGCCGGCACAGCCTCGCCCAGCTCCACACGCCAGGCGTCGTCCGGCAACGCGTAGTGGAACTGGACGGCGTGTGGCGGCCCGCATGAACGCGCAGCTCTGGCATGTCCGCAGGCTGCCACAGCTGCCACGCCGGAGGCTCGCGAGTATCCGCTCGGCACCTGGGCGCGCCGAAAGGCCCCCGGAGCGAACCCCGGGGGCCTTTCGACAACGTTCGGACGCGGTGTCAGCCGCGAACCACCTTGCCCGCCTTCAGGCACGAGGTGCACACGTTCAGCCGCTGCCGCTGCGAAGACGAGACCTTCGCGCGCACGGTCTGGATGTTCGGGTTCCACCGGCGGTTGGTGCGCCGGTGGGAGTGCGAGACCGACTTGCCGAAGCCCGGCCCCTTGCCACAGACGTCGCACACGGCAGCCACGTCAGCCACTCCTTAAGGTTTATCCAGCGGTACTCACGCCCCGGCGGGCGCGCAAGCGTGCACAAGCCTCAGCCGGGCATGGCAACCTGGACAGGGTAGCCCGTCGGTCGCGACGCCTCCAAACCGGGGCCTTCCGATATCGAATACCCTCCCCGCCATGCAGGCTCTCGATGCGGTCGCGGTGCGCCGGTGGGCGGACGAGTGCGTCCGGTCCCTGGACGCGAACCGGGACGACATCGACCGCATCAACGTCTTCCCCGTCCCCGACGGGGACACCGGCACCAACCTGTCCCAGACCATGCGCTCCGCCCAGGACTCCCTCCTGCGCGCCCGCGCGGACGACGCAGGTCAGGCCCTCGCCGCGCTGGCCAGGGGCGCGCTCCAAGGCGCCCGGGGCAACTCGGGGGTGATCATCTCCCAGGTCCTGCGTGGCCTGGCCGAGGCGGCCCAAGGGGTCTCCGAGGCGGGTGGGGCGGCCATCCGCGCGGCGTTCAAGCGGGCGGACGAGTTGGCCACGGCCGCGGTGTCCAAGCCGGTCCCGGGCACCGTGCTCACCGTGCTGCACGCCGCCGCCGAGGCCGCCCGCGACTGCCCGTCCGACGACCTCGACCAGGTGGTCACGGCCGCCGCCAAGGCCAGTGCCGTGGCCCTCGCCGACACCCCGCGCCAGCTCGCCGTCCTGGCCAAGGCCGGGGTGGTGGACGCGGGCGCGAAGGGGCTGGTCGTGTTGCTGGACACACTCGTCGCGGTGATCACGGGGCAGCCCGTGGCGCACCCGAAGAGCACCGCGCCCCCGCGCACCGCGGAAGCCCTGACCACCGCCCGCGAGGCCGGCTCCACCGACTTCGAGTACGAGGTCATGTACCTGCTCGACGACCCGGCCGACCCCGAGGACCTCAAGCAGCGGCTCAACGCCCTCGGCGACTGCGTCTCCGTGGTCGGCGACGGCATGGGCCTGTGGACCGTCCACGTCCACTGCAACGACATCGGCGCGGCCATCGAGGCGGGTGTGGAGCAGGGTCGGCCGCACCGGATCACGGTCGCCCGGTTCGCCGACCAGGTCGAGGCGCAGGCGGTCCGGTTCGGGCAGGACCGCGCGGTGGTCGTGGTGGTCGCCGGGGACGGCGCGCGGGAGCTGTTCGAGTCCGCGGGCGCGGTCGCGGCGGCGCCCACCAGCGACCCGGCCGGCCTGCTCGCGCTCATCGCGGGCACCCGGGCCCGGCACGTCACCGTCCTGCCCACCGGGGAGGACATGCGCGGCCCGGTGGACGAAGCCGTCGCCTACGCGGTCGCGGCCGGGCAGGACGTCGTCATCGTGCCCGCGTTCTCCCCCGTCCAGGCGCTGTCCGCGCTCGCCGTGCACGACCCGAACCGCCGCGCGGGCGACGACGTGGTCGCGATGGCCGAGGCCGCCGCGGCGACCCGGCGCGGCGAGGTGCGCATCGCCGAGCGGGAGGCGATCACGTGGGTGGGCCGGTGCGCGCCCGGTGACCTGCTGGCCATGCAGGACGGCGAGGTCGTCATGGTCGAACCCGGGGGCTCGGACCTCGCCGCGCTCGCGTGCCGGCTGGTGGACCGGATGCTCGCGGGCGGCGGGGAGCTGGTGACCGCGCTGCTCGGCGAGGACGCCCCCGACGGGCTCGCGGAAACACTCGAAAGCCACCTGAGGATCGCCCATCCGGAGGTTGAAATCACGGCGTACCGCGGTGGACAGCCCGGCGCCGCACTCGTTGTCGGTGTCGAGTAGTTGAATGGTCGGCGATGACGACCTTCGACGACAAACTGGTGTCGGTGCTGGGCAAGAAGAGCGCCGACGCGCTGGAGAGCGGGCTCGGCCTGACGACGGTCGGTGAGCTGCTGCGGCACTACCCGCGCCGCTACGACGAGCGCGGCAAGCTCACCGAGATCAAGGGCCTGGAACTGGGCGAGCACGCGACCGTCCAAGCGCGCGTGAAGAGCGTTCGGCACCGCCGGATGAAGAGCCGCAGCGGCGAACTACTCGAAGCCGTGATCACCGACGGGTCTTCGGACCTGCACCTGGTGTTCTTCGGGCGCGGGTCGCGGGCCGTCGAGCGGGAGCTGCTGCCCAACCGCGAGGCGATGTTCGCGGGCAAGGTCGGCATGTTCAACGGCAAGCTCCAGCTCGCCCACCCCGACTACCAGGTGCTCGACGACGCCACCGACGACGCCGCCGCGAAGTTCGCGGGCGCGTTCATCCCGGTCTACCCGGCGGCGCAGGGCATCCAGTCCTGGCACGTGTCCAACTGCGTCGAGCAGGTGCTGGCCGTGTGGGAGGGCGTGGACGAGGACCCGGTGCCGGAGCAGCTGCGCGAGGCCCGTGACCTGATCGGGCTGGAGAAGGCGATCCGGTTCGTCCACCGGCCGGAGAGCTGGGCCGAGATCACCCTCGCCCAGCAGCGCCTGAAGTGGGACGAGGCGCTGGCCGTGCAGCTCGCCCTGGCCCAGCGCCGCAAGTCCGCCACCGCCCGGCCCGCGCCCGCGTGCCCGCCCAAGCCGGGCATGGTGCGGGACGCGTTCGACGCGCGGCTGCCGTTCACGCTGACCGCCGGCCAGCAGGAGGTCGGCGAGGCGATCGCGCGCGACCTGTCCGGCGAGCACCCGATAAACCGGCTGCTCCAGGGCGAGGTCGGCTCCGGCAAGGCCCAGCCGCTGGACGCGCTCGTGCTCACCCCCGAGGGCTTCGTGCCGATGGGGGAGATCGAGGAAGGCGCCGAGGTGATCGCGGCCGACGGCACCACGACGACCGTCACCGGGGTGTTCCCGCAGGGGGAGCGCGAGGTGTACCGGGTGGTGCTGTCGGACGGGAAGTCCGTCGAGTGCGACCTGGACCACCTGTGGGCGCTGCACACCGGCGAGGTCAGGACGCTGCGCGAGCTGCGCGACGACCTCTACGACCTGGGCGGCACCCCGAAGTGGCGGCTGCCGATGGTGGTCGCGCCGGACGTCGACTGCGTCGAGCTCGCGCCGGTCAAGGAGCGCCACGAGCTGCTCCAGGGCCTGCTCACCACCGGCGGCCGGTGCGACGGCGTGGACGTCGTGTTCCGCACCGAGTCCGAGAACCTCGCCGAGTACGTCAGCGAGCTGGCCGAGTCGCTGGGCGGCACGGGCAGCATCGCGTTCGGCTACGAGCTGCACGAGGTGACCGTGCGGCTGCCGGAGGAGTTCCCGCCGTTCCGCGACGCCCTGGACCGCACCGCGCCGCCGGTCCGGCACGTGGAGGCGGTCGAGTTCGTCGGCGTGAAACCGGTGCAGTGCATCTCCATCGCGCACCCGTCCCGGCTGTACGTGACCGACCACTTCATCGTCACGCACAACACGATGGTGGCGCTGCGCGCGATGCTCCAGGTCGTCGACGCGGGCCGGCAGGCCGCGATGCTCGCGCCCACCGAGGTGCTGGCCGCGCAGCACGCCCGGTCGCTGGGCGAGCTGCTGGGCGACCTCGGGCAGGCGGGCGAGCTGGGCGCGGCCGAGCACGCGACCCGGGTGACCCTGCTGACCGGGTCCATGAACACCGCCCAGCGCAAGAAGGCGCTGCTGGAGATCATGACCGGGGAGGCCGGGATCGTCGTCGGCACGCACGCCCTGATCCAGGACAAGGTGGAGTTCCACGACCTGGGCCTGGTGGTGGTGGACGAGCAGCACCGGTTCGGCGTCGAGCAGCGGGCCGCGCTGAGCGGGCGGGCGAGCGGGTCCACCCCGCACGTGCTGGTGATGACCGCGACCCCGATCCCGCGCACGGTGGCCATGACCGTCTACGGCGACCTGGAGGTGTCGGCGCTGCGCGAGCTGCCCGCCGGCCGGTCGCCGATCAGCACGTCCGTGGTGCCGGTGGCGCAGAAGCCGTCCTGGCTGGACCGGGCGTGGCAGCGCATCCACGAGGAGGTCCGCAAGGGCCACCAGGTGTACGTGGTGTGCCCGCGCATCGGCGACGGGGAGAGCGAAGAGGACGCACCCCCGAAGAAGGACGACTCCTCCGACCGCCGTCCGCCGCTGGCCGTGGTGGACGTGGCGCAGAAGCTGTCCGAGGGGCCGCTGCACGGCCTGCGGGTCGACATCCTGCACGGGCGGATGCCCCCGGACGACAAGGACACCGTGATGCGGGCCTTCGCGTCCGGCGAGGTGCAGGTGCTGGTCGCCACGACCGTGGTCGAGGTCGGCGTGAACGTGCCGAACGCGACCGTCATGGTGATCATGGACGCCGACCGGTTCGGCGTCAGCCAGCTCCACCAGCTGCGCGGCCGGGTCGGCCGGGGCAGCGCGCCGGGGCTGTGCCTGCTGGTGACGGAGATGCCCGAGGGGACCTCGACCATGGAGCGGCTGCGCGCGGTGGAGTCCACGTTGGACGGTTTCGAGCTGGCCCAGCTCGACCTGGAGCTGCGGCGCGAGGGCGACATCCTCGGCGCGGCCCAGTCGGGCAAGCGGTCGGGGTTGAAGATGCTCTCGCTGCTGCGCGACGAGGACGTCATCGCGCAGGCGCGGATCGTGGCAGGAGAGGTCGTCGACGCCGACCCGGACCTCGTCGCCCACCCGGGCCTGGCAGGCCTCGTGGCCGGGCTGCTGGACGAGGAACGGGCGGAATACCTGGAGAAGGCGTAACGCAGATGCCGGGGGACTACGCCCAAGCGCACGCCGAGGCGCTGGAGTTGATGCGCGGCCGGCCTGACATGCGCGACCTGGTCGTGCGGTCGATGGTGCCGGGGTGGGTGGCCACGCGGTACCTGTGGTCGATGGTGGCCTCGGGCGCGGTGATGCTGCTGGCCGGGGTGCTGTCCTGGCTGGCCAACCCGGGTCCGTGGTTCCTGCACGCGGTGGACCTGCTGCTGCTGGTGCTGGGCGGGGCCACGCTGGTGCGGGTGTGGCACGAGATCGGGCACCGGCGGGCGGAGGCGATGCGGCTGCGCGAGCACGGTCCCGACGAGTGCGACACCCTGCTGGACTCCGGGGTGGTGTTCCACGCGCGGCCGTGGTGGCGGCGGCTGCTGGGGCTGCTGTTCGACCTGGCCGTGGTCGCGCTGCCGGTGGTGGTGGCGGTGCGGGCGTTCACCGCCGGTGACACCGGGCAGAAGCTGTTCGCGGTGCTCGCCGTGGGGTGCGTGCTGCTGGGGTCGGCGCTGATGGTGCACGCGGCCCGCACCGGGTGGCAGTGGCGGCGGGCGTTCCTGTGGGAGTTCGACCTCGACCTGCCGCCGGTGCGCGAGGAGTGGCAGGTCTTGTTGCGCTGAAGCCAGTCGGAAAGGTGTCGGTGAGGTGGAATCACCATTCCGTTCCGCGCGCAGCGGCTGCTCAGCGTCATGCCCATCGCCAACGCCCAGGAGCTGACGATGACGGTGCTGGACAAGAACCCACCTCCACCGCGCGCGGCGGAGGAGTAGTAACGTCGGCGCACTGTGCGCCGCCTACTGCTCGCCCTGACGCCGTTCCTGCTGGTCGCATGCACGTCCGGCGGCGACACCGCGCCGCCCACGTCGCCGTCGCCGCCCAAGGGCGACCTGGCCGTGCTCGCGGAGAAGATCGACCAACGCCGGTCCGAGCTGAAGACCGCCCGCTTCCACACCGAGGGCTTCGCCTCGGACGGCGCGTCCACCGAGGTCCGCAACGTCGTGGACGGCACCCTGCGCCAGGACCCCGAGGGCGTGACCGGGGCGATGACCATGACCATGACCACCGCCGGCCAGAACCGCAAGATGGACATGGTGATCGCCCGCGAGGGCATCTACGTCCACGTGGACGGCGCCCCCATGCCGCCGGGCAAGAAGTGGGGCCTGTACACCTCGGGCAACAACGGTGAGGTGACGGCGTTGCTGCGCGGCTTCGGCCCCGGCGCGACCGTGGGCGCGGAACTGGACTACGTCCAGCCGAGGGCGGCGTTGATCCTGTCGAAGGCCGAGGAGGCCTTGGACGGGGTCGCGGCGACCCGGTACGACCTGGTGGTGGACCCGTTGAAGATGGCGAAGGTCATCAAGGACCCGGACACCCAGTTGCAGCACACGCAGCTGGCGGAGCACGGGGTGACCATCAACGCGGTGGTGTGGGTGGACGCGGCCGGGACGCCGTTGAAGGCGGAGTACCGGTTCGAGCTGGACGGGAAGGTCGTCAAGCAGTCGACCACCCGGTTCACGGAGTGGGGCGGCAAGCTGGACGTCACCCTGCCACCCGCATCGGAGACCATTCCCGCAGACCAACTGCCCGGCTAGCTGTTGAGGGTCATGACGTTGGTGACGGCTGGTAGGGCCTGAGACGGGAGGACGGGCCTTTCGGCGGCAGGATGAGAAGTGCGACCCACGCATCCGCCGAGCAGAAAGACCCGTCCGTGCTCCACCGTAACGCCCCGCTGTCCGCTGCACGGCGAAAGTCCGTGCTCCACCGTAACGCCCCGCTGTCCGCTGCGCGGCGAAAGCAGCCGCTGCGCGGCTAGCTCGGCTTCGGGATGGGGAGCTGCTTGGTCGGCTGCTCGGACTCGGGCGTGTCCGCCGCGACCTTTTCCGCCGCGACCTTTTCCGCCGCGACCTCTTCCCGCGCGACCTCTTCCCGCGCGACCTCTTCCTCCGCCTCGATGTCGAGGGGCGAGAGGGTGGCCACCGCGTTGAGGACCGCCTCCTGGGCCGCCGTGAACTGCTCGGTCAGCGCCTTGTGGACGGTGTGGAGTTCGGTCAGCTTCCGGTCGGCCGCCGTGATCCGCTCGTCCGCGTGCGAGTCCGCCTCGCCCCGGGTGCGTTCGGCGTAGGCGTCCGCTTCCGAGATCGTCTTCTCGGCCGCCGCCTTGGCTTCCGACAAGGTCTTCTCGGCCGCCGCCTTGGCCTCCGACAACCTCTTCTCGGCCGCCGCGTTGGCGTCGGCGACCGCCTTCTCCGCCTTGGCCAGGGCCTCGGACTCCAGGTCGGCCACCTGCTTGGCGGAGTCCGCGCGCAGCTTCTCCGCCTCCGCCTTGGCCGCTTCCAGCAGCTTGGCCGCTTCCGCCTTGGCCTCGACCACGTGCACCTCGTGCTCCTTGCGGAGCGTGGTGCGCAGGTCGTCGTACTCCTTGTCCAGGTCGTCGTGGTAGCCCTTGTACTTGGCGTCCAGGTCGACCCGGCGCTTCTCCAGGTCCTTGGTCTTCTCGTCGAACTCCGCGGCCAGGCGGTCGTGGTCGGCTCGGGTCTGGGCGACGAGGGCCTCGTGCTCGGCGGTCAGCTTGGCGCGGAGCTCCTCGTGGGAACGCTCCAGCTCGGCGCGGCGGTCTTCGAGCGCGCGCTCCAGCTCTGCCCGGCGCTCCTGGTACTGCTGCTCCAGCTCGGCCATGCGCTGCTTGTGGGCCGCTTCGAGCTGCTTGCGGCGTTCTTCGAGGTCGCCCATCGCGCGCTGGTGGTTGGCCCGACCCTCCGCCGCGAAGCGCTCGGCTTCGGCCCGGGTGGCGTTGGCCTGGTCTAGGGCACCCTTGCGGATGTCGGCGATCTCCTCCTCGGCCAGCGTCATCATCACGCGCACGCGTTCGGTGACGTTCGAGGCGTTGACCGGGCTCGTGGCCAGGTTGCCCAGCTGCGCCTTGACCTTGTCCAGCTCCGCGCGGGTGCTGCCCAGCAGCTTGGTCAGCTCGCCGACCTGGGCCGACGCCGCGTCGCGCGCCCGGTTGGAGTTCTTCAGGTCGAACTCCAGGCGTGTCACGCGCTCGTTGACCTGCCGCTGGTTGTACCCGCGCAGAACGACGTCGAAATGGGTGCGGGCAGCAGGCTGCCCCGTCCCTTCAGCCCCGGCCATATGCCCAACCCTACCGAGAAGTCGACTCCGCCATTCACCCGATGCAGCGAACGCACTGTAACGGGTCGGTGATCGTGCGCTCACAGTCCACCGCACTTGTCAACGTCCCGCAGTGTGAGCCGATCGGTCGGGGGCTGCGAGCGGGACGTCCGCACGGGACAATTCCCCGGCCGTGGCCGTGCTTGACCGGACGAGTGAACGATCAGGATGACGTCCGTCACGTGGGATGGAACTCCCGACCAGCGGGAACCGCACGGTAGCGTGCCTTGATTGTCCGCCGAGTGACCTGGGAGGGAACGCCGAATGTTCCGCAAGGTTCTTGTCGCCAACCGCGGCGAGATCGCGATCCGGGCTTTTCGCGCTGCCTACGAGCTGGGCGCCGGCACGGTTGCCGTCTTCCCCCACGAGGACCGCAATTCACTGCACCGGCTGAAGGCCGATGAGTCCTACGAGATCGGCGAGCCCGGCCACCCCGTCCGGGCCTACCTGTCGGTCGACGAGATCATCAAGGCCGCCCGCAAGGCGGGCGCCGACGCGGTGTACCCGGGCTACGGCTTCCTGTCGGAGAACCCCGAGCTGGCCAAGGCGTGCGCCGACGCCGGGATCACGTTCGTCGGACCGCCGTCCGACGTGCTGGAGCTGACCGGCAACAAGGCGCGCGCGATCGCCGCCGCCCGCGAGGCCGGGCTGCCCGTGCTGCGCTCCAGCGAGCCGTCCAGCGACATCGACGCGCTGCTGGAGGCGGCGAAGGGCATCGACTTCCCGGTGTTCGTGAAGGCCGTCGCCGGCGGCGGTGGTCGCGGCATGCGGCGCGTCGAGGACCCGGCCGCGCTGCGCGAGGCCCTGGAGGCCGCGTCCCGCGAGGCCGAGTCGGCGTTCGGCGACCCCACGGTGTTCCTGGAGCAGGCCGTCGTGGAGCCCCGGCACATCGAGGTGCAGATCCTGGCCGACGGCCAGGGCGAGGTGATCCACCTGTTCGAGCGGGACTGCTCGGTGCAGCGCCGCCACCAGAAGGTCATCGAGATCGCGCCCGCGCCCAACCTCGACCCCGAGCTGCGCGAGCGCATCTGCAACGACGCCGTCCGGTTCGCCCGCCACATCGGCTACCGCAACGCGGGCACCGTCGAGTTCCTGCTCGACCCGCAGGGCCGGTACGTCTTCATCGAGATGAACCCGCGCATCCAGGTCGAGCACACGGTGACCGAGGAGGTCACCGACGTCGACCTGGTCCAGTCGCAGATGCGCATCGCCTCCGGCGAGACGCTCGCCGACCTCGGCCTGAGCCAGGACACCGTGCAGCTGCGCGGCGCGGCCCTCCAGTGCCGCATCACCACCGAGGACCCGGCCAACGGGTTCCGCCCGGACACCGGCATGATCAGCGCCTACCGCTCGCCGGGCGGCTCGGGCATCCGGCTCGACGGCGGCACCACCGGCGCGGGCACCGTGGTCAGCGCGCACTTCGACTCGATGCTGGTCAAGCTGTCCTGCCGGGGCCGGACGTTCGCCGCGGCCGTGGCCCGCGCGCGCCGCGCCGTGGCGGAGTTCCGCATCCGGGGCGTGTCCACGAACATCCCGTTCCTCCAGGCGGTGCTGGACGACGAGGACTTCTACCAGGGCCGGGTCACCACCTCGTTCATCGAGAAGCGCCCGCACCTGCTGACCGCGCGGCACTCCGCCGACCGCGGCACCCGCCTGCTGACCTACCTGGCGGACGTGACGGTCAACAAGCCCAACGGCCCGCGCCCGTCCGCGGTGGACCCGAAGGACAAGCTGCCCGTCGCCGACCTGAACGTCGAACCGCCGGCGGGGTCCAAGCAGAAGCTGACCGAGCTGGGCCCGGAGGGCTTCGCCCGGTGGCTGCGCGAGAGCAAGGCGCTCGCGGTCACCGACACGACGTTCCGCGACGCCCACCAGTCGCTGCTGGCGACCCGCGTGCGCACCAAGGACCTGCTCGCGGTCGCGCCGCACGTGGCGCGCCTGACGCCGCAGCTGCTGTCCCTGGAGGCGTGGGGCGGCGCGACCTACGACGTGGCGCTGCGGTTCCTCGCCGAGGACCCGTGGGAGCGGCTGGCGGCGCTGCGCGCGGCCGTCCCGAACATCACGCTCCAGATGCTGCTGCGGGGCCGGAACACGGTCGGTTACACGCCGTACCCGGAGGCCGTGACTTCGGCGTTCGTCGAAGAGGCGACGAAGACCGGTATCGACATCTTCCGCATCTTCGACGCGCTGAACGACGTCGAGCAGATGCGGCCGGCGATCGAGGCGGTGCGGGAGACCGGGACGGCGGTCGCCGAGGTGGCCCTGTGCTACACCGCCGACCTGTCCAACCCGGACGAACGCCTCTACACGCTCGACTACTACCTCAAGCTGGCCGAGCAGATCGTGGGCGCGGGCGCGCATGTGCTGGCCGTGAAGGACATGGCGGGCCTGCTGCGCCCGCCCGCCGCCGCGCGGCTGATCACCGCGCTGCGCAAGGAGTTCGACCTGCCGGTGCACCTGCACACGCACGACACGGCGGGCGGCCAGCTGGCGACCTACCTCGCGGCCATCCAGGCCGGTGTGGACGCGGTGGACGGCGCGGCGGCGTCCATGGCGGGGACGACGTCCCAGCCCCCGCTGTCGGCGATCGTCGCGGCCACCGACCACACCGAGTACGCCACGGGCCTGTCGTTGCAGGCGGTGTGCGACATCGAGCCGTACTGGGAGGCCGTGCGCAAGGTGTACGCGCCGTTCGAGTCCGGCATCCCCGGCCCGACCGGTCGCGTGTACCACCACGAGATCCCCGGCGGGCAGCTGTCGAACCTGCGCACCCAGGCGGTCGCGCTGGGCCTCGGGCAGAAGTTCGAGGAGATCGAGGCCATGTACGCGGCGGCGGACCGGATGCTAGGTCGCCTGGTGAAGGTGACGCCGTCGTCCAAGGTGGTCGGTGACCTCGCGCTGCACCTGGTGGGCGCGGGCGTGTCCCCGAAGGACTTCGAGGCGGACCCGGGCCGGTTCGACATCCCGGCGTCGGTCGTCGGGTTCCTGTCCGGCGAGCTGGGCGACCCGCCCGGCGGCTGGCCGGAGCCGTTCCGCAGCAAGGCGTTGCAGGGCCGCACGGCCCCGAAGGGCGTGGCGTCGCTGACCCCGGAGGACGAGGCCGGCCTGGCGACGGACCGCCGCGCCACCCTGAACCGCTTGCTGTTCCCCGCGCCGACGAAGGAGTTCCGGGCGCACCGGGACGCCTACGGCGACACGAGCGTGTTGGGCAGCAAGGACTTCTTCTACGGCTTGCGGCCGGGGGAGGAGTACCAGGTCGACCTGGAGCCCGGTGTGCGGCTGCTGATCGGTCTGGAGGCCATCGGCGAGGCCGACGAGCGCGGCATGCGGACGGTCATGGCGACTCTGAACGGCCAACTCCGGCCGATCCAGGTCCGCGACCGGTCCATCGCGGCGGAGATCCCGGCGGCGGAGAAGGCGGACCGGACCAACCCGGATCACGTCGCCGCGCCGTTCGCGGGTGTCGTCACGCCGTCGGTGGCGGAGGGCGATTCGGTGGAGGCCGGTCAGACGGTGGCGACCATCGAGGCCATGAAGATGGAGGCTGCCATCACCGCGCCCAAGGCCGGTCGGGTGAAGCGGCTGGCTGTGGGTGGGGTGCAGCAGGTCGAGGGTGGCGATCTGTTGATCGTGCTGGAGTGAGTGCGGGTTCTTGAGCGGGCCGGGCATCCCTGCCGGGGGTGCCCGGCCCGCTCTGTTGGGGATCGTGGCGGTCCTGCGCGGAGCGCTTCAGGAGCACCGGGTGGGCTGCTCCGTCTGTGGCCAGTGATCGCCTCGGGTTTCGGGTGGCGGTGACGCGGGTCTCGGGTTATCTCCATCGGGTGGAGGAACCCGGTCGGGCGTCTCGGCGTTGGAGGAGCCATGAAGAAGGTCACCGCAGCGCTGCTCGGATTGGCGGCCGGAGCGGTCGTGTGGGGGTTGCGGGACGTGCCGGGGGCGTTGGGCGGGCGGCCCGGTGGGGAGCGGGTGTGGCGGTCGCCGCGGTATTGGGACGGGAGGTTCCACAACGCCGTGCGGACGCGGACGATGCCCGCCGGTAGTGCCGGGGACACCGCGCGTGAGCTGGTTTTCGGTGGGCAGCAACGGCATCCCGTCGGGGAAGTGCCGCTGGTGCCCGCCCGGCACGACGTGGCGACCGAAGGGCTGCACCTCACCTGGTACGGCCATGCGTCCACGCTCGTCGAGATCGACGGCGCGCGAATCCTGCTCGATCCCGTGTGGAGCGACCGGTGCTCGCCGTCCCGGCTCATGGGCCCCAAGCGGCTGCACGCGGTGCCGCACACGTTGGCCGAGGTCGGGCCGGTGGACGCGGTCGTCATCTCGCACGACCACTACGACCACCTCGACCAGGCCACCGTCCGGGACCTGACCGCCGGCACGCACGCCGTCTTCGTGGTGCCGCTGGGCATCGGGGCGCACCTGCGCCGCTGGAAGGTGCCCGGGTCGCGGATCGTCGAGCTGGACTGGGACGAGTCCCACGAGGTCGCGGGCGTCCGGCTGGTCGCCACGCCCGCCCAGCACTTCTCCGGCCGCGGCTTCCGGCGCGACAACACGCTGTGGGCGTCCTGGGTCATCCTCGGTCCCGAGCACCGCGTGTACTACAGCGGTGACACCGGGTACTTCGACGGCTACAAGCGCATCGGCGACAAGTACGGGCCGTTCGACGCGTCGCTGATCCAGATCGGCGCGTACGGGCACGGCTGGCCGGACATCCACATGACGCCCGAGGAGGGTGTCACCGCGCACCGGGACGTCCGGGGCGGGCTGCTGGTGCCCGTGCACTGGGCGACGTTCAACCTGGCCTTCCACGACTGGTCCGAACCCGTCGACCGGGTGTGGCGCGAGGCCAAGGCGTGGGAGATCCCGCTCGCCGTCCCGCGACCCGGTGAAAGGATCGACGTGGACGATCCTCCTCAGGTCGACGGATGGTGGCAGGCACTGGCATGACGACGAGGTCGGCGGCTGTGACCGGCGGCGGCACCGGCATCGGGCGGGCCATCGCGGCGCCGGCATCGGGCGGGCCATCGCGGCGGAACTGGTCGCGCGTGGGCTGGAAGTGGTGATCACCGGCCGTCGCAAGGACGTGCTGGAGGCCGCGGCGGCAGCTACGGCGCGGCGGGATGACCGACCAGCGCCGCCGGACCCTGATCGCCCAGACCGCGAACGGCCGCGCCGGGACGCCCGCCGACGTGGCCGCGACCGTGGCGTTCCTCACCTCGCCGGCGGCCGGCCACATCACCGGCCAGGTCATCCCGGTCAACGGCGGCGCCCACCTGGCACGATAACGCGGTGACCAGGATCGTCGCGGGTGTGGCCGGGGGCCGGCGCCTGCAAGTGCCCCCGAAAGGCACCCGACCAACCTCGGACCGGGTGCGGGAGGCGTTGTTCAGCTCGCTCGAAGCGCTCGTGGACCTCGACGGGCTCCGCGTCCTCGACCTCTACGCGGGCAGCGGGGCGCTGGGGTTCGAGGCGCTGTCCCGGGGTGCGGCGCACGCCACGTTCGTCGAGTCGGACAAGCGGGCTGCCGAAGTGCTGAAGGCCAACGCCCGGACGATCGGGCTGCCCGGCGCGGTGGTGGTGAACCGCACCGCGCTGGCCGCCCTGGCGAGCCCGCCCGAGGCCCCGTGCGACGTCGTCTTCGCCGATCCGCCCTACGACGTGACCGACGCCCAACTGGCCGAGGTCCTCGCCGCGCTGGTCGGGAACTCCTGGACCGCGCCCGGCTCGGTGATCGTCGTCGAGCGGTCCGCGCGGACTCCTGAACCGATCTGGCCACCCGCGCTGGAATCCTTGCGCAGCAAGCGATACGGCGACACGGCGCTGTACTGGGCGGAGCACGCCGGCCCGCACGGGTGATGCGGACCACGACCGGACTGGACGCATCCGATCGGGTGCTACCGTCCGAAACCATGACGCGTGCCGTGTGCCCCGGCTCCTACGACCCGGCCACCAACGGACACCTGGACATCATCGGCAGAGCGGCGAAGCTCTTCGACGAGGTCGTCGTCGCCGTGCTCATCAACAAGAACAAGAAGACCCTGTTCTCGGTGGAAGAGCGCACGGACATGCTCCGCGAGGTGACCGCCCAGTGGCCGAACGTGCGGGTCGACTCGTGGCACGGCCTGCTGGTCGACTACTGCCGGGAGAACGACATCCAGGCCATCGTGAAGGGCCTGCGCGCGGTCAGCGACTACGACTACGAGCTGCAGATGGCCCAGATGAACCACCAGCTCACCGGGGTCGAGACGCTGTTCATGCCGACCAACCCCATCTACAGCTTCCTGGCCAGCTCCCTGGTGAAGGACGTGGCGACCTACGGCGGCGACGTGTCCACGCTGCTGCCCCCGTCGATCATGGCCCGGCTGACCCAGCGCCTCGCCGAGCGCCGCTGACCCACGCACTCCCAGTGGCCGGGTCCGCACACGATGTGGTGATCCGGCCACTCGTACGAGTGCTGTCCGCGCAGTATGGCCTCGACCCATCAGAGGTCTTGATCACCACTGCCAACACGCCACCCCGATCTACCGGCGTGTCGTGATCGGGCAGGGCACACTAGGACGGGTACCGCAGTGTGGGCGTGGGGAGTGTGCCGTGTACCGGGTGTTCGAGGCCCTCGACGAGCTGGTCACGATCGTCGAGGAAGCGCGTGGCGTGCCGATGACCTCCGGGTGCGTCGTCCCGCGCGGTGACGTGCTCGAACTGCTCGACGACGTCCGCGACGCCATCCCGGCCGAGCTGGACGACGCGCAGGACGTCCTCGACCACCGCGACGAGCTGGTCGGCAAGGCCCAGCACGAGCTGGAGGCCGCCACCAGCAAGGCCCGCTCCGAGGCCGAGCGGATCGTCTCCGAGGCCCAGCACGAGGCCGAGCGGATGCTGTCCGAGGCCCGGTCCCGCGCCGAGCGGATGGTGGCCGAGGCCGAGGACCAGGCGCAGCGCACCGTCACCGCCGGTCGTCAGGAGTACGAGGACCTGGTGGGGCGCGCCCACGCCGAGGCCGACCGCATGGTGCAGGCCGGCCGCGCCAACTACGAGCGCGCCATCGAGGAGGGCCGCGCCGAGCAGGCCCGCCTGGTCGACGCCACCGAGGTGGTGCAGGCCTCGCACGCCGAGTCCACCCGCATCCTGGAGGCCGCCCAGGCGGAGGCGATCCGGCTGCGCAACGAGTGCGACGCCTACGTGGACGGCAAGCTCGCCGACTTCGAGGACCTGCTCGCGCACACCCTGCGCAGCGTCGGCAAGGGCCGCTCGCACCTGCGCGGCCCGGCGGTCAACGCCGCCGCCGCGCCGTTCGACTACCACGAGTCGGCGGCCCGCTGAGGCCCTGCGGCACCGGGCGCCCACCGCGCGGTCACCGTCCGCGCAAGTCCCTGAGCACCCGATTTCACGTCCCGGCCGGTTGTCCCGTACCCTTGACCGGCTGGCCGTGGTAAGTCACCCGTCGGCAAACACCAACATCATGTCTGAGCACCGTCACGCCTCCGCGCGTCCCGCAGCCACCGGGCCCTGGGTCATCGACACCAGGGACCTCGGGCGTCGTGCGGGCTCTTCACGCGGGGTGACCCGGTCGGTGCCCGCCGAGGGAATGGGCCTCGAAGGCGTGATCGCGGTGCCGAAGGGTGGCGTCGTCGACCTGGACCTCCTCCTGGAGTCCGTGGTGGAGGGCGTCCTGGTGACGGGCACGGCTTCGACGGTGGTCGAAGGGGAGTGCTCGCGCTGCCTGGAACCGCTGTCGGCGAAGGTCGAAGTGGGGCTCACGGAGCTGTACGCCTATCCGGACAGCACCACCGACGAGACCACCGAGGAAGACGAGGTCAGTCGGTTGCACGACGACCTGATCGACCTCGAGCCTGTGGTGAACGACGCGATCGTGCTGTCGCTGCCGCAGGTGCCGCTGTGCTCGCCGGACTGCCAGGGGCTGTGCGTCGACTGCGGCGGCAAGCTGGCTGAGCTCGGCCCCGACCACGGGCATGAGACGATTGACCCCCGGTGGGCCGCTCTGCAGGAGCGGTTCGACGGGAATCGTGACAATCCAGAGGAGAACTAGTCGTGGCCGTCCCGAAGCGGAAGATGTCGCGCTCGAACACGCGCTCGCGCCGCGCTCAGTGGAAGACCGCTGCCGTGCACCTGGTGGCCTGCTCGAACCGGGCCTGCCGCCAGCCGAAGCCGCAGCACGTCGCCTGCCCGGCCTGTGGCCAGTACGACGGCCGCCAGGTCGTCCAGCCGGCCTGATCTCCTCCGGCGAAGAGAAGCGGCGCACAGTGGGGGCAGGTCGTCGCGCGGTCGGTCCGCCGACCGCGCCCCGTTGCTCGAAGCGCTCGGCGTCCCCTTGGACGCCGAGCTGCTGACGCTCGCACTCACACACCGGTCGTACGCGTACGAGAACGGCGGCCTGCCGCCGAACGAGCGACTGGAGTTCCTCGGCGACGCGGTGCTCGGCCTCGTCGTCACCGACCACCTCTACCAGACCCACCCGGAACTGCCGGAGGGCCAGCTCGCCAAGCTGCGCGCCAGCGTGGTGAACATGCACGCGCTGGCCGGCGTGGCCCGCGGCCTGGGTGACGACGGTCTGGGCGGGCACCTGCTGCTCGGTCGCGGCGAGGAGCTGACCGGCGGCAGGGACAAGGCGAGCATCCTCGCGGACGGCTTGGAGGCCGTCATCGGCGCGGTGTACCTGCAGTTCGGCATCGACACCGCGCGTCAACTGGTCCACCGGCTGTTCGACCCGCTGCTGGCGGAGGCGCCGCTGCGCGGCGCGGGCCTGGACTGGAAGACCAGTCTGCAAGAGCTGACGGCTTCGGCCGGGCTGGGCGTCCCCGAGTACCGGGTGGACGACCAGGGTCCCGACCACCGCAAGGAGTTCACCGCCACGGTGCTCGTGGGTGGGCAGTCCCACGGCGCCGGCGACGGCCGCACCAAGAAGGAAGCCGAGCAGAAGGCGGCCGAGGCCGCCTACCGGGTGCTGTCGGAACGGGTCCGCGCGGAGCAAGAGGCCGCCGCGGCCGGCAACGGGCACGCCCAGAACTCGGCGACACCGCAGACTTCACAAACCAAGGAAGACTGACGCCGATGTATGCCACGAACGTCCGGACGACCCGGCGCGTGCGCGACCGCCGCCCCTCCCGACCGTTGAACGCCACCCGCAGCGGCGGCATCCAGGGCCTGGTCCTGGTCCGCGACACCGCCCAGGCCGGTGGCTGGATGCTCAAGCCGACCAAGCCGCAGGCCGCCGCCTACGAGATGCTCGAAGAGCTGGAGCAGGCGGCCGAAGAGACCGCCGAGAACGAGGACTGACCACCCGCACGTGCCCGAGCTGCCCGAGGTAGAAGTAGTCCGCCGAGGCCTGCACGAGCACGTCGCCGGTCGGACCGTCGCCTCCGTCGAGGTCCTGCACCCCCGTGCGATCCGCCGCCACCTGCCAGGTGCGGCGGATTTCGCGCATCGGTTGGCCGGTCGCACCATGGTCGAGGCCCGCCGGCGGGGCAAGTACCTGTGGGTGGACCTGTCCGACGGGGACGCGCTGCTCGCGCACCTCGGGATGAGCGGCCAGATGCTGGTGCAGCCGGTGGGGGTGCCGGACGAGAAGCACCTGCGGGTGCGGGTCCGGTTCGCCGACGGCGGCCCCGAACTGCGGTTCGTGGACCAGCGGACGTTCGGCGGGCTCGCGCTGGCCGAACTGGTCGACGTGGACGGCACCGCGCTGCCAGAGCCCGTCGCGCACATCGCGCGCGACCCGATGGACCCCGCGTTCGACCTGGGCGCGGCGGTGGCCGCGTTGCGCCGGCGGCGGACCGAGGTGAAGCGGGCGCTGCTGGACCAGACGCTGGTGTCCGGTGTGGGCAACATCTACGCGGACGAGGCGCTGTGGCGGTCCAAGCTGCACGGTCTGCGGCCGACGGAGAAGCTGACGCGGCCGAAAGCGGTGGAACTGCTCACGCACGCCGCCGAGGTGATGCGCGAGGCGCTGGGCGAGGGCGGGACTTCTTTCGACGCGCTGTACGTGAACGTGAACGGCCAATCCGGCTACTTCGACCGTTCGCTCAACGTTTACGGGCAGGAGAACCGGCCGTGCCGCCGGTGTGGCACGGCCGTGGTACGGGAACCGTTCATGAACCGGTCGTCCTACTCGTGCCCGCGCTGCCAACCGAGGCCGCGCGGCGTCTGACGGGCTCCGGGCGGCGCTAGCGTGTTCGGGGCTCGGCGAGGCGGCGCAGCAGCGGCGTGACCGAGCGGACGTGGTCGCGCTCCTCTTCGGACAGCCGGGAGAGCCGTTCGGAGAGCAGCTCGGCCTCGCCGTGCGCGAGGGAGACGATCGTGTCCCGACCCGAGCCGGTCAGTTCCACGATGGTCGCGCGCCCGTCCGCCGGGTCGGCTTCGCGGCGCACCAGTCCGCTGGATTCCAGTCCCGTCACGACGGTCGTGGCCGTGGGCTGCGAGCACAGCGCCCGGACCGCGATCTCGCCGATGCGCATGGGGCCCTGCGCCGCCAGCTCGGCGAGGACGAGGAGCTGCGTGGGTTGGAGCCTGCGGACCGACGCCGACTGCCGCAGGCTGCGGACCAGTCGGTGGACGGCGACCACGAGCTGCAACGCGTCTTGGTTGGTCACACTGGTGGTCATCGAAGACCTCCTCGTGGCTCACCCACCGTGAGCAGTTGTCCGAATTCGGACAGGACATTTGCACTATCGCGCGACCGGTGTCCAGCAAATGGATTCATTCGCACCCGGATGTACTCACGCTTTCCGCACCGATGCGGTCAGGCACCCGTAAAAACGCCATAAAAGCGGTGATGAGGGCCGTCAAGACCACGTCAGAATTGACCACGGACAGCGAGCGTAGCGGGTTTGGACGTAGTGTCGGACCGTGACGAAGGTGCTCGTGGTCGACGACGAACCACAGATCGTGCGCGCCCTGCGGATCAACCTGACCGCACGGGGCTACGCGGTCCTGACCGCCCACGACGGCACGGCCGCGTTGAAGGCCGCCGCCGAGGGCAAGCCGGACGTGGTGGTGCTGGACCTCGGGTTGCCCGACGTGGACGGGACGGAGGTCATCGCGGGGCTGCGCGGGTGGACGTCGGTGCCGATCATCGTGCTGTCGGCGCGGACGGACTCGACGGACAAGGTCGAGGCGCTGGACGCCGGGGCGGACGACTACGTGACCAAGCCGTTCGGGATGGACGAGCTGCTGGCGAGGTTGCGGGCGGCGGTGCGGCGGTCGGCGGTGGCCGAGGGCGAGGACGCGGTGGTGCAGACGGCGTCGTTCACGGTGGACCTGGCGGCGAAGAAGGTCCTCCGGGAGGGGTCGAGGTGCACCTGACGCCGACGGAGTGGGGCTTGTTGGAGATTCTGGCGCGCAACCGGGGGCGGCTGGTGGCGCAGAAGCAGTTGTTGCAGGAGGTGTGGGGGCCGCAATACGCGAAGGAAACTCACTACCTGCGTGTCTACCTGGCCCAACTCCGCCGCAAACTCGAACCGGAACCGTCGCACCCCGCCACCTGGTCACCGAACCAGGCATGGGCTACCGCTTCGAGCTATAGCCACGCCACGAGCCGCTCCCCAAGTCAGCCCGCCGGCAGGGTTGGGTGGCGCTGGAACATGATCGTGAACCTCACCACCGCCTCCTTGTACCGCGCCGCCCAACGCCCCGTCAGGACCATGTCGCGCGGGCTGTCGTCCGACCGGACGAACTGGATCACGCCGTCCCGCCGGCCCAGGCTCACGCACTGGTTGATGTACGAGAACCGGAACGGCTTCGGCGCACGCCCCCGCAGCTTGTCGGCCAGCGCGCGCACCGCCCGTTGCGTGGTCGGCAGCCCGGTCGCGCACGCCATGCGGAGTTCCTGCCCGTCCGGACGATGCATCGCGGCAGCGTCGCCGACGGCCAGGACGTCCGGGTGGGACACCGACGTCAGGGTGTCGTCGACGACCATCCGGCCCCGGGCATCGACCTCGAAACCAGCCGCACGGGCAAGGTCCGGCACGGTGAAACCAGCGGTCCACACCACGGTGTCCGCGTCGACCCGGCCATCGGCCAGCGCCAAGCCCTCAGCATCCACCTCAGTGATCCATGACTGCTCGTGAACCACGACGCCCAGCCGCCCGAACACCTTCTCCAAGTGAGCCCGAGCAGCCGGAGACAGGCCGACGCCAAGCGAGCCCGCCGTCACCAGGTGGACCTCCAACCCGGGATGGGTCTCGGCTAGTTCGGCGGCGGCTTCGATGCCGGTCAGGCCACCGCCTGCCACGGCGACCACCCGCGCACCGGCCAGGGCGAGGCGCAGGCGTTCGGCCTCCTCCAAAGTGGTCACGGTCTGGGCGTGTTCGCGGACGCCGGGCACGGCGTCCAGGTCCGCGTGGCTGCCCAGGGCGTAGATCAGCTTGTCGTAGGAGAGCACTCCGTCCCGCAGCTGCACCTTGCGGGTGTCCGGGTCGATCGCCGTCACCCGGTCGACCACCAGCTCCACGCCGGTCCCGCGCAGCAGGTCGGCCAGCGGCAGGTCGCGCAGGGTCTGGCCGGCCGCGTGCTGGTGCAGCCGCACCCGCTCCACGAACCGGTCGCGCTCGTTGACCAGGGTGACCCTCGCGCCGGTCCAGCGCGCCGCGAGTTTCGCTGCCGCCAGGCCCGCGTAACCGGCGCCGATGACCACGATGTCCGTCATGTCCCCGTCCTTTCGTCGACGGTGGAGCGAGATGGGACCGACATTCGTGACGGCGAGGCGCTGTGACGTGCGCCACGGATCAGGAGCACGGCCGGGATCAGGACCAACCAACCCGGCACGGTCACCAAAACCACCGAGAGCAGAAGCGCCCATGCCCCGACGACCCAGCCGAGGTACGCCGGGACGCGTCCGCCGCGTCGGGCGGTGTCGGCGACGACCAGGCCGAGCAGGATCAGGGGGACGCCGAAGCTGCCCAGCGTGAGCCACAGGACGTACTGGTCCGCGGTGAACCCAGCACCCGGCGGCGGCACGGCCGCCCACAGGCCGGCGCCGATCCACCGGGCCCAGCTCTCGTGGTTGAACGCGGTGGTGAGGACGATGTGGAGAGCGCCGAGTGCGGCGAGGAGGATTCCGGCGACGCGAGTCATGAGGAGGAAGTTACCAGTGGCAACATTGCCGCGTAAGCCCTACCATCACGGTGCCCTGCGCGCGGGTCTGGTCACGGCCGCCCGCGCCCTGGTGGACGCCGAGGGCGCGGAAGGGCTGACCCTGCGCAGGGTCGCCGCCGCGGCCGGGGTGTCGCACGCCGCCGCCTACCGGCACTTCGCGGACAAGGCCTCGCTCGTCGCCGCCGTGATGGCGCAGGGCTTCGACGAACTGGCGGCGCTCGCCGAGCCGGACGGCACGCCCCTGGAGCGGCTGCACGGCATCGGCCGCGCCTACCTGGAGTTCGCGCTGGCCCACCCGTCCCTGTACCGCCTGATGTTCGGCTCCGCCGACGTCCCCCGCCGCGCCGACTTCCCCGACCTCGCGGCGGCCGAACAGCGCGTCTACGCCCGCATGGCGGACTCCATCGAGGCCGCCCAGGAGTCCGGCGAACTCGCGCCGCACCCGGTGGCCGACGTGACGCTGCTGATGTCCTGCGTGATGCACGGCCTGTGCTCCCAACTCCTGGCCGGCCTGCTGCCCGCGACCGACGCCCCCGAGTTGGCGCGTACGGTGATGTTGTTGGTGGACAAGGGGTTGGGGGCGCGGTGATCACGACGCTGCACACGTCGGACGTGGACGTCGACCTGCTCAAAGCCGCACGGGCGTTGTGCGACGACGCTTTCGACGGGGACTTCTCCGACCACGACTGGGAGCACGCCCTCGGCGGTGTGCACGCGTTCGCGTGGGAGGGCGACGACCTCGTGGGGCACGGGTCGGTGGTGCAGCGGCGACTGCTCCACGGCGGTCGGGCGTTGCGGGCCGGGTACGTCGAGGCGGTCGCGGTGCGGCAGGACCGGCGCAGGCAAGGCCACGGCGCAGCTCTGATGACCGCGCTGGAACGGGTGGTCCGCCGCGCCTACGACCTCGGTGCGCTGAGCGCGAGCGAGGACGCGCTGGACTTCTACGCGGCCCGTGGATGGATGCTGTGGCGCGGGCCGTCCTCAGTGCTCGCCCCGAGCGGGGTCGTGCGCACCGAGGACGACGACGGCAGCGTTCACGTGCTGCCCGTCGGGGTGTCGCTGGACCTGGACGGCGACCTGGTGTGCGACTGGCGGGACGGGGACGTCTGGTGACTCAGGCCTTGGTGGCCTGGATGATCCACGCGGCGGACGAGTAGCGGACCCCGTGCTCGTCCAGGTGCCGGGCCATGTCCTCCCGGGCGGCCTGGATGACCCGTGCCCTGGTCTCGTCGTCCAGTTCGGCCAGTTGACCCGCCTGCCGGGCGGTGATGAACGCCAGCGCGTCCTCCACGTCGTCGCCCAGCCACACCGGTTCGCTGACCGCGTGCAGCTCCACGTCCGTCATGCCCGCGCCGGTCAGCAGGGCGCGGACGCGGTCCGGGTCGCTGAGCGAGAACGGGTGGGGTGCGTTCGGCGACGGCTCGGGCAGGGTCCCGCCGGCCGCGAACAGGGTGCGGAACGTGGATGCGAACTCGTTGCGCGCCAACGGTTGCCACGTCAGCAGCGCCATCCGGCCGTCGGGTCGCAACGCGCTCGCGATGTTGGCGAACGCCGTGTCCGGGTCGCCGAAGAACATCACCCCGTGCCGGCTGATGACGACGTCGAACGCGGCCTTGGGGAACGGGTGCACCTGCGCGTCGGCCTGTTCGAAAGCGACGTTCGCGATCCCCTCCCGCTCCGCCCGCCGCCGGGCCTCCTCGATCATCCGCGACGACAGGTCCACGCCGAGCACGTGCGCCGCCCGCCGCGCGGCGTCGCGGGTGGACTTCCCGGTGCCGCAACCGATGTCCAGGACGCGGTCGGCGGGTCCGATGCGGGCCGCGTCGAGCAGCCGGTCGTGGTAGCGGGCGGCGCCGCCGTCGAAGCGGTCGGCGTGGTCGGCCCAGAAGGCGCCCTGGTCGCCGTCCCAGGCGGTGAGCTGGTCTGCGTTGGTCGGGTCCACCGGCACGGTCATCCGCCGGACGCTACCGCCGCTCCACCGCACCGGCGACCGCGTTTCGCCGTCCCCTGGAATCACGGGGTGTGATCCGCGCCGCGTGTTCGCTCACGTCCTAGGTCCCGCCGGGAGCACCTGCCTAGCGTGCCCTCCGGGACGAGTTCCAGGAGGACGATGATGTGCGCGGCCTGTGGTGTACCGACGCACGTGCCGGCACCGCCGCGCCGGTTCGCCGCGCTGCGCAACCGGGACAGCCGGCCGTACCTGTTCGGCGCCGGGCTGGCCATGATGGCCGACAACATCGAGCACGTCATCACGTACTGGGTGCTGTGGGAGAAGTTCCAGTCGCCCGCCCTCGCCGGGTTCGCGGTGATCAGCCACTGGCTGCCGTTCCTGCTGCTGTCGGTCTGGTTCGGCTCGCTGGCCGACCGCTACGACTGCCGCCGGGTCATCCAGGCCGCGCAGGTGCTGTTCATGGCGGTGTCGGCGGCGTGGGGGATCTTGTTCCTCACCGACACGCTCCAGGTGTGGCACGCGGGCGTCCTGCTGGTGCTGCACGGCATCGCGGGCGCGTTGTGGGGTCCGGGCGAGCAGTTGATGCTGCACGACTTCGTCGGCCCGGACGAACTGCCCAGCGCGGTCCGGCTCAACGCCACCTTCCGCAGCCTGGGGGTGTTGTTCGGGCCGGTGATCGGATCGGTGCTGCTGCTCGGGTTGGGGCCGACGGCGGGCATCTTCGTCAACATCGCGTTCTACCTGCCGTTGACGCTGTTCTTGTTCCGCACCAAGTTCACCGGCCACACGCGCGACGCCCACGCCCGGCCGCGCGTGGGTGTGCTGGAGTCGTTGCGGGTGCTTCGCGAGGTCGGCTCGAACCGGACGCTGGTGGCGATGATCGCCGTGGCGGGCCTGGCGTCGTTCTTCGTCGGCGCCTCGCTCCAGTCGGCCATGCCGATCTTCGCGACCAGCCTGGGGGCGGGCGACGCCGGTCTGGCGTACGGCGTGCTGCTGTTCGCCAACGGCGCGGGCGGGGTGCTGGGCGGGGTGCTGCTGGAGGCCACGACACGGATTCGGCCGACCGTGCGGACGGCGGTGGTGGCGACCGGGATCTACGGGGTGACGAGCCTCGGGTTCGCGCTGACCGGCAGTTACCCGTTGGCGGTGGTGTTGCTGCTGGTCGGCGGGGTGGCGCACCTGGCGTCGATGTCGATCACGCAGACGGTGGTGCAGTTGCTCAGCCCGCCGGCGGATCGGGGGCGGGTGTTGGGCGTCTACGGCATGTCGTCGGGCGGGTTGCGGGCGGGGAGCGGGTTCACGGTCGGGCTGCTGGGGGCGGCGGTGGGCGTGCACGCTTCGCTGGCGTGGAGCGCGGTCGCGTTGTGCGTCGGCACCGCCGCTGCCGCCTTCTACGCGTTGCGGCCTAGCGAACCCTCCGGCCACGCAGGATGACGGCGACCGGGTGGGCGAGCTGGTCCAGGTCCAGCCTCGGGTCTTCGGCGTAGACGACCGCGTCCGTCGGCGCGCCCGGCTCCAGCCCCGGCAGGCCCAAGAAGGCGCGGGCGTGCCAGGAGGCGGCTCCAAGGGCCTCGTGCGGGCCCATGCGGGCGGACAGGGCGTGGATCTCGTCCAGGACCGCGCGGCGGTGGTGCGGGACGGCGTCGGTGCCGGCGAGGATGCGCACGCCCGCCTCGGACGCGGCGGTCACCAGGCTTTGCAGCGCGTGGACACCGCCCACGAACCAGTCCTTGCGGGGGCCGTCCGGCTTGGCCGCCACGTCCGGCAGGGCGCGTTCGAAGCCGGACAGGGTCGGGGTCAGCGCGGTGCCCTGGGCGGCCATCCGGTCGAGCAGGTCCGGGGACAGCCACATGCCGTGCTCGATGGAGTCGACGCCGGCCGCCACCGCCGCCGCGCCGCCGGCCGCGTGCTGGGTGTGCACGGCGACCCGGCCGCCCACGGCGTGCACGGCCGCGACGACGGCGGTCATCACGTCCACGGGCACCGGCTCGTCGTCCACGCTCCAGTCGGCGATGATCTTGGCCCAGCCGCTCTTGGCCGCCTGGGCGGCGGCCAGCCCGGGGAGTTCGTCCAGGTCGGCGTGGCGGCCCCAGTCGTCGCAGAACTGGCCGTGCCGGGCGATCCAGGGGCCCGCGTGGAAGGCCCTGGGTGTGTCGGGGTCGGTGCCGAACCACGGGGGCGGGTCGCCGGCCAGGCCGGGGGACCGGATCGCGGTGACGCCGGCGTCGACGTGCTGCCGCAGGTGCTCGCGCAGGAGGTCTTCGTCCAGCGGCACGTTGGCGCCCCGCGTGCCGGGGTGGGTGTGGGCGTCGACCAGACCCGGCAGCAGCCACCCCTCGACCACCTCGGCGCCGGGGACCGGGTCGTCGGTCCACCGGTCACCGTCCGCGCACAGGTCCACGTGTTCGCCGCGTGGGAGCGCCCGCCCCTGGATGCGCACCGTCAACAGATCCCCCTCCGGTCGACGCCAGCCAACCGGAAACGGGCGCGGCTGTCACCCGGTGGTCGTGGTGGTCGGCGTGGTGGTGGTGCTCGACGCGGACGACGAGCTGGTGGGACTGGGTGTCCACGACGTCGGCGGGTTGCTCTGCGGCTGCGTCGTCGTCGGGGCTTCGGTCGTCGTGGTGACTTCGACCGGGGGCGCTTCCGGGGTCGGCTGGAGCGCGGGCGCGTCGGCGCGCGGCCTGGCGGGGGCCGGGACGGTGATGACCACCGTCGAGGTGTGGTCGCCGGTCGCCACGCGCACCGCCGTGCTGGTCGTGGCCTTGACGTCGGCCTGGGGCAGGGGCGGGCCGGCCTCGGGTTCGGGGTCGCCGGTGGCCAGCATCGAGGCCAGGGTGGCCATCACCGTGGCGACGACCGCGCCGCCGGCGGCGAGCAGCACGAGCGACGGGACGCCGCGCTTCGGTGACTCTTGATGATCTTCCTCGAACACACCATCTCCCTGTGGGAAACCCGGTCGGATGGTCAGGTGTCCGAGTTATCGGCTCATAGCGCCGGCGGCCTCATCGTTCGAGCGGTCGTCCACACGAATGTGTGGCGGGGCGTCACCGGAGCGCGACGATCTCGTTTGATCAGCCCCCGGGCGGCGGGTCCGTCGGCTGCGTCGTGGTCGTCGTGGTGGTGGTCGTGGTCGTGGTGGTGGTCGGGTTGGTGGTGGTCGGCTTGACCGAGGTGGTGGTCGGCTGGGTCGTCTGCGCGGGCGGCTGGGTGTCCTCGACCGTGGTGGTCGTGGTGGTGCCGTCCGGGCGGGTGACCGTGGTGACGCGGGTGCGCTTCGACGTCGTCGTCGTGGTCTCGCTGGTGGTCGTCGTGGTGTCGGTCGTGGTGAGCGTGACCGAGGGGGCCGACGACGTGGTGGTGACGGTGGTCAGGGTGCTGCGGTTGACCACGTCCTGCCGCGGGGTCTCCTTGGCCGGGGCCGCGCCTTCCTCGGCACCCGCCAAGGAGGCGATCGTGGCGAAGATCGTCGCGACGGCCACGCCGGAGGCGGCCAGCAGCACGTTCGGCGACACTCGCGGACGTCGGCGGTCGGGTTCCGGGGTCTCGTACAGCCCGTCGGTCACGCGTTGCTCCCTCTTACCAGCCGAAGTTCTGGGTCCAGTAGTGACCGCGGGTGTCCAGGCCCACGCCGATCGCGGTGAAACCGCAGTTCAGGATGTTGCGGCGGTGGCCCTCGGAGTTCATCCAGCCCTTCATGACCGCCTCGGGCGTGCGGTACCCCTGCGCGATGTTCTCGCCGCCCGGGTTCGGGTAGCCCGCCGCGCGCATGCGCTCGGCGAAGTCGACGCCCTCGGGGGTGTCGTGCGAGAAGTAGCCGCGGGTGGCCATGTCGGTGCTGTGCGCCTGGGCGGCCTTGACGATCCGCTCGTCCACCTTCAGACCGGGGCACCCGGCCGCGGCGCGGGCCTCGTTCACCAGCTCCACGACCCGCTGTGTCTCCGACACCGGGGCCGGCCTGGTGGTGGTCGTGGCGGGCGGCTCCGTCGTCGGCTCGGTGGTCGTCGTCGGCGCCTCGGCCGTGGTGGTCGTGGTCTCGGTGGTGGTCGTGGCGGTCTCGGTGGTGGTCGTCGTGGGCTGTGGCGACACGGGCTGCTCGCCGGTCCGCACAGGCACGCCGACGCCACCCACCCCACCGACGCCCCGGTTGTCGCCCTCGGCCGCCTGTGTTGAGCTGGGCGCCACGAAGGGGGCGAGCTGTTCGGGGCTTGCGAAGGCCACGCCGGTAGCGCCGGCGGCCCCCAGCAGCAGCCCGACCAGACCGCCCATCACGGATCGGTTACCGCGCCGCGCACTCACGGTCGCGCACCGTACCACTAAAGGGTGAAATGTCAGGATGGCCGCTGTGGCTGGTGCAGAGAACACGGTTCGGCTCACCGCGTGGGTCCGCGGGCACGTGCAGGGCGTCGGCTTCCGCTGGTGGACCCGCGCCAGGGCTCTTGAGCTGGGCTTGGTCGGCAGCGCCTCGAACCTGCGGGACGGTCGGGTCGAGGTCAACGCGGAAGGCCCCCGGGAGGCGTGCGACGGCCTCCTGGACGCGCTCCGTTCCGGTCGTACCCCCGGTCGAGTGGACTCGGTCGTGGAACGCTGGTCGGAGCCGCGCGGCGGCTTGACCGGTTTCGTCGAGCGTTGAACGCATAAGGGTCGGATGGCGTAGTAAAGCGATGTGGACCGAGGCGAAGAGGTGGTCAGGCAGCTGTACGGCCGGTGGCGCGGCCCGCTGCACGGCTACGTCCTGCGCCTGGTCGGCGGCGACCACCAGCAGGCCGAGGACGTCGTCCAGGAGACCCTGCTGCGCGCGTGGAAGCACGCCGACGAGCTGACCCCGGACGACGCCGGCCCCTGGCTCTACACCGTCGCCCGCAACCTGGTCATCTCCGGCTTCCGCAAGCGCAGCGGGCGCAACTCCGAGGTGCCGATCGAGCCCGCCGACCTGCCGCCGGTCGCCGACCAGGTGGACCACGTGCTGCAGAGCTGGCAGGTCGCGGAGGCGCTGCGCGCGCTCAGCCACGACCACCGGGCCGTGGTGGTCGAGCTGTACTACCGCCGCCGCACGGTCAAGGAGGCCGCGGCGGTCCTCGGCGTCCCGCCTGGGACGGTGAAGTCGCGCTGCTTCTACGCCCTGCGGGCGCTGCGCGACGCGTTGGAGGAACGGGGGGTGACCGAGTCGTGAGCTGCACGCACACCGTCGCGCTCGGCGCCTACCTGCTGGGCGCCCTGGACCCGGCCGAGCGGTCGGCGTTCGAGGTGCACCTGCGCACCTGCGCGATCTGCCGCCGGGAGATGGTCCGGCTGGCCCCGCTGCCCGGCCTGCTCGCGCAGGTCGACGTGGACGACCTGGACCTGTCGTTCGCCGACCCCGCGCCCGGCCCGGACCTGCTGCCCCTGCCGCCGGTCGCCGAACCCGAGCCCGCGCCGCCCCCGAAGCGCCGCAACCTCGTCCTGGCGGGTGCCGGGCTGCTGGTCGTCGTGCTGGTCGCGGTGGGCGTGCTGCTGTTCGCGCCGCGCGACCGCGAGCCGATCCACCTCGTCGCCGCCGACCACACAACCGGGGTCACCGCCACGGCCGACCTGGTGGCCAAGGAGTGGGGCACCGAGATGTGGTTCACGATCAAGAACGCGCCCAAGGGCAAGAGGTGCAAGCTCGTCGTGCACGACCGCGCCGGCCGCGCCGAGATCGGCGGCTGGTGGGGCACCGACCACCCCGAGGACGCCCGCATCCCCGGTTCCACCTCGTTCCCCGTGGACCAGATCGAGCTGCTCGAAGTCATTGTCGACACGCAGGTCATCGTGTCCGTGAAGCCCTGAACAGGGCCGTTGGCCGGCGTGGCAGGCGTCTGGGCGTGTGCCCGCACGGGTACTCTGCCCGGCGTGCACCTCAAGAGCCTGACGCTGAAGGGCTTCAAGTCCTTCGCCTCGGCTACCACGCTGCGCTTCGAGCCGGGCATCACGTGCGTCGTCGGTCCCAACGGGTCCGGCAAGTCGAACGTGCTCGACGCGCTGCGCTGGGTGATGGGCACGCAGGGCGCGAAGGACCTGCGCGGCGGCAAGATGGAGGACGTCATCTTCGCCGGCACCTCCGGCCGCGCGCCGCTGGGCCGCGCCGAGGTCACGCTGACCATCGACAACTCCGACGGCATGCTGCCGATCGAGTACACCGAGGTGTCGATCACCCGCCGCATGTTCCGCGAGGGCGCCACCGAGTACGAGATCAACGGCAACTCGTGCCGCCTGATGGACATCCAGGAACTGCTGTCGGACTCCGGCATCGGCCGCGAGATGCACGTCATCGTCGGCCAGGGCCAGCTCGCCGCGATCCTGGAGTCCAAGCCCGAGGAGCGCCGGGCGTTCGTCGAGGAGGCCGCGGGCGTCCTCAAGCACCGCAAGCGCAAGGAGAAGGCGCTGCGGAAGCTGGAGGCGATGCAGGCCAACCTGACCCGCCTCACCGACCTCACCGCCGAGCTGCGCCGCCAGCTCAAGCCGCTGGGCAAGCAGGCCGAGATCGCCCGCCGCGCCCAGGTCGTGCAGTCCGAGCTGCGCGACGCCCGGATGCGCCTGCTGGCCGACGACCTGGTCACCCAGCGCGAGGCGCTGGCCCGCGAGGAGCAGGACGAGGCCAAGGCCCGGGCCCGGCGCGCCGAGGTCGAGCAGTCGCTGCAGCAGGCCCAGTTCCAGCAGAACGAGCTGGAGGACCTGGTCGCGGCGGACGCGCCGAAGCTCCAGCAGGCCCAGGACACCTGGTACCGGCTGTCCGCGCTGGAGGAGCGGCTGCGCGGCACCGTGCGGCTGGCCGTCGAACGCGAGCGCCACCTGTCGGCGTCGGTGGAGGCCCCGCGCGGCGGGCGCGACCCGGACGAGCTGGAGGCCGAGGCCGAGCAGACCGCGTTGCTGGAGCAGGAGCTCCAGGAGGGCGTGACGGAGGCCCGGATCGGCCTGGCCGAGGCCGTGGAGACCCGCGCCGAGCTGGAACGCATGGTGCAGGCCGCGGAGAAGGCGCACATGGCGGCCGTGCGGGCGATCGCCGACCGGCGGGAGGGCCTGGCCCGGCTGTCCGGCCAGGTCGAGGCGCTGCGGTCGAAGACGTCCGCGACCGCCGAGGAGATCGAGCGGCTTTCGGTGTCCCTGGCCGAGGCCGAGGAGCGGCTGGCGGTCGCCGCCCGGGAGCTGGCCGAGGGCCGCGAGGTCACCGGCACCGAGGACGAGGGTGACGCCGGGCTCGACGAGCGGCACAAGCAGGCCGTGGAGGCCGACGAGGCCGCCCGCCGCCGGGTCGAGGAGCTGGTCAAGGCCGAGCGGACGGCCGAGCGGGACATCGCGTCCTGGAAGGCCCGGGTGGACGCCCTGTCCCTGGGCCTGACCCGCAAGGACGGCGCGGGCGCGCTGCTGGCGTCCCGGCTGCCGGGTCTGCTGGGCTCGGTCGCGGCGCTGCTGACCGTGGAGCCGGGGCACGAGGTGGCGCTGGCCGCCGCGCTGGGCCCGGTCGCGGACGCGGTCGCCGTGGCGTCCGGCCCGGACGCGTTGGCCGCGTTGGAGCTGTTGAAGGAGCAGGACGCGGGCCGGGCCGGCGTGCTGGTCGGCGGCGGCGGTCACCTGGACCGGTCGGGGTGGCCCGCGCTGCCCGCCGGCGCGCGCTGGGCGGTGGACCTGGTGCACGCGCCCGAGGCCCTGCGGCCGGCCGTGCACCGCGCCCTGGACCGCCTCGCCGTGGTCGACGACCTGGCCGCCGCGCGATCCCTGGTCGAAACCCGCCCGGACGTTCGGACGGTCACCCGCGAGGGCGATGTGTTCGGCGTGGACTGGGCCGTGGGCGGCTCGGGACGCAGCCAGAGCGTCATCGAGGTGCAGGCGGCCGTCGACGAGGCGTCGGAGAAGCTGGCGCTGGCCGAGCGGGCCCTGGAGCACGCCGCCGCCGCGCTGGAGGGCGCGCGGGCCGAGCAGCAGGCCAGGCGGGCCGAGGTCGGCGCGCTGAAGGAGCAGGTCAACGAGGCCAAGGTGCGCCGCGCCCGGTCGTCGGAGCGGCTCAACCGGCTGGCGGCGGGGGTCCGGTCCGCCGAGGCCGACGTGGAGCGCGTGCGCGTCCAGCGCGGCAAGGTCGAGGCGGCCCGCGAGGAGAACCTGCTCAAGCTCGCCGAACTGGAGGAACGCCTCCTGGTCGCCGAGGAGCAGCCCCTCGACGACGAGCCCGACACGTCCCACCGCGACGAGGCCGCCGCCGAACTCGCCTCCGCCCGCCAGGGCGAGATGGACGCCCGCCTGACGCTGCGCACCGCCGAGGAACGCGCCCGAGCCCTCCAGGGCAAGGCCGACGGCCTCCGCCGCGCCGCCCGCGCCGAACGCGAGTCCCGCGAACGCGCCGCCCGCGCCCACGCCGCCCGCGCCCGCGGCGCCGTGGTGGCCCAGGCCGTCGTGCGCGGCGGCGAGGTCGCCCTGGAACGCATCGCCGGCTCCCTGGCCCGCGCCGCGCGGGAGCGCGACGTCGCCCAGGAACGCCGGACCCAGCACGAGGCCCTGCTGACCCAGGTGCGCGGCCTGGTCCGGGAGATGTCGGTGGAGCTGGAGAAGCTGACCGACGCGGTCCACCGGGACGAGGTGTTGCGCGCCGAGCAGCGGATGCGCATCGAGCAGCTGGAGACCAAGGTCGCCGAGGACTTCGGCATCGGCCTGGAGGACCTGGTCTCCGAGTACGGCCCGGACGTCTACGTGCCGCCGTCGGCCGGCGAGATGGCCGAGTACGAGGCCGCGAAGGAACGGGGCGAACTCGTCTCCGCGCCCCAGGCCGTGCCGTACGACCGCGAGACCCAGGCGAGGCGGGCCAAGCGCGCCGAACGCGACCTGTCCCTGCTGGGCAAGGTGAACCCGTTGGCGCTGGAGGAGTTCGCGGCGCTGGAGGAGCGGTACAAGTTCCTGTCCAACCAGCTGGAGGACATCAAGGCCACCCGCCGCGACCTGCTGACCGTGGTGAAGGAGGTCGACGACAAGATCCTGGAGGTCTTCACGTCGGCCTACGAGGACGTGGCCCGGGAGTTCGAGGTCGTCTTCAAGGTCCTGTTCCCCGGCGGCGAGGGACGGCTGGTGCTGACCGAGCCGGACGACATGCTGACCACCGGCATCGAGCTGGAAGCCCGGCCGCCGGGCAAGAAGGTCAAGCGGCTGTCGCTGTTGTCGGGCGGGGAGAAGTCCCTGGCGGCGGTGGCGATGCTGGTGGCCATCTTCCGGGCGCGGCCTTCGCCGTTCTACGTGATGGACGAGGTCGAGGCGGCCCTGGACGACACCAACCTGCACCGGTTGATCGGGTTGTTCGAGCAGCTCCGGGAACGGTCGCAGCTGTTGATCATCACGCACCAGAAGCCGACCATGGAGATCGCGGACGCCCTGTACGGCGTGTCCATGCGGGGTGACGGCATCAGCCAGGTGATCTCGCAGCGACTTCGGGGCCGCGAAGACCTCAAGCCCGGCAAGGCCGCGACCGCGACACCCGCCCCGGCCGAACCCCAGGCCCAGCCCGAGCCCGCCCAGCCCGAGCCCGACACCCGGCCCGAGCCCGCCCGGCCCGAGCCCGCCCGGCCCGAGGCCGACGCCCGGCCCGAGGCCGACGCCCGGCCCGAGCCGGACGCCAAGCCCGAGCCCCGGTCGGAGACGGACTCCACCGACCCCGCCTAGCCGGCGGTGGCAGGCGGGCTCTCCGCGGAGGTCAGGCCCGGCGGCCGTCCAGGGTGGCGGCTTCCTCGGGGGTCGGGGCGGTGCCGCCCAGGTGGGCGGGCTGCCACCACTGGCTCTCGCCCGACTCCGGGTACCGCGCCTGCGCCTCGTCCAGCAACTCCTGCATCCGCGTCCGCAGCGCTTCATCGGTGGTCGGCTCGATCGCCTCACCCACGATGATCGTCACCGGCACGTGCCGCTGCGTCAGGTTCTTCGGCTTGCCCTTGGTCCACAACCGCTGCGTGCCCCACACGGCGACCGGCAGCAGCGGCACACCGGCCTCCGCCGCCAGCCGCACCGCGCCGCTCTTGATGTCCTTCACGGTGAAGGACCGGCTGATGGTGGCCTCCGGGAAGATCCCGACCACCTCACCCGCCCGCAGCGCGTCCAGCGCCTGCTGGAACGATGCCTGCCCGTTGGCGCGGTCCACCGGGATGTGGTGCATGCCACGCATCAACGGGCCCGACACGCGGTTGTTGAAGACCTCGTGCTTGGCCATGAACCTGACCAGGCGCTTCGCGGGCAGCGCGCCGTAGCCCGCGAAGATGAAGTCCAGGTAGCTGACGTGGTTGCTCGCCAGCACGGCCCCGCCGGTGGTCGGCACGTGGCGCGCGCCGTCCACGGTGATGCGCAGGTCGAGCACGCGGAACATGAGCTTGGCCGCGGCGATCACCGGCGGGTACACGCGATCTGGCATACCTCAACGGTACGCTACTGGCGGGTAATACCGGCCTCGTGCTCGCGGACCACCTTGGGGACGCCGGCCAGGTCCTCGTCGTTGCAGAGCAACTTGAGGTTGTAGTACGGCGAACCCTTTGTGTCGTCGTAGTCCAGGTGGATCGCGATGACGTCCACCGGCTCGCCCAGCCAGTCCTGGGTCTGCCGGAGCCAGGAAGCGGCCCGTTCGAGTGCGCTGGGCAGGTCGTCGTCCCGGAAGTCCACCGGCCGGTAGGGAACCTCCTGGACCGCGTCCCGCTGGTTGGCGGGCATCGGAAGGTCTACCGCCACCCCGCTGTCGTTGAGTTCGAGTTGGATCGTTTCCTCACTCACGCAGTCGAGGGTCCACCACGCGCAGCCCGGCGGCAAGAGATGCGTCCCGTCAGGACACGCCGGTGACAACGGTGTCGTCGGGTCCGAGGACCGTGCCCGACTCCGCGCGCACCTCCAACACCGGCACGGGTCTGCCGGTGACGCGGTCCACCAGGACGGTGTGCGGCTCGCCCGGCACGAAGCAGTGGCGTTCACCCCATTGGCGCAGCGCCACGATCACCGGGAAGAGGTCGCGGCCCTTCGCGGTCAGGACGTACTCGCGCTGGAAGCCGCCGTCCGCCGGCGGGACGGGCATCATCACGCCGTGCGCGACCAACGCCCGCATCCGGGCGCTGAGCATGTTCTTGGCCACACCCAGGCTGCGCTGGAAGTCGGCCAGCTTCCGGACGCCGTCGAACGCGTCCCGGACGATCAGCAGCGACCACCAGTCGCCGACGGTGTCGACCGACCGCGAGACCGGGCACCCGGCTTCCTCGAAGTGCACGCGCCGCACCGCCATGACGCCTCCCCAGGGGAGTGTTGCGGGTACCATGGTGAACCGCTCCGCGCCGCGCCGCTCGTCGAAACCCGTCAGGGCAGGGGAGCCGAGTGCCAGCGCCACTTCCCGCGCCGCGGCAGCTCCCCCAGCGGCTGCCTCCCGGTCGCCCACAACAGGGTCTGCCACGGATCGGTGTCCACCGGGGACTCGGGGAACAGCCGCCGCAGCACCCGGGCCGCCAGGTCCGCCGGCGGCTCGAACGGCACGCCCAGCCCGCGCGCCGCGTCGTGCGTGTGGACGAGCAGTTCGACCGACCCCATCGCGGCGAACCCCGCCGGGTCCGCCATGCCCCACGGGTGCCACCCGCGCGCGTCCGGCGGTGTGGTGGTGAGCACGCTCACCAGGACCGACCCGAAGGCCCGGAGCGTGGCCACCAGGTCGTCGGGCGGCGTCGCCGGCCGCACCGCGACCTCCGCCGTGGTCAGCTCCCGGGGACCGGCGGCCATGTCCGTCGCGTACCAGAGCAGGCTGTCGCCGATGTGCGCGACGGCCTGCGCGACCGTCCACGTCATCCCCGGGATGCCCACCGTCCAGTCACGGTCCACCACCTCGTCCAGCAACGCCGTGGCCACCACACCGGCCCGCGCCAGGTCAACCGCGTCCACGTCCGAAAACTCCCTCGCGTTCGTCGCACCGGCGAGTGACTATTCCGGACATGTATGACACCCGTTTCGCCGGCCAGGACGACCTGGGCGCGGTGCTGGCCCTGCTCGTCCGGCTCCAAGCCGACACCGCGCACCACATCGGCTACCTCGGTGAGACGCTCGGCGAGCTGGCCGCGGAGCTCGCCGAATTCGAACCCGACTGGCCCTCCTGCACCGTCGTCGCCACCGACGACTCCGGCCGCGTCTGCGGCGTGCTCAGCGTCGAGGTGGACGCCGAGCTGGGCCGGGCGTTCCTGCACGGACCGTTCGTCGACGTACCGGTCAACCACCCGGCGGGCAGCCGCATCTGGGACCAGACCTCCGACGCCCTCTACGCCCACGCCCAGCCCCTGCTGGACGGCATCGCCGACCGCGAGGTGTATGGCCACACCATGCACCGCAGGCTGGCCGCGTTCGCCGAACGGCACGGCTTCACCGCGGGCCGGGCGAGCAGCATCCACGTCCTCGACGGCGACGGCCTGCGCGGGCTGCTGCTGCGCGAGGCGAGCTGCCCGCGCACCGGTCCGGCGCGCGAGATGCGCGTGCTGCCGACCGAGGCCGCCGTCCACGAGGCGGTGGCCGTCCTGCACGAGCGCTGCTTCCCCAAGACCTACCTGTCCGGCCGCTCGCTGGTCGACGGCAGCCGGGACCACACCGTCGTCGTCGCCATGGACGGCCCGAAGGTCCTCGGCTACGCCGCCGGCAAGGCGGAACCGGGGGAGTACTACGTCGACTTCGTCGCCGTCGAACCCGACGTCCGCGGCCGGGGCGTGGGCGCCGCGCTGATCACCGAACTCGTCTGGAAGCTCGCTGAACGCCACGGCGCCCGTCCCCAGGCCGCCGCCGCCATCCTGGCCGGCAACACCTCGTCCCACCGCATGTTCGACCGCCTGGGCTTCCGCCGGACCCTCGAACTGGTGGCCTACCGCTCCAAGGCCGCCTAAGCCGCCTTCACGCTCACCGCCTCATCGACCTCCGGCGGCGTGTAACCCTTGTGCCGCAAGGACAACAAGCCGCCGACCACCAACGTCACCAACACGCCCATCGGGGTGTACCAGGGGAAGGCCAGCGGCTTGGAGGTCGCAGTGGCCGCCGAGAAGTCCAGCGTCGCCGCGGCCTCCGGGCCGACGAACTTCACCCCCAGGATCACGAACGCCATCACGACCACGGTCGTCACGAACGCCACGATCGCGTCGGTCTGCTTGGCCTTGCGGAACAGCAGCCCCAGCAGGAACGCGCCCAGCAGCGCGCCGTAGGTGAACCCGGCGATCGACAGACCCTGTTCCACGATCGGGTTCCCGCGCCGCGTCAGCGAGGCGAACAGCCCGGCGAACACGATCAGCAGACCGGCCCACACCACCGTCCAGATCCGGCCCTGCCGGAACACCTCGGCCTCGGTCATCGGCCGCCGCACCAGTTTCTGGTAGACGTCGGTGACCGTCGAGGAGGCCAGCGCGCCCAGCGACGACGACAGCGCCGCCGCCAGGATGCCCGCGATCACGAACCCGGACAGCCCCGACGGCAGGTCCCGCACGATGAAGTTCGCGAACAGCTCGTCGTTGTTGTTCAGCCCCAGGTCCTTCACCGGGTTCGCGCCCTTGTAGAACGCCCACAGCATCACGCCGATGAACAGGAACAGCGCGAACTGGAGGAACACCACCACACCGCTGGCGATCAGCGCCTTCTGCGAGGCCCGCACGTCCCGGGTGGCCATCAGCCGCTGCACGATCAGCTGGTCCGCGCCGTGCGAGGCCATCGACAGCACCGCGCCGCCGATGAACGCGGTCGGGATCGCGTAGGCCGAGACGAAGGGGTTGGCGGCGAAGTCGAGGATCTGGAACTTGCCCGCGTCGGCCGCCGCGCCGAACCAGCCGTCGGGCAGCTTGCCGGACAGCACCACGATCACCGCGACCGCGCCCAGGACGTACCAGAGCATCTGGATGGCGTCGACCCACACCACGGCCCGCACGCCGCCCAGGAAGCTGTAGACGACCATCGCGATGCCCAACACGATGACGATGGCCCAGTAGGACGCGTTGACCCCGTACGCGGCCAAAACGACCTTCACCGGGATCGCGGTGGCGAACAGCCGCAGGCCGTCCGCGAGCAGCCGGGTCACCAGGAACGTCACCGAAGCGGTGGACTGCAACCCGCCGCCGAACCGCTTGCCCAGGAACCCGTAGGCGGTGATCAGGTTGCCCGCGATGTACTTGGGCAGCAGCACGAACGACACCACGATCCGGCCGAGCAGGTAGCCGATCGCCAGCGACAGGAACGTCATCGTCCCGCCGTAGGCGACCGTCGGCACGGACAGCACGGTCAGCGTGGACGTCTCCGCGGACACCACCGACACGCACACGACCCACCAAGAGATGCGCCGCTCGCTGACGAAGTAGTCCGTGGCGGAGCGCTGCCGGCCGCCGATCCACACCCCAGCAGCGGCATCCCCACCAGGAACAGCACGATGATGGCGACATCAAGTGCGCGCACGGTGTCCTCCAATCACTCTGAGCCCGGTGACGGCGGTGGTCACGGGCTCGGGCAGGCGCAGGGGTTCGCGGCCGGGGGTGATCGAGCCGAGCAGGCGCGGGCCGGACGCGCCGGTGGCGGAGGGGACGTTGGCGGGCAGGCCGTGCCAGGTCAGGAAGCCGAGCAGGGCGGTCAGGTAGGCCTCCTTGGCGTCGGCGGGCAGGCCCAGCTCATCGCTGGTGCGCAGCTCCACCTTGTTGCGCAACGATTCCACCAGGACCGGGTTGCGCATCCCGCCACCCGACCCGACGACCACGCCCGCGCCCGCGCACTCGGCGGCGATCGTGCGGGCGGTCAGCTCGGTCAGCGTGGCCAGGAAGTCCTCGGCCTGGACCACCAGGCCTTCGGTGACCCGGTCCAGGTAGGCGCGGTTGAAGTGCTCCTTGCCGGTCGACTTGGGCGCGGGCAGCGCGTAGTACGGGTCGGCGAGCAGCCGGTCGAGCAGCTCGCCGTGGACCCGGCCGCGCGCGGCGAACTCCCCGTCCACGTCGCATGTGCGCAGGCCGCCCGACAGGACGGTCATGGCCGCGTCCATGAGCGCGTTGCCCGGTCCGGTGTCGTAGGCGATCACACCTTCGGGCGAAACCTTGGTGATGTTGGCGATGCCGCCGATGTTCAACGCGACGGCGTTGCCCAGTTCGGCCAGCCACAGCGCGTCGAGCGTGCCGGCCAGGGGAGCGCCGTGGCCGCCGGCGGCGACGTCCCGGACCCGGAAGTCGGCGACGACGGGCAGCCCGGTCGCTTCGGCGATCCACGCGGGCGCGCCGACCTGGAGCGTGCCCAGGCACCGGCCGCCCTCGACCCAGTGGTGCACGGTCTGCCCGAGCGAGGCCACCAGGTCCGCATCGTGCTCGCGCGCCGCCGCCGCGAAGAGCTGCCCCAGCCGGGTGTCCAGCACGCACAGGTCGGCGGCGCTCGCCGGCGGCTCGCGCAGTTCGGCCGGGAACGGGTGCTCGGCGTGGGCGATCGGCCGCAGCACGACGGTCGGGCCGTCCAGCGCGAAGTCGCCGACGGCCACGTCGACGGCGTCCATCGACGTCCCGGAGATGAGCCCGATCACCCTCACGTCCTGTGTCCTATTCCACACGGACCGCAGGCGCAAGGGTGTAGGTGGGAAAGTTGCCGGAAATCAATCCAGCTTGTTGGATTGTCACGGAACGTGGCGTGCGAGGATTGCGGAGTGTCCACGGAGCTTGTGATCTGGATCGTCGTCGTTGTCGCCGCCCTGCTCGCGGTCGCCCTCGTCACCGGCGTCGTGCTGTCCCGGAAGCGGCGCATCAGCCTCGCCGAACCCGAGGAGGACAAGCCGGCCGTCAAGGGGAGCTACCAGGCCGGGACAGGGGTGACCTTCGCACCCAAGACGACCGAACCCAAACCCGCCGACACCAAGCCCGCCGAGCCCAAGCCGGCTGAACCCGAGCCCGCCGAACCGACCGGCGCGAGTCCCGCCAAGCCCGCCGACGTCACGCCGACCGCGCCCGCCGGTGCTGCGCCCGCCGACACCAAGCCCGCCGACACCAAGCCCGCCGACACCAAGCCCGCCGACACCAAGCCCGCCGACACCAAGCCCGCCGACACCAAGCCCGCCGACACCAAGCCCGCCGACACCGCGCCCGAGACCACGACCGCCCCGCCGGCCGACGACACCGCGCCCGTCGAACACCCGGTCGCGGACCGCACCGAGGTGGACGGCCAGCCGGGCGTGGGCGACGACGCCAGCGTCCCCCGCGACTCGGTCAAGCGCGGCTTCGTCGACATCGCGCTGCCCGAACAGGCCAGCGAGATCGAGGAGATCGAGCCCACCGCCGGCCGCCTGGAACGGCTGCGCGGCAAGCTCTCGCGCTCCCGCTCGACCCTCGGCCAGGGCCTGCTGGGCCTGCTCGGCGCGGGCGACCTCGACGAGGACTCGTGGACCGACGTCGAGGACACCCTGCTGCTGGCCGACCTCGGCGCGGCGGTGACCGACCAGGTCGTCACCAACCTGCGCGAACGCATCGCCACCCGGGGCGTGCGCACCTCCGACGACGCCCGCGCGCTGCTGCGCGAGGTGCTGACCGAGGCGCTGCACCCGGAGATGGACCGGTCCGTGCACGCCCTGCCGCACTCCGGCAAGCCCGCCGTCGTGCTGGTGGTCGGCGTCAACGGCGTCGGCAAGACCACCACCACCGGCAAGCTCGCCCGGGTCCTGGTCGCGGACGGCCGCTCCGTGCTGCTGGGCGCGGCGGACACGTTCCGCGCCGCCGCCGCCGACCAGTTGGAGACCTGGGGCTCGCGGGTCGGCGCGTCCACCGTGCGCGGCGCCGAGGGCGCGGACCCGGCGTCGGTCGCCTTCGAGGCGGTCAAGCAGGGCGTGGAGAAGGGCGTGGACACCGTCCTGGTCGACACCGCCGGCCGCCTGCACACCAAGACCGGCCTGATGGACGAGCTGGGCAAGGTCAAGCGCGTGGTGGAGAAGCAGGCCGAGGTGGACGAGGTGCTGCTCGTCCTCGACGCCACCACCGGTCAGAACGGCCTGACCCAGGCCCGCGTGTTCGCCGAGGTGGTCGACGTGACCGGCATCGTGCTGACGAAGCTCGACGGCACGGCCAAGGGCGGCATCGTCTTCCAGGTGCAGCGGGAACTGGGCGTGCCGGTCAAGCTCGTCGGCTTGGGCGAGGGCGCCGACCACCTGGCTCCGTTCGAGCCGGTCGCCTTCGTCGACGCCCTCCTGGGCTAGGCCTCACGGGCAGTGGTGCCAGCACTCCTTGACTTCCCGGCGGTCCGGGAAGACGTGGTAGTGCAACGGCTCCAGCGCGGACCGCACGACGTACGGCCGACCGGCCGGCGGCTCCTGAGGCACGACGTATCGGAGTCGCCCGGTCTCCGGCACCCGCCAGTCGTCCCGGTTGGTGGCGCGTACCCGCGCTCCCGGATACGTCCGGCGGTACTCGGCGATCAGGTCCACCAGCCACTGCACCCGGTCCACGGGTGGGGCGGCCGGCACGGGGTCCAGTCGGGAACCGTCGGACCAGCGGCCCACCACCTGGCGGTCGTCCCAGTGCAGGGTCAGCGTGCGTCCCTCGTAAGTCACGCGGGAGATCATCACCGCCGGCCCGGCGGCCGGCACGTCGGGGTCGCTCGATCGTGGGACGTCACTCGCGGAGCTTGGCCAGCAGCGGCCCGAGTTCGCGGTCGCCGGTGACGTGGCCGAAGGCGTCGCTCAACGCGGTCTCGTACACCGGCAGCGCCTCGGCGAGCACCGCGCGCCCCAGTTCGGTGATCCCGGTGTAGACCCGCCGCCGGTCGCGCTCGCAGTAGCGGCGCTCGGTCAGCCCGGTCCGCTCCAGGCGCAGCACGAGCCGGCTGACCGAACTCTGGTTGAGCTGGGTGGCCTCCTCCAGCTCCTGCATGTGCAGTTCACCCAGCTCCGCGTTGGCCAGCGCGACCAGGGCGAGGAACTCGGAAAACCCGACGTCGGCGCGCCGTTGCAGCACCTTCTGCATGGCGCCGCCGACCCGGGCGTGCAGCGCGGACAGCCGGGCCCAGAGCTGTCCGTCGCTGGAGAGGGCCACCACGCGTCCTGGAGCGTCCGGCATGATGGCCCTCCCTTGTCTATGGTCGTACATACATATGTTAGCTCGTCGCCGGCGCGCGTGACGTGAGCTTGAGTCCCACCACGCCGCCGATGATCAGCGCGAAGCACAGGACCTTCGGCGCCGAAAGCGACTCGTGGAACACCAGGCTGCCGAACACGACCGTGCCCACCGACCCGATCCCGGTCCACACGGTGTAGCCCACGCCCACGTCCAGCGTCTTCACCGCCAGGCTGAGGAAGAAGATCCCGCCCGCCGCCGCCAGCACGGTCGTGACCGACCACCAGAGGTGCGTGAACCCGTTGGACCCGTTGGTCCCCAGGGCGAAGACGACCTCGAACACGGCCGCGATGAGCAGGTAGGTCCAGGCGCGCTTGTGGTTGTTCATTGCTCCGCTCCCCAAGTGGTTGGTCAGGCGCCGGACGCGACGCGCAGGCCGATGACGCCGAGGATGATCACGGCGAAGCACGCGGCGCGTGCGGCGGTCAGGCGTTCCTTGAACAGGAAGGCGCCGATCACGACCGTGCCGATCGACCCGATGCCGGTCCAGATCGTGTAGCCCACGCCGACGTCGAGCGTCCGCAGGGCGAGGCTGAGGAAGAAGATCCCGCCCGCCGCCGCGACGAGCGTCACCACCGACGGGACGGGGCGGGTGAAGCCGTTCGCCGCCCGGGCGCCGAGGGCGAAGACGATCTCGAAGACGGTGGCGATGGCGAGGTGGAACCAGTGCATGGGCCGACCTTCCGAAGTGACGAGTGCATGTGCATTAACTGTATGCGCATGAATATAACTCGGTCAACGGAGGCGCCGATCACTCCTCGTCGGTTCGCTAGGCGAGTGCGGACTGCGCGGACAGGCGCTTGGCGATCTCCAGCACCTCGGGCAGGATGCGGTCCACGGCTTCCTTGGTCAGCCGCCCCTCAGGGCCGGACACCGACACGGCGGCGAGCGTCGGCGCGCCCACCAGCGGCACGGCGATGCACCGCACACCCAGTTCCTGCTCGCTCTCGTCGAGCGCGTACCCCTGCTCGGCGATCCGGTCCAGCGACGCCAGCAACTCCTCGGCGTCGGTGATCGTGTTCGGCGTGTACGCCGGCAGCCCGGTCCGCGCCAGCAGCGCCCGTACCTCGTCGCGCGGCAACTGGGACAGGATGGCCTTGCCGACCCCGGTCCCGTGCGGCAGGAGTCGCCGGCCCACCTCGGTGAACATCCGCATGGAGTGGCGGGAGGGCACCTGTGCCACGTAGACGACCTCGTCCCCGTCCAGCACGGCCAGGTTCGCGGTCTCCTCCACCTGGTCGACCAGCGCCGCCAGGAACGGTCGCGCCCACGTGCCGAACTGCCGCGACGCGCTCTCGCCGAGCCGGATCAGCCGGGACCCGAGGGTGTAGCGGCGGTTGCTGTTCTGCCGCACGTACCCCAGCGTGACCAGGGTGCGGATCAGTCGGTGGATGGTGGGCAGTGGCAGGCCCGAGGTCGACGCCAGTTCCGACAGGCTCGCCTCGCCGCCCGCGTCGGCGAGCCGTTCCAGCAGGTCGAAGGCACGCTGTAGGGACTGCACCCCACCTGAAGTCTCCCGTGCCATCGTGACCAACCCCTCCGTTGCCGTTCCGCGATGCGATAACTATAGTCCGCGAAGTAGAAATCCGTGCCAGGAAGGTGGGAACCATGTCCGGTATCCGCGTCCTCGGGGGCGAGGTCGAGCGCGGCGAGCAGATCCTCACGCCGGACGCGCTGGAGTTCGTCGCGGGCCTGCACCGCGCCTTCGCCGCCACCCGGGACGAGCTGATCGCCCGCCGCGCGCACCGTCGCCCGCTGGGTTTCCTCGACGACACCCGGCACGTCCGCGAGTCGGACTGGCGGGTCGCCGAGGCGCCTGAGCCGCTGCGCGACCGGCGGGTGGAGATCACCGGACCCACCGAGCGCAAGATGACCATCAACGCCCTCAACTCGGGCGCCAAGGTGTGGCTGGCCGACCTGGAAGACGCCAACACGCCGCACTGGCACAACGTGATCTCCGGCCAGGTCAACCTCTACGACGCGGCCCGCGGCACCATCGACTTCCAGTCGCCGGAGGGCAAGTACTACTCCCTCAAGGACGGCGACCACCCCACGATCGTCGTCCGCCCGCGCGGCTGGCACCTGTCTGAGCGACACATCGAGATCGACGGCCGACCCGCCGTCGGCGCGCTGGTGGACTTCGGCCTGCACTTCTTCCACAACGCCTCCCTCGGCCGGCCGTACTACTACCTGCCGAAGATGGAGAGCCACCTCGAAGCCCGGCTGTGGAACGACGTCTTCACCGCCGCGCAGGCCGAACTGGGCGTCCCGCACGGCACCGTCCGCGCCACCGTGCTGATCGAGACGATCCCGGCCGCGTTCGAGATGGAGGAGATCCTCTACGAGCTGCGCGACCACGCGTCGGGGCTCAACGCGGGCCGGTGGGACTACCTGTTCAGCGTCATCAAGTACTTCCGCGACAAGGGCGCCGACTTCGTCCTGCCCGACCGCAACAGCATCACCATGACCGCCCCGTTCATGCGCGCCTACACCGAACTGCTGGTGCGCACGTGCCACAAGCGGGGCGCGTTCGCGATCGGCGGCATGGCGGCGTTCATCCCGAACCGGCGGGACCCCGAGGTCACCGAGCAGGCCCTGAAGAAGGTCCGCGACGACAAGACCCGCGAGTCGAACGACGGGTTCGACGGGAGCTGGGTGGCGCACCCCGACCTGGTCCCGGTGTGCCGGGAGATCTTCGACGCCAAGCTGGGCGACAAGCCCAACCAGCTCTCCAACCTCCGCGAGGACGTCTCGGTGCGCGCCGAGGACCTGTTGGACTTCAAGTCCACCGGCGGGCACGCCACCCGGGCGGGCTTGGCGAGCGCCGTGGACGTCGGCGTGCGGTACCTGCTGTCGTGGCTCGCCGGCAACGGCGCGGCGGCGATCCACAACCTCATGGAGGACGCGGCCACCGCCGAGATCTCCCGCTCCCAGCTGTGGCAGTGGGTGCACAACGGGGTCGTGCTGGACGACGGCACGCCGGTCACCGCGGACCTCGTGCGCGCCGTGCTGGCCGACACCCGGGCCAAGCTCGACGGCGACCACCTCGACCTGGCGGTGGAGCTGTTCGAGCAGGTGGCGCTGGCGGACGACTTCGTGGACTTCCTGACCCTGCCCGCGTACGAGCGGATCTGACGTGCCGCGCACTTCCCTGGACCCGGCGGCGGTCGCGGCGCTCACCGCGCGACTGCCCGCCGGGGCCTCGCGGTCGCCCTCGGGCCGCCAACCGGTGCACACGTGTTACGTGCCGGCGGACCGCGTGGATGAGACCACCCCTGCCACGTGGGGCGCGCAAGCGCTTGCGGCGCTGGAGGAGTACTCGCCCTCCGCCTTCGCCGCGCTCCTGGACGTCCCCGAAGACCTGTACGAACGGGTCCGCGCCAAGCTCGTGACCGAACCGGTGGAAGACCTCCGGATCGACTTCGAGGACGGCTACGGCGCCCGCCCCACCGAGGACGACGACGCCGAGCGCACCGCCCTGGTCGTCCGCGACTGGGTGGCCGCGAACCGGGCCCCGGCCAGGTTCGGCCTGCGCATGAAGTCCTTCGACACCAAGGCCCTGGTCGACCGCGGTCTGCGCACGCTGGACATCTTCGTCACCACCCTGGGCGAGGTCCCGCCGGGCTTCGTGATCACCTTCCCGAAGGTGACGTCCGTGGCGCAGGTCGAGGTCTTCGCCGAAGTCCTGGACCTGTTCGGGCAGGACCTCCGCTTCGAGATCCAGGTGGAAACCACCCAGTCCATTGTGGACGACGACGGCCGCCTGGCCGTCCCGCAGCTCATCAAGGCCGGTCGGGGTCGTGTCACAGCCCTGCACTTCGGCACGTACGACTACACCGCGAGCTGCGGCCTGGGTGCAGCCCACCAACACCTGGCCCATGGCGCTTGCGACTTCGCCCGCAACGTCATGCAGGTGTCGGCGGCGAACCAGGGCGTGGAGCTGTCCGACGGGTCCACGAACGTCCTGCCCGTCGGCGACAACGTCGAGCACGGCTGGCGCACCCACTACACCCTGGTCCGCCGCTCCCTGGCGCACGGCTTCTACCAGGGCTGGGACCTCCACCCGGCGCAACTGGTCACCCGCTACGCCGCCGTGCACGCGTACTACCGGGAGACCCTGGCGGCGGACGCCCAACGCCTGAAGGCATATGTCGACAAAGCCGGCACCACGATCCTCGACGAGCCCGCGACCGCCCAGGCCTTGTCGACGTCGTTCCTGCGCGCCCTGGACTGCGGAGCGGTGACCGCCGACGAACTCCACGCGCTCACCGGCCTGACCCTGCCCACCCTGCACGCCCTGGCCCGCCGCACGGCCTGATCACGGGGGCCAGCCGATGTCCCCGGCCTTCATGCGGCGGGCGAAGTCCAGCGCCACCTCGACCAGTTCGGCGTGCGACTCGGCCCACCCAGTGCGGAAGTCCCGATCGGCGCGCTTGGCTTCCCGCTCCGGATCGGGTTCCTCGTCGTGTGACCCGATGTTGTTGTACGCCAACGAGACCCCGCGCAGCAGGGGAGTGGCGGACGCCGTGAGGGCTTCGACGTCGTCGTCGCTCAGACCGCAGTCGGCGAGGTTCAGGGACCGGGGTGCCGGCCGCACGGGGCCGTCCGGCCAGCGACCCACCGGGTTGTGGGACAGGACCGCAGGGTTTCCAGCGCCCCCAACCGCTCGGACCGCATGAGGGCGGCGAGCCCGTCCATGCCGAGGCCGGTGGCCATGAGGTCGAGGTGCTGGAGGTCGGTGGCGTTCTCGGAGTCGGCCCAGGCCCGCGCGCCGTCGTCGCCGAGCGGCTGCATGTCGGGACGCCCGTAGTACGGCGAGATGCTGTCGCCGCCGTTCAGGTGCAGGTGGGTCAACGCGGGCAGTCGGACCTCCACGGCGCCTCGCGCGCCTTGTCCGGCCACGTGAGCCGTTCTCCGCACCGGGCAAGGAGATCCGGGTCGTCCGCCTGGGAGACGGCGGCGCACAGGGCGCGGAACGCGAGTGCGCTCGGTGCGCCGCCCAGCGACTGCTCGACTTCGGCCTCGTAGTCGATCACTCCGGCAATCTGGTTCTAGAAGGCGGGCAGCGAGTACCAGGCCTGGCCGGGGTCTTCGGCGTCGTCCCGCAGCACGGTGCCTTCGATGAGCCCGTACGGTCGGTCGGCCGCGTAGAAGACCTCGTTGTCGTTCTTCAACCCGAACGGCGACAGGTCGACGACGAAGTGGTGCTTGTTCGGCATGGACAGCCGCACCTCCGCGACCTCCGGCCGTTCCTCCAACACCGCCTCGCCCATCGCGTACAACGTCTGCTGCAACGACAGCGAGTGCTTGGCCGCGAAGGTCCGCAGCAAGATCCCCCGGATCTCGGCGAAGCTCTTCGCCCAGTCGATCCCCGACCCCTGGTAGCGCCACCGCGCCGTCACCGACGTGGCCAGGATGCGGTCGGTGACCTCCTTCAAGGTCGTGTACTTGTCGCGCGGGTAGCCGTGGAACTCCGAGCCGGTGGACTTCAGCACCACCAGGTCCTTCAGGCCCGACACCACCCAGGCCTGGTCGCCCTCCACCGTCACGGCGGTCGTCCGCTTCTCGTTCGACCCCGCGACGAACGAGTGGTCGTTCTCCTCGATCCGGTTCCACGAGTGCTCGTCGATCAGCACCCGCGCCCCGGTGATGGCCTCCTGCGAGGACACGAAGTGCCGGCCCAGGCGCAGGGCGAAGTCCTCGATCTCGCCGACCGGGGCCTCCTTGGCGAAGGCGTAGACGGTGTTCTTCTGCGTGTCGGTGGCCAGGACGGCGGCGTTGTCGCCGGTCAGGTGGGTCTCGGCGAGGTCGCCGCGCAGCGAGGTGCTGACCGTGAGGTCCTTGATGGTGTGCACATCGCCGTCGCGGGTCACGGTGACGAGCCGGTTCTCCGCTTTGCCGTACTGGTTGGGGCCCAAGACGATGCCCATCGGGTCAGCTCCCTTGCGTGTCGTGAGGGTGGAGCACCTTGCGCAGGCGGAGTGCGGCGATCTTGCGCAGCTCGCCGTTGACCACGCGCAGCTCGGTGCGCGGGTCGTTCGCCATGCGCGCGGCCAGGTCGTCCAACATCCGCTCGCCGCTCAGACCCGTGGCGCACACCAGGTAGATGTGGCCGAACCGGTCCTCGTAGGCGGCGTTGGCCGCTTTGAGCCGGTCCGCGAGCGACGCGGCCACGCCGGACTGCTCGGCGGCCGACCACCGGGCGGACACGCCGCCGTGGTTCGACCGCTCGCCGATGCGGGGGTGGCCGGCGATGGCCGCGTGGACCTCGTCGTCGCTGAGGGACGCGGCCCCGTCGGAGGCGGCGAGCAGCGCTTCCTCGCTCGGGTACGGGCGGCCGGCGAGGACGGCGTCGACCCACCGCGGCACGGCGAGGCATTCGGTGAGCAGCGGACGGAGCTGCTCGGCCGGTGCGGAGTTGAACCCTTGCAGATCGGTCACCAGGGCTCCTTTTTTCTGTATCGCGGAAACGCATTTCCGCCATGAGGGACGGTACGAGCGCCCTCCGAGCGTGTCAACAGTCTTGCGCCGGTCCGGGAACCCTGCCTACTCTCTCGATGTACGGAAGATAGCTTCCGCATTGTGGAAGGAAGCCGAGAGATGCGGTACGACGTCAACCTGTCGATCCTGTTCACCGAACTGCCGGTGCTGGAGCGGCCCGCCGCCGCCAAGAACGCCGGGTTCGACGCGGTCGAGTTCTGGTGGCCGTTCGCCGAGGCCGTGCCCGCGACGGGCGAGGTCGAGGCGTTCGAGGCGGCGGTCCGGGACGCGGGCGTGCGCCTGGTGGGCCTGAACTTCTTCGCGGGCGACATGCCCGCGGGCGACCGGGGCCTGGTGGCGTGGCCCGGCCGCGAGGCGGAGTTCCGGGCGAACGTGGAGATCGCGGCGGGCCTCGCCGACCGCCTCGGCTGCCGCACGTTCAACGCGCTGCACGGCAGCTTCCCGACCACCCCGGCGGCCCTGGAGAACCTCCGCTACGCCGCCGACGTGGCCGCCGAGATCGGCGCGACCGTGGTCGTGGAACCCCTCTCGGCCGCACCGGACTACCCGCTGCGCACGGCCGCCGACGCGCTGGCCGTCGTGGACGCGGCGGGCCGCGACAACCTCGCGCTGCTCGCCGACCTCTACCACCTCGCCGTCAACGGCGACGACCTCGACGCCCTCACCGCGCACGTCGACCGCATCGGGCACGTCCAGATCGCCGACGCGCCCGGTCGCGGCGAGCCCGGCACCGGGGACCTCGACCTGTCGGGGCTGCTGGCGAAGCTCGACGCCGGCGGCTACCCGGGCTTCGTCGGCCTGGAGTACAAGGCGACGGTCTTCCGCGACGGCGTCCCCGACTTCGACTGGCTGTTCGGACCTAAGGACAACGCATGACCACGATCGGATTCATCGGGCTGGGCATCATGGGCACGCCCATGGCCGGCCACCTCGTCGCCGCCGGCCACGACGTGACGGGCTTCGACCTCAACCCCGACGCCCTGGCCAAGCTCACCGCGGCCGGCGGCACGGCGGCCTCCGACGTGACCGCGGCGGCACGCGGCGCGGACGTCGTCATCACCATGCTGCCCAACCACCCGCAGGTGGAGGACGTCGTCCTGGGCACCGTGCTCGACGTCGTCGCCGAAGGCACCCTCCTGATCGACATGAGCACCATCCGCCCCGAGACCTCCCTCGCCGTCGCCGAGGCAGCCGCCGAGAAGGGCGTGCGGGTCCTGGACGCCCCGGTGTCCGGCGGCGAGACCGGCGCCAAGCAGGCCACGCTGTCGATCATGGTCGGCGGCGAGGAGGCCGACTTCGCCGCGGCCCGGCCGATCCTCGACGTGCTGGGCAAGACCGTCGTGCACGTGGGCCCGCACGGCGCGGGCCAGGTGGTGAAGGCGGCCAACCAGCTCATGGTCGGCGGCATCTACGCCCTGGTCGCGGAGGCGATCGTGCTGCTGGAGGCATCCGGTGTGGACGCCAAGGCCGGTCTGGACGTGCTCGCCGGCGGCCTGGCCGCCAACCGCATCCTGGACCTCAAGCGGGAGACCATGATCGCCCGCGAGTTCCAGCCGGGCTTCCGGATCGACCTGCACCACAAGGACATGGGCATCGCGCTGGCCGCCGCCCGGCAGGTCGACGTCGCGCTCCCCGTCACGGGCGTCATCGCCCAGCTCATCGCGTCCGCACGCGCCCAGGGCTACGGCGCCCTGGACCACTCGGCGCTGCTCAAGGTCATCGAGAACTTCGCAGGGAGGGCCTGATGGCCAAGGTTCCCGTCATGCAGGCGGTCGTCGACGTCCTCAAGTCCGAGGGCATCGACACCGTGTTCGGCTGCCCCGGCGCGGCCATCCTCCCGCTGTACAAGGCGATGGAGACCGACGGCACGATCGAGCACCTGATCGTCCGCCACGAAGAAGGCGCCACGCACATGGCCGACGGGTGGTCCCGCACCACCGGCAACGTCGGCGTCGCCATCGGCACCTCCGGCCCGGCCGGCACCAACATGATCACCGGCCTCTACACCGCGCAGGCCGACTCCGTCCCGATCCTGTGCATCACCGGCCAGGCGGCCACCTCCAAGCTGCACCAGGAGGCGTTCCAGGCGGTCGACATCGTGGCCATCGCCGCGCCGGTCACCAAGTGGGCGGTGCAGGTCAAGGAGGCCGCGCAGGCGCCGTGGATCTTCCGCGAGGCCTTCCGGATCGCCCGCTCGGGCCGTCCCGGCCCGGTCCTCATCGACCTGCCGATCGACGTGCAGAAGCAGGAGATCGAGTGGGACGCGTCCATCGACGCCCCGCTGCCGGTCGCCAAGCCCGAACCGCACCCGGCCCGCGTCGAACGCGCTCTGGACATGCTGCTGGCCGCCGAACGCCCGCTGCTGCTCGCCGGCGGCGGCGTGATCCTGGCCGAGGCGGGGGAACAGCTGCGGGCGCTGGCCGAGCACCTCCAGGTCCCGGTCCAGGCCACGCTCATGGGCAAGGGCGCGATCGACGAGGACCACCCGCTGTACGCGGGCATGACCGGCATCCAGACCTCCCAGCGCTACGGCAACGCCTCCTTCCTGGAGTCGGACCTGGTGCTGGCGCTGGGCGCGCGGTTCGGCGACCGGCACACCGGCGACCTCGCCACCTACCGGGGCGAGCGCAAGTTCATCCACGTGGACGTCGAGCCGACCCAGATCGGCAAGGTGTTCGGGCCGGACCTGGGTGTCGTCGCGGACGTGAAGCTGTTCCTGCAAGCGCTCCTCAAGCTGGCTCGCGAGCGTGCGGCGGCGGAGCCCAACGCGTGGACCGAGCGCTGTGCCGAGCTGAAGCGGACGCTGTTGCGGCGCGAGGACTTCGACACCGTCCCGGTGAAGGCGCCCCGCGTCTTCAAGGAGATCAACGACTTCTACGGGCCGGACACGTACTTCGTCACCGCCATCGGGCTCTACCAGATCTGGTCGGGCCAGCACCAGAAGGCGCACAAGCCGCGGCACTACCAGGTGTGCGGCCAGGCCGGTCCGCTCGGCTGGGAGATCCCGGCGGCGATCGGCGTGAAGAAGGCGCTCAAGACCACCGAGCCGGACGCGGAGGTCGTCGGCATCGTCGGCGACTACTCGTTCCAGTTCCTGGTCGAGGAGCTGGCCGTGGGCGCGCAGTACGACGTCCCGTTCGTGCTGATCATGCTGAACAACGAGTACCTGGGCCTGATCCGGATGGCCGAGGACCACGGCGGCTACGACATGAAGTACGAGGTGGACATCCACTACGACACCAACGGCTCGGACAACGTCAAGATCATGGAGGCCTACGGCTGCTCCGGCACCCGGGTCACCGAGCCGGGCCGCATCCGGGAGTCCCTGGAGTGGGCCCGCAAGGAGGCCGAGCGCACCAGCCGGCCGGTCCTGGTCGAGATCATGATCGAGCGCGAGGGCAACACCGCCAACGGCACGTCCATCGCGGCGATGCGCGAGTACGAGCCGTTGCCGTGAGTCACGTGGTCGTCGCGCCCGACAAGTTCAAGGGAACGCTGTCCGCCCCGCGGGTCGCCGCCGCAGTCGAGCGCGGCCTGCGGGAGGCGGTCCCGGGCCTGTCGGTGCGCAGCCTGCCGGTGGCCGACGGCGGTGACGGCACGGTCGACGCCGCCGTCGCCGCCGGCTTCCTGCGGGTCGGTCGGTGGGTGACCGGCCCGGTGGGCAAGCCGGTGGCGGCGAGCTTCGCCGTGCGCGGCGGGACCGCCGTGGTGGAGGTGGCGTCGGCGTCGGGGCTGGCGTTGCTGGACGAGCCCGCTCCTTTGCCGGCGACCAGTCGGGGCGTGGGCGAGCTGCTGGTCAGCGCGCTGGACTCGGGTGCCCGGCGGATCGTGCTCGGGGTCGGCGGCAGCGCGAGCACCGACGGCGGGCGCGGGATGCTCGACGCGATCGGCGACCGGCTGGCCGACTTCGCCGCCGTCGAGGTGGTGCTGGCCAGCGACGTGGACAACCCGCTGCTGGGGCCGTCCGGCGCGGCGGCGGTGTACGGGCCGCAGAAGGGCGCCACGCCCGAGCAGGTCGAGGTGCTGGAGGAGCGGTTGGCGGCGTTCGCCCGGGAGGTCGGACCCGAGTACGTCGACGTCCCGGGCGCGGGTGCGGCCGGCGGCATCGGGTTCGCCGCCCTGGCCGTGCTCGGCGCGACCCGCCGGCCCGGCATCGAGGTGGTGCTGGAGCTGGTGGGGTTCGCCGAGGCCGTCGCCGGGGCCCGGCTGGTGATCACCGGCGAGGGGTCGCTGGACGCCCAGACCCGCCACGGCAAGGCCCCGGCGGGGGTGGCCGCGGCGGCCGGGTCCGTGCCCACGGTCGCCGTCGCCGGCCGGACCTCGGTCGACCCCGCCGAGCTGGGGCTGCGCGGCGCGTACGCGCTGCTGGACGTGGAGCCCGACCTGACCCGCTGCCTGACCGAGCCCGAGCCGCTGCTGGCGCGGCTGGCCGGTCGCATCGCCGCCGACTGGCTGGGAGAGTGACCCGCATGGACCTGGTGTTCCGCGCGAGCAGGGTGATCACGCCGCAGGGCGAGCGGCCGGCCGACGTCGGCGTCCGGGACGGCCGGATCGCGGCCGTCACCGGGCCCGACGAGCTGTCCGGCGACCGGGTGGTGGAGCTGGCCGACGACGAAGTCCTGCTGCCCGGCCTGGTGGACACGCACGTCCACGTGAACGACCCGGGGCGCAGCGAGTGGGAGGGGTTCCCGACCGCGACCCGCGCGGCGGCGGCGGGCGGCGTGACGACCATCGTCGACATGCCGCTCAACAGCCTGCCGCCGACCACGTCGGTGGACGCGCTGGAGGTCAAGCGGAAGGCGGCCGAGGGCAACGCGCACGTGGACGTGGGGTTCTGGGGCGGGATCGTGCCGGGCAACCTCACCGACCTGGTGCCGCTGCACGAGGCGGGGGTGTTCGGGTTCAAGTGCTTCCTGATCCACTCCGGCGTGGACGAGTTCCCGCACGTCGAGGACGACGAGCTGCGGGCGGCGCTGAGCGAGCTGCGGACCGTGGACGCGCTGACGATCGTGCACGCCGAGCACCCGCGGCACGTCACCGAGTCCGGTCCCGGCTACCGCGACTTCCTGGCGTCCCGGCCGCACCACGCCGAGGGGCACGCGATCAGCGGCCTGATCGAGGCGGCCCGCGAGACCGACGCCCGCGTGCACGTGCTGCACCTGTCCAGCGGTGAGGCGCTGCCGGACTTGCGCGCGGCTCGCGCCGCCGGACTGCGGGTGACGGCCGAGACGTGCCCGCACTACCTGACCTTCATCGCGGAGGAGATCGGCGACCGGGCCACGCACTTCAAGTGCTGCCCGCCGATCCGTGACGCGGCCAACCGCGAGCTGCTGTGGCGGGGCCTCGCGGACGGGCTGATCGACCTCGTGGTCAGCGACCACTCGCCGTGCACGCCGGAGTTGAAGGAGGGCGACTTCGCGACCGCGTGGGGCGGGATCGCCAGCCTCCAACTGGGGCTCCCGGCGGTGTGGACGCAGGCCCGGCAGCGCGGCCACGCCCTGACCGACGTGGTCCGCTGGATGGCCTCCGCGCCGGCCGACCTGGTCGGGCTGACCCGCAAGGGCGCGATCGAACCCGGCCGGGACGCCGACTTCGCCGTGTTCGCGCCGGACGACGCCTTCGTCGTGGACCGCGCGAAGCTGCACCACCGCAACCCCGTCACGCCCTACCACGGCCGCCCGCTGGCCGGTGTCGTGCGGCAGACCTGGTTGCGCGGCAACAGGATCACCGGAGACCGGCCGACCGGCCGGCTGCTGAGCAGAGGAGACGCATGACACCCACCTGGACCCGGCTGCCCGACCTGGCTTCCCGCGCGGTCGGCGGGAGCGTGGTGTGGGCCAACGACGAGCTGTTCGCCGAGCGGGAGAACCTGATCACCCCGGCGGAGGCCGAGTACCGGCCCCACACGTTCGGCCACAAGGGGCAGGTCTACGACGGGTGGGAGACCCGGCGGCGCCGGGAACCGGGTTCGGACAGCGCGGTCGTCAGGCTGGGCATGCCCGGCGTGGTGCGCGGGATCGTGGTGGACACGGCGTGGTTCAAGGGCAACTACCCGCCGCTCGCCAGCGTCGAGGGCACGCACGCCGTGGGCTACCCCAGCCCGGAGGAACTGACCGACTGGGAGCCGCTGGTGCCCAAGTCGCCGTTGGGCGGGGACCAGAAGCACTACTTCGACGTGGACGTCGAGCGCCGCTACACCCACGTCCGGCTGACGATCTACCCCGACGGCGGAGTGGCCCGGCTGCGCGTGTTCGGCACCCCGGTGCCCGACCCGAACCTGATCGTCCCGGGCGCGCTGGACCTGGCGGCGCTGGAGAACGGGGCCGCGATCGCCGGGTGCAGCAACGACTTCTTCGGCCGTCCCGGCAACCTCATCTCGCCCGGCAACGCCGCCTCCATGGGCGAGGGCTGGGAGACCGCCCGCCGTCGCGAGGAGGGCAACGAGTGGGTCGAGGTCGCCTTGGCCGCGCCCGGCGTCGTGCACCTGGCGGAGCTGGACACCACCCACTTCAAGGGCAACGCCCCGGGCTGGGCGTCCGTGCGCGGCCGGGACGTCCGCAAGGACCCCGACGACTGGTTCGACCTGGTCCCGCACACCCGCCTGCAACCCGACACCCGGCACCGCTTCCGGGTGGAGGCGGCCGAGGCCACCCACGCACGCCTCGACATCCACCCGGACGGCGGTATGGCCCGCATGAGGCTGTTCGGCTCCCTCACCGATTCGGGCCTCGACCAGCTCACCGCGCGGTACGACGAACTCACCCGGTAGTGCGCGGTTGTCAGCCTTCGGGCTGACGCCGTCCGCGACTTCAGTCGGTTGTGCGCCAGTTCACGCCCCTGGAAGCCTGCGATCACCCCAAAGGGTGACTGAACGGTGACAGGAACTAGGGAGGAACCTGTGCGACCGATCTTCCGAGCGTTGGGCGGTGTCGGCGCGGTGGTGGCGCTCGTCGCCGGCACCGCGTCGGTCGCGTCCGCGGACCCCGCGGACGCGACACCGCTCGACGCCGATCTCCAGGCGCTCGCCGCGCCCATCGACTGGAAACCGTGCGCCGAGCTGCCCGAGGTGGAGTGCGGCACGCTCAAGCTGCCGATCGACTGGGCGAACCCGCGCGGCGACAAGTTCGACCTCGCCGTGGCGCGCCGCAAGGCCCTCGACCCCGCCAAGCGGATCGGGGCGATGGTGATCAACCCGGGTGGTCCCGGCGGGTCCGGCGTGAACTTCGCGCTGGGCGCCGACCGGTACTTCGGCAAGGACGTGCAGGACCGCTTCGACATCGTCGGGTTCGACCCGCGCGGTGTGGCGCGCAGCGCGCCGGTGAAGTGCTCGCTGGAGTTGCTGGAGAAGCCGATCTCGATCTACCCGGCGAACCAGGCCGAGTTCGAGGCGCTCGCCCAGTACAACCGCGACCTCGCCGCCGACTGCCGCAAGCACTCCGGCCCGATCTACGACCACGCCGACACCATCGCGGTCACCAACGACATCGACGCCCTGCGCCGCGCGCTCGGCGAGCGCAAGATCAACTACTACGGCATCTCGTACGGCACGCTGATCGGCCAGCAGTACGCCGAGCGCTACGGCCGCAACATCCGCGCCATGGTCATCGACTCGAACATGGACCACAGCCTGGGGACCTGGCGGTTCAACGAGACCGAGGCGGTGGCGGCGGAGGACGCGTTCACCGAGTTCGTGAAGTGGTGCGAGCGGACCTCCTCGTGCGCGCTGCACGGTCGTGACGTCGCGAAGTTCTGGGACGACCTGCTGGCCCGCGCCGACCGCGGCGAGATCACCGCCCCGGGCGACCCGACCCGCAAGATCCCGGCGGACCTGATCATCGGCAACGCGTTCGGCGCGTTCTACGGCCCGGACTGGGCGCCGCTGGCCGAGTGGCTGCTGGCGCTGTCCGGCGGCGGTGCGACCACGACCGCGTTCGGCGCCGAGCCGCAGACGGTCAACAACCCATTCCCGGCCGTGTTCTGCCAGGACTGGGCGATGCGCGTGAAGAACCACCGCGAGATGGCGGCGCTGGTCGACCGGGCGAACCAGTTGGCGCCGCACATGCGGGGTTCCTCCCTGGGGCACTACGCCATCGCCGGCTGCGTCGGCCTGCCGGAGAAGGTCAACAACCCGCAGCACCGCCTGCGGATCAAGCACGCGCCGAAGATCCTCATGATGAACGCCCTGCACGACCCGGCGACCGGCTACGAGTGGGCCGTCAACGCCCACCGCCAGAGCCGCGACACCACTGTGCTGTTGACCTACGAGGGCTGGGGCCACGGCGTCTACGACCGCAGCGCCTGCACCCAGGGCGCGACCGACGAGTACCTGATCGACCTGAAGGTTCCGCGGAACGGCACCCGCTGCGCGGCGGTCGAACCGCAGCCGTCCCTGACGGCGGCGGAGCCCGGCGGCGGCCAGCGCCCGGCCGGCCCGAAGCCGGGCATCCCCGGCTGGCTCGGCTGATCTCGTGACCTGAACGGGCCGCCCTTCACCGGAGGGCGGCCCGTTCAGCGTTTGCGGCCGAAGACGTCGTGCCGAGCCGCTCGGCGTACGTCACGTGCCAGGTGTGCCTGTCGTAGTTCTCCGCGCGCTTGTCGAATACCGCGGCGACCCCACCGTCCGTCACCACTGCGCCCACGCCCGCCATCCCGACCACCCCAAGAGTGACCGGCGGCTCCACGGTCCGTCACGGCGCACAGCCGCGCCGCCCGGGTTGGTTGCCGCCGAAAACTCTCCCTTCAAGCGTGTGAAACGTGCCCGTAACACCAGCCCCCGGACAGTTCACCCGCGCGAAACCTGACACGTGTCCGCGCGAAACAGGACGTGCCGATGCTCCTCCGCAACCGACGTGCAGTGGAGGTCGACGTGGATACAGGGGACACCGCCTGGTTGCTCACCAGCTCCGCCCTGGTGCTGTTGATGACCCCCGGACTTGCCTTCTTCTACGGGGGCATGGTCCGGTCCAAGAGTGTGCTCAACATGATGATGATGAGCCTGGGCGCGATCGGCGTGGTCGGTGTGCTCTGGGTGCTGGTCGGCTATTCCACCGCGTTCGGCACCGATGTCGGCGCCGGCCTGCTGGGCAAGCCGTTCGAGTTCTTCGGCCTGGACGGGCTGCTGGGCACGGAGGCCCTCGCGGGCACCGTCCCGACCACCGTCTTCGTCGCCTTCCAGGCGATGTTCGCGATCATCACCGTCGCCCTGATCTCGGGCGCGATCGCGGACCGCGCCCGGTTCGGCCCGTGGCTGCTGTTCGCGGGCCTGTGGGCGCTGGTCGTGTACTTCCCGGTCGCGCACTGGGTGTTCGACTTCGACGGCAAGGACGCTGACGGCAACGTCATCGACCCGGGCGGCTGGATCGCCAACAAGCTCCTCGCGATCGACTTCGCGGGCGGCACGGCCGTCCACATCAACGCCGGCGCTGCGGGCCTGGCCCTGGCGATCGTGCTGGGCAAGCGGGTCGGCTGGCCCAAGGACCGGATGAAGCCGCACAGCCTGCCGCTGGTCGTGCTGGGCGCCGGTCTGCTGTGGTTCGGCTGGTTCGGGTTCAACGCGGGCTCCGCGCTGGCCGCGAACACCACCGCGGGCGTCACCTTCGTCAACACCCTGGTCGCCACCTCCGCCGCGATGCTGGCCTGGCTCGTGGTCGAGCGCGTCCGCGACGGCAACGCCACCACGCTGGGCGCCGCTTCGGGCATCGTGGCCGGCCTGGTCGCGATCACCCCGGCCTGTTCCTCGGTGACCCCGCTGGGCGCGATCGCGATCGGCGCGATCACCGGCGCGCTGTGCGCCCTGGCGGTCAGCCTGAAGTACCGCTTCGGCTTCGACGACTCGCTCGACGTGGTCGGCGTGCACCTGGTGGGTGGCCTGTCCGGCACCATCCTGATCGGCTTCTTCGCCAGCTCCGCCGCCCCGGCGGGCATCAACGGCCTCTTCTACGGCGGCGGTGTCGACCAGCTCTGGCGGCAGGCCGTGGGCGCCCTGGCCGTGCTCGCGTACTCCTTCGTCCTGAGCCTCGTCCTGGGCTACCTGGTCAAGCTGACCGTCGGCTTCCGCGCCGACGAGGAGGCCGAGGTCGGCGGCATCGACGAGGCCGAGCACGCGGAGACCGCGTACGAGTTCGGCAGCGGCCTCGGTACGCGTGGCAGCACCAAGCCGAGTGTCGCCGCCGGCGCCACCGCGGTCCTTGAGGGGAGCAACAAGTCATGAAGCTGGTCACCGCCATCATCAAGCCGTTCACCCTGGACGACGTGAAGGCGTCGCTGGAGCAGCTGGGCGTGCTGGGCATGACCGTCAGCGAGGTCCAGGGCTACGGCCGCCAGAAGGGCCACACCGAGGTCTACCGGGGCGCCGAGTACGCCGTGGACTTCGTGCCCAAGCTGCGGGTCGAGGTGCTCATCGACGACGCCGCGGTGGACAAGGTGCTGGACGCGGTCGTCGAGGCCGCCCGCACCGGCAAGATCGGCGACGGGAAGGTCTGGGTGACCCCGGTCGACACGGTCATCCGGGTCCGGACCGGGGAGCGCGGTACCGACGCTCTGTAGAGATGGGGGACGGCCGTATGGACAACGCCGAGGCGGCCGTCGTCACGGCTGACGACCTGGTGCGAGCGAGAGATCGCCTGCTCGCGCCAGGTCGGCGCCGTCTGACGGGGGAGTCGTTGCGCGAGGCGCTGGTGGACCTGCACGAGTTCTGGCTCACCGCGCACGCCTCGCAGGCTGGAGTCGGTGGACCGGGCAGCGGGCTGGCCCTGGTCGCCGTGGGGGACTGGGCCGGCGCGAGCTGGTGCCCTACTCGGACCTGGACCTGCTCCTGGTGCACAACGGGCACAAGGGCGTGGACGAGGTCGCGGAGAAGCTCTGGTACCCGCTGTGGAACTCGGGCATCGGGCTGGACCACTCGGTGCGCACGGTCGGCGAGGCGCTGCGCGTCGCCGCCGGGGACCTGCGCACCGCGTTGGGGTTGTTGGACATCCGGCACATCGCCGGGGACGCCGACACCAGCACCCGGCTCGCGGACAGCGCGCGCCAGGCGTGGCGGTCGGGCGTGCGGACCCGGCTGGACGAGATGACCGAGTCGGCGCAGCGGCGGTGGGCGCGTAGCGGTGAGATCGCGCACCGCGTGGAGCCGGACCTCAAGCACGGCCGGGGCGGGCTGCGGGACGTGACGCTGCTGGACGCGCTGTCCGCCGCGCAGCTGACCGACCGGCCGTCGGCCGAGGTGAACGAGGCCCGCAAGCTGCTGCTGGACGTGCGCACCGAGCTGCGCCGGGTGGCCCGCAAGCCCCGGGACGTGCTGCGCGCCCAGGACGGTGACGAGGTCGCCGCCGCGCTGGGCCTGGCCGACCGGTTCCAGCTGGCGCGGGCGATGTCGTCGGCGGCCAGGACGATCGTGTACGCGGTGGACGTGGCCATGCGGACGGCTCGCGCGGCCGTGCCCAAGCGGGGCCTGGGCGTGTTCGCCCGCTCCCCGCTGCGCCGCCAGCCCGCGCGCCGCCCGCTGGACGAAGGCGTGGTGCTGCACGGCACCGAGGTCGCGCTGGCCCGGGACGCCGTGCCCAGCCGGGACCCGGCGCTGCTGCTGCGCGTGGCCACCGCCGCCGCCCGCAGCAAGCACCCGATCGCGGCGGGCACCCTGGCCAAGCTCGCCGACTCCGCGCCCGAGCTGCGCCAGCCGTGGCCGCGCGAGGCCCGGGAGGAGCTGCTGGCGTTGCTGGGCAGTGGCACCGGCCTGATCGACGTGGTCGAGGCCCTGGACCGCACCGGCCTGTGGGGACGCCTGTTCCCCGAGTGGGGCGCGGTCCGCGACCTGCCGCCGCGCGACGCCGCGCACGTCTGGACCGTGGACCGGCACCTGGTGCAGGCGACCGCGCACGCCGCCCGCCTGGTCACCACGGTGTCCCGCCCGGACCTGCTGCTGCTCGGCGCGCTGCTGCACGACATCGGCAAGGGCCGCCAGCAGGACCACTCCGAGGTCGGCGCGGCCCTGACCACCCAGGTCGCCGAACGCCTGGGCCTGTGGCCGCAGGACGTCGCCACGCTCACCGCCCTGGTCCGCCACCACCTGCTGCTGCCGCACACCGCGACCCGCCGGGACGTGGAGGACGAGGCCACCGTGCGCCGGGTCGTGGACACCCTCGGCGGTGACCCGGTGCTGCTGGAGCTGCTGTACGCGCTGGCCGAGTCCGACGCGATCGCCACCGGTCCGGGCGTGTGGTCGGAGTGGAAGGCGTCCCTGGTCGGCGACCTGGTGGCGCGGTGCCGCGCGGCGATGGCGGGCGACCCGCTGCCCAAGCCGGAGCCGCTGGACCAGCGCCAGCAGGACCTGGCGGCGGCCGTGCTGGAGTCCGGGAAGCCGGACGTGCTGATCGACCCCGGCGACCACGCGGCCACCGTCACGGTGGTGGCCAAGGACCGCCCCGGCCTGCTGTCGCGGGCGGCGGGCGTGCTGGCGTTGAACTCGCTGGAGGTCCACTCGGCGGTCCTCGGTTCCCACGAGGGCGCCGCGGTGGACGTGTTCACCGTGTCGCCCAGGTTCGGGTCGCTGCCCGACGTGACGTTGTTGCGAGAGCAGTTGACCCGTGCGGTCGACGGATCGCTTGCCCTGGCGGACAAACTGGCCGCCAAGGAACGCGACTACGGCGGCCCGCCGCAGGACCCGCCCCCGCCGAGGGTGCTGTGGTTCGACGACGAGTCCACCGGCTCGGTCGTGCTGGAGCTGCGCGCGGCGGACCGGATCGGCCTGCTGCACCACGTGGCCGACGCGCTGGAGCAGTCCGGTGTGGACGTCGCGTGGGCGCGGGTGTCCACTTTGGGCTCGACCGTCGTGGACTCCTTCGCCATCACCGCGTCCGGGGTCCTGGACGCGGCCCAGCGCAAGAAGATCGAACGCGCCGTCCTGGTAGCCGCCCGCTGACGAAATGCGTAGGTCTACGCACAACCGATCGGGGGTGCTCACGCTGCCCCCGCCCCCGCCGCCGGGCAGGCTTTGACCCGTGACGCGGGGGGCCGCCGGGGTACCGGCGGTGAGGAGCGTCACCGGCGAAAGACCCGGGGGCGGTCCGTTCGAGGGGTACAGACCGCCTCCGGGTTCTGCCGGGAACTCGGAGGCGTCCGGAACGTCTCTTTAGTATGGAAGCGATGACCGTCGTCGCCGTGGCGCCCCGATCCCTGGTCGTGCTCGCGGGCCTGCCCGGGGCGGGCAAGTCGACCATGCTCGCCGATGTCGACACCGGGGGTGCGGCAGCCGTCGTGCTGGACTCCGACCAGGTCCGCGGCTACCTCCGCACCGTGCTCCCCGCCTCCCTCCCGTACCGCTGCTACCGCCCGCTGGTGCACTTGGTGCACCGCCTGCGCATCCTCTGGTTCGCCCTCTTCACCTCGGGCCTGCTCCTGGTCCACGAGCCCTCGACGAGGCCCACCACCCGCGCCGGCCTGGTGGCGGTCGGCCTGGTGAGCGCCCGGCCCCGGCACTTCCTGTGGCTCGACGCGACCGCCGAACAGGCGTTGTCCGGCCAGGTCCGCCGGGGTCGGCTGATCCGCTCGCGGTCCTTCGCCCGGCACGTGAAGCGGGCCGCCCGGCTGCGCCGCCGGTTCGCCGAGGGGCACGCCCCGCGCGGCTGGCAGGCGATGACCCTGCTGTCCCGGGGCGACCGCCTGAGGCTGGCCGTGACCTGAGACCGGCTACCCTGGCGGGTGGTCAATGGTCCGACGACGTGGCGAGGTCTGACGGCATCGTGTTCAACACCCTTTCCGACCGGCTCACCTCGGTCCTGAACAACCTGCGCGGCAAGGGGCGGCTCTCCGACGCCGACATCGACGCCACCGCGCGGGAGATCCGGGTGGCGTTGCTGGAGGCCGACGTCGCGCTGCCCGTCGTGCGGACCTTCATCGCCAAGGTCAAGGAGCGCGCCAAGGGCTCTGAGGTCTCCCAGGCGCTCAACCCGGCGCAGCAGGTCGTCAAGATCGTCAACGAGGAACTGGTCGCGATCCTCGGCGGCGAGACCCGGCGGCTCAACCTGGCCAAGAACCCCCGTCGGTGATCATGCTGGCGGGTCTCCAGGGCGCCGGTAAGACGACCCTGGCGGGCAAGCTGGCCAAGTGGCTGCGCGGCCAGGGCCACACGCCGATGCTGGTCGCCTGCGACCTCCAGCGGCCCAACGCGGTGACCCAGCTCCAGGTCGTCGGCGAGCGCGCCGGGGTGCCGGTGTTCGCGCCCGAGCCGGGCAACGGCGTGGGCGACCCGGTGGACGTGGCGCGTCGCGGCATCGAGGAGGCCAAGCGGGCGCAGCACGACATCGTGGTGGTCGACACCGCGGGTCGCCTCGGTGTCGACGAGGAGATGATGCGCCAGGCGATCGACATCCGCGCCGCCGTGCAGCCCGACGAGGTGCTGTTCGTGGTCGACGCGATGATCGGTCAGGACGCGGTGAACACCGCGACCGCGTTCCGCGACGGCGTCGGCTTCACCGGCGTGGTGCTGACCAAGCTCGACGGCGACGCCCGCGGTGGTGCCGCGCTGAGCGTCCGCGAGGTGACCGGCCAGCCGATCCTCTTCGCGTCCAACGGCGAGAAGCTGGAGGACTTCGACGTCTTCCACCCCGACCGGATGGCGTCGCGCATCCTGGGCATGGGCGACATGCTCACCCTGATCGAGCAGGCCGAGCAGGCGTTCGACGCGGAGCAGGCCGAGGCCGCCGCGGTGAAGATGGGGTCCGGCCAGCTCACGCTGGAGGACTTCCTGGAGCAGATGCTCACCCTGCGCAAGATGGGCCCGATCGCGAACCTGCTGGGCATGCTGCCCGGCGCGGGCCAGATGAAGGACCAGCTCGCGAACCTGGACGAGAAGCATCTGGACCGCGTGCAGGCGATCATCCGCGGCATGACCCCGGCCGAGCGCGACGACCCGAAGATCATCAACGCGTCCCGCCGGCTGCGCATCGCCAACGGGTCCGGCGTCCGGGTCAGCGACGTGAACGACCTGGTCAACCGGTTCTTCGAGGCCCGCAAGATGATGTCGCAGATGGCCGGCCGGTTCGGCCTGCCCGGGTCCCGGCCCAAGGGCGGCAAGGGCAAGAAGGGGAAGAAGGGCAAGAAGGGGCGCGGGCCGACGCAGCCGAAGGTGCGCGGCGGCTTCCCGGGCATGCCCGGCATGCTCCCCGGCGGCCTGCCGCCCGGCATGGGCCAGCTCCCGCCGGGCCTCGACGGCGGCGGCCTCAACGACCTGCCGCCCGGCTTCGACCCGACGAAGTTCAAGTTCCCGAAGTGACCGGTCTGCACCTGCGCGGCGTCGTCCTGCCCGACGGTGGCGAGCCGCGCGACCTGTGGGTGGTCAACGGGCGGGTGCGCACCCGGCCGGTGCCGGGCGCGCGGACCGTCGTGGACGGCGGCTATCTCGTGCCGGGCCTGGTCGACGCGCACTGCCACGTCGGCCTGGGCGCGCACGGCGCCGTCGACCTGCCGGAGGCCGTGGACCAGGCGCTGCTGGACCGCGACGCCGGCACGCTGCTGATCCGCGACTGCGGCTCCCCGCTGGACACCCGTCCGCTCCAGGAGCGCCTGGACCTGCCGAGGATCATCCGCGCGGGCCGGCACATCGCGCGCCCCAAGCGGTACATCAAGTACATCGGCGTGGAGTTGGAGGACGAGCGCGACCTGCCCGCGGCCGTGGCCGAGCAGGCGGCGCAGGGCGACGGCTGGGTGAAGCTGGTCGGCGACTGGATCGACCGGTCGACCGGCGACCTGGCCCCGGTGTGGTCGGACGACGTGCTGGCCGAGGCGGTCAAGGTCGCGCACGAGGCGAAGGCCAGGGTGACCGCGCACGTGTTCGGCGGCGAGGCGCTGCCCGGCCTGCTCGCGGCCGGCATCGACTGCATCGAGCACGGCACCGGCCTGGACGACGACACCATCGCCACGATGGCCGCGGCCGGCACCGCCCTGGTGCCGACCCTGATCAACATCGAGAACTTCCCCGGCATCGCCGACTCGGGCGCGGAGAAGTTCCCGAAGTACGCGGCCCACATGCGTCACCTCTACGCGCGCAACAAGGCCACGATCGCGTCCGCCATCGAAGCCGGAGTACCGGTGTACGCGGGCACGGACGCGGGCGGCGGCATCCGCCACGGCCGCATCGTGGACGAGATCGCCGCGCTGCACGCGGTGGGCCTGAGCCGATCGGACGCCCTGGCGTCGGCGTCGTGGGCCGCGCGCGAGTGGCTGGGCTTCCCGTCGTTGACGGAAGGCGCGGCGGCGGACGTCGTGGTGTACGAGACCGACCCCCGGGTCGACCTGGAGGCGTTGCGGCACCCCAAGCTCGTGATGCTGCGGGGCCGCATCCACTGAGCGTGCGGCCGTCAGGGTGATCTTGAGCCCTGCACAGTGTCCGTTCAGCCGGTGCCGCTACGTTCGGACGAGTGGAGGAACGGCAGGACACCGGGCGGGCGCATTGGGGTTTCCTGGCGCTGTTCCTCGGGCTGGGTGGCTACCACCTGGCCACGCTGGTCTTCACCGCCGTCACCGCCGACCGGTTCGCCGAGGTCGACGTCACCGATCCGCCCGTGCTGGGCCCGTTGCTGCTCCTGGTGTTCCTGCCCAACGTCCTGCTCGGCCTGGGCCCCGTCGTCGTCTCCTGGTGGCGTGGTGACGGTCCGGAGCGGGACTTCGGACTGGTCCCCCGGGCGCGTGACATCAAGGTGGGTTTGGCCTGTGGCGGGTTGTCGCTGCTCGCCGCGTGGGTACTCGGAGTCGTGCTCCTGCGCATCAACCGCGACACCGGGTCCTCGCTGGAGCGGATCGGAGCGCTGTCCGGCGGTCAGTCCGTTTGGCTGGCGTGCGCGGCGCTGTTCGTCTTCCTGGGTGCGCCCCTGACGGAGGAACTCCTCACCAGAGGCGCCCTGTGGAGCGCGCTGGAGCACTACAAAGTCCCGAAGTACGCCATCCTTGGCCTCACCGCGCTGATCTTCGCGTTCCTCCACGAGGAGTCGTGGCGCACCATCAGCCTGTTCGCCCAGGGTCTCGCCATCGGGGCCGCCAGGATGATCACCGGGCGGGTCGCGGCGAGCGTCGTGGCGCACGCGGCCAACAACCTCCTCCCCGCCGTCTACCTGTACGTAGGCGCCTCCTAGCTAGGGTTATCGACTGTGAATCCTCCGGATGAACCCCCGACAGGCCTGATCGAGGGCGTGCGCGCGGTCGGCCGCGAGCCGGTGCCCGAGCGCACCGGGCAGCGTTGGGGCTTTGGCGCGTTCCTGCTGGTCGAAGCGGTGTTCGTGCTCTCGGCGGTGTTCATCACCGCGATCGCGCGCACGTCCGGGACCGACATCGGCTCCTCGGTGGCGTTCATCCTGGTCGGCTCGATGGTGCCGACCGTCCTGGCCGCCGCGGTGGCGGTCTTCATCACCCGCGTGCGCGGCAACGGGCCGCTGGTGGACCTGCGCCTGCGCTGGAACTGGGCGGACGTCAAGGTCGGCCTCAAGCTCGGCGCGCTGGGCCTGGTCCTGACCTACCTGGCGGCGGTGGTCTGGTCGCGCGTCGTGGGCGACCAGAACGCCACCTCGGCGATCGGCGAGCTGGTCGACGGCGCCGGGTTGCCGCTGGCCGCCGCGATCGCGATGTTCCTGTACGTGTGCTTCGTCGGGCCGATCTGCGAGGAGCTGATCTACCGGGGACTGCTGTGGGGCGCGATCGAGCGGCAGGGTTGGAGCCAGTGGGCCGCGTTCGTGCTGACCACCCTGATCTTCGCGGCCAGCCACCTGGAGCCGCTGCGCACCTCCCTGCTGATCGTGATCGCCCTGCCGATCGGCATCGCCCGGCTGATCACCCGCCGGCTCACCGCGAGCGTCGTGGCGCACGTGGTCAACAACTTCCTGCCCGGCCTGACGCTGCTGCTGGTCTCCATCGGGGTGATGCCCACGTGATCGACCTCAACTCCGACCTCGGCGAGGGGTTCGGCATCTGGAAGCTCGGTGACGACGCCGCCCTGCTGGAGGTGGTGACCAGCGCGAACGTGGCGTGCGGGTTCCACGCGGGGGACCCGTCCACGATGCGCCGGGTGTGTGCGGAGGCCGCCGCGCGCGGGGTCGCCGTAGGCGCCCAGGTGTCCTACCGGGACCTGGCCGGGTTCGGGCGGCGGTTCATCGACGCCGACCCGGGCGAGCTGGCTGACGAGGTGCTGTACCAGATCGGCGCTCTGGAGGCGTGTGCGCGTGCGGCGGGGACGCGGGTGTCGTACGTCAAGCCGCATGGCGCGCTCTACAACGCGACCGTGCACCACGATGCGCAAGCTGCCGCCGTGGTGGCCGGGGTGAAGGCGTTCGGGGACCTGCCGGTGCTCGGACTGCCCGGTTCGCGTCTTCTTCATCACGCCGCCGAGGCGGGTCTGCGGCCGGTGCGGGAGGCCTTCGCGGACCGCGCCTACACCGCCGAGGGCGCGCTGGTGCCGCGCACCCAGCCGGGGGCGGTGCTGACCAGTACGGACGCCGTCCTGGCGCAGGTGCTGCGGCTCGCTGAGAAGGGTGAAATCGTCGCCGCGACGGGTGAGGTCGTGGCCGTCGAAGTGGACTCGTTGTGCCTGCACGGAGACACTCCCGGGGCCGTCGAACACGCCCGCGCGGTGCGGAAGGCGTTGACCGGATCGGGTGTCGAAGTGGCCCGATTCGTGGTCGGGTGACCCCGTCTGGCAGAATGGCTGGCTGTTCGCCGTGGTCGGTCCCTCTCACCGTGCCCTGGCGCCAAGACCTCTGGGTTTTCCCACCCGTGCCCCACTCGGGTGTGGAGCGCCCGCACGTGATGCAGAGAGCCTGAGGAGTACCCACACCCGTGGCCGTCAAGATCAAGCTTCAGCGGCTTGGCAAGATCCGTCAGCCGTACTACCGGATCGTCGTCGCCGACGCGCGCACCCGCCGCAACGGCAAGGCCATCGAGACGATCGGCAAGTACCACCCGAAGGAAGAGCCCTCGTTCATCGAGGTCAAGTCCGAGCGGGCGCAGTACTGGCTGGGCGTCGGCGCGCAGCCGACCGAGTCCGTCCAGCGCATCCTGGAGATCACCGGCGACTGGCAGAAGTTCAAGGGCCTGCCGGGCGCCGAGGGCACCCTGAAGGTCAAGGAGCCCAAGCCGTCCAAGGCCGACCTGTTCGCCGCCGCGCTCGCCGCGGCCGGTGACGCGCCGACGACCGAGGCCACCACGCCGAAGAAGAAGGCCGCCAAGAAGGCCGATGAGGCCGAGGCTCCCAAGGACGAGGCGTGAGCTTGTTGGCTGACGCCCTCGAACACCTCGTTCGGGGCATCGTCGACCACCCGGACGACGTCCGGGTGAACCTGGTCACGACCCGGCGCGGTCGCACGCTCGAGGTCCACGTCCACCCGGACGACCTCGGCAAGGTGATCGGCCGCTCCGGCCGCACCGCGACCGCGCTGCGCACCGTGATGGCCGGCATCGGTGGTCGTGGCGTGCGCGTCGACGTGGTCGACACCGACCGCTGAGCGCGCACATGGACGTCGTCGTCGGCCGCGTGGCCAAGGCGCACGGCATCCGCGGCGAGCTCGCCGTGGACGTGCGCACCGATTCGCCCGAGCAGCGGTTCGCCGTGGGCTCGGCGCTGGTCGGCAAGCTGCGCGACGGCACGCGTCGCACTCTCACCGTCGCAGCCGCCCGGAACCACTCCGGGCGGCTGCTGGTGCGTTTCGAGGAAGTCCTGACCAGGGACGTCGCGGAACTGCTGCGCGGCACGCTGCTGTTCGTCAGCACCGAGGACCTGCCGCCGACCGGCGACCCGGACGAGTTCTACGACCACGAGCTGGAAGGCCTGCGCGCCGAACTGCTCGACGGCACGCTCGTCGGCACGGTCGGGGAGGTCGTCCACGGTCCCGGCGGGGAACTGCTGGTGATCAAGCGGGACGGCGGCGAGGCGCTGGTCCCGTTCGTGCGGCAGATCGTGCCCACGGTCGACGTGCCCGGCGGGCGCGTCGTGCTCGACCCGCCCGAAGGCCTGCTCGATGCGGATTGACGTCGTCACGATCTTCCCGGAGTACCTCGACCCGCTGCGCGCCGCACTGCTCGGCAAGGCCATCGACAAGGGCCTGATCAGCGTCGACGTGCACGACCTGCGCAAGTGGACGCACGACGTGCACAAGGCGGTCGACGACAGCCCTTACGGCGGCGGTCCGGGCATGGTCATGAAGCCCCAGGTGTGGGGCGACGCGCTGGACGAGGTGTGCGCGGGGGAGACGCCGCCGCGTCTCGTCGTCCCCACGCCCGCCGGGCGTCCTTTCACGCAAGCTTTGGCGCACGAGTACGCCGCGGAAGAGCGTCTGGTGTTCGCGTGCGGCCGTTATGAGGGCATCGACCAGCGTGTGGTGGACGACGCGTCCCGCCGGATGCGTGTGGACGAGGTGTCCATCGGCGACTACGTCCTGGTCGGCGGCGAAGTCGCCGTGCTGGTGATCGTGGAGGCCGTGGTGCGGCTGCTGCCCGGCGTGCTGGGCAACCCCGCGTCCGCCGCGCAGGACTCGTTCTCCGACGGCCTGCTGGAAGGCCCGTCCTACACCCGGCCCGAGGTCTGGCGCGACCTGGCCGTGCCCGAGGTGCTGCGTTCGGGCAACCACAAGGCGATCGACCGCTGGCGCCGGGACCAGGCGCTGCGCCGCACCTTCGAACGCCGTCCCGACCTGCTGGCCGCCCTCCCCGAGGGCGCGCTGGACAAGCACGACCGCAAGCTGCTCGACGAACTGGGCTGAGCCCCGATTTCGTGGCCGACAGCCCCGTCTGGCACACTGGACAGGTTGCTGCACCCGGGTCGACCGGTGTGCGCTTTGAGCCCGCCCCCATGCACGTGTGCGAGTTGAGATGGCACGCGCCTCTGGGGAAGTGAATTAACGTAGAGGACGAGGACGACCATGAACACCCTGGACGCTCTTGACGCCCAGTCGCTGCGCTCCGACATCCCGAGCTTCCGGCCGGGCGACACGCTGAAGGTCCACGTCCGCGTCATCGAGGGCAACCGCGAGCGCGTCCAGGTCTTCCAGGGCGTGGTCATCCGCCGCCAGGGCGGTGGCATCCGCGAGACGTTCACCGTCCGCAAGGTCTCCTTCGGCGTGGGCGTCGAGCGCACCTTCCCGGTGCACTCCCCGAACATCGCGGAGATCGAGGTCGCCTCCCGCGGCGACGTGCGTCGCGCGAAGCTGTACTACCTCCGCGACCTGCGCGGCAAGGCCGCCAAGATCAAGGAGAAGCGCGAGGCCAAGCCGGCCTCCTGACGCCGGACTCACGCGCAACCGATAGCCTGCCCCACGTGGCAGAACCCGTGCACCGCTCCGCCGGCGAAGACGGTCAGGAACCCGACGCCGAGCCCAACGAGGGCTCGGCGTCGGGCAGCAAGCCCGAGGACGGCAAGCCTCAGGACGGCAAGCCCCAGAAGAAGAAGCCCCCGCTGTGGCGCGAACTCCTCGTGCTCGCGGTGACGGCCCTGGCGCTGACATTCCTGATCCAGACCTTCCTGGCGCGGGTGTACGTCATCCCGTCGGCGTCCATGGAACGGACGCTGCACGGCTGCACCTCCCCGTGCTTCGGCGACCGCGTCCTGGTCGACAAGCTGGTCTACGAGTTCGGCGACATCGAGCCGGGTGAGGTCGTGGTGTTCCGCGGCCCCGAGTCGTGGGGCCAGAACGACTTCCAGTCGCCCCGTTCCGAGAACCCCGTGGTGCGCGGCTTCCAGGGCCTGATGTCCCTGGTCGGGCTCGCGCCGCCGGACGAGCGCGACTTCGTCAAGCGCGTCATCGCGGTGGGCGGGCAGACCGTCGAGTGCTGCGACGACCAGCACCGCGTCAAGGTCGACGGCAAGCCGCTGGACGAGCCGTACGTCTACTGGCAGCCCGGCACCGGTCCCGAGGACCACGAGCCGTTCGCGCCGGTCAAGGTGCCCGAGGGCCACCTCTGGGTGATGGGCGACAACCGCACCAACTCCACCGACTCGCGGCGCCAGGGCGGCGGCGGGGTCAACGGCGTCGTGCCCGAGGAGAACGTGATCGGCAAGTCGCGCGTCATCGTGCTGCCGCCGTCGCGGTGGCAGGGCATCAGCGACCACAACCCGCAGGCCGTCGCGCTGGGTGCGCCCGCGTGGCAGTCCGGCGTCCCGCTGGGGATGGGCCTGCTCGGGGCGTTCCCGCTGGTGTTCTTCGGCAAGCGGCTGCGACGCCGGTTGACCAGGTCCACACAGGGGTGATCGGTACGCTGGGCTGGTGGTAGACGTCGCACCTTCCCACGGCTCCTCCGACGAGGATTCGTCCCGTGCCTCCGACGAGGAGAAGATCGAGGCGTGGCGTCAGCGCGCGCGCAAGAAGGAGAAGAAGAAGGGTTCCTTCTGGCGCGAGCTGCCGGTCCTGATCGTGGTGGCGGTCGGGCTCGCGTTCCTGATCCAGACCTTCCTGGCGCGGGTGTACATGATCCCGTCGGAGTCGATGGAGCGGACGCTGCACGGCTGCACCTCGCCGTGCTTCGGCGACCGGGTGTTGGTGGACAAGGTCACCTACAGCATCTTCACCGACCCGGCGCCGGGTGACGTGGTGGTGTTCCACGGCCCGGACGCGTGGATCAACCAGGAGTTCGCGCCGGCCGAGCCGGACAACCCGGTGGTCGGGTTCTTCCAGGGGCTGGGTTCGCTGGTCGGGGTGCCGACGGCGAACAAGGAGGACTTCGTCAAGCGGGTGATCGCGGTCGGCGGGCAGACGGTGTCGTGCTGCGACGACCAGAACCGGGTGATGGTCGACGGCAAGCCGCTGGACGAGCCGTACCTGTACTGGGAGCCCGGGCGCGGCACGTCGCAGGACTCGTTCGCCGAGGTCGAGATCCCCGAGGGCTACTTGTTCGTGCTGGGCGACAACCGCAACGACTCGTGCGACTCGCGGTGCCAGGCGCGGGACAAGGGGCCGCAGGCGGGCCTGGTGCCGGTGGAGAACGTGGTGGGCAAGGCGCGGGTGATCGTGCTGCCGCCGTCGCGCTGGCAGGGCGTCGGCGACCACAACCCGCAGGTGGTGGCGTTGGGCGCGCCGGCGTGGCAGTCCGCCGTGCCGTTGGGTGTGGGCCTCCTGGCCGCGTGGCCGGTGCTGCTGCTGAGCCGTCGTGCCCGTGCCCGCGTGCGGCTGTTCCGCGACCGCCGTGGCTGAGGTCGGCACGCGCGGTCCCGGCCCGTGGTGGCTGGGATAAGGTCGGGTGGTGATCCGCAAGCCGCCTCGCGCGCAGGTCCGGCAGACCGCGGGCATCTGGGCGTTCCAAGCCGCGCTGGACCGGCGCGGCCTCGGCCCGGTGGCCGGGGTGGACGAGGCCGGGCGCGGTGCGTGCGCCGGGCCGCTGGTCATCGCGTCGTGCGTGCTCAAGGCCGGTGACGCCGGCCGGTTCGAGGGCTTGACGGACTCCAAGCTGCTCACCGCCGCCGCCCGCGACCGCATGTACGACCTGGTCCTCAAGCGCGCCGTGGACTACGCGGTGATCGTGGTGCCCGCGGCCGAGGTGGACCTGATCGGCGTGCACGTGGCGAACATCGAGGGCATGCGGCGGGCCGTGGCCCAGTTGTCCGCGCACCCCGGGTACGTCCTCACCGACGGCTTCCCGGTCCCGGGCCTGACCGCGCCGAACATGCCGGTCGTCAAGGGCGACCGGGTCGCGGCGTGCGTGGCGGCGGCATCGGTGCTGGCCAAGGTCACCAGGGACCGCATCATGGCGTCACTGCACGCAGAACACCCCGAGTACGGGTTCGACGTGCACAAGGGCTACAGCACCCCCGAGCACCAGGCCGCACTGCTGGAACACGGCCCGAGCGCGGAGCACCGCTGGTCGTATGCGAACGTGGCGTCGGCGGCGGCCCGCCACGGCTTGACCGCGCCGCACCGGGTGGCGCGCGACGTGCTTTCCGCCGCCGTGGTCCAGAATGGAACATCGCCGCAGACCAGCGGTGGCAGGCTCGCGACGAGGAGGGGCGCGGACTCGATGAGCACGACCCGCGCGGAGGCGTAATGAGTGCAGAGGATCTCGAGAAGTACGAGACCGAGATGGAGTTGTCGCTGTACAAGGAGTACCGCGACATCGTCAGCCAGTTCTCGTTCGTCGTGGAGACCGAGCGGCGGTTCTACCTGGCCAACTCGGTGGACGTGCAGGTCCGCAACGCGGACGGCGAGGTCTACTTCGAGGTGCGGATGTCCGACGCCTGGGTGTGGGACATGTACCGACCTGCGAGGTTCGTGAAGAACGTCCGGGTGATCACGTTCAAGGACGTCAACGTCGAAGAACTGGACAAGCCCGAACTGCGCCTGCCCGAGGACGGCCCGTTCAACTCCTGACCGCCGCTCCGCTTCAGAAGGGGTCCACCCGATCGGGTGGACCCCTTCTGTTTTTCCGGGAGTTGTCCACAGGTCCGAAGTTGTCCACAGTTCCGAATCCGCCGCCGGCCTGCCCGCCATTCCTCCGCCACAGTCGAGCCAACACCACTCGACGAGCAGGAGACGGCGATGAGCAATCAGGAGTTGGGCAGGCGCGGCGAAGACCTGGCGTGCCGGTACCTGGAAGAGCAGGGCCTCGTGGTCCTGGCTCGCAATTGGCGCTGCAAGGCGGGCGAACTGGACGTAGTGGCGACGGACCGCGAACAACTGGTCGTCTGCGAAGTCAAATGCCGCTCCGGAACCGACCACGACCACCCCCTGGAAGCCGTCACCCCGGAAAAGCTGGGTCGGATAGGGGACCTGGCCCGGCGTTGGCTGAGGGCGCAGGGCCTGGGCTGGATGCGCATCAGGTTCGACCTCATCGGCATCCATTGGCCGCCGTCGGGTCCGGTCCGGCTGCACCACGTGCGAGGTGCTTGAGATGGCACTCGCACGCGTGTGGTGCGTCGCGCTCTTCGGGGTGGACGGCGTGCCGGTGGAGATCGAGGCGGACGTGGGCGCGGGAGCCGTCCTCACCCGCCTGGTGGGCCTGCCCGACGCTGCGCTCCAGGAGTCCAAGGACCGAGTCCGGGCGGCCGTCCGCAACAGCGGCCACGAGTGGCCCACCCAACGCGTGACGCTGGGTCTGTCCCCGGCGTCGCTGCCGAAGGTCGGCTCCAGCTACGACCTGGCCCTGGCCTGCGTAGTACTGGCAGCGTCCCAAGCTGTCCCCGGCGACCGCCTGGAGGGCACAGTCCTCCTGGGCGAACTAGCCCTGGACGGCCGCGTCCGCTCCGTACGAGGCGTACTCCCCGCACTCCTCGCCGCCCGCCGCGCCGGCCTCCCACGGGCCGTGGTCCCCACGGCGTCCCTACCCGAAGCCGCCCTGGTCGACGGCTTGGACGTCTGCGGCGCGGACTCTCTGTCCGACGTCCTCCACTGGCTCGACGGCACCGACGGCACCTTGCGCCACCCGCCACCGTTCACCCCCGCACCGCCTGCTCCCGGCCCCGACCTGGCTGATGTAGTCGGTCAACCGGAGGCGAGGTGGGCACTGGAGGTCGCCGCCGCCGGCGGACACCACGTCCTGCTCACCGGTCCGCCCGGCACCGGTAAGACGATGCTCGCCGAACGCCTGGTGAGCCTCCTACCTCCGCTGACCTCCGATGACGCTCTCGGCGTCACAGCCGTCCACTCCATCGCCGGCCTGCTCACCCCGGGCAGCCCACTGGTCTCCACACCTCCCTTCGTCTCACTACATTCCTCCGCGTCGACCGCGTCCCTGGTGGGTGGCGGTCCCGGATTCGCGAAACCCGGTGCGGTGAGTCGTGCGCACAAGGGTGTGTTGTTCCTGGATGAGGCTTCCGAATTCGGTCCCAACAAACTCGATGCGTTGCGCGCCGTCCTCGAGGAAGGCGAAGTGCGGATCGCACGCCTGCACGGCATCGCGCGCTATCCCGCCCGCTTCCAACTCGTATTGGCCACAAATCCATGCCCTTGCGCCCCCGCGAAGGACATCGACTGCACCTGCCTACCCGGAGTCAAACGCCGCTATCAAGCCAGACTCTCAGGCCCACTCCTGGACCGCGTCGACCTACGGGTTTTGATGCGCCCGCTCACCGTGATGATGGATGCCGGTCTCCCGGACCCGGAATCCACCGAAACGGTCCGAAAACGCGTGGCGAACGCACGCGCGCGGGCCGACGCCCGTTGGTCCCGCCACGGCTGGCACACGAACGCAGAGGTCCCCGGCCCAATCCTGCGCCGCGAGTACCGCCTCCCGAGGCAGACCACATCCCTGCTCGACCGAGCCCTGTCGAGGGGCGCGTTGACCGGCCGAGGCGCGGATCGGTGCCTACGGGTCGCCTGGACCTTGGCCGACCTGGCCGAAACCGACCTGCCCACCGAGGACCACGTGGCAGCAGCCCTCGAATTCCGCGAACGGAGAACCCCATGACCCACACCTGGCACCTCCGCCAAGTGACCCCAAAGCCCCGCCTCCACCCACCACCCCCCGACACCCCGCGCGAGGGCCCCTACGGAGGCCGCCCAACCCTGCGCCGCCTAGCCGACCACTCCACCACCCGAACCTGGACCCTCGGCCCCCCACCCACCCGAATCCACGCCCAAACCCAATCCCGCTCCACCCCAGCCCGAAAGGCCGACACCCCATGACCACCAACTGCACCCCACCGAACCACCCCCACTCCCACAACGACCCCTCCAACCTCCACCCAACCCGCCAACCCTCGCTTCCAACCCCGCTCGCACCAGTCACCCCCACCAGCCAAAACCGCCAACCCTGCCCCTGCCACTACGCACTCCAACCCGCCGACCCCGCACTCCAACCCGCCGACCCCGCACTCCAACCCGCCGACCCCGCACCTCGACCCACCGACCCCGCACCTCGACCCGCCGACCCCGCACCTCAACCCACCGACCCCGCGCGCCAACCCCCGGCCGCCGAACACGAACAGCCCCTCCCCGCAGACACCACCAAGTGCCCACACCTGCTCGGCCACACCACCCGGTGCTCATGTCGCCGCCGCTGCCGCAGCGAACGCTGGTGCCGCCGCGGTGGTATCGGTGTCGGCGGTCGTGGTGTCGGCGGTCTTGGCGGCGGGGGTGTTGGCGGCGGGGGTGTTGGCGGCGGGGGTGTTGGTGGCCGTGGTTTCGGATGCGGCGGCGGGGGCTGGTGTGGCGGCGCGGGCTCGTGTGGCGGCGGCGGAGCGGGCTCGTGTGGCGGTGGCGGCGGGGGCTGGTGTGGCTGCGGCGGTGGCGGAGCGGGCTCGTGTGGCGGTGGCGGCGCGGGCTCGTGTGGCGGTGGCGGCAGCGGGTGCTTGTGCGGCCGGAGTGGTGGCGGTGGGCGCTCGGGTGGTGGCGGCGGCGGTGGCGGGTGCTCCTGTCCGGTCGGCGAACGCGGTCGGTGCGTATTCCGGCTGGCTGGCTGTGGTCGGTGCTCCTGTTCAGCGGGTGGGTGGGGCCGGGGTGGGGGTGGGTTGTGAAGTGGGACGAGGTTCGGGTTGCTCGGGCGTACCTCTCGCGGGTTGCTGAGCCGCCGGCGTCCGCGTTGAGCGAGTTCGTCGCCGAGCACGGTCCGGTCGAGGCGGCGCGTCGGGTCCGGAAAGGCGATGTTCCGGCCGCGGTGGCCAACCAGACCTCCGCCCGCCGCGACGAGTACCGAGCCGAAGAAGACCTCTCGGTGGTCGAAGGCCTCGGTGGACGGCTGGTGGTTCCCGAGGACGAGGAGTGGCCCGAGTGGCCGTTCAACGCCCTCACCATCGCCGCCGCGCACGGGCTGCGCTGCGGGCTCCCTCCGCTCGCGGTCTGGGTGCGGGGGAGCGGGAACCTTGCGGCGCTTGCCGAGCGGTCGGTGGCGGTGGTGGGGAGTCGGTCGGCTACCGGGTATGGGCAGCACGTCGCGGCGGAGTTCGGGTTCGGGCTGGCCGAGGCCGGTGTGACCGTCGTGTCCGGGGCTGCTTACGGCATCGACGGGGCGGCTCATCGGGGTGCGTTGGCTGCCGGTGGGCCGACGATCGCGGTGCTGGCGTGCGGGGTGGACATCGCGTATCCGGCGGGGCATCAGGGGCTGCTGGAGCGGATTCCGCAGCACGGGCTCGTGGTCAGCGAATATCCGCCTGGCTGCCGGCCTGCGCGGTACCGGTTCATCACGCGTAATCGGCTCATCGCGGCTCTGGGGGAGGGCACCGTGGTGGTGGAGGCGGGGCGGCGGAGTGGGGCTAAGAACACGGCTGCCTCGACGTCGGCGCTGGGGCGGGTGCTGATGGCGGTGCCGGGGCCGGTCACGTCCTCGACGTCGTCCGGCTGCCACGAGCTGCTGCGTTCGGGCGAGGCGCAGCCGGTCAGCAGCGTCGCCGAGATCATCGAGTCGACCGGGCGGCTCGGTGTCGATCTCGTCGAAGCCACGCGGAACACCGAAGTCGGACTTCCACAGGGCGAGGCGCTGCGGGTGTACGAGGCGCTGGGCCTGCGGTCGGGCGCGAGTGCGGAAGCGATCTCGGTCGAGTCGGGAGTTGAGCTGTCCCGAGTTCGGGCGCTGCTGCCCGAATTGGAGCTGATCGACTTGGCGGAGCGGGTCGATGCGGGATGGAAGCGCTCCCAGAACGGGAGTCCGCGTGGCGATACTTGACCAAGTCCGGCCGAGGGCGCAGCGTCAGGGTCTATGTCCCCGCCGCCGCACGCTCGGACACCCCGCGTCGACCTCGTCGGCCTGCGCTGTGAGCTGCCCGACGACGTGGCGGCCGTGGTCGACCGCTACGAACACCATCTGGCGATGGAACGCGCGTTATCGCCGCACACGGTCCGCGCCTACCTGGCGGACGTCGTCTCGCTCCTGGTCCACCTGGCGTCCGGAACGCCAGGTGACGCCGCCGTCGAGGCCATCGACCTGGCCGGACTCCGCTCGTGGCTCGCCGCCCAGCACGCGTCGGGCGCCAGTCGCACCACGCTGGCCCGGCGCGCGGCCTCCGCCCGGGCGTTCACCGCGTGGGCGACGCGCGAGGGCCTGTTGACGGCCGACCCGGGCCCGCGCCTGGCGGCCCCGCGACCGCACCGGACGCTGCCCACCGTGCTCCGTCCGGAGCAGGCGAAGGCGGCGATGACAGCAGCGGAAGTAGGTGCGGAACAGGGCGATCCGGTTGCGCTGCGTGACCAAGCCGTGGTGGAGTTGCTGTACGCCACAGGTGTTCGGGTCGCCGAGTTGTGCGGCCTCGACCTCGACGACATCGACTACTCCCAAAGGGTGATCCGGGTTCTGGGCAAGGGCAGGCGCGAACGCACCGTGCCGTTCGGCGTTCCGGCTGAACGGGCGGTACGGCGCTGGGTGGAACGGGGCCGATCGGCGCTGGTCAGCGACCGTTCACAACGGGCGCTTTTCGTCGGTGCGCGCGGCGGCCGGCTCGACCCGCGTACCGCCAGGCGGGTTGTTCACGATGTAGTGGGTGCGGTACCGGAGTCGGCCGACATCGGCCCGCACGGGCTGCGGCACTCGGCGGCCACGCACCTGTTGGAAGGGGGAGCGGACCTGCGCACCGTCCAAGAGCTGCTCGGTCACGCTACGCTCGCAACGACTCAGCTCTACACACACGTCACCGTCGACCGGCTGAAGGCGATCCATGACCGAACCCACCCCCGCTCCTGACGTCGCAGGGGGAGGTTCGCGGACCGCAACCGTGACCTCTCCTTCCGCCGCGCACGTCGGGGCCTCGTCGGAGGCGCCCTCTCCAGCCGCGCCCGCGCCGACCGGGACGAACGGTCACCACGGAGCCACCGACGACACCCGTCCCCGGCGCAACGGCCGCACCCACGACCCGGCGACGACCTCCGATCTGTTCGCGGACGACGCCGGTGATGTCGACGCGGCCGGTGACGACCCGGCCGGTGACGACCCGGCCGGTGACGGTGTTGCCGGTGACGGTGTTGCCGGTGACGGTGTTGACGACGACGTGGTTGACGACGACGTGGTTGACGACGACGTGGTTGACGACGACGTGGTTGACGACGACGTGGTTGACGAAGGCACAGCTGACGAAGATCCTGTTGATGACGATCCCGCCGCCCCCGATCTGTCAGTTCCGGACCTGATGGCCGACGACGACCCGGTGATCCCACCGTCCGCACGCCCCGCCCACCCGGCCTCGGAGTCGCGCACCGCAGACGACGTGGAAGCCGGGATCATCGCCCTCTGGCACACCTACGGCGAGTCCCACGACCAGGCCCTCCGCGACCGCCTCGTCCTGCACTACGCGCCGCTGGTCAAGTACGTCGCCGGCCGGGTCGGCACGGGGCTGCCCGCGCACGTGGACGTCGCCGACCTCATCCAGTCCGGCATCTTCGGCCTGGTCGACGCGATCGAGAAGTTCGAACCCGAACGCGGGCTGAAGTTCGAGACCTACGCGATGCAGCGCATACGTGGCGCGATCCTCGACGACCTGCGCTCGCAGGACTGGGTCCCGAGGTCGGTGCGCAGCCGCGCCAGGGACGTGGAACGCGCACTCGAACGCCTCGGCGGCCGGCTCCAGCGCACCCCGACCGACCGCGAGCTGGCCGCCGAACTCAGGATCGGCCTGGCCGAGCTGCGCGAGCTGTACGCCCAGCTCCAGCTCACCAGCGTGGTGGCCCTGGACGAGCTGATCGCCGCCGGCCGCAGCGCCGGTGGCGCGGGCGGCGCGTCGCTCGCCGAGTCGTTGCCCGACGAAGGCGCGGAAGACCCGATCGCGACGCTGGTCGACCAGGACAGCCGCCGCCAGCTCGCCGACGCGATCGCCCAGCTCGCCGAGCGCGACCGGGTCGTGGTGACGCTCTACTACTTCGAGAACCTGACGCTCGCGGAGATCGGCAAGGTGCTGGGCGTGACCGAGTCCCGGGTCTGCCAACTGCACACCCGCGCCGTCCTCCGGCTGCGCACGAAGCTGAACGAACAGCTCGACTCCTGAGCCGACCGGTCCGATGCCCTCCGCCCCGGTGGCTCGTGGTTCGGGCGGGAGCAGTCGGATCCGGCCGGTGAAGAGGAGTTTCAGGGGGTCCAGGTAGTCGCGGCCCCGCTTCTTGTCCGGTCGGTGGGCGCCCCAGTGGAGGCAGGGTTGCGGGCAGCCCTCGTGGCCCCCGGTGAGGGTGGCTATGCGGGTGCCGCGGGTGATCCGTTGGCCGCGTTCGACGGCGGGGGTCACGGGTTCGTAGGTCGTGCGGATGCCGCCTGCGTGGGACAGGGACACGACCTCGCGGTCGCCTACCCGGCCGGCGAAGGTCACCGTCCCGTCGGCGGCTGCCAGGACGGGTGTGCCGGCGGCTGCGGCCAGGTCGACGCCCCGGTGACCTGGGCCGTAGGGGGTGGCGGGGGCGTGGAAGGTCCTCAGGACCACGTGGGGCGGGGGCAGGGGCCAGGTGTAGCGGGGTGGGCGGGCGGTCGCCGGGGGTGCCACCGACGCCAGGAGCGCGGTGAGGGCGGTGGTCAGGGCCAGGGTGGTGGGCAGGCGTGGAGTGGTCATGTGTTCGACGGGTCCTCACCTGGGCGGATGGGGGCCAGGGTGAGTTGGCGAACTGTGGACAACTCGAGGGCTGTGGACAACTCGGGGGCGGTTCGGATCACGGCGGGGAGCGGCGTACACTCGTTGCGCGGCCCGTGTGAGCGCGGGACGACTTCGCGTGCCATTGCAGATCCGATCCACCTCTCGTGGTCGAGTCACGGCGTCCGGCGGTCCTGAGGTGAAACTCCGGTTCGGGCGGCGGCAGGGGCACCAGGGCGGCGGTCCGACCCGGAACGCCGCGACCAACCGGAACGCGTGCCGGCCCGCCCGGCGCGCCCGATCGAAGAGGTGCGAAACCGGCCATGGCCGTCGTCACCATGAAGCAGCTGCTCGACAGCGGCGTGCACTTCGGGCACCAGACCCGTCGCTGGAACCCGAAGATGAAGCGCTACATCTTCACCGAGCGCAACGGCATCTACATCATCGACCTCCAGCAGACGCTGTCGTACATCGACCGCGCCTACGAGTTCGTGAAGGAGACCGTCGCGCACGGCGGTTCCATCCTGTTCATCGGCACGAAGAAGCAGGCGCAGGAGGCCATCGCCAACGAGGCGCTCCGCGTCGGCATGCCCTACGTGAACCAGCGCTGGCTGGGCGGCATGCTCACCAACTTCTCCACGGTGCACAAGCGCCTCCAGCGGCTCAAGGAGCTGGAGTCGATGGAGCAGACCGGCGGTTTCCAGGGTTTCACCAAGAAGGAAATCCTGATGATGAACCGCGAGAAGGACAAGCTGGAGCGCACGCTCGGCGGTATCCGCGACATGTCCAAGGTGCCCAGCGCCGTGTGGATCGTGGACACCAAGAAGGAGCACATCGCGGTCGGTGAGGCGCGCAAGCTCAACATCCCGATCGTCGCGATCCTCGACACCAACTGCGACCCGGACGAGGTCGACTACCCGATCCCGGGCAACGACGACGCCATCCGGTCCGCCGCGCTGCTGACCAAGGTCGTCGCCGAGGCCGCCGCCGCCGGCCTCATGGCGCGCTCCGGTGCCCGCACCAACGCCGCCGACGGTGCCGACAAGCCCGAGCCGGGTGTCGCCACCGACGAGCCGCTGGCCGAGTGGGAGCAGGAGCTGCTCGTCGGCGCCGAGTCGACGGACAAGCCCGCCGCCGAGGGTTCCGAGACCGTCCAGTCCTGATCCGTCGCACGCCGCGCCCGCTCCCGACTCGCGGGCGCGGCGTGCATCGGGCACTATCCCCGCGCGTATCCCGCAGAAGGAACGGAAAACCGCACGATGGCGAACTACACCGCCGCTGACGTGAAGCGCCTGCGCGAGCTGACCGCCGCAGGCATGATGGACTGCAAGAAGGCGCTGGACGAGGCTGACGGCGACTTCGACAAGGCGGTCGAGATCCTGCGCATCAAGGGTGCGAAGGACGTCGACAAGCGCGCCGCGCGCACGACCTCCAACGGCCTGGTGGCCGCCGAGGACGGCGTGATGATCGAGCTGCGCTGCGAGACGGACTTCGTCGCCAAGAACTCCGACTTCCAGGACCTGGCGTCCCGGATCGTCGCCGTCGCCAAGGCCTCCCGTCCGGCGGACGCCGAGGTGCTCAAGGCGACCGACCTCGACGGCCAGACCGTCGACGCGGCCGTCCAGGAGCTGTCCGCCAAGATCGGCGAGAAGCTGGAGCTGGCCAAGGTCGCCGTCTTCGACGGCACCGTGACCACCTACCTGCACCGCCGTGCCGCCGACCTGCCGCCCGCCGTGGGCGTCGTGGTCGAGTACACCGGCGACGGCGAGGAGGCCGCCCGCGGCGCCGCCATGCAGATCGCCGCGATGCGCCCGCGCTACCTCACCCGCGACGAGGTGCCGGCCGACGTCGTCGCCAACGAGCGCCGCATCGCCGAGGAGACCTCGCGCGAGGAGGGCAAGCCGGAGGCGGCGCTGCCCAAGATCGTCGAGGGTCGCGTGAACGGCTTCTTCAAGGACGTCGTGCTGCTGGAGCAGGCTTCCGTGACCGAGTCCAAGAAGACCGTCAAGGCCGTGCTGGACGAGGCCGGGATCGCCGTCACCCGCTTCGCCCGGTTCGAGGTCGGCGAGGCCTGATTCGCGTGAGGGCGGGGTTGCGCGAGGATGCAACCCCGCCCTTGCCGTGTCCAGAGGAGGACCTGTGAGCGCAGAGGTAGCCCACCCAGGGGCAGACAACGCCGAGTCCGGTGGTTACCGCCGGGTCATGCTCAAGCTCGGTGGCGAGATGTTCGGCGGCGGCGGCGTGGGTGTCGACCCCGACGTCGTCCAGACCGTGTCCCGCCAGATCGCCGCGGTCGTCCGAACAGGTGTCCAGGTCGCCGTCGTCATCGGTGGCGGCAACTTCTTCCGGGGCGCGGAACTCCAGCAGCGCGGCATGGACCGCAGCCGCGCCGACTACATGGGCATGCTCGGCACGGTCATGAACTGCCTGGCGCTACAGGACTTCCTGGAGCGCGAGCACGGCATCGAGACCCGCGTGCAGACCGCCATCACCATGGGCCAGGTCGCCGAGTCCTACATCCCCCGCCGCGCCATGCGCCACCTGGAGAAGGGCCGCGTGGTCATCTTCGGCGGCGGCGCCGGCATGCCGTACTTCTCCACCGACACCACCGCCGCGCAGCGGGCGCTGGAGATCGGGTGCGAGGTCGTGCTGATGGCCAAGGCGGTGGACGGCATCTACACCGCCGACCCCAAGACCGACCCGGACGCGCTGATGTTCGACCACATCACCCACCGCGAGGTGCTGGAGCGCGGCCTCAACGTCGCCGACGCCACCGCGTTCAGCCTGTGCATGGACAACAACATGCCGATCATGGTGTTCAACCTACTCACCGAGGGGAACATCGCGCGTGCCGTGCGTGGTGAGAAGATCGGGACACTGGTGAGCACCCCCGGTGGTCGCCCGTCCTTCTAGACCTGCTGGGATTCGAGCCGAACTGCGCACACCAAGGGAGTAGCCGTGATCGACGAGACCCTCCTCGACGCCGAGGAGAAGATGGAAAAAGCGGTGTCCGTGGCGAAGGAAGACCTCGCGGCCGTGCGCACCGGCCGCGCTACACCCGCCATGTTCTCCCGCATCGTCGTCGAGTACTACGGTTCGCCGACCCCGCTGAACCAGCTGGCCAGCGTCGCCATCCCGGAGGCCCGGATGGCGGTCATCAAGCCGTACGACACCAGCCAGCTCAACTCGGTGGAGAAGGCCATCCGCGACTCCGACCTGGGCGTCAACCCCAGCAACGACGGCTCGGTCATCCGCGTGGTGATCCCGCAGCTGTCCGAGGAGCGCCGCCGCGAGATGGTCAAGGTGGCCAAGGGCAAGGGCGAGGACGCCAAGGTCTCCATCCGCAACATCCGCCGCAAGGCCAAGGAAGAGCTGGACCGCCTGGTCAAGGACGGCGAGGTCGGTGAGGACGAGGGCTCCCGCGCCGAGAAGGAGCTGGAGAACGTCACCCACCGCTACGTCGCCCAGGTCGACGAGCTGGTCAAGCACAAGGAAGCCGAGCTGCTCGAGGTCTGAGCTGGATTGCCGCGACTGGCGTCGCGGCGGCGAGGCCGCCCGGAAGTCGGCTCGTCGCGCCGCGTTTCCCGCCGATCGAATAGCGTGATCGTCGGGAAAGGCGACGCGACCAGCCGACGGCGGCCTCGCGGTGTTGGGACTGGCCGGAACACCGGCCGGATGGGTTGGCTCGGCCGGGTAGCCGGTCGTGATAGGAGCACAGGTGTCAGGCGGCGGTGACCAGGGCGCGGCCCCGAAGAGCCCGTCACGGGCGGGTCGGGACCTGCGCGCGGCCATCGCCGTCGGCGTGGGGCTGGGCGCGGTCATCCTGTTCGCGCTGTTCACGGTGCGGCAGTTGTTCATCGGTGTGGTGGCCATCGCCGTCGCCGTGTCCGTCTACGAGCTGGCGGGCGCGTTGAAGCGCGCCGCGGACATCCGGGTCGCGCTGGTGCCCGTGCTCGTGGGCGCCCAGGCCGTGGTGTGGCTGGCCTGGCCGTTCGGGCGCGATGGCGTGCTGACGGCGTTCGTCGTCACCGTCCTGGTGTGCCTGCTGTGGCGGCTCAAGGATGGCGCGGACGGCTACCTGCGGGACGTCACCGCGTCCGTGTTCACGGTCGTCTACGTGGCGGTCTTCGCCTCCTTCGCGGTCATGCTGGTGGTCCCCGAGGACGGGGTCTTCCGGGTCCTGTGCTTCCTGATCGGCGTGGTGCTGTCCGACACCGGCGGCTACGCGGCCGGCGTGTTCTTCGGCAAGCACCCCATGGCCCCGGCCATCAGCCCGAAGAAGTCCTGGGAGGGCTTCGCGGGGTCGATGGTGGCGGGCGTGGTCGGCGGCGCGCTCACCGTGAGCCTCATGCTGGACGGACAGTGGTGGCAGGGCGCGCTGTTCGGCGCCGCGCTGGTCGTGACCGCGACGACCGGCGACCTGGTGGAGTCGCTGATCAAGCGCGACCTGGGCGTGAAGGACATGGGCACGCTGCTGCCCGGCCACGGCGGCCTCATGGACCGCATGGACTCGCTCCTGCCCTCCGCCGTCGTGTCCTGGCTCCTGCTCAGCGCCTTTGTCTGATTGCGCGCCTCCGGCGCGCGACTCGGCCGCCGAGGACGCGACAAGCCGACGCGGCCTCGTGGGTGCCGGCCTGAGCACCGCACCGGCTGGACGGCTCCGACCCCTCGAACGGGCCGTTCCGCCGGTGGCGACCGCTCAGGCGTCCGGTGTTGTCCGGGACATGTCGACCAGGGAGAACGTCGAGCCGTACGGGTCGCGCACCACGGCGATGCGCCCGTAGGCCGAGTCGAACGGCTCCACGCCGACCGTGCCGCCGAGTTCGGTCACCCGCTCGGCCGCCTTGTCGGTGCCGACCTCGGGTGTGACGGCGAAGTACAGCATCCAGTGCGGCGCGAGTTCGGGCGGGAACTCCGGGCCCATGCGCAGGCGGCCCGCCACCTCCTCGCCACGCACCGACCAGACCTTGTAGTCGAACGTCTCGCCGTCGCCGATCTGCCGCTCGTCGTAGCCGAAGAGCGCGCCGTAGAAGGCGTCTGTCGCGGCGGCGTCGCGGGTGTTGACCTCCTGCCACGCGAGCGCGCCCGGACGACCGGTGGCCAGGACCGTGTCCGATGTGGCCTGCCAGAGCCCGACCACCGCGCCCGCCGGGTCGTGCACGAGCTGCACGTGGCCCGTACCCGGGATCTCCAACGGGCCCATGACCGTCTTCGCACCCAGCTCAGCCAGGCGCTCCGAGGTGCGTGCGAGGCCGGCTGTGTGCAGGTAGAACAGCCAGCCCGGCGGTGTCGGCTCGTCCGACGGCGGGTAGAAGCCGGCGACCGGCTCGCCGTCGCTCATCGCGACCGAATAGCCCTCGTAGGCGTCGGTGTAGGTCCAGCCGAACAGGCCGGTGTAGAAGTCTCGCGTCCGGGCCGGGTCGCCCGTGGGCGCCTCGATCCAGGCCGGGGTTCCGGGGGTGGACATCGCCCTCTCCTCAGAGTCGATGCGGATGTGGTGCGGATCGCATCGGACGTTACGGGAGGGGTACGACAATTCCGGGCGTGCGCGGTCGGGAGCGCCGGCGGATCAGTCGTCGAACGGGTCGTCGACCGGCGACCCGATCTCCTGCTCGGACAGCGGCACCGCCCGGGACGGGTCGATCACCGAGAACACCGAACCGGTGTGGTCCGCGACCACGGTCACCCGCCCGTACGGGCTGTCGTAAGGCTCCACGGTGATGCGTCCGCCCAGCTCAAGCACCCTGTTGGCGACCGAGTCGGTGCCGATCTCGGGCGCGGCGGTGAAGTACACCATCCAGTGCGCGGGCGTGTCGGACGGGAACGCGCGGCCCATCCGCTGCCGCCCCAGCACGGTGTGCCCCTCGACGCCCCAGATCGTGTAGTCCACCGCGTGACCGTCACCGATCTGGGTGATTTCGAAGCCGCACAGCTCGCGGAAGAACTCGTCCGCCACCGCGCCGTCCCACGTGTTCAGCTCCGCCCACGCGTACGCGCCGTGCCCGTCGGTGCCGAAGATCCAGTCCGGCGGCACGTGCCGGAACCCCACGACCCCGCCGGTCGGGTCGGCGACCAGCGTGGACACCTCGTCCGGCTCGCGCAGGACGTGCCCGCCCAGCGCGTGCACCTTCTCCGCGGTGGCACGGGCGTGCGGGCTGTTGAGGTACAGCGTCCACCCGAACCCGCCGTCGGCCGGCACCAGCTCGGCCACCGGCAGCCCGCCCGCGACGGCGACCGTGCGGCCGTGCACGTCGGCGTAGGTCCACCCGAACAGCCCGGCGTAGAAGTCGATGGCGGCCCGCTCGTCGACCACGGGCAGCTCCACCCAGCAGGGCGCGCCGTGGTGCAGTTCGGCCAGAGCGGGGGAGTTCGGGACGATCGACACCGGCTACCTCCTGCAAGGGCGTCGGGATGATCACGCTACGGCTCTACAGTCGTCCCGTGAAGGGATTCGTCCGCGCCGCGTTGGCCGCCGTCCGCCCGGCCACGGTCCTGCCCAGCCCGAACATCTGGCACTGGCCCGAGGTGTACGAGGTGGAGAACCGCGCACAGGACGTGGACGGCGCCATCTGGCAGGCGTTGCGCGAGGCCTGCGACTGGACCGGCGGGGACGTGGTGGACGTGGGTTGCGGCGACGGATTCCACCTCGTGGGGTTCGCGAAACACGCGCGTTCGGTGATCGGCGTCGAACCGCACCCGCCACTGGTCGAACGGGCCGCCAAGCGCGTCGCGGACGTCCCCAACGCCTCCGTCGTGGCCGGTCCCGCGCAACGCCTGCCGCTGCCCGACGCGAGCGCGGACCTGGTGCACGCCCGCACCGCCTACTTCTTCGGGCCGGGCTGCGAACCCGGCCTGCGCGAGGCGGACCGGGTGCTGCGGCCCGGCGGCACGCTCGCGATCGTCGACCTGGACGGCACGGCCGAGCCGTACGGGCCGTGGCTGTGCGCCGACGAACCCCGCTACAACCCGGCCGACGTCGAGGAGTTCTTCGCCGCCCAGGGGTTCGACCTGCGCCGGGTGCGGGCGTTGTGGCGCTTCGCGCAGCGCGAGGACCTGGAGGCCGTGCTGCGCATCGAGTTCTCCGCGAAGATCGCCGCCCGGGCGATCGCGCGGACGCCGGGGTTGTCGTTCGAGGTCGGCTACCGGGTCCACACCCGACGGAAACCGGCCGGGCTCGTGCACCCGTGAGAGCGTGCACATAGGATCGGGGGCGTGGAGAACCGGAACGCGGTCAGGTTGGGACGCCGGGTCGGCGTGGTGGGGCTCGGGTGCTGGCAGCTCGGCGCCGACTGGGGCCAGGTGGACGAGAAGGACGCCCTGGCGGTGCTGCACGCCGCCGCCGACACGGGCGTGAACTTCTTCGACACCGCCGACGTCTACGGCGACGGGCGCAGCGAGACGCTCGTCGGCCGCTTCCTGCGCGAACGCGGGGACGCGGGCATCACGGTGGCGACCAAGATGGGCCGCCGGGTCGAGCAGGTGCCGGAGAACTACTCCCGCGAGAACTTCCTGGCCTGGAACGACCGGTCCCGCGCGAACCTGGGCGTGGACACCCTCGACCTGGTCCAGCTGCACTGCCCGCCCACCCCGGTGTACTCCACCGACGAGGTGTTCGACGCGCTGGACGAGATGGTTGAGGCCAAGCGGATCGCCGCGTACGGCGTGTCCGTGGAGACGGTGGAGGAGGCGCTGACCGCCATCGCCCGGCCGGGTGTGGCCAGCGTGCAGATCATCCTCAACGCGTTCCGGCTCAAGCCGTTGGAGCGGGTCCTGCCGGCTGCCGCGGAGGCGGGCGTGGCGATCATCGCCCGGGTGCCGCTGGCGTCCGGTCTGCTGTCGGGCAAGTACACCCTCGACACCCGTTTCGGCGCGGACGACCACCGCAACTACAACCGGCACGGCGAGTCGTTCGACGTCGGCGAGACGTTCTCCGGCGTGCCGTTCGAGGTGGGGCTGGAGGCCGTGGAACGGCTGCGGCCCCTGGTGCCGGCCGGTGCGACGCTCGCGCAGTTCGCGCTGCGCTGGATCATCGACCAGCCGGGCGTGACCGTGGTGATCCCGGGCGCCCGCAACCCGGAGCAGGCGCGGGCGAACTCGGCGGCGGCGGACCTCGCCCCGCTGACCGTGCAGGACGAGGTCCGCGCCGTCTACGACGAGCTGGTGCGGCCGTTGGTGCACGACCGCTGGTAGGTCAGTCCTCGTCTTCCTCGACGTCGAGTTCGCCGAGGATCGCGTACAGCTTGCGCCGGGCCTCGTTGAGGACCTCGACGCCGCGAGCCTGCTGCTCACGCGTGCCCGCGTGGGCCATCTGGTGCATCGCCGCGCCCAAGTGCCGCGCGGCGGTGCGCAGCTTGGCCGCGCCCGCGTCCTGGTCGTCGGTCACCTGCTGCCACGGCGGGGTGTCCCCGAGCTTGGCCGCTTCGGCGCTGCCCGCCTCGGTGAGCGAGAACAGCTTCTTGCCGCCCGCCTCCTCGGTCGACGTGACCAGGCCCTCGTCGGCCAGCAGCTGGAGGGTCGGGTAGACCGAGCCGGGGCTGGGTCGCCACAGGCCGTCGGTGCGCTGCCCGATCTCCTGGATCATCTCGTAGCCGTGCATGGGCCGTTCGGCCAGCAGGCTCAACACCGCCGCGCGCACGTTGCCCTTGCGCTGCCGGCCGCGCCCGCCGCCGCGGCGGAAGAACTCCGGTGGGCCGGGCGGTCCGCCGAATCCGAACCCGCCGCCGAAACCGCGCCGCGGGTCGCCGAAGCCGTGGTCCCGCTGGTGGCGTTCGTGGAACCGGTGTCCTGGGTGGTGGGGATGCATACGCATGTCGTTGCTCCTTCATCGATCGGTTCTGACATATCAACGATATATCGGAACCTGTCGCGATGCAACGGTCGGGGTGGTCGCGCGGTCGTGGGACACTGGGAGGTGCTATGACTGCCCTTCCCCTCGTGTTCGACGCGCCCAAGCGCGGCCTGCCGCCGCGCCACCTCGCCGACCTCACCGCCGACCAGCGGAAAGAGGCCGTGGCGGCGCTGGGTGAGAAGCCCTTCCGGGCCGCTCAGCTGTCCCACCACTACTTCAGCCGGCTGACCGTCGACCCGGCGGAGATGACCGACATCCCGGCCACGGCGCGCGAACGCCTGGTGACCGACCTCATGCCGCCGCTGTGGACGGAGCTGCGTTCGGTCGAGGCCGACGGCGGCACGACCCGCAAGACGTTGCTGCGCGCGCACGACGGGACGCTGGTCGAGTCGGTGCTGATGCGCTACCCGGACCGGGCCACCCTGTGCATCTCGTCGCAGGCGGGGTGCGGCATGGCGTGCCCGTTCTGCGCCACCGGCCAGGGCGGGCTGACCCGCAACCTGTCGACCGCGGAGATCGTGGACCAGGTGCGGCGCGGTGCGGCGGCCATGCGCGACGGCGAACTGCCCGGTGGGCCGGGGCGGCTGTCGAACATCGTGTTCATGGGCATGGGCGAGCCGCTGGCCAACTACAAGCGGGTGGTCGAGGCGGTGCACCGGATCTGCGACCCGGCGCCTTCGGGGTTGGGGATCTCGCAGCGGTCGGTGACGGTGTCGACGGTGGGGCTGGTGCCCGCGATCCGGAAGCTGACGGAGGAGAACCTGCAGGTCAGGTTGGCGGTGTCGTTGCACACGCCGGACGATGAGTTGCGGGACACGTTGGTGCCGGTGAACACGCGGTGGAAGGTCGCCGAGGTGTTGGAGGCGGCGCGTGGGTATGCGGATCGGACCGGGCGGCGGGTGTCGATCGAGTACGCGCTGATCCGGGACATCAATGACCAGGGGTGGCGGGCGGACCTGTTGGGGAAGGTGCTGCGCAAGCACTTGGGGCAGTTGGTGCACGTGAACGTGATTCCGTTGAACCCGACGCCGGGGTCGAAGTGGGACGCGTCGCCGAAGCCGGTGGAGCGGGAGTTCGTGCGGCGGGTCAAGGAGCAGGGTGTGGAGTGCACGGTGCGGGACACGCGTGGGCAGGAGATCGCCGCCGCCTGCGGCCAACTCGCCGCCGAGGGCTGACCGGGTCGTCGGTCGCGACCGGATAGCATCCCCGCGACCGACGAGGGGGGTTCGGTGGAGTCGAAACTGGTCGCGGGGCGTTACGCGACGATCCGCGAACTCGGGCGCGGCGGCATGGGTGTGGTGTGGCTGGCCGAGGACCGGGTCATCGGGCGGCGGGTCGCGCTCAAGGAGTTGCGCACGACGTCGCGCACCGAGCTGGACCGCGTGCTCCGCGAGGCGCGCACGGCCGGGCGGCTCAACAGCCCGGCCGTCGTGACCGTGCACGACGTGCTGTCCGAGCACGGCACCACGTACATCGTGATGGAGTTGGTCGAGGCGCCGACGCTGTCGGACCTGATGCGCACCGGTCCGCTGCCCGGCGACCGCGTCGAGGCCATCGGCCTGGAAGTGCTCAAGGCGCTGGAGTCCGCGCACGCCGCCGGGATCGTGCACCGGGACGTCAAGCCCAGCAACATCATGGTGCTGCCCGATGGCGGCGTGAAGCTCGCCGACTTCGGCATCGCCCGCGCGATGGACGACCCCGGCCTCACCGCCACCGGCGGGGTGATGGGCTCGCCGGGGTACATGGCGCCCGAGCTGTTCCACGGCCGCCCACCATCACCCGCGTCGGACCTGTGGGCCTTGGGCGCGACGCTGTTCCACGCCGCCGAGGGGCGGTCGCCGTTCCAGCGCGAGACGACCGCGGCCACCATGCACGCGATCATGTCCGAAGAGCCGGTGCTCCGGCGGTCGTCGGGCGCGTTGGCGCAGGTCATCGCCGGTCTGCTGACGCAGTCCGTTGAAGCGCGCATGACCGCCGCACAGGTCCGGACGCTGTTGGGCGACCGCACCAGGCCGGTGGCCGCGCGCGAGCCGGACACGGTGATCATCGAGGCGCCGACCTCGTACGTCACGACCCCGCCGCCGTCGGACACCCGTCCCGGCTGGGGCGACGCGTGGGAGGACGAGCGGCCCAAGCCCAAGCGCCGGGTCGCGGTGCTCGCGGGCGCCGCCATCGCCGTGACGGCCCTGGCGCTGACGGCCGTGTTCGTCCTGGGCCCGGACACCGAGACCGGGCACGCGTCCGGCGCGCAGAGCGCCGGTCCGTCGTCGACCGCGACCAGCAGCACCTCCGCGTCCGCCACGGCGTCGAGTTCGGACACGCCCAGCTCGGCGGCCCCGCCGAGCAGCACGACGGCGTCCTCGACCACCGCGTCCGCACCCGCCGCCACCACCACGACGACCCGGAACGACGCCGCGCCGCCGCAGTCGACCACGGCCACCAAGCCGCCGCGCGAAGTGGCCGTGTTCACCCGCTACCGCAGCGCCGACGGCTGGCACTACAGCGGCTCCACCCAGTTGGGCGTGCCTGCCGGCTACACCGCCGAGGGACCGCTGGGCAAGCTCGCCGTCAACGCCGAGCCCGGCACCCGGCCGCTGTACTCGTGCATCATCAACAACAGCAAGGACCGCATGACGTCGGCGTCGGCCACCTGCGAGAACCAGCAGGTCTACGGCCTGCTGGGGCACATCTTCACCGACCGGCCCGCAGATGCCCGCGCCCAGCCGCTGTACCGCTGCAACATGGGCGGCCACCACTTCGAGTCGCTCAGCTCGACCTGCGAAGGCAAGACGGTGGAGTTCCAGTTGGGGTGGGTGCTCGCGACCTGAGCTAGGACGTCTTGACCACGACGGCGGTGGCGTTGTCGTTGCCGCCGGCGGCTTCCGAGTCGGCCAGGAGGGCGCTGACCGCCTGCTCCGGTGACGACGAACGCAGGATGTCCAGGATGCGGTGGTACGGGACCTGTTCGGCTACGCCGTCCGTGCACAGCAGGTACATGTCGCCGGCCCGGGGCCGGATGTGGAGCAGGTCCGGGTCCGGGTGGGACGGGTGGCCCACGTAGCGGGTCAGTTGGTAGCGGGCCGAGTGGGCCTGGGGGGAGTCGTGGGGCCACCAGCCGTGGACTGCGCCCAGCCAGGCCATCGTGTGGTCGACGGTCAGCAGTTCCAGCAGGCCTGAGCGCAGGCGGTAGGCGCGGGAGTCGCCCAACTGGGCCAGCCACAGGCCGTCCGGGGACTCCACCAGGGCGGTCAGGGTGCAGCCGGCCAGGGTGCCTGAGGTGCGGCCGAAGGTGGCGACGGTGTGGTGGGCCTCGGTCAAAGCCTGGCGGATGCCGTCCACGCCTGAAGCGGCCACGTGGGAGACGACCAGGTCGACCGCGGTTCGGCCGGCCATGGCGCTGCCGGGGCCGTCGCCCATGCCGTCGGCGACGATCGCCAGCAGGGGCTCGGTGCCCAGGTGGGCCACGTCGAAGTTCGCGTGGTAGCGGCGGCCGGTGTCGGAGCCTGCCGCGGCGGTGAACAACGTGGTCAGCGGCGCCACGAGGTGCGGCTGCGGACCTGCTCCCAGATGAGCAGGATCGCCATGCCGCCGCCGAAGGCGATCACCCAGATGTCCTCGGTGCGGCCGTGGTGGTTGCCGATGAGCAGCGAGAACGTCGCCAGCACGGACAGCCAGCCCGCGATGCGGATGCCCTTGGGGAAGGTGCCGTGCCAACCCCACTCGGCCGACGGCTCGTCGTGGGTGTCGACCGCCGGACGCTTGTCCAGTTCAGAGGACGAAGACACAGCCGCACGACCTTCCTGCCCGATCAAGTTCACGTACGGCGTCATCGTCGCACATCATGAGCACGGTCGAGACGTGAGGTGCGCGGCACTGCCCCCGGCCGATAACGTCACGGGCTGTGCGGAAGGTGACGAGTTGACCGACCAGCCCGGCTTCCACCCGGCCGAACAGCCCACGCCGGACACGTTCGCACCCGTCGAAGTCGGCCTGTACGGGGTCACCAAGCGGTTCGCCGACCAGACCGCGGTGGACGACCTCTCGCTGCGGGTCCACGAAGGCGAGTTCTTCTCCGTGCTCGGCCCCTCCGGGTGCGGCAAGACGACGTTGCTGCGCATGATCGCCGGGTTCGAGCACCCCGACGCGGGCCGCATCGAGCTGGACGGCGTCGACATGGTCGGCGTGCCGCCCTACCGCCGGGACGTCAACACCGTCTTCCAGTCCTACGCCCTCTTCCCGCACATGTCGGTGTGGGACAACGTGGCCTACGGCGTGAAGCGCAAGGGCGTCCGCGGCGACGCGCTGGAGAAGACCGTCGGCGAACACCTGGAACTGGTGCGGTTGGGCCAGTACGCCAAGCGCCGCCCCGCCCAGCTGTCCGGCGGGCAGCAGCAACGGGTGGCGATCGCCCGCGCGCTGGCCGCCGGGCCCCGGCTGCTCCTGCTGGACGAACCGCTGGGCGCGTTGGACGCCGTGCTGCGCAAGGAACTCCAGATGGAGCTGATGCGCATCCAGCGTGAAGTGGGCACGACGTTCCTTTACGTCACCCACGACCAGGAGGAGGCCCTGGTCCTGTCGCACCGCGTGGCCGTGATGAACGCGGGCCGGGTGGAGCAGGTCGGCTACCCCGAGGACGTCTACGAGCGGCCCGCGACCCGGTTCGTGGCCGGGTTCATCGGCACGTCCAACATCCTGGACGCCAAGGTGTCCGGTGTGGACGGTCGCTGGGTCGAGCTGGACGCGCCGGGCACCACCCGGCTGCGGGCGCGCCTGGACGGCGAGGTCCGCCACGGGCAGCGGGTGGCCGCGACCGTGCGACCGGAGAAGGTCCACCTCTACGACGACGCCGCCGAACCGCCGACGGGCTGGTGCGTGGTCGCCGGCACCGTCCGCGACGTCGTGTACACCGGTGTGTCGACCCAGTTCGTGGTGGACGTGCCCGGCGGCGGCGAACTGGTCGCGTTCGTGCAGAACACCCGCCGCATCGACGACGCGGGCGCGCCCGGCCAGCCCGTGCGGATGGGCTGGGACCCCGACTTCACCGTGCTGTTGGAGAGCGCCGATGACTGACCGAGACCTCCGGATCGCCCGCCTGTGGGACGCCGGGGTGAGCCGCCGCACGGTGCTGCGCTCCACCGCGTTCTTCGCGCTCGCCGCGACCGGGGCGTGCGGCGTGGGCGAAGCGCCTTCGACCTCGCAGAACGCCACCGCGAAGGCCAAGGCGGTCAACGCGGAGGACGAGCCGAAGCTCAACTTCTACAACTGGACCGACTACATCGCGCCCGACACGCTGTCCGGCTTCAAGACCGCGACCGGCATCGACGTCACCTACGACAACTTCAGCACCAACGACGAGATGGAAGCCAAGATCGCGTCCGGCGCGGCGGGCTACGACCTCGTCGTGCCCAGCGACAACTTCCTGCGCCGGTTCCTGCGCGCCGGACTGCTCTCGCCGCTGGACCACGACCTGCTGCCCAACCTGAAGAACCTGGAGAAGCGGTTCACCGAGGCCGACTACGACCCGGGCAACGCCTACTCGGTGCCGTGGGCGTGGGGCACCACCGGCCTGGCCTACGCGAAGTCCCAGCTCGGGGACGTGTCCGGGTTCACCGCCTACGACCTGGCCGCCGCCCAGGGCCGCAGCACGATCCTGGACGAGGCCCGCGACGGTCTCGCCCTGGGCCTGCTCAAGGCCGGCCACGACCCGAACACCACCGACCCCAAGCACCTCGACGACGCGGTCAAGGTGCTGCTGGAGCTGAAGAAGAAGATCGGCCAGATCACCTCCGACGTCATCGAACCGCTGTCCGGCGGCCAGGTGCCGCTGGCGCAGGCCTACTCCGGTGACGCGTTCCAGGCCCGGGACGCCAACCCGGACATCGCGTACGCGATCCCGGCCGAGGGCGGTCTGTCCTATGTGGACCTGATGTGCATCCCCAAGGACGCGCCGCACGCCGCCAACGCGCACCGGTTCATGGACTTCATCCTGGGTCCCGAGGTGGGCGCGGCCCTGGCGAACGCCGTCCGCTACGGCAGCCCGAACGCCGCCGCCAAGCCGCTGATCGAGAAGGAACTGCTGGACGACCCGCTGGTGTACCCGTCCGACGAGCAGTTGGCGAAGCTGCCGTTCACCAAGGACCTCGGCGCGGAGGTCGAGGCCCGCTACGCGGACGCGTGGACGAAGGTCAAGACCGGCTGACCGGGAACGACGCGAATCCCCTGATCACCGTGGACGCGCGGTGGGTCGCGGCGCCCGCCTGGCGCAGGCGCGGCAGGCGGGCCAGTGCGCGGAACACGACCTCGCCCTCCATGCGGGCCAGGGTCGCGCCCAGGCAGTAGTGGATGCCGCTGGAGAACGCCAGGTGCTCGGGCTTGCGCTCGCGGGTGAGGTCGAAGCGGTCCGGGTCCGGGTAGACCTCCGGGTCGCGGTTGGCGGCGGCGACGACCAGGTAGACCTCTTCGTCACGGCGGACCCGGTGGCCGGCCACGTCGACGTCCTCGTGCGCGACGCGGGCGGTCAGCTGCACGGGCGGGTCGAAGCGCAGGACCTCCTCCACCACGGCCGGCGCGAGGTCCGGGTCCGCGCGCAGCAGCGCGAACTGGTCGGGGTGGCGCAGCAGGGCGGCGGTGCCGTTGCCGATGAGGTTGACCGTGGTCTCGAAGCCCGCGATGAGCAGGAGTCCGCAGGTGGCGACGAGTTCGCGGGTGTCGATCTTCCCGTCGCCCTCGGCCCTGACGAGGTCGCTGACGACGTCTTCGCCCGGGTCGTGCCGGCGACGTTCGATCAGGCGGGTGAACAACGCGTCGAGGTCGGCCGTGGTCTTGCGCAGTGCCCTGACTTGCGCCAATGACGTCGGTCCGTCGAGGGTCGCGCCGACGACCTTGCCGTACTCCGCGAATTCGGCGGTGTCCTCGCCCGGGATGCCCAGGAGGGTGCTGATCACGGCGATCGGGAGCGGCGCGGCGAAGTCCGCGATGAGGTCGAAGTCTCGTCGGGCGAGGAGTTCGTCGACGAGTTCCTCGACCCGGGCGCGGTAGCCGTCGATGCGGCGGGGGCTGAACGCGGGCGCGGCCAGGCGGCGCAGTCGCGTGTGGTCCGGCGGGTCCTGCTCCAGGAACGAGTCGTGGAACGTGCCGGTGGCGTCGCGGGCGACCGGTGACATGCCGGGCAGCTCGCCGTCGGCCTTCCGGACGCCGAAACGGCGGTCGCGCAGGACGCTGTTGGCTAGCGCGTGCGAGGTGGTGACCCACTGGCCGGTGCGCTCCTTGTAGAGCGGTCCCTTGGCGCGCATCCGCTCGTACAGCGGGTACGGGTCGGTGGTGGTGTCCAGCTTGCCGATGAGGCTGAACGTGCGGCCTAAGAGGCGTGTGGCGCTCGCTTCGGCGACGTACCGCAGTTCGGTGAACGTGGTCATGGTCGAACCCCCTCCAGGAACGTGGTCAGCACCAGGCGCGGTGCGTCCAGCGGGGCGAGCCGGCCCGCCGCGATGGCCTCCCAGGCGGTGAAGATCACCCCGTAGAACGTGTGCAGGACCCACCAGGCGGGCAGGTCGGCACGGAGGTGCCCCTGCTGCTGGGCGGTCGCGACGAAGGCGAGGAACGGCTGGTCCATCCGGTCGAGCCGGTCCGCGACGCGCGGGTCCCGTTCGAGGCCCGGGAAGCGCAGGAGGAACTCCAGGCGCGGGCCGAGCGGGACGAGTCTGGTGACGAGGTGCTCCAGCACCTCGCCGGTGGGCCGGGTGAGGTCCACGTCGGCGACCGCCTCGTCCACGACGTCCAGGGCGCTGTCCGCGAGCGCCACGACCAGGTCCTGGCGGGTGGGGTAGCGCTTGTGCAGCGTGGTGCGCCCGATGCCGGCGGCCTTGGCGACGTCGCCCAGCGAGGCGGACGGGTCGGCCAGCAGGACCCGGGTGGCGACGTCGACCAGGTGAACACTCATGTTCACGACAGTACACGAATGTTCTCTATCGAACTGAGTTGTTCGCGGGTGTTGCCGGTCCGGCAGAATCTCGGCTCGTGCCCCCGACCCGGCGCAGGTGGCTCGTCGCCACCGGCCTCCTCACCCCGACCGGCCTGTGGCTGGGCGCGTTCCTGATCGCACCGCTGGTGCTGGTGGTCCAGTTCAGCTTCGCCACCCGGGACACCGGCGTCGCGCGGGCCGTGCTGCCGTGGACGACCCAGGCCTACCGGACCGCGCTGGACCCCGCCTTCCTGCCGATCTTCGGGCGGACGCTGGCCTACGCCGGGATCACCACGGCGCTGTGCCTGCTGCTGGGGTTCCCGCTGGCGTGGTTCATCGCGCGGCACGGCGGGCGGTACCGGACGGCGCTGCTGGCGGCGGTGCTGGTGCCGTTCTGGTCGTCGTACCTGGCCCGGATCTACGCGTGGAAGGCGCTGCTGGACGGGGAAGGGCTGGTCAACCGGCTGCTCGGCGCGGTGGGGCTGGGGCGTGACGGCGGGTTCCTGCTCACCCACGGGGCCGTGGTGCTGGGGCTGACGTACGGGTTCCTGCCGTTCATGGTGCTGCCGCTGTACGTGGCGTGCGAGCGGTTCGACCACCGGCTGGTGGAGGCGTCCTACGACCTCGGGCACGGGCGGGCGTCGACGTTCGTCCGGGTCGTGCTGCCGGCCGTGTTCCCGGGGGTGCTGGCGGGGTCGCTGCTGGTCCTGGTGCCGGCGGCGGGGGACTTCGTGACGCCGAGGCTGCTGGGCGGGGTGGACCAGTCGACGTTCGGCAGCGTGATCGACGACCAGTTCCGGGGCGGCAACAACTGGCCGCTGGGGTCGGCGATGGCGGTCCTGCTGCTGGTCCTGGTGGTCGTGGTGCTGGTGTTGCGCGGGCGGCGCGGGGAGGACGTGCTGTGAACCGGCGGCCGTGGGCGTTGGGCGCGGTGGCGGGGGCGGTGTTCGCGTTCCTCTACCTGCCGATCCTGTGGCTGGCGCTGGTGTCGTTCAACGACTCGCGGTCGTTGAGCCGGATCACCGGGTTGTCGACCCGGTGGTACGCGGAACTGTTCGACGACTCCCGCGTGCTGGAGTCGCTGGGGCTGACCTTGCGGCTCGCCGGGACCAGCGCGGTCGTGTCGACGGTGATCGGGACGTTGGCGGCGTTCGGGTTGCGGCGGGCGTTCCCGGGGCGCGGGCTGTGGACGGTGCTGCTGAGCCTGCCGCTGGTGGTGCCCGAGGTGGTGCTGGGCGTGGCGCTGCTGGGGTTCTGCGTCAAGCTCGCCGGGATTCCGCTCGGGTTCGGCGCGCTGCTGGCCGCGCACGTGGCGTTCTCGCTGAGCTTCGTCGTCGTGGTGGTGCGGGCGCGGGTCGCCGGGATGGACCCCCGGCTGGAGGAAGCGGCGGCCGACCTCGGGGCGGGGCCGTTGGTGGCGTTCCGCACGGTCACGCTGCCGCTGGTGGCGCCGGCCGTGGCGGCGGGTGCGGCGTTCGCGTTCCTGCTGTCCTTCGACGACGTGGTGACGTCGAGCTACCTCACCGGGGTCGGGTCCACCACGCTGCCGGTGTTCGTCTACGCGCAGGCGAGCAAGCGGGGCGTGTCGCCGGAGATCGTGGCCCTGTCCACGCTGCTCGTGGCCACCAGTGCGGCCCTGCTCATCGCGGGTGTGCTGGTCGCCGCCAAACGTGCGCGGACGTCAACTTTCGTCGGCTCGATCAGCGACGAATGAACGCCGTGGCGCGCGGGGGGAGTGTTTACCGTTGTCCGTTGTGACTGCCGTCGTCCAGCGCCTGCGGCCCGAGGTGGTGGCCCTGCGGGCCTCGCCGCGGGAGTTCCTCCGCACCCACGCCGAGCGGCTGCGCGAGGTGACCTGGTGGCGGGTCGGCCGGGAACTGCTGGCGATCGCCCTGCTGCTGGTGCTCGACGTGTTCCCGGGGTTCATCGCGGGCGACAAGAGGGTCCAGGGCTGGGCCGTGGTCCTGGTCGGCCTCGGGTACGTCGGCTTGTACGTGCTGCGCCTGGGTTTCCCGGCGGTTGCCTTACTGGCCGCCACGTGGGTGGTGTTCACCCTCGAACACGGCGGCATCGCCACGATCATCATGCTGGCGTACGCGGCGGGTTACCGGATCGTGTCGTGGCAGCGCTCGCTGGTGACCGCCGCGCTGGGCCTGGCCGTCTACATGGTCGCCTGGGACCTCTCCGCGCCCACGCTCTCGGGTCCGCTGGGGTCGTGGATCATCCTCACCGTCTACGGGATGGTGGTCGTCCTGCCGTTCCTCGTCGGCCGCTACACCGCGCAGCGCAACGCCCTCGTCGCGGCGTTGCAGGAACGCGAGGAGCGGGTGGTGCGGGAACGGCAGATGGTGTCCCGCCAGGTCCGGCTGCGCGAGCGCAACCGGATCGCCCAGGACATGCACGACAGCCTCGGCCACCGGCTGAGCCTGATTTCGGTGCACGCGGGCGCGCTGTCCCTGGACTCGGGGTTGGGGGAGAAGCAGCGCGAGGCCGTTCAGGTGCTGCGCAGCGCGGCGTTGACGGCGATGGAGGAGTTGCGCGGGGTCATCGGCGTCCTGCGCCGGGACGAGCCGGACGAGGAGCAGGTCCGGCGCACCGTGGACGCCATCGACGAACTGGTCGAGGGCGCGCGGCGGGCCGGGGTGCGGGTCAGCCTGGTGCGCGGCGGCCAGCCACGTCCCCTGCCCGCGAAGGTCAGCCACGCCGCGTACCGGATCGCGCAGGAGGGCCTGACCAACGCCAGCAAGCACGCGCCCGGCGCGAGCGTCCAGGTGACCGTCAAGTACGAGCCGGACGCCCTGGTCGTCGAGGTCCGCAACAACCCGCCCAAGGTCAAGCCGCGCGACGGCGCCGGGTTCGGCCTGATCGGCCTGGGCGAGCGGGTGCGGCTGGCGGGCGGCATGCTGCACGTCGGCGACCTGCCCACCGGCGGCTTCCGGATCGCGGCCGTGCTGCCGTACGAGGACACCGCGGCGGCCGACGACGAACCGTCCGACGACAACATCCCGATCGAGCAGACCAAGCCCGCGACCGGCATCCGCAAGTGGGCCGGGGTCGGGTCGATCGTGCTGGCCGGGATGGTCGTGCTGATCGTCATCGCGGGTTACGTGTGGCTGGGCAGCCAGCCGCTGACCAAGGTCGTGCCGTCGGACCTGTACGAGAAGGCCTCGGTGGGGGACGCGGAGGCGGACCTGAGGGCGCGGTTCCCCGGCGGGTCCTCGCCGGTCTTGAGCGACATCACGACGGGGTCCGAGCCCGAACCGGGCGGCAGTGTTTGTGAGTACTTCGTGACCGATGACCAGAGTTACTCGTCCGGGGCGGTCAAGGTAGTGCGCTTCTGCTTCGCGGACGGCAAGCTCGTCGAGAAGAAGATCCACCTGCACCATGGGGCGTGAACGTTGATCCGGGTCCTGATCGCTGATGACGAGCCGCTGATGCGCGCGGGCATCAAGGCCATCCTCGGCACCGCCGACGACATCGAGCTGGTCGCCGAGGCGGGTGATGGCCGCGAGGCGGTGCGGATCGTCCAGGAGCGGCGGGTGGACGTGGCCGTGCTGGACATCCGGATGCCTCGCCTGGACGGCTTGGCGGCGGCGCGGGAGCTGCGGACCGTCGCGCCTTCGGTGCGGGTCGTGATGCTCACCACGTTCGGTGAGGACGACAACATCGTGCGTGCCCTGGCGGACGGGGCGGCGGGTTTCCTGTTGAAGGACTCCGCGCCGGAGGAGTTGTTGCGGGCCGTGCGGGCGGTGCACTCGGGGGAGGCTTACCTGTCGCCGATGGTGACCAGCCGGGTGGTGGGGATGGTGGCCCAGGTGGGGCAGCCGCGCCGGCAGGAGGCCATCCGGCAGGTGGAGGGGTTGACCGAGCGTGAGGTGGAGGTGCTGGCGCTGCTCGGGTTGGGGATGTCGAATGCGGACGTGGGGCAGCGGCTGCACATGAGCGAGGCCACGGTGAAGACGTACGTGAGTCGGTTGTTGGCCAAGCTCGGGTTGACGAACCGGGTGCAGGCGGCGTTGCTGGCGCGGGACGCGGGTTTGGCGGGCTGAGTCGCCGGCTTCGTCGAGGTGGGCCGCCGGCTTCGTCGAGGTGGGCCGCCGGCTTCGTCGAGGTGGGCCGCCGGCTTCGTCGAGGTGGGCCGCCGGCTTGTCGAGGTGGGCCGCCGGCTTTGTCGAGGTGGGCCGCCGACTTTGTCGGTGGTGCCTGGGACAATGGTGATCGGGGGCCGGAGGCCTGGGCTTGCGATCGGGGCCGGGGGCCTGAACAGGGCTTTCTCGCTTGAGCCGCCACCCGCCCACCCCCTCCCAGGCCACCCCGCAAAAGCCCGAAAAGCCCCGGCTGCGCCGAAAAGCCCCGGCTGCGCCGGGAAGGGCGCCGGCCGTGCCGGGAAGGGCGCCGGCTGCGCCGGGAAGGGCGCCGGCCGTGCCGGAAGGGCGCTGGCTGCGCCGGGAGAGCGTCGACCTGCCGCCTGGCGTGGCGCAGCCGTCCGCCGGCCTCCTGCGCATGAAGCGGCCCCTGCCGACCGGGGGATGGTCGGCAGGGGGCCGTGGGTCGCGGCGCGCGAGGGGGTGCGCGCTCCGCGAAGAACGGTGCGGGTCAGGCGCGTGCGCGGTTGCCCGTCACCAGGCGGTAGATGCCCAGCACGACCAGCGAGCCGAGGATGGCGAGCAGCCACGTGCTCAGGTCGAAGAACGTGTTGATGTCGGTGCCGAACAGGGCCTGGCCGATGAACCCGCCGACGATGGCCCCGACGATGCCGAGCAGCATCGTGATGATGATGCCACCCGGGTCGCGACCAGGCATGATCGCCTTGGCGATGGCGCCTGCGATCAAGCCGAGTACGATCCAACCCAAGATGCCCACGGGGGCTCTCCTTCCTGCCGGCCTCGACGGGCGGAATCCGTCGTGGCGCTTGATCAGGGGTTGCCCACGCACGAGTGAACCCACGCCTGCGTTACCATTCCGTGACCTGAGTACCGCCGTGCGGTCTGTCAGCTTGGTTCCGGAACAATGGGCGGTGATGAGCACACCACGCACGGTCCTGGTCCTCGGGTCGACCGGTTCGGTCGGGACCCAGGCCCTCGACGTCATCGCCGCCAACCGCGACCGCTTCTCCGTCGTCGGGCTCGCCGCGGGCGGCTCCGACCCGGCCGCGCTCGCGGCCCAGGCCGTCGAACACGGCGTCGCGGCGGTCGCGGTCGCCAAGGCCACCGCCGTCGAGGACGTCACGCTCGCCCTCTACGCCGAGGCGCAGCAGCGGGGTTACCCGAAAGCCCAGTTCAAGCTGCCCCGCATCCTGGCCGGGCCGACCGCCATGGTCGACCTCATCGACTCGACCCCCGCGGACGTCGTCCTCAACGGCATCACGGGCTCCATCGGGTTGGAGCCGACTCTCCGGGCGCTCGACTCCGGCTCGACGCTGGCCCTGGCCAACAAGGAGTCGTTGATCGCCGGCGGACCCCTCGTGCTCAAGGCCGCCAAGCCCGGTCAGATCGTGCCGGTGGACTCCGAGCACTCCGCCCTCGCCCAGTGCCTGCGCGGCGGCACGGACGCCGAGGTCGCCAAGCTCGTGCTGACCGCGTCCGGCGGCCCGTTCCGCGGTCGCAAGCGGTCCGAGCTGGAGGGCATCACCGCAGCTCAGGCACTCGCCCACCCGACGTGGTCGATGGGGCCGGTGATCACCATCAACTCCGCGACCCTGGTCAACAAGGGGCTGGAGCTGATCGAGGCGCAACTGCTGTTCGGTGTCCCCTACGAGCGCATCGACGTGGTCGTGCACCCCCAGTCGGTCATCCACTCGATGGTCACCTTCACCGACGGGTCGACCCTCGCGCAGGCGTCCCCGCCGGACATGCGGCTGCCCATCGCGCTGGCCCTGGGCTGGCCCGAGCGCGTCCCCGGCGCCGCCGCCGCGTGTACCTTCGAGTCACCGACCGCTTGGACGTTCGAGCCGCTGGACGACGAGGTCTTCCCGGCGGTCCGGCTGGCCAGGCAGGCGGGCTCCGGCGGGGGTTGCCTGCCGGCGGTGTACAACGCCGCCAACGAGGAAGCGGTCGCGACCTTCCTGGACGGCGGCACGTCGTTCACGTCCATCGTGGACACGGTGGAGCGGGTGCTGGCGGAGGCGGACGGCTGGGCGCACGAGCCCGCCGACGTCGCCGAGGTGCTCGCCGCCGAGGATTGGGCCCGCACGCGGGCGCGGGAACTCGTGGCCACTTCGGTGGGGTCTGGAAGGGACTGAGAGTGGTCTTCTTTTTGGGCATCTTGCTGTTCGCCCTGCTGATCGGCATCTCGATCGCCCTGCACGAACTGGGCCACCTGGCCACCGCGAAGATGTTCGGGATGAAGGTGACCCGGTACTTCATCGGGTTCGGGCCGAGGATCTGGTCGTTCCGCCGCGGCGAGACCGAGTACGGCCTGAAGGTCATCCCGGCGGGCGGGTTCTGCGAGATCACCGGCATGACCGCGCTGGAGGAGGTCCGGCCGGAGGACCAGCACCGCGCCTTCTACAAGCAGAAGACCTGGAAGCGGGTCGTGGTGCTCAGCGCGGGCTCCATCACCCACTTCATCCTCGGCTTCATCATCCTGTACCTGATGGCCGCGATCATCGGCATCCCCAACCTGCGCAACACGCCGCTGGTCGCCGAGGTCGCGCCGTGCGTCACCAGCGTCACGGTCACCGAGTGCAAGCCCGGCGACACCTCGCCCGCGCAGAAGGCCGGCTTCCAGGCGGGTGACGAGATCCTCGCCGTCGCCGGCACGCCCACGCCGACCTGGACCGACGTGCTGAAGGCGACCCGCGACCGGTTCGGCGCCACCGACTTCAAGGTCCAGCGCGGCGAGCAGGAACTGGTGCTCAGCGTGGACGTGACCCGGGTCGACCGGGAGTACGTGCGCAAGGACGGCACGACGTACAAGAAGGAAGTCGGCGCGATCGGCATCCTGCACCAGCGCGAGTTCAACTACGACGCGCTCACGGCCTTCGGCGGGGCCACCAAGTACACCGGCGACATGTTCGTCAACACGTGGCACGGCCTGCTCAAGTTCCCGGAGAAGATCCCCGCCGTGGTCAAGGCCATCGGCGGCGCCGAGCGCGAGCTGGACACCCCGGTCAGCGTCGTCGGCGCGTCCCGGCTGGGCGGCGAGGCGGTCGAGCAGGGCCTGTGGCCGTTCTTCTGGCTGATGCTGGCCGGCCTGAACTTCTTCGTCGGCGTGTTCAACCTCCTGCCGCTGCTGCCGCTTGACGGTGGTCACATCGCCGTCAACCTGTACGAGCGGATGCGAAACTGGATCCGGAAGCTGCGCGGTCTGCCCGCGGGCGCGCCGGTCAACTACCTGCGGCTGCTGCCGCTGACCTACTTCGTGATCTTCGTGGGCGGTGCGGTGACGCTGCTGACCGTGACCGCGGACATCGTCAACCCCATCCGGCTCCAGTGATCGTTGTGAGAGGTGTTTGTCCATGAGTGACGGCGTGCTGCTCGGGATGCCGGCGTTGCCGCCCCCGGTGCTGTCCGAGCGCCGCAAGACCCGCCAGTTGATGGTCGGGTCCGTCGGTGTGGGCAGTGAGTTCCCGGTGTCGGTGCAGTCGATGACCACGACGGTCACGGCGGACGTCAACGCGACGTTGCAGCAGATCGCGGAGTTGACCGCGGCGGGCTGTGACATCGTGCGGGTGGCGTGTCCGTCACAGGACGACGCGGACGCGCTCTCGGCGATCGCGAAGAAGTCGCAGATCCCGGTGATCGCGGACATCCACTTCCAGCCGAAGTACGTGTTCGCGGCGATCGAGGCCGGGTGCGCGGCGGTGCGGGTGAACCCGGGCAACATCAAGAAGTTCGACGACAAGGTCCGGGAGATCGCGCAGGCGGCGAAGGACCACAACACGCCGATCCGGATCGGCGTGAACGCGGGTTCGCTGGACCCGCGGCTGATGGCCAAGTACGGCAAGGCCACGCCGGAGGCGCTGGCGGAGTCGGCGTTGTGGGAGGCGTCGCTGTTCGCCGAGCACGACTTCCACGACCTGAAGATCTCGGTCAAGCACAACGACCCGGTGGTCATGATCCGGGCCTACGAGATCCTGGCCGAGCAGTGCGACTACCCGCTGCACCTGGGTGTGACCGAGGCCGGTCCGGCGTTCCAGGGCACGATCAAGTCCGCGGTGGCGTTCGGTGCGCTGCTGCGGCAGGGTATCGGCGACACGATCCGGGTCTCGCTGTCCGCGCCGCCGGTGGAGGAGGTCAAGGTCGGCCACCAGATCCTGCAGTCGCTGAACCTGCGGCCCCGAAAGCTGGAGATCGTCTCGTGCCCGTCGTGTGGTCGGGCGCAGGTGGACGTCTACACGCTGGCCGAGCAGGTCACCGCGGGCCTGGAGGGCATGGAGGTCCCGCTGCGGGTCGCGGTCATGGGTTGTGTGGTGAACGGGCCGGGTGAGGCGCGTGAGGCCGATCTGGGTGTGGCGTCGGGCAACGGCAAGGGCCAGATCTTCGTCAAGGGCAAGGTGATCAAGACCGTGCCGGAGCACCAGATCGTGGAGACCCTGATCGAGGAGGCCATGCGGATCGCCGAGGAGTTGGGCGAGGCCGCGGGCGACGGTGAACCGGTGGTCACGGTCGGCTGAGCGGGTGGCGGACGCGCGTGGAATGCGGTCCATCTGGCAGGCTTGAACCGTGCTGAGGTTGGCTGGCGCGCGGGTGCTGGACGAGCGGGACCTGAACGAGGTCCTCGCGGTGTTGGCGGCCGACCCGGTGGCCGCCTGCATGGTGGCCGCCCGGGTCGAGGTCGCCGGTCTGGACCCGTGGCGGCTGGGCGGCGAGGTGTGGGCCTACGACCACCGGTCGCTGCGCGGCGCCCGGCTGGACGCCCTGTGCTTCGCCGGGCCCAACCTGATCCCGCTGTGCGGCAACGCGTCGGCCATCCGCAGCTTCGCCGACCGCGCGCGGCGGCGGGGCCGGATGTGCTCGTCCCTGGTCGGTCCCGCCGAGCAGGTGCTCGCGCTGTGGGAGGAACTGACCCCCGACTGGGGTCCGGCCCGCGAGGTGCGCGGCGACCAGCCGCTGATGGCGCTGGGGCGCACGCCGTCCGTGGCGCCGGACCCGCTGGTGCGGCCGGTGCGCCCGGACGAGCTGGACCGGTACCTGCCGGCGGCGGTGGCCATGTTCATCGAGGAGGTCGGCGTCGACCCGTGCGCCGACGACGGCGGCGCGTCCTACCGGGCGCGAGTGGCCGAGCTGATCTCCAGCGGTCGCGCGTTCGCCCGGTTCGAGGGCGGGGACGTGGTGTTCAAGGCCGAGATCGGGGCCATGTCGAACAAGGTCGGCCAGATCCAGGGCGTGTGGGTGCGGCCGGACCGGCGCGGGCACGGCGTCGGCACCGCCGGGACCGCGGCCGTCGCCGAACGCCTGGTCCGCGGCCTGGGCCGGACCGCCTCGCTGTACGTGAACAGCTACAACGACGTGGCGCGGGCGGCGTACCGGCGCATCGGTTTCAGCCAGGTCGGCCAGTACGCGACGGTGCTCTTCTAGGGCTGTTCCCGCCACCCGGCATACTCCTCTCCCGTGACCCTCCGGACTGCCCTGGCCGTGGTGGCTCTCCTGGTGCTCAGCGGATGCGGCCTGTTCTCCTCCAAACCCGGTCCCGACCAGATCGCGGGGGACTTCCTCGGCAAGCTCGCGTCGGGTGACGTCGACGGCGCCGCGGCGATGACCGACGACTCCGGCAAGGCGAAGGAACTGCTGGAGAAGGTGCGGGGCGCGCTCAAACCGGCCGCCGTGCGCGCCTCCGTCGAGCAGGTGCGGTCGGCCGGTGAGTCGTCGTCGGCGGACGCCACGGCGAAGCTGGAGTGGGAGCTGGAGCACGGCCGGGTGTGGTCGTACCAGACGAAGTTCGACCTGCGCCGGGACGAGGACGCGTGGAAGGTGCACTGGTCGCCGTCCGTGCTGCACCCGAAGCTGGCCGCGCAGCAGTCCATCGGGGCGTCCGAGGTGAAGCCGGCCCTGGCCCCGGTCCTGGACCGCGAGGGCACGCCCCTGCTGTCACCTGAACAGGTGATTTCGATCTTGCTGGACCCGGCGCAGGCCGGTGACGTGGCGGCGGTCGCGGGGGCGCTGGGCGCGGCGCTGGGGCGGATCGACCCGGGCATCACGGCGGCGTCGATCACCGAGGGCGTGGGCAAGGTGCCCGCCGGGCAGGTGTACCAGGTGGCGGCGCTGCGCGACGCCGACTACCAGAGCGTGAAGCCGGAGATCTACGAGCTGCCCGGGGTCCGGTTCACCACCCAGACCAGCCTGCTCGCGCCCGCCCGGGACTTCGGGTCGCAGGTGCTGCCGGCGGTGCGCAAGGCCGTGGAGGAGGAGATCGCGGGGCGGGCCGGGTTGCGGATCTACACCGTGAACGCGGCCGGCGCCGAGGTCGACGACCTGCACGAGGTGTCGCCGGAGCCCGCGCAGGCGGTGTCCACCGGCATGAGCCGGACCGTGCAGACCGCGGCCGAGGACGCGCTGGAGCCGATCGCCGAGCCCGCGATGCTGGTGGCGCTGTCCGCGTCGACCGGCGACATCCTGGCCGTGGCCCAGAACAAGCCCGCCGACGAGCAGGGTGCCATCGCCTTGACCGGCCGTTTCCCACCCGGGTCGACGTTCAAGGTGATCACCGCGGCGGCGGCCGTGGAGGCGGGTGTGCCGGCGGACTCGCCACAGCCCTGCCCGGGTCGCACAACCATCGACGGGCGGCGGATCGTGCCCAACGACAAGGAGTTCGACAAGGGAACGGTCCCCCTGCACTCGGCGTTCGCGTTCTCGTGCAACACGACGTTCGCCAAGATCGCCTCCGAGCTGCCGGCGGACGCGCTGACCAAGCAGGCGGAGAAGTTCGGCCTGGGCGTGGACTTCGAGATCCCGGCCATCACCACCATCACCGGCTCCGCCCCGCCCGCCACGGACGTCGTGGAGCGCGCGGAGGACGGCTTCGGCCAGGGCAAGCTGCTGGCCAGCCCGTTCGGCATGGCCCTGGTCGCGGCCACGGCGGCGCACGGCTCGATGCCCACGCCGGTGCTGCTGAAGGGGCGCGAGACGAAGGCGAACCTGAAGCCGACCGCTCCTTCGGCGGCGGTGCTGGAGCCGTTGCGGGCGATGATGCGCGAGGTGGTCGAGTCGGGGACGGCTCCGCAGTTGCGGCCGTACGGGGACGTGCGGGGCAAGACGGGGACGGCCCAGTTCGGCGACGGGACCAACTCGCACGGGTGGTTCGTGGGGTACCGGGGCGATGTGGCCTTCGCGACCCTGCTGCTGGGCACGAACACGTCCGCTCCGGCGGTCGACGCCTCGGCCCGCTTCCTGCGCGCACTGGGCTGAACGGAGCGGCTTCGCTACTCAGCGTGTATGAAGTCGATTGCCGTGACGGAGTTTCGGCGCGACCCGAAGGCGTACGTGGCTCGGGCTTCGGCGGGCGAGCGGATCAGGATCACCCGGTGGGGCAAGCCGGTCGCGGTGCTGACGCCGCCCTCGCCGCACGAGACCCTCTACGACCGTCTCGTGCTCAGCGGCGAGCTGGTGCCCGCCACCACGCCGCGGCATGTGCTGTTGGGCGGGCCTTGGGGTCCCGAGGCGCAGGACTGACCGCATTGCGGGTACACGGCGCACAGAGCGTCACGGACAGGCCGTACTGTGGTGGGCATGTCCGTGCGTGCCCCTCTTGAGCCTGGTGTGCTCTCCCCGCGTCGTCCGGTGCCCGCTGAGATCGAGCGGCCCGAGTACGTGGATCGCAAGGAGCCCAAGCGCAACACCGACCCGTGGGTGCAGCCACCCGAGGTGGTCGAGGCGATGCGCGTCGCCGGGCGGTTGGCGGCGCAGGCGTTGCAGGAGGCCGGCAAGGTCATCGTGCCGGGTGTCACCACCGACGAGATCGACGCGGTCGTGCACGAGTTCCTGTGCGACAACGGCGCCTACCCCTCGACCCTGGGCTACCGGGGCTTCCCCAAGTCGTGCTGCACCTCGCTGAACGAGGTCATCTGCCACGGCATCCCCGACTCGACCGTGGTCCAGGACGGCGACATCGTCAACGTCGACGTCACCGCCTTCATCGGCGGCGTCCACGGCGACACCAACGCCACCTTCCTCGCGGGCGAGGTCAGCGACGAGGTCAAGCTGCTGGTCGAGCGCACCCACGAGGCCACCATGCGGGCGATCAAGGCGGTCAAGCCCGGTCGTCAGCTCAACGTGGTGGGCCGGGTCATCGAGTCCTACGCCAACCGGTTCGGCTACGGCGTCGTCCGCGACTTCACCGGCCACGGCATCGGCCGGACCTTCCACAGCGGCTTGGTCGTGCTGCACTACGACGCGCCCCACGTCCCCACGGTCATCGAGACCGGCATGACGTTCACCATCGAGCCCATGATCACGCTCGGCGGCATCGACCACGACATGTGGGCCGACGGCTGGACCGTCACCACCCGCGACAAGAGCTGGACCGCCCAGTTCGAGCACACCATCGTGGTCACCGAGGACGGCGCCGAGATCCTCACGATCTGCTGAGGTCGGCCAAGAGCCCCGCGAGCGCGGCGGCGACCGGCTCGGGCGCGGACGCGGCGGCCAGGTGGTGCGCGGCCAGCGATCGCACCGGCCAACCCAGGGCGGCGGCCTGCGCGGCGGCGGTCGAGTAGACCTCGCTGAGCTGCAGGTACGCGCACGGGCCGGGCCAGGACACGGTGGGGCGGGGCTCCTTGAGGAACGCCAGCGGCACCTCGGGGGCCTCGCCCACGATCTCCTCCAGCAGCCGCACGTCCGGGACCATCGCGGACAGCGCCTCGGGCGCGAACCACCTGTCCCACCGGGGCATCAGACCGTCCCGGGCGATCGACTTCAGGTGCGCCATCCGGTCCTCGGGGGCGTCGTCGCGCCAGCTCCGGCCGGGTGTGGGCAGTTCGGCGTCCAGGAACACCAACCCCGTCACGGGCGTCTCCAGGGCGTCGGCGAACGCCGGCAGCAACGGGCCGGCGCCGCTGTGGCCGACCAGCACCAGTTCGCCCTCCACCAGCGAGTCCTCCACGGCGTCGGCGAAGACGCCGATGATCCGCTGGTGCACCGGCGCCGCGTTCACGGTGACCCGCAGGTCGAGCAGCAGGGTCGGGTGGCCGTGGGCGGCCAGCGCGTCGGCCAGGGGCCGGAGGCTCGCCGGACCGAGGTAGGGGCTGTGCACCAGGACGGTGGTGGCGGGCACGTCGACCATGACGTGGATGATGTCAGCCGGGACCGACAACGAGGGGACTTTGAGGACTGTGGGCGGTGCGCTGCTGGTCGCGGGCACGACCTCGGACGCGGGCAAGAGCGTCCTGGCGGCCGGGGTGTGCCGCTGGCTGACCCGGCGGGGTGTGCGGACGGCGCCGTTCAAGGCCCAGAACATGTCCAACAACTCCGTGGTCACGGTCGAGGGCGGCGAGATCGGCCGGGCCCAGGCGCTCCAGGCGGCGGCGTGCGGCTTGGAGCCCAGCGTGCGGTTCAACCCCGTCCTGCTCAAGCCCGGTGGTGACCGGAGTTCGCAGGTGGTCGTGCTGGGCAAGGCGGTGGGCGAGGTGTCCGCGCTGTCCTACCGCGAGCGCAAGGCCGAGCTGATGCGCACCGTTCTGTCCACTTTGGACGACCTGCGGCGGGACTTCGACGCCGTGGTCTGCGAGGGCGCGGGCTCGCCGACCGAGATCAACCTGCGCGCCAACGACATCGCCAACATGGGCCTGGCGCGCGCGGCGGACCTGCCCGTGATCGTCGTCGGCGACATCGACCGCGGCGGGATCTTCGCGCACCTGTTCGGCACCCTGGCCCTGCTCGACCCGGCCGACCAGGCCCTGGTCAGCGGGTTCGTGGTGAACAAGTTCCGCGGCGACCCCGCCCTGCTCGAACCGGGCCTGCGCCAGTTCGACGCCCTCACTGGCCGGCCCGTGCTCGGCGTCCTGCCGTGGCGCGAGGAGCTGTGGCTGGACGCCGAGGACTCCCTGTCCTACACCGCCGACGGCGTGATCGGCCGCCCCGCGCCCCCGCACGGCGACCAGTGGCTGCGGGTGGCCGTGGTGCGGTTGCCGCGCATCTCCAACGCCACCGACGTGGAGGCGCTGGCGTGCGAGCCCGGCGTGTCGGTGCGGTTCGTCACCGAGCCGTCCCGGCTGGCCGACGCCGACCTGGTGGTGCTGCCCGGGTCCAAGGCCACCGTGCACGACCTGGCGTGGCTGCGCGCCTCCGGCCTGGCCGACGCGATCGCCCGCCACGACGGCCCGGTCCTGGGCATCTGCGGCGGGTTCCAGATGCTTGGCCGCACCATCGAGGACGCGGTGGAGTCGCGCGCGGGCACCGTCGAGGGCCTGGGCCTGCTCGACGTGGACATCCGGTTCGAGGCGGACAAGACCCTGCACCGCCCGCACGGCGAGGCGCTGGGCGAACCGGTCACCGGCTACGAGATCCACCACGGCCGCGTGGTCCGCTCGACCGGCGAGGGCCTGGTGACCCTGCCCGACGGCACGCCGGAGGGCGTCCTGGCCGGCCGCGTCGCCGGCACGCACTGGCACGGCCTGCTGGAGAACGACGGCTTCCGGCGCGCGTTCCTGCGCTGGGCGGCCGGGCACGCGGGCCGGACCGGGTTCACCCCCGCGCCGGACACGGACTTCGCCGGCCGCCGCGCGGCGCAACTGGACCTGCTGGGCGACCTGGTCGCCGACCACCTCGACACGGACGCGCTGCTCGCGCTGCTCGAACGCGGTGCTCCCACCGGACTCCGGGTCGTCCCGCCCGCGGGCGTCCCGCCGATCGCCTGAGCGGCGTCGGTGGTGTGCGCGACCGCCAAGTCGCGCGGGTGCCACCGAAGGCGTGCTCGGCGTCGACCACCGGGGAACGGCGGAGCGGGGCCTGGTCGGCCACCAAGCCGGGGCGTCCACTCGCCGAGGACCGGTGGTCCGCGCGGGCTCGACTGCGTTGGATGGCGCCGCCTCCGGCGAGGCGGCGAGGCCGCCCGGGAGGTCGGCTCGTCGCGCCGCGTTTCCGGCCGATCGAAGAGCATGATCGTCGGGAAAGACGACGCGACAAGCCGACTGCGGCCTAGCGCGGCGCGGAACCACTGCGAAGTCGTGAGGGCCTTACACCTCGAAGATCGAGGTGCGGCACGGGGAGGCGCTCCAGACCTTCAGCGCGTCGAATCGCATGGCAGGCGTCCCCCCTTCCCAGCGCGAGTGGCTGTTGTACAAGGAAAGTACCGGTGACGCCCTGCGGAATACGTGACCCGTTCGGGGAAGAGCCGTCACTTCTCGTGACTGAGAACGGCCCAACCGTGCTCGGAGGGCACTTCGGCCCACCCCGCCGGCCACTTCCGACGCGCGTCGCCGAGCTTCGTGCGCGCTCCGTCAAGCGCGGCCGTCGTGCGGACGCCGAAGTCGGTCTCGCCCTCGAACCGCGCGCCCCGGAACACCGCCTCGGCGAAGGCGACCCGCCGGAAGTCCGCCAGCCCCCGGAACCGGGTCTCGCGGAAGTCGGCCTGGCCGGTGAACTCCGTGCCCCGGAACGTCGCCGGACCCACGAACGTCGTCCCGGTGAACGACGCCGACCGCACCCGCGCGTGGGTCAGCGTGAGCTTCACCAGGGTGGCGTGCGACAGGTCGAGGTCGACGTCCGCCCAGAACGCCTCGGGCCGGTCCGGCCGCAGGTGCGCGGCGAGCAGCCCGATGGCGGTCTGCCGGACCTCCTGCTCCTGGAACTTGCCGGCGTCGCGCGGCCCGATGCGGTCGCGGGTGTCCGGCGGGAGGCTGACCGGCATCCGCAGGTAGGCGCACATCAGGTTGACGATGGTCTGCCGGTGCGCGGGGTTGTCCTGGGCCAGCCGTTCCAGGGCGTAGAGCCCGGCCAGCCGCACCGGGGCCTTGTCGCTGCCCAGTTGGTCGGCGGCCTTGCCGTACAGCTCGGTGACCCGCCGCTCGGTGGCGTCGTGGTCCTTCTGCGCCAGGTCCAGTTCGGTGGACCGCTGCCGGCGGGCGGTCAGCAGCAGCGCCGCCGCGCCGCCCGCGCCGAGCACGATGCTGGACGCGGTGCGGATGACGTCCAGCCGCACGCCGTCCCGCGTGTCACCGGACCCCAGCGTCACCAGCAGGACCACCACGGCCGCCGCCGCCAGGACGACCAGCCCGACTGCCCAGGCGGTGATCGTCCTGGCCGACAGCACCCGGTGCTCCACACACCCAGTCCATCGTCACCCGGTGCGAGCGTCAATCACCTCTCTGTGCACGATCGGTGGCGACTTCGGCTTGGACCGCCGCACGGTCGTGGCCGCCATGCCCGCGATCACCAACGCGGCGGCGCCGATCCGCAGCGGCGACACGGCCTCGTCCAGCAGCAGCCAGCCGGAGAACATGCCCGCCACCGGGACCAGCAGGGCGAACGGCACCACGGTCGAGGCGTCGTACTCGCGCAGCAGGAACCCCCAGACGCCGAACCCGAACAGCGTCGAGATCCACGCGATGAACAGCAACGCGCCCACGCCGGTCCACCGCAGGTCGGTCAACGCGGCCCACCCGGCGGCCGGCCCCTCGAACACCAGCGACAACCCGAGCAGCGGCAGGACGGCCACGGCGCTGACCCACACGATGAAGCTCAGCGCGTCCGGCGGCTTGGCGTGGCGGGTGGCGACGTTGGACAGCCCCCAGGCCACCGCGCCGAGGACGACCAGCAGCAACGCGGAGATCGGGCTGCCGACGCCGTAGTCCAGCGCGATGAGCGTGATCCCGACGCCGGCGACGGCCATGCCGGCCAGCTGCACGGGCCGGGGCCGTTCGCGGAGCAGAACAGCGGCGAAGATCACCGTGAAGATGACCTGGCTTTGCAGGACGAGCGACGACAGCCCGGCCGGCATCCCCGCCCCCATGCCGAGGAACAGCAGCCCGAACTTGGCCACGCCCAGCAGGAAACCGACCGCCAGCACCCACTTCCACGCCACCCGCGGCCTGCCGACGAACCACAGCGCGGGCACGGCGGCGGCCAGGAAGCGCAGCGCGGAGAACAGCAGGGGCGGGAACTCGTCGAGGCCGACCTTGATGACGACGAAGTTGACGCCCCAGATGCTGGTGATCAGGACCGCGAGCGCGGCGTGGCGAGGTTTCACGTCGTCGAGTCTTGGCGGATCGATCGTTTAGCACCAGCGAATACTGCTAAGGCTTTTGGTTTAGGATCGCTACATGCTCGATCTCGGCAGGCTCCGCGCCCTGCATGCCGTCGCCACGCACGGGTCGGTCGGCGCCGCGGCCACGGCGTTGGGGTACACGCCGTCCGCGGTGTCCCAGCAGATCGCCAAGCTGGAACGCGAGACCCGCAGCGCGCTGCTGGAGCGGCGGGGTCGGGGCGTGGCGCTCACCGACGCCGGCTACCTGCTCGCGACCACGGCGGGGCAGGTGCTCAAGCTCGTCGAGGAAGCCGAGGTGACGCTGGAGGAGCAGCGCGGGGCGGCGGTGGGGGAACTGCGCATCGGCGCGTTCGCCACGGCCGCGCGCGGGCTGCTGCCGGCGGCGCTGGTGGCGCTCGCCCGGGACCACCCGGCGCTGGACGTGCGGTTGGTGGAGCTGGACCCGCCGGAGGGGCTGGAGGCGGTGGCGCGGGGCGAGCTGGACATGGCCGTGACGCATGACTGGGTGAACACGCCGTTGGCGGTGCCGGACGCGGTGTCGCGGGTCCGGTTGGGGGAGGACGTCGCGGACGTGCTGCTGCCGGTGTCGCACCGGTTGGCGGAGCGCGAGGTCGTGGTGCCGGAGGACTTGGCGGGGGAGCGGTGGATCTGCCAGCCGGAGGGGACGATCTGCCACGACTGGCTGGTGAACACCTTCCGCGGCGCGGGGATGGAGCCCGACCTGGCCTATCGGATCGCCGAGTACGAGACCCAGTTGGCTTTGCTGGCGAAGGGCATCGGTGTCGCCCTGCTGCCGCGGCTGGGGCGCGGTGAGTTGCCGGGCGGGGTGCGGGCGGTGCCGTTCACGCCGACGCCGACCCGGCGGGTGTTCGCGGTGTGGCGGACGCAGGCCACTCGGCGGCCCGCCGTGGCGGCCACCCTGGCGGCGCTGCACGGCTGTTGGGGTGAACGTTCGACCGCTTGAGTAACGATCGGGCAAACCCTTGTTGCGGCGAGGTGCCTTCTGACGACCCTGGGTTGCGGGCGCCACGAAGCGCCATTGCCCCGAAGGCCATCACCCAGGGGACCTCCCAAGGATTCATCCGCCGCCGTGGGAGGTCCCCGCCTTCGTTTCAGTCCTTGTGGCGTTCCAGCAACTCCTCCAGGAACCCGCCGGCCTCGGCCGCCGCCCGTGCCGGGTCCCGGTCGCGGATGGCGTCGAGCAGGCCCGTGTGCGACACGTGGTCGTCCTCGTGGTCGGTTTCCACGGTGGCCGTGATGCTGGCCCGGACGGCCTCGGTCACGCCCTGGTAGAGCTGGTACAGCAGGTTGTTGTGCGAACTCTGCACCAGCAGCAGGTGGAACGCGGCGTCGCGCTCGACCAGGCGGTCCCAGTCCTTGGCGGCCAGTGCGGCGTCCCGTTCGGCCAGGAGGGCCGCCAGGCGGGTCAGTTCCTCGTCGGTGCGCTCGGTCGCGGCCAGGCGGGCGCCCTCGACCTCCAGCGTCCGGCGCACCTGGAGCACCTCGCGCAACTCGCTGCCGCACAGCCGGCGGACCGCGCCGGACAGCTCGCTGGTGGCGCGCACGAAGGTGCCGTCGCCCTGTCTGACCTCCAGCAGTCCCGCGTGGGACAGGGCGCGCACCGCCTCCCGCACGGTGTTGCGGCCCACGCCGAGGGCGTTGACCAGTTCGGGTTCCGGCGGGATGCGCCGGCCCACCGGCCATTCACCGCCGGCGATCGCGCCCCGCATCTGGTCGATCACCTGGTCGACGAGTCCGGCCCGTCGGGTAGTGGCCAACGGCACAGCGTCGTCCTTTCATCCGAACATCCCATGTCTGCGATAGTAATCCGGTGACGATCCAGCAGACCCAGCCAGACCGGACACCGTCGATGGTTCACATTGCCACTGATGTCGGTGCCAATGCGACGATCGCGGTCAATCCTTCTGGCACGGGCGCCGGGTCCGGGGCCGCGAACCGCCAAGTTGCCCTGGTCGGCAGCACCCTGTTGGCGATCGGCGTAGCGCTGGCCGCCGCCAACCTGCGACCGGCCGTCACCAGCCTCGCCTCGGTGCTCGGTGACGTGCGCGGGTCGCTCGGGGTGTCGACCGCGTGGACGTCGCTGCTGACCGCCGTGCCCACGCTGTGCTTCGGCTTCGCGGCCTTCCTGGCGCCGTGGTTGGGGCGTCGGCTGGGGATGGCGCGCGCGGTCGGGCTGTCGCTGCTCGTGTTGACCATTGGTCTGGTGCTGCGGGTCGTCGACGGGCCGGCGGTGGTGCTGGGCGGGACGTTCATCGCGTGCGCCGGGATCGCCGTCTGCAACGTCCTGATCCCCGTGGTGGTCAAGGATTCGTTCCCGGGGCGGGTCGGCCTGATCACCGGTGTCTACACGGCGGCCCTCGCGGCCGGTGCGGCGCTGGGCGCGGCTTTCACGCCCGGCCTGGAGTCGTGGCTGGGGTCGTGGCGGCTCGCGGTGGGGGCCTGGGCGTTCCTGTCGTTGGCGGCTCTGGTGGTGTGGCTGGCGGGCGCGCGTCACGGCGCTCCGGTCCGCACTGCGGCGTCGCGGGGCGGGGCGCGCAAGCGTTCTTTGGTGCGGAGCCCGTTGGCGTGGGTGATCACGGTCTTCTTCGGCTTGCAGTCGCTGCTCGCCTACACGGTGATGGGGTGGCTGCCGCAGATCCTCGGTGACGCGGGCGTGGACCGGACGACGGCGGGTCTGCTGCTGGCGATCACGATGGTGCTGGGCGTCCCGGTGAGCTTGATCGTCCCGACGCTGGCGGCGCGGCGGCCCAGCCAGTCCGGTTTGGTGTTGGGCCTGGGGCTGCTGTCCATGGCCGGTGTCGCGGGCCTTGCGCTGGCCCCGGCGGCGGCTCCGGGCCTGTGGGTCGTGCTGGTGGGGCTGGGCATGGGCATGTTCCCGCTGGCCCTGGTGATGATCTCGCTCCGCACGTCCTCGACGGCGGACACCGCGCGGTTGTCCGCGATGGCCCAGTCGATCGGGTACCTGATCTCGGCGGCCGGGCCGTTCGCGTTCGGCCTGCTGCGGGGTGTGACCGGAACGTGGACCGTGTCCATGCTGCTCTTGGTCGCTCTGCTCGCCCTGCTCACGACTCTCGGCTGGATCGCCGGCCGCCCGCGCACGGTGTAGCACTTCGTAGCACGCGGTAATTGTCTTGAGCGGTGACCCGGAAGATCACCCAACGTGAACTCCGCAACGACAGCGGCGCCATCCTGAGGGCGGTCGCCGGCGGCGAGACCATCGTGGTGACCAGCAACGGCGCGCCGGTAGCCCAACTGGTGCCGTTGCGCAGGCGGACGTTCGTCCCACGCGCGGAGTTGGCGCACGCTGCGGGCCATGCGCCGGTCGTCGACTTCGAGCGGTTCCGTGCGGATCTGGACGATGTGGTCGACCAAGGACTGCTCGGTGGCTGAACGGGGGCTGCTCGACACCTCGGTCGTGATCGACCTGCCGAAGATCGATGTCGAGGTGCTGCCGGACGAACTGGCGATCAGCTCCGTGACGCTCGCGGAACTCGCCGCCGGGCCGCACGCGAGCGCGGACCCGGTCGAGCGAGCGGTGCGTCAGCAGAGACTCCAATGGGCCGAGTCGACGTTCGACCCGATCCCGTTCGACGCCGAGGCCGCCCGCTACTACGGAAGCATCTTCGCGCTCGTGCTCGCCTCGGGGCGGAAGCCGCGACGACTCGCCGATCTGCTGATCGCGTCCATCGCCGCGGCCAACGGCCTTCCCCCGCTCACCCGCAACGCCGACGACTTCGCCGGCTTGGAGTCGTTCCTCACCGTCGTGCCGGTGTGAGGTCGGTCAGTCCAGCGGCAGGTTGAGCAGGGCGTTCTCGATCACCTCGGGCATCGCCGGGTGGATCCAGTACTGGCCTCGGGCCATCGTGCGGGCGTCGAGGCCGAAGCTCATCGCCTGGATGATCGGCTGGATCACCGACGACGCCTGTGGGCCGATGATGTGCGCGCCCAGGATCTGGCCGGTCGCGGGGTCGGCGAGGACCTTGGCGAAGCCGGTGGTGTCCTCCATCGCCCAGCCGTAGGCGATGGACGCGTAAGCCTGCGACGCGGCCACGTACCGGACGCCCTGCGCGCCCGCCTGCTCCTCGGTCAGCCCGACCGAAGCGATCTGCGGGGACGAGAAGACCGCGGCGGGGACGAAGCGGTGGTCGGAGGCGATCGGGGAAGTCGGGTTGAGCAGGTTGTGCTGGACGACCCGGGCCTCGTGGTTGGCCACGTGCTTGAGCTGGTACGCCGAACTCACGTCGCCCATCGCGAAGATGCCCTCGACGGACGTCCGCTGGTGCTCGTCCACCACGATCCGGCCGTCCGGGTGCACCTCGACGCCGGTCGCGGCCAGGTCCAGCAGGTCCGAGTTCGGCTTGCGGCCCACGGCCACCAGCAGTTCGTCCGACACCACGACCTCGGCGCCGTCCGGGCCCTCCAGGTGCAGGCGCACGGAACCGTCCGCCGCGCGTTCCGCCCGCACCGCCTTGCGGCCCAGCCGGACGTCCCACTTCTCCGCCGCCAGCGCGGTGAAGCGCTCGGCGATCTCGCGGTCCTCGTGGCGCAGCAACAGGTCCGACCGGGCGATGACGGTCACCTCGACGCCGAACGACGAGAACACGTGCGCGAACTCCGCCGCGACGAACCCCGAGCCCAGGATGGTCAGCCGCCGGGGCAGTTCGTCCAGGCGCATGACCGTGTCGCTGGTGTGGTAGCCGACCGCCTCCAGGTCCGCGACCTCCGGCACCACCGGGCGGGAGCCGGCCGCGATGACGAACCGGTCCGCGGTGATCACCTCGCCGGTGCCGGTGTCCAGCGTCTTCGGGCCGACGAACCGGGCCGTCCCCGCATACACGGTGACGTTGGCGTTCTCCTCCGCCCGCCACCGCCGGCCGCCCTCGGAGATCGGGTCGATGCGGCCGAAGATCCGGTCCCGGACGTCGGTCCAGCGCACGCCCTCCAGCGCCAGGTCCACGCCCAGCCGGCCACCGGCCCGGGGTGAAGCGGCGACGTCGGCGGTGTGCACGAACATCTTCGTGGGGATGCACCCGACGTTCAGGCACGTGCCGCCGAACACGCCCTTCTCGACGATCGCGATGTCCCAGTCCGCGAATCGCTCGTCCGCGATGGAGTTGCCGGAGCCGGTGCCGATGATGACCAGGTCGAAGTGCCTCACGTCGTGCTGCAACCCACGACGTGAGGCGCTCATTCCCTCACCTCAGGCGGCGTACGTCGCCACGAGCACGGCTCGGGCCAGCGTGTGGAACGCCAGGTTGAAGCTCACCACCGCGGGCGACGAGTCCTCGGTCACGTCCAGCGCGTCCACGTCCACCGCGTGCACCACGAAGTAGTACCGGTGCGCCCGGTCGCCGGCGGGCGGCGCGGCGCCGCCGAACGAGCGGGTGCCGTAGTCGTTGCGCACGTGGAACGCGTCGCCGGGCAGGCCGTCGTCGGACTTGCCGGCGCCGGTTTCCAGCGAGGTCGTCGACGCCGGCAGGTTCACCGCCACCCAGTGCCAGAAGCCCGACGGCGTCGGCGCGTCCGGGTCGAAGCACGTGACGACGAAGCTCCTGGTCTCCGCGGGGAAGCCCGACCAGCTCAGCTGGGGCGAGGTGTCGCCCTCCGCGTACACGTGGGCGTCGGGCAGGGTCCCGCCGTCGCGCACGTCGGTCGAGGTGACGTCGAACGACGCCACGGCCGGGAGCAGGGAGTAGGGGTCGGGAGCGACGGGGCGCTCAAGGCTCATCGGTGGTCCTCCACACACAGCGGTTCTCGCTCGACCTCGTCGACCTTATCGGTCGGGTGAACCTTGGTTGCGAAACCATCACCGCGCAACCCGAGCAGTGCTCGGACCGTCTCCAATATCAGGGGCCGCCGCGCCGGCGGCTCTGACAAGGGGGGATTTCCGGCAATGCGAAGAATCGGCGTGGCGGTCGCGGCTGCCCTGGCCGTCGTCACCGTCGCCTGCGCGCCCGAGCCGGCGGCGCAGCCGACCACCGCGGCGACCACCACCACGACCACCGCGGTCACCACGACCACCCCGCCCACGGCGGTGCCCGGTCCCGGTGGCACGACGGTGCCGGTGTTCCAGCACCCCTACAAGTACGGCACCCCGCAGGCCAAGGTCCCGGCGAGCCAGGACGGCCTGCTGCCGGTGGTCCGGCGCATCCAGACCGACAAGCCGTACGTGTTCATCACCATCGACGACGGCGCGGTGCGGCACCCGGCGGCGCTGGAGCTGATGAAGTCGTCGAACACGCGGCCGTCGCTGTTCCTCAACACCAAGCACGTCGTGGAGCAGCCCGCGTTCTTCAAGGCGTTCCAGGACGACGCCAAGGCCGCCGTCCACTCGCACACCGCGAACCACCCGAACCTGCTGGGCAAGGGCTACGAGTTCCAGAAGCAGGAGATCTGCGGCAACGCCGACTACCTCCAGCAGCAGACCGGGGTGCGGCCCACGCTGTTCCGCCCGCCGTTCGGCAACCACGACGCCACCACCCGCAAGGCGGCCACCGACTGCGGCTTCCAGGCGCTGGTGATGTGGACCGCGGCGGTCAACGACGGCGTCGTGCAGTTCCAGGCGGGGGACAAGCTCGTCCCGGGCGACATCGTCCTCATGCACTTCCGGCACACCTTCGTCGAGGACTTCCTGGCGTTCCTGGAGCACTGCAAGGCCCACGGCCTGACCCCGGTGCCCCTGGAGGACTTCCTGTCCACAACGCAACCCTGAGCCGCGCAACCGTGTGACCTGTGACACGTCCTTTGAGGTGACACACCCGGTAGCCAGCCGGGCCCGCCCAGGAGGGCAGCCACATGACCAGCCGCCTCAGAAAACTCGTCGTCCTCGCCCTGGCGTTCGTCGCCGTCGGCGCCGCCGTGCCCGCCGCGGCCAGCGCCACGGCGCCGACCATCCCGGAGCTGACCAACATCAGGGTGGGCCGGCACGCCACGTTCGACCGGGTCGTGCTCGACCTGAGAGGGCCGCGCCCGGAGTTCTTCATCCGGTGCGTCGACCAGCTCCACTACGACGGCAGCGGCGAGCCGGTGTCGATGCCGGGCAGCACCTTCCTGGAGGTGCGGTCCTTCCCCGCCGCCGCGCACGACGAGAACGGCAACATGACCTACACCGGTCCGCGGCAGTTCACCACGCCGTCGCTGAACAACGTGCGGGCCGTCGCGATCACGGGTGACTACGAGGCCAACCTCACCGTGGGCCTGGGCATCCGCGTCGAGACGTGGCACCGCGTGTTCCTGCTCAGCAGCCCGACCCGCTTGGTCATCGACGTCGGTCACCACTCCTGACGTCCTGCGAGGGCAAGGGGGTCCCGTCCGTCCGGGACCCCCTTGCCGCCACATGAAGTCGCGGTGAGCGTCCGGGTTTCCGCCCGGCGCCCCAGTCGTCCGACGCAGAAACAGCGGCAACTACGGCATCGACCCGGACGACCTCGACAAGCCCCTCACCTTCACCTTCGGCGACCGGGTGGTGTGGAACGCGCGGGTGTCCGAGGCCGGGTCGCCGGAGTTGCGCGAGGAGGTCCGCCGCAGCCTCCAGTTCTTCGGCCGCGACGAACTGCGCGTGTCCCTGCCGACCGTGCGCGAACGCGTGTCCCAGAGCATGACCCGCCTGTTCCGCAACGGCGGCGACGGCCGCGGGCGGTCGTCGAACCGGTGTGGCACGGCATCCGCCTGGAGTCGCTCACCCTGCGCTAGCGCTTAAGCCGCAGCGACTGCGACGGCCTCGCGCTCCAACGCCAACTCCAACACCTCGCGCACATCACCCACGAGGTGCACCGTCAGCGCCGCCCGCACCGACTCCGGCACATCGTCCAGATCCGGCTCGTTGCGCTGGGGCAGCAGGACCGTGGTGACCCCGGCCCGGTGCGCCGCCAGCAACTTCTGCTTCACCCCACCGATCGGGAGGACGCGCCCGGTCAGCGACACCTCACCGGTCATCGCCACATCGGACCGCACCGGCCGACCCGACAGCAGTGAAGCCAGCGCCGTCGTCATCGTCACGCCGGCCGACGGCCCGTCCTTGGGCACCGCACCCGCCGGGACGTGGATGTGCACACCGCGCTCGGCCAGCGCCGCCGCCCGCTTGTCGTGCGACTTCAAGTAGGACAAGGCGATCTGGGCCGACTCCTTCATCACGTCGCCGAGCTGCCCGGTCAGCGTCACACCCGCCGAACCCGTCCCCTCCGGAGCCAGGGACGCCTCGACGAACAGGACGTCACCACCCGCGCCGGTGACCGCGAGACCCGTCGCCACACCGGGCACCGCCGTCCGCTCCGCCGACTCCGGCGTGAACTTCGGCGAACCCAGGTAGCCCTTGAGGTCCGGGACGTCGATCGACACCGGCAGCGCGGTCTCATCCAACGCCACCCGGGCGGTGACCTTGCGCAGGACGCGGGCCAGGGAGCGTTCCAGCTGGCGGACGCCGGCCTCACGGGTGTACTCGCCGGCCAGCCTGCGCAGGGCCTCCTCGGACACCGTGACGTCCTCGGCGGTCAGGCCCGCCCGTTCTACCTGCCGGGGGAGCAGGTGGTCACGGGCGATGGTGACCTTCTCGTCCTCGGTGTAGCCGTCGAGCTGCACCAGCTCCATGCGGTCCAGCAGGGGGCCCGGGATGGACTCCAGGACGTTGGCCGTGGCCAGGAACACCACGTCCGACAGGTCCAGCTCGACCTCCAGGTAGTGGTCCCGGAACGTGTGGTTCTGCGCCGGGTCCAGCACCTCCAGCAGCGCCGCGGTCGGGTCGCCGCGGTAGTCCGCGCCGACCTTGTCGATCTCGTCGAGGAGGACGACCGGGTTCATCGAGCCCGCCTCGGCGATCGCGCGCACGATCCGGCCGGGCAGGGCGCCGACGTAGGTCCGGCGGTGGCCGCGGATCTCCGCTTCGTCGCGCACGCCGCCCAGGGCGACGCGGACGAACTTGCGGCCCATCGCCTTGGCGACGGACTCGCCCAGCGACGTCTTGCCCACACCGGGGGGCCCGACCAGGGCGAGCACCGCGCCGCTGCGCCGGCCGCCGACGACACCCAGGCCGCGGTCGGCCCGTCGCCGCCGCACCGCCAGGTACTCGGTGATGCGCTCCTTCACGTCGTCCAGGCCCGCGTGGTCGGCGTCCAGCACCGCCCGGGCGCCCGCGATGTCGTAGGTCTCCTCGGTGCGCTCGTTCCACGGCAGGTCGAGGACGGTGTCCAGCCAGGTGCGAATCCAGCCGGTCTCGGGGGACTGGTCGGACGCGCGTTCCAACTTGTCCACTTCGGACAGTGCCGCCTTGCGGACGTGCTCGGGCAGGTCCGCCTCCTCGACCCGCGCCCGGTAGTCCTGCTCCTCGGTGGCGGGCTTGCCGTCCAGCTCGGCCAGCTCCTTGCGGATGGCGGCGAGCTGCTGGCGCAGCAGGAACTCGCGCTGCTGGCGTTCCACGCCCTCCTTGACGTCCTTGCGGATCGTCTCGGCCACGTCCAGCTCGGTCAGGTGCTCACGGCCCCACTCCAGCAGCTTCTCCAGCCGCTGCGCGACGTCGCTGGTCTCCAGCAGCCAGATCTTCTGCTCGTCGCTGAGGTAGGAGGCGTAGCCGGCGAGGTCGGCCAGCGCGGACGGCTCGTCCACCTGCTGCACCGAGTCCACGACCTGCCACGCGCCGCGCTGCTGGAGGATGGTGGTGACCAGCGCGCGGTACTCGCGCGCCAGTTCGCGGGTGCGGTCGTCCACGGGCGGCTCGTCGGCCACCGTCGCCTCGACCCACAGGGCCGCGCCGGGCCCGGTCGTGCCGGTCCCGATCCGCACCCGCTCCGCGCCGCGCACGACCGCCGCCCGCTCGCCGCCGGACAGCCGCCCGACCTGCTCCACGACGGCCAGCGTCCCGACCTTCGCGTACTTGCCGTCCAACCGGGGCACCAGCAGCACCCGGGCCTCCCCGCCCGCCGCGGACGCGGCTTCGACGGCGGCGCGCGCCTCGGCGGCGGCGTCCGAGCCGGTGAGCCGGATCGGGACGACCATGCCGGGGAGCACGACCACGTCGTCCAGCGGCAGCACCGGAAGCGCCAACGTCTCACCCATGTCGATCCTCCAAAGTTGAGTCTGTACGGCTCAACCAACGTGAGTGGAGGATTGTTTCCCCTGGGCGTTCGCTCTGAGCGATGCGGGTCGGGAGGCGGAAGCCCGCTCTCCCGTCAACGGTTCGCACGCAGAATCCGTGCCATGCCGACGCGCGAAGCCCGCCTGGTGAACATCGCCCGCCGCAACCTGCCGCCCGACGTGGCGGAACGGTGGATCTCCCTGATCCGCCCCGGTGTCCGCCTGCACTCGACCGGCGGCGGCTGGCGCGTAGGGCAGCTCGGCGGTCGGCCCTTCCTGCCCGCCGACGTCCCGTGGCCGGAGTCACCCCGCTCGACATCGAGCCGTACGACTACGCACCCCTGGGCGCGACCGCGGTGCCCACCGGCCCGGACTGGTACCACCCGGAGTTCCGCGCGCTGTGCCGCGACCTGTCCGAGGAGGACGTGGAGTTCCTGGCCGACCACGACAACGGCGACGACTTCAACCGCGCGATGAACCCCCTCGGGTTCCGCCCGGCGCACCAGGTGGGCGGCCACGCCGCGCCGATCCAGAACCCGCCCGAGACGGACGTCGCCCAGAGCAGGTTGGGGCGGGGCGTCGCCTGGGCCGAGGTCGAGGACGAGGCTCGCCGCTGGACGCCGCTCGCCCAGATCGACAGCGACCGCGCGACCGACATGTGCTGGGGCGACGTGGGCACCCTGTACTGGCTCATCCGCCCGGAAGACCTCGCCGCCCGCGACTTCACGGCGTCCGCGTTCACCTGCCAGTGCACCTGACCAATCCTTCGAGCAGGTCGGCGGCGTGCTCTGGGCCCGGCAGCGCGGCCAGTTCGTCGCGCAGGCGTTCGGCGGCCCGGCGGTGGGCGGGGTCGGCGAGCACGTCCGCCACGGTGGCGCGGACCTCGGCCGGGGTGGCGGTGACCGGGTCGAGCGAGCGGCCGACGCCCAGCGCCGTGCAGCGGTCGGCGTTCATCGGCTGGTCGGCACCCATGGGCGTCAACACCATCGGCTTTCCGTGCGCCAACGCCCCGACCACCGTCCCCGAACCGCCGTGCGACACGACCACGTCGCAGTTCGCGAGAACTTCGTCCTGCGGCACGTACCGGGCGATGCGGACGTGCTCGGGCTGTGGACCGAACTCGGCGGGGTCGATGTGCCGCCCCACGGTCATGAGCACGCGGAGGTCCCGGAGCCCGGCAAGCACCCGCTCGAAGAGGTCGCCGGACTCCAGCGCGAACTCGGTGCCCAGCGTGAAGTAGACCAACGGCCGGTCGTCCCGGCGTGGTGCCGCAGGGCCGGGCATCGCGGGCTTGACGGCGTGCTCGGTGCCGAACCGCCACGCGGCGGGCGCGCGGAACGACGGCGGGAACGGCGAAAGCCGCAGGTAGCGGCCGAGCATGGTCAGCTCCGGGTCGTCCGGCAGCCCGCACTCCGCCCGGATCTCGTGCAGCGGCTCGCCCACCACGTCCGGCCGGATCTGCACGCCCGCCGCCGTCACCAGGACGCTCGCGTGCGGCACGCCGAGCCCTTCGGCGGCCAGCATGGTCGCGAAGTCGAACTCGTCGCACACCACGAGGTCCGGCCGCCACTCCCGCATCAGCGCCTGTACCAGCGGCAACCGCGTCCGCGTCCCGCGCCGGGCGAAGCCCTCCCGCACCTCGTCCTCGGACCGCCGGGTGTCGGGAACGAGCAGCGGTGTCCTGGTCCGGGGAGTGTCGTCGGGCGCGGGACCCAGGCGGTGGAACGGAAAACCCGCGCTCTCGACCGGTCCCTGCAACGACCCCGACGTCGCCCATAGCACCTCATGCCCGCGATCGGCGACCGTACGGGCGACGGGGAGCAGCGGGTTGAGGTGGCCGGGACCGCCGATGCACGTGAAGAGTGTGCGCACGCCGTTGATCGTCCCCTACCGGAGCGATTCCACTCGGAGTACTTTGTGTGTCGTTTCCTCTATCACTACAACTGGAGTGGTTTCGATGGTGCGTCGCAATCCGGAGCGGCGGGCGGCGCTGCTCGACGCCGCGATCGAGGTGCTGGCCAAGGAAGGCGCGCGCGGCCTCACGTTCCGGGCCGTCGACCAGCAGGCCGCGGTGCCCACCGGCACGGCCTCGAACTACTTCGCCAACCGCGACGACATGCTCAAGCAGGCCGGCGAGCGGGTGTACGAGCGGCTGGTGGACGAGGACGTCATCGCGAGCGGGCTGGAAGGGCCGCGCGACCGCGACCGCGTCACCGAGCTGATGCACGAGCTGGTGGACCGCGTCGCCGCGTTCCCCACCGGTTTCCTGGCCCTGCTGGAGTTGCGCCTGGAGGCCACCCGCCGTCCGGAGCTGCGCGAGGTCCTCACCCGCCGCATCCGCCAGGACGTGGAGTTCAACGTCGACTACCACGAGAAGTCCGGCCTGCCCGGCGACGGCACGATGGTCGTCCTGCTGTGGCTGGCGCTCAACTGGCTGATCATGGAACGCCTGACCCTGCCCGACCTGCTCACCGACGACCAGCGCCGCACCCTGGTGACCGCCCTGGTAGACCGCCTGCTGACCGGCCAGCCGGACGAGCCGGCCAACCCGTTCCCGGCCGGGGCGTAGCCCGTTCAGGGGTTGTGCCCGGTGTGACCCTCCGCGACGATCACGCGCGTCGCGATCGTGAGGGGAAGTGGCATGGAGCAGGCAAGCTGGGTCCCGGCGTCGGTCGACCTGGACCGCCCGAGTGCGGCCCGGATGTACGACTACTTCCTGGGCGGGTCGCACAACTTCGCGGTGGACCGCGAGGCCGCGCAGTCGGTGGAGCGGATCTACCCGGGGATGGCCGGGGCCGCCCGCGCCAACCGGTCGTTCCTGCGCCGCGCCGTGCGGTACCTGGTGGAGCAGGGCGTGGACCAGTTCCTCGACCTCGGCTCGGGCATCCCGACCGTGGGCAACGTGCACGAGATCGCCCAGCAGGCCAACCCGTCGGCGCGCGTGCTGTACGTGGACGTCGAACCGGTCGCCGTCGCGCACAGCAACGCCCTGCTCGCGGGCAACCCCGGTGCCACGGCCGTCCAGTCCGACCTGCGCGAGGTGGACACGGTCCTCAAGGCCGCCCGTGACGTGCTCGACTTCGACCGGCCGATCGCGGTGCTGATGGTCGCGGTGCTGCACTTCGTGCCGGACTCGGACGAGCCGGGCAAGGCGGTGGCCCGCTACCGCGACGCCCTGCCCGCCGGCAGCTGGCTCGCCCTGTCGCACGGCAGCCTGGAGGGCGTGCCGCGGGACGTCCTCCAGGACACCGAGCGCGTCAAGGCGATCTACCGCCGCACCGACAGCCCGCTGGCGTTGCGGTCGCACGAGGAGATCGCGGCGTTCTTCGCCGGGTTCGACGTGGTCGAGCCGGGCGTGGTGGCGCTGCCGGAGTGGCGGTCGGACTCCGACGACGCCTACATCAGCGCGTACGTCGGCGTGGGCCGCAAGCCTATTCCGGGGGCGTGAGGCGCAGGTCCGGGTCCACCGGCGGTTCGCCGTCGAACGGGCCGGGCTTGAGGCCCGCCAGGCCGTCCAGGGTCAGGATGATGTCGGTGCCGTGCGGGTCGGCGCCGGCGGGTGGCGTGTCGAACCACTCGTGCAGGTCCTCGGGGATCGGGTAGTCGTCGGCGAGGTCCTTGTACAGGTCGGCGCGCTGCTTGGCCTGGGTGGCGAGCTGCTGGTACTCGCGCATGGCCAGCCGCATCCGGATCCAGCGGTAGCGGTCGGTCTTCTCGGCGTCGCCGGCGGTGAACCGGTCGCGCAGCAGCGTGCCCGCGCGCCGGCCGCGTTCGGCGAGGGTGCGGATGGTGTCGGGGGTCATGAACAGGTTCGTGCCGCCCTCGCCGTCGGCCAGCCGGATGTGCGCGATGCGGCCCCGGTAGCCGGGCAGCGCGGACTGCATGGTGTCGCGCCAGTCCAGCATGGTGTCCAGGATCGCGGTGGCGAACTGGAGCGGCCGGGCGACCTCGCGGTAGGGCGTGCCGGTGGTGGACGAGTCCTGCTCGGGCAGCCACACGGGGTCCCCGCCGTCCCGGAACGGGCCGAGCGTCAGGCCGAACGTGGGCCAGCGCGGCAGCAGGCTGTCGAAGAAGTGGATCGGGAAGTTGCTGGTGATGCCGCCGTCGGAGAACCAGTGCACGCGCGGTTCGGGTTCCGCGCGGCACAGCGGGACGGCGGCGATCAGGCCGGGCATCGGCATGCTCATCCGCACGGCCAGCGCCACCGGCAGGTCCTGCGGAAGGGTGCGCAGGGCGTTGTCCTTGTGCAACGGGCAGGTGTGCTCGGTTTCCGTCCCGTTGAGCGCGTCCGTTGTGCGTTGCGGCACAACGGTGTTGAGGCACTTGGTGCAGTAGAGCCAGGCCGGGGAGGGCTCGCTGAACGGCAGGCGGTAGGGGCGGCCCTCGGACAGGTCGGTCGTCATCAGCACGAGGTTCGTGGTGAGGTGGGAGAACCTCAGGTTCTCCGTGCCGGACAGGTCGTCCAGGCGGTCGGCGAACCAGTCGCTCATCGGCGGCACGCCCGTGGAGCGCGGGACGCCGCAGCGGCGGTCCCAGAAGTTCGCGGTGAACTCGCCCGTGCCGGGGACCAGTCCGAAGTGGATGGTCTGCGCCTTGGTGGTCAGGAACCGCTTGGCGCCCAGGAGGTACGTGGTGGCGACCGCGCTGACGAAGGCGAAGCCGAGCACCGTCCACCAGGCGGTGGCGGTGGCCGCGGAGGCGAGGCTCTGGGTGGTCCAGCGGGTGGCCAGGTAGACCGGGATGAGCGGGAGGGCGAGCAGTGCGGCCGTGCCGAGGCGGCGCAGCCAGGTCAGAGGGGTGCTCTTGCGGGTCTTGCGCTGGGGACGGACGCGGAAGAGCACGCTGGGGACCACGAGGAGCACGGTGACGATGATCGCGACGAGCGCCCAGCCCGGCGTGGTTCCCCAGTCCAGGGCGAGGAACCAGGCGAACGGGCCGACCAGCCACAGCGCGAGCACCAGGCCCAGCGCGACCTTGGCCCGGAACCCGATCGCGCCCAGCAGGGCGAGGATGAGGCAGGTGGTGGCGCTGCGGCCGGTGGTGTCGCGGGACTGCATGGAGGCGGCGACGATCCGGTAGAGCTTGCGGGTGTGCGCGCTGGGCTGGAAGAGCTGGGCGAGTCGCCAGTCCGGCGCGGCGAACCACCGGATGACGTCCTCCAGCTTGCCGAACCCGCCGTCGTCCCGCCCCTTCTCGGCGGCGGCGGTGAAGGCGGCGGCGATGGCCCCGGCCGAGGCGCCCCCAACGACCGGAACCGGTAGTGCCGAGCCAACTCGACGACCGCCCACGGGTAGACGACCCCACTGGCCGCCCCACCCCGCATGGTGACGTCGCAGTACCGGTTGAACTCCTCGCGGTCATCACCCATGGCGACCTCCCTCGCGCGCCTAATGATCGCGCCACCGGGCCGGGGCCGTCGCTAGACCAATAGGCTGGCCGCCCGATCGTGTCTCGCCTGAGCGGGCCGTGGTCGCGGGCGATGGCCTCGATCTCGGGCGGGATGCCGGACGTGATCGTGCGCACGTGCTCGGTCACCAGGCGATCGGCCAGTCCCACCGCCCCGCGATCGGCCCGCGTGGCACTGGCCGCCGCGCGGGCCGGGGTGCTCGGTCGCGACTAGAACTCGTACCAGCGCAGGATTTCCGGGTCGAGGACGCGGGTCGCGAGTCCGATCCGCTTCGCCGTCTCGGCCAACTCCGCCGCCGCCGCCGGGTTGCCGCGTGGCGGGAGGTTGGGGTCGTCGAGTTGGGTGACCATGTCGTCGTGGTGGCTGGGGACGACCACCCGCGGGCGGGTCGCGCGCAACGCCCGGGCGGTGTAGTCGACAACGTTTGCGTGGCCGCTCATCCCGAGCACCAGCACGTCCGGCCGCAGCCCGGCGACCTCGCGCTCGACGAAGTTCGCCGTGCCGGACAGGAACAGCACCGAGAACCCGCCGACGTCCACCAGGTAGGCCAGCGTCCCGCCCTCGACCAGGTCCGCGATCGTCTCCGGACGCGGCGGCACGGTGGTCAGGGTGCCGGGGGCGAACGTGCCGTAGTCCTTGAACACCGAGTGCAGGCTGCGGAACGCCTGCACGGTGAACCCGTGGAAGTCCAGGTGCTCGCCACCGGAGGCCAACGTGATGTTCCCCGCCGGAACCCCTTGTGCCAGCAGGAGGTTGCGGTGCGTCTCGGTCCCGATCACCCGGGAACCGTGCTTCGCCACCAGGTACGGCGCCTCCAGCATGTGGTCGTAGTGCCCGTGTGACACCAGCACCAACTCGGGCTTCTCCGCGAGGTGCCGGTCGAGCAGGTCCGTTCGCACGGTCAGCGGGAAGTCCGGGATGAACTTGCCGTCCTTGTCGAACACCGGCAGCCGGGTCAGGTACGGGTCGATCACCACGCGCCGCCCGGCGAAGGTCAGCTCCCACCCCGCCACGCCCAGCCACCGCAGCCGCACCCCGCTGCGGCCTTCGGCGAACGCCGGCACCGCCGAGCCCCCGACCGCCGGCACCGCCGAGCCCCCGACCGCCGCCCCCGCCAACGCCGCCGCGGACCCGACCAACACCTGTCGTCTGTTCAAGCACATGACCCCAGGACAGCAGCGCCACCACGAATGTGTCCAAGTCCAATATCGGGCGTCCAGCGATATGCGAACCGCTATCATCGCTGCTCGTGGACCTCCTGCGGCACCTCCGGTACTTCCTCGTGGTCGCCGAGGAGCTGCACTTCGGGCGGGCTGCCGTCCGACTGCACATGTCCCAGCCGCCGCTGTCGCAGAGCATCCAACGGCTGGAACGCGAACTCGGGGTCCGCCTGTTCGACCGGGACGCCCGCCGGGTCGCCCTCACCGACGCCGGTCGCCAACTGCTGCCCGAGGCCCGGGACGTGCTGGCCGGCGAGGACCGGTTGCGCGCGCTGGCCGAGCGGTTCCGGCGCGGTGAGGCGGGGGCGTTGCGCGCGGGTGTGCCGCCGGACCTGGGTGGGCGGGCGGTCGCCGCGCTGCTGCCGGCGTTCCGGGTGCGCAGTCCGGTGGAGTTGAAGCTGCGCGAGATCGGCACGGCCGAACAACTCCGCGCCCTGGCCGACCGGACCTTGGACGTCGGCGTGCTGCGGCTGCCGTTCGACGTGTCGTGGCTGAGCTTGGGCGAAGTGCTGACCAGTGCGCTGGGCGTGCTGCTGCGCCCGGACCACCCGCTGGCCGCCGCGCCCGACGTGCGGCTGGCCGACCTGAACGGCCTGGGCCTCGTGCTGTTCCCGCGCGCCACCGCGCCCGCGTTGCACGACGAGGTCCTCACGACGTGCGCCAGGCACGGGTACGCACCGACCGAGGTGCACCAGGTGGGCAACGCCGAGTTCGCGCTGGGCCTGGTGCTCGCGGGCGGCGCGGTGGCGCTGCACGACGGCGTCTCGCCGCCCGCCGACGTCGTCTGGCGGCCCCTGCGCGGCACCCCGCTGCTGTGGCGGACCGCGCCCGCGTGGCCGCGCGGCAGGCACACCCCGGCGGTCACCGCGTTCGCCGACGCCGTCGCGGAAGTCCTGGTGGCACAAGGAATGCGGCCCGCCGAGGGCACCCTCCCGCGCTACCCGCGCCCGGCCGCGGAGTACCTGTCGTGAGCGCCGCCCGCATCCGCGCCGCGTTCGCCGACGCCGGGGTCACCGGCCGGCTGCACGCGGTGGACCTGGCCGACCCGACCCGTGAGGTGGCCGTCGGCGCGGACGACCCCGTGGTGCTCGCCAGCGTCTTCAAGTTGCCACTGCTGGTGGCCCTGCTGCGCGGCGGCACCGACCTGACCCGCCGCGTCACCCTCGCTCCCGACGAGCGCAGCACCGGCCCGACCGGCATCGGCGGCATGGTCGACCCGGTGACGATGTCGTTGCGGGACTTGGCTTTCCTGGCGATGACCGTCTCCGACAACGCCGCCGCCGACGCGCTCGTGGACGTGGTCGGCCTGGACGAGGTGAACCGGGTGCTGCGCGAGTTGGGCCTGACCAGGACCACGGTCGTCCACCGCGCCCGGGACTTCATGCACTCGATGGCCGAGGACGCCGCACCCGCCGAACTCCCCGCCGCCCTGGCCGACCCGGTGGTGCTGTCCCGCCTGCGCGCCCTCGACCCGACCCGCACCAACCGCGGCACGGCCAGGGAGATGACCGCACTGCTCGCACACGTCTTCGACGACGACCGGTACGAGCTGATCCGCCACGCGATGGGCCGCCAGGTGTGGCCGCACCGGCTGGCATCGGGCTTCCCGTTCGACGACGTCCGGGTCGCGGGCAAGACCGGGACGCTGCCGACCGTGCGCAACGAGGTCGGCGTGGTCTCCTACCCCGACGGGGGCCGGTACGCGGTGGCGGTGTTCACCCGCAGCGCGAGCACGGCGTTCACCCTGCCCGCCGCGGACGCGGTCATCGGGACGGCCGCCCGGCTGGCGGTCGAACACCTGCGCCTGGCACACCAGCGCTAGTAGTCGTGGACGTACACCGCGACGCCCTGGTCGACCAGTTCACTGACGACGAGCGGTTCGACGCGGTCCCACCGGCCGCCCGCCAGGCCGGTCCCGATCCGGGGCACGTGGACGCTCGCACCCAGCCGCACCGCGTGCCCGGCCAACCCCCGCAGGCACTGGCGGATGGCGTCGTAGGAGATCTCCGCCAGGCCCCGGGACGCTGCCCACGACCACCGACGTCAGATCGAGTCCAGGAACTCGTCGATCTCCGCCAGCGCCCGGTTGCGCACCGGCTCGGCGGACAGGAACAGGTCGTGCAGCCCGTTCTCCACCTGCACCACCGTCACCCGCGAGCCGATCTTGGGCGCCCACCGCTGCATGTGGTCGACGTCCAGCACGGTGTCCGCGCCCATCGCCTCCTGCGTCCACGTCTTGGCGTGCAGGTGGCTGCGCGCGGACCGCAGCAGCAGCACGGGCACCGACACGTCCAGGCCGCGGTGGACCGTCGCGTGACCCCGGCGGATCGCCCGCAGCCAGCCCGCCAGCACGGGGAACGCCTCGATCGGCTTCCACGTCGTGTCGAACACCCACTCGCCGTGGTGGTCGGAGTGGATGCTCTGGCCGTACACCGGGCCGAGGCCCTTCTTCAGCACCAGCTTCGGCGCGATCCGGCCGACACCGCGGATCAGCGCCGTGCCGACGGTCCGCGTGATCCACGGCTCCGCCAGGTCCAGCCACGGGCTGTTGAGCACCAGCGCGTCGAACAGCCCGTCCGCGCGCCGCTCGTGCGCCCACAGCGACGTGATCAGCCCGCCCGTGGAGTGGCCCATCACGACCAGGTTCCGGTGCCCGTCCTCCTCGCGGACCACCCGCACCGCCGCGTCGATCTCCTCGAAGTGCTCCGCCAGGTCGGTCACGAAGTTCGCCGTCTGGCCCGCTTTGAGCGAACGGCCGTACGCGCGCAGGTCCAGCGCGTAGAAGTCGAAGCCGCGCGCGGTGAAGTGCTCCGCCACGTGCGTCTGGAAGAAGTAGTCCGCGAACCCGTGGACGTACAGGACCGCACCCCGGGACGCGGGCCGGGCCCGCCTGCGGACCAGGGTCGCGCTGAGGTCCCCGCCGCCCAGGGGCAGCGTCCGGGTCTCGTAGTCGGCGCCGAGCACGTCTGCGTTCACCGCGCCAGTGTGCATCGGGAATCACCGTTTCGGGGAGATGACACTGCCCACCCGTGGCACTGTGGAGTCATGAGCGAGGAGATCGAGCGGTCGAGTTCGCGCGTGCGGTTCCCCGGCATCAGCCCGCGGGCCTACGAGCACCCGGCCGACCGGGGGGCGTTGGCGGTCTTGCGCGCGGTGCCGGGCATCGGGCCGGTGTTGCAGGCGGTGGCGGGGGCGTTCACCGAGCGCGGTGAGCGGTTGATGTACGTGGCGTCGGCGATCCGGGTCGGACCGCGCCAGTACCCGATGATCGACGGGCTGCGGCGGGAGGCCGCGGCGGCGCTGGACCTCGACCCGGTCCCGGAGATCTTCATCGAGCGCAACCCGGACCCGCAGGCGATGACGCTGGGCATCGACAAGCCGTTCATCGTGCTGACCACGGGCCTGGTGGAGCTGCTGGACACCGAGGGGCTGCGGTTCGCGATCGGGCACGAGATGGGGCACGTGCTGTCCGGCCACGCCCTGTACCGCACGATCCTGTTCCGCCTGATGCAGCTGCAGAACAGCCTGGGCTGGATGCCCGCCGGCTACTGGGCGATCCGCGCGGTCATCGCGGCGCTCACCGAGTGGTACCGCAAGACCGAGCTGAGCTGCGACCGCGCCGGCCTGCTGGTCGGCCAGGACCCGGCCGCCGCGCTGCGCGTGCACGTGGCGATGGCGGGCGGCATGGACGTCTCCCAGGTCGACACGGCCGAGTTCCTCAAGCAGGCCAAGGAGTACGAGCAGGTCGAGGACGTGCGGGACAGCGTGCTCAAGCTGGCCAACACGTGGCGGCGGACGCACCCGATGGCCGTCGTGCGCGCCGCGGAACTCCAGCGGTGGGCGGCCGGCGAGGAGTACCGCGAGATCCTGACCGGCGCCTACCCGCGCCGCGAGGACGACCGCCCGACGTCGTCGTTCACCGAGGACGTCAAGAACGCGGCCCGCTCGTACAAGGACTCCGCGGCCCGCTCCGAGGACCCGCTGATGAAGGTGCTCAACGAGGTCGGCGACGTGCTGGCCGGCGCGGCGGACCGGGTGCGCTCGCGGTTCGGCGGCGACAACGGTGATCAGGAATAACCTGAAGGTGTGACAGCACCGCCACTCCGCCGATTGGCGTAGCGCTGTCGGTCGTTCTGGCTAGCCTCTGGTCCATGCCTTTGACCAGAGGAGGGCTCGTGCGACTGGGTGCGCTGGTGGCGGTGTTGGCGGTGCTGTTCGCGGGGTCGGCGGCGGCGGACCCGAGAGTGGTCGGCGGTGACCGGGTGAAGATCGCCGACCACCCGTGGGTGGTGTACATCGCGGACGGGAGCGGCAACCAGTTCTGCGGCGGGACCCTCGTCGCGCCGACCAAGGTGGTCACGGCGGCGCACTGCGCGGTCGGCCGCACCGCGCGGTCGACCCGGGTCGTGGTCGGCCGCGAGGACAAGCAGAGCACCGCGGGCAAGGTGGTCCGGCTCGCCTCGATCTGGACGCACCCGGACTACATCACCGCCGACCGGGGCGACGACGTGGCGGTCCTGACCCTGCGCGAGCCGGTGACCGAGCGCCCGGCGCGCCTGGCCGACTCCACGGCCCCGTACGCGCCCGGCGTCAAGGCGTTCGGGCTGGGGTGGGGCCGGACCGGCGAGCAGGCACCGGCCTCGCGGTTCCTGCTGGGCGTGACCCTGCCGGTGGTGTCCGACGAGGACTGCGAAGACGCGTACTTCCAGTACGACGCCAGGTCGATGGTGTGCGCCGGCTACGCCGAGGGCGGCAAGGACACCTGCCAGGGCGACTCCGGCGGCCCGCTGGTGGTCGGCGACACCCTGATCGGCATCACGTCGTGGGGCGAGGGCTGCGCCCGTCCGGGCAAGTACGGCATCTACTCGCGGGTGGTCACCTACCAGCCGATTTTGTCCGAGCAGATCGCCCTGACCGGGGGAAACACCTCCGAGTGACGTGAGTGGCGGGCTCGGGGGCGACTCATTTCAGTGCTGGTCATGAGAACTCTCGTGGCCCTGCTGCTGGCACTGGTGACGCTCGCCCCCTCCGCCGCCGCGACCGAGGACCCGAAGATCGTCGGCGGGACGATCGTGGACGAAGTCGACGACTACCCCTTCGTCGTCGCCCTGCTGACCGCCGAGGGCAGGCAGTTCTGCGGCGGCGCGCTGATCAAGCCGAACCAGGTGATGACGGCGGCGCACTGCATGGTCGACCGCAAGCCGGAAGACGTCCGCGTCGTGGCCGGGCGACTTGACCTGACCACGACCGAGGGCGTGGTGTCCGAGGTGACGGAGATCAAGCTGCACCCCGACTACGAGGCCGCGGAGAAGGGCGAGGACATCGCCTGGATCTTCACGGAGAAGACGTTCCCGGGCCAGTACCGACCGGTCGAGCTGCCGCAGTCGGCGGACGTCCTCTACCGGCCCGGCACGCTGGGCACCGTGCTCGGCTGGGGCCGCACCACCGAGGGCGGCCAGGCCAGTGACGTCCTGCGTGAGGTGGACGTGCCGATCCAGTCCACCAAGTACTGCAACGAGGCCTACGACGACTTCGACAAGCTGACGATGTTCTGCGCCGGCTTCCCGGAGGGCGGCAAGGACTCGTGCCAGGGCGACTCGGGCGGTCCGTTCATCGTGAACGGCAAGCTGGCCGGCCTCGTCTCGTGGGGCGAGGGCTGCGCGAGGCCGGGCAAGCCGGGCATCTACACGCGGGTCAAGCACTACGTGAACGACTGATCAGACGACCAAGCCCACCGACATCGTGAAGAAGACCGCCGCGCACACGGCGTCCAGCGCCGTGGTCACGCCGGGGCGGCCCAGGCGGGTCGCCATCCGGCTCGCGGCCAGGACGATGAACAGCTCCCACAGCGCCGCCAGGCCCAGGAACACGACCGCCAGCAGGGCCAGTTGAGCCGTGGGGCTCCCCGTCCCGATGAACTGGGGCAGGAAGGCCAGGGAGAACAGCAGCATCTTCGGGTTGGTGATGTTGGTCAGGAACCCCTGTCGGAACGGGCGCGCCGACAGGGGTTCCCCGCCGTCTTCACCACCCGTCCGGCGCACCAGGCCCCGGGCGATGGTCACCGCCAGGTAGAGCAGGTAGGCCGCGCCGATCCAGCGCAGCGCGGTGAGCACCGGCGGGTACTGGGCGATCACCACGCCCAACCCCGAGATGACCAGCAGGACCTGCACGGCCGCGGCGGTGTGGATGCCGGCCAATGCCCACAGGCCCGCCTTGGTCCCCGCGCGCAGGGACGTCCGGAGCAGGAGGAAGGCGTCCACGCCCGGCGTCAGCACGACCACCGCGCACGCGATCAGGAACGCCGGTAGCTGGGTGAAGTCCAGGTGCATGTGTTTCGCCTCCCTCGATGGCCGGACAGATGCGCGTGATCTGCCTCACGCGCCGTGGAATCTTCGGCCCTACGCGATCCTAACAACAAAATTTCCGGATTTGATACTCGGTGAGCGCGACCGCTACTGTCTGTGCGCATTCGGCCACCTGTCGTAGAGGGGTGCTCCATGCGGATCGCTGCGCTGGTCTTCGCCGTGCTCGTCCTCGCCGCCACGCCGGCCGCCGCGGTCGTGGGTGGGCGCGAGTCCGCCGACCAGCCGTGGGTGGTCGCGCTCTACGACCGGTACGGGCAGTTCTTCTGCGGGGGCGCCTTGATCGCGCCGGACAAGGTGTTGACCGCCGCGCACTGCACCGTCGAGCGGTCGGCGCTGGGGACCCGCGAACGGCTGGTGGGTGACCTGCGGGTGGTCGCCGGGCGGCGGGACCTCGACAGCTCGGACGGGCGCGAGGTCCGGGTGGCCGCGGTGTGGCGGCACCCCGACTTCCGCACGGCCGCCGAGGGGGACGACATCGCCACGCTCACCCTCGTCCAGCGGCTGCCCTACCGGCCGATCCCGCTGGGGGAGGCCGGGCCGGGGGACGTGGCCACCGTGTTCGGGTGGGGCCGCACGGCCGAACTGGCCCCGCCGAGCGCGACGCTGCGCGAGGTCGACCTGCCGGTGTTGAGCGACCACGCCTGTGCACGGGTGCTGGAGGGCTTCCGGTCCGACGCGATGATGTGCGCGGGCTACCCGGAGGGCGGCAAGGACGCCTGCGAGGGCGACTCCGGCGGGCCGATGACCGTGCGGGGCGCGCTGGTCGGGGTCGTGTCCTACGGCAAGGGGTGCGCGCGGGTCGGGCTGCCCGGCGCCTACACCAGGGTGAGCCGGTACCTCGACCGGATCTGAGCCTGTGCTACCAAGGCGGGGTGCGTTCGCAACCGTTCCCGGCCACCCTGCGCCGCAAGTGGTCCGCCGACCTGACCGCGGCGGAGGTCTACCACCTGCTCAAGCTGCGCAACGACGTGTTCGTGGTCGAGCAGAACTGCGTCTACGCCGACCTCGACGGACGTGACCTCGAACCCACCACCCGGCACTTCTGGCTGGAGGCCGACGGCGCGCCGCAGGCCTACCTGAGGCTCCTGGAGGAGCCCGACGGCACCTACCGCATCGGCCGGGTGTGCACCGCCCGCGCGGCACGCGGCCTCGGCTTCAGCCGGCGGCTGGTGGAGGCGGCGCTGGTCGAGGTCGGGCGCACCGAGTGCGTGCTGGACGCCCAGACCTACGTCGCCGACTTCTACGCCTCGTTCGGGTTCCGGCCCGAGGGCGCGGAGTTCATCGAGGACGGGATACCGCACCTGCGGATGCGCCGGTCTCGCTGATCACCCGCACCGCGCGCGCCACGTCGGCCTCGGTGAGGTCGGCGCGGGCGGTCAGCCGGATGCGGGAGACCTGGTCGGGCACCGACGGCGGCCGGAAGCAGCCGACCACGACACCCTGCGCCCGGCACCCCTCGGCCCACGCGACCGCCGCCTCCGGCGACGGGGCCTGCACCGACACCACCGCGGCGGTCGGGCTGCTGACCCGGAAACCCTTCTCCTTCAAGCGGAACGCCAAGTCCTGCGCCACGTCCAGCGCCCGCGCGGGCCGGTCCGGCTCCTCCCGCAGCACCTTCAGCGCGGCCAGCGCGGCGGCGACGCTGCTGGGCGCCAGACCGGTGTCGAAGATGAACGTGCGCGCGGTGTCCACCAGGTGCTTGATCACCCGGCTCGGCCCGAGCACCGCGCCGCCCTGCGCGCCCAGCGACTTGGACAGCGTCACCGTCGTCACCACATCGGGTGCTTTTGCCAGCCCGGCGGCGTGCACCGCGCCCCGCCCGCCGTCGCCGACCACGCCCAGGCCGTGCGCGTCGTCCACGACCAGCGCCGACCCGTGCTCGCGGCACGCCGCGGCGAGTTCGGCCAGCGGGGCCAGGTCGCCGTCGACGGAGAAGATCGAGTCGGTCACCACCAGCGCGCGCCGCTTGCCGCGGGTGGCCAGGGCGTGCGCGACCTTCGGCACGTCGCAGTGGCCCGCGACGACGACGTCCGCCTTGGACAGCCGGGTCCCGTCGATCAGCGAGGCGTGGATGTGCTGGTCGGCGACGATCGCGGTGCCGGGGCCGGACAGGGCGGTGAGCGCCCCCAGGTTGGCCAGGTAGCCGGAGGAGAACACCAGCGCGGACTGGGCGCCGCAGAAGTTGGCGAGTTCGTACTCCAACTCGGTGTGCAGCTCGGTGGAGCCGGTGACCAGGCGGGACCCGGTGGACCCCGCGCCCCAGCGCAGCGAGGCCGCCGCGGCGGCGCCCGCGACCCGCTTGTCCCGGGCCAGGCCCAGGTAGTCGTTGGACGCGAGGTCGAGGTCCGTCGAGTCGGCCGGGCGCGGTCGGACCCGGCGGGCCAGGCCCGCCTTCGCACGCGCCTCGGCGCGCGTGTCGATCCAGTCGAACACCGACTCCGGCGCGGACACCCCTGTGCTCACACTCACGCCGGCAGTGTCGCATCCGGCGGTTACCGTCCCCGCGTGGACCTCTTCCAGCTCGGGCGGGACGACCTGCGGTCGCTGCGCGTGGACGCACCGGTCCACCGCGCCGAGCGGACCGGGTTGTGGCTGGTCAGCCGGTACGCGGACGTGAAGGCCGTGCTGGCGGACCCGCGGACGTTCCACCCGGACAACGCGTTGACCGCCGTGACGCCGATCCCGTCGCCGGTGCTGCGGACCCTCGCCCGCGCGGGCTTCTCGCTGCCGCCGACCCTGGCCAACAACGGCACCGACACCCACACGGGGTTGCGGCGCTTGGTGGCGGCTTTCCTGACTCCTTCGCGGGTCGCCGCCATGCGTCCCCGCATCGCCGAGCTGGCGCGCGAACGTTTGCAGTGCTTGATTGCCGCTGCTCCGCAGACGGCGGCTCGGTCGCCGGAAAGTCGGCAGGCCGCGCCTGGTTTCGCGTCGATCGAAAAGCGTGATCGCCACGAAACCAGGCGCGGCCTACCGACGCGACCTCGCGGGTTGAGCGGCACCGTGGACCTGCACCCGGCGCTGGCCCGGGACCTGCCGGCGATCGTGTTGCTGGAGGTCATGGGCATCCAGGACGTGGACGTCGACAAGCTCAAGGCGTGGAGCACGGCGTCCCTGGAGCTGTTCTGGGGTGACGTGACCGTCGAGCGCCAGCACGAGCTGGCCGGGCCCGCCGCCGCGTTCCACCAGTGGCTGACCTCGCGGATCAAGGCCGCCGACCCCGCCGGGGACGACCTGTTCTCCGCGCTGCGCCGCGAGGGCGTGCCGATCCGGGACGCCGCCGGCCTGTGCTACTTCCTGCTGATCGCGGGCCAGGAGACCACCACCCAGCTGCTGTGCGCGGTGTTCGACGCGGTGTTGCGGCACGGCGACCTGTGGGACCGGCTGGGCGAGCCCGGCATGGCGGAGCGGTGCGTCGAGGAGGTGCTGCGCCGCGACCCGCCGGTCAACACGTGGCGGCGGGTGGCGGCGCGGGACGTGACGATCTCCGGCGTGGCCGTGCCGAAGGGCGCGCAGCTGCTGCTGATGCTCGCGGGCGCCGGGTCCGACCCGGAGGTGTTCGACGACCCGGAACGGCTGTGCCCGGCGCGGCCCAACGCGCGCAAGCACCTGGCGTTCGGGTTCGGCCGGCACTTCTGCCTGGGCGCGGGCCTGGCCCGGCTGGAGGCGGAGGTGGTGCTGCGGGAGACCTTCGCGCGGTTCCCGGGCCTCCGCCTGGCCTCGACCGAGCCGCCGCCGATGCTGGGGCTGCTGTCGTTCCGGGCGCCGTTGAGCGTGCTCGTCGAGCTAGGGGACGAGTAATGCGTGAGTCGGTCAGTGGTCGTAGGCGGCCAGGGATCGGCGACCGGTTGGCCGGTCGCGCGATTGTGCCGGATCGCGGCGGTCAGGGCCAGGACGCGTTGCGCGTGAGGCCACGGCCAGCGGCCCTTGCAGGGAACCGCGGAATTGCTGGGTACGCATGCGACGCGCGATGGTCGACCCCGCGAATGCCCGTGCAGGGGCTGCTCCGGAGCGATAATGGCTGTGTGGCGCATTCATGGGGGCACCCAGCAGGCATGGATCCACGATGGACTGTCATTGCACTATCGCCGGTCGGGTCGCACGGCAACCAGCTGACAGGCGCGGTGCCCTGTGTTATCTTGACCCGGGCAATCGAAACTGGGAAGTCTGGGAGGAAGTCGAACTGCGATTGTCTCCGGGGCTATGCATCGAAGTCGCCGTAGATGTTTCAGCGGCTTGTGTGTCACCGCTTATTCAATAGCCTGCCGGACGCCCGGCGGCTTTGTCATGTACTCAGAAGGGACGGCCATGCGAATTACGCGAAAAATCGCTGGGCTGACCACGACCGTCGCCACCGTGCTCGGACTCGGTCTCGCAGGCGCGGGCTCCGCCGCAGCTGACACCGGCGTCTGGCGCGCCTACGGCAACACCAATCCCATCACCTCCAGCACGAGCACCTGGCGCTGTTCAGGCAGCAAGACGATCGCCACCGACGTGTCCGCCCAGGTTTGCGCCGTTCGTTCGCGCAGTGGCGTGTACGTGCAAACGGCAGTGATTGTGCGCAATAACGCATCCAGTCTTTACATCACTGAGGCCATCGCCACCATGTACAACGGCTCGTACGCCCTCTTGGGTACTTGGTCGTGTCCGCCGTCAGGAGTTGCGGCCAACTCTTGGTCGGTTTGCTTCGGGTCATCTTTCGCCTATACCGGGTCGGTGGTCGCGCAGGGCCAGACATCCACTGCGGATCTCGGATGGTCGCCCTTTGCGTAAGTCGTGATCGCGGTCGATTGTCAATCAGCTGTGACAATCGCCAAGCGAGAAACGTGACACCGGCGAGCAGGTTACCGGATTGGAATCTGCTCGCCGGTCCTTCTCCATGCTTCAGGTCAACGGCAAGACCGCGACGTTCGACCTTTGCGGGTGTACTGGGGCGACATCTTCTCCGGGCGCGCCACGACGTCGGCCCGAAGTTCGGCCGTCTCACCTTGACCAACCCGGTCGGCCCCGGATGGATCAGCTTCTCGAATATGCGTTCGATTATGCGCTATTCGGGTCGAATCGGCAGCCAGCCGTCCGCTTCGGGACGAGCGCTCCGGGGTCGGCCCGACAGCGCTGGGCACGGCGCTCGGCTGCCGCAGCTGTGGACAGCTCAACGCCTTGACGGCGTCGACCAGCCCACAAGCTCGCCCACGGAACATCCACGGAACGTCCCACCGTGGCTGCGCGTCGCCGAGGGTCGTCTTCAAGCCCAGGCCGAACGTCGCGACGCTGCGCGCAACCGGGCCGCGATCCTCGCTGCCGCGTCGCGGCTGATCGGGGAACGCGGGCTCGACGCGGTGAACATGGAGGACGTGGCGGTCGCGGCGGGTGTCGGCAAGGGGACGGTGTTCCACCGGTTCGGTGATCGGGAGGGGTTGATCCAGGCCATCGTGGCGGAGAGCGCCGAAGCCTGGCGGGCCGAGTCCGAAGTGCTGGTGACGTCCACCGACCGGCCGCCGGACGAGAGGGTGATCACGTTCGTGGCCACCCTGTTCGACCACGTGATGGCCCACCTGCCGGTGGTGCGGGCACTGGAGCAGGCGTCGGCGCGGGGCAGTGGGTGTGATGTGAACCTCGACCTCACGCACGCCCGGTTGTCGGAGCTGATCGCGCAGGTCAGGCCGTACGAGGAGGCGGATTTCCCGGCGCACGCCCTGCTGGCGAACCTGCGCGGCGAGCGCCTCCACCACTTGGTCCACCGGGTCGGTCTGCCGGTGGGGCAGGTGCGGCTGGGTGTGATCGCGCTCGCGCGGGCCGTGCTGACCGGGGACTTGGTCGGCGCCGGCCGGGATGCGACGATGCCTCCGCTGTAGGGGTGCGCGAGGAAGCCGGTGCGAATCCGGCACGGTCCCGCCACTGTGACCGGAGGTCGTTTCCGGGAGTCAGGAACTCGGCCCCCTGGACCTCTCGACCGGACACGGGCGTGGACACCCGAGGAAGGACACCGCCGCATGGGCGCGCGTTTCCCCTTTTCCGCCGTCGTCGGCCATGACGACCTCCGCTTGGCCCTGCTGTTGAACGCCGTGCACCCCGGGATCGGCGGTGTGCTGGTGCGGGGTGAGAAGGGGACCGCGAAGTCGACCGTGGTCCGGGCGCTGGCGGCGCTGCTGCCGGAGCTGGACGTGGTGCCGGGCTGCCGGTTCGCGTGCGACCCGGCGGTGGAGGTCGACTGCCCGGACGGTCCGCACGGGCGGCCTCCGGCCCCCGTCTCGATTGTCTCACGGACCACCGACAATTCCGGCGCTTCGGGCGTCTCGGGCGGCGGCGCGGGCGGTGTGGTCGGCGCGGGCGTGGCTGTTGAGCGGCGGCCGGCGCGGTTGGTGGAGCTGCCGGTCGGAGCCACCGAGGATCGGTTGATCGGGTCCCTCGACCTGGAGCGCGCGTTGACCGAGGGCGTCCGGGCGTACCAGCCCGGCCTGCTCGCCGCCGCCCACCGGGGGGTGCTGTACGTCGACGAGGTCAACCTGCTGCACGACCACCTCGTCGACCTCCTCCTCGACGCCGCCGCCATGGGCCGCGCGCACGTCGAGCGCGAAGGGGTCTCCGTCTCGCACGCGGCCTCGTTCCTCCTCGTCGGCACGATGAACCCCGAGGAAGGAGAACTCCGCCCGCAGCTCCTCGACCGCTTCGGCCTCACCGTCTCCGTCAAGGCCGCCCGAGACGTCGCCACCCGCACCGAGGTCATCCGCCGCCGCCTCGCCTACGAGGCCGACCCCTCCGCGTTCGCCGCACGCTGGGCCGCGCGGGACGCCGAACTGGCCGCCCGGATCGTCGACGCACGCGACCGCCTCTCCACCGTCGTGCTGCCCGACGCCGAGCTGCGCCGGATCGCCGCCGTCTGCGCGGCCTTCGAGGTGGACGGGATGCGGGCGGACTTGGTCGTCGCCCGGACCGCCGTCGCGCACGCCGCCTGGCGCGGTGCGGACGAGGTCGCCGAGGCCGACGTGGAGGCCGCCGTCCGGCTCGCCCTCCCGCACCGCAAGCGGCGGGACCCGTTCGACGAACCCGGTCTCGAGGAAGAGCAGCTCGAAGACGCCATGAAGCAGGGCGCGGAGCACGCCGCCGAGCCCGAACCGGAACCCGAGCCCGATCCGGAGGGGCCGGACGGCGGCGGCCTGCCCGAAGACGGTGGCCTGCCGTCCGGGCAAGAAGAAGCACAGTCCACTTCGGACGGTCGCGGGAACGCGCCGGAGCGCACCCACGCGCCGGCCCCGTCGTTCCGCACCCGCCTGCTCGAAGTGCCGGGCGTGGGGGAAGGCGCGCCGGGCAAGAGGTCCCGGGCGCGGGCGCGCACCGGGCGGGTCGTGCGGTCGTCCACTGTGGACGGCAGCGGGCTGCACCTGGTGGGCACGCTGGGCGCGGCGGCCCCGCACCAGGCCGCGCGCGGGCGCAGCGGCCCGGGGCTGGTGCTGCGCGGCTCCGACCTGCGGCGGGCGGTCCGGGAGGGCAAGGAGAGCAACCTGGTCCTGTTCGTCGTCGACGCGTCCGGGTCGATGGCCGCCCGGCAGCGCATGTCGGCGGTCAGCGGCGCGGTGGTCTCCCTGCTGCGCGACGCCTACCAGCGGCGCGACAAGGTCGGCGTGATCACGTTCCGGGGCTCCGCCGCCGAGACCGCCCTGCCGCCGACGAACTCCGTGGACGCCGCCGCCGCCCGGCTGCGCCAACTGCGGACCGGCGGACGCACCCCGCTGGCCGACGGCCTGCTCAAGGCCCGCCGGGTGCTCCAGACCGAACGGGTCCGCGACCCGCGCCGCCGCCCGCTGCTCGTCCTGCTCACCGACGGCCGCGCCACCGCCACGAGCACCGGCGGCGACCCGATGCGCGACGCCCTGCGCGCCGCCGGCCTGCTGGCCGCCGACGAGGTGGCGTCGGTGGTGGTCGACTGCGAGTCCGGCCACATCCGGCTGGGCCTGGCCGCCCGCGTCGCCCAGGCGCTGGACGCGGTGTGCCTGCGCCTCGAAGAACTGTCCGCCGACCAGGTCGCCGGCGTCGTGCGCGCCGCACGCGCCGCGTAAAGGAGCCTGCCATGCCCCAGGGACAGCCGTCCGTCGTGCCCACCGACGGGCTCACCACCAGGCAGCGGCGCAACCGGCCGCTGGTCGTCCTCCACACGGGGGAGATGAAGGGCAAGTCCACCGCAGCGTTCGGACTCGCGCTGCGCGGGTGGAACCAGGGCTGGTCGATCGGCGTCTTCCAGTTCGTGAAGTCAGCCAAGTGGAAGGTCGGCGAGGAGAACGCCTTCCGCGCGCTGGGTCGGTTGCACGAGCAGACCGGCGAGGGCGGGCCCGTCGAGTGGCACAAGATGGGCGAGGGCTGGTCGTGGTCCCGCAAGCAGGGCACCGAGGAGGACCACGCCGCCGCCGCGCGCGAGGGCTGGCAGGAGATCTCCCGCCGGCTCGCCGCCGGGCAGCACGGCCTGTACGTGCTCGACGAGTTCACCTACCCGCTGCACTGGGGCTGGATCGACGTGGCCGAGGTGGTCACCGCGCTGCGCGAGCGGCCCGGCCACCAGCACGTCGTCATCACCGGCCGGTACGCGCCGCAGGCCCTGGTCGACGCCGCCGACCTGGTGGTGGAGATGACCAAGGTCAAGCACCCGATGGACGCGGGGCAGAAGGGCCAGAAGGGGATCGAGTGGTGAACCGCCTGGTGGTCGCCGCGCCCGCGTCGGGCAGCGGCAAGACCACCGTGGCCACCGGCCTGATGGCGGCGCTGCGCCGCGCGGGGGACCGGGTGGCCCCCTTCAAGGTCGGGCCGGACTACATCGACCCCGGCTACCACGGGCTGGCCACCGGCCGGCCCGGCCGCAACCTCGACCCGGTGATGGTCGGCGAGCACCGCGTGGCGTCGCTGTTCGCGCACGGCTCGCGCGGCTGCGACATCGCCGTGGTGGAAGGCGTGATGGGGCTGTTCGACGGGCGGGTGGACACCGAGGGCATCGGGTCCACCGCGCACGTCGCCAAGCTGCTGTCCGCGCCCGTGCTGTTCGTGGTCGACGCGCGCGGCCAGAGCCGCAGCCTGGCCGCGCTGCTGCACGGGTTCCGGGGTTACGACCCGACCGTGCGGCTGGGCGGCGTGGTGCTCAACCAGGTCGGGTCGGCGCGGCACGAGCACGTGCTGCGCGGCGCGTGCGCCGAGGTCGGGCTGGAGGTGCTGGGCGTGCTGCCCCGGGACGACCGGTTCGCGCTGCCGTCCCGCCACCTGGGCCTGGTCACCGCCGCCGAACACGGTTCGGCCGCGGTTCTCGCGGTGGACGCCGTCGCCGAGGCGGTCGCGGCCCACGTCGACCTGGACGCGGTGCGGCGGCTCGCGGCGGGCGTGCCGGCCATGGCGGTGCCCGCGTGGGACCCGGCGGAGGAGGTCACGGCCGTCGCGGGCGCGCCCGTCGTCGCGGTGGCGGGCGGGGCGGCCTTCACCTTCGGCTACGCCGAGCACGTGGAGCTGCTGCGGGCCGCCGGCGCGGACGTGGTGACCGTGGACCCGCTGCGCGACGAGGACCTGCCGGAGGGCACGTCGGGGCTGGTGCTGCCCGGCGGGTTCCCCGAGCAGCACGCGGCGGAGCTGTCCGCCAACGCCGGTCTGCGGGACGCGGTCGCGGCCCTGGCCCGGTCCGGCGCGCCCGTGCACGCGGAGTGCGGCGGCCTGCTGTACCTGGCGAAGTCGCTGGACGGCGTGCCGATGTGCGGGGTGCTGGACGCGGACGGCTCGATGACGCCGAGGCTCACCCTGGGTTACCGCGACGCCGTCGCCCCGGTGGACTCGGTACTGGCGCGGGCGGGCACGCGGATCACCGGTCACGAGTTCCACCGGACGACGTTGAGCGTGCCGGCGGGGATCAAACCGGCCTGGCAGTGGCGGGGTCATGACCTGCGGCCGGTGGCCGAGGGATATGTGGTGGGCGGCGTCCACGCGTCCTATCTGCACACCCACCCGGCGTCCGCCCCCGATGCGATCACCCGCTTTGTGCGGGCTGCGTTGAACGGCCCTGCCTCCGGCAGGGCGGTGGAGTCGCCTGGGGAGTCGGTCGTCCGGCGCTGACTCCGCGAAACCGAGCAGGTCCGCGTCGAGGCCACTCGATAGTGGATCGCCCGGGCGCGGTACGGTCGTTGCCCACCAAGCCGAACACGTCGTGGGGAGCAGTTGTGATGACTGGTCGGGTCTCCTTCGTGGGCGCCGGTCCCGGTGCCGCCGATCTCATCACCCTCCGGGGCGCCAAGCGCATAGCCGAGGCCGACGTGGTCGTCTGGGCTCCCAGCGTCGTGGAGATCGAGTGCGTGCGCGAGCACGCCCGCCCCGACGCCGAGCTGGTCGACTTCTCCCGCGTGTCCGAGTCCGAGGTGGTGGACGTCTACCGCCGCGCGTCGGCCGGGCAGCTCAAGGTGGTGCGGCTGCACGCGGGCGACCCGTCGCTGTGGGGTGGGCTGCGCGAGCAGTACGAGGCGTGCCAGCGGCTGGGACTCGCGGTCGAGGTGGTGCCGGGTGTGTCGGCCGTGTCGGCGGCGGGTGCGGCGGTGGGGCGGGAGCTGACCTCGTCCGACGTGGCGCAGTCGCTCGTGCTGGCCGGGCCCGAGGGCGCCGAGCACCTCAAGGACTTCGCCGCGCACGGCACCACGTTGGCGATCTCCGCCTCCGGGGCGCGCACCGCGCGGATCGTGGAGCAGTTGCGCGCGGGCGGCTACGCCGACGACACGCCGGTCGTGGTGGCGTACAAGGTGTCCCTGCCGGACGAGACGGTCGCGCAGACCACGTTGGGCGAGCTGGAGGCGTGCGTCAAGGAGCACAAGCTCTACCGCACCACGTTGTTCCTGGTGGGCGACGTGCTGAAGGCGTCCGGGCGGCGGTCGGCCGACGAGCCGGTGCGGCGGTCGCGCGCGGCGAAGTGGGGCAAGCGCCGCGAGTCGCCGTCCGCCACGGCGTGGTCGATGGTGCACGACTGGCAGGAGACCGCGCGGGCGAACCGCCCGGCCCCGAAGGCGAAGCCCACGAGCGTCGAGCCGGTGCTCGCGCTGGTGTCGGAACCCGTTGAGGCGCAAGAGGAAACGCCCGTCGTGGTGGAGGAGGCGCCGAAGCCCAAGGCGACCGTCGCCGCCGCGGCCAAGAAGAAGCCCGCCTCGGTCCAGGCGAGCACCACCCCGCGCCCGCGCAAGCCGGCCGCCCCGCGCACCGCCAAGAAGCCCAAGCGCGCCAACTGACATGGACGTCGTCGCACTGCACGGGTTCCTCGCCGCGACCGGCCGGTCGTGGGACTCGGTGACCGTCGTGGACGCCGCCGTGGTCGGTGCCCGGCACGCCCTCAACGTGTGCCGCGCCCGGTCCGCGGTCGTCGTGTTCGGCGCGGACCCGACCGAACTGGCCGCCGGCCTGGCCGGGTGGCGGCGTTCGCTGACCGTGTCCGACGCCGGTGAGCTGTCCACTGTGGACCCGGCGGACGCGGTGGTCCGGCGGTGGTCTGCGCCGGATTTCGTGCTCTGTGTGGCGGAAAGCGCTTTCCCGGCGGTCTCGGGTGGCTGGGCACTGCCGGACGACGACTTCGCCCAGCGGGACGGCATGGTCGCCACCGCCGAGGTGCGCGCACTGGCCCTGTCCCGCCTCGCCCCGCGCCCCGGCGTGCTGGTGTGGGACGTCGGCGCGGGCCCTGGTGCGGTCGGCGTCGAGTGCGCCCGGCTGGGTGCGGCCGTGATCGCCGTCGAGCAGGACCCCGTGCAGTGCGTGCGGATCATCGCCAACGCCTCCGCGCACGGCGTGGACGTGCGGGTGGTCGAATCCCCGCTGGCCGAGGCCGCCGACCTGCCCCGACCCGACGCCGTGTTCGTCGGTGGCGGCGGCGCGGACGTGGTGCGGCAGTGCGCGCGCGTCGGTGCGGGCCGGATCGTCGTGGCCACCGCCGACCTGGACCGGGTGCTGCCCGCGCGGGACGCGCTCGTGCAGGCCGGGTACGAGGTCGAGGGCAGCCAGCTGTCGGCGGCGCGGCTGACCGGCGGGACGCTGCTCGCGGCGAACCCGGTGACCGTGCTGTGGGGGACGAGGAAGTCGTGATCGGTGTCTTCGCCGCGGGCGAGCCCGCGCGCCGGGCGGCCGTGGAACTGGCCAAGCGGCTGGGCCCGGACGCCGTGGTGCCGGACGGCCCGGTTCGTCCGGCGCTGCGCCGACTGTGGCCGAGGCTGGGTTCCGCGGTGTTCTTCCTGGGCACCGAGGCGACTGTGCGCCTGGTCGCGCCGCTGCTGCGGGACGAGCGTTCGGACCCCGGTGTCGTGTGCGTGGACGGCGGTTTCACGGTGTCGCTGCTGGGCGGTGCCGATGCCCTTGCGGTGCAGGTGGCGGACCTGCTGGACAACACGCCGGTCCTGACGCCCACGGACATCTCGCCGCTGGACGAGCTGGTGGAGCTGCTGGACGTGTCCGTCGAGGGCGACCTGGCGGCGTGCGGCGCGGCTGTGCGCGGTGGAGAACGGGTCGTCCTGGCCAACCCGCTGGGCTACCCGCTGCCCGCGCTGCCGGACAACGTCGTGATCGGTCACGCGGACCTTCCGGCGACGTGGACCGTGCTGCTCGACGACCGCATCCCTCCGGGCCGGCCGCGCGAGAACGTCGTGCGTTTGGTCCCGCGTTCGCTCGTAGTGGGTATCGGGTCGAGTACCGGTGTTCCGGCGCAGGCCGTATCGGCAGTGTTGGCCGAGTTGGAAGCGCGGGGACTGGACCTGCGTGCGGTGCGAGCCTTTGCCACCGTGGATCGGAAAATGTCGGAGCAGGGGATCACCGACGCGGTGGAGGATTGGGGCTTCTGGCACTCCGGCGTCGCGCCGTTGCTGGTGTACCCGGCGGAGGAGCTGGCGGTCGTGCCTGTGCCGAACCCGGCGGAGTTGGCGATCGGGATTCCTTCGGTGGCGGAGGCGGCGGCACTGCGCGGGGCGATGGAGCTGTCCGGTGGCGGCCGGGTCGAGATCGCGGTGGAGAAGGTGAAGGGCGCGGCGGTGACGGTGGCGGCGGCTCGGGTGCTGCCTCGTGGTCGGTTGGCGTTGGTGGGTCTGGGGCCTGGTGGGGCTGACGAGCGCACGCCACGGGCGGAGGCTGAGCTGCGGCGGGCTTCGGTGGTGGTGGGGTCGGAGGAGTGCGTGGCCGAGGTCCGGCATCTGTTGCGGCCGGGGACGCGGGTGGTGGCGGAGGGTGCGGTCGGGCTGGCCGAGGCGGGCGCGGCGGTGGCTTACGTGGGGCGTGACTTCGGTCCGGAGGTGACGGGTCCGGTGCGTGCGGAGGTCGTCCGAGTAGCCGGCATCACCCCCAACCCGAACCGCTGACCTGCATCCTCCCGCAACGCCGCCTCGGCGGGTTCGCGTTCCACCCGCCCGATCCACCTGGGGTCGTCAAGTGTGAAGCCGGATCTGGCGCTTGTCGCACCCCCCGTTTTCCGCCTAGCTGGGAGGACGCCGCCGACCGAATCCCTGCCGGAAGGACAGAGCGCCATGGCGAAAACCCTGCATCGCCTGATCACCGCTCTCGCCGCAGCCATCGCCGCGGTCGGGTTGCTCACCGTCGCACCAGCGCAAGCGGACACCGTCGAGCCGTACATCGTCGGTGGCACGCGGGCGTCCATCAGCCAGTACCCGTGGACCGTCTACCTCGCCACCTCCAGCGGCGGGCAGTTCTGCGGTGGCACGTTGGTCTCCGCCAACAAGGTCGTCACCGCCGCGCACTGCACCAGCGGCCGGACCCCTGCGAGCACCAAGGTCGTTTGGGGGCGTGAGGACAAGCAGAGCACGGCCGGCATCGTCGCCAACGTCACCCGCATCTGGATCCACCCGAGCTACCGCTCCGCCACCTCGGGCTACGACGTCTCCGTCCTGACCCTCGACCGCTCCATCTCCTCCGCCTACCTCCCCCTGGCCACCCCCTCCGACACCGCCCTCTACGCCGCCGGCACCAACGCCACCATCCTCGGCTGGGGCACGACCTCCTCCGGCGGCTCCGCCTCCCGCTACCTGCTGAAGGCCACCGTCCCGGTCACGTCCGACGCGACCTGCAGGTCCGCGTACTCCCAGTACAGCAACACCACGATGGTGTGCGCGGGCTACCCGCAGGGCGGCGTGGACACCTGCCAGGGCGACTCCGGCGGCCCGATGGTCGCCGGTGGCAAGCTGATCGGCGCCACCTCGTGGGGCCGTGGCTGCGCGCTCGCCGGTTACCCGGGCGTCTACGCCCGCATCGCCTCCTACTACTCCGCGCTCACCCAGCAGATCAACTCGTGACCTGACGCCGTGCCCACGTCCGGGTGATTCACCGGGCGTGGGCACGGCCCACGTGGTCCGATCGAGGTCATGCGACTGCTCACCGCCGCCCTTGTCCTGCTCGCCGCATCAGCCACCACCGCCCACGCCGAGCCCGGCCTCTACGGCTGCGGCACGTCGGTCAGCGGGTCGACCGGGAACGGGTGGTGCTCCGGCTCCGGCACCTTCCGCCTGGTCGTGGCCTGCGACGACGGCAAGTTCGCCCGCAGCCAGTGGATGACCATCCACACCGGCGAGGGCACCGTCGGCATCTCCTGCACCAACGCCAAAGCGGTCGGCGCCGAGATCGACGTGAAGTAGCCTCCCGAGCCGTGGACGACTACCTGCCGGTGCCCGAGGACTGGGACCGCGCCCTCGCGATCGTGGCCCACCCCGACGACCTCGAGTACGGGGGCGCCGCCGCGGTCGCCCGCTGGACCCGGCAGCGCAAGTCCGTCGCATACCTGCTGGTCACCAAGGGCGAGGCAGGTATCGACTCGATGCCGCCCGAGGAGGCCGGCCCGCTCCGGCAGCGGGAGCAGGTGGCCGGCGCGGCCGTGGTCGGCGTCTCCGAGGTGGAGTTCCTCGACCACCCCGACGGGACCATCGAGTACGGCCTCCCGCTGCGCCGCGACCTGGCCGCCGCGATCCGCCGCCACCGCCCCGAGCTGATCATCACCAACAACTTCCGCGACACCTACCCCGGCGGCTTCCTCAACATGGCCGACCACAAGGTCGTCGGCCGAGCCGTCGTGGACGCGGTGCGCGACGCCGCCAACCGCTGGGTCTTCCGCGACCTCGGTCTCGACCCGTGGAACGGCGTCCGCCACGTCGCACTGGCCGCCTCACCGGAATCCGGCCACGCCGTGGACGTCACCGACACCCTCGACCTCGGCATCGCCTCGCTCCGCGAACACGCCGCCTACCTGGCAGGTCTCGGCGGCGGCGACATGGCCGACCCCGAGGTGTTCCTGCGCCGGATGGCCGAGTCCGCCGCGCCACGCTTCGGCGGTCGCCTGGCGAGCCCCTTCGAACTGCTGGCGATGTAGCGCCGGATCCCGCGAGGGCCGCGTCGGCTTGTCGCGTCGCCTTTCCCGACGATCACGCTTTTCGATCGGCGGGAAACGCGGCGCGACGAGCCGACTTTCAGTCGGCCCGAGCCGCGCGACGCCAGTCGCGCCATTCAACACAGTGATGTAAGGCACCCAGATTGGACATGACCTGTCTCGTGTGGATGCTTCTACCCATGCACGGTGAACAGCACTACCTTGTGGGCCTCGACCTGGCGGGCCGGAAGGTCGTCGTCGTGGGCGGCGGGACGGTCGCCCAGCGGCGGTTGCCGCGCCTGGTCGCCGCCGGCGCCCGGGTCGAGGTCGTCTCGCCCGAGGTGACGCCCGCGGTCCAGGGGATCGTCGACGCCGGGGACGCGGTGTGGCACCAGCGCCGCTACGCGGACGGCGACCTCGACGGCGCCTGGTACGTGCTGGCCTGCACGTCCGACCCGGAGGTCAACGCCCAGGTCACCGCCGACGCCACCGCCCAGCGGGTGTTCTGCGTGCGAGCGGACGTGGCCGTGCAGGGCACCGCGGTCACGCCGGCGGTCGGCGAGCACGACGGGCTGCTGCTCGGCGTCCTCGCGGGCGGGCAGCACCGGCGGTCGGCGGCGGTGCGGGACGGGCTGCTCTCCGCCCTGCGCGACGGGTCCCTCAACGACCAGCACGAGCAGCTCGCGGGCGTGGCGCTGGTCGGCGGCGGTCCGGGCGACCCGGACCTGATCACCGTGCGCGGGCGGCGGCTGCTGGCCCGCGCGGACGTCGTCGTGGCCGACCGGCTGGCCCCGCAGGAGCTGCTGGACGAGCTGCCGCAGCACGTCGAGGTCGTGGACGCCGCGAAGATCCCGTACGGCCGTGCCGCGTCGCAGGAGTTCATCAACACCACGCTGGTCGACAACGCCAAGGCCGGGAAGTTCGTGGTGCGGCTCAAGGGCGGCGACCCGTACGTGTTCGGGCGCGGCTTCGAGGAGCTGATCGCGTGCGCCGAGGCCGGCGTCCCGGTGACCGTGGTGCCCGGCGTGACCAGCGCGTTCGGCGTGCCGGCGCTGGCCGACGTGCCGGTGACGCACCGGGGCGTGGCGCACGAGGTGGTCGTGGTCTCCGGGCACGTGGCCCCCGACGACGAGCGGTCCCTGGTCGACTGGGACGCGTTGGCCCGGCTGCGCGGCACGGTCGTCATCCTGATGGGCGTGGAACGGGCCGGCGCGTTCGCCGCGGCGTTGCGCGCCGGCCGGCCCGGTGACACCCCGGTCGCGGTCGTGCAGGAGGGCAGCACGCGGGCCCAGCGCGTCGTGCGGTCCACTTTGGACTCCCTGGCCGCCGACGTGGTGGAGCACGCGATCCGCCCGCCCGCGATCATCGTTGTGGGACCGGTTGCCGGACTGGCGCAGGAGTTGCCGCTCCGGTCTTCCTGAACGCCCACGCCACGCCCAGCACGACGCCGGTGAGCACGGCCAGCAGCGAGGCGAGCGTGGCGGGTCCCGGGTGCACGAGGGGCTCACCGCGCAGCGCCTGCCAGGCCAGCACGACGAACACCCCGGTGTAGCCGAGCGCCGCGACCAGGATCAGCCGCAGGCGGGTCCGTTCGGCCAGGCCCAGCGCGGCCAGCCCCAGGCCGAGCAGGATCAGCACCTGGAGGCCGTGCATGCCGAAGAAGTGCGGGATGCGCAGGTCGCCGCCGGTCGTGCTCCACGTGGTCACCGGCATCCCGGGGCCGCCATCCGGCACACCCACCGCGTGCCCGCCGCGGTACTTGATGTCGTGCCCGGCCGCGTCCGTCACGATGGACTTCTTGTCCTTGCCCTGGAAGACCATCAGGTAGCCCGACGCCATGCCCAGGATCGCGATGTACAGGCCGGAGCGGATGGACCACGTCGTCGGCCGGTCGCCCAGCTTCTGCACCGACAGGAACACCGCGAGCACCACGTTGGCCAGGAACATCAGCGGGATCGATGTGCCGAACATGAACTGGACGACCTGGTTGTACGGGTCGCCCTTGGTGCTGTTGAAATGGCTGAACGTGCCGCGCGCGGCCTGCATCCCGACCAGCGCCACGTCCGCGAACAAGATCCACGTGATCGCCGTGGCCAGCCCCGACGTCCACCGCTTCCCCTTGTGCGGCAAGGAGAGCATCCACGACAGGGTGGCCGAGTAGATCGCCAGGGACAGGCCGAACTTCAACGGCTTGAGCCACACCGGTTCGCCGTTCAGGACGCGGTCGTCCACCACCAGTCCGACCAGGGGGACCAGGGACAGGACGGCGATCACGACGGCGACCCACAGGGAGGGGCGGTGCCAGGTCTTGGTCATGCCGTAGAGCGTGCTCGGTTGTACGGTGTCGATCACTGGTGTCGGCAGGAGAGTCCGGGGTAGGGCTGTCCCCCGCCGCGAGGGAGGGTTGGCCCGGTGGCCGTGCGGATCTCGTTGGCGGGCGTGGGCCTGGCCAGGGTGCGGTTCGCGTACTCGCCGGTGTTCGAGACGGTGATGGCGGTGGACGGGCTCCGCGTGCCCGGTGCGCACGCCGTGCACCTGCCGTGGGTGTCGTGGGCGCGCGAGCGGGCGGGGTCCGTGGAAGACCTGGACGTGCTGCTGGACCTGGTCGCGGGGCCGGTGAAGCCCGCGGTGCTGATGCCCGTGCCGGACGTGCGGATGCCGGACCTGGAGGCGGAGCTGACCGGCGTGCCGGCGCGGGTGGCGGACGTCGTGCGAGCGTGCCATGAGGCGCTGGTGGCGCCGTTCTGGTCGCGGATCACGGCCGTGCTGGAGGCGGACATCGCGTTCCGGGCCGCGGTGCTGGCCGATCGCGGCGTGGAGGCGGTGTTCGGCGACCTGCACCCCGAGGTGAGCTGGTCGGGCGGCGAGCTGGTGCTGTACGCGGACCGGCGGGCGGACCAGCCGCACCGGGTGGACCTGTCCGAGGACGGCCTGGTGCTGTCGCCGAGCGTGTTCTGCTGGCCCAGGGCGTGGGCGGCGGTGGACCCGGTCGGTCCGGGCGTCGTGCGCTACCCGGCGCGCGGGATCGGAACCCTGTGGGAGGACCCCGCTCCGGTGGTCGGTGACGAGCTGGCGGCCCTCGTCGGCCGGACCCGGGCGGCGCTGCTGTGCCTGCTGTCGGCCCCGATGTCGACCACGGAACTGGCGTCCCGGCTGGGCGTGACGGCGGGCGCGGTGTCCCAGCACGTGGCCGTGCTGCGCGCGGCCCGCCTGGTCACCACCCGCCGCGAGGGCCGGTCCGTGCTCCACATGCGCACCGCCCGCGCCGACGCGCTCATCGACTGAGCCGCAGTCCCAACTGCTTGGGTTCGACCGTGTGGCCGTCTGGGTGGAGACGGTGGTGGAGAGCGCCGACCGCGAGGACTGCCGCAAGCGGGTCACGGCGGGGGAGACGGCGTCGATGTGGCAGAGCCTGGCCTGCAAACCCAACTACAAGGCCGCCTACCGCGTGGCCGCGTGCCCGGCCGGGTCGGACGTCATCGGCCCGTTCCTGGCCGACCGCAAGAGCTTCCTGGCCGACGTGGTGAAGCCGTTGCAGGACAAGCAGGAGCCGGTCTACGTGGTGCCCGGCTCGAACGCCGAGGACCACGTCCGCCGCCGCTTCCCGCACCAGGAGGTCCGGCAGGTCTCCAACGGCCTCCAGGGACGAGAAAAGGCCGCCCGCAAGACGCGGGCGGCCTCTTCAGTCGCTACCTCAGGAGTGCTGTGCGCTCCGGCGCGGGCGGAACCCGCGCTCGGCGCGGTCGCGCTCCGGACGGCCGCCGCGGAAGCCACCGCCGCCGAAGCCACCGCCGCCGTTGCCGCCACGACGCGGAGCGCCACCACGACGTGCGGCGCGGACCGGCACCTCCGGCTCGATCACCGGGACGCCGCTCGGCACGCGGGCGCCGGTGATGCGGACCAGCTCCTCGTCACCGGGGCGCACCTTCGACGTCTCCGGGCGGATGCCCGCCCGAGCCGTCAGGCCCTGCACGGCGCGCTTCTGGTCGTGCGTCACCAGGGTCACCACGGTGCCCGACTGGCCCGCGCGCGCCGTGCGACCGGCGCGGTGCAGGTAGTCCTTCGGGTCGGCCGGCGGGTCGACGTGCACGACGAGCGAGACGTCGTCCACGTGGATGCCGCGCGCCGCCACGTCCGTGGCGATCAGGACCGGCGTGGTGCCCTCGCGGAACTGGCCGAGCACGCGGGTCCGGGCGCTCTGCGCCTTGCCGCCGTGCAGCGCGCCCGCGTGGACGCCCACCGACCGCAGCTTCTTGGCCAGCCGGTCCACGTGGTGCTTGGTGCGCACGAACATGATCGTCCGACCCTCGCGGGCCGCGACCTCGGTCACCACGTTCTGCTTGTCCTCGGCGGACACGAACAGCAGGTGGTGCTCCATCGTGGTCACGCTGCCGGTCGGCGGCGCGACCGAGTGGACCACCGGGTTGTGCAGGTACTGGCGGACCAGCTTGTCGACGTCGCCGTCCAGCGTCGCCGAGAACAGCAGCCGCTGCCCGTCCTGCGGGGTCAGGTCGAGGATGGCCCGGACCTGCGGCATGAAGCCCATGTCGGCCATCTGGTCGGCCTCGTCCAGCGCGGTGAACCGCACCTCGGACAGGTCGGCCGTGCCCTGCCGGACGTGGTCGGACAGCCGGCCCGGCGTCGCGATCAGCAGGTCGACCCCGCGCCGCAGCGCGTCGATCTGCCGCGGGAACGACGTGCCGCCGACGACCGTGCGGCACCACAGGCCCAGCGCCCGCGCGAACGGCGAGAGCGCCTCTTCGACCTGCATGGCCAGCTCACGCGTGGGCACCAGCACCAGCGCGCGCGGCTTCAACGGCTTCGCCCGGCCACCCGCGAGGCGGGACAGCAGGGCCAGGCCGAACGCCAGCGTCTTGCCGGAGCCGGTCTGGCCACGGCCGAGGATGTCGCGACCGGCCATCGAGTCGGGCAGCGTGGCGGCCTGGATGGGGAACGGCTCGGTGATGCCCGCCTGCGCGAGCGCCTTGACCAGCTCGTCGGCGAGGCCGAGTTCGGCGAACGAGGGCAGCGGGCCTTCGGGCACCGTGCTCTCGATGTGATCCGGAACGGTCGTCTCCAGCACGGGCTGGGGACGGCGGTTGCCCTGGCCTGACGGGCGCCGCGTACGCGGTTTGCGGTGCTGCGGGCGCTCGGAACGGCCGTGGGACAGTGGTGGCAAAACAAACCTCCGGGACATGGCACGTCTCGGGGATCTGCCTGTGTTGCCGCGGATCGCAAGGACGAGCCCGGCGCGGTTGCGCGCCGATCGTGGTTGGGGAGCACCGCGGTGGAAGGAACCGCTGATTCGCGTCACCGGGCGGTGCGCCACTCAGTCTAGCCGATCAATGTCGTGCGCGTGCCACCCCTGCGGTGTTCTCGCGCACACGGGTCGCCAGATGAGCGATTCCGTGCACGGTGCCCACGGCGATCGGGAACCACATCAGCGCACGTGGGGACGTGTGCGGGGTGATCCCCTCGCGGCGGAGCTGACGAAGTGCCCACAACGTGAAGGGCGCGACGACGGTCGGCGCGGTGATCACGCCCGGGGTGTACCCGCGGAAGATCGCGCTGGCCGCCAGGTGTGTCGCGGAATGCAGCCCGAATCCGGTGAGGACGGTCTGGAAGAACCGTGATCGCCCGCCCGTGCGCGCACCGGCCGCCGCCGCGGCGGCGAAAACCCCGCCCATGAGGCCGATCGCGATCGCCGCTTGCGCCGGAGTGGTGGGCATCACCCGCCTTTTGCGGGTCCAGCCGGGCATGGTCGCCAGCTCTTCGAGGTCGTGCACGACCCATGCGGCGAGCAACCCCCAGGTGACCTTCTTGCTGACCATGGCACTTACGTTACAAGATGTAACGTATGTCGGGTAGGCCACGCAGCACCGAGATCGACCGCGCCCTCACCACCGCCACCCTCGACCTGCTCGCCGAGGTCGGGTACGACGCGCTGACCCTGGACGCGGTGGCGTCCCGCGCCGGCGTGAGTCGACCGGCGCTCTACCGGCGGTGGCCCACCAAGCTCCACCTGGTCGCCCACGCGGCCCTGTCACGCGCGCCGATGTCCGATCCGGACACCGGTGACGCCCGCGAGGACCTGCTGCGGCTGGCGACCGCTCTGGTCGACGGGCTGTCGTGGGTGGCGCTGGCGGTGCACGCCGAGGCCCGACGGGTGCCTGGGTTGGTGGACGGGTTCCTCGCGGAGCGGCACGCGATGGTCGCCGAGGTGGTGCGGCGGGGTGTGGCGCGCGGCCGGCTCCGGGCCGACGTCGACCCGGAGCTGGTGCGCGATCTCCTGTTCGGACCGCTGGTCTACCACTGGCTGGCCACCGACCGCCGCCGGCCGGCCGAGGACGTGTTCGATCTGATCTGGCCGGTGATCAGCGCAGACCGGCCAGGTCGAGCAGCGTCGCGGTCAGTTCCAGCGGGTCGGCCATCTCCGCCGGCAGGCCGCGCTGGGTGAACCAGCCGACGATGTTGCGCACGTCCCGCTCCAGGAACTCCGGCCCGCGCGGGTTGGCCGCGAGGTCCACCACCTGGGGCAGGTCGATCACGACCAGCCGGCCGTCGTGCACCATCAGGTTGTACGCCGACAGGTCGCCGTGCGCGTAGCCCGCCGAGGCGAGCACGCCCAGGGCGTCCACCAGCTGCCGCCACAGGTCCAGCAGCTCGTCGTGCTCCGGCCGCACCTGGGCGAGCCGGGGCGCGGCGGCGCCGTCCGCGCCGATGAACTCCAGCAGCAGCTCCGTGCCCGCCCGCTGCACCGGGTACGGCACCGGCGCGCCCCGCTGCCAGAGCGCGCTGAGGGCGGCGAACTCGGCCACCGCCCACTGCTCGGCGATCAGGTTGCGCCCGAACGCCGTGCGGTTGGCGATGGCCCGGTTCTCGCGGGACTTCTTCATGCGGCGGCCTTCGAGGTAGCCCGCGTCCCGGTGGAACATGCGGTGGTCGTTGCTGCGGTACCGCTTGGCGGCCAGCACGCACGACCGGTCGGTGCCGGGGACGCTCCGTTCCAGCAGGAAGACGTCCGCTTCCTTGCCGGTCTTGAGCACGCCCAGCTCCCGGTCCACCGCGGACAGGTCGGTGACGAGCCACCCCGGCCACGGCTCGGGGCCCTGGTCGGCGGAGTCCCAGGTGGTCCAGCGGTCGCCTTCCTCGGGGACGTCGGCGGCCTCGGCGTCCTCGCGCATCTGCGCCAGGCGGTCGCGGGCCTCCTCGGTGAGCCGGCCGCGGCGGGTCGGCTCCACGTCGTCCTCGGTCCGGCGGCGCTTGGCGCCCCAGGTCAGGTCGTCGGCGTGGTCGAAGGAGTCTTCGAAAACGGTCTCGAAGTCGTTGTCGAGGTCGTTGGAGCGCAGGGTGAACTTGTGCTTGCGCACTGGGGTGGTCTCCAAGAGAAGAGGAGGTGGTCGCCCCAGCCGGCGCGTGTGGTCGGCGCGCTAGGCCTGCGGGGCGAGTGGACGGGTCGGTGCCACGTCCCGGACAGCGATCGCCATCTGGCACCTCCTCGGGTCCACCGGATCACCCGGCGCTCGTGCGTACGCGGTGAAGAGTGCCGCGCCCCGACGCGCGGCGCAAGCGAATTAGTGATCGACGCGGTAGCTGGTGCGTTGGCCCAGCCAGGCGGCCCCGAGTTCGCCCATGACCTTGGAGTCGTGGCGGAGCACGCGTTCGTCGTCCCACTGGGTCGCGTTCGGCGCGGCGGCGAGCATGGTGCGGCGGGCGGTCGCGCTGAACTCCACCAGGGCCTCCACCGCGTCCTGGACCTGCTCCGGCGGCAGCGGGGCGGGGGCGCAGGCGGTGGGCAGGGCGAGCCGTTCGCCCGCGAAGGCTGCGGAGGTGCCCAGGTCGCGGGCCAGTTGGTGCTCGACGGACTCGGCGTTGACCTGGAGCCTGCGGAACCGGGGGTCGGTCGCCAGGCGCAGGCCGAGCAGCCGGGCCTGGACGAGTCCGCACCAGACGCGCTTCAACGTCTCCGGCGCGTCCATCGCGTCGGTCCGCAGGTCTTCGATGACGCCGCGCAGGCCCTTCGGTGTGGCGGAGTCGTCGTCATCGGCGGGTGTGTCGAGGCTCACGCGCCCTATTGAATCAGCAGCGTCACCAGAGGTCACAGCTCGCTGCGGTCAGTCACGCTTTTGGCCGCTCACCGGTGTGCGAACGACCGTCGGTAGTCCTTGGGCGCGACGCCCACGACGGAGTTGAAGTGGTGGCGCAGGAGGGCGGCCGTGCCGAAGCCGCACTGGTGGGCGATGGCCTCGATGCCGAGGTTCGTCTCCTCCAGGAGCTGGCGGGCGCGCAGGACGCGCTGGGTGGTGAGCCAGCGGTGCGGGGTGGTGCCGGTCTCGGCGGAGAACCGGCGGGCGAACGTCCGTTCGGACATGCGGGCCTGGCGGGCGAGGCTGCTCACGGTGTGCTCGGTGGTGAGGTTGTCCATCATCCAGGCCAGGGTCGGCTGGAGGCTGTCCGCCTCGTGCACGGTCGGCTGCACGATGAACTGGCGCTGCCCGCCTTCCCGCTGCGGGGCCACGACCATGCGGCGCGCGATGGCGTTGGCGGCGGTCGCCCCGAGTTCGCGGCGGGCCACGTGCAGGCACGCGTCGATGCCCGCCGCCGTGCCCGCGCTGGTGATCACGTCGCCGTCGTCCACGAACAGGACGTCCGGGTCCACCTGGGCCTTGGGGAAGCGGTCGGCCAACTCGTCCACGTACCGCCAGTGCGTGGTGCAGGGCCGTCCGTCGAGTCGTCCCGCCGCGCCCAGCACGAACGCGCCGCTGCACACGGACAGGACGGTCTTGGCGCTCGCGACGGCGTCCAGCAGGGCCCGCGGGTAGCCGTCGCGGATCCGGCACGCGGCCACCGCGACCAGGTCGGCGGTTTCGAGGGCTTCGAAGCCGTGGTCGGCGATGATCGAAGCCCCGACGCTGGTCCGGACCGGTTCGCCGGGGCGCTCGCCGCACACCTTGAAGTCGATGGCCGGCACGCCTTCGTCGGTCCGGTCGATCCCGAAGACCTCGCAGATGACGCCGAACTCGAACGGCGTGACCCCGTCGATGACGGGGACGGCGACGGATCTCAGCATGGGAGGAGCGTAGCTGGCGGGATTTTGACGGACAACGGCAAACCTGCCAATGGTGGCAGGTTCTTGGCGGTCGCATAGTTGGTGCCATGACCGCACTGCTCATCGTTCTCGCTGTTCTTGCCCTGGTGGTCTACGGCCTGGAGCGCAACCACCACCGCCAGTCCCGCTACGGCTCCCGTCTGGCCGGCAGCCACGACGTGGACGACCGCGACCTGGCCCGCGTGGAGACCGAGCTGCACGCCGCCGCTGACCACGCCCCCGTCCGCGAGGTGTCGACGCGCGTCCGGTTCGCTCCTCGCTCGGTCTGACCCCGGTTTTGTCAGTCGACGCGCGTCCGGTTCGCTCCTCGCTCGGTCTGACCCCGGTTTGTCAGTCGACGCGCGTCCGGTTCGCTCCTCGCTCGGTCTGACCCCGGTTTGTCAGTCGACGCGCGTCCGGTTCGCTCCTCGCTCGGTCTGACCCCGGTTTTGTCAGTGGTCGTCGCTAGCGTCCGTTTCATGACCCTGAACATCGGCATGATCACCATCGACACCGCCGACCCGCGCAAGCTGGCCGACTTCTGGATCAAGGCCCTGGGCACCGAGGTCGCGCACGACTGGGGCGAGTTCCTGATCCTGGCGCCGACCACCGAGGGCGGGCCGCAACTGGGCCTCCAGCGCGTGGACGACGCTGTTCCGGGGAAGAACCGCGTCCACTTCGACGCGGTCGTGGAGGACCGGGCCGCGGAGGTGGCCCGGTTGGTGTCGCTGGGTGCGACAGAGGTGGCGGAGCACACCGTGCCCGGCCTGACCTGGACCGTGCTCGCCGACCCGGACGGCAACCAGTTCTGCGTGGGCCAGGCCGGGTGAGGCGGTGGTCCGGCGGTGGCGGGGTGCCGCCGGACTAGGCTGCCCGTTCGTGCTGGTGCTGCTTCCCCCGTCGGAGACCAAGGCGTCCGGCGGCGACGGTCCGCCGTTGTCGTTTCAGGCGCTGTCGCTGCCCGAGCTGAACCCCGTGCGGGCGAAGCTGGTCGATGCGTTGGTGGACCTGGCGGGTGACGTGCCGGCGAGCCTGGCCGTGCTCGGGTTGTCCGAGCGCCAGTCGGACGAGGTGGCCCGCAACGCCGTGTTGCGGACGTCCCCGACCTTGCCGGCTTTGTCCCGGTACACCGGCGTGCTCTACGACGCTCTGGACATGGCGACTTTGACCCGTGCCGAGCGGGGGCGGGCCGCTGAGCGACTGGGCGTGGCCTCGGCGTTGTTCGGCGTGGTGCTGGGTGCCGACCCGATTCCCGCTTACCGGTTGTCGGGCGGGAACGTGCTGCCGTCCGTCGGTCCGCTGGGCGGCTTGTGGCGGCCGGTGCTGACCCCCGCGCTGGCCGAGCGGGAGGTCATCGACCTGCGGTCGGCCCCGTATTCGTCGCTGGCGAAGATCCCGCACGCGATCACCGTGAAGGTGGTGACGGAGGACGGGTCGGGGCGGCGGCTGGCGGTGAGCCACTTCAACAAGGCGCACAAGGGGTTGCTGGCGCGGGCGATCGTGCGGTCGCGGGCGGTGCCGCAGGCGCGGAACCTGGTGAAGATCGCCGCCAACGCGGGCCTACGCCTGGAACCCGCCGGCGACCGCCATTTCGAACTGATCGTCTAACCGTCCAAGCGCTCGGCTGGCGGTGTCGCCGGCTGATGGGGGTGATGAGGGGGTGAACGGTGTCCCCCGATCGTGCGGTTGGCGGCCTGCCTCGCGCGCTGGGGCCGGCCTCCGGCCCCCGCTTCCATGATCCCACGAGGCACCGACAATCCCGCCCGCCCGACAACCGGTTGGAACCGACCGACGGCTGTTCACTACCCTTCCTGGGACAAGCCGCGCCACGAGGAGCACCCACCGTGATCACGAGGATGTCGTCGCTGTTCCTGCGCACGCTGCGCGAGGACCCGGCCGACGCCGAAGTTCCCAGTCACAAGTTGCTGGTCCGCGCCGGCTACGTCCGGCGGGTCGCGCCGGGTGGGTACTCGTGGCTGCCGCTCGGGTTGCGGGTGTTGCGCAACATCGAGCAGGTCGTGCGCGAGGAGATGGACGCGTTCGGGGCGCAGGAGATCCAGTTCCCCGCGCTGCTGCCCAAGGAGCCCTACGAGGCCACCAACCGGTGGACCGAGTACGGACCCAACATCTTCCGGCTCAAGGACCGCAAGGGCGCCGACTACCTGCTCGGTCCCACCCACGAGGAGCTGTTCGCGCTCACCGTGAAGGGCGAGTACTCCTCGTACAAGGACTACCCGGTCACGCTCTACCAGATCCAGACCAAGTACCGGGACGAGGCGCGGCCCCGCGCCGGCATCCTGCGTGGGCGCGAGTTCGTCATGAAGGACTCGTACTCCTTCGACCTCACCGACGACGGGCTGTCGCACTCCTACCAGCAGCACCGCGACGCCTACATCCGCATCTTCGACCGCCTGGGCATGGAGTACGTGATCGTCTCCGCCACGTCCGGCGCGATGGGCGGGTCGGCGTCGGAGGAGTTCCTGGCCGTCGCGCCGACCGGCGAGGACACGTTCGTCCGGAGCACCGAGTCCGACTACGCGGCCAACGTCGAGGCCGTGGCCACGCCCGCGCCCGCCGAGCAGTCGATCGACGACAAGCCCGACGCGCAGGTCCACCACACGCCGAACACCCCGACCATCGAGTCGCTGGTGGACTTCCTCAACGCCGCCGGCCTCGGCCGGACGCTCACCGCGGCGGACACGCTGAAGAACGTCCTGGTCAAGCTCACCCAGCCGGGCGCCGAGGAGTCGACGCTGCTGGCGATCGGCGTGCCCGGCGACCGCGAGGTGGACTTCAAGCGCCTGGAGGCGGCCGTCTCGCCCGCCGAGGTGTCGATGCTGGAGGAGTCCGACTTCACCAAGAACTCCTTCCTGGTCAAGGGCTACATCGGGCCGGGCGCGCTCCAGGCCAACGGCGTGCGCTACCTGGTCGACCCGCGGGTCGTGCGCGGCACGGCGTGGGTGACGGGTGCGGACAAGGCTGACCACCACGTGGTGGACCTGGTCCAGGGCCGTGACTTCACCCCGGACGGCGTGATCGACGTGGCGGAGGTGCGCGAGGGCGACCCGTCGCCGGACGGCAAGGGTGTGCTGGTCGCCGCGCGCGGCATCGAGATCGGGCACATCTTCCAGCTCGGGCGCAAGTACGCGGACGCGTTCTCGCTGGACGCCCTCGGCCCGGACAGCAAGCCCATCCGGATCACCATGGGCTCCTACGGCATCGGCGTGTCCCGCCTGGTCGCGGCGATCGCCGAGCAGAGCCACGACGACCGCGGTCTGATCTGGCCCCGCAACGTCGCGCCGTTCGACCTGCACGTGGTGGTCGCGGGCAAGGACGAGACGCTGGCGGCGGGTGGCGAGAAGCTCGCGGGCGAGCTGTCGGCGGCCGGCTTGAAGGTGCTGCTGGACGACCGCAAGGCGAGCCCCGGGGTGAAGTTCGCGGACGCCGAGTTGATCGGTGTGCCGACGATCGTGGTCGTGGGCCGCGGTCTGGCCAACGGGGTCGTCGAGGTCAAGGACCGCCGCTCGGGTGAGCGGGTCGAGGTCGCGGTGGACGAGGTTGTGGCGCACCTCCGGGCGCTGGTCCGGGGCTGAGCCTGGGCGTGGGGAGGGCTTCGGGAGCACCGGGGCCCTTCCCCGCGGACTTGATCAATGGCGGAGGATGGCGGCCAGTGCGGCGGCGGTGTCCGAGAGGTCCTTGAGGACGACGTGCGCGCCGGCTTCCGCCAGCTCGGCCACGCTGCTGCGGCCGGTCGCCACGCCGATCGCCAGGGCGCCGTGGTGCAGGGCCGCGTCCACGTCGTGCGGGGTGTCGCCGACGACCACCGCCGAGAACTGCCTGCCGTGCTTGGCCCCGGCCAGCCGCACGGCCTCCAGCACCAGCTCCGGCCGGTGCTCCGACACCGTCCCGTAGCCGCCGATCTCGAAGTCCAGGTGGGTGTCCAGCCCGAACGCGGCCAGCTTGAACCGGGCGATCTCCACCAGGTTCCCGGTGACCAGCGACTGCACCACGTCCGCCCGCCCGGCCAGCGCCTCCAGCACGGCCGCCGCGCCGGGCAGCGCGTGGCCGTGGGTGGGCAGCAGGTCGACCTCCCGGGTGGCGACCGCGACCAGCTCCGCGTGCAGCCGGTCCACCATCTCGTCGGTGGGCTCGATGTCGTGCAGCGCCAGCAGTTCCAGCGTGATGGCCCGCTCGGTGCGCCCCGGGAACGACGGCACGTGCACCAGGTCCCGCCCGGTGACGGCCTGCAGCGCGGTCCGGTACCAGGTGTGGCCCAGGCCCCGCGCGTCGATCAGGGTCAGGTCGATGTCCCACAGCACCAACGTGTTCACAGCTTCTGCACGCTCTCCAGGATGTGCTCCACCTCGTCCGCGCTGGGCCCTTCCGCCACGTGCGGGCCGCCCTCGGCGACGTTGAGCACCACCACGACCACCTTGTTGCCGTCCCGCATCGCCACGGCGGTGACGGTCGCCTTGGGCGCGAAGCACGGGTTGACCGCGTTCGGCTCGGCCTTGACGCTCACCACGGCCTTGTCGTCGCTCTCCGACTCGACCTTCGGCTCCCCGAGCCGGGGTTCCTTGCGGTCCACGGTGTAGCCGCCCTTGGCGATGCCGGTGGCGACCTCGGTGGCGATGTCCACGGGCGAGTTGGACACCACCGACCCGGACGCGATCTGCGCCTGGATCATGCTGCGCCCCTGGCACTCGAACGGCCGCGACACCGCGGACTTCGCCAGCCGGACCCGGCCCGCCGCGCCGCCGCCGGAGGCCTCCCACGACTCCGGCAGCTCGTAGGAGACGCCGGACTGGGTGTCCTCGACCGTCTGCCACTTGGTCTGCTTCGCGGGCTGCGCGGGCGTGGTCGGCGTGGCCCGGGAGTCGCCCTGGTTGAGCACGATCGCCGCGACCACACCGCCCGCGACCACCAGCACACCGATGATCGACAGCGCGATCCACAGTGGACGGCGGTTCGGCTTGGGCGGCGGCTGGGGCTGGTAGTAGCCGAATCCGGAGTAGGTCATGGTGTCAGCCCAGCGGCTTCACGGAGTCGACGATGGCCTGCAGGTCGGCCTCCGTCGGCGACTTCGGCTCGGCCGGACCGCCTTCCAGGTCGCCGTTGGCCATGAACAGGTGGAGGCCCTTGCTGCTCTTGAGGATCAGGATCTTCACCATGCCCTTGGTGGCCAGGCACTCGCTGCCGGAGGTGGTGACGGTGGCGTCGACCTGGACGGCGTCGACCTGGCCGCCGTTGTTCGGGATCTTCAGGGCCTTGGGCTCGGTGAGCTTGATGTCGCGGGACTGGCCCGAGCTGTAGTACTCGGCGGTGATCTTCTCCGCGAGGTCCTTGGCCACCGCCGCCATGTCGCCGGCCGGCAGCACCGCGCCGCCGGTGGCGCCCCGGTTGTAGCCGCCGCCCTGGCAGTCGTACGTGCCGAACCGGGTCACGCCGGTGAGCGCGAGGCCCGGGATGGTCTGGAACGTGGCCGACCCGGGGGTGGGCGACCACGTCTTGGGCACGTCGTAGCTGTATTCCAGGCGCTCCACGGCCAGGCAGTTCCAGTCCGCCTTCGACGCCTTGCACGCCGACCCCGGCGTGCTGGGCTTGGTGGAGCTGGTGGTGCTCGGCTTGGTGGTGGTCGTCGCCTTGGGCTCGGAGGACGAGCTTTGCGCGACGGTGTTCTGCTGCTTGTCGTCGGGACGGGTCAGGAAGTACGCGGTGAGACCGCCGCCGACCAGGACCAGCACGGCCGCGCCGACCGCGATCCACGCCTTGGCGTTGCTCTTCTTCGGCGGCTCCTCGCCACCGGAGAACACGCCGAGACCGCCGTAGCCCCCGAACTGTTGCTGCTGCTGGGGGTCGCCGTAGCCGGGCTGTTGGCCGTAAGGCGCGCCGTAGCCCGGCTGCTGCCCGTACTGGTCGCCGTAGGGCGCGCCCTGGCCCGGCTGCTGCCCGTACTGCTGCTGTTGGCCGTACTGCTGCTGTTGCGGGTCGTAGGAGCCGCCGTACCCCTGCTGCGGGTAGCCCTGGTTCTGCTGCCCCCAGTCGCCCTGGCCGGACTGGCCTCCCCAGTTGCTCTGCCCGTCACCTGGGTAAGTCACCGGCAAACCGTACCCCGCAGACTCCGGCCACCGGGCCGCCCCGGCTAATTCAGCACGCGTTGACTTGCGTGCGGCGCAGTCGTACGCTCTGAATTCAACAGGTGATGAACAAGTCTTGGAGGCACTCATGGCCACACCACAGGACCGGCCGCCGGCCGTCGTCGCGGTGGCCACCGCCGTCGTCGGCGCGCTCGTGGCGCTCGTGCTCGGGCTGGTCACGTTCGGCGTGCAGGCGACGGTCCACCCCGACGACGTCCCGCTGGCCGTCGCGGTCGGCGCGGACGCCCCGCCGCAGTTGCGCGCGGTGGCGGACAAGTTGGCGGGCGCCGACTCGGCGGAGGTGTCGTGGCGGGTCGCCGCGCCCGACGAAGCCCGGGAGCTGCTGAAGTCGCAGGACGTCTACGGGGTGCTCGAACTCGCGCCCGGCAACGCGACGGTCGTCCTGTCCGGCGCGGTGAACCCGTCCGGCACCCAGGTCGCCCAGCAGGTGCTGAGCGGGGTCGCGCAGGGCGCGGGACTGCCGGCAGAGGTCGTCACCCTGGACCCGGCGTCCGCCGCCGGCCGAACCGCCCCACTGGCCGCAAGCGCCCTGCTCTGGATCGGCGGACTCGTAGCCGGCGCGGCGTTCACCGTGCTGTCCGCTCGCCACAAGGGCAAAGTCGGCCTGGGCGCCCGCCTCCTCGGCGCAACCACCGCCGCCATCCTCGCCGTGGCCGTCGTAGCCGGGTTCTTCGCGTGGTGGGACTCGGCCCTGCCGCTGGGCTGGGACGTGCTGAGCTACCTCGCCCTGGTCGCGGTGTCCTTCGCGCTGCTCCAGGCCGGCCTGCTCCGGTTGCTGGGCCTGCGCGCGATGGCGGTCCTGGCCCCGCTGTACCTGATGGCTCCCGCCGTCGCGGGCCAGGTGCCGGAGCTGCTCAACCCCGCGTACCGAGCCGTCCTCTGGTCCTGGACACCGTTCCGCTTCTCCACCGAAGGCCTCCGCGCCCTCCTCCAAAACGGCACCCTCGAAGCAGCCCAGATCTGGGTCTTCGTCGGCTTGGCGCTGGCCGGCCTGCTGATCCTGCTGCTACCCGCGAAGAAAGCTCAGCCGGACCTTGCGGACGGGGTTGTCGACGTTCGTGTCGACCAGGCAGACCGACTGCCAGGTGCCCAGCACCAGCGCACCGCCTAGCACCGGGATCGTCGCGTACGGCGGCACCAGCGCGGGCAGCACGTGGTCGCGGCCGTGACCGGGGCTGCCGTGCCGGTGCCGCCACCGGTCGTCCTTGGGCAACAGGTCGCGCAGGGCGGTGAGCAGGTCGTCGTCACTGCCCGCGCCGGTCTCCAGGACCGCGAGGCCGGCCGTGGCGTGCGGCACCCACACGTGCAGCAGGCCGTCGCCGTCCTCGTCCCGCAGGAAGTCCTCGCACACGCGGGTCAGGTCGTGGACCACCTCCTGGCCGCCGGTCCGGATCTCAATTTCCTCGCTGCGCATGGATCAATCGTGCAGGATTCGGGCTTGTGCAGCACACCGCCATCGTCACCGGCGCCAACCAGGGCATCGGAGCCGCGACCGCGAAGGCCCTCGCCGCGCAGGGCGCCCAGGTCCTGATCACGTTCCTCCGCTTCGCGCCCGCACCCGACCCGAGCGTGCCCGAGGAGTACTTCACCGCCCGCGAGTCCGGCGCGGACGCCGTCGTGGCCGCGATCACCGAGGCCGGCGGCAAGGCGCACGCGATCGAGGTCGACCTGACCGAGACCACCGCGCCCGCGTTGCTGTTCGACACCGCCGAGCGCCTGTTCGGGCCGGTGGACGTGCTGGTCAACAACGCCTCCGGGTGGGTGCAGGACACGTTCCTGGCCACCGACACCGACCAGTTCGGCCGAGTCCTCAAGGCCGTCACGCCGCAGACGTTCGACGCCCAGTTCGCGGTGGACGCCCGCGCCGGCGCGCTGCTGATCGCCGAGTTCGCCCGTCGCCACCTGGCGCGCGGCGGCAACTGGGGCCGGATCGTGTCGCTGACCTCGGGCGGGCCGAACGGGTTCCCCAGCGAGGTGTCCTACGGCGCGGCGAAGGCGGCCATCGACAACTTCACCATGTCCGCCGCCGCCGAACTCGGCCCGCACGGCGTGACCGCGAACGTCGTCAACCCCGGCGTCACGGACACCGGCTGGATCAACGACGCGGTCCGCGCGCAGCACGAGGTGGGCACGCCCGACGAGGTGGCGGACGTGATCGCGTTCCTGTGCTCGCCCGCCGCGAAGCGTGTGACCGGCAACATCATCCGGCTGCACTGACATTACCGGTGAGTAACATGGCGCCCATGAAGGCTTCTCGTCTGCGGCGGGGCATGAACCTGTGGCCGCCGTTCCTGTTCGCCGGCATCCGGGTCGTCGCCCTGTCCGACGACTACCGGTACGCCAAGGTGCGCATGCGCCTGCGCTGGTACAACCGCAACTACGTCGGCACCCACTTCGGCGGCTCGCTGTTCGCGATGACCGACCCGTTCTGGATGCTGCTGGTGCTGCGCCACCTCGGCCGCGACCACGTGGTGTGGGACCGGGCGGGCGAGATCGACTTCGTGAGGCCGGGTCGCGGGACCGTGCACGCGGAGTTCAAGCTGACCGACGAGCACCTGGACGAGTTGCGCGGGCAGGCGGCCGACGGCGGCCGGGCGCTGCTGTGGTTCCCGGTGGACGTGGTGGCCGAGGACGGCACCGTCGTGGCCCGGGTCCGCAAGCAGGTCTACGCCCGCCGCAAGGACGCGCGACCGGACGAACGGGCGTCAGAGCCGCTCAAGGCCTGAGATCCATCGGTCAAATGCTGGACTCGGTGAACTTTTCACGGTAGTGATGAGGGTCATGCGCACCGCTTTCGGCTCCACCTTCGACGTCCCCGCCGGCTACCTCAACACCGCGAGCATCGGCATCCCGCCCGCGCCCGTGGCCGCCGAGGTCGCCGACGGCGTCCGCCGGTGGGCCGCCGGCCTCGACAGCCCCACCAGCGCCGAACCGGCCGTGGCCGCCGCGCGCGAGGCCTTCGGCAAGCTCGTGGGCGCCCCGGTGTCGCAGGTGGCGAGCGGTGCCTCCGTCTCGCAGCTGGTGGCCAACGTGGCGGCGGGTCTGCGGCCCGGTTCGCGGGTGCTGGTGGCGCGCGGGGACTTCACGTCGCTGACGTTCCCGTTCGCGGCGCAGGGCTGCGAGGTGACGGAGGTCGAGCTGGCGGACGTGCCGTCGGCGGCGGCCGGGCACGACCTGGTCGCGGTGAGCGTCGTGCAGTCCGCCGACGGTCGGATCGTGGACCTGGACGGGCTGCGGGAGGCGGGCGTGCCCGTGCTGCTGGACGCCACCCAGGCGGTCGGGTGGCTGCCGCTGCGCCTGGACTGGGCGGACTACGTCGTCGCGGCCGGGTACAAGTGGCTGATGTCGCCGCGCGGGTCGGCGTGGCTGGCGTGCTCCCCGGCCGGGGTCGAGCGGGCCGAGCCGGTCGCGGCGAACTGGTGGGCGGGCGAGGACCCGTGGGACTCCGTCTACGGCCTGCCGCTGCGGCTGGCGGCGGACGCCCGTCGCCTCGACATCTCGCCGGTGTGGCTCGCGCAGTACGGCGCGGCGGCGGCCCTGCCGTACGTGGCGTCGCTGGACTTGGCCGCCGTGCGCGACCACAACGTGGCGTTGGCCGACTCCCTGCTGTCCGGCCTGGGCCTGCCCGCCCGGGGCAGCGCCATCGTGTCCCTGGAGCTGAGCCCCGAGCAGGCGGATCGCCTCACGGCGGCCGGCGTGCGCTCGGCGACCCGCGCCGGCCGGACCCGGCTCGGCTTCCACCTGTACAACACGGCGGCCGACGTCGATCTCGTGCTCGAAGCGCTCGCGTAGCGCACGTCCGTTACCGTGACGGTTTGTGTCGGTTCCTCCCGAATCACCTGAAGAGGTGACCCAGCGGTTACCCCGCGTCCCCCCGACGCGACCGTCGGACACCGCGCCCCTGTGGCGGTCGGAGATCGGGCAGCTCGACTCCCTGATGAGCGCGCCGCCCCCACCCGCGCCCCCTCGCCGTCAGCTGCCCCAGGGCTGGCTGTTGAAGGGGTTGGGCTTGGTCGGCGTGGCCGTGGTGTCGGGCTTGGTGTGGCTCGTGGTGATGCCGAAGGGCGACACCGAGACCCCACCGACCACGACCTCCACGGCCCCGACGGGCGAGTTCTCGTTCGCACGCGCCCCTCAGGCCCCGGAACCGGTCCTGGACAGCTCGTGCGCGCCGCACGCCTACGGCCAGGCGAAGGAGTACTTCACGACCACGCCGTGCCAGCAGTTGTCGCGGTCGCTGTACACGGTGAGCGCGAGCGGCAAGCAGGTGCTGGTGTCGGTGGTGGTGGTGAAGATGGCCGACGACAGTGCGGCGAGCGACCTGAAGAAGTTCCTGGACGGCGACAACACCGGCAACGTCTACGACCTGTCGAAGGAGGGCGTGGCGAAGGTGCCGGGTGGTCCGGACTGGGTGGCGCACGGGGAGTACGCGTCCAAGTTGCTGGGGCGTGAACTGGTCATCGTCGAGTCGGACTTCTACGGCGCGACGAAGTCGGCGGAGCGCGACCGAAAGCTGTTGGACCGGATCAGCAACGACGCCCTACGCCTCGCTTCCTGACCGAACCGCCCAGCGCACCGCGCTGGGCGGCCCGCGCTGGGCGGCCCGCGCTGGGGCCCGCCGTGCCGAGCGCTCGCAAGATCAAAAGCGGCCTGGAGACCACCGATGGGGGGAAGAGCTTCGGTTCCCCCGGGCTGGGCGCCCTGTCAAAAGTCAAAAGCCGCCGCTGCGCGGCGAAAGGCGAGTTGGCGCGGCTAGGCGTGGCCTCCGGCCCCCGTCTCCATGATCCCACGCAGGTACGACATCAACCGACGGCCGTCCCGGGGAGCGCGATCGAAACCGGACTCACCCCGGCGATCTTGCGCCACCGGGTAGCCCGGATCGCCGACGTCGTCAAAGCATCCAGCGACGACTTGCGCAGCTCCGCGTCCTCGGTCCGCTCCAACACCCCACGCCACGCCACACACGCATCCGTCTCCACCGCGATCAACGCCGCGATCGCCGACGCCGCGCTGTCCACCGGCTGCGGAGGCAGGTAAGCCGGAGCCGGCGGCCGAGGAGTGGCGGCCTTGTCGCGCAGCCAGCGCTCCGTGGTGTCCCGACGCGACCGGTGGGCCAGGGCGCCCTCCGCCACGGCCGCCGCCTGCTGCTCGATGAACGCGCTGACCAGCCCGTACGTCCACACCGCCGCGTGCTCGGCCGCCAAAGCGTCCTGCACCGCATCCACGCTCAAGACAGCGCCTCCAGCAAGCTCGCACACCCGGCCGACACCGACGCCACCAGACCCGCCCGGTGCGTCGGCACGGTCGGCACCAGGTCAGCCGCCTGCTTCTGGGCCGCCCGCAGCGCCGTCACCAGCTGCTCCCGGGTCGCGCCGGCAGGCGGTGCCACCGAGGTCGGGGCAGCCGAGGAAGAAGACGTCGTGGGGACCTTGGGGGTTGCCCGGTCCACCTCGGCGGCCAGCCGACTGGCGTGCTCGGTGCGCGCCGCCGCCGTCTCGGCGGCGCCCACCGCCGCAGCCAGCGCGGCATCCGAACGGGCCGCGCGGACCAAGTCCTCAAGGACGTCCGGCGGGGGCGGGGGAGGCGGGGGTGTGGTGCACGCTACTGCCAGCGGCGCGGTGGCGACCGCCAGCAGGACGCCGCGCCTGCTGAGCGCCGTTCTTCCGATCACGTGTCCCGATCCTGCCAGAGCCGCCGTGATCGCCTCTGCGGCGTGCGGGAGCCCGGAGACGAGATAGTCTGGGCGACCACGGCCGGCGAGTGCAGCGTCGGCCGGGGTCGCCGTGCCCTCTGCACTCGAAGCTCTGAAGGAGTCACCAACGTGTCCAGCCCGCCGCGCGGAGATCTCGCCGCGCAGCTAGCACCCGTCGTGCGGGAAGCGGTCGAGGCCATCGGCTTCGACCTCGAAACGCTCGACGTGAACCAGGCTGGGCGTCGCCGGCTGGTGAAGGTCGTCGTGGACGGCGACGACGGGGTCGGCCTGGACGAGGTGGCGCAGGCCAGCCGCGCCGTGTCCGCCGCCCTCGACGCGAACGAGCACCTCATCGCCGGCCCGTACACGCTCGAGGTCACCTCGCCGGGCGCCGACCGGCCGCTCACCAAGCCGCGCCACTGGAAGCGCGCGAAGCTGCGCCTGGTCAAGGTCAAGCAGCCCGACCAGGTGGAGTGGTTCGGCCGCGTCGGCGAGGCCGACGACACGGGCGTCGTGCTGCTGGTCAAGGGCGAGCTGCGCCGCGTCGAGTTCAAGACGATCGAGCGCGCCGTCGTCGAAGTGGAGTTCAAGCAGCCGCCCGTCGAGGAGCTCGCGCTCCTGGAAGGCCGCGCGCCGAAGGAGGAGTCGGAGTGAACGTCGACATCGCCGCACTGCGGGCGATCGAACGGGACAAGGACATCCCCTTCGACACCGTCCTGGAAGCCATCGAGACCGCCCTGCTGACCGCCTACAAGCACACCGAGGGCCACCACTCGCACTCGCGGGTGGAGATCGACCGCAAGACCGGCGTGGTGCGCGTGCTCGCCCAGGAGATCGGCCAGGACGGCCAGGTCCTGGAGGAGTGGGACGACACCCCCGAGGGCTTCGGCCGCATCGCCGCCACCACCGCCCGCCAGGTCATCCTCCAGCGCCTGCGCGACGCCGAGCACGAGCGCACCTTCGGCGAGTTCTCCGCCAAGGAGGGCGAGATCATCGGCGGTGTCGTGCAGCGCGACGCCCGCGCCAACGCCCGCGGCATGGTCGTGGTCCAGATAGGGGACACCGAAGGCGTGCTGCCGCCCGCCGAGCAGGTGCCCGGCGAGGCCTACGAGCACGGCTCGCGGATCAAGTGCTACGTCGTGGGCGTCTCCCGGGGCGCGCGCGGCCCGCAGATCACGCTGTCCCGGACCCACCCGAACCTGGTGCGCAAGCTGTTCGCGCTGGAGGTCCCGGAGATCGCGGACGGCACCGTGGAGATCCCCGCGGTGGCACGTGAGGCAGGTCACCGTTCGAAGATCGCGGTCCGTTCCACGGTCTCCGGCGTCAACGCCAAGGGCGCGTGCATCGGCCCGATGGGCGCCCGTGTGCGCAACGTCATGAGCGAGCTGGCGGGCGAGAAGATCGACATCATCGACTTCTCCGAGGACCCGGCCACCTTCGTGGGGAATGCCCTGTCACCTGCGAAGGTTGTGTCCGTACGGGTGGTCGACGAACGGGCCAAGACGGCGCGCGTCGTCGTGCCGGACTTCCAGCTCTCCCTCGCCATCGGCAAGGAGGGCCAGAACGCCCGGCTGGCCGCCCGGCTCACCGGGTGGAAGATCGACATCCGCAGCGATGTGGCGGGTGCCCCGACGGGCGCCGCGACATCCGGTTCGGCTGATTGAGCGTCAGGAGATAGACTTCTCAGTGGTTCGACGTCGGGGATCGGTTTTCACGCACAACGGCCCGGTTCGTACGTGCATAGGATGCCGCGCCCGGACGTTGCCCTCCGAGTTGCTGCGCGTCGTGGTCGTGGACGGGGCTGTGGTCCCGGACACGGGTCGACGGCTGCCCGGCCGGGGAGCATGGCTGCACCCCGATCCGAGCTGCCTCCGCGACGCCGAGAAGCGGCGGGCGTTCCCGCGGGCCTTCAAGGTCCCGGGGCCGCTCGACGTGGAACGCGTGCGCGGGCACCTCGCACAGCAGGAGCACCAGGTCCAGGGATCGACCCTGGACCGCCAGGAAGCAAGGAAGCAGGTCGACCCGTCATGAGTCAGCCGTGAAGCTGAAGACATGAACGCGCGACGTTAAGACGAGGTCGACGGGACTGCCGCCGGCCTCATCACCAGAGGAGTGCAGTGGCAGGCAAGGCCCGCGTGCACGAGCTCGCGAAAGAGCTCGGTGTCACGAGTAAGGAACTGCTCACGAAGCTCGCCGACCAGGGCGAGTACGTGAAGTCCGCGTCCAGCACCGTCGAGGCCCCCGTGGCCCGGCGGCTGAGGGACGCCTACGCCGCGAAGTCCGAGGCGAAGCCCAAGCCGGCCGGCGCGCGCCCCGCGCCGCCGAAGCCGCAGGCGACCGCGGCCCCGTCCGAGTCCAAGAGCGACGCGAAGCCCGCGGCCCCGATCGGCAAGCCGGGCCCGCGCCCGGTGCCCGGTCCCAAGCCGCAGGCCCCCAAGCCCGCGCCGAAGCCGGCTCCGGCCGCTCCGGCCCCGGTGGCGCCCGCCGCCGCCGCCCAGGCCCCGGCCGCTCCGGCGACCCCGGCCCCGGCCCCGGCTCCGCAGGCACCGGCGGCTCCGGCCGCGTCCACCCAGGCCCCGTTCCAGGCTCCGACCCCGCAGCAGCAGGGTCCGAAGCCCGGGGGCGCGCCGCGTCCCGGCCCGCGTCAGCAGCCGGCCGCCGCGCAGGGCGGCTCGTCCGTCGTGCCGCCGAAGCCGCAGGCCCCCAAGCCCGCGGGTCCGCGCGCGCCGCGCCCCGGCAACAACCCCTTCGGCGTGGGCGGCGGTGCTCCGGCGCCGCGTCCGGCCCCGCCGCGTCCTTCCCAGCCCGGTCCCGACCGCGGCGAGCGCGGTGGCGCGCCCAAGCCGGGCGACCCGCGTCCGTCCGGTCCGCGTCCCGGTGACGCCCGTCCGGGCGGCCCCCGTCCGGGTGGCGGCGGCGGTTCCGGCGGTCCGCGCCCGAACCCGGGCAACATGCCGCCGCGGCCGAACCCGGGCATGATGCCCGGCCGTCCGTCCGGTCCGCGGCCCGGTCCCGGCGGCGGTGGCCGTCCGGGCGGTGGCCCCGGTGGCGGCGGTCGTGGCCCCGGTGGCGGCGGCGGTCGTCCCGGCGGCGGTGGTGGCGGTGGCGGTGGCTTCCGCGGCGGTCCCGGTGGGGGCGGCGGCGGTGGCGGCTTCCGTCCCGGTGGCGGCGGTGGCGGTGGCGGTGGCTTCCGTCCCGGCGGCGGTGGCGGCGGCGGTGGCGGTGCCCCGGCCGGTGGTGGCGGCTTCCGCGGTGGCGGCGGTCGTCCCGGTGGCGGTGGCCCCGGCGGTCGCGGTGGCGCGGCCGGCGCGTTCGGTCGTCCGGGTGGTCCGGCGCGCCGTGGACGCAAGTCCAAGCGGCAGAAGCGCCAGGAGTACATGGACAACATGCAGGCGCCTTCGGTCGGTGGCGTCCGCCTGCCCAAGGGCAGCGGCGAGACCATCCGCCTGCCGCGCGGCGCCTCGCTGACCGACTTCGCCGACAAGATCAACGCCAACCCGGCTTCGCTGGTGCAGGTGCTGTTCCACCTCGGCGAGATGGTCACCGCGACGCAGTCGGTGTCCGACGAGATCCTGGAGCTGCTCGGCTCCGAGATGAACTACAACGTGCAGGTCGTGTCCCCCGAGGAGGAGGACCGCGAGCTGCTCGAGACGTTCGACATCACCTACGGCGAGGACGCCGGCGACGAAGAGGACCTGGAGGTCCGTCCGCCGGTCGTCACCGTCATGGGTCACGTCGACCACGGCAAGACGCGCCTGTTGGACACCATCCGCAAGGCGAAGGTCGCGGAAGGCGAAGCGGGCGGCATCACCCAGCACATCGGCGCCTACCAGGTGCCCACCGAGCTGGAGGGCGTGCCGCGCCTCATCACCTTCATCGACACCCCGGGTCACGAGGCGTTCACCGCCATGCGTGCCCGCGGCGCGAACTCGACCGACATCGCGGTCATCGTGGTGGCGGCCGACGACGGCGTGATGCCGCAGACGGTGGAGGCGATCAACCACGCCCAGGCGGCCAACGCGCCGATCGTGGTCGCGGTGAACAAGATCGACAAGGAGGGGGCCAACCCCGCCAAGATCCGCCAGCAGCTCACCGAGTACGGGCTGGTCGCCGAGGAGTACGGCGGCGACACCATGTTCGTCGACATCTCGGCCAAGCAGGGCATCAACATCGACGGCCTGCTGGAAGCGATCCTGCTGACCGCCGACGCCTCGCTGGACCTGCGGGCCAACCCGGCCATGGAGGCCCAGGGCGTCGCGATCGAGGCGCACCTGGACCGCGGTCGCGGCCCGGTGGCCACGGTCCTGGTCCAGCGCGGCACGCTGCGGGTCGGCGACTCGATCGTCGCCGGCGACGCGTACGGCCGCGTCCGCCGCATGGTGGACGAGCACGGCGACGACGTCACCGAGGCGACCCCGTCGCGTCCGGTGCAGGTCATCGGTCTGACCTCGGTGCCCGGCGCGGGTGACTCGTTCCTCGTCGTGGACGAGGACCGGGTGGCCCGGCAGATCGCCGAGCGCCGCCAGGCCCGCACGCGCAACGCCCAGAACGCGGCGAAGCGCAAGCGCGTCAGCCTGGAGGACCTGGACGCCGCGCTGAAGGAGACCAGCCAGCTCACGCTGATCATCAAGGGTGACAACTCGGGTACCGTCGAGGCCCTGGAAGACGCCCTGATGAAGATCGAGGTCGGCGACGACGTCGAGCTGCGGGTCATCCACCGCGGTGTCGGTGGCATCACCGAAGGCGACATCAACCTCGCCGTCGCGGGTAGCGCGATCGTCCTGGGCTTCAACGTCCGGGCCGAGGGCAAGGCCACCGAGCTGGCCAACCGCGAGGGCGTCGACGTCCGCTACTACACGGTGATCTACCAGGCGATCGACGAGATCGAGCAGGCCCTCAAGGGCATGCTCAAGCCGGAGTACGAAGAGGTCCAGCTGGGCCGCGCGGAGGTCCGCGAGGTCTTCAAGTCCTCCAAGGTCGGCACGATCGCGGGTTGCCTCGTGATGTCGGGCGAGATCCGCCGCAACGCGCGGGCCCGCCTGCTGCGCGACAACAACGTCGTCCAGGAGAACCTGCCGATCAGCTCGCTGCGGCGGTTCAAGGACGACGCGACCGAGGTCCGCGAGGGCTTCGAGTGCGGTCTGACGCTGGGCAACTACTCCGACCTGAAGGTCGGCGACATCATCGAGACCTTCGAGATGCGCGAGAAGCCGCGCGCCTGATGTTCTCCCGGCCGCCGGGGGCTCTCCGCGAGGGGAGCCCCCGGCACCACCCACGGTGATGAAACGTGTACGTAGGTGCCCTTGAGCTGGACGTGCTGCTCGGCGACGTCCACTCGTTGAAGCAGAAGCGGTCCGTGGTGCGGCCCGTCGTGGCCGAACTGCGGCGCAGGTTCGAGGTGTCCGCCGCCGAGGCGGGCCACCTGGACCTGCACCGCCGAGCGCTGATCGGAGTGGCGGCCGTGGCCGCCGATGCCGAACATGTCAGGGACGTCCTGGCCGCGTGCGAGCGGCTCGTCGCGGGACGGCCCGAACTGGAACTTCTCTCCGCCCGCCACAGATTGGTCGGGCCGGAGGACGACTAGCGGCGGTTGGGTCGTTCGACCGCCGGGGTGTGAAGGAGGGAGCGCCGTGGCCGACCAGGCACGCGCGCGCAAGCTGGCCAAGCGGATCTCGCAGATCGTGGCCTCCGCGCTCGAACACGAGGTGAAGGACCCGCGCCTGGCGCGGGTGACGATCACCGACACGAAGGTGACCGGAGACCTGCACGACGCGACGGTCTACTACACCGTGCTGGGCGAGAAGCTCGACTCGGAACCGGACCTCGCGGGCGCCGCCGCGGCCCTGGAGAAGGCCAAGGGCGTCCTGCGGACGATGGTGGGTCAGCAGACCGGGGTCCGGTTCACGCCGACCCTGTCGTTCGTGACCGACACCGTCCCCGACACGGCCCGGCACATGGACGAACTGCTGGCCCGCGCCCGAGAGGCGGACGCCGAGGTGGCCCGACTGGCTTCGGGTGCCGAACCCGCGGGCGACGCGGACCCGTACAAGGCCCCTCGCGAAGCTGAAGAAGCCGACTAGCGTTCCTGTCGTGTCCACTGACCTGAACGCCTCCCTGCGGGCCGCCGCCCGGACCCTGACCGACGCCACCGACGTGACCCTGCTGGCCCACGTGAACCCGGACGCCGACGCACTGGGCAGCGCCCTGGCCCTGGGCCTGGTCCTGCACCGGATGGGCAAGAAGGTGCGCGTGTCGTTCGGCGCGCCCGACGACGTCCCGGAGACCCTGCGCGACCTCGACGTGGAGGGGTTGCTGGTCCCGGCCTCCGCCGTGCCCGCCGCGCCGGAGGTCCTGGTCGCCCTGGACACCGGTTCGGTGAAGCGGCTGGGGCCGCTGGCCGACCGGGTCGAGTCGGCGGGCGCGGTCGTGGTGCTGGACCACCACGTGTCCAACCCCGGGTACGGGACGATCAACGTCGTCGACGACACCGCCGAGGCGACCGCGCTGGTCGTGCTGCGGCTGCTGGACGAGTTGGGCGTGGAGCTGGACGAGCCCGTGGCGCGGTGCGTGTACGCGGGCTTGGTGACCGACACCCGATCGTTCCGGCACGCGTCTTCGGAGACCCACCTGGTCGCGGCGCGGCTGTTGGACGCGGGGGTGGACGCCGAGGCGGTCGCGCGGCCGTTGATGGACTCGCACCCGTTCGGGTACTTGGGGATGCTGGCGAAGGTCCTGTCCCGGGCTTGTCTGGAGCCGGCGGGTGCGGGTGGGCTGGGGTTCGTGCACGCGGTGGTGACCTTGGAGGACGCGGAGGGGTTGCGTCCCGAGGAGGTCGAGAGCGTGGTGGACCTGGTGCGGACCACGTCGGAGGCCGAGGTCGCGGCCGTGTTGAAGGAGCTGCGGCCGGCTTACTGGTCGGTGTCGTTGCGGGCCGTGTCGAAGGTGGACGTGCGCGAGGTGGCTCAGCTCCTGGGCGGCGGCGGCCACCGGCTGGCAGCGGGCTTCACCGGACGCGGCGAGGCAACCGACGTCCTCACCAAACTCCGCGAAGCCCTCGAAACCGTCACCGGCTCCTAGCCGTGCGGGCAGGGCCGCCGAGGCTCTTTCAATCTTTGAAATTGCGCTTCCGCGCTCAAGCCGACGCTTCGCGCGGCTCTCGGGACGCGTTCCGCGTTCGCAAGCTCGGACGCGTTCCGCGTTCGCAAGCTCGGACGCGTTCCGCGTTCGCAAGCTCGGACGCTCTCCGCGTTCTAAGGCTAAAAGCAGCCTGGAGACCACCGATGGGGGAGGGAAGAGCATCGGTTCCCCGGGGCTGGGCGCCCTGCCAAAAGCCAAAAGCCGCCGCTGCGCGGCCAAAGCGCGCTCTGTGTCGGTGGTCTCGCCAGGTGGGAGTGGTGTCGGTGGGGCGTGAGAAGGTGGGATGACCGGAGGAGGGTGCTGTGACCGAGCGGGTGTCCGCTGGACGCGTCGTGGGGTTGGCGGTGCCCGCGTTGGGGGTGCTGGCGGCCGAACCGCTGTACGTGCTGGTGGACACCGCCGTCGTCGGTCACCTCGGAGCGCTTCCGCTTGCCGGACTCGCGTTGGGTGGCGTGCTGTTCACCCAAGTCGCCACCCAGTTGACCTTCCTCTCCTACGGCACCACCGCCCGCGCTGCCCGGCTGTTCGGGGCCGGCCGCCGTGCCGATGCCGTGCAGGAAGGGGTCCAGGCGACCTGGTTGGCGTTGGCCGCCGGCGTGCTCGCGGTCCTCCTCTTGCAGGTGATCGCTTGGCCCGTGGCCCGACTGCTCGGCGGGGACGAAGTTGCCGCGCAGGCCGTCGACTGGTTGCGGATCGCGGTGCTCGGCGCACCGTTCGTGCTGGTGACCATGGCCGGCAACGGGTGGATGCGCGGGGTTGAGGACACCGTTCGGCCCCTGCGGTACGTGTTGTTCGGGAACGGGTTGTCCGCCGTGCTGTGCCCGGTGCTGGTCTACGGGGCCGGGTGGGGCCTCGAAGGCAGCGCCGTGGCCAACGTGGTCGCGCAGGTCATTTCAGCCGGGTTGTTCTTCCGCGCTCTGCGCGTTGAAGGGGTTTCGCTTCGGCCGCAGCCCAAGTTGATGGTGGCTCAGCTGGGGCTTGGGCGGGATCTGGTCTTGCGTGGTCTGGCGTTCCAGGCCTGCTTCATCTCCGCCGCGTCCGTAGCGGCTCGCACGTCCGTGGCGGCTGTTGGGGCGCATCAGATCGTGCTGCAACTGTGGACGTTCCTCGCCCTGGTCCTGGACTCGTTGGCCATCGCGGCGCAGGCGATCGTCGGACAGGCGCTGGGAGCTTCGCGGCAGGAGGAGGCCAAGAAGTTCGCGTGGCAGATCACCGGGTACGGGCTGGCCTTCGGGGTCCTGCTCGGAGCGGTGTTCGCGGCGTTGGCGGGAGTGGTTCCGGGGCTGTTCACGTCCGACCCGGGGGTGCTGGCCGAGGTGCCGCACGCCTGGTGGTTCTTCGTGGCGTTGCAGCCGATCGCGGGAGTGGTGTTCGCGCTGGACGGCGTGCTGCTGGGCGCGGGGGACGCGAAGTTCCTCCGGACCGCGACCCTGCTGTCCGCCGCGCTGGGGTTCCTGCCGTTGATCTGGCTGTCGCTGGCCTTCGGCTGGGGGCTCGTCGGCATCTGGACGGGACTGTCCGCGTTCATGGTGCTGCGCCTGGTGACGGTCTTGCTCCGGACCCGTTCGGGCAGGTGGGCACGGGTGGGCGCGGTGTGGTGAGACCCACGTACCGGAATTGTTAACACTAGGCAAGTGTTTCCGATGGACGGGGTGCCGCCGCGAAACCTTGAGGAGTCTGAACCTTGCCGGTCGATCGTGCCACGAAGCAAGCGTGGCTGATCTGGTCCACCGCAGTCGTCGTCTACGTCGCCGCCCTCTTCCACCGCACCTCGCTCGGCGTCGCCGGGCTGGAGGCCGCCGACCGGTTCCACGTCGGACCGGCCGCCCTCGGCACGTTCACCGTGCTCCAGATCGGCCTCTACGCCCTGATGCAGATCCCCACCGGCCTGCTGGTCGACCGGTTCGGGCCGCGCCGGGTGCTCACCGCCGCCGCCCTGCTCATGGGCACCGGCCAGGTCATGTTCGCGCTCGCCGAGTCCTACCCGCTCGGCCTGGCCGCGCGCGCCGTGCTCGGCGTGGGTGACGCGATGACGTGGGTCAGCGTGCTGCGCCTGGCCGCCGCGCACTTCCCGCCACGCAAGTTCAGCGTGGTGATGACGCTGTCCGCCGCCCTGGGTGGCGCGGGCAACCTGGTGGCGACCGTCCCGCTGACCCTGTTGCTCAAAGGCACCGGCTGGACCCTCACGTTCCTGGTTGCGGGCCTGGCCACCGCCGTCTACTCCGCCGTCGTGCTGTGGCGGGTCCGGGAAGTACCCGAAGGGGTGACGCCGCCGGTTCAGGAGGCGGTTCCGCTGCGCACCGTGGCCAAGCGGGTCGCCTCGGCCTGGCGGGTGCCCGGCACGCGGCTCGGGTTCTGGGTGCACTTCACGTCCATGTCCGCGCCCGCGCTGCTCGGGCTGCTGTGGGGGTTCCCGTACCTGGTCGAGGCGCAGGGGCTGAGCCGGCCACAGGCCTCCGCCGTGTTGAGCGTGCTGGTGCTGGTGGCCATCGGGTCCGGGCCGGTGATGGGCGCGGTCATCGCGCGCAAGCCGGAGTGGCGGATGCCGATCGTCGTCTGGTACCTCGCGGCGGCCGTGGTGTGCTGGGCGGTGCTGCTGGGGTGGCCGGGCGGGGTGCTGCCGGTGCCGGTGCTGTACGTCGTGTTCGCGGTGCTGGCGTTCGGGAACCCGGCGTCCGGCGTGGCGTTCGCGCTGGTGCGCGACTACAACCCGGTGCACCGGGTGTCGACGGCGACCGGCGTGGCCAACGTCGGCGGGTTCGGCGCGATCACGTTCGCCGCCCTGGCGGTGGGCGTGGTGCTGGACGTCCTGCCCGCGATGCCGGTCGCGCAGGCCTACCGGATCGCGTTCCTGTCCGTGGTCGCGGTGCTGGTGCTCGGGGTGTGGCGGACGGCCGTGTGGTGGCGCCGGGCGCGGGCCGCGGTGTTCGCCGCGGAGGACCGGGGCGAGCAGGTCCCGGTGCAGATCCGTCGTCGGCGTTGGGACGCGCTCGCGTCGGCCTAAGATGTCCGGTCGTGTCCGCATCATCTTCCGCTGTGCAGCCAGGTCTCGTCGTCGTCGACAAACCGGAGGGCATGACGTCGCACGACGTCGTGGCGAAGGTCCGCCGCATCCTCGGCACCCGCAAGGTCGGGCACGCGGGCACGCTCGACCCGATGGCGACCGGCGTCCTGGTGCTGGGCGTGGAGCGGGCGACGAAGCTGCTGGGTCACCTGGCGTTGGACAGCAAGGCCTACCTGTCCACGATCCGGCTCGGCGCGTCGACCACGACGGACGACGCCGAGGGCGAGGTCCTCTCCACATCGGACGCTTCGGCGGTGCCGGAGGACGCGATCCGCGCGGGTGTCGCCAAGCTGACCGGGCCGATCCAGCAGGTGCCCAGCGCGGTGTCGGCGGTGAAGATCGACGGCAAGCGGGCCTACGCGCGGGTGCGGGCCGGTGAGGCGGTGGAGATCCCGGCGCGGCCGGTGACCGTGCACCGGTTCGACGTCCTCTCGATCCGCCGTGAGGAGGGCGCGACCGAGCTGGACGTCATGGTCGAGTGCTCTTCGGGCACGTACGTGCGGGCGCTCGCCCGTGACCTGGGGGCGGACCTGGGCGTGGGCGGTCACCTGGCCGCTCTTCGGCGCACCCGGGTCGGCCCGTTCGACCTGCGGGTGGCGCGGACGCTGGAGCGGTTGGCGGAGGAGCCGGGCCTGTCGCTGTCGCTGGACGAGGCGGTGTCGAAGGCGTTCCCGCGCCGGGAGATCGCGCCGCGCGAGGCGGTCGCGCTGTCCCACGGGCAGCGGCTGCCGGCGGGTGGCATGGAGGGGACCTACGGCGTGTTCGGCCCGGACGGGCACGTGGTGGCGCTGGCGAAGGACGAGGGTCCCATCGCCAAGCCGCTGGTGGTGCTCACGCCGGCGAGCTGACCTCACTCGGACGGGTGGGTTCCGCGCTCGGTCGGGTTTGTCGTGCCGAAGCCGCCGTTGGCGGTACTCGCTCGCGGCCGATCCGCTTACGGTGGGTCGCATGGCGAGATGGGTGTGGCCCACCGCGGCCGGCGTCGTGACCTCGGCCACCGGGGTGGTCATCAACGTGGCCACCGACCGGGCGGACAGCGTCCTGGCGTGGGCGGGCGTGGTCCTGCTGACCGCGTTGGGTGTGGGGATCGGCATCGCAGCTCAACGCTCAGACCTCCGCCACCGCGGAGTTGTGCAGCCGGCTCCCGAACATGTGCCGACACCCGTCCAACCGATCGAACCCGAACCCGCAGCTGCGCCGCCGCAGCCCGTCCAACAGCAGCCCGTCCAACAGCAGCCCGTGCAGCAGCAGCCCGTCCAACAGCGGCCCGTCCAACAGCAGCCGGTGCAGGAGCAGCCGGTGGTGCCCAGGAGCGTGCACAACGTGCACAAGGGCAACACGGTCGGCCCCGTCATCCAGGTGGGTTACGTCCACGGCAACGTCAACCACGGCAACAGCGTCAACCAGACCGCCACCGCCCACGACGGCGGCACGGTCCACCAGGCGGGGCGTGATGTGCGCCTCGACCAGGACCGCTGACTCCGCCCCTCGCCGCCCAGCCCCCGCGGCTAGGCTTCACGCGTGCAACGGTGGCGAGGGCTGGAACACCTTCCGGGCGGCTGGGGTCGCTGTGTCGTGACGATCGGCGTGTTCGACGGCGTGCACCGCGGGCACCAGGCGCTCATCGGCCGGGCCGTGGAGATCGCCCGCGACAAGCAGGTGCCGAGCGTCCTCATGACGTTCGACCCGCACCCGTCCGAGGTCGTCCGCCCCGGCAGCCACCCCGCGCAGCTGTCCACCCTGCGCCGGCGCAGCGAGCTGGTCGAGGAGCTGGGCGTGGACGTGTTCTGCGTCATCCCCTTCACCCTGGAGGTGTCGCGGATGCCGGCGGACGAGTTCGTGCACGAGGTGCTGGTGGAGCAACTGCACGTGGCGGCCGTCGTGGTGGGGGAGAACTTCACGTTCGGCAGCAAGGCCGCGGGCAACGTCGAGCTGCTGCGGCGGCTCGGGCAGCGGTTCGGTTTCGTGACCGAGGGGGCGGATCTGGTGACCGACGACGGTGTGACGTACTCGTCCACCTACATCCGGGCGTGCATCGACGCCGGTGACGTGAAGGCCGCGGCGCACGCGCTGGGCCGGCCGCACCGGCTGGAGGGCATCGTGGTGCGCGGCGACGGGCGCGGCAAGGAGCTGGGGTTCCCCACCGCGAACCTGTCGACCCCGCGGTTCGCCGCGGTCCCGGCCGACGGCGTCTACGCGTGTTGGTTCATCCACGCCGACGGCCGGCGGCTGAAGGCGGCGGTGTCGGTCGGCACCAACCCGACGTTCAGCGGTCGGGAGCGCCGGGTCGAGGCGTTCGTGCTCGACGTGGACGAGGACTTCTACGGCCAGCGGGTCGCGCTGGACTTCGTCGAGCGGCTGCGCGGCATGGAGAAGTTCGACTCCGTCGACGACCTGCTGGTCCAGATGCACAAGGACGTGGAGGAGACCCGCGGACTGCTGGCGTGAGGGCTTTGAGCTAGCTGGGTGGAACCGCCCGTGCGACCGAGGCCCACCTGGCAAGATGCCTGTCACGTCCAAGCCGGTCAGGGGAGAGGCGAAGGTGGAGGACCACAAGATCGTCCAGCGCAACCTCGCGTTGCAGCGCGAGTGGTACGGGGAGCCCCTGGGGGACCGGGTGCGCCGGTTGGTGGTCGCCTTCAACGTGTCCCAGGCCCAGCTCGCCGACGTGCTGGGGATCAGCGCGCCCATGCTCAGCCAGGTGATGAGCGGTCGCCGGGCCAAGATCGGCAACCCGTCCGTGCTGGCGCGGATGATCATGCTGGAGCGCAAGGTCCTCACCCCGGACGTGGCCACCGGCGCGCCCGAGGCGCTCCAGCGCGCCCTGGACGAGGTGCGCGACTCCAAGCCCACCGTGAGCCGCGACTCGCTGCCGGTCAACGGCACCGACGACGAGGCGGTGGTGTTCCCCTTCCTGCGCCGGGTGGCCGACCGGCGGGAGCTGTCCCAGGCCGCCGACATGCTGCGCGACGACTTCCCGGCGCTGGCCGAGCTGCTGCGCCGCGCGGGCAAGGGGCGCGACGGCTGACGTGCGGCTGTTCACCGGCGTCTTCCCGCCCGACGAGGTGGTGCAGGAGCTGACCGCGGCGCTCGCGCCGGTCCGCGCCGAACACCGCGAGCTGCGGTGGGTCGCGCCGGGTCGCCTGCACGTCACGCTCCGCTTCCACGGCGACGACGCCGAGCCCGGCGGGCAGCTCGACGGGCTGGCCGGGTTGCCCGCGCCGACCGTGCGCCTCGCGGGCTGCGGCACGTTCCGCGGTGTGCTGTGGATCGGCGTCGAGGGTCCGCTGGAGCCGCTGGCCGTCGCCGCCGGTGCGCCCATGGACACGTGGCGTCCACATCTGACGGTCGCCCGTGCGCGCGGGCGGCGCATCCGTTGGCCGCACGTGGAGTTCACCGGTCGTGAGTGGACCGTGCGCGAGGTGGTGCTGGTGCGCAGCGACCCGGCGACCGGGTACCGGGTGCTCGACCGGGTGCCCTTGAGCACGCCGAACGCCCGCTCCTAGCAACTACTGGTAACCTCGACAGTTGGGTCTGGCTGCGGTCCGTGGCGGCCAAGACCGACTACCCCCGGCGACGGGGGCCGCACGGAACATCATCAAGGTACAAGGAGTAGCGGGAACGTGGCACTGACCACCGATCAGAAGAAGACCATCCTCGCCGAGTACGGCGTCCACGACAAGGACACCGGCTCCGCCGAGGCTCAGGTCGCGCTGCTGAGCAAGCGCATCGCCGACCTGACCGAGCACCTCAAGCAGCACAAGCACGACCACCACTCGCGTCGTGGTCTGCTGCTGCTGGTCGGCCGTCGCCGCCGGCTGCTCAACTACCTGCAGAAGGTCGACATCCAGCGCTACCGGTCGCTGATCTCGCGGCTCGGCCTGCGCCGGTGACCACCACCGAGGGGGAGTGACCGGTCCGGTCGCTCCCCCTCGGTGCAGCGGTACCCGCAAGACAACCGAACAAAGAAACAAAGAGGATAGGGACGCAACGCACGCGCGGCGCACGGGACGACAGTTCGCCGGTCCTCGGTAGTGGCCCCCTGGCCGACGAAACCCAGGGGACTTCGATCGAAGACCGGCCTCGTCCGAACCGCGACCCCGCGCCCGTACGCGCTGCGGCCCGCATGACGAGGAGTTTGACGAACACATGACGGATAACGAGGTCCACGAGACTTCCGCCGTGATCGACAACGGGCGCTTCGGCACCCGCACCATCCGGTTCGAGACCGGCCGGCTCGCCCGCCAGGCGGCGGGCACCGTCGTCGCCTACCTGGACGACGAGACCATGCTGCTGTCGGCCACCACGGCGTCGAAGCACCCCAAGGAGCACTTCGACTTCTTCCCCCTCACGGTGGACGTCGAGGAGCGCATGTACGCCGCGGGTCGCATCCCCGGCTCGTTCTTCCGCCGCGAAGGCCGCCCGTCGACCGACGCGATCCTGACCTGCCGGCTGATCGACCGCCCGCTGCGCCCGTCCTTCGTGGACGGTCTGCGCAACGAGATCCAGGTCGTCATCACGGTGATGAGCCTGAACCCGGCCGACCTGTACGACGTGGTGGCGATCAACGCCGCGTCCGCGTCCACGCAGCTGGCCGGCCTGCCGTTCTCCGGCCCCATCGGCGGCGTCCGGGTGGCGCTGATCGAGGGCCAGTGGGTGGCGTTCCCGACCCACGAGCAGCTGGAGAAGGCCGTGTTCGACATGGTCGTCGCCGGCCGTGTCGTGGGTGACGACGTCGCGATCATGATGGTCGAGGCCGAGGCCACCGAGAACGTGATCGACCTGGTCGCCGAGGGTGCGCAGGCGCCGACCGAAGAGGTCGTCGCGGCGGGCCTGGAGGCGTCGAAGCCGTTCATCAAGGTGCTGTGCGAGGCCCAGGCGCAGCTCGCGCAGGTCGCCGCGAAGGCCACCGGCGAGTTCCCGACCTTCCCGGCCTACCAGCCGGACGCGTTCGAGGCCGTCGAGGCGGCGGCGTCGGGCGAGCTGGCCCAGGCGCTGACCATCGGCCCGAAGCAGGAGCGCGAGTCCCGGCTCGACGAGATCAAGGCGTCGGTGCTGGACAAGCTGGCCGAGCAGTTCGAGGGCCGGGAGAAGGAGGTCGGCGCCGCGTTCCGCTCGCTGACCAAGAAGCTGGTGCGCCAGCGCATCCTGCGCGACAAGGTCCGCATCGACGGTCGCGGCCTGACCGAGATCCGGTCGCTCTCGGCCGAGGTCGAGATCATCCCGCGGGCGCACGGCTCGGCGCTGTTCGAGCGCGGCGAGACCCAGATCCTGGGTGTCACCACGCTGAACATGCTGCGCATGGAGCAGCAGATCGACTCGCTGTCCCCCGAGACGCACAAGCGCTACCTGCACCACTACAACTTCCCGCCGTTCTCCACCGGTGAGACCGGCCGCGTCGGCTCGCCGAAGCGGCGCGAGATCGGCCACGGCGCGCTGGCCGAGCGGGCCCTGATGCCCGTGCTGCCCAAGCGCGACGAGTTCCCCTACGCGATCCGCCAGGTCTCCGAGGCGCTGGGCTCCAACGGCTCCACCTCGATGGGCTCGGTCTGCGCGTCCACCATGTCGCTGCTCAACGCCGGTGTGCCGCTGAAGGCGCCGGTGTCCGGCATCGCCATGGGCCTGGTGTCCGACGAGGTCGACGGCAAGACCGAGTACGTGGCGCTGACCGACATCCTCGGCGCCGAGGACGCGTTCGGCGACATGGACTTCAAGGTCGCCGGCACCAAGGAGTTCGTCACCGCGCTCCAGCTCGACACCAAGCTCGACGGCATCCCGTCCGAGGTCCTGGGCGCGGCCCTGGGCCAGGCCCGCGACGCGCGCCTGACCATCCTGGAGGTCATGGCCGAGGCCATCGACAGCCCGGACGAGATGAGCCCGTTCGCGCCGCGCGTGACGTCGGTGAAGATCCCGACCGACAAGATCGGCGAGGTCATCGGGCCCAAGGGCAAGATGATCAACTCGATCACCGAGCAGACCGGCGCCGACATCTCCATCGAGGACGACGGCACGATCTACGTCGGCGCGGCGGACGGCCCGTCCGCCGAGGCCGCGATCGGCATGATCAACGCCATCGCGAACCCGCAGCTGCCGAAGGTGGGCGAGCGCTTCCTGGGCACCGTGGTCAAGACCGCGGCGTTCGGCGCGTTCGTCTCGCTGCTGCCGGGCAAGGACGGCCTGATCCACATCTCCAAGCTGGGCAACGGCAAGCGCATCGGCAAGGTCGAGGACGTCGTCAAGGTCGGCGACAAGCTCCGCGTCGAGATCGCGGACATCGACCAGCGCGGCAAGATCAGCCTGGTGCTGGTCAACGAGGAAGCCGACGCCGCTCCCGCAGCCGAGGCCCCGGCCGAGGCCCCGGCCGCCGAGGTCTCGGAGACCCCGGCGCAGTGACCGGACGCGTCAACGGGACGGCCGCGAGTGCTTCGAGCACTCGCGGCCGTCCGCTTAGCGGCCGGCTCGGGCACCTCCAGCGGCCGGGCAGCACCCGGTTGCTGGAGAGCAGCGAGACCGGGGTGACGGTGCGGCGCAGCGTGCTGCCGTCCGGGCTGCGGGTGATCACCGAGCAGATCCCGGGCGTGCGGTCGGCCTCGGTGGGGCTGTGGGTGCAGGTCGGGTCGCGCGACGAGCGGCCCGAGGTCGCCGGCGCCGCGCACTACCTGGAGCACCTGCTGTTCAAGGGCACGGCCAACCGGTCCGCCGCCGCCATCGCGGAGGAGATCGACGCGGTCGGCGGGGAGCTGAACGCGTTCACCGCCAAGGAGCACACCTGCTACTACGCGCACGTCCTGGACGAGGACCTGCCGCTGGCGCTGGACCTGGTGTGCGACGTGGTGTTCGAGGCGCTGTGCGAGCCCAAGGACTTCGAGACCGAGCGCGGTGTGGTGCTCGAAGAGATCGCCATGCGCGACGACGACCCCGAGGACCTGCTGCACGACGCGTTCCTGGACGCTCTCCTCGGTGAGCACGCGCTGGGGCGGTCGGTGCTGGGCACCGAACGGTCCATCCAGGACATGGACCGCGATGCGCTGTTCGGCTTCTACAAGCGCCGCTACACACTGCCGCGGATGGTCCTGTCGGTCGCCGGGAACGTCGACCACAACAACGTGATGCGCTTGGCGCGCAAGCAGATCGGCGACCGGCTGGCGCGTCCCGGGTCTCCGGTGGCGCCCCGGACCGGGCGTGCTCGCATCCCCGCCACGCGCAAGCTCGTGCTGCACAGCGACGACACCGAGCAGGCGCACCTCATGCTGGGTGTGCGCGCGCTGGACCGGCACGACGAGCGCCGGTTCGCGTTGAACGTGCTGAACGCGGCCCTGGGCGGCGGCATGTCGTCCCGGCTGTTCCAGGAGGTGCGGGAGCGACGCGGGCTGGCCTACCAGGTCTACTCGTCGGTGGGCATGTACGCCGACGCCGGGACCTGGTCGGTGTACGCCGGGTGCCAGCCGGACCGGCTCGGCGACGTGGCCGGCGTGGTGCGGGACGTGCTGTCCGTCGTGGCCTCCGGCGGGTTGACCGACGCGGAGGTGGCCCGGGGCAAGGGCCAGCTGCGCGGCGGGCTGGTGCTGGGGCTGGAGGACACCAGTTCCCGGATGTCCCGCATCGGCAAGGGCGAGTTGAACTACGGCGACTACCTGTCGGTGGAGCAGACGTTGGACCGGATCGACCAGGTGACCGGCGAGGAGGTGGCGGCGCTGGCGAAGGAGTTGCTGCGACGCCCGATCGCCGCCGCCGTCGTCGGGCCCTACGCTCACGCCGACGACTTGCCGTCCCAGGTGCACGAGGTGATCTCTTGAGTCAGCGTTCTGCGATCCGCGTCGGCGTGTTGGGCGCGCACGGGCGGATGGGGTCCGAGGTGTGCCGCGCGGTGGAGGCGGCGGACGGCATGGAGGTCGTGGCGCGGGTCGACGCCGGCGACTCGTTGCCGGGCCTGGTCGACGCCGGGGTCGACGTGGTCGTCGACTTCACCAACCCCGACGTCGTCATGGACAACCTGCGGTTCTGCGTCGACCACGGCATCCACGCGGTCGTCGGCACGTCCGGCTTCGACGCCGAGCGGCTGGGGACGCTGGAGGAGTGGCTGGCCGGGAAGGCCGTCGGCGTGCTGATCGCGCCGAACTTCGCCATCGGCGCGGTGCTGTCGATGCGGTTCGCCGAGCTGGCCGCCAAGTACTACGACTCGGCCGAGGTCATCGAACTGCACCACCCGCGCAAGGTGGACGCCCCGTCCGGCACGGCCGCCCACACGGCGCGGCTGATTTCGGAGGCACGGGCGGCGGCCGGTCTTTCCGCGATGCCCGACGCGACGACCCAGGAGGCTCCGGGGGCGCGCGGGACGGTGGTCGGCGACGTCCGGGTGCACTCGCTGCGGATCGCCGGGATGATCGCCCATCAGGAGGTCGTGTTCGGCACGGCGGGTGAGACGTTGACCCTGCGTCACGACTCGCTGGACCGGACGTCGTTCATGCCCGGCGTGCTGCTCGCGGTGCGCTCGGTGGCCGAGCGGCCGGGGTTGTCCGTGGGGCTCGACAAGTACATGGACCTGTGAAGACCCGTACCGTCGCTTTCCTGATCACCGCCGCGCTGGCGGTGTACTTCGTGCTGCTCGGCGGCCGGGCGTTCGTGCTGATCGGCACGGGCGACCCGGTCGGCGTCGGGCTGGGCGTGGGCGTGCTCGTGCTGCCCCTGATCGGGGCGTGGATCGCGTGGACGAACCTGCGGTTCGGGTTCGTGACCGAGCGCATGGCCCGGCAGTTGGCCGACGAAGGCGGGCTGCTGGACACCTCCGCGTTGCCGCGGCGGCCTTCGGGTCGGGTGGACCGGGAGGCGGCGGACGCCTGGTTCGAGGAGCGGCGGGCCGAGGTGGAGGAGTCGCCGGCGGACTGGCGGCGGTGGTTCCTGCTGGCCCAGGCGTACGACCTGGCCGGGGACCGCGGGCGGGCCCGGGAGACCATGCGCAAGGCCATCGAGCTATTCCAAGCGCCGACGAATCGGGCGTGAAGCACTCGGGTGAGACGGACTTCATCCGGTCTTTACGCGGTTTTACCTTGGTTTGTCCGGTGACTGTCAGTAGCGTGGATGGCGTGTCGAACGCCTGCCAGAACGTGCGGCTGACCGTCGCCTGTCTCCTGATCGTGGCCGCCCTGGGCGCGGCCGTCGCCCTGACCTGAGCACCCGACCCTTTGGGACGTTCGGGGGTCACACCTCCGGGTGGTTCCGCGTGCGATCAGTGCCGGACACGGGTAGCCGCATACACATGGACCGAACAGCGGTGGACCGCCTTTACGACTGCGACCTGCTCGACCGCCACGGTGAACGCGTGGGCACCGTGGCGGAGCTTTGGATGGACGGCGGGCGTCCCTTGTGGGCGACCGTGCGGACCGACCACGCCACCACGCTCGTGCCCATCCGAGGGGCGCAGGTGCGGGATCGGCGAGTGGTCGTGCCGGTTGACAAGAGGGAGATCGAGGACGCGCCCGAGGTCGGCGCCGATGTGTCCGAAGTGGACCACGTGCGGCTGCACGACCACTACGGGCTGACCGTGCCCCAGCAGCGGTTGGTGCGGCGGGCTCGGCCTAGTGCAGCAGCCACCCCGCCATCAGACCGGGCGACGCGGCGAGCACGCTGAACCTCGCGAACCTGCCCACCATGCCGGTGGTGATGAACAGCCACGACGACATGCCCGCCAGACCCGCGAGCACCGTGGTGAACATGAACGGCGGCAAGCCGACCACCGAACTGACCGCGTGCGTGCCGAACATCCAATGAGGATGCCGGTGGCACCGGTCCCGAATGCTGTCCAGGCGGGTCTTCCACTTCAGCCGTCGTGGTGACGGCGGCTTGTCCTTCTTCTTGCGGTGCATGAACGCCGGCAGGTGCAGCGAGCCGCGCGCGGCCAGGAAGTAGAACATCTTGCCCAGCACCTGGCCCACCGCGACGGCCAGGCCGATCCACCACCACGAGATGTGGGGCTGCTGCGTCACGAGGCCGATGACGAAGACCTCGATGCTGATGAGGGGGATGATCGCGGACCCGAACGCCACGCCGAACGTCAGGCCGAGCCACCCCAGCAATGCCCACACCCGTTCGAGGCTAGCAACCCCTCAGTCGGTCAACAGTAGGGTCAACCCCCCGGAAACCCTTATTTCGCGCAACGGTCGCCCGCCGGCGTCCAGGGTGCGCACCGTTCCGTCGGCCTCCCACCCGGCTTTGGCGTAGAAGTTCGTCGAGGACCGGTCCGCCTCTGGGACCCAAGCGATACCGCGCGTGTTCCCCTTGTCACGCAACGTCTTGGCCGCGGTGGCGAGCAGACGCCCGCCGTGGCCCCTTCGGCCCCAACGTGGTTCGACCAGGATGCTGACGAGCGCGGTCGTCGCCGCGTCGGGCGGCAGGGTTCCGTCGGCTTTCGCGACCTCTTCGGCGGGGGCGCGGCCCGCTACGCAGTAGCCCACCAGGAACTCGCCCTCGGTGGCCACCAGGACCTGGTCCTCCTCCACCGCTTCGGCCCAGGCCTGGGTGGTGTCGCCCAGACCGCCCAGGACCTCCTCCGGCAGGAGGCTGCGGTACGCGGTGCGCCACGTGTCGCGGTGGATCCGGGCGATCTGCTGGACGTCGTCGGGAGTCGCTGCCCGCACTGCGGCGTCGGCCATGGGGAGACCCTAGTGGCCGAAACCCGCGTGAACCGGACGGGTGTCCCGTGAAAGCGTGCGGACATGCGTTGGGCAGCTCTGGGCGTCGTGTACCTGGTGTGGGGGTCTACCTACCTGGCCATCAAGTTCTCCATTGAGACCATGCCGCCGCTCTTGTCGGGTGGGTTGCGCTTCCTGGTGGCCGGTCTGGTGCTGGCGCTGGTGGTGGGGCGTCGGATGCGGATGACGTGGCCGCAGGTGGGGACGGGCGTGCTGCTCGGGCTGCTGTTGCCCGCGTGGGGCAACGGGATGGTCGTGGTGGCGGAGCAGTCGGTGGCGTCCGGGTTGGCGGCGCTGCTGGTGGCGTCCGTGCCGTTGTACGTGGTGTTGATGCGGCGCGTGGGTGGTGAAAGGCCGCCGGCGGTGACCTATGTGGGCGTTGTCGTCGGGTTGGTCGGCTTGGCCGTGCTGTTGGTGGACGACGTGGGCGGGTCGACGTGGTGGGGGCCGTGGTTGGTGCTGCTCGCGGCGTTCGGGTGGGCGCTGGGGTCGTACCTGAGCGGGCGGTTGCCGGTGCCGGCGAACCCGTTCGCGTTGTCCGCCGTGGAGATGGTGGCGGGCGGGGTGGCGCTGACCGTCGTCGGCCTGGTGTCGGGGGAGCGGCTGGACGTCTCGGCGGTGTCGTCGACGTCGTGGTTCGGGTGGGGCTACCTGGTGGTGTTCGGGTCGTTGCTGGCGTTCAGCTCGTACGTGTACGTGCTGGGGCAGTTGCCGGTGTCGACGGTGGCCACTTACGCGTACGTGAACCCGGTGATCGCGGTGCTGCTCGGGGTGTGGCTGGCCGATGAGCGGTTCGGGGCGTTGCAGCTGGTCGGCGGCCTGCTGGTGGTCGTCGCGGTGGTGCTCGTCGTGCGGGCCGAGCGGAAGTGTCGTACCCCCGTGGGAACATCCGAACCGTGCAGAACATGAGTGCGGACGTCGCCCGCCGGATCGCGTTGGGCGCCCAGGGATTCGCCGACCCGCGGCCGGCGTCGCCGCCCACGCGGCGGCACCTCCAGCGGGTGCTCTCGCGCGTCCAGCTGATCCAGCTCGACTCGGTGAACGTGGCCGTGCGCGCGCACTACATGCCCGCGTTCAGCCGGCTGGGGTCCTACACACCGTCGCTGGTCGACGACGCGGCCTGGTCCCACAGCACGCGCAAGCCGCGCATGCTGGTGGAGTACTGGGCGCACGAGGCGAGCCTGGTCCCGGTCGAGGACTGGCCGCTGCTGCACTCCGGCGCGAAGCGGCCCGGCTGGTGGCACAACTACACGTCGATCGCCGAGCGCGACCCCGAGCTGGTGGACGACATCCTGGCCGTGGTGAAGGAACTCGGGCCGGTGGGCGCGGGGGCGATCGAGAAGGCGCTGGCGGGCGGTGGGCCGAGGCGCAAGGACCACTGGGGCTGGAACTGGTCGGAGGTCAAGAAGATCTGCGAGTGGCTGTTCGGGTCCGGGCAGCTCACCACGGGGTCGCGGCGCGGCTTCGAACGCCTCTACGACCTGACAGAGCGCGTCCTGCCGCCCGAGGTGGTGTCCCGCCGCGTCACCGCCGAGGAGGGGGCCCGCGAGCTGGTGGCCCGTGCCGCCACCGCGATGGGCGTGGCCACCGAGCCCGACCTGCGCGACTACTACCGCCTGGCCCCCACGCGCAGCCGGCAGGCGGTGCAGGAGCTGGTGGAGGAGGGCGTGCTGGAGCCCGTGCAGGTCCAGGGCTGGACAGCGGTGGGCTACCGCCACACGTCGGCCCGGGTGCCGCGCCAGGTCACCGGTCGGGCGCTGCTGTGCCCGTTCGACCCGCTGATCTGGGAACGCGACCGGACGGAGCGCATCTTCGGCTTCTACTACCGGATCGAGATCTACGTGCCGGCGGCCAAGCGGGTCCACGGGTACTACGTGTTCCCGTTCCTGCTCGACGGTCACCTGGTCGGCCGGGTCGACCTCAAGGCCGACCGGCAGGCGGGGGTGCTGCGGGTGCAGGCGGCGTATTCGGAGTCGACGGCCGACGTCGGCCGGGTGGCGGTGGAACTGGCGGCCGAACTCCGCCACATGGCCGACTGGCTGGAACTGGACAAGGTGGCGGTCACCCCGCGCGGCGACCTGGCCCCCGCGCTCAAGGCGGTGGTGCGCTGACGATCCCGCGAAGCGGGCCGCCCAAGGCGGGTGCACTTGGTCGCCGAAGGCGGGTGTAGTTGGTCGCCGAAGGCGGGTGTAGTTGGTCGCCGAAGGCGGGTGCAGTTGGGGCTTTTGCGGAGGTGGCCTGGGCGGGGGTGGGCGGGTGGATGCCCAAAGCGAGCAAAGCCACCCGCAACCCGCCCATCGAGACCGCAACCCGCCCATCGAGACCGCGGCCCGTACCGCGGCCCGCCCATCGAGACCGCGGCCCGCCCATCGAGACCGCGGCCCGCCCATCGAGACCGCGGCCCGCCCATCGAGACCGCGGCCCGCCCATCGAGACCGCGGCCCGCCCATCGAGACCGCGGCCCGCCCATCGAGACCGCGGCCCGCCCATCGAGACCGCGGCCCGCCCATCGAGACCGCGGCGCGCGGATCGGAACCGCGGCGCGCGCATCGAGGGTGCGCACGCCGCGGAGCCTCCACCAGTGCCGCGCGATCGGTCAGGTGGTGGCCGTGGTCACCAGCACGTTGCCGTTGCCGGTCCGCCCGGTGATCACCAGCGCCGCCGGCTCGTCCGGCGGCGTCTCCGACACGTCCAGCTCGCTGCGCGCCGTGCCCGCCGTGGACAGCAGGTCCAACTCCGCCGCCACGCCCGGGTGGACGCCCACGCGCACGTGCCCCGAGCCCGTGCCGAGCTGGATGCGGCCGGCGGCGGCGTCCGCGATGGTGACGTCGCCACTGCCGGTGCGCACCTGCACGTCGTTCTGCACCGCGCCCAGCCACACCTGCCCCGTGCCGCTGTAGAGCACGGAGTTGCCCGCGACGGACGCCACCTCGATGTCACCGCTGCCCGTCTTCGCCCGGAGCCCGCCCGGCATCGGGCCCAGGCGCAGCTTGCCCGACCCCGAGTTGACCTGCGACGACGCATCCGCCCGGTCCGCGGTGACGTCACCCGTACCGGTCTGGATCTCCAGCCGACCGGCCACGCCGGTCACGGTCACGTCGGCCGCGCCGGACTTGGCGATCACGTGCGACCCGACGGGCGCCCGCACGACCACCCCCAGCGGCACCGCGCGCAGCGGCAGCGCCTTGGACGACTGCACCTTCAGCCGCTGCCCGGTCAGCTCGATCCGGGCGTCCCGCACCGCGTCCGGCGGCGTGGCCGCGCCGCCCTGGCCGAACTGGTCGTTGACCCAGCTCAGCAGGCCGGTGAGGCCGGCGGTCCAGGAGTCGCCCGGGGCCGGCTCGTGCCGGACCTCGACGTGCACCCCGGGCTCGTCCACCAGGTGCACCTGCACGCGGCCGGCGAGCAGGGCGATGTCGATCTCCACCACGCCCTCGACCTCGAAGCTCTGCTGTCGCACGACTTCCGAGTCCACGTCGTCCCCCCTCAGCCCTGCACCCAGCCGCGGACCCGGGACCCCTTGTCGTCCTTCGGCGGCTGCTGGTGCTTGTCGTGCCAGTTCTTGTGGTGCCCCCGCCGCCCGCCGACCGCGCCCTGCACGGCCTGCGCGACGAACGTGTTGAGCGACATCCCCTGCGCCGCCGCGGCCTGCTCGGCCTTGGACTTCAGCTCGTCCAGCAACCGCAGGGTGATGCGCGTGGCGTCACCGGCGGTCGGCCGGGGAACTTCCTGCGGCTCCGGTTCGTGGTCCTGAGGGGAAGCAGCGCCGGTGACGACCACCTGGACGTCCCGGCCGTCCAACCGGACCTGCACGACGGGACCGTCCAGCGCGACGGTCACCTCCGCGGCCAGGTCGGACAGTGCGTTCATGAGGGCCAGCCGAGCGGCCGGCTCCAGCGCGGCGGACAGCACGGCCGCGGTGCGCCGGGTGTCGTCGTCCCCGGCGGAGGCGGCCGTCGCGAGGTCCTCGCGCAGTTGCGCGATGTACGGCGACAGATCCATGACACCACAGTGCCGCCGGATCTGACATCAGTCAAGGAGAATCTGACATCACGGTGACACCACGGTGACACCACGGCGGCGAACGCGTCGAACGCTCGCTGGTCGAACAGCACGAACCGCACCACCGTGATCCCCGGCGTCCGCGGCAACGTCTCCCATGCGGCGCCCGCTGCGACCTACGCCACGTCCGCGACCGGGCCACCGGTAAATCCAGTCGAGATCGCCGCGAAGCCCCCTGCGCTCGCCGCACCGACTGCTCGGCTACAGGCGAGTTGCGATGGTGATCCGCGAGCACCCCGAACCGGTCCTCGTCGCCGACCGCATCGGTCCTGCGGTCCGCACAAGCTCCATGCGGCGTAATTCTGCGTGAGGAGCGCTCTGGGTTAGGGTTCCCGGCATGGCTGAGACGGTGTCGCCGAAGGTGCAGTTGATCGCGAAGACGGAGTTCTTCCCCCCGGCGGACGTCCCGTGGTCCACCGACGCCGACGGCGGCGAGGCGCTGGCCGAGTTCGCCGGTCGCGCGTGCTACCAGTCGTGGACCAAGCCGAACCCCGCGACGGCCACCAACGCCGGCTACATCAAGCACATCATCGAGGTCGGCCACCTCTCCGTCCTCGAGCACGGCAGCGTCAGCTTCTACTTCACCGGCATGTCCCGGTCGCTGACCCACGAGCTGATCCGGCACCGCCACTTCAGCTACTCGCAGCTGTCCCAGCGGTACGTGCCCGAGCGCAACGCCGCCATGGTCGAGCCGGACGTCATCGCCGCCGACCCCGAGCTGCACGAGCTGTTCCTCAAGGCCACCCAGGCCAGCGTCGACGCCTACACCGAGCTGCTCAAGGGCCTGGAGCAGAAGTTCTCCGACGTCCCCAGCGCCACCCTGCGCCGCAAGCAGGCCCGCCAGGCCGCCCGCGCGGTGCTGCCCAACGCCACCGAGACGCGCATCGTCGTGACCGGCAACTACCGGGCGTGGCGGCACTTCATCGCCATGCGCGCCACCGAGCACGCCGACGTCGAGATCCGCGCCCTGGCGATCGAGTGCCTGCGCCAGCTACAGAAGGCGGCGGCCAACGTGTTCGCCGACTTCACCATCTCCACGCTGGCCGACGGCACCGAGGTCGCCTCCAGCCCGCTGGTCACCGAGGGCTGACGTGAAGCGGCTGATCGTCGACGTCCAGCCGGGGGAGTACACGGTCGCGCGGCTGCCCGCCGACGCCGCCGTCCCGCCCGGCCTGCTGGACCGGGCCGGCCTCGTGTCGGTGACCCGCACGCCGGACGAGCTGTCCATCGTGTGCCCGAGCGAGCACGCGCCGGACAGCGGCGACACCCAGGCGGGCTGGCGGCTGCTGACCGTGCGCGGGCCGCTGGAGTTCACGCTGACCGGCATCATGGCGGCGCTGTCGGGTGAGCTGGCCGCGGCGGGCGTGAGCCTGTTCGCGCTGTCCACCTACGACACCGACCACCTCCTGGTGAAGGCCGCCGACCTCGGCCGCGCCACCCAGGCCCTGCGCAACTCCGGCCACGAGGTGAACCTCCCCGCCTGATCGGGCGTGTTCACGGGCGACATCACGAATCCGTGAAACCGGGCGGGCCGCGCGGCGGTCTCAAGTAGCGTTCCGCCCGTTTCCGGGTTTTCCGAGGAGTTGCGCAGCGTGACAGGTCCACAAGGTGTGAGCGCCCAGCCCCGCATCATCGCGGGGAGGTACGCGCTGCTCGGCGAGCTGGGCCGCGGCGGCATGGGCGTGGTGTGGCGCGCGCAGGACAACGTGATCGGCCGCCAGGTCGCGATCAAGGAGTTGCACCTGCCCGACGGCATCGCGGCCGAGGAGCGCCGGGTGCTGGAGGAGCGGGTGCTGCGCGAGGCGCGCACCGCGGGCCGGCTCAACGACCCCGCCGTGGTGACCGTGTTCGACGTGGTCGCCGAGAACGGCATGACCTACATCGTGATGGAGCTGGTCGAGGCGGCCACGCTGTCCACGATCATCGCCCAGTCCGGCCCCATGCCGCAGGACCGGGTCATCTCCATCGCCCTCCAGGCCCTGTCCGCCCTGGAGACCGCGCACCAGGCCGGCATCGTGCACCGGGACGTCAAGCCCGGCAACCTCATGGTCCAGCCCAACGGCCGGGTCAAGCTCACCGACTTCGGCATCGCCCAGGCGATGGACGACCCGCGCCTGACCACCAGCGGCAGCCTCATCGGCTCGCCCGCCTACATGTCGCCCGAACGCATCCACGGCCACGAGGCCTCGCCCGCCTCCGACCTGTGGGCCCTGGGCGCCACGCTCTGCTACGCCGTCGAGGGCCTCAACCCCTACGAGCGCTCGTCCACCGCGTCCACGCTGCACGCGATCATGAACGAGATGCCGCGCCTGACCAGGGCGCACGGCGCGCTCGGCGCGGTCATCACCGGCCTGCTGATGCAGGACCCGAACGCCCGGCTCACCGGCCCGCAGGCCCGCGCCATGCTCGACCGCGCCGCCGCCCAGCCCACGCCGCCGACCGGGTTCGCCCCACTCGGCGGCCCCACCATGCAGTACCAGCCGCCGACCATCCCGCCGCAGCGCAAGCCGTGGGTGAAACCGCTGCTCACGGCGGTGGCCGCGATCGGCGCGGTGGCGTTCCTCGTCCTCGGCGTCCTGGTGGACCGGTGGCTGTTCACCGACAAGCCGCCCGCCGCGATGGCCGAGACGGTCACCTTCGGCAACGGCGGCACGCTCCCCGAGTTCAAGCTCAACGCGGGCTACTGCGGTGACAACTTCCTCGCCCCCTCGGTCCGCGTCGGCACCGCCGAGTGCGACGAAGCGCACAGCATCGAGGTGTACTGGGAGGGCGGCCCGTTCGGCAGCACCGACAAGACCGCCTACCCGGGTGACGAGTGGCTGCGCAAGTACGCCGAGAACTTCTGCACGCTGATCTTCAAGTCCGATCGCGTGCCGCTGAAGGAGAAGGACACCAAGCTGCGCTATGCCGCCGTCGTGCCGACCCAGGCGGAGTGGAAGGAGAGCTACTCCGCGTCCAAGGGCTCGCGCGAGGTGCACTGCGTGCTGTGGGACAAGAACCGGGTCGAGCTGACCGAGCGGGTGCACGCCAAGAAGTAGGGTGGGGCGCATGGGCGTCGCACAGGACGAACGCAGGCTGCTCAGCGACCTGTTCGCCGAGCTGGGACCGGACGCGCCCACCCTGTGCGACCCGTGGCGCACCCGGGACCTGGCCGCCCACCTCGTGCTGCGCGAACGCCGGTTCGACGCGGCCCTGGGCATCCTCGCAAAGCCGCTCGCCGCGCACACGCAGAAGGTCCAGGACGCCTACGCCGCCAGGCCGTGGGACGAACTGGTCGGCCTGGTCCGCTCCGGCCCGCCCGCCTGGTCCCCGTACGCGCTGCTGGACGACGTCCTCAACACGGTCGAGTACTTCGTCCACCACGAGGACGTCCGGCGCGCGGCCGACGACTGGACGCCCCGCTCGCCCGACCCGCGCCGCGACGCGGCCCTGTGGAAGGGGCCTGCGCGGGGTGGCGAAGCTGACCTACCGCAACAGCCCGGTCGGCGTGGTGCTGCGCCGCCCGGACGGCGAGTCGGTGACCGTGAAGGCCGGCCCGAACCCGGTGATCCTGACCGGTCAGGTCTCGGAACTGCTGATGCACGCCTTCGGCCGGGCCCGCGCGGAGGTCGACTACGACGGCGACCGGGACGCCGTCACCGCCGTGAAGAGCCTCGACCGGGGCCTGTAAGCCCAGCCCAAAGGGGGTTGCGGGCACCGCAGGCGGTAGCGTTTGGCCATGACCGGATGCCCGACCGCCTCACCCGGCCGACCTTTCGGCCGCGTGCTCACCGCCATGGTCACGCCGTTCGACGCCGCCGGGGCGCTGGACCTCGGCAAGGCGCAGGAACTGGCGAACCACCTGGTCGACCTGGGCAACGACGGTCTGGTCGTCAACGGCACCACGGGCGAGAGCCCCACCACGACCGACGCCGAGAAGGCGGACGTCATCCGGGCGGTCGTGCAGGCCGTGGGCGACCGCGCGACCGTGGTCAGCGGCGCCGGCACGTACGACACCGCGCACAGCGTCCACCTGGCCCGCGCCGCCGAGGCCGCGGGCGCGCACGGCCTGCTGGTGGTCACCCCGTACTACTCCCGGCCCCCGCAGGCGGGCGTGGAGGCGCACTTCAAGGCCGTCGCGGACGCCACGGGCCTGCCCGTGATGCTCTACGACATCCCGCCGCGCGCGGTCACCCCGATCGAGGTCGACACGCTGCTGAGGCTGGCCGAGCACCCCCGGATCGTGGCCGTGAAGGACGCCAAGGGCGACCTCCTGGCGGGCAGCAAGGTCATCGCGGCCACCGACCTGGCCTACTACTCCGGCGACGACCCGCTCAACCTGCCGTGGCTGTCGGTGGGCGCGGTGGGCTTCGTCAGCGTCATCTCGCACATCGCCGCCGACCGCCTGCGTGCCATGCTCGACGCCTTCGAGTCCGGCGACGTCGCCACGGCTCGGACGATCCACCACGAACTGCTGCCGTTGCTGCGGCCGTTCACCCGAATGCCCGGCGTCACCTACGCCAAGACCGCTCTGCGTCTGAAGGGCCTGGACGTGGGTAACCCACGTCTGCCCCTGGTACCCGCATCCACCGAGGACATCGAGGCCGTCTCCGCTGTAACGGCCGAACTGGGAGTCAACGCGTGATCAACCCGACGTCACCCCCGCCCGCCCTGCCCGACGGAGGTCTGCGCGTCGTCGCACTGGGCGGCATCGGCGAGGTCGGCCGCAACATGACCGTGTTCGAGCACGCCGGCCGGCTGCTGGTCGTGGACTGCGGCGTGCTGTTCCCCGAGGACGACCAGCCGGGCGTCGACCTGATCCTCCCGGACTTCCGGGCCATCGAGGACCGGCTGGAGGACATCGACGCGCTGGTCCTGACCCACGGTCACGAGGACCACATCGGCGCCGTGCCGTTCCTGCTGAAGCTGCGGCCGGACCTGCCGGTCGTGGGTTCGCGGTTCACCCTGGCCCTGCTGGCCGCGAAGTGCCGCGAGCACCGCCAGACCCCGACGCTGGTGGAGATCACCGACGGGGAGCACCGCACGTTCGGCCCGTTCGAACTGGAGTTCTTCGCGGTCAACCACTCCATCCCGGACGCCGTCGCGGTCGCCATCCGCACCTCGGCGGGCCTGATCCTGCACACCGGCGACATCAAGCTGGACCAGCTGCCGCTGGACGGCCGGCTGACCGACCTGGCGGGCTTCTCGCGGCTGGGCGACGAGGGCGTGGACCTGTTCCTGGTCGACTCCACCAACGCCGAGGTGCCGGGTTTCGTGGCGCCGGAGCGGGAGATCGGCCCGGTGCTGGAGAACGTGATCCGCAAGGCCAACCAGCGCGTGATCGTGGCCTGCTTCGCCTCCCACGTGCACCGCGTGCAGCAGGTGCTCGACGTGGCGGTGCAGTACAACCGCCGGGTGGCCCTGGTGGGCCGCTCCATGGTGCGCAACATGGGCATCGCCGCCGAGTTGGGCTTCCTGCGGGTGCCCGAGGGCTTGTTCGTGGACCTGAACGAGGCCATGGACATGCCGGAGAACGAGGTCCTGTTCGTCTCGACGGGATCGCAGGGCGAACCGCTTTCCGCGTTGTCGCGCATGGCGCGCGGCGAGCACCGCCAGATCTCCATCCGGGCCGGGGACACGATCGTGTTGGCGTCGTCGCTCATCCCGGGCAACGAGAACGCGGTGTTCAACGTGGTCAACGGCCTGTCCCGACTGGGGGCGACCGTGGTGCACCAGGGCAACGCGAAGGTCCACGTGTCCGGCCACTCACCGGCCGGTGAGCTGTTGTTCCTGTACAACGCGGTCCGCCCGTCCAACGTCATGCCGGTCCACGGCGAGTGGCGCCACCTGCGGGCGAACGCTGCTCTCGCGGTGGCGACGGGCGTGTCCGAGGACCGGGTGGTGATCGCCGAGGACGGCGTGGTCGTGGACCTGGTGGACGGCAAGGCTTCCATCACCGGCCGCGTGGAGGTGGGCCACGTCTACGTGGACGGCCTCTCCGTGGGCGATGTCGGCGAATCCACCCTGTCGGACCGGTTGGTGCTGGGCGAGGGCGGCTTCATCGCGATCACGGTCGCGGTCGACTCCAACACCGGCCGCGCCGTCGCCCCGCCGACCGTCTCGGGCCGGGGTTTCTCGGACGACCCGAAGGCGCTGGACCAGGCGATCTCGTTGGTGGAGATGGAACTCTCGCGCACGGAGATCGAGGGCATCACCGACTCCCACCGCATCGCCCAGGCCGTGCGCCGGGTCGTCGGCCGCTGGGTCGCCGAAACCTACCGCCGCCGCCCGATGATCGTGCCGACGATCATCCCGGTCTGACGAAACGCGTGCCGCGCGGCCGATTCCCGCCGCGCGGCACGCGATTCACGCCGCCTCAGGCCGCCACGGACTGGTGCCCGTCGTCGGCCGGGTCGGGTCGTGGAACTTCGGCAGGTCCGGCTCGTCGGCCCGCAACGGCACCAACCCGGCCGTGATGGCCCGCATGATCCGCTCATGCGCCCGCCGCGCGTCCCCGGGCCGCCCGTCCTTCAAGTCCGACAAGTCCACCGGCGCGCCGAAGTGCACCTTGAAGACGGGCCGCCGCCGCAGCCCACGCAAGTACGAAGTCAGGTAGGGCTTGAAGTCGTCCCACCCGTTGACGTGCGTGTTCCCCAGTACACCGCCTCGTGCGCGCCCCACTGGCTCACCGGCACCACCGGCACACCGCCGCTCAACGCCAGCCGCGCCGCCCCGGTCTTCCCCCGTTCCGGCCACAGCCCGGGTCGAGGCTGATCTTGCCCTCCGGGTACATCGCGATGGGATCACCGCCGCGCCGCAACACCTCCACCGTCCGGTGGTAGGCCTCGCCGACGGTCGCGGACGCCCGGTCCACCCGCAGGTGGCCGGAAGCCCTCAACGCCGGACCCATGATCGGGGCGTCGAGCAGTCCTCCCGCCAGCAGGAAGCGCGGGTGCACGTCGAGTTCGCGGCACGCGGCGATCAGGACGAACGGGTCGAGGTTGCCGATGTGGTTGGACGCGAGCAGCAGGGGACGGCCCTTGAGGTCCGCCGGGATGTCGCCGGTGACTTGCAGCCGTCCGCTGAGACCTACGAACCCTCGGTCGATGGTCGTCAGCACGCGCCACAGCAGTGGTGTGGACACAGCGGGGAAGGCTACGGCGTGTCGAGGTGTGGCCGTGACCGATTCCGGGCAACTATGGACGACGAGCAGCGCACGTCACGTCCTGCCGTGACCGTTGGGGCCGGTGGGACCAGAGCGACTAACGTTGGACACCATGGCTGGCCGAACCGGAACCCCCCGCGGCAAGGGCACGACCCGGAAAGGCGGGTCGAAGCCCCGGGCACGCACATCCAGGTCCCGCCCGGCGGCCCGCGGACCCGCCGGGGGCGGCTCGGTCGGCAAGGCGTGGGGCCTGCTCGGCCGGGGCGTGGGCAGCGTGGTCCGGGCGGTCGGCCGCGGCAAGGACCTGGACCCGGAGCACCGCCGCGACGGTCTCGGCCTGGTGCTGATCGCGCTCGCCGTGATCACCGGCGCGGGCGTGTGGTGGCAGGCCGGCGGACCGGTGGGGCAGTGGGTCGACGTCGCCGTGCGCAGCTCGGTCGGCGCGCCCGCGATGATCGTGCCGCTCGTGCTGCTCGCGGTCGGCGTCACCCTGATGCGCACCGACCCCAAGCCGGAGGCCCGGCCCCGCCTGGTGATCGGCGGCATCCTGGTCGCGGTCGGCTTCCTCGGCATGTTCCACCTCGTCGGCGGCCTCCCCGCCGACCCGGTCGAGCGGCGCGGCGCGGGCGGGGCGCTGGGCTACCTCGCCGGCGGCTTCCTCGCGCAGGGCCTCACCCCGTGGGTCGCGGGTCCGCTGCTGGTGCTGATCTTCGCCTACGGCGTGCTGGTCCTGGCGCACCTGCCGATCCGCGAGGTGCCCGCCAAGCTCGGCTCGCTGCTCGGTGGCCGCAAGGCCGACGACCAGTTGGAGGGGTTCGGCCGGGAAGAGGAGCAGCAGCAGGCCGAGGAGGAGAAGCCCGCCAAGCTGCGCCGCCCGTCGCGCCGCCGCCAGGCCGCCGTCACCGACGACCAACCCGAACTGCCGCTCGACGAGGCCGCCGAGGAAGAGCCGCCGCCACCGCCGCGCCCGGCCCCGAAGCCCAAGGCCAAGGCGGAACCCGAGAAGCCGCAGCCGGCCATCGCCGTGCGCGCGGTCGAGGGCGACTACAAGCTCCCGCCGCCCACCATCCTCAAGGACGGCGACGCGCCCAAGGCCCGCAGCAAGGCCAACGACCAGATGATCGAGGCGATCACCGGCGTCCTCGACCAGTTCTCGATCGACGCCCAGGTCACCGGCTTCACCCGGGGCCCGACGGTGACGCGCTACGAGGTCGAGCTGGGTCCGGGCGTCAAGGTCGAGAAGATCACCGCGCTGACCAAGAACATCGCCTACGCCGTCGCCACCGACAACGTCCGCCTCCTCGCGCCGATCCCGGGCAAGTCCGCGGTCGGCATCGAGGTGCCCAACAGCGACCGCGAGATGGTGCGGCTGGGCGACGTGCTGCGCTCGCCGAGCACGGTCAAGGACAACCACCCGATGGTGATCGGGCTGGGCAAGGACATCGAGGGCCACTTCGTCACCGCGAACCTGACCAAGATGCCGCACCTGCTGGTCGCCGGCTCCACCGGTTCGGGCAAGTCGAGCTTCGTGAACTCGATGCTGGTGTCCCTGCTCGCCCGGGCCACCCCGGAAGAGGTCCGGATGATCCTCATCGACCCGAAGATGGTCGAGCTGACGCCGTACGAGGGCATCCCGCACCTGATCACGCCCATCATCACCCAGCCGAAGAAGGCCGCCGCCGCGCTGGCCTGGCTGGTGGAGGAGATGGAGCAGCGCTACCAGGACATGCAGGTCAACCGGGTGCGCCACATCGACGACTTCAACCGCAAGGTGCGCTCCGGCGAGATCGCCGCGCCGCCGGGCAGCGAGCGGGTGTACCGGCCCTACCCGTACATCATGGCGATCGTCGACGAGCTGGCCGACCTGATGATGACCGCGCCCCGCGACGTCGAGGACGCCATCGTCCGGATCACCCAGAAGGCGCGCGCGGCGGGCATCCACCTGGTGCTCGCGACCCAGCGACCGTCCGTGGACGTCGTCACCGGCCTGATCAAGACCAACGTGCCGTCGCGGCTGGCGTTCGCCACGTCGTCGCTGACCGACTCGCGGGTCATCCTCGACCAGCCGGGCGCGGAGAAGCTGATCGGCATGGGCGACGGCCTGTACCTGCCGATGGGCGCGTCGAAGCCGGTGCGCGTCCAGGGCGCGTTCGTCGGCGACGAGGAGATCGCCGAGATCGTCAACTTCACCAAGCAGCAGGCGCAGCCCGAGTACACCGACGGGGTGACCGCGGCGAAGGCGGGCGAGAAGAAGGAGGTCGACGCCGACATCGGCGACGACCTGGAGCTGCTGCTCCAGGCGGCGGAGCTGATCGTCACGTCCCAGTTCGGGTCGACGTCGATGCTCCAGCGCAAGCTGCGGGTGGGCTTCGCCAAGGCGGGCCGGCTGATGGACCTGCTGGAGACGCGCGGCGTGGTCGGTCCCTCGGAGGGGTCGAAGGCGCGCGAGGTGCTGATCAAGCCGGACGAGCTGGACTCGGTGGTGTACCTGATCAAGGGCGGGCCGGCCCCCGACGAGGACTGACCCGCCCCCTGGCGGGATCAGCTCGCGCCGAACTCGCGGACCGCCTGGTAGTACAGGTCCGCCGTCCGGTTGCACGCCCAGTTCCCGGCGCACTGGTGGTACAGGTCGGCCTTGAACTTGTCGTCGATGCGCAGGCGCGTGGTCTCGTTGAACCGGGCCTGGCGCTTGTAGTTGCGGTAGCCGAAGTCGTGCCGGTGGCACGCGGGCAGGAACTTGAAGCCGAACGGGTTGTCCGGGGACCAGGAGCAGCCGTCGGACGACCAGTCGAGCTGGTCGGCGTACGGGGTCTGCGACCGGATCGAGCTGAACTGGGACAGGGTGCGGGTGAACAGGTAGTCGTCCGTCACGGCCGGCGCGTCGACGGCGGCTTGGGCGTTGCCCGCGCCGAGCAGGAAGGCGGCGGTGGCGAGCACGGCGGTGACGGCGGAGCGCAGGGTCTTCACAGGTGTTCCCCCTCGTGAGGAAAGGCCGTGAAGACGTTCCTACTCGTGGCTGATCGACGTCCGACAGCCCCGATGGGCTCACGCGACGGCAACACCGGGTGAACGTTTGCCGGTGCCCGGCGGGCCTGCCACGGCTCGCCGGGCACCGGGTGGCCCGCCGCTGGGGTGTGCGAGCCGAACCCCTCCGAACCGGCTCGAACACCCGATGCGCCCCACGGCGGCGGGCGCGCTCAGGAGGGCTCGTCGCCCTGGTCGAGGAACCGGCGGATGGTGGTCTCGTCCGGTATCTCGTTCTCGGTGTCGATGAGACGTTCCGCGATGGGCACGGGTTCCTCCGCCCACGCGGGTTGGAAATCACCGCCGGGCAGCAGGCCGTGCCGCCGCGCGAACTCCTCGGCGGCCTCGCGGATCGACTCGCGCAGCGTCCCGACCACCACGGTCTCGGCGGTGTAGGTCAGCTCCACCAGCAGCGCCCGGACCCGGTCGAGCTGGTCGTCCTCGGCGGACTTCCCGTCCAGTTGCGGCCACAGCCGCCGCTCGAACACCTCCACGAAGTCGGCCGCGATCCCGTCGGTGGCGCGGCGCAGGCCCGCGAACTGGTCCAGGACGTCCTCGGCGGGCACGGCCAACCCCGCGAGCCGGTTGCCCGCCTCCAACGCCCACCGCCGCGTGTGCGGCCAGCCTCGCCGCCACCGCACGAGCCCGAGCTGGATGGCCCGGCGCAACACGGCGGGCCGCATGTCCCCGGTGGGCACGAGCCGCTTGAGGTCCCGCACCCGCACGCGGACCCAGTCGTCCGGCCCCTCGGTGTCCCCGACCCCGAGCACCGCCGCGACACTCGCCCCCTGCTCGCGCGCCTTGACCAGCTCCGCGATCGCAGGCAGCGAGAACCCCCGCGCCTGCAACCGCTGGACCAGCGTCAAGCGCTCGATGTGGGACTCGTCGTAGTAGGCGACCCGGCCCTGCCTGCGCGGTGGGTGGAGCACGCCCTTGGTCTGGTACATGCGGATGGTGCTGCCCGGCAGTCCGACCCGGACCGCCAGCTCGTCCACGGTGAGCTGCACGACACCCATCCTCGCGGGGCGTGGCTCATCGAGTCAACATTGTTCGAGTGAACACTCGAACAATCAGAGGTGGAGCAGCATCCGCGAGTTGCCCAG